>NZ_JBAWKE010000007.1:0-133125 GCF_037095655.1 Frigidibacter sp. MR17.24
CTTGACGATGGTCAGCCGCGGCGAGACATCGACGCCGTAATCGGCGGCGGTCTTCTCCTCGAGCGGCTTCTTCTTCGCCTTCATGATGTTCGGCAGCGAGGCATAGCGCGGCTCGTTCAGGCGCAGGTCCGCGGTGACGATGGCGGGCATCTTCACCTTGATCGTCTGCAGCCCGCCGTCGACCTCGCGGGTCACGACGGCGCTGTCGCCCTCGATCGCGAGTTCGCTGGCGAAGGCCGCCTGGCTCCAGCCCAGCAGCGCCGAGAGCATCTGGCCGGTGGCGTTCATGTCGTTGTCGATCGCCTGCTTGCCGGCGATGACGAGGCCGGGGGCCTCTTCCCTGACCACGGCCGCGAGCAGCTTGGCGACGGCCAGCGGCTCGATGTCGGTATGGACGTCATCGGCGGCCACGATCAGGATCGCGCGGTCCGCGCCCATGGCGAGCGCGGTGCGCAGGGTTTCCTGCGCCTGTTTCACGCCGATCGAGACCACGACGATCTCCTCCGCCGCGCCCTTCTCCTTCAGCCGGATCGCCTCTTCGACGGCGATCTCGTCGAACGGGTTCATCGACATCTTCACGTTGGCCAGATCGACACCCGATCCGTCCGCCTTCACGCGGACCTTCACGTTGTAGTCGATCACCCGTTTCACAGGGACCAGAACCTTCATGGGGTGCACTTCTCCTTGGTCATCGTGTCTGCCGGGCCCCGTCCGCGACGGTCCGGGGCCGACTTTCCGCAATTTTGTTAGCCGCTGCCCTGCGGCATTGACAGGCCAAAATCGACAAACGCCGCGTCGTCGGCGTCACCGGTTCGCGCCGGGAACCCAAAGCACGTCGTCGCGCCCCGCGCCCGCGTTCGCCGCGCGCGCGGCGACGAACATCCAGTCCGACAGCCGGTTGAGGTAGCGCACCGCCTCGGGGTTCACAGGCTCGGCCGCCGCCAGCTCGACCGTGCAGCGTTCGGCCCGGCGCGAGACCGTGCGCACGAGGTGCAGATGCGCGGCCAGCGCCGTGCCGCCGGGCAGGATGAAGCTGCGCAGCGCCGCGAGACCGGCGTTCATCGCGTCGATCTCGGACTCGAGCCGGGCGACCTGCGCCGCGACGATCCGCAGCGGCGGGTAGGGTGCCTCGGCATCCTTGTCCATCTCGGGCCGGCACAGGTCGGCGCCGAGGTCGAAGAGGTCGTTCTGGATCCGGGCGAGCGCGGCGTCGATCTCGGGCAGGTCGGCCGCGTGCAGCCGCGCGAGGCCCAGCGTCGCGTTGGTCTCGTCCACCGTGCCATAGGCGGTGACGCGGGCGTCGAACTTGGCGACGCGGACGCCGTTGCCAAGCGCGGTGTCGCCCTTGTCGCCGGTCTTCGTGTAGATGCGGTTCAGCACCACCATCGTGCGTATTCCCTCAGATCATGCCGCGGCGCAGCCAGACGAACAGCAGGATCAGCGCGATCGCCACCGCCTGGCCGATGATGCGGTAGCGCATGATCCGGTTGGCGTGGCGGCGGTTGAACTCGCCGCCCTTCGCAAAGCCGCCGATCCCGATCATCAGGATCACCAGCACCCCCAGAACCGCGGCAACCACCACGTAGAACAGCGGATCGTCCCTGAGCATCCCATCCCCCCCGGCAGATGCGCCTGTCGGGGCCGGACCATAGCGCCGTGCCGCGGGAAAGGCAAAACCCGCCGCGCCGCGATCAGCCCTTGCGCGCCACCCAGTCCAGCGCGCGCCCCGGCAGCAGCCGGCGCAGCGCGCCCATCAGGTAGGTGGGCGTGGTGACGTAGTAGTGCGGCGCGGGGTGGGGCGCCTCGAGCGCGCGGATCAGCCGGGCCGTCACCGCCGCCGCCGGCAGTTCGAACCGGTCGGGGCGGTCCTTCTCTTGGTAAAGCCGCTGCAGCAGGCTGGATTCGTACTGCGCCCGCCGGGCCGAGCCGCGCCAGTCGATCCAGCGCTCGAAATGCGGGATCGAATTCTCGCGGATGCGCGAGGTGATCGGGCCGGGGTTGAGCAGCACCACCTTGATCGGCGTGTCCGCGAGTTCCAGCCGCAGCACGTCCGTCAGCCCCTCTAGCGCGAATTTCGTCGCGACATAGGCGCCGCGCCAGCGCAGCCCGACGAGGCCCAGCACCGACGAGCAGTTCACGATCCGGCCGTGGCCCTGCGCGCGCATCACGGGAATCACCCGCGCCGTCAGGTCGTGCCAGCCGAAGAGGTTGGTCTCGAAGATCGCGGCGAGCGCGTCGCGCGGCAGGTCCTCGACCGCGCCGGGGCAGGCATAGGCGCCGTTGTTGTAAAGCGCGTCGAGCGTGCCGCCGGTGCGCGCGAGCACCTCGTCCAGCGCGGCGCCGATGCTGGCGGGATCGGCATAGTCGAGCGGGAAGCTTTCCAGCCCCTCGGCGCGCAGCCGCGCGCAGTCGGCCTCGGCGCGGCAGGTGGCGAAGACGCGCCATCCCGCGCGCTTCAGCCCGTGCGCGGCGTCGTGGCCGATCCCCGAGGAACAGCCGGTGATCAGGATGCTGCGGGTCCGGTCTGCCATCTGTCGCCCCCAAGCGCTGCCAAGGCCCAAGGGCTAGGCCGCGGCGCGGGGCAGGGCAAGGGGGTGGATTTGGGGGGCTGAGGGGGGCGGCAGGCATCGCGCGCCCGGATCAGGCGCCCCGTTCGGCCAACCGGTGCGGTTCGGGTGCCCGGGTCAGGTGCTCAGTTCGGGGCGGTTTCGGACAGGAAACGCGCGGCCATCCAGCCCTCGCCGCCCGACCCCTCGAGCCGGATCCGCTGCCAGCCGTCGACCGGCGCGCCGACCAGCGTCACCGCCTCGCCGCGCGACAGCGTGTCGACCACGGCGTCGCCGGTGCTCGGCCCCTCGCGGAAGTTCACGCGCCGGGCGGTGACATAGCCGACGGGGCCGGCTGCGGCGCCGGCGTCGGTCGCGGCACCGGGGGCGGTCCCGGCGGCCGCGGTGTCATCCGCGGCGCGGTGGATCACCGGCAGCCCGCGCTCGGGCCGGGTGATGCGCCAGGCGGGCGCGGCGTCCGCACCGGCCGTGCTGGCCTGCGCCTGCGCACTCTGCACCTGCGCGGCCGGGATCACCCGCGGCGCGGCTTCGGCCGCCTCGGCCCGGGTGGCGGGCGCCGCCCCCGCGATCAGGTCGAGCAGCGCCGCGCGCTTGTCGGCGCCGGTCGCATCGGGCATCCGCCCGGGCGTGGCGTCGGCAATCTTTTCCGCGCCGCCCCCGGCGCCTCCCTCTGGCGGGCGGCCCCAGATCTGCGCGACGACCAGCATCGCAAGCACCGTCACCGTCACCAGTTTCATCAGCCTGATCAGGAACATCGCCCACCCCTTCGCCGTCTTGCGCCCTGCGCGGCCCCGCCCAGATCTGGGGCCGCCGCTTGCCCCGCCAACGCGGGTGCCGCCTCGGCGGTTCCCCGCCGATCGCACCGCCGCGCCCGGTCCGGCGATTTCGATCTGGACCGACCGGCCCCGGCCGCAGTATCCGGTGAACATGACCGATCCGACCGACGATCCCGCAGACGACAACGCCGACGGCGCCTTCGACGGCGCCCCGGATGCCACTGGCGCCACCTCCTCCGAGCCGCTGTCGCGCGCGATCGGCGAGCGCTACCTGACCTATGCGCTCTCGACGATCATGCACCGCGCGCTGCCCGATGCCCGCGACGGGCTGAAGCCGGTGCACCGGCGCATCCTTTATGCGATGCGCGAACTGCGGCTGTCGGCGACCGGCGGCTTCCGCAAGTCGGCCAAGATCTCGGGCGACGTGATGGGCAACTACCACCCGCACGGCGATGCCGCGATCTACGACGCGATGGCGCGGCTCGCGCAGGATTTCAACGTCCGCTACCCGCTGGTCGACGGGCAGGGCAACTTCGGCAACATCGACGGCGACAACCCGGCCGCCTCGCGCTACACCGAGGCCCGCCTGACCTCGATCGCCGAGACGCTGATGGAGGGGCTGGCCGAGAACGCGGTCGATTTCCGCCCGAACTACGACGGCACGCTGGAAGAGCCGGCGGTGATGCCCGCGGCTTTCCCGAACCTTCTGGCGAACGGCGCGAGCGGCATCGCGGTCGGCATGGCCACGAACATCCCGCCCCACAACCTCGACGAGCTGATCGAGGCCTGCCAGCTGCTGATCAAGCGCCCCGACGCGACCGAGGACGAGATCGTGGCCCTGGTCCCGGGGCCCGACTTCCCCACCGGCGGCGTCATCGTCGAGCCGGCGGCCAACATCCTCGAGGCCTACCGGACCGGGCGCGGCGCCTTCCGGCTGCGCGCGCGCTGGTCGGTCGAGGATCTGGGCCGCGGCCAGTGGCAGATCGTCGTGACCGAGATCCCCTACCAGGTGCAGAAATCCAAGCTGATCGAGCGCCTCGCGGAACTGATCGCGACCAAGAAGGTGCCGGCGCTGGCCGACGTGCGCGACGAGAGCGCCGAGGACGTGCGCATCGTGCTCGAACCCCGCGCCCGCACGGTCGAGCCCGACATGCTGATGGGGATGCTGTTCCGCAACTCGGATCTGGAAATCCGCTTCTCGCTGAACATGAACGTGCTGATCGACGGCCGCGTGCCCGAGGTCTGCTCGCTCTCGCGCGTGCTGCGCGCCTTCCTCGACCACCGCCGCGACGTGCTCGTGCGCCGCTCGCAGCACCGGATCGAGAAGATCGAGACCCGGCTGCACGTGCTGGTGGGCTTCATCACCGCGTATCTGAACCTCGACCGGGTGATCGACATCATCCGCTACGACGAGGATCCGAAGGCGGCGCTGGTGGCCGAGGACTGGGCCGCGACCCACCCCCGCGCCCTGTCCGAGGCCGATTACGTGCCGCCCGCGCGGGCGGTCCGGCCCGAGGGCGAGGCCGAGGTCATGTTCTCGGCCTCGGGCACGCGCTGGCTCGACGAGGCGCAGGCCGAGGCGATCCTGAACATGCGCCTGCGCAGCTTGCGCCGGCTCGAGGAGATGGAGCTCAAGCGCGAGCACGAGGAGCTGACGGCGGAACGCGCGGGCCTGCTCGAGCTTCTGGCCAGCGACCGGCTGCAGTGGAAGAAGATCGCGTCCGAACTGAAGGACATCCAGAAGCGCTTCGGCAAGGACGCCCCCGGCGGCGCCCGCCGCACCGGCTTCGCCGAGGCCGGCCAGGTCGAGGAAGTGCCGATCGAGGCGATGATCGAGCGCGAGCCGATCACGGTGATCTGCTCGAAGATGGGCTGGATCCGGGCGATGAAGGGCCACCAGCCGCTCGAGGCCGAGGTGAAGTTCAAGGACGGCGACGGCGCGCGCTTCGCCTTCCACGCCGAAACCACCGACCGGCTGCTGGTGCTGGGCGACAACGGCCGGGTCTACACGCTGCTGGGCGCCAACCTGCCCGGCGGGCGGGGCATGGGCGAGCCGGTGAGGCTGATGGTCGACCTGCCGAACGAGGCCGACATCGTCGAGATGGCGGTGCACCGCGCGGGCGAGAAATACCTCGTGGCCTCGTCGGAGGGCGACGGCTTCGTCGCGGCCTCGGACGAGCTGGTGGCGCAGACGCGCGCCGGCAAGCAGGTGCTGAACCTCGGCGCCGGCGCCAAGGCGAAGCTGATGCGCCGGGTCTCGGGCGACCATGTCGCCGTCGTCGGCGAGAATCGCAAGCTGCTGGTCTTCGCGCTGGGCGAGCTGCCCGAGATGGGCCGCGGCAAGGGCGTGCGGCTGCAGAAGTACAAGGATGGCGGCCTGTCGGACGCGATCACCTTCACCCTGGCCCAGGGCCTGTCGTGGAAGGACCCGGCCGGGCGCACCCGCACCGAGACCGAGGCCGATCTCGTGGAATGGGTGGCCAAGCGCGCGGCCGCGGGCCGGATGGCGCCGCGCGGCTTCCCGCGTGACAACCGCTTCACCTGAGCCGTCTCAACAGGGGAAGGGGCGGGGGCTCTGCCCCCGTCGCGGCCTTGCCGCGACTCCCCCGGGATATTTGGACAAAGTCGATGGGCTATCGACTTTGTCCAAATATCCCCGGGGGGTCCGGGGGGCAGGCAGCCCCCCGGCCTTGGTGTCAGCGCGAGAACTTCTTGTACTTCACGCGGGTCGGACGGGCGGCATCCGCGCCGAGCCGGCGGATCTTGTCCTTCTCGTAGTCGTCGAAGTTGCCTTCGAAGAACTCGACATGGGCGTCGCCCTCGAAGGCGAGGATGTGCGTGCACAGCCGGTCGAGGAAGAAGCGGTCGTGCGAGATGATCACGGCGCAGCCCGCGAAGTCCTCGATCGCGGCTTCCAGCGCCTGCAGCGTCTCCACGTCCAGATCGTTGGTCGGTTCGTCGAGGAGCAGCAGGTTCCCGCCCTCCTTCAGCAGCTTGGCCATGTGCACGCGGTTGCGCTCACCGCCCGACAAGAGCCCGACCTTCTTCTGCTGGTCCGAGCCCTTGAAGTTGAAGGCGCCGGTGTAGCTGCGCGACGCGATCGTCGCGTCGCCGAGCTGGATCAGCTCGGCCCCGCCCGAGATCTCTTCCCAGACGGTCTTGTCGGGGTCGAGCGCGTCGCGCGACTGGTCGACGAAGGACATCTTCACCGTCTCGCCGATCTCGACCGTGCCCTCGTCGGGTTTCTCGTCGCCGATCAGCATCTTGAACAGCGTCGACTTGCCGGCGCCGTTCGGGCCGATCACGCCGATGATCCCGCCCGGCGGCAGCGAGAACGACAGGTTCTCGATCAGGAGCTTGTCGCCCATCGCCTTCTTCAGGCCCTCGACCTCGATCACCTTCGAGCCGAGGCGCGGCCCGTTCGGGATCACGATCTTGGCGTCGCCCGAGCGTTCCTTGACCGACTCGTCTGCCAGCTTGTTGTAGGCCGCGATCCGCGCCTTCGACTTGGTCTGGCGCGCCTTGGCGCCCGAGCGGATCCACTCGAGTTCCTTCTCGAGCACCTTCTGCTTGGCCTTGTCCTCGCGCGCCTCCTGCTCCATGCGCTTGGCCTTCTGCTCGAGCCAGCTCGAGTAGTTGCCTTCCCACGGAATGCCGCGCCCGCGCTCCAGCTCGAGGATCCACGAGGTGATGTCGTCGAGGAAGTAGCGGTCGTGGGTGACGCAGAGGATCGTGCCCTTGTACTCGATCAGGTGCTTTTGCAGCCAGGCGATGGTCTCGGCGTCGAGGTGGTTGGTCGGTTCGTCGAGGAGCAGCATGTCGGGCGCCTCGAGCAGCAGCTTGCACAGCGCGACCCGGCGGCGTTCCCCGCCCGACAGGTTGGTCACGTCCGCCTCGTCCGGCGGGCAGCGCAGCGCCTCCATCGCGACGTCGATCTGGCTGTCGAGATCCCAGAGGTTCTCGGCGTCGATCTCGTCCTGCAGCTTGGCCATCTCCTCGGCGGTCTCGTCCGAGTAGTTCATCGCAAGCTCGTTGTAGCGGTCGAGCTTGGCCTGCTTCTCGGCCACGCCAAGGCGCACGTTGTCGCGCACGCTCAGGCTCTCGTCCAGCTGCGGCTCCTGCGGCAGGTAGCCGATCTTCGCGCCCTTGGCGGCCCAGGCTTCGCCCTGGAAGTCCTTGTCCCAGCCGGCCATGACCTTGAGCAGCGTGGACTTGCCGGCGCCGTTGACGCCGACGACGCCGATCTTGACGCCGGGCAGGAAGTTCAGGCGGATGTTCTCGAAGACCTTTTTCCCGCCGGGATAGGTCTTGGACACGCCATCCATGTGGTAGACATATTGGTAGGATGCCATTGGGCCTCATCTCCTTGGGGGATGCGTTTCCCCCCATCTAGAGAAGGGCGGCGCAAAGGGCAATCCGGGCGACAGGGCCGAGGCGCGGCCATCATGCCCCGCGCCGCCGTCCCCCCTCCAGGCCCCCCCCGGGCCGCTGCCACACGACGGCGGGGCGCAGGGGCGGGGGCTGCGGGGCCGACGGACGCCCGGTGGGGCACGGGTGCGCGGGGCGCCCGTTTCGCGGGCAAAGCGGCGCCTGCGGCGGCAGCCGCCGGGCGCGGCGGCGGATCCCCGCCCGACCCTCGCGCGGTTGGCGCGCGATGGCGGCCCCGGCCGTTCACCTTCCGGTTAGCGGCGGCCCGCGGGCGCGGCTCGCGCCTTGAAACTCGGGGCCGACCGGTCCAGCAAGGACCCGTTCCCTCCCCGGGCGCGCGCCCCCCCACGCGATCCGAAAGGCTGACGTCATGACCGTCGCGACACGTTCCGTCCCGGCCCTGGCCCTGCTCCCGACGCTGGCCCTGGCCGGTCTTGCGCTTGTCGGCTGCGCGATTCCCGCCGACACCTCGCGACGCGCCTACGAGGCGCCGACCATCGCCGCCGCCCGCCAGCTGATGCCCGGGCTCGACACGTCCGACGTGCGGATGTGCGCGGGCTTCCCCTCGCGCTCGCTCACGCTCGAGAACGGCGAGGAGATCTGGACCTACGAGCGTGCCCGCCCGCGCGGCAGCGTCAGCATGTCGATCCCGACCGTGCAGATGGGGGGGGCGATGCCGGGGCTGAACGGCTCGGTCGGGATGAGCTCGGGCGGCTATTGCAACACGCAGATGCGGTTCCGCAACGGCAAGCTGACCGACATCGAATTCGCGGGCGACAACAATTCCACCACCCGGGTCAACGCGCTGTGCGTGCCGGTGGTGGACGGCTGCGTCGTCTATGCCCGCCACCCCGACGACCGCCCGGCCCGGGTCGAGGCCGTGGTGGGCCGGGTCCCCGCCGACGAGGTCGAGGACGAGGTCGAGGCGGCGCCGCCCGCGCCGCGCCTGCCCGCGGCCGGGGCGGCCGCATCCCCCGCCGCCACTGGCGAGCCGGCGCCGGCCGGATCCGCCGCGGCCGCATCCCCCGAGCTGACGAGCGGCGCGCGCCCCGGCCCCGACCCGATCCCCGAGGGCGGCAGCGCGACGCTGCTGCGGCCCGTGGTCACCGCCGAGGCGCGGCAGGACTGACGCCGGTCGCGCCCGCAATCGCCCGGCGGGGGCGCCCCCCGTGATCGCATGGCGCGCGCGCCCGTGATCGCACGTGATTGCGCCGGCCCGGCTTCACCCGTAAACGTTGCGCAGGGCCGGATGCGGAGGGCGAATGCGCGCGGGACTGCCCCGGGCGCAGCCCGGCATGGCGATCGGACTTCTGGGCGGATCCTTCGATCCGGCCCATGGCGGCCATGCACATATCACCCGCGAGGCGATGAAGCGCTTCGGGCTCGACCGGGTCTGGTGGCTGGTCTCGCCCGGCAACCCGCTCAAGCGCGAGGGGCCGGCGGCGCTGGACCGGCGGCTGGCGCAGGCGCGGGCGGTGATGCGCCACCCGCGGGTCGAGATCACCGACATCGAGGCGCGCCTGGGCACCCGCTTCACCGCCGAGACGCTGGGGCGGCTGGTCGCGCTGTATCCCGGGGTGCGGTTCGTCTGGCTGATGGGGGCCGACAACCTGGCGCAGTTCGGCCGCTGGCAGCGGTGGGAGACGATCATGCGCACGGTGCCGATCGGGGTGATCGCGCGGCCGGGCAGCCGGCTGACCGGGCGGATGTCGAAGGCGGCCGACCGGTTCGAGCGCTACCGCGTGCCCGCGACCGCTGCGTCGATCCTGCCGCAGCTGGCGCCGCCGGCATGGTGTTTCGTCAATATTCCGATGGTATCGGACAGCTCGACCGCGATCCGCGCCCGCGGCGACTGGCGGCGCTGAGCCGCGGCCGCGCTGCCAGCGTCCGGGCGGTGCCGGAGGCTGCCCGGTTGCCGGAGCGCAGGCGGGCAGGGGCCGGGCGGCGGGTCGGCAACGGCCCGGGCGCCGCCGCTTGCCGGCCGGCGCGGGGCGCTGGTAGGGTGACGGACGGTCACGGGGAATGGCGATGACGACGACGAGACGACGGGTTCTGGGCGGCCTGGCCGCGGTGGCCGCGACCGGGGCGGCGGGCATGGCGGCGGCCGATGCGCCGATGCGCTCGCTGCGGCCGATGCCGCGCGCCGGGCTCGAGGTCACGCCGGTCTCGGCGCAGGTCGCGGCGCCGGCCGTGGCGCAGGCGCGCGCCGTGCCCGGGGCCGCGCAGCTGATCGCCGAGGCCCGGCTGGGCGGCGAGGTCGCCTTCGCGGTGGCCGATGCCGGCACCGGGCGGCTGCTCGAGGCGGTGGACGGCGACCGCGGCATGCCCCCGGCCAGCACGATGAAGGCGCTCACGACCCTTTACGCGCTGGCGCATCTGGGGCCGGGGTTCCGCTTCCGCACCCGGCTGATCGCGACCGGCCCGGTGCAGGGGGGCGTGATCCGCGGCGACCTGGTGCTGGCGGGCGGCGGCGACCCGACGCTGTCGACCGATGGCTTGGGCGACATGGCGGCGGCGCTGCGCGCCAAGGGCGTCACCGGCGTCTCGGGGCGGTTCCTCGTCTGGGGCGGGGCGCTGCCCTATGTCCGCGCGATCGACGAGGCGCAGGGCGACTGGCTGGGCTACAACCCCGCGGTCTCGGGGATGAACCTGAACTTCAACCGGGTGAACTTCGTCTGGAGCCGCTCGGGCAAGGGCTACGAGACCTCGTTCGACGCGCGGGGCGAGCGGTTCGCCCCGCCGGTCTACACCGCCGACATGACGGTCGTGAACCGCGACACCCCGGTCTACACCTACGACCAGCGCCGCGGGCGCGAGGACTGGACCGTCGCGGTGACGGCGCTGGGGCGCGGCGGCAGCCGCTGGCTGCCGGTGCGCCGGCCCGAGGCCTATGCCGGCGACGTGTTCCAGACGCTGGCACGGGCGCAGGGCCTCGCGCTGCCCGCGCCCGAAGAGGTGCGCAACCTGCCCGGCGGCAGCGTCATCGTCGAAAGCCAGAGCGATCCGCTGACCACGGTCCTGCGCGACATGCTGAAATATTCCAACAACCTGACGGCCGAGGCGGTGGGGATGGCCAGCTCGGTTCAGCGCGGGCCGCTGGGCCGCCACGCCGACTCGGGGCCCGAGATGGCCGACTGGCTGCGGGCGCAGGCCGGGGTCTCGGCCCGGCTGGTCGACCATTCCGGGCTGGGCGGCGCCTCGCGGATCGCGCCGGTCGAGATGGTGCGCGCGATCGCGACGCTGGGGCCGGGGCTGGGGCTGCGGCCGCTGCTGAAGGAATTCGCCTTCCGCGACGCGAACGGCAAGACGATGCGCAACGCCCCGATCCAGGTCGACGCCAAGACCGGCACGCTGAATTTCGTCTCGACGCTCGCGGGCTGGATGACGGCGCCCGACGGCACGGACCTGATCTTCGCGATCTTCACCGGCGACGTCGCGCGCCGCGACGCGATCCCCGACAGCCAGCGCGAGCGGCCCCCGGGCGGCGCCGACTGGGTGCGCCGCTCGAAGCGCCTGCAGCAACAGCTGATCGAGCGCTGGGCCGCGGTCTACGCGGCCTGACCGCCCGGGCCGCGACCGCCCCGGACCACGTGTTGCCAGCGCGGCTTGTCGGCACCCCGTCAGGATGTCCTTTCGGATGCCCCGCGCCCGGCGGGGCGAGGCCCAGCCCCCACGTTCCGGTACCGGGCCATCCCGCGGCCACGCAACGCGTGTCTCCCGCGAGTTGCCGCGAAACCTGCGGGCACCCGGCAGCAGCGGCGCTTAGGACGTCCTGGCGTTTGGCACCGGCAGCGGCGGACCGGGACGGAGGGCGGGGTCACATCTCGCCGGCGAGCCAGACCGTCTCCTCGAGCCGCTCGAGCAGCGTCTCGTATCCCGCCGCCATCGCCTCGAGCGCCGCGGGGTCGAGCGTGCCCGACGCCGCCTGCAGCGCCGCAGCCCGCACCGGCTGCCACCAGGGCGCAAGCGCGTCCAGCGCCATCAGCATGTGCAGCGACGGCGCCGCGACGATCCCGGTCGCCGGATCGCCCTCGGCCAGCCGGCCGAGATTGGCGTCGAATTCCGCCACGTCGTCGGCGATGCGCTGCTGAAGCTCGGCCCCGCCGATGCCGGCCGACACCAGGCAGCTGTTGGCCACCATCCGCTGCGACAGCATCCGCTGCCGCCCGGCCAGGTCGACATAGCGCGCCAGCTCCTGCTCGCCCGTCGTGCCGGTCAGCGCCATCGACTGCACGGTGGAGAGCGCGGTGCGCAGCACCTCGGCCGCGGCGGTGGGCAGCTGCGCCAGCGCCGCGGCGTCGCCGCCCTCGGCCTGCAGCACGGCCGCCGACAGCCCCGTCCAGGCCGAGCGCTGCGTTCCGAGCGTGACCAGCGTGATCTGATCCTCCATCGGCGGCAGGCCGTCGGCGACGCTGCCGTTCTCAAGCCGGTCGAGCGCGCTGACGAAGCTGGCGCCCGCCTCGGTCAGCACGCGCGCCTGCCGTTCCGCGTCGATGCCGCGGGCGCTGAGGCAGGCCGAGGCGAGAACGCGCTGCGACAGCAGCCGCTGCCGCCCGGCGATGTTCACCCGCAGCGCCGTCACCTGCTTGGCGTCCATCGCCCAGGCCGCGCCGCCGTAGCCCGGCGGTGCCTGATGCAGAAAACCGACCGCCGCCACCAGGGCCAGGCCCCGCGCCACAGCCGACACTGTCATGATGATCCCCCGAGTCAGACCTTTCGGCCAGAGTGGCTCAGGAGGGTGAACAAAGCCTTGCCTTCACCCGAACCGGCGCGGCCCGAGAGCGGGCGCCGGGGCTACAGCGTCAGGTGGCGCGCGCGGGCCCCGCGTTCGATCGCCGCCGCGTGCAGGCGGTCGATGTCCAGCTCGAAGCGGATCTCCTCGAGCATCCGCAGCTCCTGCTGGCCAAGCTTGCCGTCCGAGGCCGCGACGTCGCAGGCCAGGGCATAGGCCGTTTCGAACAGCCGCTCGGGCAGGGCGCCGCGCACGAGGCCGAAGAGCGCGTCCAGCCCCTCCTCCTCGAGAAACAGCGTGTAGACGGTCTGCGCCACCCGGCCGATGCGGTCGGCGTCGTAATCGCCGAACACCGGCATCGAATCGACCATGCGGCTGATCGCCAGCAGCTCGACCGTGCGCATGTGTTCGTCCGAGACCGAAACCGCGACCATCACCGCCACCAGCGCGTCCTGCGCCGACAGCGAGGCGAGCGGCTTTTGCTTTTCTGCGGTCTGATCCTGCACGGGAGGGGCCCTTTCGACGTTTTCGAGGGCAAATTATTGACGATCCGGGGCCCGTTCAATAGGGCCTTGCGCTGATGCCGCGCATGGGGCGCGGCGGATCCGAGGACGAGCCCATGACGACGCTCCGCGATGCCGCGATGAACTCCAAAGCCTGGCCTTTCGAGGAAGCGCGTCGCGTGCTCAAGCGCTATGAGAAGAAGAACCCCGAAAAGGGGCATGTCCTGTTCGAGACCGGCTACGGTCCGTCGGGCCTGCCGCATATCGGCACCTTCGGCGAGGTCGCGCGCACCACGATGATCCGCCGCGCGTTCGAGATGATCTCGGACATCCCGACGCGGCTCCTGTGCTTTTCGGACGACATGGACGGCATGCGCAAGGTGCCGGAAAACGTGCCGAACCAGGAGCTTCTGCACGCCAACA
The DNA here is from genome assembly GCF_037095655.1 of Frigidibacter sp. MR17.24. Lineage (NCBI taxonomy): Bacteria > Pseudomonadati > Pseudomonadota > Alphaproteobacteria > Rhodobacterales > Paracoccaceae > Frigidibacter > Frigidibacter sp. MR17.24. The sequence continues at coordinate 13,430 of NZ_JBAWKE010000007.1, forward strand.
TCCAGAAGCCGCTGACCGCCGTTCCCGACCCGTTCGGCGAATACGACAGCTTCGGCAACCACAACAACGCCATGCTGCGGCGTTTCCTCGACACCTTCGGCTTCGAATACGAATTCGCCTCCGCGACCGACTACTACAAGGCCGGCCGCTTCGACGCGATGCTGGGCCTGGCCTGCGAGCGCTATGACGAGATCATGGCGATCATGTTGAAATCGCTGCGCGAGGAACGCCAGCAGACCTATTCGTGCTTCCTGCCGATCTCGCCCTCGACCGGGCGCGTCCTGTACGTGCCGATGAAGGAGGTCAACGCGAAGGACCACACGATCACCTTCACCGACGAGGACGGCAGCGACGTGACGATGCCGGTGCGCGGCGGCAACGTGAAGCTGCAGTGGAAGCCCGATTTCGGCATGCGCTGGGCCGCGCTCGACGTCGATTTCGAGATGTACGGCAAGGACCATTCGACCAACACGCCGATCTACGACGGGATCTGCCGGGTGCTGGGCGGCCGGGCGCCCGAGCATTTCACCTACGAGCTGTTCCTTGACGACAAGGGCCAGAAGATCTCGAAATCCAAGGGCAACGGGCTGTCGATCGACGAGTGGCTGAGCTATGCCGCATCGGAATCGCTGAGCTATTTCATGTACCAGAAGCCCAAGACCGCGAAGCGGCTGTGGTGGGACGTGATCCCGAAGGCGGTCGACGAATACCACCAGCAGCTGCGGGCCTTCGGCGAGCAGACGCCGGATCAGCAGCTGGCCAATCCGGTCTGGCACATCCATCGCGGGCAGGTGCCGGATTCGACGCTGACCGTGCCCTTCGCGATGCTGCTGAACCTGGCGAGCGTGGCGGGGGCGCAGGACAAGGCGGGGCTGTGGGGCTTCATCCGCCGCTATGCGCCGGGCGCCTCGCCGGAAAGCCACCCGGATCTGGATGCGGCCGCCGGCTATGCGTTGAAATACTTCGACGATTTCGTGAAGCCGACGCTGGTGTTCCGCGCGCCCGACGCGACCGAGCGCGCCGCGCTCGAGGATCTGGTCCAGCGGCTGAAGGCCTGGGACGGCGGGCTTGACGACGAGGCGCTGCAGAGCCTGGTGTTCGCGGTCGGCAAGGAGCACGGGTTCGAGCCGCTGCGCAACTGGTTCACGGCGCTCTACGAGGTGCTTCTGGGCCAGAGCCAGGGGCCGCGCTTCGGCGGGTTCATCGCGCTCTACGGCGTTGAGGAGACCGTCGCGCTGATCGAGGCGGCGCTGGCGCGCTAACGCCGCTTCGACCACAGCTCCCACCACAGCCGCCAGCGGTCGATCTCGGCTGCGGCGGGGCCGGCGAACAGGCGCGAGGACAATCCTTGCGCCTTTTTCTCCAGCCGTTTCTGTTGCTTGGCGGCAAGCGCGTCGAGCGGCTCTGCCTCGGACCGGGGCAGGAGCTTGCCGATCTCGAGCCGGAAGACGGCAAGGTCGTGGTGATCGCCCAGATGGTCGGCGAGATCGCCCGCGGCCTCGGTCCGGGGGCCCATGATCTGGGGCCAGATCGGCGTGAACAGGGTGGCGTGGTACCAGTGGTCCTTCGCCGCCTTGCGCCAGTCGTGGAAGGATTCGTCGAGGCTTTCGGAATCGGCCGAGCGCTTTTGGTATTTTTGCGCGGTTGTCCAAGCGGTTGCGAGGCCATCTTCGACCAGTGTGAAAGCCTTGCCGCGCAAGTCCCAGCCCGGCGCGCGCTTTTGTGCCGCGGCAAGCGTCGCGGCGAAGGCGGCGAGCGCGGCGGGGCCGACCGTCTCGCTCTGGGCGCGGTGACGCTCGGCCAGGACGGCGCCGAGATGGGCGGTGGCGGCGGCGGCCTCGGGCGGGGCCTTGGCGGTCAGCCGCGCGAGGGTCTGGCGCAGCACCTCGGCATCGCGCAGCCCCGAGACCGCGCGGGCCGCGTCGCGCAGGGCCCGGTCCTCGGCCTTGTGGCCGGGAAACCGCGCCGCCGACAGCCGCAGCAGCGCGCGCAGCTTCTTCACGTGCTTGCGCAGCCGGTGCACCCGCTCGCCCTCGGACAGGGCGGGGGCGTCGAAGAGGGCGCGGGCCTCGGCGATCTCGTCGCCGGCGATGCGGCGCAGCGCGGTGGCGAGGTCGCGGTCGGTGGGCAGGAGCGCGTAGGTCATCGGTGGTCTTCCCGCAGGCGTCTGGCGCCGATCATCCCCGATCCGCTTCGCGAAGGGCAAGGGCCGGGTGAACCGACCGGCGCCGGCGCGCGTATCGGTCGCAGGTTTTGGGGAGGTCCACGATGTTCGTTCGGGGATTCGCCGTCCAGGTGGCGGTCATGATGATGCCGGCGCTGCCGGCCCTGGCGCAGGCGGCGCTGCCGGCGCAGGCCGGCGCCGCGATCGAGGCCGAGATCGGCGCGCAGATGCAGGCGTTCCGCGACGGTGACGCGGCGGCGGCCTTCGGCCATGCCTCGCCCGCGATCCGGTCGATGTTCGGCTCGCCCGAGGCCTTCGCGGCGATGGTGGCGCGCGGCTATCCGGCGATCGCCAACCCGGGCACGGTGCGCTTTCTGGGGCTGCGCGAGGTCGGGGGCAGGCTGGTCGAGCGGCTGTCGGTGGTGGCGCCGGACGGCAGCAGCCGGCTGTTCGACTACGAGATGGTCGAGACCGACGGCGGCTGGCGGATCAACGGCGTGACCCCCGTCGCGCAGGGTCCGGCGGTCTGAAGCCGCCCGGGCAGCGGGCCAGCGTACCCCGCCAGCGTGCGGGCCCAGCGTACGGTGGGGTTAACGGCCGTTAACGCCGCTCGCCTATCCCTGAAGCCCTGCCGGGGGCGCGATCCCGGTGCGGCGGACGAGGGGGCGCGAGATGAGTTCACTGACCGAGGGGATGGTGCTGATGCCCGCGGCCTTCGAGGCCGGGCTGAACCAGTGGTCGAGCGAGACCGGCGTGCCCGGCTCGGCCACCTACCAGGGGGCTGCCAATGCCGCGCTGGTCGCCTCGGATTCCGATTTCGGCGGCTGTCTCGAGCTGCAGAAGACCCAGTCGACGCAGCGGCTGCGCTGGACGGGCGAGACGCCGATGGTGCCGGGGCTGTACCTGAAGGTGACGGTGCGGGTGAAGGCGATCAGCGGCGCGCTGCCCGGGGTGCGGATCGCGGGCTATCCGGTCGCGTCGAACGAAAGTCACGTCACGGGCCTGATCGAGGCGGGCCCGACGACGCAGCTGACCACCTATGGCCGGGTCGAGACGGTGACGGCGATCATCGGCTCGGGCGCGCGGCCGGGGGTCGACATGGTCTGGCCGCGCACGGTCGATCACGGCCATGTCGGCATCGATCTTGTCGGCGCGAACGGCGGTGTGGTGCGCATCGACGACATCGAGATCGCCGAGGCGACGGGGGACTTCCTGCTCGACATCATCGGCACGGTCGACGTGCGCGACTATGGCGCGGTGGGTGACGGGGTGACCGACGACCAGCCCGCCTTCGTCGCCGCGAATTCGGCCGCGAACGGGCGCACGGTGCTGGTGCCGGCGGGGACCTACCGGCTGAACTCGACGATCACGATCTCGAACCCGGTGCGCTTCGTGGGCAAGGTGTCGATGCCGGCGGCGGCGCGGCTGCAGCTGAGCCGGAACTTCGATCTCGACAGCTACATCGACGCCTTCGGCGACGAGACGGTGGCCTTCGGCAAGGCGATCCAGTGCCTGTTCAACTTCTCGGACCACGACACGCTGGACATGATGGGGCGGCGGGTCGAGCTGACGGCGCCGCTGGACGTGGCGGCGGTGGTCGGCAACCAGACCAGCTTCGCCTCGACCCGGGTGATCCGCAACGGCCAGATCAACGCGATCGAGGGCAGCGCCTGGACGACGGGGGTGGTGACGGCGCAGGCGAGCTACAACGTGGCCAACCCGTCGCGGCTGAGCAGCGTGCAGAATATCGGCGCGATCGAGGTCGGGTCGCGGGTGTCGGGCGTGGGCGTCGGGCGCGAGGTCTACGTGCGCGACAAGAACGTCTCGGCCGGCACGATCACGCTGAGCCAGCCGCTGTACGGCGGCACCGGGGTGCAGAACTTCACCTTCTCGCGCTATCGCTACATGCTGGATTTCTCGGGCTTCGAGGCGCTGAGCCGCTTCGTGCTCGCGGGGATCGAGTTCCTGTGCAACGGCATCGCCAGCACGGTGATGCTGGCGCCCGACGGCGACATGTTCCAGATGCTCGACTGTTCGGTCGCGCGGCCGCGCGACCGGGTGGTGACCTCGATCGGGGGCGGCTGCCAGGACCTGGTGCTGGACCGCAACCTGTTCCATTCGAACGAGCTGACGCTGGCGGCGACCGCGCGCCAGAGCATCGTGTTCAACGTCAATGCCAACGACACCAAGATCCGCCACAACCGGGCGATGCGCTTTGGCCATTTCGGCGTGCTGACCGGCAACGGCCACATGATCGAGGGCAACCACTGGTTCCAGGGCGACGAGGTCGACAACGGGCCGCGGGTGGCGGGGCTGATCCTGGCCAACACCAACATGAAGGCGCTGATCGTCGGCAACTACATCGACAACAATTTCGTCGAGTGGACCAACGAATACGAGGTGAACCCGAATTTCGTCGACCAGTATTCCTTCGGCGGGCTGACGATCACCGGCAACATCTTCACCGCCAACGACGTGGCGCCCTGGTTCAACTGGCTGGTGGTCAAGCCGCACGGCACCGGCCATTTCGTGCAGGGGCTGACCGTGACCGGCAACGTCTTCAAGGTGCTGAACGGCGCGATCGGCCGGGTCGAGAGCGTGGACACCACCTTTGCCAACCTCGACATGGGGCGGATGCGCAACGTGGTGTTCGACAACAACACCTTCACCTCGATCGACCAGGTCACGGCCTCGCCGGTCTACCTGCAGATCGACCAGACCACGGCGGCGACGACCTGGGTGCTGAACGCGGGCGCCTACATGCCGTTCGGCGGCTGGGTGCGCAACGTCGAGAGCCTGGTGGCCGAGGGCGCGATCCTGACCGCGGGCGGCGGGCGCATCACCGAGATGCCCTATGTCGCGGTCGAGCAGGGCACCAGCAAGCAGGAGGCGCGGGTGAACTGGTCGCAGGCCGCGCGCGGGCGGCTGCAGCTGCGGCTGCGCTGCGACAACGCGAACTGAGGCCCCCCGGCCGGGGCGGCCCGGGGCGCGGCCCGGGGCTACAGCCCGAGGTCGGTGGCGCTGAGCCGGTGGGCGCGGCCGAAGCCGCCGTTGAGGCTGGCCGCGGTGACGCTGAAGGCGAGAAAGCGGAAATCGGCGAAGTCGATGTAGAGCTTCGCCTTCGGATGGTCCGCGAGCCAGTGCGCGCGCAGGTCGTCGTGCCGGGCCGGGCGGGCGGTGCAGGTGAGCGAGAGCCGCGGGTGGGTCAGCGGATCGCCCTTCGGTCCCGGCTCGGCCAGAAGCAGCGCGCAGCGCGGGTCGCGGGCGAGCGCGCCGGCATGGGCCGCGAGGTCGGAGACCAGCGTCACGAGGCCGCCGTCCGGGCCGCGGCCGAGCGCGATGCGGCTGATCGCCGGCGCGCCGGTCGCATCGAGCACCGCGAGTGCGGCGTGGGGCAGGTCGAGCAGGCTTCGGGCGAGGGCGCGCGCCGCGTCGTCGGCGGGGCGGAAGCCGTCTGGGGCGGGCGGCGGCGGCTGGTCGGTCATGGCGGGGTCCCTCGGTCGCCCCAAGGGCTAGCGCGGCCGGGCCGGGTGGGCAAGGGCGGGCCGGGGCCAGACCGAATCGGTCGCCGCCGGTGCCGCGGCGCGGCGCGCCATGCCGCGGTGCCGCAACTGCCGGGCGATTTGCAGGGGCTTGCGCCGTGGGTTTGCAAAGCCGGGCGCCGGCGCGCCGCGGCGGAGACTCAAGGCGCTGTTATCTTGCGGCAAAATCTTGGCAAAACACGGATCATTTACAAAACGGCACCTGTTCCTGTGAAGTAATTTACACAAAAATCATTCCTGCAAAAAGGGTTACGCCTTCTTCTGAAATCGGTTTACACTCATCCCCGAGGGAGGAGCATGCCGTGTGCGGAGGTCGCGAGACCGCCGTGCCGCGGCTGACCGATTGGAGGAGCGACCTGCATGAAACCGCAGCAACACCACCAGCTCGAGGGCGAGATCGTGCGCGCCGTGCCGGAGAGTTTCGGCCCGAGCCACGCGGACACGGCGACCTACCGCGCGATGTATGCGGACTCGATCGACGATCCCGAGGGCTTCTGGGGCCGCGAGGGCAAGCGGCTGGACTGGATCAAGCCCTATTCGATCGTGAAGAACACCACGTTCGAATACGGCCAGGTGTCGATCAAGTGGTTCGAGGACGGCGTGCTGAACGTCGCGGCGAACTGCATCGACCGCCACCTTGCGACCCGGGGCGACCAGACGGCGATCATCTTCGAACCCGATGATCCGTCCGCGCCGGCGCAGCACATCAGCTATCGCGAGCTGCACGAGAAGGTGTGCCGCATGGCCAACGTCCTGCTGAGCCAGGGCGTGATGCGCGGCGACCGGGTGGTGATCTACCTGCCGATGATTCCCGAGGCGGCCTATGCGATGCTGGCCTGCGCGCGGATCGGCGCGATCCACTCGGTGGTCTTCGCCGGCTTCTCGCCCGACGCGCTGGCGAACCGGATCAACGACTGCGGCGCGAAACTGGTGATCACCGCCGACACCGCCCCGCGCGGGGGCCGCAAGACGCCGCTGAAATCGAATGCCGACGCGGCGCTGCTGCATTGCTCGGACAAGGTGCGCTGCCTCGTGGTCAAGCACACCGGCGACCAGACCACCTGGATCGAGGGCCGCGACATCGACGTCAAGGCGCTGATGGAGGTGGTCGCGCCCGATTGCCCGCCGCGGCCGATGGGGGCGGAGGATCCGCTGTTCATCCTGTACACCTCGGGGTCCACCGGGCGGCCGAAGGGGGTGGTGCACACCTCGGGCGGGTATCTCGCCTATGCGGCGATGACGCATCAGTACACGTTCGACTATCATGACGGCGACGTGTTCTGGTGCACGGCGGACGTGGGCTGGGTCACCGGGCACAGCTACATCATCTATGGCCCGCTCGCGAATGGCGCGACGACGCTGATGTTCGAGGGCGTGCCGACCTGGCCCGATGCCGGCCGGTTCTGGGCCGTGTGCGAAAAGCACAAGGTCACCCAGTTCTACACCGCGCCGACCGCGATCCGCGCGCTGATGGGGCAGGGCACCGAATGGGTCGAGAAATACGACCTGTCGAGCCTGAAGCTGCTGGGGTCGGTCGGCGAGCCGATCAACCCCGAGGCCTGGGCCTGGTACGACGAGCATGTGGGCCAGGGCCGCTGCCCGATCGTCGACACCTTCTGGCAGACCGAGACCGGCGGCCACATGATCACGCCCCTGCCGGGCGCGACGCCGACCAAGCCCGGCTCGGCCACGCATCCGTTCTTCGGGGTGAAGCCCGTGGTGCTGGACCCGGCGAGCGCCAAGAAGATGTCCGAGGTCGAGGCCGAGGGAGTGCTGTGCATCGCCGACAGCTGGCCGGGGCAGATGCGCACCCTCTGGGGCGATCACGAGCGCTTCCAGGAGGCGTATTTCAGCCAGTACAAGGGCTATTACTTCACCGGTGACGGCTGCCGGCGCGATGCCGACGGCTATTACTGGATCACCGGCCGGGTCGATGACGTGATCAACGTCTCGGGCCACCGGATGGGCACGGCCGAGGTGGAATCGGCGCTGGTCGCCCATGCCGCCGTCGCCGAGGCCGCGGTCGTCGGCTATCCGCACGAGATCAAGGGCCAGGGCATCTATGCCTATGTCACCCTGATGAACGACGAGACGCCCAGCGAGGATCTGCGCAAGGATCTGGTGAAATGGGTCCGCACCGAGATCGGCCCGATCGCCAGCCCCGACCTGATCCAGTGGGCGCCGGGCCTGCCCAAGACCCGCTCGGGCAAGATCATGCGCCGGATCCTGCGCAAGATCGCCGAAAACGACTATGGCAGCCTTGGCGACACCTCGACGCTGGCCGACCCGTCGGTCGTGGACGACCTGATCGCCAACCGCATGAACAGGGGGAAGCAGGATGCATGAGGGTGCGGGCGCGTGTGTGACCGAGACCCAGCCTGCGGTGCTGATCCTGCTGGGGCCCCCGGGCGCCGGCAAGGGCACCCAGGCGCGGATGCTCGAGGACCGGTTCGGTCTGGTGCAGCTGTCGACGGGTGACCTGCTGCGCGCGGCGGTGGCCGCGGGCACGCCAGCGGGCCTGGCGGCGAAGTCGGTGATGGAGGCGGGCGGGCTGGTCAGCGACGAGATCGTGCTGGCGATCCTGAAGGACCGCATGGCCGATCCCGACGTCGCCCGGGGCGTGATCCTGGACGGCTTCCCGCGCACCGACGGTCAGGCCGCGGCGCTGGACGCGCTGCTGGAGGGGGCGGGGCAGAAGGTCACCGCCGCCGTCAGCCTCGAGGTCGACGACGCGGCGATGATCGAGCGGGTGTCGGGGCGGTTCACCTGCGCCACCTGCGGCGAGGGCTATCACGACCACTTCAAGCAGCCCCGTCGGGACGGGGTCTGCGACAAATGCGACGGCACGGCGTTCAAGCGCCGGGCCGACGACACGGCCGAGACGGCGCGCGCGAGGCTTTCGGCCTATCACGCGCAGACGGCCCCGCTGATCGCGCATTACGACGCGAAGGGCGTGCTGGAGCGGATCGACGCGATGGGACCCATCGACCAGATCGCCGGCGCGCTTGGCCAGATCGTCGGCGCGCGATCCGCCTGACGGCCCTGAGGAGAGGGCCCGCACGAAGGGAGGCTGCCGCCCCGGTCCCGGGACGGCGGACGGAGTCACATGTCATGGGGAGAGACGACATGGCGGACAAGACAACATCGGATGCCTACCTGGGGCATGACGCGGCATCGAGAGGCTACTGGCAGGCGAACATCCGGATCATCCTGTGGTCGCTGGCGATCTGGTTCTTCTGCTCGTTCGGCCTGGGCATCATCCTGCGCCCGATGCTCAAGGGCATCCACGTCGGCGGCGCCGACCTCGGGTTCTGGTTCGCGCAGAACGGGTCGATCTACGTCTTCCTGGTGCTGATCTTCGCCTATGCCTGGCGGATGAACAAGCTCGACCGCGACCACGGCGTCGAAGAATAAGCGGGGGCGGGGACAGATGGATCAGTTCACTCTCAACCTCATCTTCGTGGGGATCACCTTCGCGATCTACATCGGGATCGCGATCTGGGCCCGGGCCGGGTCCACGGCCGAGTTCTATGCCGCCGGACAGGGCGTGAACCCGGTCCTGAACGGCATGGCCACCGGCGCGGACTGGATGTCGGCGGCCTCGTTCATCTCGATGGCCGGGATCATCGCCTTCGGCGGCTATGCCACCTCGGCCTATCTGATGGGCTGGACCGGCGGCTATGTGCTGCTGGCGCTGCTGCTTGCGCCCTACCTGCGCAAGTTCGGCAAGTTCACCGTGCCCGAGTTCATCGGCGACCGGTTCTATTCCTCGGGCGCGCGGCTGCTGGCCGTGATCTGCCTGATCGTGATCTCGGTCACCTATGTCATCGGGCAGATGCGCGGCGTGGGCGTCACCTTCTCGCGCTTCCTCGAGGTGTCGACCGACACCGGCCTCTACATCGGCGCGGCGATCGTCTTCGCCTATGCCGTGTTCGGCGGCATGAAGGGCATCACCTACACCCAGGTCGCCCAGTACTGCGTGCTGATCATCGCCTACACGATCCCGGCGATCTTCATCTCGCTGCAGCTGACCGGCTCGTTCCTGCCGCAGCTGGGCTTCATCGGCACGCACGAGGCTTCGGGCGTGGCGTTCCTGCAAAAGCTCGACGAGGTGGTGACCGAGCTTGGCTTCTCGGCCTATACCGCCGACAGCCCGAACATGTTCAACACGTTCCTGTTCACCATGTCGCTGATGATCGGCACCGCGGGCCTGCCGCACGTCATCATCCGCTTCTTCACCGTGCCCAAGGTCGCCGACGCGCGGTCCTCGGCCGGCTGGGCGCTGGTGTTCATCGCGCTTCTCTACACCGTGGCCCCTGCCGTGGGGTCGATGGCGCGGCTGAACCTGTCGACCACGATGTGGCCCGCCGCCGCCACCGGCAAGGCGCTGGACGGCGAGGCGCTGAGCCTCGAGCAGATCAACTCGGACCCGGCGCTGGGCTGGATCGCCACCTGGGAGAAGACCGGTCTTCTGGTCATGGAAGACAAGAACGGTGACGGCAAGATCCAGTACTACAACGACAAGTCGCCCGCGATGCAGGCGATCGCCAACGAGAAGGGCTGGACCGGCAACGAGCTGACCAAGGTCGACAACGACATCATGGTGCTGGCCAACCCGGAAATCGCCGCGCTGCCCGGCTGGGTCATCGCGCTGGTCGCCGCCGGTGCGCTCGCCGCCGCGCTCTCGACCGCCGCGGGTCTGCTTCTGGCCATTTCCTCGGCCATCAGCCACGACCTGATCAAGGGCTCGATCAATCCCAACATCTCGGAGAAGGGCGAGCTGCTGGCGGCGCGGGTCTCGATGGGCTTCGCCATCGTGGTGGCGACCTACCTCGGCCTCAACCCGCCCGGCTTCGCCGCGCAGGTGGTGGCGCTGGCCTTCGGGCTTGCCGCGGCGACGATCTTCCCCGTGCTGATGATGGGGATCTTCTCGAAGCGGGTGAACAAGGAAGGCGCGATCGTCGGCATGCTGGTCGGGCTGATCTTCACCGCCGTCTACATCTTCCTGTACAAGGGCTGGTTCTTCATCCCCGGCACCAACATGCTGGAGGACGTGCCCTCGGCCTACATGTTCGGCATTTCGCCGCTGTCGATCGGCACGATCGGCGCCGTGCTGAACTTTGCCTCGGCCTTCCTGGTGTCGAACGCGACCCAGGCCCCGCCGAAAGAGGTGCAGGACCTGGTGGAATCGATCCGCATCCCGCGCGGCGCGGGCGCGGCCCAAGGCCACTGAGCCAGGGCTCTGCGCCCGGGCGCAGCCGAGATCACCGGGCGGCCCCCCGCGGGGGACCGCCCGAGCCGGAGATCACCGGGCGGCCCCCGATGGGGACCGCCCGAACCGCAGATGACCGGGCAGCCCCCGACGAGGACCGCCCGACCCGAAGATCGCCGGGCCGACCCCAGGGACCACCCGGGCGCGTGCCGGGAGATCCCCGAAGGCCTCCGAGAGATTCTGGCCCCCGTGCCGCCCGTCGGGCCGGCGCCCGGGCCGAACCCTCCCATCCGCCACCGGCCGCATCACCACCGGCACGAGAGGGCATCATGGGTTCCGACCCCGCCACCGTCCTGGCCTTCCTCGAAGGCATCCATCCCTACGACACGCTGCCCCCCGCCGCGCTGGCCGAGGTCGCGGGCGCGATGCAGCGCCGCAGCCTGCCGCCCGGGGCCGCGGCCTATCGCTTCGGCGAGGCGCTGGACGGGCTGTTCCTGGTCGAGCGCGGCCAGGTCGAGATCACCGACGCCAACGGCGCGCCGGTCTCGATCCTGGGGCCGCGCAATTCCTTCGGCGAGCGCGGGCTGATGCGCGACGGCCACGCCGCGACCACCGCGCGGGCGCTGGGCGCGGCGACGGTGCTGATGCTGCCCGCGGCGCGGTTCCGCCGGCTGGTCGACGACAGCCCCGCCTTCGCGCGCTTCTTCACCCGCGGCGCCGCGGCCCGCCCCGACGGCGGCAGCGCCACGGCCGGCCGGGGCGGCCCCCCGGGCCGGGGGGCGACGCTGGCCACGCTGCGGGTGGCCGAGCTTGTGACCCGCGCCCCGATCTCCTGCGCGCCCGCGACCTCGGTGGCCGAGGCCGCCCGCGCCATGCGCGACGCCCATGTCTCCAGCCTCGGGGTCACCGACGGCGACGGGCGTCTGGTCGGCATCGTCACCCAGCGCGACCTCAGCGACCGGGTGCTGGCCGAGGGGCGCGACCCCGCGGTCGCGGTCGAGGCGGTGATGACCCGCGACCCGGTGACCCTGCCGCGCGAGGCGCTGGGCTCGGACGTGCTGAGCCTGATGCTCGGGCGGGGGGTCGGCCACCTGCCGGTGACCGAGGCCGGGCGCTTCGTCGGCATGGTGACGCAGACCGACCTCACCCGCTTCCAGGCGGTGACGGCGGGGGTGCTGATCCATGACATCGGCGCGGCGGGCGACGTGGCGGCGCTGGCGCAGGCGACGGGGCGGATCCCGGCGCTGCTGGTGCAGCTGGTGGGCGCGAGCCAGAGCCACGAGGTGGTGACGCGGCTGATCACCGACGTGGCCGATGCCGTCACCCGACGGCTGGTCGCGCTGGCCGAGGCGCGGCTGGGCCCGGCGCCGGTGCCCTATGTCTGGGCCGCCTGCGGCAGCCAGGGCCGGCAGGAGCAGACCGGCCACACCGATCAGGACAACTGCCTGATCTTCGACGATGCCGCCACCGCCGACGACCGGCGCTGGTTCGAGGCGCTGGCGCAAGAGGTCTGCACCGGGCTCGATGCCTGCGGCTACGTGTTCTGCCCGGGCGAGATGATGGCGATGACGCCGCGCTGGTGCCAGCCGCTGGCGGTCTGGCAGGGCTATTTCCGCGGCTGGATCGCGCGGCCCGACCCGATGGCGCAGATGCTGGCCAGCGTGATGTTCGACCTGCGCCCGATCGCCGGCGACCGGCGGCTGTTCGACGCGCTGCAGGCCGAGACGCTGGCGGCGGCGTCGCAGAACACGATCTTCACCGCGCACATGATCGCCAATTCGCTCAAGCATGCGCCGCCGCTGGGGCTTTTGCGCGGCTTCGCGACGATCCGCTCGGGCGAGCACCGCCACCAGATCGACATGAAGCTGAACGGGGTGGTGCCGGTGACGGACCTTGCGCGGGTCTATGCGCTGCTGGCGCGGATCCCGGCGGTCAACACCCGGGCGCGGCTGGTCGCGGCCGAGGGGCGGGGGGTGCTGTCGGTCGCGGGCGGGCGCGATCTGGTCGCGGCCTACGACCTGATCGCCGACCAGCGGCTGGCGATGCAGGCGGCGCTTGTCCGTTCGGGCCGGAAGCCCGACAATTTCCTCGCGCCCTCGGACCTGTCCGAATTCGAGCGCAGCCACCTGCGCGACGCCTTCGTCGTCGTGCGCACGATGCAATCGGCCCTGGGCCACGGCCGCGTCGCGGCCACGTGAGGGATCGGCGTGACGGGCCGCCCGGCGGCCCCCTTCGACGGCCGCCGGGCGGCAGAGTGACGACGCCGCGCCCCGCGGCACGCTGGAATGGCCGCGCCGCGGCGACTTGAGGAGACTGCCATGCTCATCGACTTCATCGCCATGATCGCGGTCGGGGCCTTCATCGTCGGGGTCTACCTGCTGGCGAACCGCCTGATGGGGCGGCGGCTGCCGCGCTGGCTGATGCCGGCGGCGATCGGCTGGGCGGTGATCAGCTTCGCGGTCTGGAACGAATACACCTGGTTCCCGCGGGTGCGCGCCGCGCTGCCCGACAGCGTCGCCATCGTGCAGCCGGTGCGCGAGAGCAATCCCTGGCGGCCCTGGACCTATGTCGCGCCGGTGGTGACGCGCTTCGTGGCGCTGGACCGCGGCGCGGTCGAACGCTCGGCCGCGCGGCCCGACCTCGTGCGGACCGAGGCGCTGCTGGTGCAGCGCTGGGCGGGCACGCAGCGGGTGCCGGTGGCCTTCGACTGCGCCGGCGGCGCCCGGGCCGAGCTGGTCGCGGCGACGCTGTCGCCCGACGGCACGCTCACCGGCGGCAGCTGGAGCCATGTCGGCACCGACGATCCGATGCTGGCCGCCGCCTGCGGCCGCGGCTGAGGGCGGCGCCATGGCCGAGCCGCATCGCCACCACGCCGCCCCGCCGCTGGTGCTGATCGTCGAGGACGAGGACAACATCGCCGCGGCGCTGAGCTACCTGATGACGCGCGAGGGGCTGCGGCACGAGCGGGTGGCCGACGGGCAGGCCGCGCTCGACCGGATCCGGGCGCTGAGGCCCGAGGTGGTGCTGCTCGACGTGATGCTGCCGGGGCTGTCGGGGTTCGAGATCTGCCAGCAGCTGCGGATGGACCCGGCCTATGACGCGGTGCGGCTGCTGATGATGACCGCGCGCGGCGCCGGGGCCGAGCGGCGCAAGGGCCTGGCGCTGGGCGCCGACGGCTTCATCGCCAAGCCCTTCCAGCTGGCCGAGCTGCGCGACGAGATCCGCCGCCTGCTGCCGCCGGGCGGCGGCCATCCCCTGGGCGGCGCGGGATGAGCGGGCTGTCCGCGCGCCTGGCCGGGCTGGGGCTGCGGCTGCGGATCGGGCTGATCTTCGCGGGGCTCGGCGCGGTGCTGCTGGCGGGGCTGGTGCTGGGGCTGGTGGTCGGCGCCCGGCACGGCGGCGCCACCGCCGCGGGCTTCGTGCAGGCCGGGGTGGTGGCCGGGATCGCGATCCTCGCGGGCCTCGCCGGCGCCTGGATGCTGTTCGACGAACATGTCGCCCGCGCGCTCGACCGGCTGTCGGGCGCGCTGCGGGCGCGGGCCCATGCCGGCGCGGGCGGCGGGTTCGAGGCGCGCTGGCTTGGCGATCTGGCGCCGGCGGCGGCGGCGCTGGCCGCGCGCGCCGCCGCGCCCCCGCCGGTGCCGCCGGCCGCCGACGACAGCACCCGGCGGCTGGAGCGGATCCTCGCCGGCCTGCCGATCGGCGTGGTGGTCGCGGGCGGCGACGACCAGGTCGCCTTCTACAACGCCCAGGCGGCGCGGCTGATCGACGGGCTGGCGCTGGGCCAGGATCTGTCGGCGCTGATCGACCCGGGCCCGGTGCGCGCGGCGCTGGCGCGCACCGGGCCCGGCGCGGTGACCGCGCTGACCACGCGCAGCGCGGCCGGGCGGCTGATCGCGGCCGAGCTGCGGCGCAAGGAGGCGGGCTATGTCATCGCCCTGCGCGACGTGTCCGAGGTCACGGCGCGGCGCGAGGCCCGGGCGGCGCGGCTCTCGGCGCTGGTCGAGGATCTGGGCCGGCCCGCCGCCGCGCTCTCGGCGCTGGCCGAGCTGCTCGAGGACCCGCTCGCGCCGCCGCCCGATGCCGCCACCCGCGCGGCGCTCGCCTTCGAGGCGCGGCGGCTGACGGCGGCGCTGGGCGACCTTGCCGACGCCGCCGAGGCCGAGCGCCGGCTTGCGGCGCGGGTGCCGGGGCTGGCGGCGCCGGGGGGGGCGCTGCTGGCGGCGCTGGCGGCGGCGCTCGATCGGGTCGGATTGCCGGTGGCGATCCGGCCGCTCGCCGGCGCGGCCGGGGTGGACCTTGCCGCCGATCCCGATGCGCTGGCCGGCCGGATCGCCGCGCTTGGCCAGCGCCTGGCCGAGGGCGGCCGGATCCCGGCCTGGGTCGCGCTCGCGCCCGAGGCCGAAGCCGGGTCCGAACACGCGACCGAACGCGGGGTCCAGCCCGGGACCGATGCGCCGGGCGCGGCCGGCGCGCTCCTGCGGCTTGGCTGGCGCGGTGCGGCCCTGCCGCTCGCCACGCTCGAGGGCTGGCTCGGCCCCGAGGGCTGGACCGAGCCCTGGGTCGAGAACGGTGTCGAGAACGGGGCCGAGAGCGGGGCCGAGAGCGGGGGCGCGGGCGGCGGCTGGGCGCTGTGCCTGCCGCTCGCGCCCGCGCGCGCCGCGGCCCAGGGCCCCGAAGCGCGGCCGCTGGCCTATGATTTCACGCTGATGCGCCGCGAGCTGCCGGCCGAGCTTGCCGACCGGGCGCTCGACGCGATGGCCTGCGTCGTGCTCGACTGCGAGACGACGGGGCTCGACCCGGCGCGCGACGCGCTGGTCGAGATCGCGGCGCTGCGCGTCACCGCCGGGCGCATCGTGCCGGGCGAGCGGTTCGAGACGCTGGTCGACCCGGGCCGGCCGATCCCGGCCGCGGCGCAGGCGGTGCACGGGATCTCGGATGCGGCGGTCGCGGGCGCGCCGGGGCCCGCGGCGGCGGCGGCGGCCTTCGTGGATTTCGCCCGCGGGGCCGCCATCGTCGCCCACAACGCCCCCTTCGATCTCGAGCTGGTGGGCCGGGCGCGGGGGCAGCCGCTCGAGGTGCCGGTGCTCGACACGGTGCTGCTGTCGGCGGCCGTCTTCGGCCGGGCCGAGGTGCACACGCTCGACGCGCTGGCCGCGCGGCTGGCCGTCCCGGTCCCCGAGGGCCGGCGCCACCGGGCGATGGGCGATGTCGAGGTGACGGCCGAGGTGTTCCTACGGCTGATCCCGATGCTGCGCGCGCGCGGGATCGAGACCTTCGGCCAGGCGGTGACGGCGATGCGCCGCCACCCGCGGCTGCTCAGGGATCTGAACCGAACGGATCCTGCGGATAGCCGACGCCGCTGAGATACAGGCCCTGCGGCGGGCAGACCGGCCCACAGGCCGCGCGGTCGCGCGCCGCCAGCGCCTCGGCCACGCGCCCGGGCGGCCAGGCGCCCGCGCCCACCCGCTCGAGCGTGCCGACGATCGAGCGGACCTGGTTGTGCAGGAAGCTGCGCGCGCGCAGGGCAAAGCGGAACTCGGTGCCGCCGCCCGGATAGGGCAGGGCCTCGAGCGCGATCTCGTCGAGCGTCTTCACCGGCGAGGCCGACTGGCACATGGTCGAGCGGAAGGTGGTGAAGTCGTGCCGCCCCAGCAGGTGGCGCGCCCCCGCGCGCATCGCCTCGGCCGACAGCGGGTTCTGCACCTGCCAGACCCGGCCGCGGTCATGGGTCACCGGCGCGCGCCGCTGCACCAGCCGGAACAGATAGCGCCGCTCGACGGCCGAGAAGCGCGCGTGGAATTCCTCGTCCACCCGCGCCGCCGCCAGCACCGCGACCGGCGCCGGCTTCAGGTGGAAGTTCAGCGCCTCGGACAGCCGGAACGGGTCCCAGTCCCGCGCCATGTCGCAATGGGCGACCTGGCCGGTGGCATGGACGCCCGCGTCGGTGCGTCCGGCCGCGGCGATCCCCGGGCAGTCCGGCTCGAGCCTGCGCAGCGCGGCCTCGACCGCCGCCTGCACCGAGGGCTGCGCCGCCTGGCGCTGCCAGCCGCAGAAGGGCGTGCCGTCATAGTCGATGAGAAGCGCGTAGCGGGGCATGCCCCGCCCCTAGATCAGCCGCGCCGCCTTGGCAATCCGCGGCCGCTTTCGACTTTGTTCAAATATCCCGGGGGGCGGCCGCAGGCCGCGGGGGCAGCGCCCCCTCCGACCCTCTCCGGGCAGCGCGGCGCCCCCTCCGACAGTCGCGGGCCGGGCCCGCCGCCGGAGGAGCCTCCCCCTCCGGCCGCCCGTCTCACAGCGCGATGTCGGCCACCGGCAGCACCCGGCCCAGGGCCGCGGCGGGGGCGTGCATCAGCTGCTCGATCGCCGGGGCGGCGATCTCGAGCTGCAGCGCCGCGCCGGTGCGGGTCCATTCCTCGGCCACGGTCTCGGGGTGGTCGTCCAGCGCGGCGCCGCCGCCCGGGACGATGCGCTCCAGCACCTCGGCCCAGGCCGGGCTCGCGCAGCGCTCGCCGAAGACCTTGTGCAGCAGCGACACCATGATCGGCGCCGCGGTCGAGGCCCCGGGCGAGGCGCCGAGCAGCGCCGCGATCGAGCCGTCGGCGGCGCTGACGACTTCGGTCCCGGGTTTCAGCACCCCGCCCTTGCCGGGTTCGTGCTTGATCACCTGCACCCGCTGGCCCGCCTGCCACAGCCGCCAGTCGCGGGTGCGCGCATTGGGGAAGTAGTCCCGCAGCGCCGCCATCCGGTCGTCCTTGGACATGCCCAGCTGCTGGGCGAGATAGCGCACGAGGTCGAAGTTGCGGGTGCCGACGTTGACCATCGGCAGCAGGTTCGCCGGCGTCATCGACGCGGGCAGGTCCATCAGCGAGCCTTCCTTCAGGAACCGGGTCGAGAAGGTGGCGAAGGGCCCGAACAGCAGCACGCGCTTGCCGTCGAGGATCCGGGTGTCGAGATGGGGCACCGACATCGGCGGCGCGCCGGTCGGGGCCTTGCCATAGGCCTTGGCCATGTGGCGCTCGACGACCTCGGGGGTCTCGCACACGAGGAACGAGCCGCCGACGGGGAAGCCCGCGTAGTCGCGCGCCTCGGGGATGCCCGACATCTGCAACAGCGGCAGCGAGCCGCCGCCCGCGCCGATGAAGACGAACCGCGCCGTCACCGTCTCGCGCCGCTTCGGGCCGTCGTGGCGGGTGGTCGAGACCTCCCAGCGGCCATCGGCGGTGCGGCGGATCCGCTTCACCTCGGACGAGGTCGCCAGGCTGAAGCCCGGCTGCGCGCGCAGATGGGCGATGGACTGGCGGGTGATCTCGCCGAAGTTCACGTCGGTGCCCTGCGGCGCCCAGGTCGCGGCGACGGGGTCGCGTCCGTCGCGGCCCTCCATCATCAGCGGCACCCAGTTCGCGATCTCGGCCGGGTCGGTCGAGAACTTCATGCCCGCGAACAGCGGGTGGCCGACCAGCGCCGCGTGGCGGCGGCGCAGGAAGTCGACGTTCTTCTCGCCCCAGACGAAGCTGACATGCGGGGTCGAGCGGATGAAGCTTTGCGGATCGTGCAGCACCCCGCGCTCGACCTGGTGCGCCCAGTAGCGGCGCGAGACCTGGAAGTGCTCGTTGATGCGCAGCGCCGCTTCGACGCGCACGGTGCCAAGATCGTCCTCGGGGGTGTAGTTCAGCTCGCACAGGGCCGAATGGCCGGTGCCGGCATTGTTCCAGCCGTTCGAACTTTCCATCGCCACGCCGTCCAGCCGTTCGACCATGTGCATGGTCCAGCCGGGCTCGAGCTCGTTGAGCATGACGCCGAGCGTGGCGCTCATGATGCCGCCGCCGACCAGCAGCACGTCGACCTCGCGCGGGGCGGGGGCGTCCTGGCCTGCGGAGGCGGCGTCCGGAGAGGAGGCGGGGGAGGTGGCGGGGGTGCGGCGCCGAGACGTCTTGACCTGGGAGAGTTTAGTCAAAGTCCTGATCTTTCGCAGTTCGTCCTCCCCGGTCGGGACCTATCCCTGTCGGTGGGGTGCGACAAGCGCGCACAGGGAGGAGCAGGTATGCAGTATTTGCAATGGTCGGCTGCGCAGTGTGCATATGTATGCCGAAACTGCCGGATTCGGCCGTCCCGCGCCGCCCCTGTTCAGGGCCGCATCGGCCCCCTATGTAGGTGCCGGAACGACAGAAGGAGCGGCTGTGCGGGTCATCGGCGATCTTGCGGACGGAGTGGCGCGCGGGGTCGAGAGCCTCGGCGCGCAGGTCTCCGAGGCGTTCTTCGAGCCGGTGATCCGGCTCGGGGTCACGGGGCTGAGCCGCGCGGGCAAGACGGTGTTCATCACCTCGCTGGTCGCAAACCTGCTCGACCGCGGCCGGATGGCGCAGCTGCGCGGCGCGCAGGACGGCACGATCCGCTCGGTCTTCCTGCAGCCGCAGCCCGACGTCACGGTGCCGCGCTTCGACTATGAAAGCCACCTGGCCGCGATGACCGGCCCCGCGCCGCACTGGCCCGAAAGCACCCGCGCGGTGAGCGAGCTGCGGCTGTCGTTCCGGGTGCAGTCGGGCGGGCTGGTGGGCAGCCTGCGCGGCCTGCGCACCGTGCATCTCGACATCGTCGACTACCCGGGCGAGTGGCTGCTGGACCTCGGGCTGCTGGAGCGCGGCTACGACGACTGGGCGGCCGACGTGCTGGGCCGGATCGGCGCGCGCCCCGAGGCCGCGGCCTTCCTGGCCGAGGCCGGCGGCACCGACCCGTCGCAGCCGATGGACGAGCGCCGCGCCAAGGGCCTGGCCGAAAGCTTCGCGGGCTATCTGCAGGCGGCGCGGGCGGCGGGCTGGTCGGATTGCACGCCGGGGCGGTTCCTCCTGCCCGGAGAGATGGCGGGATCGCCGGCGCTGACCTTCGCGCCGCTGATGAAGCCCGCGGGCACCCCCGCGCGCACCAGCCTCTGGCGCGAGATGGAGCGCCGGTTCGAGGCCTACAAGTCCCGGGTGGTCAAGCCGTTCTTCCGCGACCACTTCGCCCGGATCGACCGGCAGGTGGTGCTGGTCGACGCGCTGGGCGCGATCCACGCGGGCCCCCGCGCGGTCGAGGACCTGCGCCGGGCGATGGCCGACATCCTCGCGGCGTTCCGGCCCGGGACCGGGTCCTGGCTGATGTCGCTTCTGGGGGCGCGGCGGGTCGAGCGGATCCTGTTCGCCGCGACCAAGGCCGACCACCTGCACCACGAACAGCACCCGCAGCTGACCGCGATCGTCACCGCGCTGCTGCGCGACGCCAGGGACCGCGCCGATTTCGCCGGGGCGAAGACCGCCGCCATGTCGATCGCCAGCCTGCGCGCCACGGTCGAGGAGCGGATCGACCACGCCGGCGCCAGCCTTCCGGCGGTGCGCGGCCGGCTGGCCACGGGCCGGCAGGCGGCGTTCTGGCCGGGGGCGCTGCCCGCCGATCCCGCGCAGCTGCTGGTGCCCGCCCGGCAGGGGGCCGAGCGCTGGCTCGATGCAGACTATGGCGCGATGGCCTTCCTGCCGGCGGCGATCCACCTCGTGCCGGGGGAGGGGCCGCCGCACATCCGCCTCGACCGCGCGGCGGAATTCCTGATCGGGGACCGGCTGACATGACCGAGCGACGCGGACCGGTGATCATCGAGCGCGACGACACGGGGCCGAGCCCCGCCGAGGCGCCGCCGCTTCCTGACGAGGGCGGCGCGGGCGGCGGGCTGCCGGACGGCCGGGCGATGCGGATCGCGGCCCGCGTCGCCGCGCGCCCGCCCTCGCGGATCGGGCGGTTCTTCTGGGCCTCGGCCGGGGCGCTGGTGTCGTTCCTGGTCTCGATCGCCGCCTGGCGCTTCGTCGAGGGGCTGATGGCGCAGTACCCGACGCTGGGCTGGATCGCGACGGGGCTGTTCGGGCTGTTCCTCGCCGCCGTGCTGGCGCTCGCGCTGCGCGAGCTGGCGGCCTTCGCGCGGCTCGCGCGGCTCGACCGGTTGCAGCAGCACGCGACCAGGGCCATCGCCGGCGCCGACCTGTCGGCCGCGCGCGAGGTCGCGGGGCGGATGGCCGCGCTCTATGCCGGGCGGCCCGAGCTGGCCTGGGGCCGCGACCGGCTGGCGGCCCGCACCCCGGACCTGCTTGATGCCGACGGCCTGCTCGACCTCGCCGAGGCCGAGCTGCTGGGCCCGCTCGACGAGGCCGCGCGGCGCGAGATCGAGGCCTCGGCGCGCACGGTGGCCACGGTGACGGCGGTGGTGCCGCTGGCGCTGGCCGACGTGGCGACGGCGCTGGCCACCAACCTGCGGATGATCCGCCGCATCGCCGAGATCTACGGCGGCCGCGCCGGCACGCTCGGCTCGCTGCGGCTGATGCGCTCGGTCTTCACGCATCTGGTGGCGACGGGGGCGGTGGCGGTGGGCGACGACGTGATCCACACGGTGGCGGGCGGCGGGCTTCTGGCCAAGCTGTCGCGCCGCTTCGGCGAGGGGATCGTCAACGGCGCGCTGACCGCGCGTGTGGGCGTCGCGGCGATGGATGTCTGCCGGCCGCTGCCGTTCCGCGCCCTGCCGCGCCCGAAGGTGTCGAACCTGATCGCCCGCGGCCTTGCCGGCCTGTTCCCCACCGGCGGCGGCGCCTAGCGCAGGATCGGCACCCCGCCCTTCGAGGGCGTCTCGACCAGCCCGAAGCGCAGCCCCTGGCCGATCCGGTGCGCGAGCGCCGACCACGCCGCCGCCGCCTCGGGCGCCAGCTCCTCGGCGAGGGTGCGGTCGAACAGCGCGAGCCAGGGCTCGAACATCCCCGGCCGCACGTTGCCGGCCCGCAGATGCGCCGCCATCGGCGATCCCTCGTAGCCGCGCTCCATCAGGATCGCGTTCTTCCAGAACCGCGCGATCTTGGCCTCGTGCGCCGGCCAGTCCGCGACATGGGCGCCGAACACCGGGCCCAGCACCGGGTGCAGCCGCACCCCGGCATAGAACCGCGCCACGACGCGCTCGATCTCGGCCCCGGTCACGTCGAAGCGCGGCGGCAGCCCGGAAGATGTCTCGGCCTCGGCCATGCTGGGTCTCCTTCGCGGCGCAGGCTAGCCACGCCGGCCGCCCCCCGCAACCGCGGCCCTGCTTTCGCATTGGCCCAAATATCCCGGGGGCGCGGGGGGAGCGCCCCCGCCGGTCCTGTCCGCCCGTCCTAGCCGTCCAGCTCCGCCGCCGCGATCACCGGGAAGAACGCCCCGCCCGACCACAGCCCGAACCACTCGACCCCGTCGCGCTCGGCGCGGACCCCGGCCTCGACCAGCCGGTAGAAGGTCTTGCGGTCGATCAGCGCCTCGAGCCCCGCGCGCACCATGACATAGGGCGCGGGCTCGCCGGTGGCCGGGTCGCGCTCGACGCGGATCGGCGTGTCCGGCCCGGCGGCGACGCGGTCGCCGACATTGGTCTCGAAGGTGATCACCGCGCTCTCGCCCGCACTCTCGCCCGCGCTCTCGCCCTTACTGTCGCCCGCGCCCTCGATCACGGCGTCGACGGCGACGAAGGGGGCGTCCTCGACGCGGATGCCGACCTTCTCGACCGGGGTGACCAGAAAATAGGCATCGCCCTCGCGCTTGAGGATCGTCGAGAACAGCCGCACCAGCGCCGGCCGCCCGATCGGCGTGCCGAGGTAGAACCAGGTGCCGTCGCGGCGGATCTCCATGTCGAGGTCGCCGCAGAACGGCGGGTTCCACAGGTGCACCGGCGGCAGCCCGCGGCCCTTGGCGCCGGCGCTCGCCGCCGCGGCCAGCCGGCCCGCGGCATCGCCCGCCCCCCCGCCGCCGGAGACGGTTGACGCCGGGGCGGAGGCACCCTCCGCCTGCTTCACAACTGTGTCAGGCTTTTTTCCCATTGGTGGTGTCCTCAACATCTGCCTCTATTGTCGGTATATGGACAAGCGAGGAGACGTTGTCATGGCCGGGCCTTCCCTCACCCCCTCCGCCGCGCTGGACGGTGCCGCCCTCGTGGCCGAGATCGAATCCCTTGCCGAACGGCTCGCCCAGGCGCGCGGTTCCGTCGAGGGGCGGTTCATCGGCCAGGAAAAGGTGGTCGAGCTGGTGCTGACCGCGATCCTGTGCGGCGGGCACGGGCTGCTCGTGGGCCTGCCGGGGCTGGGCAAGACCATGCTGGTCGACACGCTCTCGACGGTGATGGGGCTGAAGTCGAGCCGGATCCAGTTCACCCCCGACCTGATGCCCGCCGACATCCTCGGCTCCGAGGTGCTGGAGACCGCGCCCGACGGCAGCCGCGCCTTCCGCTTCATCGAGGGGCCGGTGTTCTGCGAACTGCTGATGGCCGACGAGATCAACCGCGCCAGCCCGCGCACCCAGTCGGCGCTGCTGCAGGCGATGCAGGAAAAGCAGGTGACGGTCGCGGGCCAGCACCGCCCGCTCGGCCGGCCGTTCCACGTGCTCGCCACCCAGAACCCGCTCGAGCAGGAGGGCACCTATCCGCTGCCCGAGGCGCAGCTCGACCGCTTCATCGTCCAGATCGACGTCGACTATCCCGACCGCGACACCGAGCGCGCGATCCTGCTCGCGACCACCGGGCTTGATGCCGGCGAAGTGTCGCAGGTGTTCACGCCCGAGGCGATCCTCGCCGCGCAGACCACGGTGCGGCGGATGCCGGTGGGCGAGCAGGTGGTCGAGGCGATCCTCGACCTGGTGCGGGCCTGCCGCCCCGGCGAGGCCGAGGCGACGGCCCGCGTCCGGCAGGCGGTCAGCTGGGGCCCGGGGCCGCGCGCGGCGCAGGCGCTGATGCTGGGCGTGCGCGCCCGCGCGCTTCTGAACGGCCGCCTCGCGCCGGGGATCGAGGACGTGGCGGCACTCGCGCGCCCGGTGCTCACGCACCGCATGGCGCTGAGTTTCGCGGCCCGCGCCCGCGGCGAGAGCCTGCCCGAGATCATCGACAGCGTCGCGACCGAGGTCACCCGGATCGAGGCGGCGGCTTGAGCCCGCAGACGATCAGCCACAATTCGGCCGGCCTGCGCCGCCGGGCCGAGGAACTGTCGCACATGCTGCCGCCGCTGCTGGCGGCGGCGCGGCAGCTGGCGGCGACGGTGCAGCTGGGCGCGCATGGCCGCCGGCAGGCGGGCCTGGGCGACGAGTTCTGGCAGTACCGCCCCGCCACCGCCGGCGACGAGGCGCGGGCGATCGACTGGCGCCGGTCCGGCCGGGCCGACGCGCATTTCGTGCGCGAGCGGGAATGGCAGGCGGCGCAGTCGGTGCACCTGTGGGTCGATGACGCCCGCTCGATGGAATTCACCGGCGACGAGGGGCGGCCGACCAAGGCCGACCGCGCGCGGCTGCTGGCGCTGGCGCTGGGGGTGCTGCTGATCCGCGCGGGCGAACGCGTGGGCATGGCCGACCCCGAGATCCCGCCCCGCGCGGGCGAGGTGCAGCTGGTGCGGCTGGCCACCCGATTCACCGCCGACGCGGGCGAGGCCGACTATGGCGCGCCGGTGGGCCGGGCGCTTCTGCCGCAATCGCGCGCGGTGTTCATCTCGGACTTCCTCGGCGACCCGGCGGCGGTCGAGGCGGCACTGACACAGGCCTCGGACCGCGGGGTGACGGGGGCGCTGCTGCAGGTGCTCGACCCGGTCGAGGAGGCCTTCCCCTACCAGGGCCGCACCATCTTCGAATCGATGACCGGCGGGCTGATGCACGAGACCCGCAAGGCCGGCGACCTGCGCGGCCGCTATCTGGAACGTCTGGCCGAGCGCAAGGCGCAGCTGCAGACGCTCGCGCAGCGCACCGGGTGGCAGTACCATTGCCACCACACCGGCGACCCGGCCCCCGGGGCGCTTCTGTGGCTGTACCACGCGATGGAGCGCATGGCCTGATGTTCACGCTCGGCCCCCTCGGTTTCCTGTCGCCCTGGCTGCTGGTCGGCCTGATCGCGCTGCCGCTGCTGTACCTGATCCTGCGCGCGGTGCCGCCCGCGCCGATCCGGCGGCGGTTCCCGGGGGTGGCGCTGCTGCTGGGGCTGTCGGACGAGGAACAGGTGACCGACCGCACGCCCTGGTGGCTGCTGGCGCTGCGGATCCTGGCGGTGGCGGCGGCGATCCTGGGCTTTGCCGGGCCGGTGCTGAACCCGGTCGCGCGCGGGCCCGGCGACGGGCCGCTGATGATCGTGTCCGACGGCAGCTGGGCCTCGGCCCGCGACTGGACCCGGGCGCAGGGCCGGATCGAGGCCGCGCTCGACAGCGCGCGGATCGCCGGCCAGCCGGCGGCGCTGGTCTCGCTGACCTCGGACGAGCCGCCGGACCCGGTCTTCACCCCGGCCTCCGAGGTGGCGAGGCACCTGCCGGGGCTGGAGCCCGCGGCCTGGGAGCCGGGCGCGTCCGAGATGGCGGCGCTGGCCGAGTCGCTGCCCGAGGGCGGGTTCGACACGCTGTGGGTGTCGGACGGCCTGGAACGTGCCGGGCGCGACACGCTTCTGGCGGCGCTGCAGGCGCATGGCCGGGTGTCGGTGCTGGAAAGCGGCCGGGCGATCCGCGGCCTTGGCCCGGCGCGGATCGAGGACCAGCTGCTGGTCGTGCCGGTGCTGCGCGCCGGCACCGGCGCCGCCGCCACGGCCGAGGTCGCCGCGATGGGGCTCGACCCGCAGGGCATCCAGCGCGAGCTGGCCCGGGCCGAGGTCGCCTTCGAGCCCGGCGCCGACCGGACCGAGGCCAGCTTCGACCTGCCGCCCGAGCTGCGCAACCGCGTGACCCGCTTCGACATCGTCGGCGAGCAGACCGCGGGGGCCGTCGCGCTGGCCGGCGACAGCCTGCGGCGGCGCAAGATCGCGCTGGTCGACGGCGGCGGCGCCGATGCCGAGGGGCTCGAGCTGCTGTCGCCCACCCATTACCTCGAACAGGCGCTGGCGCCCTCGGCCGACATCATCCGCGGCACGCTGTCGGACCTGGTGCTGGCCGATCCCGACGCGATCGTCATGGCCGACGTCGCCCGCATCACCCCGCAGGAGCGCGACGAGATCCAGGGCTGGATCGACCGCGGCGGCCTGCTGATCCGCTTCGCGGGCCAGCGGCTCGCCGCCTCGGACGAGGGGCGCTCGGGCGAGGACCCGCTGCTGCCGGTGCGGCTGCGCGCCGGCGGGCGCAGCATCGGCGGCGCGATGAGCTGGGGCGAGCCGAAGACGCTGGCGCCGTTCCCCGAGGGCTCGCCCTTCCACGGGCTTGCGGTGCCGGAGGATGTCACGGTCACGGCGCAGGTGATGGCCGAACCCGATCCCGACCTCTCGGCGCGCACCATCGCCGCGCTGGCCGACGGCACGCCGCTGGTGACCGAGAAGCGCGAGGGGCAGGGGCAGGTGATCCTGTTCCACGTCACCGCCAATGCCGAGTGGTCGACGCTGCCGCTGTCGGGGCTGTTCGTCCAGATGCTCGAGCGGCTGTCGCTGGCGACGCGCGCCGCGCTGCCCGAGCCCGGCGATCTTGCCGGCACCACTTGGGTGCCGCAGCGGGTGCTCGACGGCTTTGGCGCGCTCTCGGACGCGGGCGAGATGGCCGGCGTGCCCGGCGACCGGCTGGCCGACCCGGTGCCGGGCGCCGACCTGCCGCCGGGGATCTATGCCAGCGACGACCGCAGCCTTGCAATCAACGCGATCCCCGAGGGCCGCGCGCTGACCCCGGCCAGCTGGCCCGCCGGCCTCGTGCTGGCCGAAGAGGGCGCGGGGGGCGAGACGCCGCTGGAAGGGGCGCTGCTGGCGCTGGCGCTGGGGCTGCTTCTGGCCGACATCCTGGCCTCGCTGCTTCTGGGCGGGCGGCTGTCGCGGATGCGCCGGGCCGCGGCGACGGTGCTGGTGGCCGGGCTGGCGCTGGCGGCGCTGGCGGCGCTGCCGGGCGGGCGCGCCCAGGCGCAGGGCGCCGCCGCCGACCAGCAGGCGCTGCGCGCCACCGCCGAGGTGGTGCTGGCCTATGTCCAGACCGGCGATGCCAGCGTCGACGAGGTGTCGATGGCCGGCCTGACCGGGCTGAGCCAGGTGCTGCGCGCGCGCACCTCGGTCGAGCCGGGGCCGCCGATGGCGGTCGATCTGAACACCGACGACCTGTCGGTCTTCCCGTTCCTCTACTGGCCGGTGACCGCGAACGAGCCCGCGCCCTCGCCCGAGGCCTACCTGCGCCTCAACCGCTTCCTGCGCACCGGCGGCATGATCCTGTTCGACACCCGCGATGCCGATGTCGCCGATTTCGGCACCGCCACGCCCGAGGGCCGGCGGCTGCAGGCGCTGGCCGCGCCGCTCGACATCCCGCCGATCGAGCCGATCCCGGCCGACCACGTCCTGACCCGGACCTTCTATTTGCTGCAGGACTTCCCCGGCCGCTATGCCGGCCGCGGCATCTGGGTCGAGGCCTCGCCCCCCGCCGCCGAACAGGCCGAGGGCATGCCGTTCCGCGACCTCAACGACGGCGTGACGCCGATCGTCGTCGGCGGCAACGACTGGGCCGCGGCCTGGGCGGTCGATGGCGCGGGCCAGCCGATGTTCCCTGTCGGGCGCGGCTATGGCGGCGAGCGCCAGCGCGAGATCGCCTATCGCTTCGGCGTCAACCTCGTGATGCATGTGCTGACGGGGAACTACAAATCCGACCAGGTTCACGTGCCCGCGCTGCTCGAGCGGCTGGGCCAGTGACCGCGAGGGGCACCGCATGATCAGTCGTCTCGTCTATGACACGCTCGTCCCCTGGCCGGTGATCTGGGTCGCGGCGGCGCTCGCGGTGCTGATGGTGGCGCTGGCGCTCTGGCGGGGCCTGCCGGGCTGGTGGCTGCGCGGGCTGGCCGCGGCGTCGCTGCTCGTCGCGCTCATGGGCCCCTCGATCGAGACCGAGGAGCGCCAGCCGCTGTCGGACATCGTGCTGATGGTGGTCGACCGCTCGTCGAGCCAGGGCCTGTCGGACCGCGCCGCCCAGACCGACGCCGCCGCCGCCCGGATCGAGGCCGAGGTCGCGGCGATGCCCAACACCGAGCTGCGCCGCGTCGATGTCGGCGACGGGCCCGAGGATGCCGGCACCCAGCTGATGGGCGCGCTGTCCGAAGCCCTGGCCGAGGAGCCGCGGGCGCGGGTCGCGGGCGCGATCCTGGTGTCGGACGGGCGCGCGCACGACCTGGCCGCGACGCCGTCGATGCCGGCGCCGCTGACGCTGGTGATGTCGGGCCGCGGCGCCGACTGGGACCGCCGGCTGGTGGTGAAGACCGCGCCCGCCTTCGGCATCATCGGCGAGCCGCTCGCGGTCACGGTGCGGGTGGACGAGATGGGCGCGATGCCCGCCGCCGAGGCGGGGCAGGACGTGGACGTGCGCCTGTCGATCGACGGGGCCGAGCCGCAGACCTACCGGATGCCGGTCAACACCGACCTGCAGCTGCAGCTGACGCTGACCCACGGCGGGCAGAACGTGGTGCAGTTCGCGGTCCCGGCGGCCGCCGGCGAGATCACCGACCGCAACAACGAGGCCGTCGTGCAGATCAACGGCGTGCGCGACCGGCTGCGGGTCCTGCTGGTGTCGGGCGAGCCGCACGCGGGCGAGCGGACCTGGCGCAACCTGCTGAAATCCGACAGCTCGGTCGATCTCGTGCATTTCACCATCCTGCGCCCGCCCGAAAAGCAGGACGGCGTGCCGGTGACCGAGCTGTCGCTGATCGCCTTCCCGACGCAGGAGCTGTTCGTCGAGAAGATCGACCAGTTCGACCTGATCATCTTCGACCGCTATTCCCAGCGCGGCATCCTGCCGCCGAGCTACTTCGAGAACATCAAGCGCTATGTCGAGAACGGCGGCGCGGTGCTGGTCTCGGCCGGGCCGGAATTCGCCAGCGTGGAAAGCCTCTATCACTCGGCGCTGGCCGACATCCTGCCGGCGCGGCCGACGGCGCGGGTGCTGGAACGCGGCTACCTGCCGCGGGTCTCGGATCTCGGGCATCGCCACCCGGTGACCGAGGGGCTCGAGGAGACGTGGGAGCCCGAGGGCACCGACCTGCCCGGGCGGGCCGAGGGCGCGCCGCGCTGGGGCCGCTGGATGCGCCAGATCGAACTGGGCGACACCCGCGGGCAGACGGTGATGACCGGGGCCGAGGACGAGCCGCTTCTGGTGCTGGACCGGGCGGGGCAGGGGCGGATCGCGCTGCTGGCCTCGGACCAAGCCTGGCTGTGGGGGCGCGGGTTCGAGGGCGGCGGGCCGCAGCTTGAACTGCTGCGCCGGCTCGCGCACTGGATGATGAAGGAGCCCGAGCTGGAGGAAGAGGCGCTGACCGCCACCGCGCAGGGCCAGCGGATGACGATCACGCGGCGCACCCTGGGCGAGGGCCCGCGCGAGGTGACCGTCACCGCGCCCGACGGCACCGCCATCGTCCTGCCGATGGAGGAGACCGGCCCCGGCCGCTTCACCGCCGTCTTCGACGCGCCCGAGATCGGCCTTTACCGGCTGAAGGAAGGCGACATGGAGCGGGTCTATGCCGTCGGCCCCTCGGCCCCGAAGGAGTTCGAGCAGACCATCGCCGGGGACGAGGCGCTGGCCGAGCCGATGGCGGCGACGAACGGCGGCAGCGTGCGGATCGAGGACGGGCTGCCCGACGTGCGCGCCGTGCGCGAGGGGCGCCCCGCCGCCGGGCGCGGCTGGGTCGGCATCACCCCGCGCGATGCCCATGCCACCGTCGGGCTGTCGGTCGCGCCGCTGCTGCCGGCCTGGGCCTTCCTGCTGATCGCCACTGGCCTGATCTTGGGCGCCTGGCTGCGCGAGGGCCGGCGCTGAGCCGCGCCGCCGCCTGACCCGATTGCCCACCCCTGTTGCCCGGGGCCTGCGGTCGCGCGGCTTCGGCCACGCGCCGCGGAACCCGATGGTCAATGCCGCGTTAAGGCCTTGGTGGGAAGGTTTCCGCAGTGCCGACCAGGGGAGGGCTGGCCATGCTGATCGACCGTCGCTTCGTCATCGCCGCGCCGCTGGCGCTGTTGGCCACGCGTGCCGCGGGCGGCCCCCGGCGCGCCAACTGGGCGCTGATCCCCGGCCAGACCGAGGTCAAGTTCACCTATTCCCTGAACGGCGCGCCCGTCACCGGCCGGATGGCGGCGCTGTCGGCGGATCTTGAGATCAACCTCGACCGGTTGCCGCAAAGCTCGGTCGAGGTGGTGCTGGACGCGGCCCATGCCGATGCGGGCATGCCCTTCGCCCGCTCGGCCATGCTGAGCGAAGCGGTGCTGGACGCCGCGCGCAACCCCACGATCACCTTCGTCTCGACCCGCGTCGCCGGCGCGCCCTCGGCCGCCGATGTCGACGGGGACCTGACCATGCGCGGCACCACCCGGCCCGTCACCTTCGGCGGCCGCGTCAACAGCGCGGCCGGGGTCGATGACCTCAGCCAGATCGTCGTGACCCTGAACGGCGGGATCAGCCGCGCCAACTTCGGCTCGACCGGCTATGCCGATCTGGTCGGCGACCGGGTCGATTTCACCGTCCGGGCCCGGCTGCGGCGGGTGTGACCCGCCGCGGCGGACCGGTCCCGACGCCATGGCCGGGGGCGGTGCCGGGCGCGGGGCCGGGGTCGCGGTCAGACGCTGTCGGGGACGCGGGCCAGCATCGCCCGGCGCGAGCTGGAGTTGAACTCGCGCCGCCACAGCACATAGAGCGTGCCGATCACCGCGACGATCAGCGGCACCGGGCCGATCAGCCAGGGCAGGCAGGCCAGCGCGAAGTAGATCGAGCGCAGGGCGGCGTTGAAGTTCTTCGCCGCCTGGATGTTGACCGTCGCCGCCTGCTCGGCCCGGGGATAGCAGTCGGGGGCATCGATGTCGTTGGGAACCGCGGCCATCATGATCGCGCAATAGCCAAACAGCCGGTGCGCCCAGACGAAGCGCAGGAAGGCATCGGCCACGAACAGGATCGTGACCAAGATCTTGACGTCCCAGACCACCTCGGGCGTGGGGGTGGCGGTGAAGTCCCGCGCAAGGCTGGCCAGCTGGTCGCCCTTGCCCAGCAGCGCAAGCCCGCCGCCGATCGCCAGCATCGTGGCCGAGACGTAGAAGCTGGTGGCCTGGCGCAGGCTGTTGACCACGTTGCCGTCGAACAGTCGCGGCGTGCGCGTCACCATCTGGCGCATCCAGTCGCGCCTATAGCCGCGCATGATCACCGAGACCGAGGGGCGGCCCTTCGGCGGATGCTCGACCACCCGGCCGATCACCAGCCAGCCGATCCACAGCAGGGCAAGCCCGACAGCGTCGAGCCAGGTGAAGTGAAGAAGCGCGTCCTGGGTCATGGAACCATCTAGCCGAGCGGTCACGGCTTGCCAAACCCTGATATTGGTCATATTAGTTGACCGCATCGGCAGATCCGGAGGAGGGAGACGCCATGCAGATGCCCCGGCCAGACCAGCAGGTGCTGGCGCGCAAGCCCGAGATCGTCGCGGCGCTGCGCGCGGTGCTGCCCGCCGACGCGGTGATCGACCACCCGCGCGAGCTGAAGGCCTATGAATGCGACGCGCTTTCGGCCTATCGCTGCCTGCCGCTGGCGGCGGTGCTGCCGCGCACCACCGCCGAGGTCGCCGCGGCGCTGAAGGTCTGCGCGCGCGAAGGGGTCAAGGTGGTGCCGCGCGGCGCGGGCACCAGCCTTGCCGGCGGCTCGATGCCCTCGGAGGATGCTGTGATCCTGGGCCTCGCGCGGATGAACCGGGTGCTGGAGGTCGATTTCGACGACCGCTTCATCCGGGTCGAGGCCGGGCGCACCAACCTGTCCGTCACCGGCGCGATCGAGGGCGAGGGCTGGTTCTACGCCCCCGACCCGTCCAGTCAGCTGGCCTGCGCGATCGCGGGCAACATCGGCATGAACTCGGGCGGGGCGCATTGCCTGAAATACGGGGTGACCACCAACAACCTGATGGGGCTGACGCTGGTCACCATGCAGGGCGAGGTGATCGAGCTGGGGGGGCCGTTCCTCGACGCGCCCGGGCTTGACCTGATGGGGGTGATCTGCGGATCGGAAGGGCAGCTGGGCGTCGTGACCGAGGCCACGCTGCGCATCCTCAGGAAGCCCGAGGGCGCGCGGCCGGTGCTGGTGGGCTTCCCCTCGGCCGAGGTGGCGGGCGCCTGCGTCGCGGCGATCATCCGCGCGGGCATCCTGCCCGTCGCCATCGAGTTCATGGACCGACCCTGCATCGAGGCGACCGAAAGCTTCTGCGGCGCGGGCTATCCCGACTGCGAGGCGCTGCTGATCATCGAGGTCGAGGGATCCGAGGCCGAGATCGCCGAGCAGATCGGGTTGATCCGCGCCCTCGCGCAGGGGTTCGACCCGGTGGAGTTCCGCGAGAGCCGGTCCGAGGACGAGGCCAAGCGGATCTGGCTTGGCCGCAAGTCGGCCTTCGGCGCCATGGGGGTGATGGGCGACTACATGTGCCTTGACGGCACGATCCCGGTGTCGTCGCTGCCGGCGGTGCTGGGGCGGATCGGCGCGCTGTCGGACGAATTCGGGCTGAAGGTCGCGAACGTGTTCCACGCCGGCGACGGCAACATGCACCCGCTGATCCTGTACAATGCCAACGCGCCCGGCCAGCTGGAGCTGTGCGAGCGGCTGGGGGCCGAGATCCTGAAGCTGTGCGTCGAGGTCGGCGGCTGCCTGACCGGCGAGCACGGCGTCGGCATCGAGAAGCGCGACCTGATGACGGTGCAGTTCGGGCCCCTTGACCTCGAGGCGCAGATGCGGGTGAAGGACGTGTTCGACCCGGCCTGGCTGCTGAACCCGGCCAAGGTCTTCCCGCTGGAGGTGAGCGCCGGGCGGCGGGCCGGGCAGACGCGGGCCGGGCAGACAGGGGCCGGGCAGACAGGGGCCGGACAGACGCGGGGAGGACAGGATGCGGCCTGAGAGCGAAGAGGCGCTGGCCGGGATCGTGCGCGCCGCCACCGGCCCGCTGCGGGTGACCGGGGGCGGGACGCGCGCGCTGGGCGGCCCTGGGCCGGGCGCCGGCCCGGCCGAGGTGCTGGAGACCGGCGGGCTGACGGGGGTGGTGCTGTACGAGCCCGCCTCGCTGACGCTGGTCGCGAAGGCGGGCACGCGGCTTGACACCATCGAGGCGGTGCTGGCCGCCGAGCGCCAGCGGCTGGCGTTCGAGCCGCCGCGGATGGAGCGGCTGACCGGGCGCGCGAGTGGCCCGACGGGAGACCCGGCGGGCGCCTCGACGGGAACCTCGACCCTGGGGGGCGTGGTCGCGGCCAATGCCGCGGGGCCGCGGCGGATCCAGGCGGGCGCGGCGCGCGACGCGCTTCTGGGCGTGCGCTTTGTCGACGGGCGCGGCCAGGTGATCCGCAATGGCGGGCGGGTGATGAAGAACGTCACCGGCTATGACCTCGTGAAGCTGATGGCGGGGTCGCGGGGCACGCTGGGCGTGCTGACCGAGGTGTCGTTCAAGCTGCAGCCGATCCCGCCGGCGGCGGCGACGCTGATCCTGCCCGATGCCGGGGCCGGGCGGGCGGTGGCGGCGATGACGGCGGCGCTGGGGTCGCCCTATGACGTGACCGGCGCGGCCTATGTGCCGGGCACGGGCACGCTGATCCGGGTCGAGGGGCTCGAGGCCTCGGTCGACTACCGCGCGGGACGGCTCGCCGTCGACCTCGCGCCCCTTGGCGTGGCGGTGCGCGAAAGCGAGCCTGCCAGGGTGGCGCGCCTGTGGCGCGACATCGGCGAGGTCGCGGCCTTCCACGACCGGCCGGGCGCCGTCTGGCGGGTGTCGTGCCGGCCCTCGGAGGGGGCCGAGGTCGCGCGGCGGCTGGGCGGCGAGGTGGTGATGGACTGGGGCGGCGGCCTCGTCTGGGCGCTCTGGCCCGAGGGCGAGGACATCCGGCCGCGGCTGGCGGGCCTGCCCGGCCACGCGACGCTGGTGCGCGGCTTCGGCGCGCCGGCGCTGCCGCCCGAGCCCGAGCCGGTGGCGCGGCTATCGCGCGCGCTGAAGGCGCAGTTCGACCCCCGCGGCCTGTTCGCGGCCTGAGGATCCCACCAATGCAGACCACCTTCACCCCCGAGCAGCTGGCCGACCCCGGCGTCGCGCGCGCCAACGAGATCCTGCGCGCCTGCGTGCACTGCGGCTTTTGCACCGCGACCTGCCCGACCTACCAGGTGCTGGGCGACGAGCTCGACAGTCCGCGCGGCCGGATCTACCTGATCAAGGACATGCTCGAGAGCGGCCGGGCGGCGGATGCCGAGACGGTCAAGCATGTCGACCGCTGCCTGTCGTGCCTCGCGTGCATGACGACCTGCCCCTCGGGCGTGCATTACATGCATCTCGTCGACCATGCGCGGGCGCATATCGAGGCGACCTATCGGCGGCCGTTCATGGACCGGGCGCTGCGCCGGGTGCTGGCCTTCGTGCTGCCGCACCCGGGGCGGTTCCGGCTGGCGCTGAGGGGCGCGCGGCTGGCGCGGCCCTTCGCCGGGCTCGTGCCCGACGCGCGGCTGCGCGCGATGCTGGCGATGGCGCCGCGGGCGGTCCCGGCCCGCTCGCCCAACGACGCGCCCCAGAGCTTCGCCCCCGAAAGCCCCCGGCGGCGGCGCGTGGCGCTGCTGACGGGCTGCGCGCAGAAGGCGCTGGACACCGACATCAACGACGCGACGATCCGGCTGCTGACGCGGCTCGGGTGCGAGGTGGTGGTGGCGCGCGGCATGGGCTGCTGCGGGGCGCTGACGCATCACATGGGCCAGGTCGCCGACAGCCACGCCAAGGCCGCCGCCAACATCCGCGCCTGGATGGCCGAGAAGCGGGCCGGGGGCCTCGACGCGATCGTGATCAACACCTCGGGCTGCGGCACGACGGTGAAGGATTACGGGCACATGTTCCGCAACGATCCGCTGGCCGGCGATGCGGCCGAGGTCTCGGCGCTGGCCCGGGACATCACCGAGATCCTGGCCGAGCTGATGGACGAGGCGCCGGTCGCGCCGGTCACCCCGGCCAGGGACCTGATCGCGGGGGCCGACCTGCAGGCGCCGGCCGCCGAGGGGCGGGGGATTCGCGTGGCCTATCACGCGGCCTGCTCGCTGCAGCACGGCCAGAAGGTGAAGGACCACCCCAAGCGGCTGCTGAAGGCCGCGGGCTTCGAGGTGGTCGAGCCCGTCGACAGCCACCTGTGCTGCGGTTCGGCCGGCACCTACAACCTGATGCAGCCCGAGATCTCGGGCCAGCTGAAGGCGCGCAAGGTCGAAACGCTGATGGCGCGCAAGCCCGATCTGATCGCGGCAGGAAATATCGGCTGCATGATGCAGATCGGATCGGCCGCCGGCGTGCCCGTGGTGCACACGGTCGAGCTTCTGGACTGGGCCACGGGCGGTCCGCGGCCGGCGAAACTGCGGCGCGGGGGTGCGACTTCGGCGCCACCCTGACCGCAAATCGCCGGACCCCGGGCTTAATCTTTCCACATCCCCGGGGCTAGATGGCGCGGTCCCGCAACCGACGCACCGGCCCGATGCCCTCCCGCAATCCTTTCCGTCTTCTGTCGATGCTCGCGCTTGGCGCGGGGCTGGCGCTTGCGCCGGGGGCGCTTGCGCCGCGCGCGGGGGCGCAGGAAGCCGGATCGCAGGACGCCGGATCGCAGGACGTCGGGGCGGGAGAGGGCGCGGCCGCGGGGCCGCTGCGCGAACTGGACACCGCCGACGACACCCGCGGCTGGGAGGCGGTGGGCCGGATCGACCTTGGCGGGCGCGGGTTCTGCACCGGCTCGCTGATCGCGCCCGACCTCGTGCTGACGGCGGCGCATTGCCTTTACGACAAGACCAGCGGCGCGCGGTTCGAGGCGGCGCAGCTGAAGTTCCTGGCCGGCTGGCGCCAGGGCCGGGCCGCGGCCTATCGCGACGTGCGCCGCGCCATCGGCCATCCCGACTATGTCTTCACCGGCTCGGGCGCGATCGACAAGGTCGGCCACGACCTCGCGCTGCTGGAGCTGGCGCAGCCGATCCGGCTGCCCTCGATCACGCCCTACGAGACCGACCCCCATGTCGCGATCGGCGACCGGGTCGCGGTGGTGTCCTACGCGCTCGACCGGGCCGAGGCGCCCTCGCTGCAGGATCGGTGCCGGGTGCTCGACCGGCAGGACGCGGTGCTGATCACCAGCTGCTCGGTCGATTTCGGCTCGTCCGGCTCGCCGATCTTCTCGCTGCGCGACGGGGTGGCGCGCATCGTCTCGGTGGTCTCGGCCAAGGCCGAGATGGAGGGGCGCCCGGTGGCGCTCGGCACCGATCTCGACGCGCCGCTGAGCACGCTGAAGGCCGAGCTGGCGGGCACGCTCTACCCGGTGTCGGGCATGGTGTTCCGACGCGGCGCCGGGGAGGGCGCCGCGTCCGGCGGAGCGAAGTTCCTGCGGCCCTGACCGGGACCCGCGGGTCCGGCTGCCACCGGACATCCCCCACCGGGGACGGCTTCGCTCCGCCGCAAATTTCCTGACGATCCGTGGTCGGCACGGCGGCCGGTGCCCGGGCCCGCCGCAGGGGCGGCCTGCGTCCCGCCCCCCGTCTTGAAAGCGCGCGGGGGCTTTCCCACATCATCCTTACCGGGACGCCACAACGGGTTCCGGACGGTTCCGCCGGTCCCGCAGGGGAGGGCGGAGCGCGACGCTCACACATCGCTTCGACAAGGATGACCCATGCGTAACTTCGACATGTCCCCGCTCTATCGCGCCACCGTCGGCTTCGACCGCATCGCCGACCTTCTGGACCGCGTGATCGCGACCGATGTCGCCCAGCCGACCTATCCGCCCTACAACATCGAGAAGACCGACGAGAATGCCTATCGCATCTCGATCGCGGTGGCGGGCTTCGCCGCCGACGAGCTGTCGGTCGAGGTGCGGGACGGGGCGCTGATCGTGGCGGCCAAGAAGGCCGCGGACGAGACCCCGCGCAGCTACCTGCATCGCGGCATCGCCACCCGCGCCTTCGAGCGCCGCTTCGCGCTGGCCGACCACGTCCGGGTCTCGGGTGCGGCCCATGCCGACGGCATGCTGCACATCGACCTCGTGCGCGAGGTGCCCGAGGCGCTGAAGCCCCGCCGCATCGCCATCGAGGCCAAAACCGGCCGCGAGACCGTCGAGGCGACGGCGCTCGAGGCCTGACAGGACGCCTGACACTGGGCCTGGCACGAGGCCTGACAGGCACGAGAAAGCCGGGGGGCTTCGGGCCCCCCGTGCTGACTCCGCACCGCTTTCCCGTGCGCGATCAGCGCCCGGCGCTGGGCCGGGTCAATAGACCAGCGGCAGGATCGGCGGGCGCGAGGGGCGCACGATGACCGCGACCCGGTGCCCGACCCGGCCATAGAGGTCGATCACGTCCTGGTCGAGCATCCGGATGCAGCCCGACGACACCGCCTTGCCCAGGTGTTCGGGCGCGCAGCCGCCGTGGATGCGGTAGAGCGTGTCCTTGCCATCCTTGTAGAGATACAGCGCCCGCGCCCCCAGCGGGTTGCCCGGCCCTGGGTCCATGCCGCCGTTGGCGACGGTGTAGGGTTCGTATTTCGGCCAGCGCTCGGCCATTTCCTGCGGCACCTTCCAGCGCGGCCATTTCTGCCCGTATTGCAGCACGGCGCGCCCCGACCAGGCGAAGCCTGCGGCGCCGACGCTGACGCCATAGCGCAGCGCGCGGTCGCCGGGCTCGACCAGGTGCAGAAGCGCCGCGTCGGGATCGACGACGATCGTGCCCGGCACTTCCTCGGGGAACGGGTTGTCGACCTCCTGACGCCAGAGGCGCGGGGCGACGACGCCCTCGGGGATCGCGGGCACCGGGTAGGGTTCGTCGGTGATCGCGCCGTAGCGCTCGGGCAGGGGCGGCCAGTCGGGGGTGATCGGCGCGAGCCGCGTCGCGGTCTCGGGCAGGCGCGGGGCGCAGGCGGCAAGCGCGGCGGCGGGCAGGGCGGCAAGCAGGGCGCGGCGGCCCATCGAGGAGGGGTTCATCCTGGGATGTCCTGTCTGTCTGAGGCGGGAAAGGCGCGCCCCCGGGATCGGGCGGCGCGGGAACCGGCGGCTCAGGCCAGGCGGGGTGGGCGGCGCGGCGGCGACAGGGCCGGGTCGCGCGGCGCGCGTGCGGCGGCGTCGGGGCCGATGCGGCGCGCCGCGAGGTAGGGCAGGGGCGGCGCGACGGCCGCGGGCGGCAGGAACAGGCCGCAGGGCGCGCCCGGCAGCGCCGGGCCGTGGCAGCGGCGGACCTGGGCCACCTTGGTCACCGTGGGCACCGCCGCAGAGGTCGCCGCGGTGGCGACGGCAGACGCGACCGCGGGCGCCTGCGCCCGCTCGGCAACCACCGCCGGTGTCGCGGGCGCCGCGCCGGGCATGGCGTGGCGCTGCCCGAATGCGCCCCAGGGCAGCATCAGCAGGATCACGGTCAGGTGCAGAGCCAGGACATGCAGGCGCATGTCCCAGCCCTAGGCCGCGCGCCGGCCCCTGTCGAGCGGCGGCGGATCACATCTGCGCGGGGCGAGGGCCGCCGCCGCCACGGGGTGCCGGGATCAGACGCTGAGACAGATGTACTTCATCTCGAGATAGTCCTCGATCCCGTGGCGCGAGCCCTCGCGCCCGAGGCCCGACTGCTTCACGCCGCCGAACGGCGCCTCGGCGGTCGAGATCAGGCCGGTGTTCACGCCGACGATGCCGTATTCCAGCGCCTCCTGCACCCGGGTGATGCGGCCGATGTCGCGGGCGTAGAAATAGCAGGCCAGCCCGAAGATCGTGTCGTTGGCCAGCGCGACCGCCTCGTCCTCGGTCTCGAAGCGGAACAGCGGCGCGAGCGGGCCGAAGGTCTCCTCGCCCGCGATCTTCATGTCCTGGCGCACGCCGGTGACGATGGTGGGCTGGAAGAAGGTGCCGCCCAGCGCGTGCCGGCTGCCGCCGGTCAGCAGCTTTGCCCCGCCGGCCAGCGCGTCGGCGATGTGGTCCTCGACCTTGCGCGCCGCGTCCTCGTTGATCAGCGGCCCCGCATCGACCGGCGCGCCCAGCCCGTCGCCGACGCGCATCGCCTCGACCGCCGCCTTCAGCTTCTGGGCGAAGGCGTCGTAGACCCCGGCCTGCACGTAGATGCGGTTGGCGCAGACGCAGGTCTGGCCGTTGTTGCGGAACTTCGACGCCATCGCGCCCTTCACCGCCTGGTCCAGATCGGCGTCGTCGAAGACGATGAAGGGCGCGTTGCCGCCCAGCTCCATCGAGCATTTCATCACCTGGTCCGCCGCCTGCCGCAGCAGGATCCGCCCGACCTCGGTCGAGCCGGTGAAGGTCAGCTTGCGCACGGCCGGGTTCTCGCAGAACTCCTTGCCCACGTCCGAGGACCGGCTGGAGGTCACGACCGAGAACACCCCCGCCGGGATCCCCGCGCGTTCGGCCAGCACCGCGAGCGCGAGCGCCGACAGCGGCGTCTCGGCCGCGGGCCGGGCGACGAAGGCGCAGCCGGCGGCCAGCGCGGGGCCGGCCTTGCGCGTCAGCATCGCGTTGGGGAAGTTCCACGGCGTGATCGAGCCCACGACCCCCACCGGCTGGCGGATCACGGTGATGCGCTTGTCGGGCATGTGGCCGGGGATCGTCTCGCCGTAGACGCGCTTGGCCTCTTCGGCGAACCATTCGATGAAGCTTGCGCCATAGGCGATCTCGCCCTTCGCCTCGGCGAGCGGCTTGCCCATCTCGGCGGTCAGGATCGTGGCGAGGTCGTCCTGATGGCGCATCATCAGGTCGAACCAGGCGCGCATCAGGGTGGCGCGTTCCTTGGCGGTCTTCGCGGCCCAGGCCTTCTGCGCGGTCTCGGCGGCGGCGATGGCGCGGGCGACCTCGGGACGGCCGAGGTCGGCCACGTCGGCGATGACGTCGCCGCGCGCGGGATTGCGCACCGGGAAGGTGGCGCCGTCCGCGGCATCGGTCCAGGCGCCGCCGACATAGGCGCGGGTGACCAGAAGGCCGGGGTCCTTGAGCAGCGAGGCGAGGTCTGTGGTTTGGTCGAGCATGGCGGTCTCCGCGGGATCGCCCGGCCGGGTGGCGTCCCGGGTGGCCTCGGGGGGCCGGGCTGTGGGCCTCATCTAGGGCGGGACAGGCGGTCCTGCCAGCAGGGAAGCGGATCGCCGGCGGCCGGCCGCGCCAGGTGGACGCCGCGCGCGATCGCCCGTGCCAGGCAGATCGCGGCCGCGTGACCGAGACGGAAGAGGTCCGTGCCCGGATCGCCAAGCGGGCGCGCGCCGGTCGCGGCGGCAAAGACGAGGTCGCCGTCGAAGGGCGTGTGCGAGGGCACGAGCGCCCGCGCCATCCCGTCCTGCGCCGCCGTGGCCATCCGCTGCGCCTCGGCCTGGGTCAGGGCGGCGTCGGTCGCGACGATGGCGATGGTCGTGGCCTCGCGCGCGCCCTTGCCGGGGGGCGGC
Organism: Frigidibacter sp. MR17.24; assembly: GCF_037095655.1. Classification (NCBI taxonomy): domain Bacteria; kingdom Pseudomonadati; phylum Pseudomonadota; class Alphaproteobacteria; order Rhodobacterales; family Paracoccaceae; genus Frigidibacter; species Frigidibacter sp. MR17.24. The sequence continues at coordinate 53,685 of NZ_JBAWKE010000007.1, forward strand.
AGGTCTGGCGCGGGCAGCCGTGCAGGCAGGCCGAGGCCGCCGAATTCGGCCCCGATCTCCCACGGGGCGGCCCAGAAGTGCGCACCCTCGCCGACGGTGGGGCTGCCAAGCGCGTTCACCGCCACCAGCGCCCCCACGGTGAAGCCCCCCGGCACCCGCACCGAGGCCGAGCCGAGCCCCCCCTTCACCCCCTTGCACATCGCCCCGGTGCCCGCGCCTGCGGTGCCCAGCGCGAACGTCGTCCCCGCCGCCGCCAGCGCCGCGGCGCCAAGGCCGCGATAGGGGTTCTCGGTCCAGCGCTTCTCACCGCCGTTCAACAGGTCGAACAGGATCGCGCCCGGCACGATCGGCACCCGCTGGTCGCCGACGGAAAAGCCGCGCCCGGCGGCGCGCAGGGCATCGGCCACGCCCGAGGCGGCATCGAGCCCGAAGGCCGACCCGCCCGACAGCGTGATCGCGTCGACCTGCTGCACCAGCCGGTCGGGGGCCAGCAGGTCGGTCTCGCGCGTGCCGGGCGCGCCGCCCATCACGCTGACCGCGGCCACGAAGGGCTGCGCGGCGGTCAGCACGGTGGTGCCGGATTTCAGCCGGTGGTCCTCGGCATTGCCGACGGCCAGCCCCTCGACATCGGTGATCAGGTTTCGCGGCCCTGTCCGCAGCATCTCGTCGCTCATGCCGGCCATCCTGCCCGCTTGCCGGCCCGCGCGGAAGCTGCGATGGTGCCGCCCGAGCGCGCGGGGATGGCGTCCCCGTCGGACCGGACCGGTCCCAGCTTGGCCCCGGCGCCCGGGGCCTGCGTCCTGCACGCCGGGATCTTCGGGGTCCCGGGGTCTTGCCCGGCCCCCATCCCATAGGTCTGACGATGACGAACACTCTGCGCCCCGAAAGCTATGCCTTCCGCAACGGCGACAAGGCGCCCTTGCCCTTCGCGCCCGAGGAATACGAGGCCCGCCTCGAGGGGCTGCGCGACCTGATGGAGCTGCATTCGCTCGACGCCGTGGTGCTGACCTCGATGCACAACGTGGCCTATTACTCGGGCTTTCTCTACTGCAGCTTCGGCCGGCCCTATGCCTGCGTGGTGACGCCCGGGCAGGTGACGGTGGTCAGCGCCGGCATCGACGCGGGCCAGCCCTGGCGGCGGTCGGTGGGCGAGAGCCTGACCTACACCGACTGGGCGCGCGACAACTTCTGGCGCGCTGTGGCCTCGCTGGTGGGCATCGGCCGCGCGGTGGGCTTCGAGGCCGACCACCTGACCATGGTGCAGGCCGAGAAGGTGAACCAGTTCCTGCAGGTCAAGCGCGGCATGGACATCGCCCCCGCGACGATGCAGCAGCGGATGGTGAAATCCGCGGCCGAGATCGCCCTGATCCGGCAGGGCGCCGAGGTGGCCGACATCGGCGGCTTCGCGATCCGCGACGCGGTGCGGATCGGCGCGCGCGAGATCGACGTGGCGATGGCGGGCCGCGACGCGATGGAGGCCGAGATCGCCCGGCGCTTCCCCGAGGCCGAGTACCGCGACACCTGGGTCTGGTTCCAGTCCGGCCTGAACACCGACGGGGCCCACAACCCGGTCACCGCGCGCGAGATCCGCCGGGGCGACATCCTGTCGCTGAACTGCTTCCCGATGATCTCGGGCTATTACACCGCGCTTGAGCGCACGCTGTTCGCCGGGGCCTGCGACCCGGCCTCGCTGTCGCTGTGGCAGGCGAATGTCGCGGCGCATGAATTCGGCATGAGCCTGTTGAAGCCCGGCGCGAGCTGCGCCGAAATCACCCACGGGATCAACGGCTTCCTTGCCGAACGCGACCTGCTGAAATACCGCAGCTTCGGCTATGGCCACAGCTTCGGGATCCTGTCGCACTACTATGGCCGCGAGGCGGGGCTCGAGCTGCGCGAGGATATCGACACCGTGCTCGAACCCGGGATGGTGATCTCGATGGAGCCGATGCTGACGGTGCCCGAGGGCACCCCCGGCGCCGGCGGCTACCGCGAGCACGACATCCTCGTGATCACCGAGGACGGCGCCGAGAACATCACCGCCTATCCCTACGGCCCCGAGACCAACATCCTCGGCTGATCGCGGCGGCGGCGGGCCCCGGCCGCGCCGCCCCGGCATCTCGGGCCGGGCCGGTACGGGTGGGCGAATACGGGCGGGTTCCACCGGGCCGCCCGGCCCGACCCGGCGCAAGCCGGCCTTGGAACGGGGCGGCGCAACCGGTCCCGATGTCTGCCCGTTCCGCTCAGACACAACGTCGCAGTCACGGTTTCGTGCTGTACTGCACATGACCAGCCATATACGACCTGCCGAATGTCGCAAAACACCCTCGGAGGAGGGGGTCGCGGCCGCCCAGGGAGGGCTGACATCAACAACAGCCGGCACTGCCCGGCAAGCATAGTGACTTCGACACCAGACACACACACCTCCCCCGCTCGTTCCTCCACGTCTTCCACCGCCGGTGCCCGCGAGGGCTTTCTCGACCGCATCGGCCTGCCAAGCAGCCTGAAATGGGGCTTCCTCGGCCTGCTGGTCTTCATGATCGGCGACGGCATCGAGCTTGGCTATCTCGCCCCCTACCTGCAGTCGCAGGGCATCGGCGAAGGCCAGGTGGCGCTTCTCTTCACCGTCTACGGCATCACCGTCGCGATCGCCTCGTGGCTGTCGGGCCCGATGTCGCAGGTCTATGGTCCGCGCCGCGTCATGTGGGTCGGCCTCGCGATCTGGGGGGTGCTGGAAGTCGCCTTCCTGACCGTCGGGATCGGGGCGATGAACGTTCCGATGATGCTGCTGACCTACGCCCTGCGCGGCTTCGGCTATCCGCTGTTCGCCTATGGCTTCCTCGTCTGGATCGCCGCGGCGACGCCGGCGCGCCGGCTTGGCATGGCCGCCAGCTGGTTCTGGTTCGCCTATGCCGCCGGGCTGCCGACGCTCGGCTCGCTGGTCGCGAGCCTCGCCATCCCGCGGATCGGCACGATGGGCACGCTGTGGCTGTCGCTGGTGCTGGTCGTCGTCGGCGGCGGGCTGGCGCTGATGGCGATGGCGGGCGTCAGGGGCGGCGGCCCGCTGGCCCGGCCCGGCGCCTCGCCCTTCGCCGCGATGGCAAGCTCGATCTCGATCATGTGGCGCGAGCCGATCTCGACCGTGGGCGGGCTCGTGCGGACGGTCAACACCTCGTCGCAATACGCCTTCTTCATCGTGCTGCCGGCCTTCTTCATGGACGTGATCGGCTTTTCGCTGGAGCAGTGGCTGCAGCTGCTGACGGTGATGTTCCTTGGCAATCTCGCCGGCAACCTGCTGTCGGGCTGGATCGGCGGCCGGATCGGCCTGCGCAACACCATCGCGCTGATGGGGGCGCTGGGCACGGCCGCGGGCATCCTCGCGCTATACTACGTGCCGCAGATGGCGCCGGGCAGCTTCCTCGTCGCCTCGGTGGTGGCGGTGGTCTACGGCGTGATGCTGGGGGGCTACGTGCCGCTGTCGGCGCTGATGCCGATGGTGCTGCCGCAGGACAAGGCGGGCGCGCTCGCCGTCGTCAGCCTGGGCGCCGGGGCCGCGACCTGGGTCGGCCCGATCGTCGTCGCGGCGGTGCAGCCGCTCTGGGGGCTTGAAGGCGTGATGTGGACCTTCGCCGTGCTCTACGTGCTGAGCGGGGCGCTGGTGATGCTGGTGCGCGAACCCAGGGTCTGACCGAGGCCCGCGCCGACAGACCCGCGCCGACAGGCCCGGACGGGGCCCGGAGCATCCGCTCCGGGCCCCGTTTCGCGCGCGGACCGCCGCCGAGGGCACCGCGCGCGGCGGGGGTGGGCGCCCGCCGGTGGCTGGTCTCGTCGCGCGGGTCGTGGCACAACGCGACCAAAGCGGGCGGACAACCGGAGGACAGGCCATGATCATCACCAGACGCGGATTCGGGCTCGGGGCGGGGGCGCTGACGCTGTCGGCCTGCGCGGGACAGCTGCCGATGACCGGCTCGCGCGCGGCGACGCCGCTCGCCGACGACCTGCGCCCGGTGCCCGATGCCGGCTGGTCGGCCTGGATCGCCGCCTTCCGGCCCCGGGCCGAGGGGCAGGGGATCAGCCGCGCCACGCTCGACCGCAGCTTCGCCCATGCGGGCTTCGTCCCGGGCGCGATCACCCGCGACCGCAACCAGCCGGAATCGAACCGCACGCTGGAGGACTATCTCTCGATCGCGGTCTCGGACGAGCGCGTGGCCAAGGGCCGCGCCGCCTTCGCCGCGCATCGCGGCACGCTCGCGGCGCTGCAGTCGCGCTATGGCGTCGACGCGACGGTGATCTGCGCGATCTGGGGGCTGGAAAGCTTCTACGGCGAGCGGCGGGGCGAGGTGAACGTGCTCTCGGCGGTGTCGACGCTGGCCTACGAGGGGCGGCGGGCAAGCTTCTTCGAAAGCCAGCTGGTCGCGGCGCTGAAGATCATCCAGTCGGGCGACATCGATCCGGCGCACATGACCGGCAGCTGGGCGGGCGCGATGGGCCACACCCAGTTCATCCCGACCTCGTACCTGGCCTATGCCGTCGACTACACCGGCGACGGGCGGCGCGACATCTGGTCGGACGATCCGTCGGATGCGCTGGCCTCGACCGCGGCCTATCTGCAGCGCTCGGGCTGGCAGGCGGGGGTGAAATGGGGCGGAGAGGTCGGCGCGTCCGGCACGCCGCAGGGTCGGGTCATCCAGCCGCAGGCGGGCGGGCCGCAATTCGCGGTCACGGGGAATTTCGACGCGATCAAGCGCTACAACAACTCGGACCTCTACGCGATCGGGGTCGGGCACCTGTCGGACCGGATCGGGGGCGCGGGGCCGCTGCGCGCGAGCTTCCCGCCCGACCGCTACGGGCTGACCAAGGACGACCGGATCCGGCTGCAGACCCGGCTGACCGCGCGCGGCTTCGACACCGGCGGCGCCGACGGCGTGCTGGGCAACAAGTCGAAATCGGCGATCTCGGCCTATCAGCAGAGCATCGGCCAGGTCGCGACGGGCGAGCCGTCGCGGGCGCTGCTCGACAGCCTCTGAGCGGGCCCCGGCCGGTCCGGGGCAGCGCCTTCGGCCGGGTTCGGCCGTGGGGGCGGCTGCGGGTGACGACGCCGATGGAGGGCGCGCGCGGCATCGTGATCGGCCATGATCCGCCTTGTGACACGGGCGGCGGTTGCACGCGGGCGATGTGCGGATAGGTTGGCGCGCGCCCTCGCCGATCGCCCTGCGGCCCGCGACGGCTGACCACCTGCGGAAGGCGACGAGACAATGAACACACTGCGGCAACGTCTGATCGGCGCGATCCTGTGCCTGGCCCTCCTGGCGCTGGCGCTGGGGGTGGTGCCGGCCCATGTCGCCGACGGCTCGCCCGCGGCGGTTCTGGCGCGGGTGCTCGACAGCCTGGCGCCGCAGCTTCTGGTGGGCGCGCTGGCGCTGGCGGTGGTCGCCGCGGTGCTTGGCGCCTGGCGGGCCGGGATGCTTGCCGCCATGGTCACGCTGGCCTTCGCCGGCTGGTTCGGCGTCGCGCACCTGCAGCGCGCCCTGCCGCTGGCGCCCGCGGCCGAGCCGGTGGCGCGGGTGCTGTTCTTCAACACGCTCGCCACCAACGACGCGAATGCCGACCGCATCGCCGCCGCGATCGAGGCCAGCGATGCCGATGTCGTCGCGCTGGCGGAAAGCGCCGCCGTGCGCTCGGCGCTGCCGCGGCTGCGTAAGACCTATCCCCACGTGCTGGGCTGCGAGCGCGGCTGCGCGGTGACGGTGCTGTCCAAGCGCCCCTTCGTCGGCGAACCCTCGGCCCAGCCGCCGGCGCAGTGGGAGGGGCGGCTGCGGCAGGTGCAGGTCGATCTCGGCGGCGGCGAGGCGCTGACGCTGGTCGCGCTGCAGGCCGCCAAGCCCTGGACGCTGGCCCCGGCCGAGCGGGGCGCGACCGCGCTGCAGTCGCTGCTGCACGACATCGCCGGGCCGGTGCTGGTCGCGGGCGATTTCAACGCGGCGCCCTGGGCGCGGCCGATGCGGGCGCTGCTGGACGATACCGGCCTGCGCGCCGCGCGGCTGCCCCTTCCGACCTGGCCGGTGGGCAGCGGCTGGGCCGGCGTGCCGATCGACAACTTCCTCGTGCGCGGCGGCGCGCGGCTGGTCAGCCTGCACCGCTTCGGCCGCGGCCTCGGCTCGAACCACCTCGGCCTCGTGGCCGAGGTCGCGCTGGGCGGCTAGGGCGCGCTCGCCCGGATGTGAGTGATCCGGCGGCGCCTCTCGCGCGTTTCCCTGCAGAGAGCGCTCCCGCGGAGGAGCGCCCCCCGGGATTGCGCGAGAAGGAGATGCCGATGCCCCGCAGGACCGTCACCCGGATGATGCCGGGACTTGCACCGCTTGCCGCCGCCGCTGCCGTCGCTGCCGCTGCCGCCGCCCCCGCGCTCGTGCCCCGGGCGATGGCGGCCGAGGTCCGGGCGATGGCGCCCGAGCGCGCCGACCTGCGCGACTACCGCTGGAGCGCGCGGCCGCTTCTGATCTTCGCGGCCTCGCCGGACGATCCGCGGCTGCGCGCGGCGCTGGAGGCGCTGAAGGGGCGCGACGCGGCGCTGGACGACCGCGAGATCGTCGTGCTGACCGACACCGACCCCGCCGCCCGCGGCGGCCTGCGCGAGGGGCTCGGGGTCAGCGGCTTCCGGATGATGCTGGTCGGGCTCGATGGCGGGGTGAAGATGGACGAGACGGCGCCGATCCCGGTGGACCGGCTGCTCGAGACGATCGACCGGATGCCGATGCGGCGCAACCGCGGCTGAAACGGCCGCGGCCGGCTCCATCAGGGGACCGGCCGCGCGCATCACTGGGGCGGGGGGCAGGGGGCGCTCAGGCCTCCATCGCCTCCAGCTCCTCGATCATGCCCTCGATCATCGACAGGCCCTTGTCCCAGAACGCCGGGTCCGACGCGTCGAGCCCGAAGGGCGCCAGCAGCGCCTTGTGGTGCTTGGAGCCGCCCGCCTTCAGCATCTCGAAATACTTCGCCTGGAAGTCCGGCAGCCCGTCCTCGTAGGCGGCGTAGAGCGCGTTCACGAGGCCGTCGCCGAAGGCATAGGCGTAGACGTAGAAGGGCGAGTGCACGAAGTGCGGGATATAGGCCCAGAAGGTCTCGTAGCCCTCCATGAACTCGAAAGCGTCGCCCAGGCTCTCGCCCTGCACCGACATCCACAGCGCGTTGATGTCCTCGGGCGTCAGCTCGCCCTCGGCCCGCGCGGCGTGCAGCTTGCATTCGAAATCGTAGAAGGCGATCTGGCGCACGACCGTGTTGATCATGTCCTCGACCTTGCCGGCGAGCAGCGTCTTGCGCTGCTCGGGCGTCTCGGCCTTCTCCAGCAGCTTGCGGAAGGTCAGCATCTCGCCGAAGACCGAGGCCGTCTCGGCCAGCGTCAGCGGCGTCGAGGACAGCATCTCGCCCTGGCCCGCCGCCAGCACCTGGTGCACGCCGTGGCCCAGCTCGTGCGCCAGCGTCATCACGTCGCGCGGTTTGCCAAGGTAGTTCAGCATCACGTAGGGATGCACCTCGGTCACGGTCGGATGCGCGAAGGCGCCCGGCGCCTTGCCGGGCTTCACGCCCGCGTCGATCCAGCCGCGGTCGAAGAACGGCTCGGCGATCTCGGCCATCTTCGGATCGAAGCCGGCATAGGCCTCCATCACCATGCCGCGGGCGCGCTCCCACATCACCGGGGCCGGGTCCTCCTGCGGCAGCGGCGCGTTGCGGTCCCAGACCTGCAGCTTCTCGAGGCCCAGCCACTTGGCCTTCAACCGGTAATAGCGGTGCGACAGCCGCGGATAGGCGGCGACCACGGCATTGCGCAGCGCCTCGACCACCTCGGGTTCCACGTGGTTCGACAGGTGCCGGCCGTATTGCGGCGTGGGCATCTTGCGCCAGCGGTCCTCGATCTCCTTCTCCTTGGCCAGCGTGTTGTGCACGCGGGCGAACAGCTTGATGTTGGCGCCGAAGACCTTCGCCAGCTCGCGCGAGGCCGCCTCGCGCCGCGACCGGTCCTGTTCGGACAGAAGGTTCAGCGTGGCTTCCAGGTTCAGCGCCTCGGGCTCGCCCTCGGGGTGGAACATCAGCCCCGCCATCGTCTCGTCGAACAGCCGGTTCCACGCGGCCGAGCCGACGGTCGACTGGTCGTGCAGGAACTTCTCCAGCTCGTCCGACAGCTGGTGCGGGCGCATCGCGCGCATCCGGTCAAGAACGGGGCGATAGCGCGCGAGATCGGCATCCGCCGCCATCAGCGCCTCGTAGGCCGCGTCCTCGATGCGGTTGAACTCAAGGCTGAAGAACACCAGCGGCGTGGTGAAGGTGGTCATGCGGTCCTGCGCATCGGCCATGAACTTGGCGCGGGCGCCATCGGTGGTGTTCTGGTAATAGCGCAGCCCGGCATAGGACATCACCCGCCCGGCGGTGATGTCGATCTTCTCGTAGCGCCGGATGCACCCCAGCATCGCCCCCGCGTCGAGCGTGGCGAGCTTGCCCTCGTAGGACGCGGCGAAATCGGCGCATTCCGCCTCGAGCCAGGTCATGTCGCGCGCGAACTCGGGGGCGTCGGGCGCGGCATAAAGGTCGCTCAGGTCCCATTCCGGCAGCGTGCCGAAGGCGCCGGCGGCGCTGGCATTGGCATCGAAGAGCGGCATCGGCGGGCGGATCATCGGGGACCTCTTTCGTGTGACACGGTTGCCCCGACTTAGGCATCCGCGCCCCGAAGGTGCAAGGGCCGGCCCGTGCGGCATCCCGCGCGCCCTCCCGCCCAAGCGCGTCCCCGCCCGACCGGCGCCCTACCCGCGCGCGGCCAGCAGCGCCTCGGCCGCCGCCAGCGTGTCGGCCTCGGCCGCGGGCTTGTCGCGGCGCCAGCGCACCATGCGCGGAAAGCGCAGGGCGATGCCGGACTTGTGGCGGGGCGAGCGCTGGATGCCCTCGAACGCGATCTCGAACACCAGCTCGGGGGTGACCCGGCGCACCGGGCCGAACCGCTCCTCGGTATGGCGCTGGACCCAGGCGGTGACCTGGGCGAACTCGGTGTCGGTCAGGCCGGAATAGGCCTTGGTGATCGGCACCAGCTCGTTGCCCTGCCACAGCGCGAAGGTGAAGTCGGTGTAAAGGTTGGCGCGCCGCCCGTGGCCGGCCTGGGCATAGACCATGACGACGTCGAGGCTCATCGGGTCGACCTTCCACTTCCACCAGTCGCCGCGCCGCCGGCCCGGGTGATAGGGCGAGCCGCGCGCCTTCAGCATCACCCCCTCGGCCGCGCGCCCGGTCGCGGTCGCGCGCGCGGCGGCGAGCGCCGGCCAGTCGTCGAAGCCGATCAGCGGCGAGATCCGGAACGGCGCGGTCTCGGGCACGGCGGCCGCGATCCGCTCGAGCCGGGCGCGGCGCGCGTCGAAGGGCTGCGCGCGGATGTCCGCGCCCCGATCCTCGAGCAGGTCATAGGCCATCAGCACCACCGGCGCCTCGGCCAGCAGCTTGCGGCCGACGGTCTTGCGCCCGATCCGCGGCTGCAACGCGGCGAAGGGCAGGGGGCGGCCGTCCTTCCACACGAGGATCTCGCCGTCGACCACGGTGCCCTGCGGCAACCGGTCGGCCAGTTCCCGCAGTTCCGGGAAGCGGTCGGTCACCAGCTCCTCGCCGCGCGACCACAGCGCGAAGGCACCGCCGCGCAGCACCGCCTGGCCGCGGATCCCGTCCCACTTCCAGTCCGCGGCCCAGTCGCCCGGCGCCCCCAGCGCGTCCGGCCCGTCCTCGAGCGCATGGGCCAGGCAGAAGGGATAGGGCCGCGACAGGTCGGCCTCGGGGCTCTCGGCCAGCACCAGCCGGTCGTAGGTGGTGGTGTCGGGCGTCCAGTCGCCCATCAGCCGCAGCGCGAGGTCCGCGGCCTCGCGGCCCGTGGCCTCGGCCAGCGCCCGCACCATCAGCCCCTGCGCGACCCCCATGCGGAAGCCGCCGGTCAGAAGCTTGTTGAACAGGAACCGCTCGGTGCCGCCAAGCGCCGCCCAGGCCGCCAGCACCGCCGCGCGCCGCCCGGGCTCGGGCAGCGCGGCCAGCCCCCGGATCCGCGCGATCCAGTCCGACAGCGCCAGGTCCTCGCCGCACGCGTCAGGCTCGGGCAGGATCAGCGCGATCGTCTCGGCCAGGTCGCCGGTGACGGCATAGCTCTCCTCGAACAGCCAGGCGGGCAGCCCCGCCACCTCGGCCGCCCATTCGGCCAGCCGGGTCGAGACCACCGCCCGCTTCGGCCGCCGCCCCGACAGCAGCGCGATGGTCCAGAGCCGGTCCGGCTCGGGCGCCTCGCGGAAATAGCCGGCCAGCGCGGCCACCTTCTCGGAGGTCCGCGTCGTGGTGTCGAGTTGCGCGAAGAGGGCGGCGAAGCGCTTCATGGCCGGCCGTCCAGGGGGCGCCGCCCCCTCGCGGGCAAAGCCCGCTCACCCCCGGGATATTTGGACCAATGCGAAAGCGGGCGATCCCTGCGCCTTTCGCATTGGCCAAAATATCCCGGGGGACGGCCGAAGGCCGCGGGGGCAGCGCCCCCGTCCGAAAGTGGTGTCATGCCCCGTCCTCCGTGGTCGTCTCCGCCCCGGTTTCCTCGCCCTGCCAGTCGGTGGTGACGATGCCGGCGTCATAGCCGCGGGTCTCGAGCCAGCGGCGGAAGGGTTGGGTATAGCCATGGGTGACGAAGATCCGCTCGGCGCCGGTGGCGCCGATGGCGGCGTTGAGCCCGTCCCAGTCGGCATGGTCGGACATCACGAAGCCGCGGTCGACGGCGCGCCTGCGCCGGATCCCGCGCAGCCGCATCCAGCCCGAGGCGAAGGCCTGCGAGGCGGGACCGAAGCGGCGCGCCCAGGGAGAGCCGAGCGCCGAGGGCGGGGCGACGACGATCGCGCCCGGGTGGCTCTTGCGGGTGATCTCGGGGGTGACGCGGGTGGTGGGGGGCAGCGGCACGCCGGTCTCGCGCAGGACCCGGCACATCTCCTCGACCGCGCCGTGGGTGAGGATCGGCCCCGCGCCGGGGTCGAGCGCGGCCAGCACCCGCTGCGCCTTGCCCAGCGAATAGGCGCCGATCACCGCGGTGCGGCCTCCGGCGCGGCACTGCGCCCACCACTCGGCGATCTCCGCGCGGATCTCGGCCTCGGGGCGCCAGCGGAACACCGGCAGCCCGAAGGTGCATTCCGAGATGAAGGCGTGGCAGGCCACCGGTTCGAACGGTTCGGAGAGGCCGTCATCGGTGGTCTTGTAGTCGCCCGAGACCACCCAGACCTCGCCGCCGACCTCGACCCGCACCTGGGCCGAGCCGGGCACGTGGCCCGCCGGGTGCAGCGAGACCCGGGCGCCGCCGATCGTGAGCGCCTCGCCGTAGGGTAGGGCATGGGCCTCGATCGGGCCGAGCCGGTGGCGCATGGCCGCGACGGTGCGGGGCGTGGCGACATGGCGGGCCATGCCGGGTCGGGCGTGGTCGGAATGGGCATGGGTGACGATGGCGCGGTCGACCGGGCGCCAGGGGTCGATGTGGAAATCCCCCGCGGGGCAGTAGATGCCGCGGTCGGTGAAGGTGAGTACCGGCGAGGCTGCCACGCGATCCGCTCCCTGATGGCAAGTTTCCGTCTGCACGTCCCCGTCTGCAGGTCCCTGCCTGCTAGGCCCGACCCGGTGGCAACCCGGGGACGGCCGGCAGGTTCCGGGGCCCTGCCGGGGGCGCCGGATGGCAAGATGTTGCCGGCGCACCCGAATTTCCAGACAAGAAGCGCCTCGCGAGTGCGCAACTGCCTGATGATTGGGCGGATTTGTCGGGCGGCGCGACAATTCCGACCCTGCGCGCCCTTTCCTCCGCCCGATGCGCTGCCTAAACCTGATGGGAGAGGCCCGACTCGAACAGGGCCAGTGACCGGGACGATCGGCAGGGGGGGCGGCGGCCGCATGGCGACCGAGTATTTCAACGAGATGTTCCAGGGCCGCGACGTGCGCGTGCCCTACCGGCAGCTGCAGGACTGGATGGGCAAGATGCCCGCCGAGCTGCGCCAGATGAAGCAGGCCGAGGCCGAGGAGCTGTTCCGGCGCATCGGCATCACCTTCGCCGTCTACGGCGAGGGCGGCGACCCCGACCGGCTGATCCCCTTCGACATGTTCCCGCGTGTCTTCGCGCAGGACGAGTGGCGCAAGCTCGAGCGCGGCATCAAGCAGCGCGCCCGCGCGCTCAATGCCTTCCTCACCGACGTCTACGGGCGGGGCGAGATCATCAAGGCGGGCAAGATCCCCTCGCGCCTCGTCTATCGCAACGAGGCCTACGAGAAGGCCGTCGTCGGCTTCACCCCGCCGCGCGGCGTCTACAGCCACATCGTCGGCATCGACCTCGTGCGCACCGGGCCCGACCAGTTCTACGTGCTGGAAGACAACTGCCGCACGCCCTCGGGGGTCTCCTACATGCTGGAGAACCGCGAGATCATGATGCGGATGTTCCCCGGCCTGTTCCAGGCGAACCGGATCGAGCCGGTCGACGGCTATGCCGAGCTTCTGCGCCGCACGCTCGCCTCGGTCGCGCCCGCGAAATGCGACCGCGAGCCGACGATCGCGATCCTGACGCCCGGCCATTTCAATTCGGCCTATTACGAACACAGCTTCCTCGCCGACCTGATGGGGGTCGAGCTGGTCGAGGGCGCCGATCTCTTCGTGCGCGACGGCTTCGTCTGGATGCGCACCACCGAGGGCCCGAAGAAGGTCGACGTGATCTATCGCCGGATCGACGACGCCTTCATCGATCCGCTGTGCTTCCGCCCCGACAGCATGCTGGGCGTGCCGGGGATCATGGATGTCTACCGCTCGGGCGGGGTGACGATCTGTTCCGCCCCCGGCGCGGGCGTGGCCGACGACAAGGCGGTCTACACCTTCGTGCCCGAGATGGTGCGCTTCTACCTCGGCGAGGAGCCGATCCTGGAAAACGTGCCGACCTGGCAATGCGCCAAGTCCGACGACCTGAAATACGTGCTCGACCAGCTGCCGGAACTGGTGGTCAAGGAGGTGCACGGCTCGGGCGGCTACGGCATGCTCGTGGGTCCGAAATCGACCAAGGAGCAGATCGCGGCCTTCCGCGACCGCATCATCGCCGATCCCGAGAACTACATCGCCCAGCCGACGCTGGCGCTGTCCACGGTGCCCACCTTCGTCGACGAGGGCGTGGCGCCGCGCCACGTCGACCTGCGGCCTTACTGCCTTGTGGGCGAGCGGATCGAGCTGGTGCCGGGCGGCCTCACGCGGGTGGCGCTCAAGGAAGGATCGCTTGTCGTGAACTCGTCGCAGGGCGGCGGGGTCAAGGACACCTGGGTTCTGGCGGAGTGACCTGAGATGCTGAGCAGAACCGCCGAAAATCTCTACTGGATCGGCCGCTACATGGAGCGGGCCGAGACCATGGCCCGGCTTCTGGAAGTGGGCGCGCGCATCGCGCTCCTGCCCTCGGCCGGGCATGGCTACCGCAGCGAATGGGACAGCCTGCTGCAGGCCTCGGGCACCGCCGAGGGCTTCCAGCACAAGTACGGCGACCCGGTGCAGCGCAACATCGAAAGCTACCTGTTCTTCGACCGCGACAACCCGTCCTCGGTCGTCACCTGCATCGGCCGCGCGCGCGAGAACGCGCGCATCGTGCGCACGGCGATGACGAGCCAGGTCTGGGACGCGCTGAACTCGGCCTTCCAGGAGCTCAAGCAGATCGAGCGCAAGCCGCGCTCGGAACTCGAGCTGACGCGGCTGACGGAATGGACGCTGCGGACCTGCGCGCTGGTGCGGGGCGCGATCGACACGACGCTGCTGCGCTCGGATGGATGGGATTTCCTCAACCTCGGCTACAAGCTGGAACGGGCCGATGCCACGGCGCGGATGCTCGACGTGAAATACTACGTCCTGCTGCCGCGGGTGGAATTCGTGGGCTCGGGGCTCGACACCTACCAGTGGCAGACGCTCTTGCGCGCGATGTCGTCGCACCGGGCGTTCCACTGGGCCTATGGCGGCGAGATCACCGCGGCCAAGATCGCGCATTTCCTGATCCTGAACCCGATGTCGCCGCGCTCGCTGATCACCTCGGTCGACGGGGTGGTGAACCATCTCGACCGGCTGGCGCGCAACTACCGCGCCTCGACGCCGGTGCAGTCCGAGGCGCGCAGCCTGCTGGGCGAGCTGTCCGAGATGACCGTCGACGACGTGTTCGAAGAGGGCCTGCACGAATTCCTCACCCGCTTCGTCGGCAAGGTCGGCGGGCTGTCGATGTCGGTGAGCGGCTGCTATCTGACCGGAGAGGCGCAATGATCCTGACCGTCTCGCATGTGACGACCTATCGCTATGACGCGCCGATCCGCGCGGCGGTGCAAAGCCTGCGGCTGACGCCGTCGGTCTACGACGGCCAGCGCGCGATCAACTGGAAGATCGAGGTCGACGGCGGCGCGCGCGGCACCAGCTTCCGCGACGGCTCCGGCGACGTGATCGAAAGCTGGTCGGTGAAGGGCCCGGTCGAGGAGATCACCGTGCGCGTCTCGGGCGAGGTCGCCACGACCGACATGGCCGGCGTGCTGCGCGGCTTCCGCGAAAGCGTGCCGCCCGAAGCCTGGCTGCGCGAGACCCACCCGACCCGCGCCGACGCCGCGCTGACCGCGATGGCCGAGAAGGCGCGCGCGGGCGCGCGCGACACGCTCGATTTCGCGCACCGCCTGTCCGAGGCGGTGAGCGAGGCGATCGCCTACACCCCCGGCGCGACCGAGGCCCACACCACCGCCGCCGAGGCGCTGGCGCTGGGCGAGGGGGTCTGCCAGGACCATGCCCATGCGATGATCGCCGCCGCTCGGGCTTTGTTCATCCCCGCGCGGTATGTCTCGGGCTACCTGCTGGCCGATGCCGAGGGGAAATCGCATGACGCGGCCCATGCCTGGGCAGAGATCTGGATCGACGGCCTCGGCTGGGTCGGCTTCGACGCCGCCAACGCCTGCTGCCCGGACGAGCGCTACATCCGCCTCGGCTCGGGCTTCGATGCCCAGGACGCGGCCCCGATCCGCGGCGTGGCGCTGGGCCAGACGGCCGAGACGCTCGACGTCGCTGTTGCGGTCGCCGCGGTCCAGCAATAGTGTCGCCCGGCGCCGTCCGGGGGCGGGCGGCGCACGCTACGGGGACCTTCTATGACTTACTGCGTGGGCCTTCTGCTCGACGAGGGCATGGTGCTTCTGTCCGATACCCGGACGAACGCCGGGCTGGACAATATCGCCATCTACAAGAAGACCTTCGTCTTCGAGGAACCGGGCGAGCGGGTGATCGCGATCCTGACCGCGGGCTCGCTCTCGGTCACGCAGACCACCATCGCCAAGCTGCGCGAGGCGATCGAGGATGACGACGCCACCGCCCAGACCTCGATCATGCTCGCGCCGACGATGCTGAAGGTGGCCGAGATCATCGGCGACACCCTCGCCTCGGTCCGCTCCGAGATCGACGAGAAGATGCAGGCCTCGAAGGTCTCGACCTCGGCCTCGATGATCGTCGCGGGCCAGCGGGCGGGCGGGGCGATGCGGATGTTCCTGATCTACCCCGAAGGCAACTTCATCGAGGCGACCGACGACACGCCCTTCCTGCAGATCGGCGAACACAAGTACGGCAAGCCGATCCTCGACCGGGTGGTCAAGCCCACGACCTCGCTGGCCGACGCGCAGAAGGCGGTGCTGCTGTCGATGGATTCGACCCTGCGCTCGAACCTCTCGGTGGGCATGCCGCTCGACATGACCGTGATCCGCGAGGGCGACTGCCGGATCTCGATGCGCCGCCGGATCGAGGCCGGCGATCCCCAGTTCAAGACCATGTCCGAGGCCTGGTCGAACGCGCTGCGCGAAAGCTTCGTGCGCATCACGATCTGACGCCTTTCCCCTCCCGCCTCTCCCCCACACACAGAAGGAGACCGCGATGCGCGTTCTCGTCACCGAGCCGGTCCATCCCGACACGCTCGTCGACCTGGCCGCGGCCGGGCACGAGGTCATCGACCGCCCCGCCGACCTGGCCGCGGCCCTCGCCGGTGCCGAGGCGGTGCTGGTGCGGACCGTGAAGCTGGGCGCCGACCGGCTGGCGGCGGCGCCGCGGCTGAAGATCATCGCCAAGCACGGCGCGGGGGTCGACAACATCGACCTCGCCGCCGCCCGCGCGGCCGGGATCGCCGTCACCAACACGCCCGGCGCCAATTCGGGCTCGGTCGCGGAACAGGCGATGATGCTGATGCTGGGGCTGGCGCGGTCGCTCTCGGCCCAGCGCATCGCCGCGCGCCCCGACCCGTCGATCCCGATCCGCGACCTGCAGGGCCGGCGCCTGACGCTGGTCGGCTGGGGCGCCTCGGCGCAGCGGGTGGCGGCGCTCGCCGTGGCCTTCGGCATGGCGATCACCGTGGTCTGGCCGCGCCGCGCCGGCGGCGCCACCGACGAGGGCTATCCGGTCGCGGCCTCGCTGGCCGAGGTGCTGCCGGTCACCGACGTGCTGTCGCTGCACCTGCCGCTGCGGCCCGAGACCCGCGACCTGATCGGCGCGGCCGAGCTGGCGGCGCTGCCGGCGGGCGCGATCGTGATCAACACCGCCCGCGGCGGCCTGATCGACGAGGCGGCGCTGGCCGAGGCGCTGCGCGCGGGCCATCTGGGCGGCGCCGGCCTCGACGTGCTGGCGGTCGAGCCGATCCGCGCCGACGAGCCGCTGCGCAACGTGCCCAACGTGATGCTCACCCCGCACCTGGCCGGCATGGGCGACCGCGGCTTCCGCGCCACCGGCCTGATGGCGGCGCAGGCGATCGCCGATTTCGCCGCCGGCCGCCTCGATCCGAAGATGACGGTGGTGGCCCCGCCGGCCTGACCCGTCCTCGACTTTGTCCAAATATCCCGGGGTCCGGGGCGGCGCCCCGGCTCTCCCCGGCCTCTCGCGCAGCGCCCGCCCGCACGGTCCCGCCCGCAAGGCCCCGCCCGCAAGGCCCCGTCAGATCGCCCCGGCGATCCGGTCGAGGAAGCGGTCGCGCAGCTCGGGCCGCTCCATCAGGATCTCGTGCTCGGCGCCCGGCATGATCTCGATCTCGGCGCCCGGCCAGCGCGCGACCTGCGCCGCGATCGCCTTCGGATCGACGACCCGCTCGTGGCTGCCGACGGCGACATAGGCGGGCAGGGCGGGCAGCGGCATCCGCCGCAGCGCCCGCGTCTCGCGCAGCGCCTGGTTCAGCCAGCGCAGGCTCGGCCCCCCGAGGCCCAGCTCGGGATGCGCCGCCAGCTGCCGCGCGAGCAGCGAGAAGGCGGCCGGGTCCGAGGTCAGCACGTTGCCCGCCATCTCGACCGCGCCGACATAGGCGTTGGGCCCGGTGCCCGGCGCATAGCGGTGGCCAAGGCCCAGCGCGGCCGCGGCGGCGCTCAGCCCCCAGGCGACGGGCAGGAGCGCGGGCTTCAGCCCGATCCCCCACATCGGCGCCGAGAACACCAGCGCCGCGGCCCCGAGCCCCGCCATGGCCGCGCGCAGGCCGATCGCGCCGCCCATCGAATGCGCCACCAGCACGAAGGGCGCCGGCAGGCCCGCGGCGCGCACCGCCGCCATCATCGCCGCCACGTCGATCTGGTAGTCGCTGAACCGCTGCACGTGGCCGGTCTGGCGGTCCGACAGCGCCCGGTCCGCCAGGCCCTGGCCGCGCCAGTCGACCGCCGCCGACGCCAGCCCCCGCGCCGCGAGGTCGCGCGCGACATGGCCGTATTTCTCGATGTATTCGGTGCGGCCGGGAAACAGCAGCGCCGTGCCGCGGGCCCCGGCGCAGGGCCACAGCCCGACCCGGATCCGCACCCCGTCCGCGCCCCGGGCCCAGACGGCATGGCCGTCCGCCGGCCCCTCGGCGATGTCCGAGAAATAGGGGGCCTCCGCCGGGCCCTGCGGCGCCGCGCCCTGCATCGGCGTCAGGCCAGCGCCGTCCCCAGGCTCATCGCCTGGCTCATGTCGCCCTCGACCTTCAGCTTGCCGGTCATGTAGGCCGACATCGGGTTCACCTCGCCCTTGAGCATGCCGACGAAGGTCTCGGCGCTGGCGATCAGCGTCACGTCGGCCTCGCCCTCGCTGCCCGCGGGTTCGGGGCGCGCGCCCTGCGCATCGATCATGATCGAGCCCTCGTCGGTGATCACCACCCGCGCGAGTCCCGCGAACCCGTCCGCCAGCCGCTCGTTCAGTTTCTCGACGGCCTTGATCACCACGTCGCTCATCACCGGGTCTCCGTTCCTGCAATTTTGATCTGTCACGGGGCGCCAGCCCCTCGCAATCCGCGCAGCATCGACTACACTTGGTTTCGTTATGGACAGCTTCAACGCCATTCACAAACGCCTCGTGACGCTTCGCCCGGCACTTGCCGCAGCCGTGATCGCGGTCGCGGCACTTGGTCATCCTGCGGCCGTCCGGGCACAGGGAAGCGGCGATTCGGCACCCGGGGCGGATCTTGGCCCGGGCGCCGGTTCGGATGCAGGTTCGGGCTCCGGTTCCGTCGCGGCCCCCGAGGCGGCCCCGACCCCGATCCCGGACGCCCAGTCGCGGCTGAGGGAGCTTCTGGACGAGCTTCAGAACCCCGAATCGCCCGAGTGGCAGCGCGCCCAGTCCGACCTGCAGCGCGAATGGTCGCGGTCGGGATCGCCGGCGATGGACCTGCTGCTGCAGCGCGGCCGCGCCGCGCTCGAGGCCGGCGACACCGAGGCCGCGATCGAGCATCTGACCGCGCTCACCGATCACGCCCCCGACTTCGCCGAGGGCTGGAACGCGCGCGCCACCGCCTATTTCACCGCCGGTGCCTTCGGCCCCTCGCTGGCGGATATCGAGCATGTGCTCCGCCTCAACCCGCAGCACTACGGTGCACTCGCCGGGCTGGGGCTGATCCTGGCGCAGCTCGACTATGCCGAGGCCGCGGCAGAGGCGTTCCGCGCCTCGCTCAAGGCCAATCCCCATCAGGCCGACGTGCGTGAGCAGCTCGACCGGATCGAACGCTCCTCCGAGGGCACCGAACTCTAGGGAGCGGCTCACGATGCCACTCGAATCGAGGATCAGCGCGGTCCTCGGCCCGACCAACACGGGCAAGACCCACTTGGCGATCGAGCGCATGCTCGGCCACCGCACCGGAATCATCGGCCTGCCGCTGCGCCTGCTGGCGCGCGAGGTCTATGACCGCATCGTCGCCAAGCGCGGCCCCTCGGTCGTGGCGCTGGTCACCGGCGAGGAGCGGATCGTGCCCGAGCGGACCCAGTACTGGGTCTGCACCACCGAGGCGATGCCCGAGGGGCTGACGGCCGATTTCCTCGCGCTCGACGAGATCCAGCTGTGCGCCGATCCCGAGCGTGGCCACATCTTCACCGACCGCCTGATGCGGGCGCGGGGCCTGGTCGAGACCATGTTCCTCGGGTCGCACACGATGCGCCCGGCGATCGCCGACCTTGTGCCCAAGGCGCAGTTCTCCAGCCGCGAGCGGTTTTCGACGCTGAGCTACACAGGTTCGAAAAAGATAAGCCGGATGCCCGCGCGCTCGGCCGTCGTCGGGTTTTCGGTCGACAATGTCTATGCCATCGCCGAACTGATCCGGCGCCAGAAGGGCGGCTGCGCCGTGGTGATGGGGGCGCTTTCGCCCCGCACGCGCAATGCGCAGGTCGCGCTCTACCAGAACGGCGACGTCGATTACCTGGTCGCCACCGACGCGATCGGCATGGGGCTGAACCTCGACATCGACCACGTCGCCTTCTCGGCCACGGCCAAGTTCGACGGCCGCCGGATGCGCGACCTGTTCCCGCACGAACTGGGCCAGATCGCGGGCCGCGCCGGCCGCCACACCCAGGCGGGTACCTTCGGCGTGACCGGCGAGGCCAGCCCCTTCCGCCCCGACCTGGTCGAGGCGCTGGAAAACCACCGCTTCGCGCCGATCAAGAAGCTGATGTGGCGCAACCCGACGCTCGATTTCGGCACGCCCGAGCGGCTGATCGCCTCGCTCGAGGCGGGGACCGACGATCCCTGGCTGATCCGCGCGCGGGAAAACGACGACGTGCTGGCGCTGAAATCGCTGAACGAGGCGGGCGAGGTGCGCGGCCGCATCCAGGGGCCGCCGGACGTGAAGCTCTTGTGGGACGTCTGCCGCATTCCCGACTTCCGCGGCATCAGCCATGCCGAGCACGCGACGCTGCTGACCCGGATCTTCGGCTTCCTGCATGACACGGGCCATGTGCCCGACGACTGGCTCGCCACCCAGATCAAGCGCATCGACCGCACCGAGGGCGACATCGACGCGCTGTCGAAACGGCTGTCGTTCATCCGCACCTGGACCTACATCGCGCAGCGCAAGGGTTGGGTCGCGGACGAAAGCCATTGGCGCGAGGCGACTCGCGCTGTAGAAGACCGGCTGTCGGATGCGCTTCACGGCGCCCTGACCCAGAGATTTGTGGACCGGCGCACCTCTGTGCTGCTGCGCCGGCTCAAGCAGAAGGAGCATCTCGTGGCCGAGGTGAACGACAAGGGCGAAGTGGCGGTCGAGGGCGAGTTCGTCGGCCGTCTGGAAGGGTTCCGCTTCCGGCAGGACGGGACCGCCTCCCCCGATGAGGCCAAGACCCTGCGTCAGGCCGCCTACGAGGCGCTGAAGCCCGAGTTCTCGCTGCGCGCGGACCGCTTCTACAACGCTCCCGACACCGAGCTCGACTTCACCGAGCAGGGCGGGCTGATGTGGGGCAACTCGGCGGTCGGCAAGCTGGTGAAGGGGGCCGATCCCCTCAAGCCCGGGGTCGAGCCCTTCGTCGACGACGAGGCCGGCGCCGACGTGGCCGAGAAGGTCCGCCGCCGCCTGCAGCACTTCATCGACCGCCGCGTCGCCACGCTGTTCGAGCCGCTGGTCGCGCTGTCGTCGGACGAGACCCTGACCGGCCTCGCCCGCGGCTTCGGCTTCCGCCTGGTCGAGAACCTGGGCGTGATCCCGCGCGAGAGCGTCGCGGCCGAGGTCAAGGAACTGGACCAGGACGCCCGCGGCCTGCTGCGCAAGCACGGCGTGCGCTTCGGCCAGTACACGATCTTCCAGCAGGCGCTGCTGAAGCCCGCGCCGACGCGGCTGCGGCTGGTGCTGTGGTCGCTCGCGAACGACCTGCAGGAATTCCCCGAAAGCCCGCCGCCGGGCCTGGTGACGATCCCGAACGTGCCGGACGTGCCCAAGGGCTATTACACGCTCTCGGGCTATCACCCGGCCGGGACGCGCGCGATCCGCATCGACATGCTGGAACGCCTCGCCGACCTGCTGCGTGCCAAGGACAGCCGCGCGGGCTTCGAGGCGACGCCGGACATGCTGTCGATCACCGGCATGACGCTCGAGCAGTTCGCCGACCTGATGGCGGGCCTGGGCTACAAGGGCGAGAAGGCCGAGCGCGAGAAGGCGCGGCCCGATCCGCTGGCCGCCTCCGCGCCCTCGGAAACCCCTGCGCCCGAGGCGCCGGCGGCCACCGACGCCCCCGCGCCGAACCCGATCCCCGAGGAGGCCTCGCCCATCGCCGAGAGCGTGGCCGATGCCGGCGCCGATGCCGGCGCGACCGAGGCCACCACGGATGGCGCCGGGGCTGCCGCGCCCGAGATGGAAGTCTACTACACCTTCACCTGGGCGCCGCGCCCGCGCGGCCCGCGCCGCGAGGGTGGCTTCCGCGGCAACCGTGACGGCCAGCCGCAGGGGCAGGGCCGGGGTGGCGAAGGCCGCGGCGAGAGCGGCGAGCGCCGCGCCGGCGGCGGCAACCGCCCCGAGCGCGGCGAGCGTGGCGACCGGCCCGAGCGCGGCGATCGTCCGAAGGGCGGCGGCAAGCCCGGCAAGGGCGGCAAGCCCGGCGCCAAGGGCGACCACAACAAGCCCCGCCAGTTCGAGGCCCGGCCCCCGCGCGAACAGAAGGTCGACCCCGACAACCCGTTCGCCGTGCTCGCGGCGCTGCGCGACCGGAAGTGAGCCTTGGCGGGCGAGGCTGACAGCGTCCGTCTGGACAAGTGGCTGTTCTTCGCCCGCTTCTGCAAGACCCGCTCGGTGGCGCAGGAGCTGGTCGAGCGGGGCAGGGTCCGCCTGAACGGCACCCGCGTCACCAAGCCCGGCCACGTCCTGCGCCCCGGCGACACGCTGACGCTGTCGCTGCCGGGCCAGGTGCGGCTGGTGCGCGTCGCGGCCTGCGGCGACCGCCGCGGCCCGGCATCCGAGGCCCAGGGCCTGTATCTCGATCTCGAGACGGCGCCGGACGCGGGCTGACTGACCGGGGCGGCGGGGGCCGTGGCGGGGCGGACCGGGTCGGACGAACGCTGTTCCGGTTCCGGCGCGGGGCGGGGAAGAGCTGCCCAAGCTGCGGGCCTGCAAAGAAACCCCCGACTTTCCTGCAGCCTTGCGCTTGCACAGCCGCCGTTCGGATTGTAGTCAACCAGACAATCCGTGACGTCCTGCCGGAAGGCCCTTCCCATGACCTACGTCGTTACCGACAACTGCATCGCCTGCAAGTACACCGACTGCGTCGAGGTCTGCCCGGTGGACTGTTTCTACGAGGGCGAGAACACCCTGGTCATCCACCCCGACGAATGCATCGACTGCGGCGTCTGCGAACCGGAGTGCCCGGCCGACGCGATCCGCCCCGATACCGAGCCGGACATGGAGAAATGGGTCGAGTTCAACCGCAAGTACTCCGAACTCTGGCCGGTGATCACCCAGAAGCGTGACCCGCTTCCGGAGGCCGAGGCCCGCGACGGCGAGAGCGGCAAGCTCGAGAAATACTTCTCCGAGGCCCCGGGCCAGGGCGACTGACGGGCAGCCGCAGGGCAATCGTCGGGCGCGCCGGGCGCGGCCGACACGACCGGACCGGTCGCGATTCGGTAACGACGTTGGCATGATCTTGCGCACGTCCGTCAGGATCGTGCCGCAAGGCGATGAATATTCGCGGATTTCCGCCTTGACCGGGCAAAGCTTGCGTCAGACCGCCCCGCTTTGAAATGTCGCGAGAATCTGCTATATTTCTGTTGCAATGAACTTGGAGACCTGACCGCCGCCGTCGGAGCTGCTCGCCCGCACGGTGGATTTCCAGCGCCACAAGACACCCATTTCCGGATGCCCGCGCATTCCGGCGGGTGTTTTCGTCTCTCTGGGGTCGGAACCCTGTGCGAGGAAGCGACCGAATGACCAAGACCAAGAAAACCGATTTCCGGCCGAACGACCACGTGGTCTATCCCGCGCATGGCGTGGGCAAGATCCTGTCGATCGAAGAGCAGGAGATCGCGGGGCTGAAACTCGAGCTTTTCGTCATCTCCTTCGAGAAGGACAAGATGACGCTTCGCGTGCCGACCCACAAGGCCACCGAGATCGGCATGCGCCAGCTCTCGACCCCCGACATCGTCACCAAGGCGCTCGAAACGCTGAAGGGCAAGGCCCGCGTCAAGCGCGCGATGTGGTCGCGCCGGGCGCAGGAATACGAACAGAAGATCAACTCGGGTGACCTGATGGCCATCGCCGAGGTGGTGCGCGACCTGCACCGCAACGACGACCAGCGCGAGCAGTCCTATTCCGAACGCCAGCTCTATGAGGCCGCGCTCGAGCGTCTGACCCGCGAAGTCGCCGCCGTCTCGGGCGTGGACGAGGCCGGCGCCGCCAAGACCGTCGACGACGTCCTGGTCTCGCGCGCCGCCTGAGCGCCGTCGCAAGGAACCGCCGGATAAAGGGGCCGCTTCCCGCAGGGGGCGGCCCCTTCGCCTGTCCGCGGCCCGCCGCTTTCGCCTTGGCCGAAATATCCCGGGGGCGCGCCCCGCAGGGGCGGGGGCAGCGCCCTCTCTACTCTCCCGCCATCTCCCGCGCCGCCGCGGCCTTCGGCGCCTCGAAATGCTCGGTCAGCGCCGCTTCCAGGTCGCGGTTCAGCTCCTGCGCACGCTGGATGTAGGCCGGGTTCTGCTCCAGCGGCAGCGCCGGGTCCCAGACCTCGGCCAGCCGCCGCACCGCCGCGCGGTCGAGCTTGAAGAAGATCCGCTCGGCCTCGGCGGCCTCGTATTCGCTCAGGCCCGAATTCTCCAGCACATAGCGCGCCGCCCTGAGCGAGCTGTCGAAGACCTCGCGCACGATGTCGTCCGCCCCGGCCTTGTAGAGCGCGTAGACATGCACCCGGTCGCGGGCGCGGGCGATGATGTGCAGGTCGGGCCGGATCCGGCGGGCATAGGCGACAAGCTCGGTCGTGGCGGCGGGCTCGTCGAGGCAGACCACGAGGATCTTGGCGCTGTCGATCCCGGCGGCCTTCAGCAGCTCGGGCCGGGTCGGATCGCCGAAATAGCCGTGGAAGCCGAAGCGGCGCATCAGCCGGATCGTGTTCAGGTCGTGGTCGATCACCGTGGTCTTCAGCCCGGTCGTGGTCACCATCCGGTTCACGACCTGCCCGAAGCGGCCGATCCCGGCGATGATGATCGGCTGCGCCTCGTCGATCTCGTCGGCCTCGGGCTCCTCCTCGGTCATCCGCCGCGACAGCTGGTCGTAGAGGATGAACACCAGCGGCGTCAGCAGCATCGACAGCGCCACCACCATCATCAGCAGCTGCGCCGTCGCCTCGGGCAGGATCCGCTGCTGCGCGGTGAACGAGATCAGCACGAAGCCGAACTCCCCCGCCTGCGCGAGCGCCAGCGTGAACAGCCAGCGGTCGCGTCCGCGCACCCCGAACACCGTCCCGAGAAGGAAGAGCACCGCCCCCTTCACCGCCATCAGCCCCAGCGTCAGCGCCAGCAGCCGCACCGGCTGCGCCAGCAGCAGGTCCATGTCGATCCCGGCGCCGACGGTGATGAAGAACAGCCCCAGCAGCAGGCCCTTGAACGGCGCGATGTCCGATTCCAGCTCGTGGCGGAACTCGGAATTGGCCAGCACCACGCCGGCCAGGAAGGTCCCCAGCGCCGGCGACAGCCCCACCAGCAGCATCAGCGAGGCGATGGTGACCACGATGGCAAGCGCGAGCGCGGTGTTGATCTCGCGCAGCTTCGCGCCCTGCACGAAGTGGAAGGCGGGCCGGATCAGGTAGTGCCCGGCCAGGATCACCGCCCCGACCGCGGCCAGCGTGACCAGCGTGACGCCCCAGCCCGGCAGCGACTGCAGGAAGGCCGCGTGGTCGCCCTCGGCCGGGGCCTGCAGGCCCGCGACCGCCAGCAGCGGCAGCAACGCCAGCATCGGGATCACCGCGATGTCCTGCGTCAGCAGCACCGCGAAGGCGGATCGCCCGCCCGCGGTCTGCATCAGGTGCTTTTCGTCAAGCGTCTGCAGCACGATCGCGGTCGAACTCAGCGACAGGATCGTGCCGGCCGCCAGCGCCACCTCCCAGGCTGCGCCGAAGGCCAGCAGCAGCACCGCGATCAGCCCCAGCGTTCCCAGCACCTGCAGCCCGCCCAGGCCCACCAGCTTGTGGCGCATCGCCCAAAGCGCGCGGGGCTCCAGCTCCAGCCCGATCAGGAACATCATCATCACCACGCCGAACTCGGCGAAGTGCTGCAGGTCGGTGACCTCGGAGCCGACGAGCCCGGTCACCGGCCCGATCACGATCCCCGCAAGCAGGTAGCCCAGCACCGAGCCGAGCCCGAGCCGCGACGCGATCGGCACGGCGACGATCATCGCCAGCAGGTAGAGCGTCGCCTGGAACAGAAATGCGTCCATCCGGGGGTCCTGCGCTTCGGCGGGCGGCGGGCCGGGCCAGTGCCGGTCGCGGCCCGGATCTTCGGGGGGCGGGGGCAGCCTGCCACGCGCCGCCGCCCGAGACCAGTGCGCAGGGCCTGTGCGCGGCCGCCGGCCCTCGGCCCTCCGGGGGGCGAGGCGCGGCGGCGCGGGACGGGGGGTCAGCTGTCGCGGATCATCCGCAGCACCTGGGTGCGGCCGTTCTTGACATAGACCAGCTGGCCGTCGCCGATCTGCTGCACCCGTCCGCCGTCAAGCCGGTCGCCGACCGAGACGCGCAGGTAGCGCCCGTTCGACAGCCGCACCAGCGCGCGCCGGCTGCTCGAGCTGCCGTAGATCCCGATCAGGTTCATCTCGCGCAGCGAGATGGCCTTGGCGATCGTCGCGCGGCTGGCCACCGTGCCCGAGCTTGCGGCGGCGGGGGCGGTGCCGACCGGCTCGGGCTCGTCGATCTCGTCCTCGTGCTGGACCGGGGCGGCGGCGGCGGTGCGGGTGGGGGCGGCCTGCTGCACCGGCGGCGGGGCCGCGGCGGGGGCCACCGGGGCGGGCTGGGCCGCGGGCGCCACCGGGGCCGGCGGCGGCACCGGCACAGGCACAGGCACGGGCACCGGATCCGGCACCGGGGTCGCGACGGCCAGCGCCAGCGCCTCGGCGATGCCTTGCGAGAAATCCGTGGGCCGCGCCGCGGGCTTGCGCGAGCTTTGCACCGCCATCCGGCTGGCCGCGGCAAGTTCGGCGGCCTGCGCGGCCTCGGCCTCGGCAAGGCGGTCGGCCTCGGCCTGCGCGGCGGCGGCGGCCGTGCGGGCGGCGGGCGCGGTGGCGCGGGGGCGGAACCCCGCTAGGGCGGGGTCCTGATAGGGCGGCGCCGGCGCCGCGGCGGGGGCCGCGGGCGCCGGCGTCAGGGCGGCGTCATCCTGGGGCGTGGCGGGCGCGAGCCCGGCCGGTCGCACCGGCGGCGGGTCGGCGGCCTGGCCAAGGTCGGGTCCGAACACCAGACCGGTCTGCGGGGCGGGCGGGGCGGCGGCCGCCGCGGCAGGAGCGGGCGGGGCAGGATTGGGCGGCGGCGGCTGCGTGGCCGTCGGCGTCGCGGCCAACGCCGCGCTCGCCGGGGTGGCAGCCTGGCCCTCACCCGGTGGCGAGACCTGCGGGGCGGTCGCGGCGGGTGCCGCCGCCGCGGTGCTGCCCGGGCGGGCCGGCGGCACGACCGGCGGGCGGCCGCTGCGCACCACGGCGCCGTCGGGGGTCAGCGCGCCCTCGGGCGTCGCCACGACCAGCCCGTCGGGGCCGAAGGTGAACTGGGTCCCGTAGGGCAGCGAGGGTTGCGGCGCCGCCGGCGGGGCGTCCGCGGCCAGACCGGCATCGCGGCTCAGCGTGCCGGGCGCCTGCAGCGCGGTGCGCGGCTCGGCATCCGACGGTGGCAGCGCCTGGGTTGCGTCGGGGCCGGCCTGCTGCGCGGTCTGGGCGCGCGGCGCCTGGCTGTCGGTCGCGGGCGGCGGACCGGCCGGCGGGGCCTCCGCTTCGGTCGCCGTCTCCGGCGGCGTCGCCGCTGCCGTACCGGTCCCCGTCACGGGCGCCGTTTCGGGTGCCGTTTCGGGTGCGGCCCCGGCATCCAGCTCGGCATCCGACGGGATGTCACTGGCCGTCGCCAGCGCATCTCCAGTCGCGTCCCCGGTCGCGGCGGTCGTCGCGGTGCCGGTCCCAGCCTCACCGCTCACCGGAGTGGCGTCGTCGAACAGCACCGAGCCCAGCGCGACCGCCAGCATCAGCACGATCAGCCCCGCCGTCAGCACGAGCCCCAGGTGACGCGGCCGCGCCGGGGCCTGCTTGTCCTGCAGGCTGCGCGCGATCGCCTCGGCGGCGCGGTTGGCGCGCTCGTCGACCTCCGAGCCCGGCTCGGGCGCGCCGGGCGCCAGGGCCGGCGGCTCGGCCCGGCCGCGGCGCTGCTGGCGGCGGCCCTCGGCGGTCTCGACCCGCTTGCCGCCCTTCGGCGGGCGCGGGGCGGCATGGGATTCGCGCGGCTCGGGCGCGATGCCAAGCTTCGGCGCGGTGACCGAGGGCATCGGCCGCGGCTCGGGCAGATCGGTCGCGGTGACCGAGACCCCGGCCGCGCCATGCGCGGGCATCCGGATCGCCGGCATCGGCGGCACGTCATCGATCCAGCGCGCGTCCTCGGCGGGGCGCGGCGCCGCGAAGGCGGGCGGGACATCGTCGATCGGGGGCGCGTCTGCCGGGCTGTCGTCCGCCGGGATCTCGGCGGCCCGGAGCGGGCCGTCCTCGGCCGGCAGGTCCTGAACCGACAGATCCTGAACCGCGACGTCCCGGGCGCCGAAGGCGGCCGGATCCTCGGCCGGCAGGATCCCTGCGGCGGGTGCGATCTCGGGAAGCTCGGCCTGCGCCTCCGGCTCCGCCTCGGCGCGGCGGGCGCGCAGGGCGCCGCCGCGCTCGGCCGCGATCGGCCGGGTCTCGGGCCTGGTCTCGGGCCGGCCGCCGATGCGCGGCTGCGCCGGCGGTTCGGCGCGCCGGGACGCCGCTTTCGCGGGGGCGGCGGGCGCCTGCCGGGCGCTGGCACCGAAGCCAAGCGCGCGCTTCATCGCACCGCGCAGCGAGGCGGGCGCGGTCTCGCGCCGCTCGCCGGTCACGACCCGCAGGCCCGCGCGCGGCGCATCGTCCGGCGCATCGGTCGCGGGGCCGGGGGACACCGGATGGGGCAGGGCCGCGGCCAGTTCGCGCGGGGCGGGGCCGTCGCCCTCGTTCTCACCCGGCAGCAGCACCGGCTCGGCCGCGTCGAGCGTCGCGGCCAGCGCCGAGGGGTCGACGGGCGCGTCGGAGATTTCGACGGCGGGGACTTCGGCGGCGGGCATCCGCGGCGCCTCGGCCTCGGTCGTGTCGAGCGTCCGGTCGCGGCCCGAGGCGGCCCGGGCACCGGCGATCGCGGTGCGCAGCGCCGAAAGCGGCTCGCGCCGCGCCGCGGGCTCGGGTTCGGGAGCTGTCACCGCCGTGTCCTGCTCGGCGGTGTCCGGTTCGGCAGGCTCTGGCGCGGCCACGACAGGCTCAGGCTCAGGCTCGACGGGTTCGGCCAAGACGGGCTCGGGCTCGGCAGCCTCCGGCGCCTCAAGCTCCTGCTCGGCCGGCGCGGGGATGGCATCCTGTGCCTCCGCAAGAGCCGGGCGGGCGTCTTCGGCGGTCGGCGGATCCTCGTGATCCGGGGCCGCCACGACCTCGTCCGTCCCGACGACAGGATCTGGTGCGGGCTCAGGTTCATGCGCCGGGGGCGCCTCGCCCTCGGGGGCATCCGACGGCAGGTCGTCGTGCCGCGGCGCGGCCTCGGCATCGGAACCGATTTCGGTGAGGTCGGCGCCTTGCGCGGCCTCGGGCTCGGCCAGAGGGGCCTCCTCTGCGGCCTCCTCAGGCGCCGGCGCGACCGCCGCGTCGTCCTGCGGCAGCTCCGCCACGTCCGCCTCTGCCGCGACAGGCTCCGGCTCGTCGGCGAGGGGCTGGTCGTCCGGGGCGTCGGTCCATGCCGGCTGCGGCGCCTCGGGCGCCTCCAGCCCCGCCACGTCCTCCACGTGCTCGTCGCGAGGATCCTCGGCAGCGGTCAGGTCGGGACCCGCGTCCTGCTCGGCCACCGCGGCGGCCAGCGGCGCGTCGAGATCGAGGATCCCGGTCACCCGGATCGGGTCCTGGTCGCGCACCAGCCGCTCGCCCTCGGGGATCCAGCGCCGGGCCGAGGCGGCCTGGCCGAACCACGGCTCGCCGGCGAACTGGCCGTTGTCGGGCAGCGCCACGAACGAGACCGGGTTGAAGCCCTGCGCCTCGGCGAAGGCCTCGGCCTCGTCGAGCGTCTCGCGGGCGACCACGGCAAGGCGGACCTCGCCGCCGGTGCCCGACCAGTCGTAGACCAGCCCGTCGACCGGGTAGGGCGTGCGCCCCTCGAGCGCGCGGGCGATCTGGCGGCGGCGCGTGGCGGCGTCGGGGCCGGGGGCCTCGACGGTCATGTACAGGATCTGGCTCTGCGGCAGGATCAGCTTGGACGCGACGCGGCCCGGCTGGCGGCGATGGGCGATGGCGGCCAGATCGGCGATCGCGCCCTCGGCGTCCTCCTGGTCGAAGGCGACCTCTCCGATGGCGAGCCACCCCGCGCCGTCGCGTTCGAGAAGCACGATCCCTTCCGGGGCGAGACTGAGGGCGAAGGCAGGTTTCATTCCGTGGCTCTACCATGGGAAAAAGCCCGCGCGAAGGCGGGCGTGGCCGGTCGCAATGCTCTACAGCAGCTTTTCGCGCAAGGGAAGGAAAACGCCCCCGACGGAGCTTTCCCCCCGCCGCGTTTCACGCCAGTCAGGACAGGACGAAAGGGAGGATGCGATGCAGTCGTACAAGGGATATTCCACGATGCTGGCGGCGGTTCTGGCGCTGGCCGCGGCCGCCGGCCCGGCGCTGGCCGAGGAACACATCACCGTGACCGGCGAGGGCCGCGTCGCCGCGGTGCCGGACATGGCCACGATCACGCTGGGCGTGGTCGGCGACGCGCCCACGGCGGCCGAGGCGGTGGCGGCCAACGCCGCGGCGGCCGCGAAGGTGATCGCGGCGCTCGACCAGGCGGGGATCGCGGGCGCGGACATGCAGACCAGCTCGCTGTCGGTGAACCCGGTCTACGAGGACACGACGCCGGACGTGCCGACCGACGCCGCGACGCTCACCCGCTTTCAGGCGCAGACGATGCTGACGGTGCGGGTGCGCGCGCTCGACAGCCTCGGGGCGGTGCTCGACGGCGCGGTCGCGGCCGGGTCGAACCAGATCTACGGGCTGGGCTTCGACCTTGCCGACCGCGAACCGCGGCTGGACGAGGCCCGCCGCGCGGCGGTGGCGGATGCGCGGCGCAAGGCCGATCTCTATGCCGAGGCGGCGGGGCTGGTGGTGACCGGGGTCGAGTCGATCTCCGAGGACGGCGGCTATGCCGCCCGGCCGATGGAGATGCGCCAGGCGAGCTTCGCCAAGGACATGGCCGTGGCCGAGGGCGAGATCGACCTGTCCGCGCGGGTGACCGTCGTCTTCGACTTCGCGCCGCGCTGAGCCGTGGTGGGCAGGGCGGCGCGTCCGGGCTAGAACGGGGCATGATCCCGATGCACGGACCGCCGCCATGCCGCTGACCCTGACGCTTGCCCAGATCGCCCCCCCGCCCGAGGACCCCGCGGCGACGCTTGCGCGGATCGAGGCGCTGGCCCGGGCGGCCGCGGCCGCCGGCAGCGCGCTGCTGCTGCTGCCCGAGCTGGTGCTGCCCGGCTACAACCGCCCCGACCTGCATGCCGCGACCACGCTCGGGGACGGCGACGGTGCCGGCCCCGGGCGCATCGCCGCGATCGCCCGCGCGGCGGGGGTGGCGATCTGCTGGGGCTGGGCCGAGCGCGACGCGGAGGGCCGGCTCTGGAACGCGGCCTCGGTCGTCGGCGCCGATGGCGCGCGGCTGGGCCACTATCGCAAGATCCAGCTTTTCGGGCCGATGGAACGGGCCAGTTTCCAGCCCGGGCTTGTCCTTTCCGAACCTTTCGGGCTTGGCGGCCTGCGCTGCGGCCTGCTGATCTGCTATGACATCGAATTTCCCGAACATGCCCGGGCGCTGGCCGCGCGGGGGTGCGAGCTGCTGCTGGTGCCGACGGCCAACCCGGCCGGCTTCCCGCATGTGCCCGACCTGCTGGTGCCGGCGCGCGCCTGCGAGAACGCGGTCTCGGTCGCCTATGCCAATTATGCCGGGACCGACCGGGGGCTGGCGTTCGACGGCGGCTCTGTGATCTGTGGACCCGACGGGCAGGTGCTGGCGCGGGCCGGGCGGGGGCCGGCGCTGCTGACGGTGACGCTGCCCGCGCCGGCGCCCGGGGGCGGGCTGTCGACGCAGGCCGCCGATCTCGTGCGCGGGATCAGCTGACCAGCCGCGCCCCGTCGAGGATCGACACCACCGGCCGCCCCGTCGCCTGCCGCAGCGCCGCGGCATAGGGCGGCAGGTTGCCGCATTCGAGCACGAGCGCCGCGATGTCGGGATGCGCCGCGACCAGCGCCCGGCCGGCGGCGCAGACCGTGGCCTCGATCCGGGCGGGGTCCAGCGCCAGCGCCTGCGCCGATTTCGGCGCAAGGAAGGTCGCGGCGAAGACCGGATCGTCCTGCAGCCCCGCGACATGCACCGCGATCCCGTCGCAGCCCGCCGCCGCCAGCGCGCCCGGGCCGAGCGCGGGGGCCGAGGCCGTCAGCACGCCCAGCGGCCGCCCCCCCGTCATCCGCGCCACCACCGGCACCAGCGCCAGTCCCGACATCAGCACCGGCACCCGCACCGCCCGCGCGATCTCGTCCTGGACCGAGATCAGGAAGCCGCAGGTCGAGGTGATCAGCACCGCGCCCTCGGCCTCGAGCGCCTGCGCGGCGGCGGTGAAGCGGGCCACGAGCGCGGGCGCGGGGCGGCCGTCGCGGACGATGTCGGGGCTGCCCGCGCCCGCGACGACCCGGACCCGCGCCGGCAGGTGGTAGCTGCCGGGGTGGCCGGCATCGCCCGGGATCCGCGGAAACCGGGTGTCGAGGCTCAGGACGCCGATGAAGCGCTGCATCTGCGGAACCGCCTGTCGTGAAGGCCGAGA
The DNA here is from genome assembly GCF_037095655.1 of Frigidibacter sp. MR17.24. Taxonomy (NCBI): domain Bacteria; kingdom Pseudomonadati; phylum Pseudomonadota; class Alphaproteobacteria; order Rhodobacterales; family Paracoccaceae; genus Frigidibacter; species Frigidibacter sp. MR17.24. Next base: position 85,983 of record NZ_JBAWKE010000007.1, read on the forward strand.
AGGAAGGGGGTGAGGTAGATCGGGATCTGCGCCAGCGCCACGAACAGCGCGATCGCCGGGTCGGGCTGCACGGCAAGGATCACCGAGACGTTGCGGTTGCCGAAGGCGATGCCCAGCGTCGCCGCCGTGCCCTCGGGCAGCCGCCGTCGCGCCAGCGCGCGCATCGCGAGATTGCCGCCGAGGTTCAGCGCCAGCGCGAGGGCGGCGATCCGCGCCATCCGCCCCGGCTCGTGCCAGAGCCGCGCGCCAAGGCCGTCGACCAGCGGCAGCAGGAACGCCAGCATCACCAGCGCGGCAAGCCCGTCCATCGCCCGCGTCCGCGCGCGCAGCCGCGCGGGCCCGATCAGGGCGCGCAGCGCCAGGCCCCCGGCAAGCCCGCCCGCCAGCATCGCCCCGGTGCGCAGCGCCAGCTCGGACGGCAGCGTGCCCGGCAGGCCCGCCAGCCAGAAGCTTGCCGGGATCAGCAGCGGCGACAGCAGCGTGCCCGTCAGCATCAGCCGCAGCGCGAGCGTCGCGTCATAGCCCAGCATCAGCGCGATGCTGGGCCCCGAACTCAGCGGCGGCGCGGCGGCGAAGACGACAAGCGGCAGCAGCGCCGCCGGCCCCAGCCCCAGCGCGGCCCCGCCCTGCGCCAGCGCGCCCGCCAGCAGCGGCTGGATCGCCACCAGCACCGCCAGCACCGGCAGCGCGTCGCGCGGCCGCACCAGTGCCCGCAGCACCGGCCCAAGGTCGATGCGCGCGAAGGTCATCGCCAGCAGCATCCCCACGAGCCAGGGCACCAGCGGCGCGAGCCGCCCGCCGCTTGAAGGCAGGAGCGCGATCGCCACCAGCCCCGCCGGCAGGATCGCGCGGGCGTGGCGCCCTGTCGCCTCGAGCAGGGCCACGAGCGCGGTCACGCCGGCAACGGGTCGTGCAGCGCCACCGGGCCGATCTCGGGGTAGAGATCGCCGGGGCCGGGGTTGCCGGGCGGCGTGGCGCCGCCGAGATGGGCGAGGATGCCCCAGACGGCATTGAGCCCGGTCTGCACCGCGCCCTCGACCCAGGCCGGGGTCCAGCTGACGCCGTCGCCGGCCAGGAACAGGCCGCGTTCGCGCGCGGGCAGGGCGCCTTGCATGAAATGGCCGTAGACGCGCCGGTTGTAGCGGTAGTGCCCTGGCAGCGCGCCCTTGAAGGCGCCCAGGAAGTTCTCGTCGCTCTCCCAGCTGACGCAGATCGGGGCCGAGCGGATGTGGCTGGCGATGTCGACGCCGGGATAGATCTGCGCCAGCGCCTTCAGCGCCAGCGCGACCCGCTTCTCGGCCGAATGCGGCAGCACCTTCAGCGCGTCGGTCATCCAGGCGTAGCTCAGGCAGATCACCCCCGGCCGGTCGTCGCCGTTGTCGAACAGGTAGGTGCCGCGCGTCAGCCGGTCGGTCAGGGTCATCGACATCACCGGGCGGCCGGTGGCGGGGTCGATGTCCTTCCAGAACGGCCGGTCGGTCAGCACGAAGGTCTTGGCCGCCTGCATGTAGCGGGTGCGGTCGAGCGCCATCCACATCTTCTGGCTGAAGAGGCTTTCGTCGGTGTCGATCGCCGTGGTCAGCAGGTGGCTCTGGCAGGTGGCCAGCACCGCGGCATAGCCCGTCGTCGTGCCCCACTGGTCGGTCACCGTCAGCGCCCCCGCGCCGTCGCGCCCGATCGCCACCGCGCGCGAGCGTGTCGCGCCCCCGTTCAGCGTGGCGAGCGAGGTGCCCTCGGGCCAGTGCGCGCAGGGCGGCGCCGCGCGCCACAGCCGCCACAGCACCTGCTCGACCCCGCCCTCGACCAGCCGCTGGTCGTCGTCGAGCCCGAGCAGGTTCACGCGCAGGATCTCGAGCATCGAGTTCGGGAAGTCGCTGTCCCAGCCGCCGGTGCCGAACCCGACCTGGCCGAAGATCTCGCGGTGCTGGAAGTCGAGCGCCCGGAACGAGGGGGCGCCGGCGACGAAGTCGTAGAAGGTGCGTTCGTCCCAGGCGGCGACGAGCGGGTCCCACAGCGCCTTGATCCGGGCCACGTCGCGGGCGCGGATCGCGGCCTGAAGCTCGGGGAAGGCGGCCTGGTCGGCGAGGGCCGCGTCATAGGCGGCGGCGATCTCGGCATAGGGCGGCGGCAGGTCGGCGAGGCTGCGGGCGAAGAGCGTGCGCCCCTCGAGGTCGATGACCGTCGAGCCGGCGGCGGGGGTGAGCGGGTTCGGGAACGGCCGGGTCTTCGCGCCCACCTTGTCGAGATAGTGGAAGAAGCCGCGCGACGAGGCGGGGAAGCGCATGCCGCCGAGTTCGGCCACGATCCCTTCCGTCCCCTCGAACGGGACCGAGCGCAGCCGGCCGCCGAAGCGCGACGATTCGTAGATCACCGGGCGCAGGCCGAGGCGCATCAGCTCGAAGGCCGCGATGATGCCCGAGGCGCCGGCGCCGATCACCGCGACCTCGGTCCCCAGCATGTCCCGCGGCAGCTGCCCGAGGCCGGCCGGATGCGCGATCCAGTCGTCGTAGGCGAAGGGGAAGTCGGGGCCGAAGGCGGACAGCTGGGTCATCGGGAACTCGGTTGCGGCGGGTCCTGATGGCTGGGTGTCAGAGCCCGGCGCCATAGGCAAGGGCGACGGCAGCGCAGCCAAGCGCCGCCAGCACCACGACGTAACGGCGGTTCCAGCCCAGCGCGATGCGCCGCGCGCTGGTGGCGCAGAACCGCGCCGAGATCAGGTTCATCGCCGAGATCGGCGAGACGCAGATCGCCAGGCCCCAGCCGATGCAGAGCGCAAGCCCGAGGCTGACCGGATGCGCCAGCCCGAGCGGCGTGTGACCCAGAAGCTGGGCGCCCATCACCACGACGATCGTGTTGGGCAGATAGACCGTCGCCGCCAGCGGCACGGCAAGCAGGCAGGCCAGCGCCAGCGGCAGCCCGGCGGCGTCGCTGGCCATCAGCCCCTGCCACAGCGGCGTCGCCTGCAGCGCCATCGACAGCACCGCGCCGATGACATTGGCCGACAGGAACACCGCCCCCTCCGACCGCAGATCGGCCAGCGCCCCGAGCGCGCGGGTGAGCCGCGGGCCGAAGCCCTCGGTCGCGCGCGGGCTCTCGAGCGCGAGCCAGCCGAGCGCGAAGACCGGCAGCACGGTGACCGAGGCGACGGTGAAGCTCAGCTCGGCGGTGCGGTGCACCGCGTAGGTCGCCGCCAGCAGCAGCGCCGAGATCGCGAGGATCCCCAGCATCGGCCACGGGCCCTGACCCGTGGCGGGGGCCGTGGTGGCAGTCGTGGCGGGGGGCGGGGCGACCCGGGCCTCGGCCGGCAGCATCGGCCAGAGGCAGCCCAGCGTGACGGCCAGCGCGCCGAAGCCGAAGGCCGCCAGCGCCAGCGTCACCGGGTCCAGCGCCGGCAGCCCCGCGGTGACGATCGCGAAGCCAAGGCTGATCGGCGACCAGATCGACACCAGCGCCGCGCCGCGCATCGCCGCCATCACCATCGCCCGCCGGTCCGGGTCGGCGCGCGTGTCGCGCCCGTCGCGCGCCGCGGTCAGGTCGCCGATCATCGCGATGATGCCGACGTTGAACATCAGCGACATGAAATGCGCCCCCGCGAACAGCGAGGCGAAGCGGCGCGCGGGCGGGAAGGACAGCAGGTACTCGGTCGCGCCGCGCGCGACGCTCGAGCGCCGCACCGGGTCGCGCAGCAGCCCCAGCACCATCATCAGCGCGGCAAAGCCCGTGCCCTGCAGCAGCGCCGTCTCGATCCGCGCGAAGGACGCCGGGTCGAGGGCGACGGCGATCACCGCCAGCGTCGTGGCCAGCGCCATGAACACCCGCGCGAGCGGGATCATCAGCCGCAGCTGCGTGATCATCCACATCACCGCCAGCGCCGCCGCCAGCTGCACCGGCAAGAGCACGTGGCCAAGCGTGCCGCCGATCAGGCAGGCCAGCATCGCGACCTGCAGCCAGACCGCCGCCGGCAGGCCGGGGCGCACCGACGCGGCGGGATGTCGAAGCGGAAGCGGTGGGACGGCGGGCTGGGGCATGGTCCGGGCCTCGGGGCGATCAGGTGCGGCCGCGCCCCTGCCGGATGCGCCGCCGCCGTTCGTCCTCCCGTCCGTCCGCATAGGACAGAGCCGCCGCGGGCGGAAGCCCCGCGGCGCGCATTCCGCCCTCCATCGCCCGCAGTGCGCCTGCATTCCGCCCGCGGTGCGCGAAACTGCCCGCCGCGCAGGCATCCGCCGCGGCGCCCGGCCTCAGGCGATGCGGTTGACCAGATCGTCGCGCCCCGCCGCCAGCCGCGCGAGGTTGGTGTCGAGCAGCGCGAGCACGTTGCCCTCGTAGGCGCGGGTCTCGCCGGCGGCATGGGGGGTGATCAGCAGGTTCGGCAGGTCCCACAGCGGGCTTTCGGCCGGCAGCGGCTCGGTCCGGGTGACGTCGAGCGCGGCGCCCGCGATCCGCCCCTCGATCAGCGCGGCGGCCAGCGCCTCCTCGTCGACGCAGCCGCCGCGGGCGACGTTGACGAGGATCGCGCCCGGCTGCATCCGGGCGAAGGCCGCGGCATCCATCAGGTCTGCCGTGGTCTCGGTCAGCGGGCAGGCCAGCACGACGACATCGGCCGCGGGCAGCACCGCGGGCAGATCGTCGAAGCCGTGCACCGCGTCGGCCCCGGCCGCGCCCCGGCCCGGGTCGCGGCGGATGCCGATCACCCGCATCCCGAAGGCCTGCGCCAGCCGCGCGATCCGCGCGCCGATGCCGCCAAGCCCCACCACCAGCATCGTCTTGCCCGCGACCTCGTCCTCGCGCCGGGCGGGGTCGGACTGGTTCGGGCGCCAGAACCGCCGGGACTGGTTGTCGCGCGCCTCGGCCAGCCGGCGGGTCAGCGACAGCATCAGCCCGATCGCCTGTTCCGAGACCGCGTTGGTGTTCACCCCCTGGCCCGAGACCAGCAGGATGCCGGCCGCGCGGAAGGCCGCGACGTCGTACTGGTTGGTGCCCGCGCTGACCGACTGCAGGAAGCGCAGCCGCCCCGCCCGCGGCAGAAGCTCGTTGCGCCACATCATCGAGGTCACCAGCACATCCGCCCCGGGCAGCGCCGCGGCGAGGTCGTCGTAGGTCCTGACCTGGGTCGTGGCGATGTCGCCATGCGCGGCGTCGAAGCGCGGCTTCATGTCATAGGCCGCGTGGGCGAACAGGATGTGCAGCCGGTCCTTGCCGGGCAGCGGCGGGGTGAGGGGCATGGCGGTCTCCGTGTCGGGGATGGGGCCGGTCCCGCGGCCTGCGGGCGCCGGTCCCTGCGCCGCAGCCCTGCACGATCCGCCCGCCCGCGCAAGGCGCCTGATCGCGGCCGGGCCGGATCGCCGGTGTGCGGCGGCGGGGCGGCGGCGGGGTGGCGGCGGCGCGCCCGCGCCTTGCGCTGCGCCGCAGGCTCGGGCATCAAGCCCTTGGGGAGCAGGCAGCGGAGGGCCCCGATGACCCGGATCGCAAGGATCGAGATCGACGACGCCGGCCTCGCCGTGCCCAGCCCCGAGATCGAGCAGGAGCGCCGCGTCGCGATCTTCGACCTGCTCGAGGACAATTCCTTCGCCCTGCCGGGCCGGCCCGGCCTGCCGCCGCCGCCGGGCCCCTTCGCGCTCTTGCTGGCGATGCGCGCCGGTCGGCTGGTGTTCGACACCGCGTCCGAGGAGGGCGAGAAGCTGGCCGAGTTCCAGCTGTCGATGGGCCCGTTCCGGCAGGCGGTGAAGGACTACCACCAGATCTGCGCCAGCTATTTCGACGCGGTCCGGACGCTGCAGCCGGCGCAGATCGAGGCGATCGACATGGCGCGGCGCGGCATCCACAACGAGGGCGCGCGGATCCTGATCGAGCGGCTCGAGGGCAAGGCGGAGCTTGACATCGACACCGCCCGGCGCCTGTTCACCCTGATCTGCGTGCTGAACGCCGGAGGCTGATCTTGCCCGATCCGCGCCCCCATTCGGTGCTGTTCTGCTGCGATTACAACGCGGTGCGGTCGCCGATGGCCGAGGGCATGATGAAGGCGCTCTATGGGCGCGAGATCTATGTGCAGTCCGCGGGCGTGCGCAACGAGCTGGAGGTCGACGGCTTCGCCGTCGCCGTCTGCGCCGAGATCGGGGTCGAACTGGACCGCCACCGCGCGCGCAGCTTCGACCAGATGGAGGAATGGGGCGACGACCTGTCGAGCTTCGATCTGATCGTCGCGCTCTCGCCGGCCAGCCAGCGCCGGGCGCTGGACCTGACGCGGTACTATCACCTAGACGTCGAATACTGGCCGGTGCTCGATCCCACCGGCCTTGGCGAGGGGCGCGAGGCCAAGCTTGCCGCCTATCGCCAGACCCGCGACCAGATCCGCGAGCGGCTGATCGACCGCTTCGGTGCCCCCTCGGCGGGGCAGGTGACCAGTGACCAGGACCCCGCCACGGGCAAGGACAGCCCGGCGGAGAAGGAGACAGGATGATGCAGACCGACGCCAAGGCCGTGATCGCCGCCTATTACGCGGCCTTCAACGCGGGCGATGCCGCGGGCATGATGGCGCTGCTCGACGACGGGATCGAGCATCACGTGAACGAGGGCGGCGTGCGCAAGGGCAAGGAGCTTTTCGCCGAGTTCTGCAGCCACATGGGCGTGAGCTACCGCGAGACGCTGACCGACATCGTGATCTTCTCGAATGCCGAGGGCACCCGCGCCGCGGCCGAGTTCATCGTGAACGGCGAATACCTCATGACCGACCCCGGCCTGCCCGAGGCGAAGGGCCAGCGCTACATCCTGCCCGCCGGCACCTTCTTCGCGCTGGACGACGGGCGGATCACCCGCGTGACCACCTACTACAACCTGTCGGACTGGGTGCGGCAGGTCTCGGAGGCGGCGTGAGCGTCACCACCCGGGTCCTCACGGGCGCCACGCTCGACGCGGCGCTCGACGACGTGGCGGGGCTGCGCATCGCGGTGTTCCGCGACTGGCCCTATCTCTACGACGGCGATCTCGGCTACGAGCGGCGCTATCTCGACAGCTACCGCACCTCGGCCGGGGCGGTCGTCGTCGGCGCCTTCGACGGCGACCGGCTGGTCGGCGCCGCGACCGGCGCGCCGATGGAGGATCATGCCGCCGAATTCGCCGCGCCCTTCGCCGCGACCGGGCTGGCGCTGTCCGACATCTTCTACTGCGCCGAATCGGTGCTGCTGCCCGACTGGCGCGGGCAGGGGCTGGGCCATGCCTTCTTCGACGCGCGCGAAGGCCATGCCCGCGCGCTCGGCCGGCGCTGGTCGGCCTTCTGCTCGGTGATCCGGCCGGCCGACCACCCGGCCCGGCCCGCCGGCTACCGGCCGCTCGACGCCTTCTGGCGCGGGCGCGGCTATGCGCCGCTCGACGGTGTCGTCGCCGCCTTCTCGTGGAAGGACATCGGCGCGCCGGGCGAGACGGAGAAGCGGCTGCAATTCTGGATCCGGGAGCTTCGGCCATGACGACACTGGTGGCCGCCGCGGCCTATCCGCTGGATTTCCTCGCCGACTGGCAGGCTTACGAGGCGAAGCTGACACGCTGGGTTGCCGAGGCCGCCGGTCAGGGCGCGGCGCTTCTGGTCTTCCCCGAATATGGCGCGATGGAACTTGCGAGCCTTGGCGGCGCCGAGGTCGCGGCCGATCTCGACCGGGCGCTGGCCGAGGTCGCGGGCCATGCCGAGGCGCACTGGGCGCTGAACGAGCGGCTGGCGCGGGCGCATGGCGTGACGATTCTCGCGGCCTCGGTGCCGGTGGTCACGGCGCCGGGCGCGGTGCCGGTGAACCGCGCCGCGCTGTTCGGCCCGGGCGGGCGCATCGGCCATCAGGACAAGGTGATGATGACCCGGTTCGAGCGCGAGCAGTGGCACATCGCGGCCGGGCAGGGGCTGTCGGTCTTCGACACCGCCGTCGGCCGGGTCGGGATCTGCATCTGCTATGACAGCGAGTTCCCGCTGATCGCGCGCGCCCTGTGCGAGGCCGGCGCCGAGATCCTGCTGGTGCCGTCGTGCACCGACAGCCACGCGGGCTTCACCCGGGTGCGCGTCGGCGCGATGGCGCGCGCGCTCGAGAACCAGTGCGTGGCGATCCAGTCGCCGACCGTGGGCCTGGCCGCCTGGTGCCCGGCGGTCGACGAGAACTGGGGCCGGGCCGCGGTTTACGGGCCCGCGGACCGCGGCTGGCCCGACACCGGCATCCTCGCCGAGACCGGGATGAACGTCCCCGGCTGGTGCCTGGCCGAGATCTCTCTCGACCTCGTGCGCGACAGCCGCGCCGACGGCGGCGTGATGCCCTTCGCGCACTGGCCCGAACAGGCCATGGCCGTGGCGCATGTCACAATTGCCGGGCGGGGAACTCAATAGCTCTTGAAATGTTGCCCTTGTGAGCGCATTTAGGCGGCGCCCCCCGGACAGGGGGGTGACTGCAACGGAGTGACCATGGCCAAGGAAGAACTGCTCGAATTCCCCGGCGTCGTGAAGGAACTCCTGCCCAATGCGACGTTCAGGGTCGAGCTGGAAAACGGCCATGAGATCATCGCGCATACGGCAGGCAAGATGCGGAAGAACCGCATCCGCGTTCTGGCAGGCGACCGGGTTCAGGTCGAGATGACCCCCTACGACCTCAGCAAGGGGCGGATCAATTACCGCTTCCGCTGAGTCGCTTGTCGACACATCGGGCGCCCCTTGCGGGGGACGCCTGATCCTCGGATCGGCCAGCCCCCGCCGGAAGGACCTTCTGGCGCAGCTTGGCATCGTGCCCGATCTCATCGCCCCCCCCGATACTGACGAGACGCCGCTGCGGGCCGAGCTTCCGCGCGACTACTGCGCGCGCGTCGCGCGCGAGAAGGCGCTGGCGGTCGCGGCCGGGCCCGAGGACATCGTGCTGTGCGCCGACACCACCGTCGCGGTCGGGCGCCGGATCCTCGGCAAGCCCGCGGATGCGGGCGAGGCCGCGCAATTCCTCTATCTGATGTCGGGCCGCCGGCACCGGGTGCTGACCGCGGTGGCGGTGCGCCGGGGCGCGCGGCTGTGGGAGCGTCTGGTCGAGACGCAGGTGAAGATGAAGACGCTGTCGGATCAGGAAGTGAACGCCTATCTCGCCACCGGCGACTGGCAGGGCAAGGCCGGGGGCTATGGCATCCAGGGCCTGGCCGGCGCCTTCCTGCCCTGGATCCAGGGCAGCCATTCCGCCGTCATGGGCCTGCCCGTGGCCGAGACCGCGACCCTGCTGGCCGCCGCCGGCTGGCCCGTATTCGGAGAGCGCCCATGATCGGCCGCGTCGTCATCCTGGGCGAGGTCCTTGGCCGCGAGGCCGCGGCGCTGATGCTCGACGGACGGCTCGAGGACCTGATCCTCGATCCGGGCGAGGCGACGGGCCCGCTGCCGGGCGCGATCTACCGCGGTGTCGCCGACCGGCCGATGAAGGGTCAGGGCGGCGTCTTCGTGCGTCTGGGCGACGGGTCCAAGGGCTTCCTGCGCGAAGCCGGCGGCATCGCGCCGGGCCAGCGGCTGATCGTGCAGGTGTCCGGCCAGGCCGAGCCGCACAAGGCGCCGCCGGTGACGCTGCGCGCGCTGTTCAAGGGCCGGTTCGCCATCGTCACGCCGCTGGCGCCGGGGCTCAACATCTCGCGCCGCATCCGCGAGGAAGCGATCCGCGAGGGTCTGTCGGCGCTGGCCGCCGAGGGCATGGCGGGGTCCGATTTCGGGCTGATCGTCCGCTCGGCCGCCGCCGAGGCACCTGACGACGAGATCGCCGCCGAGATCGCCGAGCTGCGCGCGCTGGCCGAGGCGGTGATGGCCGATCTCGACGGCGAGCCCGAGCTTCTGGTCGATGCGGCCGGCCCGCAGGAGACCGCCTGGCGCGACTGGTCCGAGCCCGCGCCCGACGAGGTCGTCGACCGCCCCGGCGCCTTCGAGACCGAGGGCGTGCTTGACGCGATCGACGCGCTGCTGGCGCCCGAGGTGGCGCTGCCGGGCGGCGGGTCGCTGGTGATCGAGCCGACGCGGGCGCTGATCGCGGTCGACGTCAACACCGGCGCCGACACCAGCCTTGCCGCGGGCCTCAAGGCCAACATCGCCGCCGCGCGCGAACTGCCGCGCCAGCTGCGGCTGCGCGGCCTTGGCGGCCAGGTGGTGGTCGACTTCGCGCCGATGCCGAAGAAGGACCGCGCCGCGCTCGACCAGCAGCTGCGCGCGGCCTTCCGCGGCGAGGCGGCCGAGACCAGCCTCGCGGGCTGGACGCCCTTGGGCAACTACGAACTCAGCCGCAAGCGCGACCGGCTGCCGCTGGCGGACCTGCTGAAGGAGTGATCCGATGAGCTGCCCGATCTGTGCCAAGGACACCGATCCGAAGTACCGCCCGTTCTGCTCGAAGCGCTGCGCCGACATCGACCTCGGCCGCTGGCTGACGGGCAGCTACGTCATCCCCGGCGACGCCGTCGAGGAAGAGGACAACCCGCCCGAGCTGCCGCCGCGGCGGCCGCACTGACGCCTGCCGCCGGGGCAGGGAGGATGCGGGCGGATTTTCTGCACGCACCCTCTGGACAGCCCCGGCCGGTCCCTATAAGACCGCGCCACCAACCGCGGGCAGCGCCCGCGACGCCCCTCCGGGGACGGTGCCCAGATAGCTCAGTTGGTAGAGCAGCGGATTGAAAATCCGCGTGTCGCTGGTTCGATTCCGGCTCTGGGCACCATTTACTTTTCTTCCTCAATGAAATCAGTCGGTTGTAAGCGACTTTTGTCCCACCAGCTGTCGCGTTGGCTCAAAGTGGGACAATTTTGTCCTGCTTTTGTCCCGCCTCTAGGCGCTTCAACGCGCTTTCTGCCCGCGTCCTCTGGCGCGCTGCCTTGGTGTAGCGTGTGACCTCTTTCGAGGTGGCATGGCCAGTGATCGCCATGATCTCCTGTTCGGTGCACCCCAGCTCGGCGAGGCGCGCGGCGGCGGCTTTGCGCAGGCCGTGGACGCTGCATTCCGGCAACTCGGCCTCATCACACCATTTGCGGAATCGGTTGCCGAATCCCGCCGCGGTGAAGGGCCTGCCGAACTCGGTCACAAGGAAAGTCAGGTCGCCGCACTTGGTGGCGTCGATGATCGCTTGCAGTTCGGCGATGACGGGGATCTCGAGCCGCACCGGCTTGCGGTTGCGGTTCTTGTGCTGCGTGAAGACCAGCCACCCGTCGCGGACGTGCTGCCGGCCGAATTGCACGATGTCGGCGCGGCGCTGCCCTGTGTAAAGCGCGAGCGCCAGAGCGAGGCGTGCGCTGGTGCCGATCGGGTGCCGGTCCTCGAACTTCTCGATCTCCTCGAGGGACCACGAATGGAAGCCGTCCGGGTTGCCCTTGAGGTATTCCACTTCGGCAGCGGGGTTGAGGTGGTGGTGATCGTAGCGGACGGCGAACTTGAAGAGCTGGCGCAAAGCCTTGATCATGCCGTTCGCGGCCTCGGGCCGGTCCATCATCTCGTCACGGCGCTGGCGGATATGCTTTGGCAGGATCAGGGCGAAAGGCTTGTCGCCGTCATTCTTGCGCTCACAGAAGCGCTCGAGGATCGACCGGCGCACCTTGCGCGTCCGTTCGTCCAACTCGTGATACATGGCGCTGCGGTAGTATAGGACACACAGCGCGCGCACTGAGCCGGGCACGATCGGCCGCACGCCTGACGCTTTCTCGGCAGCGGTGGGGGCGACGGCCTTCGCCGCTGCGCATGCGTCCTGATATTCTTTGAGGAATTCGGGTGTGCCGAACTTGTTGCGCAGCCGCACTTTCGGTTGACCCGGGAGGCGCAGATAGACGCGCACGTTTCCATGCCGATCAGTGTCTTCGGACAGATGTTTCAGACGCAGCTTCATCAATCATCCCAAGGGTTCGGCGCGTTGTCTTCGTCGCCTGGCAGCGCCTCGATCGCCGAGTCCAGCTTGCGAACGTCCCAAAGGACTCGGCTGTAAACCCGCTTCGGCCTCGGCATACTGCCATCTTCGACCATCTTGTCGAAGGTCGTTGCGCCGACGCCGGCATAAGCTGCCGCCTCGAGACGGGAAAGAAGCCGTGCGCTGGGCAAGGGCAGGGCTCTCCGATCTGGCGAGGCGGCAGTGAGTTTCATGACGGAACGGGCCTCAGATCTGGACGAGCTTGACGCGGACAGTGGCGCTGTCGGCCGGCGCGGCCTGCACACAGGTGCCGACGCGGGCATTGGTGCCCGCGGTCGTCGTCGCAAGCCCTTGGCCGGCGTTCCAGAAGACGCGGGCGCCGACCGCGAAGTCATCGGCCGCGATCTTCGGAACATCGAAGACGCCTTGTAGGCTGAGGTCGAGCGCTTCGCCCTGAGCCGCATTGCCCGAGGCGATGCCGACGAGATTGCCGGCGACGACGATGTCGCCAGAGAGGACCGCCGCAGGGGCGGGAATGGTCACGGTGCGACCGGGTTGCACGTAGTTTTTCACGATCAAACGCCTTTCGAGGTTTGCAAGCGGATCAGCGCGAGCCGACCGCGTTGCAGGGTTGCGATCTCGGAGTCGATGGCGGCGAGTGCCCTGGCGATCTCGGCGTCCGAGCGGTATTCGATCTGCTCGCCGTTCTGGTCGCGGACGCTGCGCACACCGTCAAAGCGAAGCTGTTGCAGCTCCTCTCGCCGACGCTGAAGTTCGGTGATGGTCGCCATGTCAGCGCTCGGCCTTGAACGCGCCGCGCCAGTCGAGCCAGCCGCAGCCAAAGTCGAGCCACGCCCGGAACTTCATGCCGAGAGTGTCCCACGCCTCCTGTCGCTGGATCTGGACGCCTTGGGCCGACGAGAGATAGCCGTATTGGAGGCAGGGCACGGACGCGGGATCTGCCAGCAGATACCACGCATCGCCGTCCAGCCGGGACTCGACAACGAGCGACAGCTTGCCGACGAACGGGTTCACGTCTTGCGTCGTCGTCGGGTTGATCGCTGCCAGCAGCCGCTCGGCCTCGGTTTCCAAGTCGGGACCGACGACAAGGTGGCGCGGGCGCACATCGATGATCGTCTTGCCGTCGAGCCCCTTGACCGTGCGCATCGCCTTGCGGGCTCGCGACAGGCCTTCCGTGTTCATGGCGTGGTCGAGCGTCGTGCCCAGGTTGCCGCGCGAGGCGTGGAACACCGGCACGCCGTCCGCCATGTCGGGATTGCCTGCCAGCAGCGCGACCATCGCCTCGGCTTCCGTCTGGGCGGCAGCCTGTCCCATTGCCGAGGTCATGTCGCCGAGGAGGCCGAGGTCATCGTCGATCAGCAGCTTGCGGCTGACGTTGATGGCGCGACCGAAGGTCCGCAGCGACATGGTTTCACCGGCCTCGGCGCGGCTGGTGTGCGTGAACTCCCCATGCTCGGTCATCTCTTCCAGCCGGCCCATTTCGCCGATGCGGACGCTGGTCGACTCCTTGAAATTGGGAAGGGTGCGCTGGCGAGCAAGCGCTTTCAGGGGCGACTCCGCGGCCTGATAGGCCTGCGCGGCCACCTTGCCCATCGCATTGGAGACGAGGAGCGGGAAGTCGCTGGTGCCGAGGCTGCGTGCGAACACGTCATCCGCGGACATGCCGCGCGTCGACACGCCGGTTCGTTGCAGGGCATCCGCCGCAAGCTCGCGAAGGCTCATGCCCACGAATTCGCGCGAGGCTTCAGGCAACTCGCCGCCGACCATGCGGAAGGCCAGTGCATCGGCCGCACGGGTGCGGATCTGCGCCGGGTCGCTATTATCGCGGCGGATAGTAATCCGCGGTGCGCCGCGCCGCAGCATCTCTGCGCGAGCGGCTTCACGCACGGCCTCGTCGGTGACGCTCTCATCGTCCAGCCCCTCGCCCCAAGTCTCGGGCAGGTTGCAGGCGGAGCGCAGCGTGTCGATCAGCGCAGTGCGGTTTTCGATGTCGAGGGGCACGGCGGCACTCCTTTTGATGACTGCTTTGGGGTCGGCGGGCACCGGCACGAGGGACACTTCCAGAAGTCGCCAGCGTGTGGCGGTCTTCGTCCTCTGCCGGGTTTGGGGATCCACGGTCTCGCGCCACGCCAGCACCTGATAGCCGGCGCTCACATGCCGGATCGTGCCTTCGCGGACGCGTTGGAAAAGGGGTTCGATGTCATCAGCCTGGCCGAGCCGCAGCGTGGCGGTGACGCTCTGGCCGTCGATCTTGAGCGCCGAGGCTCGGCCCACGGTCTCGCGCGCCGACTGGCGATGATCGGTGAGCAATGGCCAGTCGTCATCGGAAGCGAACTCAAGTCCGGCGGGGTCGAGGATTTCGAGGAACGGCCCGCGGGAGTCCCGGCGCGATACCGGCGTGGCGGTCGCGACGACCGCGAGAAATTTCCGGCTGTCGGGATCCACGTCGCCGACACGAGGCATCGCCCGATAGAAGCGTTCACCCTCAGTCGTGTCAGTCGGCGCGGGCGGCTTGGCGACGTGCGCTGCGCGCCGCGGGTCAGCAGTGAGGCGAACGTTCACGGTTTAGCACCCTTATGTTCAACATGATGTTGCCCGAAGGTAAGGCCGAGGGCGGTTTCCCGTTGGCGGTCGGCTGCGATCTCGGCGTCCACTTGGGCCACGTCATAGCCAAGCTGGGCCACCGCCATCCGCCGACTGACCAGGCCCATGGCCAGCATCTCGCGCGTTGCGGAGGCGTCGGACTCGGGATCGACCCACTGCGGTTTGGGGAAATGCCACTCGGCCGGTGTGGCTGTGGCGGTTGAGTTGTTGCCGCGCAGCGTCTCGAGGAGCTGCCAGCGTGCCCAAATGCGATTTAGCGCAGGGACGAGAGTCGCGTGTTGGATCGCCTCGATATGGGCACGAAACTGCACCAAGGCCGTGCGGGCAGACGAGTAGTTCACACCTCGCATGTCGCCGCTGAGCAGAAATTCGGGGATTTGCAAGCCGGCCGCGATCTGACGCAGCCCGACAGCCACTAGGTCAACCGCCTGGCCCATTTGCTGCGGCGAGGTGAACTTCACATCGAAACCTTGGGGAAGAACGCGCATGACGCCTGGCTCGAGGGAGACATCAAGTGCGCCGCTTGCTTCCCCGAATGGGTTGGGGCCGTTGCCGTTAAGGTCCAGGATGAAGCCGGTGAGCATCGCCTGAACTTTGGCATTCACCGCCAGCGCGTCCTGCAGTTGCGACAACTCGTTCAGCGGCAGGATCACGGGCGCATACCACGACAGGCCGCGCGTCTGGCCAGCTCCGAGCCGGCGATAGATGTGGATTACTTCTGCGGCATCGACGCGCAGCGGAGCGCGGAAGCTTTGATACTGGTCAGCCGGTCGCGCAGGGCGGAAGTGATACGCGATCACCTCGTCATCAGCGCCGTATTCAATGCCGGCAGCGATGTAACGGCCCGCGCTAAGCTCGACGCTATAGGACTCGTCAAGTTGCTCGGCCGGAACATGCTGGAGGCGCAATGCCCCTTCCTCGTCGGTCCTGAGGATCAGCAGCGCTTCGCCGTCCGTGACAAGTGCATCGCAAATTTCGCCCAAAAGGGCGCCGAAGCCGGTGCGCTCGGACCATGCGCTAAATTCGCCGTCATGGGTTTCGCGCCTCGCCCCGTCTTCAGCAAGGCTCGCTGCCGTCACGCCGTAGCCGACCAGCGCAGTCTTCAGGATCTCGGCGGCGTTTACAGCGGTAGGATCGTTGAAGCGCAGGTGGCGGGCCCGGCCACGCACCTGAGCCGCACCGGCCAAAACCTCACTGCCGGTCGCGCCGAAAGCTGGGGTGTTGCTCCACCGCCGGCCCGAAGCGCCTTCCAGCATCCGCACCGCGTTCGGGCGCGGCTCGGGCTGCGTGCGATTGAAAAGGCGGGGCCAGCGCATCTGTCAGTCCTCGCCGAGCACCGGAAGCATTTCGGTGATGATGCGCGAGGCGGGGAGCGAAAAGCGGGCGATCTCCGGGCCGGCATCGTGGCCGAGTGACTTGAGGGCAGCGCGCATTCGCGCGTTGCGTTGGTCATCAACGGCGCGATCGGAAACCCAATCCTGTTGCACGATGACGCTGCGATCTGCGCGCATGATCAGATGGACGTTGAAGGCTTCGCCGCTCTTCGCGCGTTGGATCGCTTCCTCGGCGTGCGACAGGCCCATGAGCCCGCCCTCGGGCAGCTCCAACTTGCGGTCCCCAGAAGCCGATAACCACCGGGTGAGCGTGTCGACGGACGTTCGGGGCAGCCCGAAGTCACTGGCGATCTGGCCGAGCCGAATCGCCAGCGACGCCGCAGAGTCGTAGAGGAAAACGCGACCTTGCTGTGTCGTCGGCGGCAGGAAATGGCGCGAGACCAGATTGCGGAGCGCCTTTTCATAGGGGGCGTGGCGATCGTCCTCGACTCCGTCCATACGGGCGAACTTCGCGGCGATTTCAGCCAAGGTTAGGTGATTTCCCATCATGCGCTCCAAGCTCTTTCAGCTCTTCATCTTACATTTGAATTGTAGAGTCCAGAAGTTTTTGGCAGAACATTTTCACCAAGGTTCCTGAAACCGGCGGGGGCGGCCTACGGGTCGGCCTCGCCACCAAGAACCCCACCCGCGCATCGCCCGGGCGGTTGAGGCCCTGTGCGATTCATGGCGCGCAGGGCCTCGTCACATCCAACCAAAGGGGCGGCAGATGAAGATCAAAGATTCGGGTGAGCAGATCGACGTGCGATATGCGCAGCGTTTTCCAGACCGCGCGGTCTGGCTGAGGCGCGCAACTCCTGCGGAGCGCGTTCGCCTCTTCCCTGGGCCGAAGGAAGGCTACGCGCGCTGCGTCGCGATCTGCCGACACCTGCCGAGCCACCAGCCGCAGCCGTTCTTTTGTCGCTCCGGGGATGTCCAAGACCTTCCGGAGGAAGTCGCCGGGCAAATCTATGTCCACGCGCTGATTGGCTATTTCGAAGGCGACATCCTCGAATGCAGCGTGACGGAAGTGCGAGCTGCAAACACGTGATTGTTGAATGGCGCCTGCAGAGGCTGAGGTTGTTCAACAAATTATTGAGTTAAATCAAGTACTTGACGAATCATCGGGCTGTTGGAATGGTCAAGTCCATACTGAAACCGGAGACCCTGAAAATGACTGACCAATGCATGTCCGACGCCTCGCTCTGGTCGCCTTCGCGCACCGGCGTTTGGAGGCGCGATAATGCGCAGGGGCGCGAGTTGGCGGATGCACTCGAAAAGCGCATGACCGAAACCAACAACCCGTCCTTGCTTGGCTGGACCGTCAAAGCGATAATCGATGGCGGGATTTATGACGGGGTCGAGGTTGGCTTTTGCCAGCGCGTCGCCGAGCGGGCGATTTACCGTGCGGAGGTAGCATGATGAGAGGTGTGAGTATCGAGTTTGAGCACGAACGGCAGCGATATGTCGTTGTTGAGACGCTCTGCGACGGGAAGTTCTATCGCTGCCGGAAACTCGGGAGTGATGGTGTCGAAGCTGCCACGGACCACTTTTTCCATCTGGACCTGACCCCAACCTCCGAGATGGTGGCGCGGTCACACCGCTTCCTCTGATCAACCACCGAGAAATTTCGATCTGATCACGGCCGGCGCCTTTCTCGGGGCGGCGGCCGAACTTAGTTCTTCGGCCCGCCGATCAGGCTGCCAGTGGATCAGATGCTTGGCAGCGAAAGCCAGCGCGGCGCAGTCAAGCGCTTCGGAGCGCCGCCCGGAGATCTGGAACCACTCGCGAACTTGAAAGCCGCGCTTAAAGCGGGTGCGAATCTCCTCGCCGCCGATTTGCTCAAAGTAGACGGGCGGCAGCTCATCGGAGAATTTCAGGGATCCCGAGGAGGCATTGCGGTGCACGGCTTCCTTCTGAGCATCGGCCCCTACAAGCTGAAGGCGCACCGTCTTGTCGGAAGCACGGCCCAGGCTGACGGGCGGTTGCCGCCATCCACTGACGCCCTTGGACGCGAACACCAACGGCGCGCGCCCTCGCGCGAAGGCGTAAACCTCTCGCACGGTCCGCCCGTCGCCAGAGTCGATCAACACGCGATCGTAAGCAAGCTGCCCGCCGAGCGGATGCTTGAAGCGGCGGGCGATCAATTCCGCCATGCCGATCCAGGTGCCATTTTCCAGTGGGCTGCCCCACAGAATGACGTGCTCGAGAACGATGCCGCGGCCTTCTGCGTCCCATCCGATTGACGACAGTTCGAGGCGATCATGCTGCACATCGCACCCGCCTGTCAGATAGAGGATTTCAGAAGGGATGTTCTCGAGGTTGGCGCTGACGCGCGAAAGCTCGCTTTCTACAACGCCTTCGCCCGTCTCCTGCCACGGCTCGCCCAGGACAAGGTTCGTGAAGGCTTGAAGCTGGGCCGGATCCTTTCGCGCGCGCAAAAACTCTTCCACGAGCTTCGGCCAGGCGGCGTTCGCGTGCGGGGAAATCAGGGTGTTGATGCGGAAGCCGGCGCGGGCCGTATTTTCGGGTGCAGTCGCCCGCCAGCGGCCATTCTCGATCATCTCGATTTTTCGCGCCTCGGGGACCAGGCAGCCGCAGTTCGGGCAGCCCCATTGCACGCCGGCCGACAGGTCGCTGGGATCGAATTTCAGGTCGGCCCACGTGATCTCCGCAAAACCGCTGCACTCAACGCAGCGCACCTCGAAAATCCGTTGGTCGCTGTCATCGAAGAGGCGCGATACCGTGCCGCCCGCAAAGATCGGCGTGCCGCCGTAGATCAACTTCCGATCGCGGAATGTCTGCGTCCGCATCTTCAGCAGGTCGAGTACGTGCCCCTCGTCCGAAACCTCGTATGCGTCGATTTCGTCCGCGACGGCGATCTTGCCGAGTTTGCGCCGGAACGCGCGCGGGCTCGAGGCCGACAGAAATTCGAGCGAGCCGCCAGAGAAGAGCCGGCGCATCATGGTCGATCGGCCGCTTTCATCGGCGCCGTCACTAATCAGGCCGCGCAGGTTCGGGCTCGCCTCGAAGATCTGCTCAACGTCGACGCTGAAGGCGCGCGCGTCGTCGGTCGTCGGCTGCGCGACCAAGATCGGCGCGGGGTTTACCGCGACGCTGTGCCCGAGATAGCCGGCGAGAATGGCTGTGAATCCGATCCGCGCCGATTTGCGGACGACGATTTCGCGCACGCCGGGATCGTCCAGCGCCTCGCAGATGCCGCGTTGATAGGTGTAAAGTCGCATCCGGCCTGGGGTGGCTGATTGTGCTTGCGGTAGATGGACGTTTTCTTCGATCCAGGCAGCAAGGGGAGTAGCCGGCGGAGGCCGAAGAGCCTGCATTGCGTCGTGACGGATTTGCTCAGGCATTGCCATCGGCGAGACCTTCCAATGCGCGTTTGATTTCGTCAGTGAGTCCCGCAATGTCGTGCGGGCTCATGTGAGGATGCGCAGCGCCGAAGCGGCTGGGCACGGCGAGAAGTCCGGCGCGAACGTCGCGAAGGATCGAAGCCCATTGACGCGTCACCTCAGCCGCCGGCACCAGCTCGCCACGTTCGCGGGCAACGCGTGCCTCTTCGCGATCAGCCTGGGCGCGAGTCAACCTCAGGCGCTCGGCCTTCAAATCGTCGCCGCCCGCGGATGGACGCCCAGCGCGCGCCGCACCCTCGCGCAGCTTTTCCGCGTAGCGCCGAACACTTTCCTCGAGGGCGTATTTTCCGCGCCCTGAGCGCACCAGGACGCCGTCACGGGCCAGGCGCTGCACCCGACTGGCTGAGACGCCCAGAAGGCGCGCAAGGGCGCTCTCCGACACGGTTTCGGGCATTTCCGCAATGGGGAGAGCGCTTGCCGCTGCTCGCAGGCCTTCGGGCGCCTGCTGCGAAGTTACGTCTTCGGAGGTCGGCGGCATTTCACCCAGGATGGGGTCATCGAAGGGATTTTTGCCGATGAGGTCGTCAAAATCCATCGCTCACGCTTTCGTCGAAAATTAAGTGGGGAGAGGGGGCTGGGGAGTTCCGTGACCGCGCGGCGGGCGGGGGCGTGCAGAGGACCCGACACGAGTGAAGAGGCGGGCAAATCGCCCGCTGTTGTGCGCTGAGAGCGCGGCGACGATCACGAGTAATCAGGCGCGAACGCAGGCGAGAAGCGCGCGAAGCGAGGTGAGGGGAGAGCGCGAAAGAGAGCGAGGCGCTTGCGTTCGATGCGCGACAGCTTTGGCGAAATCGCCCTGCCGATCTTGAAGCGCTGCCGCGCCAAAAGGCGGCGCTTATATACGTAGTATATAGAGTCTCCCCCGCACCGTCCCGCACAGGGTTCCGCACCGTCCCGGCGACCGTCCCGCAGACCGTCCCGGAAGCGTCCCGCAGACCGTCCCGCACGCTCTCCCGGCCTGTCATGGCGCGTCTCCCGCATCGGTGATCCGCAGATATTGGCTTTCGGTGCCCTTGTTGTTTCGGGTCTTAACCTCGATTGCCTTGCGATAGAGAAGCCGGCGCATCGCTGCCTCCAGGTCGTGCTTGCCGCATCTCTCGGCGTCAGGCTCCAAGGCGAACAACTTTGGTGCGAACTTGTTTGAACGGTTCGGCGAGACGAAATCGCCTGCCTTGCGATCCAGGATCTTCAGGAAGACGCGCTCGGCCTTCTCCTCGCGAGTTTCGACCTCGCCGAAATCGTCGACTTCCTCGGCCGGGGCGACGAACTTCCCTGCCTGCCAGCGCAGATCAATCGTCGATCCAGTCGCGCCGTAGTTGCTCTTGGTCGTGGTGAGCTGCCTGGCGTCAGGATCTGGCCGCCGGGTTTCCCCCTCGCGATCTTTTTCGATGACGTGCGACAGGTAGAGCCGCGAACGAACAGTGTTGCCCCAGCCGACGCTTCCAGCCGCGCCCGAGCCGTTGGCCATGCCGCTCATGGATGGATGGGCCAGGAGCAGCACTGCGCACCTGTGCTTCGATGCAATGCCCTTAAGCTTGTTCACGAATTGCAAGGCGTGCGCCTTGTTGTTCTCGTCACCGCTATGCAGGTTCGCCAGCGTGTCGAGGACCAAGAGCGAGGGGCGTTCCTGCGCGACGGCCTTGCTCACGCGCTCGAATAGGGCGGTCATCGCAATCTTGTTGGTACGATCGAACGTGGCCAAGAGTGGGTCTTCCTCAACGGTCGACTTGACGAGAAGATTCTCAAGGCCGCTGAGGTCGCCGCCACAAATGTCCGATAGGCGCCGATGTAACTCGCCCTCATCGTCTTCGGCCGACAGGAAGAGCGCCTTGCCGGGCCGTTCTACTGTCTGTCCGATCCACTTTCCTCCGCTTGCTACCGCGGCAGCAAGTTGGAGCGACAGGAGCGATTTGCCGGTGCCGCCGTCGCCCGAAAGCATGGTGACGACGCCGTTGGGGATCAGGCCAGGGACAAGCCATTCGCGCTTGGGAACAGGTTTTCCAGCCCAGCGGGATGCAGGAGCGAAGAGGTGGGCAGCGCTGATTGAGCCAAGCAAGTCCTCGAATTCGTCTTCCTCGTCGCCCATGTCCTCGAATTCCAACTCAACTTCGAAGTGTGGCTCTCCGACGGAATGCCGGATTGTTGCGAAGGTAGTTTGCGTTTCCCGGCGTTCGTGGCGACAGGTCCAGAAGGTCTTCTCAGTGTCGCGCCGATGCGCGTCGCCCGCATAGTCCGGGTGGCTTGCGGTCCAGTCCGCGGCGATCTCGCATATTTCGAGGACTTCCGCATGGGGGCGAGCCTTGCCTTCGGCGTCCGGTGCGCGGGCTTCGTGGCTCAAGGCTGCGATAATCTTGAACCATTCTTCGCGGTCCATGTCGTTCACCAGGCGCGACATGCAGTCCCGAATTCGCTGGACGGTCGCGCCTTCGCGTGGCTTCACGCCCGCACCTTCGCTCGAGGGGCCGCCGATCGGGCGAAGGGCAGCCGGGAACGAGGGGAGAGGCCCAGCCAGGTCGGCGGCACCATAGCCGCGACCGTCAGGGAACCGGCTGCCCGGCGCGATGACGTAGCCGCCTTCGCCGCGAATATCGAGGCCGCGCGGTAGGTGGCTCGCGCTGTTTGTCAGGCCCTCAGACCACGCGAAATAGAGGTGCAAGCCGTTGCCCGCCGTTTGCACCTGTGCGGGCGTGAGGTCATTGGGTTCGTGGCTGAGCCCGCTCAGCGCCTCGATACCGTCTTCGCCTGGCTTGTGGCGATCGCAGTCGAGCACGGCGAGGCCTGAGGCGCGGCCTGTCGGCAGGCCCACGAGTGCGTTGGGCCGACTCTTCCACCAGGCGCGGATCTGCGCTGCATCGGTGGTCGCACCCTTGAAGCCCTTCGGGATGGCCGGGCTCTTCTCGTCGTAGAGCTTGCCGTCGATCGTCTCGGCCGCCTCGCGACACGGGAAGACCGGCTTACCGGCTGCGGCCAGCTTCAGCGCCACTCCGAGATTGCCGGTCGGGAAGGGAATGACAGAGGCCGATACGCTTTCGCCCAACAGGTCGGCGAAGTCCGTTGCTGCGGCCTGCGGCTCGGCGTCGATGCCCAGCATGGCCAAGGCCTCGGCGTCGAGATTGTATTGCTGGGACGGGCGTTCAGTGCTATTCATTGGGGACCACCTTCTTTCGGTTAAGGGTCGCCCGCGTTGCTGCGCATTGGGCGGCCCTTTTCGCTTCGGCATCTCAAACCGCATTCAACATTTAGTTGCACGCAGGCTTGGCAGTACTACATTATGTTGCACGGACAGCATCCGTCTGTCCAACGAATCCCCCTCTGAGAGCGTCAAACCTAAGTGCGCAGCGGTCGCTCCGTTCGACTGTTCGCAGCCGGGTCTATATCCGTGATTTCGCGGCCCGCCCGGCTCTCTGGCGGTGGGACAAAAGGGGCAAAAAACATAATGAAAATGCGGGAAGATTTACTGTCCCACCGGCGTTTAAGTTTTTGAAATAAATATATTTATGCACTCCGGCTCTGGGCACCACTTTCTATCTAATAAATCATTATTATCATGCACTTGTGTGTCGTTTGGTTTTCTCAATCCACCCCTGTGCCCACCTTTTGGCGGTCGTAAGGCGTCGATCCTGAGCGACGAGGCCCCTGTCCGAGATGGACAGATCATCCCCTCCCGCGATCCTAATCTCTCTATTCGACACACAGACAGGAGTAGACAAAAGCCAGCGCGGGTGCTCGCTCTCCTGATCGGAAAGTCTCTACTCGACACACTGACGTAAGTAGACAGAAGGGGGCGGGCTAAGGCCGACCGCTCTGCTACTCGATCAGCCAGTGGCCGAAGCCGAAGGCCAAACAGAGCAACGCAACCGCAAGCATCACCACCCTGGCAGCAATCGCCGGCCGAGGCGGGCGCGGGGCCTCCTCGTCAATCTCGTCCTCGTCTTCGGGTGGTCGGGCGCTCGTCATGCCGAGAAGGGTCGCGCATGGAGGCGGAAAAGCAAAAGCCCCGCACAGTGGCGGGGCTACGCTGGATCTTTCTAAGAGCGAAGAGGCCGCTTAAGCGACCACCTCCCCGTGCATCGCGTGAAATGTCTTCAGGCGTCCGTCAGCATGTCGGGTCGACTTCCCGGTGAGTTTGATTTTCGCTCGCGTCTTCAGCGCCTCCTCGTAGGGATTGTCGCTTTGGGACAACGGATCGAGTGCTGGGTCGCCGATGTGCGCTTTGATCCTCCGCCCTGGGTTTTCCGGGTCTACGAGTTGCATGGTCTTGGAGCTGAGTGTCAGCCCGTCGACTTCGAAGATCATTTCTACGATCCCGCTCACTGTAACGTCCTCCTTCTCTCGGATTGCGTCGGCTGTGGGCGCGTCAATCTCGATCAGAGATGCCCCATCACTCACTACCTTCAACACACTGCATGAACGACCAACTGGAGCAACCAGCTTGCGGACGTCACCACGATGCACTTCGGCCTGCATTTGCAGGATGCGCTCGAAGTGTTCTCGCTCCCGCTGCCGGTCCGCGAGGATCGCGTCAAACATCTTCGTTTTGTCGCGAGCTTCTTTATCCAGAAGATCCAGTAGCTTGTCCAATTCCACGCTCGCCTCTGCCTTCCGGCCGCCCCAAAACAGCATCAAGTAACCCACGATATGTCCGGCAAGCTTCGCCCGCGCTGCCTCGGTCAAATCGGCGATAAAAGGAGCCATGGCCGCTGCTACATGAGGCACCCCCATTAGCAGCTCTACAGAACCCGCCTTCGGAGCCTCCACTGCAAGATAGAAGGCCGCTTCGGGCGGGGTCTTGACCGTCTTCTGCCTTTTCTCAATTGCAAAGAGCGTAACCGAGACAATCCGGTTCAAGCCGATAAGCGACTCTGCCAAGTGCCTTGCCGGAAGACGATGCTCATCCGCTTCGCCTCCACCGTATTTGATGGAGAAGCTGCTTACCACTGCGCCGTCACTCACGTATTCTTGCCCTTCGAAATTGTGCGTGTGACCCTCGCGGGTGCCGAACGATTCTGCAAAGCAAAAGCCCCGCCGGGTGAGGCCGGGGCGTTAGCCGGACAATTGGCGCGGGGCTGGCCCGCCGCTCAGGACGGTCTCGATGGGGGCTCCCCATTTCGCCTCTCGGTCTGACGCCTCAACATCTCGTCGATGACGCGCATGACCAGCGCCCGGTCCTCATCCGACAGCAGCCGGACTTTCTCTGCCAGGCTCATGCGATTGCTGCCATCGCCTCGGCCCAGAGCGCGGGGCACTGCCGCTCATCCGGCAGCCCGCTCATCCCGAAGCCAGTCAGAGCAACGGTCTTCGCGATGAAGTCCTGCGGCGTCTCGGCGGGCAGATCCCGGATCCGGTCCTCGATCTCGAGAAGGCGATCCGCATATGCCGCGTTCTCTTCGTCGGTGCGGCTCGCGTCGTCAGCACCGACCCAGAGGGCGTGCCAAGCGCGGAACTCGGTCTGGATGGGGGTATCCATGCTATGGAGGCCCCTGCCGCTCAGAGAGAGCGGGGCCGCGGTCAGCACAGCTGCCGAGAGGAAGTGACGCCGCTTCATGCCCGCACCTCCGCAAGCGTTTCCTGCGTAAGGCCGAGAGCGGCACAGGCTTCGTCCCAGAACTCGGGCACCACCCCATCGGTCAGCGCGAACGCCCCGCCGGAGGTGTAGGCCATGACCTTCGCGAAGACGCAGGCCGCGGACTGCGACGGCAGCGCCATCATCCGATCCTCAAGCTTGATCCGCTCTTCATACAGTTCATCGCAGCGCTTCCCGCCTTCGTCGCTCGGGTCGCGGAATGCCGCCATCTCCTGCACCTTGAGGGCTTGCCACTTGCGGAACAGGGCAACGGCGGGCGTGTCGTGGCAGCCGAGGGCGCGCAGGGCGGCCCAGGCATCGCCCGCGGTCAGAGCGGCGGTCAACGCGGCGAGCGGGGCGGTGGTGAGGATCTGCCGGCGCTTCATTGGATGGTCTCCGCCTTGCGTTGAACGATCTGGCTCGCCGCCTGCATGTAGGTGGCGCACTCGGTCAGTGCTATGCGGTCCACGTCCTCCGGCCCGTCGCCGAGGGCGTCCAGCGCCAGCAGCATGGCATCGCGGACCTCATGCCACTCGGCCAGCGACAGGACCGGGCGGGGTTTGCGGGGCAAGCCAGGGGCGGCTGCCGGAACGGTGTTCGGCATCGGGTCTTCCTCTCAGGTGGTCGGGGTTGGTGGGCGTCAGGCGGTGAGCTGAGCGCTCCGAAGCTCGGCGCGAAGGGCGTCGAGGTGCTGCCAGTCAGATCCGCGAAGGCTGTCCTTGCACTCGAAGGCCAGCAGATCACGGCGGATGGTCTCGACCGCGCGAGGGGCAGCCATGGCGCGATGGGCCAAATGCGCAGCCACCTGCGCGGCGATGCGGGCAGCTTGCTTCGCGTCCCACCACACCATCTTGAGCGCGCGGCTCAATAGCTGGGGCAGCGTCTCGCTGTTGCGCCCATGGAAGCGGCGAGCGATGACCCAGGCGGCTTTCATGATGGCGACGCGGTCGTAGGTCATGGCAATACCCTCGTAAATTCGCTAACTCTGTTATAGATATGTTACAGGGTTAGCGATAAGTCAATAACCCTGTAGGCGATTTATGCAACAAGGTTAGCAAATGACCCCCGAACAGGTGAGAATGGCACGCGCGGCGCTGGGCCTCGGAGTGCGTGAGCTGGGCGAGCAGGCAGGCGTGTCATTCACGACAATCAGCCGTTTTGAGACCGGCAAAAGCGGACTTCACCTCTCAACCGCCGAAGCCATCCGGAAGGCCCTCGAAGACAAGGGGATTCAGTTCCTCGATAGGGGGCAGGTCGCAGGCGGAGCGGGCGTGGCGCTGAGGTAAGAAGCAACGCAAAGACCCCCAAACAATCGCAGATGAATTCAATCCAAGCGTGTTAAACTTCGATCCGAATCGGGCAGTCTGTTGCTCTTTTCCGTCCCATATTTTCTGCGAGGGGCGTTTTAACGATTTTGAACCAGAGGTTTGGCCATGTTCATTCGGACCATCTCAACCCTTGTCTCTTTATGCTGCCTTTTTTCCGGCCCAGCTCTTGCCCAAAGTTATACAGTCGATGGTGAACTCCGATGGTGCGCCGGTAACTGGGGGACGAACGAAGGAGCGAGTGAGGCAGCGCAAATTCTCAGCTCTTGTTACGCTCTCTATGACCCCGCGACAGCTTCGATGGTTAAGGCGGCTCTTACCGCGGGCGGGGTCACAAATGCGTTCGGATTTGATGCCGCCGGGGGGATTCTCAAGAGACCTCCGGTAATGCAGGCGGCAACGGTTCTCGTGAACGTTTCAGAAGACGACGCAGTAAATTTGGCACTCACCTGCCAAGCGCACAATGGTGCCTCAAGGTCGTTCCTGAATGCCAGGCGGGGTGAGGTTGCAAACTGGCTGCGGTCACACACGATCAGCTTCTAACGTTTCGCGGTCGCGACAAAATGGAAGCCGCCACTGCGCCAACCGGCGGCTTCCTCATACCTGACGAAGGACATTTCACCCCATGAGCGCCCAGCCTGCGCGCCCTCGATGTTAGGGTAATCTCAGGGTAGATCCCGGCAGCCGATGCCAGTCATCGCGCGGGCGCGTATCTCTGAACGATTTCGGCGCTGGGCCGCTGGGCGATGGTGCACCCCGCCTGCCAGCCCATGACCAACGCGCACACGCGCCCATGGCTGACGAAAAGCGGCAGCGGCCCCAGGCGCGGTGGCAGCCCATCCCGCCACGCGCGCGCTACTGTGCTGCGATCCGGCGCTGGGCCTGCCACCTCACCCCCTGCGCGCGCGTTCGACCCGTAGTGTATCCGGCAGGATCCGGCCCGCCCCAAGCGGCTTTGAATGCCGGGGCTGGGTATGTGACCCCATGCGGCTTGATTCCCGATGATTGTTTTTCAAGCGCAACACATTTCACTTGGCGCCGTTTCTGCGTGTCCACCGCGATTGCGCTCGCTCAGCGGCGATGGGCTAATGGCGGGGTGGTGTCGCCGAATCGTAAAGAGAGCGGCCAAGGTGAGTGGGGCAGGGGCAGGTTGCTATACGAAGCGGTGAACGTCGGACCACGCGCGAGCAGCGGGCGCGCGCATCCGCCCATGGTGATTGCCCAAGCAACTGATGGGGGACAGCCTGTCGAGGTCTTCCTCAAAGGGCCGCACTTCAACAGTCTAAAGACCTTTCACAACATCCTTGAGCGAGAATGGATGGCGGGCAGGCTGGCGTCTGCACTGGGCCTTCCGTGTGCCGAAAGCTGCCAGGTGAGAGTTTCTCCCGAGGTCATCGCCACGATTTCCGACAACCTCTTGCGGGAACAGCTTGGCATGGGGCCAGAGGTTCTTTTCGGCTCCGTGAGTGCCGGGCCGCAGTGGAACCTCTGGACACCCGCCGTGCCGAAGCGTCGCGCCGCGGCTCCAGTGATGGCGGAGATTTTCCTGTTCGACACCTTGGTCGACAACTTCGACCGATCGGAGCACAGCCCCAACCTCCTGATGCGCGGGGACGATTTCCTGATGATCGATCATGGCGAGGCCTTCCAGTCGGCAGCGGGAGCTGGCGGCCACGAAGACCTCTCGGTCAAGCCCTGGCTCCCCGGACGGTTGCAGAACGTCGAGGGGTTTGATCAGCATATCTTCTGGCCTCGCCTGAGCCAAAAGGATCTGCCAGAGTTCGAGGGAGCCGCCGCCGGGTGGCGCGGATTGCCAGAAGGCACATTTGCCGCTATCGCCGCCGAGATTCCTGCCTGCTGGAGCACGGCTACTGTGAACAGGATCGTCGACTACCTATCTGAGGGCGTCGAGAACTTGGCCGCCGTCCTGGCGAACATCGAAGGGGAGCTGCAACGATGAAGGGGCACGCCTATTCGTATGTGGTGCTGCAGTATCGCCATGACGTTTGGACCGGCGAGGTCATGAACCTCGGGATCCTGCTCTGCTGCCCGGGTGAACGCTTCCTGAAGCTGAAAAGCCGACGCGGCCGTGGGCGCATCGCGCAAGCCTATCCTGGCATCGATGCACGTGCCCTCACGAACACGGTCAAGTCGCTGGAGCATCGCTTCGGCAAGGTTGAAGCAAGCTGGGATATGTTGTCGTCAGCCGCCAAGGCCGGGGACGTTGCGCGCGGCGTCCTCCGGGCTGATGCCAGCAGCCTTCAGTGGGCTATGGACGGTAGTGGGCTGACGGGAGCGGCCGCCGAGACCCTCGACATGCTCTACGACCGCTTCGTCGGCCGCTATGACGATGACCCAGGTCGCGATGCGATTACGGACGACCAAGTCTTCGAGAAGGTGAAGGTTAAGCTGGAAGCCGCTCAGCTCTACAAGCGGTTCGAACGTCATGTCGTCCACTCGGAATTTGGAGACGTGGCATTCGAGCATGCCTTCAAAAACGGTGTATGGCATTGCGTTCAAGGCATTTCGTTCGACTCCGCTAACCGTGAACGCATGCTGGAGAAGGCCCAAAAAGTCGCCGGAAAAATGCATAGCATTGCGGGCGCTGCGGGGTCGATGCGACCGTATTTCGTGACTGGAAAGCCGCGCAACCCCGACCTTCTTCCGCAGTATTCGAAGATGCAAAAGCTGCTCAAGTCCAGCCCACTGGAACCGCTGGTGGTCGATGAGCGTGATGCGTCTGTGGTCGTTGAGCGGATTGCAGAAGCCGCACACTGAGTTTGGCGGTGCCATCGCAGGTTTCCCGGGCCGATCGGTCAATGCTGCGTCAAGAAAAGCCCGGCAGGTCTATGAAACGGCGCTGGGCACCCGAAACCACTGGACCGAATCTCGTGTAGCCCAATAGGTGGCTCCGGGGGCCAGGGGTTATGTGATGCATCAGAAGATCCGAGTTTTCGTGGCCGCAGCATGGCGCTGGTTCCGCGGTCAGAGCCTTTTCATCCAAGCGCTCATTGCCGTGCCGCTGATGATGGCTGTTCTTTTCACGGCATTGATCGGGAACATGGGGCTCGCGCTCATGGGCGGGGCCGTCGCCCTCTATGCACCCATCACCGGGGCCATCGTCGGTGCCGTAAGCGTTGTCCTGACCAAGGCATCCGCCATCGTCATTCGAGATCGCAAGCAGGGGCGGTAGCACCCCATCACGAGACGCCACGCCGTCAGGGTCAACAAAACCCTACAACTGCCCGGCAGCCCTCTTCCTGACGCCCTGTAGCACCTCATGCCGAGGCGCTGGGCGGCCCAGTCAGGTTTCGATAGGCTCAGCTCTCGCCATCACAGGTGGCCGCGTAGACGAACGACGCTGTGCCGAAGGTGTTCAGAGAGTGCGATGCGTCAAAGCTTGCACTGAAGATTACCGCCCTGCTTCCGTCGTCCAAGAGGATCAGGCCATCGAATAGCTCCGCAACGTCGCCAAATCTGACCGACCGTACGCACATCAGTGTCTCGATGGGAGACGACTCGCATTGTAGCTGGCGCTCAACTCTTTGGCCGTCGAGAGGGTTCGTGAAATGAAGCGTCCCAGCACTTCCCGCCCGCTCGAAAGTGGCATGATTGAACTCGGGAATGCTGCAACGAAGCGTGTCGGGCGCGGCCGCAACTGCGCCTGAAGCCCCGACGGTCCCCAGGACAGATATTACGGACGCTTTCCAGAATTTTTTCGCTCTGCCCATGCCATTCATGGTGCCTCCTGCACACGCATCTGCCGCGACCATAAGCAAAGAGCACCTACAAACCAGCGAAGGTTTGCAGGCCTTCCCAAATTTTCAGTTTCCCTGTCCATCACTCGTCAGTGAGCATTTCCCGTCGCGCTCGGCTCTCCATCGCGCCCAGCGCCGCAGGGCAGCCTCGCTGAGCCGCTGGCGGCCCTCCGGGGTTCTGGCCCCGGTGCTCATGCCGCCATGGAACTTGCAGCGCCGCTTGCCTGGCTCTGACTTGCCGCGGCAGGGCGTGCCCTTCCGGGTCTTCGCCCCGCATCGCACCCGGCGCTTGGCGGCTTGGGCATCCAGCCGGGCCTGCATCTGGGCGACGTGCTCCATGAACTTGGCTTCGGCCTGCCGGTCGAGCTCGGCCATGCGCTCGGCGAAGGATGGGTTGGGCGGTACCCGCACCGGCGCGGGCTTCTCGGGAAGGTCCAGAACCTCCTCCATGCGGCGCACTGCCCAGGCGTAGGGATCAACCCGCTCCTTGGTCTCCCAGTAGCTGACGGCATGGCGGCCGATGCCGACCCTCTTGCCAAGCTCGGTTTGCGACAGGCCGGCGGCCTTGCGGATGGCGGCGAGTTCTGCCCCGGTCATGCTGCGTTCCCCTTCATCCTGCGCCGCCAGTTGCCCACCGTCTGGGGGCTGCATCCGACCCGACGCGCCATCTCCCGATCTGACAGCCCCGGAGAGGCCCGCAGGAGCGCCGCCAGAGCCTCGAAGCGATCCGGGGCACCCTTGCCCTGCCCAGAGGCCACAGAGGCCGCCAGCGCCTCGAAATCGGCCAGCAGCGCCGCGGCCAGCGCCTGATCTTCCGCAGCGCCCCGCGTGAACTCCCGGCCGGCGAGGTGGGTCAGCCATTCGAGGCGGGCACGAATGCCCTCGATGGTCGGGGTTGGCATCGTGTCGAGCTGGTGCTCGAGCATCCCGCGCCAGGCATCGCTCCAGCGCTCGGGGCTGTAGTCCGGGCTGAAGGCAATCCGCGCCTCGGTCAGCGCCTCCTGCGCCTGATAGGCCGCCCATGCCTCGGGCACGCTCGCCGGGATCCTGACGGCCACGCGCATCACCTCCAGCATCTCGGGCGTCGGCCAGCGACCGCGATAGTCGCGATAGCCCCAGAGGCTGTTCCCCGGATCGGCCAGGGGCTCCAGCGCCTCGCGCAGCGCGGTCTCCAGCTCGGTCTCCGCGAAGACGGCATCCTCGCTGCCGAACTCGGCCAGCAGCTCGCGACACCGGGCAAGGCGGGCTGCCTCACGCTCGGCGCGGCGGACGGCCTGCGCGGCCTTCCAGCCGGGTTCCTTCTCCTCCATCCAGTCATCGAACCCCGCGAAGGGATTGCTGGGACGTGGCGCAGCTGGGGCCGCGTCCAGTTTGGACAGGGCGGCTTGCAGCGACATGCCGGCACGGGCGGCAATCCGCTCGGCCGCCGCCTTGGCCGCGGCGCGCTCGCCGGCCGTCTTGCCGCCGGTCATCAGCGCCCGGAGCTTGCGCAGCTTGTCGGTGTCCAAGGTGGACGCTCTGGAGTTCATGCGGCTGCCCCCTTGCTCTGCCCCGGGAAGTCGGCGGTGGCGGCAGTCTCGGCCAGCCGGGCCAGTGCCATGGCGCGCGCGGCGTCGTGCGCGTCCCCTCGATCGGTCGAGCCCGCGCTCTGGAGGGCGTAGGTGCCGCGCTCGTCGGGATCGAGCCCCGCGGCCAGCCAGGTCACGGTGCCGGGTTCCAGCGCCTGCCGGTAGCGCGGGAAGGCATTCGCTTCGGCTTCGGACAGCGGGATTGCCACGGGCTCGCCTCCGGCCCGCAGGACCAGCGTGAAGGCGCGGGTGAGCGCGGCCACGGCAAGGGGATGGGTCACGGGCACGAGGCCGCCGGATTGGAAGTCGCAGCAGCAGGCCGCGAGCTTGGCGGCGACGGACTCGGCCTTGCGCCTCATGGCGCGGCGCTTCTCGCGATTGCGGATCATGGTGCGTCCCCCTCGATCCATCGGCCGGCGCGGCCGTCGAAGTGCTGGCCGGTCGAGCCGTGGCGCTCCCAGTCCGAGAGCCTGCGCCATTCATCCAGGCTGACGACGCGACCCGTCCAGGTGCGCGGGCGGTCGCCCTGTGCGGTGCCGTAGGGGCTCACACTGCCCTCGGGATCCTTCCGGGAAGGGCGCTGGGCTGGGGCTGCCGGGCGGTGATCCGCTTCCCTTGCGCGACAGGCCGACAGAAGCGGACGAAAGGTCGTTCTGTCTACTTCTGTCGGTGTGTCGAAAGAGGGATTGGAAGTTGTGAGAGGCCTTCTGTCCTCTTTTGTCGGTGTGTCGAAAGAGAGATTACCGTTCGTGTGATCCGGTTCGGCAAGGTCCAGCCAGTTGGTCATGCGGCCCTCCAGACGCGAGGGTTCACGCCATAGATGATCCGGGGCCGCCCGCCGCTCTCCTGGCGAAACTGGGCCAGCCAGTCGGCCTGCTCGAGAACGCCCAGCGCCGCGCCCACGGCCTTCGCCGTCTGGAGCCCCGAGAGGTTCCTGCGCTGGATGTCCCGGGCGGTCAGGTTGTCGGGCTTCTCTGCCCTGATGATCTGGGCGACCCTCTGGGCGTTGCGGATCTCCTCGGGCGGCTGTGCGGCCCCGTAGGCCCGGAATGCATGGTGGCGCAGGTGCTCGCCCACAAGGTGGCAGGCCCGGCCGATGTGCCCCGCGTCGATCCGGTCGGGCAGGCCGATCTCGGTGGGCCTCGCCGCCCAATCGAGATGCGCGAGGACACAGGCCACCCGGACCGCGAGGCCGGGCATCTTCCCGACATGGCCCTTGAAGATGCCATTGGCCTCGGCCTCCCAGGCGCGGCAGTCCTGCCGGAAGCGCTGGAGGGCATCCGCCGCGGCATCCGTGAAGCCGATGTAGAAGGGGCGGCGCAGCCCGGCCTCGTCATGGGCCGGCATCAGCCCCCTGAGGCGCTCCATGGCCCCCCGCAGCAGTGCCCCGTCGATCGGCGCGCGCGGGCGGCTCAGGGGCACGGGATCCGGGAAGACGGTCAGGAACCGGGCAAGGAGGCCATCATCGTCCGTCTTCACCAGCAGGCTCGCGAGCTTGTCGGGCTGGGTGCCCCCGAGGACCGCGACGCTCAGGTGATCCACAACGATCGGCTCGGGCGAGGATTTCCGGTCCACGGTGTAGGCCCGGCCACCATAGGCCTCGAGCCAGAACGGGCGGTCGCCGCCGCCATTGTAGCGGTCCATGCTGC
Source organism: Frigidibacter sp. MR17.24 (assembly GCF_037095655.1). Classification (NCBI taxonomy): domain Bacteria; kingdom Pseudomonadati; phylum Pseudomonadota; class Alphaproteobacteria; order Rhodobacterales; family Paracoccaceae; genus Frigidibacter; species Frigidibacter sp. MR17.24. The sequence goes on from NZ_JBAWKE010000007.1 coordinate 119,128, forward strand.
CCAGCCAGCCGGAGAGCTCGTCACGGGACAGCAGAAGCCCCCGCCACGAGGCGACGAGGAGGGATGCGACCTTCTCAGTGGTGGCGTCCGAGATGCTGATCCGCTCCCGGATCGGCGCCGCTCCGGCGTCGGCGGTCTCGGGCTTGTCCGGGGCCGGCAGCCCCTCGGCCAGCGCCTTCTTGGCATCGGCCTTCCACTGGGCAAGTGAGAGGCCAGCCAGCTCGTCCTCAGCTTCCCAGCTGCGCCGCTGCGCCCGGTAGTCCTCGGCCAGCGTGCGCTCGATCTCCTTCACCGGATCCATGACGGCATCAAGGGCCGGGGATTTCCCGGCAGATGGGTCGCCCACCAGCATCGCCCAGAGCACCGGGGGCTCGCGCCATCCCTCCCAGGGCGTCACCCACCGGGCATTGCCCAAGACGGCGCTGGCTGTGGCGAGAAGGGACAGGGCCACGTAATCGACTGGCGCGCCCTTCACCTCGGCGGCATTGGTGAGCCATTCGGCCCACGGGCCATAGATCTTGGCGAAGGCCTCAGGCGAGAGCACCGGAGCCGGAGGGCGAGGCGGGGCCGCGAAGCTGAGGTCGGGCTCGGGCCAGGCATCGGCGGCCTCGAACGGGGTGGCTTCGTGGTTCATGGGGTTGCCCCTTTCGAGCGGATCACATCGTTCCAGTCGCGCCCCAGAGGCGCGGGAAGCATGCTGACGGACCAGCCCAGCGCCGCGGCGCGGACGGCGAGCGCCTTGCCGGCGGCTTGGCCTGGGTCATCGCCATCGGTGGCAATGGTCAGGCGGCCGGGATGGTCGGGGAGATTGAGGCGCTGCATGCCGCTGGTGCTGAGCGCCGCCCAGATGGCGGCAGGAGCCCGCAGGAGGCCGCTGGCGAGGCTCAGGGCGGTCTCGATGCCCTCGGCTACCACGAGGCTGCTCTGGGCGTCCGCGACCCGCACAGCGCCACCTGCGGCGGCCCCCAGCATCATCTTGGCCGTGCCCTCGGGCACATCGGCCCTGCCGTGGCCGTCCGGGGCCAGATAGGTCCGGTGCACTGCGGCGCGCCCGGCCCCCTCGATCAGCGCCACCATGGCGGGGAGGCGCTTGGCGGTCGGCCCGTGCCAGCAGAATCCGTGAAACCGGAGAGAGGCCCCCAGAGGCGCGCTGATGCCCCGCCAGCGCAGATAGGCTTCGGCGGGGGTGCCCTCGATCGGCACTGCCTCGCGCCACACGGACAGGGCCTGCGCCTCCTTCTTCGCGGCCTCAGCCTTCCGGGCCGCCTCGATCCGGGCCAGATCCTCCGCCGAGGGCGGGGTGTAGCTGCCGCGGCCATCCACAAGGCCCAGCGCCTGGAGCGCGCCCAGCACCGCCTCGAAGGTGCAGCCGGCATGGCACCGGATCAGGAGCCGTCCATCTTCGCCGTCAGACAGGCTCAAGGCCGGGGTTCTGGTGTTCTGGTGCCCGGGGCACAGGCAGGTGCCATAGCGGCCGTGCCAGCGGCCCCTGAGGGCGCGGGTAATGCGTTCGGCCTCGGTCATGCCCGCCCTCCGCCGCTGGTCATGGCATCGACCAGGTGCAGGCCGTGCAACAGCTCGGGCAGAGCTTCCACCCTGAGGGCGAGCCCCTGCTTGCCCGGGCGCATGGTGCCGTCCTGCGTCTCGAACCAGACGCGCAGGTTGACGACCCGCATGCCCCGGAAGTCGTCCAGGGAGATGCGGACCTCCTCGCGGCTGTTCTTCGTGAAGGTGTGGACCTCAGCCATGCGCGCCCCCGAGATCCGGCCCGGCGTCAGGCGTGACGGTGGAAGCGAGGACATAGCGGGCATGGCGACCGGCGAAGGGTCCGCCATGGTCTTCGTTCACGGTCTCGATCGACAGGCCCAGCGCCCGCAGGTCGTGAATATAGGCCGACCAGCGCGGGCCGGGGTCGCTGATCGGGGTGCAGCCATGTGGGCCGGCGCGCAGCAGCGCCTCCAGCGCCCAGCGGACGCGGCCTTTGACGGCGATGGGAAACGGCGGCTCGTGGCCGTTGCGGGCCATGAACCTGGCAAGGCCCCAGTTGCTCGATGTGCTCAACGGATGCTCTCCGGCGTTGATTGCCGGGGCGTTCGGTCCTACCTTCGGGGCATCCCAAAATGCGCCTGAAGACAGCTTCCGCCGCCCGGTCAATCCGGGTGGCGGTTTCAGGCGGCGTGGCGCTGGGCCTTCGCCTTCTCGATGACTTCGCTGATTTCAGACTGGGGCCAGCGCGAGAGCGCGCCCAGCTTGATCGGCTTCGGGATGGTACCGTCAGCCACGCGCCGCCAGAAGGTGGGGACGCTGACCTGCAGCATCTCCGCGCCCTCGCGGGCCGTCAGGAGGGGGTCAGTGATGGTCATTGCTCAGCCCATGAACTGTTTGAGATGGGATGAGAATTGCTGCGATGTTTCGACGTGGAATAGCTGGGTGGATTGAGAAAACCTGACCACCTCCGCGATGGGAAGTGACCCTCCTACCCGAGGTGGGGTTCTCGCCTGGAGGGAGGGCTCAGCGCCCCTATGAAGCTACACTTTACCTTAAAAACAAGGACGGCGTTGGGGTGGGTGGGTTCTGCGAACCCCTGGGTAGGTTACCCCCCTGTCCTCGGCGCGCCGCCGCCCTTGTTCCAGTTGACCACGGTGGCAATCCGCTCCTTCGCCGCCGTTGAAATCGGCTCTGAGCCGAGCCAAGCATCGGGGTTCGAAGCGATCCAAGCCTCAATCTCTGCCTTCACGCTCGAGCGGAATGTTCGCTGAGGCTCCAGAGCCCGCCACGCTGTCACAGCGAGCGCGAGCTCTGGCGAGTAGTGTTCATGGCCTTGGTCCAGAACGTCGTTGGTGCTCGCCTCATCTTCGCTCGAAGCGTTCGGGAAGAAGAAGGGCGGCGCGGACCCTCGGGTGCGAAGCCAGCGCTTCAGGTCCTCAACCTGCACCATGGTCTCCGCCCAGTTGGGCTCGGAGCTGACGAGTGCCCCATCAGCAGGCACCTTGAAGAAGGGGTCTTGATCGAGGCTGGCGACGATCGAACGAAGATCGTGGTTCGAGATGATCAAGAAGCCGTCGCGCGCTACCGTCCCGTGCCAGCGAGGTTCTGCGTCATACGCAATCCGAGCAGCCAAGTGCCCGCGATTGATCGCAGACTTGAGCGCCCCGAATGTCGCCTCGAATCCATGGTAATCCCGCCTTTGCACTCTGCGGCGGTTGCCGCTGTCATCCCAGAAAGGATCGGTGGTCGCGTCAACCTGCTCAGACGGATCGTTTCCGGTGACCAGGATCGCGGCATTGATCACCGAAAGCTCGTCGTTCAGCCGCCAGAAAAACAGCGGATCCTCATGCGTCATGCCGTCACCATCTTCACCACTTGCCCCGATTGGCCGGTGCAATGCTTCGCCCAGCGCCCCATGAGGACGCGCCGTTGTTCAAGGAAGTCGGTGCGTCGGTAGGCGCGAACGACGCTGCTATCCGTCCGGTGCCCGAGGCAGAACTCTGCCACCTCGTGGGGCGCATCGGTTGCCTCAGCCAGCCAGTCGCGCAGGCTCGATCGGAAGCCGTGGGGGCGCGCGTCCATGCCTCGGCGCTCCATCAGTCGGGCCATGGTGGCGTCGGAGATGACGCCCTTCCTGACGCTCGGGAAGAGGAAGCCGTCGCGCGCATGGGGGCGGGCCGCTTTGATGACCTCCAGAGCTTCCGGAGGGAGCGGGACGCGGAAGTCGTCCGTCTCCCCCTTGCGGCCCTTCATCGCTTCGCCTGGCACGGTCCACACATCACCGGAGATCTGCTCATCTCGAAGGAAGCGGAGGGGCCCTGACCGAACGCCGGTCAGGATCAGCAGCCTGAGGGCAAGGTGGGTCATGCTGCCGTCAGAGAGGCTGGCGAAGAAATCTGGCACCTCCGTCCAAGGCACCGCCGGGATGTTCTCGGGTTGCTGACGCGATTTTCCGAGGAGGGCGCGAGCCTTCTCGGGCGCTTGCAGGTTCACCTCATAGCCCAAGGCGGCGGCATGCCTGAGGCAGATGCTCAGGCGGTTCATTGCCTTCCGCGCGGTCTCGGCCTTGGTGTGCCAGAGCGGTGCCAGGCAGTCGCGAATGTCCTGCTGGTCGATCTCGCCGACCGGGATACCGCCCAGCTTCGGGAGGACATGGATCTGGAGAGGACTGAACCAGCGCCCTGCAGCGCCGTCACCTTTCAGCTCGGCCTTCCGGGACTCGAACGCATCGTTCGCCACGTCCTTGAGGAGGTGCAGGCGACGGGCGGCCTCGCGGCGCGCACGCTCTCGCTCCTTTATGGGGTCCAGGTTGTCCCTGACCTTGCTCCGGGCCTCCTCGGCCTTCCGGCGGGCCTCTGCCAGTGAAACCGCGGGATAGGCTCCAAGGCCCATCTCACGCCGGCGGCCGTGAACCGTAACCCTGAGCACCCATTGCGCACCACCGTCCTCACGCTTCACCAGCCAGAGCCCGGCTCCGTCGGCGTGCTTCCCCGGGCCGAGAGCGCTCGCGCTCTTCGCGCTAAGACGGTTCATCGCTCGCATGGCAGGCCCTCCAGAGGTGATCCGGACCAATCCCCCTCTCAATCCCCCTCAAGGAGTAGTATGCGGCGCGGGGAATTGATAGTGCCTGATACAGCCTGATTGCTGAAAATCAGTGATTTACAGGGGGTATCGAAGGCCCTGATAGGCGCTGCTGCCTACATATAGGGATATTCAATGCTGGCTCTGGGCACCACTCACACCCTTGCTTTTCCTGTTTTAGTTGGGCTGCCAGTGCAGGTCCTCCGTCGCGCTGCGTTCCTGCCCTTCGCGGCGCCGCCGCACGGCGGCCGGCCGGTCCTTCGTCGTGGGCGACAACGATGACGGCGGGCGTCGCCCCCTCCCTCGGCCACCGCGCGAGTCGCGGGAGACGCGCGGCGGCGTCACGCGTGAGCGGCCCGGCGCCTGCCGCAGGCGGGGGGACGTGCGCCGCCCTACTCGCGCAGGGCGGGGGCTGTCGGGGGCCGGCTGCGCGCCGCCCCGGGCGGTGCCGATGGCGGGCCGTCCCGGCCTCAGGGCAGGATCTTGCCCGGGTTCATGATGTCGTGCGGATCGAGCGCCCGCTTGATCGCCGCCATCGCCGACAGGGCGACCGCGCCGGTCTCCGCCTCGAGATAGCGCCGCTTTTCCTGGCCGATGCCGTGCTCGCCGGTGCAGGTGCCCCCCATCGCCTGCGCCCGGTCGACAAGGCGGTGCACGAAGGCCTTGATCCGCCCGAGCATCGCGGCGTCCCCGGGGTCGAACAGCGGCAGGACATGGAAATTGCCGTCGCCGACATGGCCCACGATCGTCGCGGTGATGCCGCTTGCGCGCAGGTCCTCCTGCGTGCGCGCCACGCAGTCGGCCAGCCGCGAGATCGGCACGCAGACATCGGTCGTCATGTTGCGCGCCCCGGGCCTCAGCGCGAGATTGGCCCAATGCGCATCGTGGCGCGCCTTCCACAGGCGCTGCCGGCTGTCGGGATCGGTCGCATGCTCGACCCCGGTCGCGCCCATCTCCTCGGCCAGCGCGCGGAACTGCGCGACCTCGTCGGCGACGGCGGCGGGGCTGCCGTGAAACTCGAAGACCAGCGTCGGGCGCTCGGCCAGCGACAGCCCGGAATAGGCGTTGCAGGCCCGGATCTGCATCTCGTCCATCAGCTCGATCCGCGCGACGGGAAGGCCCATCTGGATCGTGAGGATCACGGCGTTGCAGGCGCTTTCGAGATCGGGGAAGGCCGCGATGCCCGCCGCCACCGCCTCGGGCTGACCGAAAAGGCGCAAGCGCAGCTCGGTCAGGATCCCGAGCGTGCCCTCGGAGCCGACGAGCAGCCGCGTCAGGTCGTAGCCGGCCGAGGACTTGCGGGCCGCGCCGCCCGCGCGCATCACCCGCCCGTCGGGAAGCACCGCCTCGATCCCCATCACCATGTCCCGCATCGTGCCGTAGCGCACCGCGTTGGTGCCCGAGGCGCGCGTCGCGGCCATCCCGCCCAGCGTCGCGTCCGCACCCGGGTCGATCGGGAAGAAGAGACCGGTGGCGCGCAGCTCTTCGTTCAGGCGGCTGCGGGTGACCCCGGGCTGGATCACCACCGACATGTCCGCGGGCGAGATCTCGAGGATCCGGTCCATCTCGCGCAGCGACAGGCAGACCCCGCCCCGCGGCGCGTTGACATGACCCTCGAGCGAGGAGCCGGCGCCGAAGGGGATCACCGGCAGCCGGTGCGCGGCGCAGATCTCGACGATCCGGGCCACCTCGGCGGTCGAGCGCGGGCAGATCACCGCGTCGGGCGGCTCGGGCGGGATCCAGTTCACGGTGTGGCAATGCTGGGCGCGCACCGCCGCCTGCCGCGACAGGCGCGGGCCGAAGGCCGCCTGAAGCGCGGCGAGCCCTTCGGCGCGTGCCGTGGCGTCGGCGGCGGCGGAAGCGCCCGCGGGGATCTGGGCCAGGGGATCGGTCAGGGTATCCGTGGGGGTCATCTGCGGCGGGCTCCTCGTGCGGCGGAACGGGACGGGGCGGGGGATGCGGTGCCGGGCAGGGCGGCGTCCGGGGCCGTGGGGCCCCGGGCCAGGCCCTGGTCGTGCAGCCGGCCGATCTGGCCCTCGCCGAGGCCCAGCACCTCGGCCAGCACCCGGTCGGTGTCGGCGCCGATCGGCCGGGTGGGGCGCGGCGGCCGGCGCGGGCGCGCGGTGAAGCTGGCGGCGAAGCCGGGGGCGGGATAGGTGGCGCCGCTGGGCTGGGCGAGGTCGGCGAAGACCGGGTTCGCGGCGACGAGGCGGGCGTCCTCGGCCACCGCCTCGGACAGGCCGCGGTAGCGGTCCCAGCAGACCTGCGCCGCCTCGAGCGCGGGGGCCAGCTCGGCCAGCGGCCGCGCCGCGACGGCGCGGGCGACGATCGGGTCGAGCGCCGCGTGGTGGCGGAAGCGCAGCCCCTCGTCGCGGTCGAAGGACAGGCCGAGCCGCGCCTCGAGCGCCGCGACCCCGGCCCCGATGTCGAGCGCGCGCACCAGCCCGCGCCATTGCCGCGCGGTCAGCGCCACCAGCATGATCCGGGCGCCGCAGGCGGCGACATAGTCGCGGCCGAAGGCCCCGAACAGGTGGTTGCCCGCCCGGGCGCGGTCATGGCCGGTGACCGCCGTCTCGGCCAGCATCCCGAGGTTGGCGAGCGTCGAGACGGCGATGTCGGACAGCGGCAGGCGGATCTCGCCGCCGGTGCCGTCGCGCCGGCGCTGCCGTTCGGCCGCCAGCAGCGCCAGCGCCGCGGTCGTGCCGGTGATCAGGTCCCAGGCCGGCAGCACGTGGTTGACCGGGCGGGGATCGTCCTCGGGCCCGGTGATCATCGGCAGCCCGAGGCTGGCGTTGATCGTGTAGTCGACCGCGTTGCGCCCGTCGGGCCAGCCCATGACCCGCAGCGTGATCTGGTCGGGGCGCAGCGCGGCGAGCCGGTCATGGGCCAGGAACCCCGCGACCGGCAGGTTGGTGACCAGAAGCCCCGCGCCCGGCCCCGGCGCGGTGGCGACGGCGCGCGCGATCTCCTGCCCTTCGGGCCGCGAGAGGTCGAGCGCGACCGACCGCTTGCCGCGGTTCAGCCCTTCCCAGAACAGGCTGGCGCCGCCGGGGGCCAGCGGCCAGCGGCCGAAGTCGGGGCCGCCGCCGATCTGGTCGATGCGGATCACCTCGGCGCCCAGCTGCGCCAGCTGCAGCCCCGCGAGCGGCGCCGCGACGAAGGCCGAGATCTCGGTCACGCGAAGGTCGTCCAGAAGCTCGTACACGCGATCGCCTTTCAGAAGCCGAGGGTGGGGCCGAAGGGGTCGTCGCCGATCGGGATGTCGATCTTGACGTCGGCGGCGTCGACGGCGGGGCCCTTGTAGTGCAGCACCATCTGCGGGAAGGCGATCAGCAGCCCGATCATCACCACCTGCAGCGCCACGAAGGCGAGGCCCGCGCGGTAGATCTCGGCGGTCGAGACGCCGGCGATGCTGCGGCCGGTGACGCGGTCCTCGTAGTCGTCGCGCGGCGCGACCGAGCGCAGGAAGAACAGCGCGAAGCCGAAGGGCGGCGTCAGGTAGGCCGCCTGCAGGTTCACCGCCAGCATCACCGCGTACCAGATCAGGTCGATGCCCAGCGTCTCGGCCGCCGGGGCCACGAGCGGGATCAGGATGAAGGCGATCTCGAAGAAATCGAGGAAGAAGCCCAGCACGAAGACCAGCAGGTTGGTGAAGACCAGAAAGCCGATCACGCCGCCCGGCATCGCCAGCAGCAGCTCCTCGACCCAGACATGGCCGTTGAGCCCGTAGAAGGTCAGCGCGAAGACCCGGCTGCCGATCAGCACGAAGATGACGAAGGTGGCAAGCTGCGCGGTCTGCTGCACGCTGTCCTTCAGCGCCGGCCAGTCGAGGCGGCCCTTCGAGCCGGCAAGGATCAGCGCGCCCACCGCGCCCATCGCGCCGCCCTCGGTCGGCGTGGCGATCCCGAGCAGGATCGTCCCGAGCACGAGGAAGATCAGCGCCAGCGGCGGGATCAGCGAGACGATCACCGCCTCGGCCATGCGCGACAGCAGGTTCAGCTTCAGCCGCCCGTTCGCCTGCGCGAACAGGTAGCAGCCCAGCACCGCAAGCCCGGTGCCGTAGACCTGCGCATCGATCGTGCGCATCTGCGGCACCAGCCACCCGAGCGCGAGCACGGCGCCCGCGATCCCGAGCGCGAGCCCCGCGAGGCACGCCAGCAGCGAGGGCAGGCCCAGCCGACCGTCGGGTTCGCGCAGGTGCTGCGCCTCGGGCGGCACGGCGGGGGCGGCCTCGGGGCGCAGCCGCGTCAGAACGAAGATGTAAAGCCCGTAAAGCACGACGAGCAGCAGCGCCGGCACCATCGCGCCGCGGTAGACGTCACCGACCGAGCGTCCGAACTGGTCGGCCAGCACGATCAGGATGATCGAGGGCGGGATCGTCTGCGCCAGCGTCCCCGAGGCCATGATGATCCCCGAGGCAAGGCGGCGGTCGTAGCCGTAGCGCAGCATCACCGGCAGCGCGATCAGCGCGATCGAGATGACCGAGGCCGCGACGACCCCGGTCGTGGCCGCCAGCAGCGCGCCCACGAACAGCACGGCATAGGCGACCCCTCCGCGCAGCGACCCCAGCAGCTGCGCGATCGTGTCGATCAGGTCCTCGGCCATGCGCGATCGCTGCAGCACGATCCCCATGAAGGTGAAGAACGGGATCGCCAGCAGCGTCTCGTTCGCCATCACCCCGAGGATCCGGTCGGGCAGGGCGCGCAGGAAGTTCTCGCCGAACATCCCCAGCTCGATTCCGATCACCGCGAACAGCAGCCCCGTCGCCGACAGGCCGAAGGCCACCGGATAGCCCGACATCAGCAGGAAGATCAGCGCCACCAGCATCAGCGGCGCCATGTTGTGGGTGAGGATCTCGATCATGGCCGTGCCTCCGCCCGGGCTGCGTGGCCGCCCGGGGTCGGGGCGGGATCCGTTCCCGTTCCCGTCCCCGTCTGGGTCCCCGTCTCCGTACCGGCGCCGGACGCGGGGCCGGGCCCGCCCCAGAACAGCAGGTCGAGCGTCTTGAGCGTCTCGGACAGCGCCTGCGCCAGCAGCAGCGCGAAGCCCAGCGGCACCAGCGCCTTGACCGGCCAGAGCGGCAGCCCGCCCGCGTTCGACGACATCTCCTCCACCGCCCAGGAGCGCAGGAAGAACGGCAGCCCCTCGATCACCAGCAGCAGGCACAGCGGCATCAGCGCCAGCAGGTGCCCCGCCAGGTCGAGCCACAGCCGCGTCCGCGGCGCCAGCGCGCCCGCCACGATGTCGATGCGCACGTGGCCGTTGCGGCGCAGCACATGCGCCGCGCCCAGCAGGAAGGCGGTGGCGAAGAGATACCACTGCAGCTCGAGCCAGGCGTTCGAGCTTTGGGACAGGACCTTTCGCACCAGCGCGTTGCCGGCGCTGACCAGGATCGAGACCAGGATCAGCCAGGCGGTCGCCTGTCCGATGCGTTCGTTGAGCCCGTCGATCAGACGACAGAGAAGGCGAAGAGGGGGCATGGCGGCTCCGGGCGCTGGCGGCGGCGGTCGGCGGTGGGGCGCGCGCGCCCGGGTCATGCCTGCCGGCGCCGCCCGGGCGGGGCGGTTCCTGCAGGCACGGACCGGGTCGTCGTCGGACGCGCGCGCTGGGGGCGGGTGCGGGTGCGGCCTTCAGCCGCGGCGCAGTTCGCGCAGCACCACCTGGTCGTAGGCCAGTTCCGAGACCTGGTTCCAGGTCGTCACGTCGCGCTGGAAGGCAAGCTGGCTCTTCCACATCTTGTCGAACCACGGGTTTTCCGCCGCGAGCCCCTCGTAGATCTCCATCGTCGCGTCATAGGCGGCGTCGAGGATTTCGACCGGGAAGGAATGCAGCTGCGCGCCATTGGCCACGAGCCTGCGCAGCGCGGCCGGGTTCAGCGTGTCGTAGCGCGCGATCGAGGTGACCTGCACCTTGGCCGCGGCCGCCTTGAAGGCGCCCTTGTAGCCCTCGGGCAGCTGCTCCCAGGCGGACTTGCCGACGAAGAAGTGCTGCATCGAGGTGCCGTCCCAGAAGCCCGGGTAATAGTAGTGCGGCGCCACCCGGTAGAGCCCCAGCTTCTCGTCGTCATAGGGCCCGTTGAACTCGGCCGCGTCGATCGTGCCGCGTTCGAGCGAAGGGTAGATGTCGCTGATCGCGATCTGCTGCGGCACCGCGCCCAGCTTTTCCAGCACGCGCCCGCCAAGGCCCGAGATGCGGAACTTCAGCCCCTTGAGATCGTCGAGCGACGCGATCTCCTTGCGGAACCACCCGCCCATCTGGGTCGAGGTGTTGCCGCCCGGGAAGGCGACGACGCCGTAGCCGTCGTAGAACTCGGCCAGCATCTCGCGGCCCTCGCCCTGCTCGGCCCAGGCCATCTGCTGCCGGGTCGAGAGCATGAAGGGCACGTGCGTGCCCAGCGCGAAGGCCGGGTCCTTGCCGGTGTAGTAGTACGAGGCCGAATGCGCGACCTCGACCGTGCCGTTGGCGGCCGCGTCGAAGGCCTGCAGGCCGGGCACGATCTCGCCGGCCGAGAAGGTCTGGATCTTGAACTTGCCCTCGGTGATCTCGGCGACGGTCTCGGCCAGCGTCGTCGAACAGCCGTAGAGCACGTCGAGATTGGCCGGGAAACTCGACACGAGTCGCCAGTTCACCTCGGGCATCGACTGCGCCAGCGCCGGCGTGGCCAGCGGCGCCGCCACCCCCGCCGCAAGCGTCAAGGGGCCGGCATTCTTCAGGAAATCTCTGCGCTTCATGGGTCCTCCTCCCCGAATGGCGATGCTCCCCCACCGCCAATTCACTGTGTGAATACACAATTCAAAACTAGCATGCAACTTGGCGTGGTGCTACAGATTTGTTGAACGGCGCCGGGGAGGCGGGGCCGACGCAGGCTGAGAACACGACGCAAGACACTGTTTTCGCTGATGTTTGGAGGAGATGGCCAAGTGATTCACGCAAAGAACCTGATCAACGGCGCCTGGCGCGGCGGCGAAGCCCCGCTTGAGATCTACAACCCGTCCGACCTCGACGAGCTGGTCGGCCGCTACCAGATGGCCGGGGCGGCCGAGGTCGAGGAGGCCTTCGCCGCCGCCCGCGCCGCGCAGCCCGGCTGGCGGGCGCAGACGCTGGAGCAGCGCTCGGTCGTGCTCGAGGCGATCGCGCAGGCGATCTTCGCCCGCAAGGACGAGCTGGCGCGGATCATGTCGCGCGAGGGTGGCAAGACCATCCCCGACGCGCTGGGAGAGATCGTGCGCGCGGGCAACATCGCGCGCTTCTTCGCCGGCGAGGCGCTGCGCCTGCGCGGCGAGAAGGTGGGATCGGTGCGCCCGGGCGTCGATGTCGAGATCACCCGCGAGCCGGTGGGCGTCGTCGGGCTGATCACGCCCTGGAACTTCCCGATCGCGGTGTCGCTGTGGAAGCTCGCGCCCGCGCTCGCCTTCGGCAATGCCGTGGTGTGGAAGCCGTCCGAGAAGACGCCCGGCATCTCCGTCGCCATCGCCGAGATCGTGCAGGCCTCGGGCCTGCCGGCGGGGGTGTTCAACATGCTGATCGGGGCCGGGCCCGACATCGGCGCCGCGGTGGTCGAGGGGGCGGACGCGGTGTCCTTCACCGGCTCGTCGGCGACGGGCCGCAAGATCGCGGTGCGCTGCGCCGAGCGTCTGGTCCGGGTGCAGATGGAGATGGGGGGCAAGAACCCGCAGGTGGTGCTGGACGACGCCGATGTCGAGCGGGCCGCCGACATCGCCACCAACGGCGCCTTCTTCCAGACCGGCCAGCGCTGCACCGCGTCCAGCCGGCTGATCGTGACCGAGGGCATCCACGACCGCTTCGTCGCCGCGGTGGCCGCGCGGGTCAAGGCGCTCAAGGTCGGCAATGCCGGCGACGGCGCCACCCAGATCGGCCCGGTGATCGACCAGAGCCAGTTCGACAAGGTCATGGGCTATATCGAGATCGGCCGCGCCGAGGCCGGGGTGCCGGCGGCGGGGGGCGATCTGGTCTCGGCCGGGACCCGCGGCCATTTCGTCGCGCCCACGCTCTTCGCCGGCACCGACAACACCCAGCGCATCAACCGCGAAGAGGTCTTCGGCCCCTTCGCCAGCGTGATCCGGGTGCGCGACTACGACGAGGCGCTGGCGGTGGCCAACGACACCGACTACGGCCTGTCGGCCGGGATCTGCACCAGTTCGATGAAATACGCCCGCGACTTCCAGGCCAATGCGCAGGCGGGGATGGTGATGGTCAACCTGCCCACGGCGGGGGTCGACTATCACGTGCCCTTCGGCGGCCGGAAGCAGTCGAGCTATGGCCCGCGCGAGCAGGGCAGCTATGCGGTCGAATTCTACACCCAGGTCAAGACCGCCTACATCACGCCCTGAGCGTGACGGCCGCGCGCCGCCCGCCCCTGGGGAGGGGGCGGACGGCGCCCCAGCAGATGGCACCGGCCGCGCGCACCGCCGCGGTCTTCGAGGGAGGAGAGAGAACATGACTGACAGGATCGGAGTCATCGGGCTTGGCCGCATGGGCCGGCCCATGGCCATCAACATGCAGAAGAAGGGCTTCGCGGTCACCGGCCACGACCTGAACCCGGCCTCGATCGCGGCGCTCGTCGCCGCGGGCGGCCGCGCCGGCGGCTCGATCGAGGCGGTGGTGGCCGAGGCCGACGTCGTCTTCACCATGCTGCCCAATTCCAACGACGTGGCGCAGGTGATCCTCGAACGGGTGCTGCCCGCGACGCGCCCGGGCCAGCTGGTCGTCGACATGAGCACGATCGACCCGCTGGTCACCGACCGCATCGCCCAGGCCCTGGCCAAGGCCGGCATCGCCTTCGCCGACGCCCCCGTCGGGCGGCTGGCGCAGCATGCCGATGCCGGGCAGTCGCTGTTCATGGTCGGCGCCGCGCCGGGCGATCTCGCGCGGCTGCGCCCGATGCTCGAGGCGATGGGGACCACGATCCACCATTGCGGCGGCCCGGGCACCGGCATCCGCATGAAGGTGGTGAACAACTACCTCGCCATCGCGCTGGCGCAGCTGAACGCCGAGACGCTGACGCTGGCGCAGCGCTTCGGGCTGGATCTCGGGATGGCGATCGAGGTGATCAACGGCACCACCGCGACCAATGGCCATCTCAAGACCAATTTCCCCAACAAGGTGCTGAAGGGCGACATCTCGCCCGGCTTCCAGATCGATCTCGCGCACAAGGACCTCGGCCTCGCGCTGGCGGCCGCGTCCGAGCTGAAGGTGCCGCTGTCGATGGGCACGGCGGCGCGCGAATGCCTGCAGATCGCGCGCTCGCGCGGGTATGGCGGCAAGGACTTCTCGGGCCTGCTCGACGCCTGGTGCGATCTTGCCGGGGTCACGCCGCCGCGCCTGCCCGCGGCCGACATGGAAAAGGCCGCCGAGGCGGCGATGGCCGGGCAGTGAGCCCCGGCGGGGCCGGCACCGCGCCGCGGGCCG
>NZ_JBAWKE010000007.1:133264-168804 GCF_037095655.1 Frigidibacter sp. MR17.24
TCGCGAAGGCCTCAGATGACACTGCTCAGCACTACCGAAGACCACCGCGCCGCGGGCCTGCCGGTCGGACAGGACAACGGCTATGCGTTCGACCTCTATGCCCGCTACCGGCGCGATCCGCTGGCGGTGCCGGCCGACTGGCGGCTGTGGTTCGAGGCGCTCGACGCGCCCGGCCCGGCCGAGGGCGCCCCGGCCGCGGTGCTGGTCGAGCGGCTGGTCGACAGCTATCGCCGCGACGGCCATCTCGGGGCGGCGCTCGACCCGCTGGGCCTGTCGCCGCGGCACGAGACCGGGCGGCTCGCACGCGACCGCGCCGCGGTCGAGGCGCTGCCGGGGCCGATCGGCTGGCGGCTCGGCGGCGCGGCGGGGCAGGGCCGGGGCCGCGACCTCGTCGCGCTGCTCGACCGGATCTACCGCGGGCCGGCCGCGCTCGAGGCCGAGGCGGTCGAGGACGAGGCGGCACGCGCCTGGATCGAGACCCGGTTCGAGGCGCTGGCGCTGGCCGAGCCGGGGCCGCAGGACCGCGCCCGCGCCCATCGCGCCATCGGCCGCGCCGACACGTTCGAACAGTTCGTCCGGCTGAAGTTCCCCACCAAGAAGCGCTTCGGCAGCGAGGGCGCCGAGGGCATGATGCTGCTGATGCAGGAGCTGCTGCGCCAGGGCGCGCGGGCGGGCCTGGACGAGGTGGTGATGGGCGGCATGCACCGCGGGCGGCTGGCGCTGCTGGCGACGGTGCTGGGCAAGGATCCCGCGCGGCTTCTGGCCGAAATCAAGGGCCGCGACCTGACGCGCGGCGGGCCCGACTTCACCGGCGACGTGCCCTATCACCTCGGCCATGTCGCCGAGGTCGAGATCGAGGGCCGCCGGCTGGCGCTGTCGATCGCGCCGCACCCCTCGCACCTGATGGTGGTGGCTGCGGTGGCGACGGGCATGGCGCGGGCGCGGCGGGAAGGCGCCCCCGCCGCCGCGGCGCAGGCCGGCCCGGGCGCGCTCTGCCTGCTGCTGCACACCGATGCGGCCTTCGCGGGCCAGGGGATCACGGCCGAACTGGCGCAGATGGGCCGGCTTGACGGCTATGACGTCGGCGGCACGATCCACCTTGTCGTCAACAACCAGATCGGCTTCACCACGCTGCCCTCCGAGGGGCGCAGCGCGCGCTACTGCACCGACGTGGCCAAGATGGTCGGCGCCCCGGTGATCCACGTGAACGGCGACGACGCCGGCGCGCTGATGGCGGCGGCCGCGCTGGCGGCCGACTGGCGCGCACGCTTCGGGCGCGACATCTTCATCGACCTCGTCTGCTACCGCCGCAACGGCCACAACGAACTGGACGAGCCCCGCTTCACCCAGCCCGCGACCTGGGCCGCGATCGATGCCCGCCCGGGGCTGCGCGCCGCGACGCAGGCGGCGCTGGCGGCGGCCGACCCGCCCGGTGCCGCCGCGGTCGAGGCCGAGCTGGCGGCCTTCCGCGACACGCTGGTCGCGGCCTATGACGTGATCGACAGCCTGCTGCCCAACGACGACGCCCCGTTCCAGCCCGGCTGGGACGCGGTGGCCGCGGCCGGGCCGGCCGAGATCCTCGCCCCGGTCGACACCGGGGTCGATGCGGCGCGGCTGGTGCGGCTTGGCGCGGCGGCGGGGCTGATCGCGCCCGCGGCCTCGCCCCATCCCAAGGTGCGCCAGTTCTACGCGGCCCGCGCCCAGAGCCTCGAGCGGGGCGAGGGCGTGGGCTTCGCCACCGCCGAGGCGCTCGCCTTCGCAAGCCTCCTCGACGAGGGGGCGAGCGTGCGGCTCTCGGGGCAGGACAGCGTGCGCGGCACCTTCACCCAGCGCCACCTGCGGCTGCACGATACCGAGGGCCCCGCCAGCCGCCTGCCGCTCGCGGCGCTGGCGCGCGACGGCGCCCGGTTCGAGATCCACAACAGCCCGCTGTCGGAATACGCGGTGCTGGGCTTCGAATACGGCCACAGCCTGGTCGATCCCGGCACGCTGACGCTGTGGGAGGCGCAGTTCGGCGATTTCCTCAACGGCGCCCAGATCGTCGTCGACCAGTACGTCGTCAGCGCCGAGGCGAAATGGGGCCTGCGCTCGGGCCTCGTGATCCTGCTGCCGCACGGGCTCGAGGGGCAGGGGCCGGACCATTCCTCGTGCCGGCCCGAGCGGCTGCTGCAGGCCTGCGTCGGCGCAAACGCGATCGTGGCCAATCCCAGCACGCCGGCCAATCTCTTCCACCTCCTGCGCCGCCAGATCCGCGCCCCCTGGCGCAAGCCGCTGTTCGTGGTGGCCCCGAAATCGCTGCTGCGCGCCCGCGCGGCGGTGTCGCGGCTGGACGAGATGGGGCCCGGCACCGGCTTTCGCCCGCTGATCTACGACGGGCCCGAGGCGCCCGAGCGGCTCGTGCTCTGCTCGGGCAAGATCGCCTACGAACTTGCCGCGGCGCGGGCCGAGGCCGGGCTCGCGGCGCGTGTCGGCATCCTGCGGGTCGAGCAGCTCTATCCGCTCGACCGCGGCGCGGTGACGGCGGCGCTGGCGCGGGCCGGGGCGCAGGTGGCGGCGCGGCTGGCGACCGGGCCGCTGGTCTGGTGCCAGGAAGAGCCGCGCAACCAGGGCGCCTTCGCCCATGTCCGCGCGGTGCTGGCCGCACCCGGCCCGGCCGGATCGGCGCCGATCGCGTCGCTCGGCTATGCGGGCCGTCCGGCGCTGCCGGTCGCGGCGGGTGGTTCAATCGACCGGCATGTGGCAGAACAGGACACCCTGGTGCGCAGTGCGCTCGGCCTGTGAGCGGCTCGCCGCGGCCCGCGGGCGATGCGCGCCCGGGCAAAGGGCGCGGCATGCGCGGGGCCTTGGCCGGGGCCAGGGGTGGGGCACCGCCCCGTCGCGGGAAGACGAAGGAAGATGTCATGGCGGCGTTCCAACCTGTGCGGGCGGTGGTCCGGGCCCTCGACGTGCTGTCGCTGGTCAGCGAACAGGGCGAGATCACCGCCTCGGCGATCGCGCGCCGGCTCGGCCTGCCGCAGCCGACCGTGGTGCGCATCCTCGAGACGCTTGAATCCTGCGGCTATGTCTACCGCTGCGAGAACGGCCACGGCTTTGCCGTCTCGGCGCGGACCAAGACGCTGAGCCGCGGCTATGACGCGCGCTCGCGCCTCGTGCAGATCGCCCGCCCCGAGATCGACATCCTGCACCGCGAGGTCGGCTGGCCGTCGAACCTGGCGGTGCGCGAGGGGCGCAGCATGACCATCGCCTATTCGAACCGCGCCGCCTACGGCATGTCGATGTCGGGCCGGCTCGGGGCGCAGATCCCGTTCCTGGCGACCGGGGTCGGGCTGGCCTATCTCGCGCACATGCGCGAGCAGGACCGCGCGCCGCTTCTCGGGCAGCTGCGCGCCAGCCCCTCGCGCTGGGACAGCGACCCCGCGCTGTGGGAAAGGTTGCCCGAGCGGCTGGAGCAGGTGCGCGCCAGCGGCATGGGCTTTGCCGACGAGACCTATCTCGACGAGATCTACCAGTCGCGGATCTGGGCGGTGGCGCTGCCGATCCTCGTGCATGGCGAGGTCGAGGCGGCGGTCAGCTGCCTCGTGCTGCGCAATGCCGGCACGCCCGAGGAGCAGCTGCCCAAGATCCTGCCCGCCCTCGCCGCCGCCGCCGGCGCGATCGCCGCCGCGCTCGAGCGCGAATCCGATCCGCGGACCGCGAGCGCCCCCCCGCCGGCACAGGGCGGCGGCGACGAGGGCCTGGTCGGGCCGGATGACGCCGACGATGACGCCGAGGACTGATCCGCCCGCGCCCCCCGGCCGCCGCGGCGCGGGGGATACGCCGTCAGGCATAAAGCGCATCGCGGCCCATCACGGCCTCGCGGAAGCGGTTCTTCAGCACGATCGCCTCGGGCGGCAGCACCAGCGGCAGCTTCTCGGGATCGATCGCCACCCGGGCGAAAAGCGGTCCGGCGCAGGCGTGGACCTGCGCGCGCAGCGCCGCGATCCCGGCCGGGTCGGTCGGTTCGGCCAACCGCGAGAAACCGCATCCGCGCGCGATCTGCACCAGGTCGACACCGGCCGAGCTGTGGGCGGGCTGCATCCCGGTCTCGCCGTAGACGCCATTGTCGAGCACGACGACCGACAGGTTCGCCGGCGCCGCCACCGCGATCGTCGCCAGCGCGCCCAGACCCATCATCATCTCGCCGTCACCGGTCAGCACCATCACCGGCCGCCCGGGCTGCGCCAGCGCGAGGCCGAGCCCCACCATCGCCGCCCCGCCCATCGCCCCCCAGAGCGGCAGCGACAGCGCATGGTCGCCCGCCGCGGCAAGGTCCCAGGCCGGCGCGCCCAGTCCCGAGACCACCGCCAGCCCGCCGCGATCCTCCAGCAGCGCCGCCACCACCGCGCGCCGGTGCAGCCGGCCATCCTTCGCCACCATCGCCATCAGGTCAGCTCCTTGAAATTCTTGGCCCCAAGCACGCGCTGGCCGATCAGCGTCGCCGCCGGGCGCCAGGTGTTGAAGGCCAGGTTCAGCGTCGCCTCGGCGGCCTCGACCACGTCCTCGGCCCGCTCGGCATGATTGGTCACCACGTTCATCGCTTGCAGGCAGGCGAGCGTGGCCTGGCCCATCGGGACCTGCATCGCGTTGAACTCGCCCCATTCGCCGCGCATCGTGATCAGCATCGGCACCGCCAGCTGGTAGGTCGCGGGCAGCGACAGCATGTTGATGCAGTTGCCGACGCCGCTGCTTTGCATCAGCACCACGCCCCGGGTGCCGCCCAGCCAGGCCCCGCCCGCAAGCGCGATCCCCTCCTCCTCGGTCGTCAGCCGGACCACCCGCATCGCGGGGTCTGCCTCGCACAGCCGGATCAGCGCGGCATGGCCCGCGTCGGGCACGATGCCGACCTGCGTCACCCCGGCGCGCGACAGGGCGCGGTGCAGGCCCGCGGGCCAGTCGGGGGCGGCGGCGGGCGCCGGCGGGCGGGCGGCGGTCAGGCTGTCGGGTGGCGGCATGGCGGGTCCTCCGGACATGGGGCGGCTCTGGCGTCACCCGTGGATCTGCCCCGAGCCTCGCGTGCCGTGGGCCTTGCGGAAATTCGAATTCGGCGATGGGAGCCATGCCGTCCCGGCAAGGCCCGCCCGGCGGGAGGTGACGGATGGACCTGAAACTGCTGCGCAGCTTCGTCGCGGTGGCCGAGGGCGGATCGCTCGCGCGGGCCTCGGACCGGCTGCACCTCGCGCAGCCGGCGCTGTCGCGGCAGATCCGGCTTCTGGAACACGAGATCGGGGCGCCGCTGTTCCTGCGGTCGACCCGGGGGATGCGCCTGACCGAACAGGGCGCGCAGCTTTTCGCGCGGGTGCCGGCCCTGATCGCCGAGCTGGACGGCGCGATCGACAGCGTGCGGGCGCTGTCGGCGGCCCCCAGCGGGGCGGTGACGCTGGGGGTGATCCCGACGGTCAGCAACGTGCTG
Organism: Frigidibacter sp. MR17.24; assembly: GCF_037095655.1. Lineage (NCBI taxonomy): Bacteria > Pseudomonadati > Pseudomonadota > Alphaproteobacteria > Rhodobacterales > Paracoccaceae > Frigidibacter > Frigidibacter sp. MR17.24. The sequence goes on from NZ_JBAWKE010000007.1 coordinate 138,714, forward strand.
GCCGGCCGGCTGGCGGTGCGCTGCGCGCGCGAGCTGCCGGGCGTCGCGCTGCGCATCCTCGAGGCCTATGCCGGCCACCTGATCGACTGGACCCACCGCGGCGAGGTGGACCTCGCGATCGTCTATGGCCGCGCGTCCGAGATGCACCTGCCGGTCAGCGACCTGATGTTCGAGGAACTGGTGCTGGTCGCGCCGAAGGGATCGACCCCCGGCGGATCCAGATCCGGCCGCGGCGACGACGGCGACGGCGACGGCGCGCGATCGCCCGGGGAGGGGCCCGTGCCGGTGGCCACGCTGGGCACGCGCGACCTCGTGCTGCCAAGCCGTCCGCACGGGCTGCGCATGGTGGTCGAGGCGGCGGCGGGCCGGGCGGGCGTGCGGCTGGCGGTCCGCTTCGAGGCCGACAGCTTCCGCGTGCTGCTCGATCTGGTCGCGGCGGGGCTCGGGGCGACGGTGCTGCCGCTCTCGGCCTTCGGGACCGAGGATCCGCGCGCGCGCTTCGACATCCTGCGGCTCGACCGGCCGCGGATCACCCGCCGCCTCGTGCTCGTCTCGCCGCCGCGGCGCGACGACAGCCGGGCCACCACCGCCCTGCGCGCGCTGCTTCTGGATGAAATCGGCCGGATGCGGGCCGCGGGCGACTGGCCCGAACCGGGCGCGGCCCGCCCCCGCTAAGCTGCGGCGCGCCCCCGGACGCGAAGGGGGCGGCCCCGGTCCCGGCGCCGCCCCCCTGTCATGCATCGACGTGCGCCGGTCAGAGGTCGAACACGACCCCCTGCGCCAGCGGCAGCTCGCGCGAGTAGTTCACCGTGTTCGTCGCCCGGCGCATGTAGCCCTTCCACGCGTCCGACCCGCTCTCGCGTCCGCCGCCGGTCTCCTTCTCGCCACCGAAGGCGCCGCCGATCTCGGCGCCCGAGGTGCCGATGTTGACGTTCGCGATCCCGCAGTCCGAGCCGGCGGCGGACAGGAAGGTCTCCATCTCGCGCAGGTCGGTGGTGAAGATCGACGACGACAGGCCCGCGCCGACGGCGTTGTGATCCTCGATCACCGCCTCGAAGTCGCTGTATCTCATCACGTAGAGGATCGGGGCGAAGGTCTCTTCGAGCACGGGGCCGCATTGCGACGGCATCTCGACGATCGCGGGCCGGGCATAGAAGCTTTCCGCGCCGTTCACGTCGACCCGCGCGCCGCCCGCCACCGTGCCGCCGGCGGCCGTCGCGGCCGCAAGCGCCGCCTGCATCCCCTCGAAGGCCGCCTTGTCGATCAGCGGGCCGACCAGCGCGCCCGAGGTCAGCGGATCGCCCACGGTGACGCTTTCGTAGGCCTTCACCAGCCGCGGCACCAGCGCGTCATAGACGCTGTCGTGCACGAACAGGCGCCGCATCGTGGTGCAGCGCTGGCCGGCGGTGCCCATCGCGCCGAAGGCCACCGCCCGCAGCGCCATGTCGAGATCGGCCGAGGGGCAGACGATGCCCGCATTGTTGCCGCCCAGCTCAAGGATCGTGCGGCCGAACCGCGCCGCCACCTTCGGCGCCACGATCCGCCCCATCCGGGTCGAGCCGGTGGCCGAGACCAGCGCCACGCGCGGATCCTCGACCAGCGCCGTGCCGACATCGGCCCCGCCGATCAGCACCTGGCTCAGCCCCGCGGGCGCCGCGCCGAACCGCGCGATCGCGCGGTCGAGGATCGCGGCCGAGGCGAGCGCGGTCAGCGGCGTCTTCTCCGAGGGCTTCCACACCACCGGGTTGCCGCAGACGAGCGCGAGCGCCGTGTTCCAAGACCAGACCGCGACGGGGAAGTTGAAGGCCGAGATCACGCCGACGACGCCCAGCGGGTGCCATGTCTCCATCATCCGGTGGCCCGGGCGCTCGGTCGCGATGGTCAGGCCGTACAGCTGGCGCGACAGGCCGACGGCGAAGTCGCAGATGTCGATCATCTCCTGCACCTCGCCCGCGCCCTCGGACGGGCTCTTGCCCGCCTCGATCGACACCAGCCGTCCCAGATCCGCCTTGGCCGCGCGCAGCTCCTCGCCGAGAAGCCGCACCAGCTCGCCGCGCTTCGGACCGGGCACCAGCCGCCAGGCCTTGAACGCCTCGGCGGCGCGGCCGATGGCGGCGGCGGTGGTCTCGGCGGTGTCGGCGGCCAGCTGCGCGATCCGCTCGCCCGTCACGGGCGAGAAGCTGGCCATGCTGCCGCCGGTCCAGGCGCCGGGCGCGACGCCAAGCCGGGTGAGGATGTCCTGGGTCGTTTGGGAAAGTGTCATGCGGGGTCCCTCGCAAAGGCCGGTTCGATCATCTTCATATCGCGTCACCTGCCGGCTATCATCCGCCAAATTCGCTTCACTTGATGCGGGATTCGCATGATCAAGGGCCGCATGATCCCCGACGCCAGCGCGCTTCAGGCCTTTGCCGCCGCCGCGCGCCACCTCAGCTTCACCCGCGCCGCGGTCGAGCTGGGGCGCACGCAAAGCGCCGTCAGCCGCCAGATCCGCGATCTCGAGGACCAGCTGGGCCTGCGGCTGTTCGACCGGATCCGGCAGCGGGTGGTGCTGTCGGACGCGGGGCGGCGGATGCTGCCCGAGGCCGAGGCGCTGCTGGACGCGGCCGAGCGGATGACGCTGCGCGCGATCGGCGGGCGCGACATCGCCGGGGCGCTGGTGGTGGCGGTGCTGCCGGGGTTCGGTGCGCGGTGGCTGGTGCCGCGGCTGCCGGGCTTTCTCGCGCGCCACCCCGGCGTGCGCGTCACCCTGCACACCCGCGCCGCGCCCTTCGACATGGAGGCCGAGGGCGTGGACCTTGCGATTCACCACGGCCAGCCGGCCTGGCCGGCGGGGGTCTGCAGCTATCTCTGCCGGGACGAGATCGTGCCCGTCGCCGCCGCGCCCGCCGCGCTCTCCGCGGTGGCGCTGCTGCATCTCGAGGCCCGGCCGCGGCTCTGGCCCGACTGGCTGGCCGCGGGCGGCATCGCGCGCGAAGGCTGGGCGGGGCACCGGTTCGACGACCAGGCGCTGCTGATCGAAGCCGCGCTCGCCGGGCTCGGGGCGGCGCTGCTGCCGCGCTACCTGATCGAGACCGAGCTTGCCGCGGGGCGGCTCGCGGTGCTCGATCCGCGGCCCGTCGCCTCGGCCGAGGCCTACTGGGTGGTGCTGCCCGAGGGCAAGGCGGCCGACCCGCTGGGGCTGGCGTTTCGCGACTGGCTGGGCGCGCAGGTGTCCTCGGCCGCGACGGAGCCCTTGCCCCCGGGCGCCGGCGGGCCTAAGGCCGGGGCATGAAACTTCTGTTCCTTGGCGATGTGATGGGTCGTGCCGGGCGCACGGCGATCCGCGACCGGCTTCCCGGCCTCAGGGCCGACTGGGGCCTCGATTTCGTGGTGGTGAACGGCGAGAACGCCTCGTCCGGGATCGGGCTCACGCCCGACCACGCGAAGCTGCTGCTCGAGGCGGGGGCGGACTGCGTGACGCTGGGCGATCACGCCTTCGACCAGAAGGACATGCTGCGCTTCATCGAGACCGAGCCGCGCATCATCCGCCCGGTCAACTTCTCGAAGGTGGCGCCGGGGCAGGGCGTGCGGGTCTTCACCGCCACCCGCGGCCGCAAGGTCGCCGTCGCGCAGGTGCTGGGGCAGGTGTTCATGAAGCGCCCCTTCGACGACCCGTTCTCGGGGATCGAGGCGGCGCTGAAGCCGCATTCGCTGGGCGGCGCGGTGCAGGCGGTGCTGGTCGACGTCCATGCCGAGGCCACGAGCGAGAAGATGGCGCTTGGCCACTGGCTGGACGGACGCGCGAGCCTTGTCGTGGGCACCCATACCCACGTGCCCACCGGCGACGCGATGATCCTGCCCGGCGGCACCGGCTACATGACCGATGCCGGCATGTGCGGCGACTACAATTCGGTCATCGGCATGGACAAGGCCGAGCCGATGCGCCGCTTCATCACCGGCATGGGGCGCGAGCGATTCACCCCCGCCGAGGGCGAGGCGACGCTGTCGGGCGCCTATGTCGAGACCGACGACCGCACCGGCCGCGCCACCCGCATCGTCGCGGTGCGTGTCGGCGGGCGGCTGCAACCCTCGGCGCCCTGAGCCGGCCGCGCGGATTTGCGACATCTGCCGGCGAATCCGGCCGGCCGTGGTGCGCCGTCTTGACCAAATCGAACATTTCGCGGCTTGCATGGGTTTGCACCCCGCCCGCGCCGCGCCGCGTCGAGACGCTTGCCGCACCGCGCACAAGCGGCGATAACGGGCGCAATTCTCTGCGGGGGCAGCCGTTTCCACATGATCGATCTCGGCCTATCGGGTGACGCGCGGGCCTATCTCGCCATCGCCATCGTCGCGGCAATGTTCATCGTCTTCGCGCTGGAATGGTTCGAGACCGAGGTGGTGGCGATGGTCGGCGCCGCGGTGATGATCCTGACGGGGCTGCTGCCCTACAAGGACGCGGCGGAAAACCTTGCCAACAACGCGCCCTGGACCATCGCCTTCATGTTCCTGATCATGGGCGGGCTGGTGCGCACCGGCGCGCTGAACGAGCTGACCAAGGTGATCGAGCGCCACGCCAGCTCGGCGCCGCGGCGCACGATCCTGTCGCTGTTCGTCTTCGTCACCTTCGCCTCGGCGGTGATGAACAACACCCCGGTCGTGGCGGTGATGATCCCGATCGTGATCCAGATCGCGCGCAAGCTGGGAACGTCGCCGTCCAAGCTTTTGATGCCGCTAAGCTATTTCACCGTTCTGGGAGGGATGATCACGCTGATCGGCACCTCGACCAACCTGCTGGTCGACGGCGTCGCCCGCGACCGCGGCCTTGCGCATTTCTCGATCTTCGAGATCGCGCCGCTGGGGCTGGCCGTGGCCTCCGCCGGGGCGGTCTACATGGGCTTCTTCGCCAACCGCATCCTGCCCGCGCGGGTGTCGATGGCCGAGATGCTGATCGGCCGGCGGTCGATGAAGTACTTCACCGAGGTCGCCGTGCCCGAGGACAGCCCGCTGATCGGCACCCCGGTGCTGGAGGCCGCGCTGTTCAAGCGCGACGGCATGCGGGTGATCGACGTGCTGCGCGGCGACGCCTCGCTGCGGCGCGACCTGCCCTCGGCGATCCTGGCCGCGGGCGACCGCATCGTGCTGCGCACCGAGATGACCGACCTGCTCGACCTGCAGCAGCGGCGCGAGCTGCACATGGTCGACAAGCTCAGCTCGGTCGCGACCGAGACGGTCGAGGTCCTGATCTCGCCCGGCTGCCGGATGATCGGGCGCACGCTGGGCGAGCTGCGGCTGCGGCGGCGCTACGGTGTCTACGTGCTGGCCGCGCACCGCCGCAACCAGAACATCGGCCGCAAGCTCGACGATCTCGAGGTGCGGGTGGGGGACACGCTGCTTCTGGAAGGCGCGACCGAGGACATCGGCCGGCTGGCGCAGGAGATGGACCTTGTGAACGTCTCCAAGCCGACCGAGCGCCCGTTCCGCCGCGGCCATGCCCCGATCGCGGTCGCGGCGCTGCTGGCGGTGGTGGTGCTCTCGGCGTTCGACGTCGCCCCGATCATGGCGCTGGCCTTCATCGCCGTCGCCGTGATCCTCGTGACCCGCTGCATCGACGCGGACGAGGCGTTCTCGTTCGTCGACGGCCGGCTGCTGGCGCTGATCTTCGCCATGCTGGCGGTGGGCGAGGGGCTGGAGCAGTCGGGCGCCGTCGACCTGATCGTGCGCGCCATCGCCCCGCATCTCGAGGGGCTTTCGCCCTTCCTCACGATCCTGTGCGTCTATTTCCTGGGCGTGGTGATGACCGAGATCCTGTCGAACAACGCGGTCGCGGTGATCCTGACCCCGATCGGCATCCAGCTGGCGAACGAGCTGGGCCGCGACCCGCGCCCCTTCGTGGTGGCGGTGATGTTCTCGGCCACGCTCGCCTTCGCCACCCCGATCGGCTACCAGACCAACACGATGGTCTACGGGCCGGGTGGCTACCGCTTCACCGACTACGTCCGGCTGGGGCTGCCGCTGAACATCATCTGCGGGCTGGTGGCCTGCGCGCTGATCCCGATCCTCTGGCCGCTCTAGGCGGCAATCCGCCGCGGGGGTGGCGCCATCGCGGCTTTGTGTGTAGTCTTGAGCATGATCTCCCCGAGCCCGGAAAGGTGCCGCATGACGCGCATCGGCCTTGTCCTTCTGACCTCGCTGGCCCTCGGGCTTCCGCTGTCCGCGCTGCCGGCCGCCGCGGGCGCGCCATGGCCCGCCCGGGTCGACGGCATCAAGCTGACCTCGGACCGGCTGACCGTGCGCTTCACCGACGGCGCCGTCTGCCGCTCGACCATGCAGCCCGAGGGCGGCATGGGCATGTTCATCGACTGCCCGCACCAGGCCCGCTTCGACGTGCGCATCCAGCGCCAGAACTGGCTCAAGCCCGCGCTGGGCGATCTGGTCGAGCCCTATGCCACCGTCGCCATCACCAGCGAGGATGGCCGGGTCGAACGCTTCAAGACCCCCGGTTCGCGCGACAAGCGCTATCCGCGCTACGACTGAGCGCGCGCGCGCGCCCCGCTTGCGGGGGACCACCGCCTTGCGCTATGAGGCCCCCGTTCCAGACAGGCGACGGAGTGACGGGTCATGGCAGGCCATTCTAAATGGGCGAACATCCAGCACCGCAAGGGCAAGCAGGACAAGCTTCGCTCGAAGATGTTCTCGAAGCTTTCCAAGGAGATCACCGTCGCCGCGAAGATGGGCGACCCTGATCCGGAAAAGAACCCCCGCCTGCGTCTGGCGGTGAAGGCCGCCAAGTCGCAGTCGATGCCCAAGGACGTCATCGACCGCGCGATCAAGAAGTCGCAGGGCGGCGATGCCGAGGATTACACCGAGATCCGCTATGAGGGCTACGGCCCCAACGGCATCGCGGTGATCGTCGAGTGCATGACCGACAACCTCAACCGCACCGCGTCGAACGTGCGCAGCTATTTCACCAAGTCGGGCGGCAACCTGGGCCAGACCGGCTCGGTCAGCCACGGCTTCGACCGGGTGGGCGAGGTCAGCTTCCCCGTCGAGGCCGGCGATGCCGACACGGTGATGATGGCCGCGCTCGAGGCCGGGGCCGATGACGTGGAAAGCAGCGAAGAGGGCCACTGGGTCTATTGCTCGGTCGAGGCGCTCAACGACGTGACCGAGGCGCTCGAGAAGGAACTGGGCGAGTCGACCGAGGCCAAGCTGATCTGGAAGCCGCAGACCCTGACCGAGGTCGATCTCGAGACGGCCGAGAAGCTTATGAAGCTGATCGACACGCTCGAAGAGGACGACGACGTGCAGACCGTCACGCACAATTTCGATGTGCCCGAAGAGGTTGCCGCCCAGCTTTGATCCGCGCGACCGCCGGACGGAAAGCCGCCTTCGGGCGGCTTTTTTTCATGCCCGGCAGCCGGCGCTGGATTCGTGCAGCAGTTGTGGTAGCTTGGTCGTCGTCGCCCGGGAGAGCGGCGCCCTATTTTCAGACATCTCTATTGCAGTCCGTTCATGTGATCCGGCCATTTTCAGGTGGTGTTTATGCGATTGATCGAGATCCAGAAGGCCCTCGCGTCCAAGGGGTTCAACCCCGGGCCGCTCGACGGGGTCTGGGGCCGCCAGACGCTGGCGGCGGTGCGCAAGTTCCAGGCCAGCAAGAAGCTCGAGGTCGACGGCATCGTCGGACCCCAGACGCTCAAGGCCCTGTTCCCCGACCTGGCCGATCCGCCGCTGGGGCTGGCGGGCACCGGCGATGTCGGGCTCGTGTGGTTCGCCGAGGCCAAGCGCCTGCTGGGCCTGCGCGAGAAGGTGGGGCCGGGCTCGAACCCCGAGATCCTCAAGCTCGCGGGCGATCTCGGCATCGACTATCCCGATGACGACATCCCGTGGTGCGGGCTTTTCGTCGCGCATTGCATCGGCTCGACGCTGGACCGCGAGTCGCTGCCGCCCGCGCCGCTCGGGGCCCGCAACTGGCTGAAGTTCGGCAATGCCTGCCAGCCGACGCTGGGCGCGGTGATGGTGTTCTGGCGCGAGAGCCGCAGCTCGTTCAAGGGCCATGTCGGCTTCTACGGCGGCGAGGACGCCCACAGCTACCTGATCCTCGGCGGCAATCAGGGCGACCGGGTGAGCTGGGTCAAGATCGACAAGGCCCGCCTGCTCGAGGCGCGCTGGCCGTCCTCGGTCTCGCCGCGCCCGGGCGCGATGGCGGTGGCCGATCTCGGCACCGTCAATCGCAGCTGGAACGAGGCCTGATCGCGCGGGCGCCGACCCTGCCGGGCCGACTCGCGTCGCGCGGTGGGGATCGCCCGGCAGGTTCCGTCTGGCGGACGGGTTTTTGTTCAAATTTGCTTAATCGCATCGGTTGACGGCGGATTGTGTGCGTATGTGCCACGAAAAACGGCACATTCGGGATGCGAGAATTGACCTCTGCAGCGCGGCATGATCCTATCCCGGCCCATGACCGACCCCTGCCGCCCCTTTCGCCAGATGGCCCGGAACGCGCTGCTCGCCAATCGGCGGCTGCACGGGGCCTGTGATGCGCTCGCCCCGGGGGAATGGGAGGCGCCGCGCGCCAGCTTCTTCCCCTCGATCCGGGCGACGATGAACCACATCCTCGTCATCGACCGCTTCTACCTCGACGCGATCGGTGGCGGCACCCTGGGCCCGGCGGCCTGGGACGACCCCGAGCCCTGTGCCGATCTTGCCGCCTGGGCCGAGGCGCAGGTCGAGATGGACCTGCGCGCCGTCGCGATCGCCGAGGCGCTGGTGCCGGGCGACCTGAACACGATCGTGCAGATCCAGCGCGCCGGCCGGGTGCAGATCGAGACGCTGGGCGACACGCTGCTGCACCTGTTCCTGCATGACCAGCATCACCGCGGGCAGATCCACGCGATGCTGTCCTCGACCTCGGTCGCGCCGCCGCAGCTGGACGAGTTCGTGATGGTCGACGATGCCGCGGTGCGCGGCTTCGACCTGTCCGCCTTCGGCCGGACCGAGGAGTGGATCCGCGCCTGACCGGCAGCGGGCCACGCCCGCGCCTGACGGGATGGGCGCCTTCCCCGGAACCCAGCGCCAGGATCCCTAGACCCCGAGCGGGTCGGCCAGCGATTTCAGCAGCGCGGCCGAGCGCGCGAGCGCCTCGGTCTCGTCGCGCGACAGCTGCGGGGGCAGGGTGGCGACGATGCCCTCGGCCCCGATCACCCGCGGCAGCGACAGCGCGATGTCGCGGGTGCCGCAGGCCTCGGGCGTCAGCATCGACAGGGTGAGGACGTCGCGTGCATCGGTCGCGATCGCCTGCACCAGCCGGGCGATGCCGGCGCCGATGCCGAACCAGGTCGCGCCCTTGCCGGCGATGATCCGGTCGGCCGCGCGCCGCACGCCCGCGTCGATCGCGCCGCGCGCCGCGGGGTCGAGCGGCCGGCCCAGATCCTCGGCCACCTGCGCGAGCGGCGCCGCCCCCAGCGTCGCGCCCGACCAGCACAGCACCTCGCTGTCGCCATGCTCGCCCAGCACCAGCCCGTGCACCGATTGCGGCGCCACGCCCAGGTGACGGCCGAGCAGGTGGCGGAACCGCGCGGTGTCCAGGATCGTGCCGGTGCCGATCACCCGCCCGGGCGGCAGGCCCGACAGCCGCGTCGCCACCTGCGTCATGATGTCGACCGGGTTCGTCGCCACCAGGATCAGCGTGCCGGGCGCGACGCGCAGCACCTCGGCCACGATGGCGCGGAACACCTCGGCATTGCGCGCGAGCAGGTCGAGCCGGCTTTCGCCCGGCCGCTGCGCCACCCCGGCCGCCAGCACCGTGACCGCCGCCCCCGCCGCGGCGTCGTAGCCGCCCGTTCCCAGCCGCGCGGCGCCGGCGAAGGGCACGGCATGGGCGATGTCCTCGGCCTGGGCGGCGGCGAGCGCGGGATCGCGGTCGATCAGCACGATCTCCGAGGCCGCGGCCTGCAGGGCGATGGCGAAGGCGGCGGCGCTGCCGACCTGGCCCGCGCCGATGATCGCGACTTTCATGGGGCACCTCACGACGACTTGTCCGGCCCGTCCAGCCTGCCACGGCGGGGCGGGGCCGCAAAGCGCCCCGTGCGCGCCGCGCCCGCGCCATCTTCGCGCTGGCGCGGGCGCGCCGGTCGCGCTAGACTCGCCGGCAGATCCGGGCACGAACCCGGGCATCCCGAGGCAGTGAAAGCGGTATCCCATGACGGAAATGGTCTTCGGCACCATGCCGGCCCGTGTCGGCGAGCCTGTGCTCCCGAAATGGTGGCGCACGATCGACAAGTGGTCGCTGTCGGCGGTCCTGCTGCTGTTCGGGGTCGGGCTGCTGCTGGGGCTGGCCTCGTCGCCGCCGCTGGCCGAGAAGAACGGGCTCAAGCCCTTCTACTACGTCGAGCGGCAGGCCTTCTTCGGGGTGATCGCGCTGGCGGTGATGTTCGGCGTGTCGATGCTGTCGCCGACGCAGGTGCGCCGGATGGGCGTGATGGGCTTCGCCATCGCCTTCGCCTCGATCGTGATGCTGCCCTTCCTGGGCACCGATTTCGGCAAGGGGGCGATCCGCTGGTACTCGATGGGCTTCGGCTCGGTGCAGCCGTCGGAATTCCTCAAGCCCTGCTTCGTGATCCTCACCGCCTGGCTGATCGCCGCCGCGCAGGAGCTGAACGGCCCGCCCGGCCGGCTCTACAGCTTCGCCATCGCGGTGACCGTGGTGCTGTTCCTCGCCGCCCAGCCCGACTTCGGCCAGGCCTCGCTGGTGATGTTCAGCTGGGGCGTGATCTACTTCGTCGGCGGCGCGCCGATCTTCCTGCTGGTGGCGATCTTCGGCCTTGTCGTCATGGGCGGCTTCACCGCCTATGAAAGCTCCGAGCACTTCGCCCGCCGGATCGACGGCTTCCTGACCGCCGAGGTCGATCCCCGCACCCAGATCGGCTATGCCACCAACGCGATCCAGAACGGCGGCTTCTTCGGCGTCGGCGTCGGCGAGGGCACCGTCAAGTGGTCGCTGCCCGACGCCCATACCGACTTCATCATCGCCGTCGCGGCCGAGGAATACGGCCTGATCATGGTGATGTGCATCATCGCGCTCTACGCCACCGTGGTCGTGCGGTCGTTCTTCCGGCTGATGCGCGAGCGCGATCCCTTCATCCGGCTCGCGGGCGCGGGCCTGGCCGCCGCCTTCGGCGTGCAGGCGATGATCAACATGGGCGTCGCGGTCCGGCTTCTGCCCGCCAAGGGCATGACGCTGCCCTTCGTCAGCTACGGCGGCTCGTCGGTGATCGCCTCGGGCATCGCGCTGGGGATGCTGCTCGCGCTGACCCGCAAGCGGCCGCAGGGCGAGATCGCCGACCACCTGATGCGCCGGGGTCGCTGACATGGCGGCGCCGCTCCTGCTCATCGCGGCAGGCGGCACCGGCGGGCACATGTTCCCCGCCCAGGCGCTGGCCGAGACGATGCTGGCGCGCGGCTGGCGGGTGAAGCTGTCCACCGATGCGCGCGGCGCGCGCTATGCCGGCGGCTTCCCCGAGGCGGTGCCCGTCGAGCAGGTGGCCTCGGCCACCTTCGCGCGCGGCGGCGCGCTGGCCAAGGCGGTGACGCCGCTGCGCATCGCGGGCGGGGTCGCCTCGGCGGCGATGGCGATGCTGCGCGACCGCCCCGCCGTGGTCGCGGGCTTCGGCGGCTATCCGTCGATCCCGGCGCTGGCGGCGGCAACGCTGCTGCGCGTGCCGCGGATGATCCACGAACAGAATGCCGTGCCGGGCAAGGTCAACCGGGTCTTCGCCACCCGCGTCGACGCCTTCGCCTGCTCGATCTGGCCGACGCGGCTGCCCGAGGGGGTGACGGGGGTCCATGTCGGCAACCCGGTGCGGGCCGCGGTGCTTGAACGCGCGGGCGCGCCCTACATGCCGCCCGGGCCCTATCCGGTGAACATCGTCGCGATCGGCGGCAGCCAGGGCGCGCGCGTGATCTCGGACGCGGTGCCCGCGGGGCTGGCGCTGCTGCCACCCGAGGTGCGCGACCGGCTGCGCGTCTCGCACCAGGCGCGGGGCGAGGACCAGGAGCGGGTGACCGAGGCCTATGCCATGGCCGGCATCGCCGCCGACGTCCAGCCCTTCTTCGCCGACATCCCCCGCCGCCTGTCCGAGGCGCAGCTGGTGATCTCGCGCTCGGGCGCCTCGTCGGTGGCCGACATCTCGGTGATCGGGCGGCCCTCGATCCTGATCCCCTTCGCCGCCGCCGCGGGCGATCACCAGACCGCGAACGCGCGCGGGCTGGTGGATGCCGGCGCCGCGGCGCTGGTGCCCGAGCGGCGCGCGACGCCGGACGAGATCGCGGGTCTCGTGGCGGCAGTGCTGGACAATCCGGGCGGCGCCATGCAGATGGCCCTTTCCGCCTTGCGGCAGGGCATTCCCGACGCGGCCGACCGGCTGGCGGACCTGGTCGAAACCGTCGCGCGGAAGGGCGCGGCCAACAAGAAGAAGGACGGGCAATGAACGCGGCAGCGACGAAACTCCCCCTCGAACTCGGGCCGATCCACTTCGTGGGCATCGGCGGCATCGGCATGTCGGGCATCGCCGAGGTGCTGATGACGCTGGGCTATCGGGTGCAGGGGTCGGACCTGAAGGCCTCGAAGATCACCGACCGGCTGGTGTCGCTGGGCGCCACCTTCTTCGAGGGGCAGGCCGCCTCGAACATCGGCGAGGCCGAGGTCGTGGTGATCTCCTCGGCGATCAAGAAGGGCAACCCGGAACTGGACGAGGCGCGCCGGCGCAACCTGCCGGTGGTGCGCCGGGCCGAGATGCTGGCCGAACTCATGCGCCTGCGCTCGAACATCGCGGTCGCGGGCACGCATGGCAAGACCACCACGACGACGATGGTCGCGACGCTGCTGGACAAGGGCGGGTTCGACCCGACCGTGATCAACGGCGGCGTGATCCATGCCTATGGCTCGAACGCGCGCGCGGGGCAGGGCGAGTGGATGGTGGTCGAGGCCGACGAGAGCGACGGCACCTTCAACCGCCTGCCCGCCACCATCGCCATCGTCACCAACATCGATCCCGAGCACATGGAGCACTGGGGCTCGATCGAGAACCTGCGCAAGGGCTTCCAGGACTTCGTCACCAACATCCCGTTCTACGGGCTGGCGGTCTGCTGCATCGACCACCCCGAGGTGCAGGCGCTGGTGGGCCGGGTCACCGACCGCCGCATCGCCACCTTCGGCTTCAACGCCCAGGCCGACGTGCGCGCGGTCAACCTGCGCTATGACAAGGGCGTGGCGCAGTTCGACATCCTGCTGCAGTCCGAGGACGGCATGATCGAGGGCTGCACCCTGCCGATGCCGGGCGACCACAACGTGTCGAACGCGCTGGCCGCGGTCGCCGTCGCGCGCCACCTCGGGATGAAGAAGGACGAGATCCGCGAGGCGCTGGCCAAGTTCGGCGGCGTCAACCGGCGCTTCACCAAGGTGGGCGAGGTGCTGGGCGGCGTCACCGTGATCGACGACTACGGCCACCACCCGGTCGAGATCGCCGCGGTGCTGAAGGCCGCGCGGCAGGCCGTCGCGGGCAATCCGCGCGCCCGCGTCATCGCCGTGCACCAGCCGCACCGCTACACCCGCCTGCATTCGCTGTTCGACGATTTCTGCACCTGCTTCAACGAGGCCGACGTCGTCGCCATCGCCGAGGTCTATGCCGCCGGCGAAGAGCCGATCCCGGGGGCCAGCCGCGACGACCTGGTGCAGGGGCTGATCGCCCACGGCCACCGCCACGCCCGCGCGATCCTGTCGGTCGACGACCTGGCGCGGCTGGTGCGGGAACAGGCGCGGCCGGGCGACATCGTCGTGTGCCTCGGCGCCGGCACGATCTCGGCCTGGGCCAACCTGCTGCCCGAGAAGCTGCGGGAGGCTGCGTGAGGTGGCCCTGTCGCTGGTTCTCCTCATGGCCTGGGTGACGGCCGTCAACGCGCTGCCCTTCGTGCCCGCGCGGCTGCGCCAGGGCGCGGGCGTCGCGCTGGTGGTCTGCGGCATCGCGGTGCTGGGCTACCTGACCGCGCATTGCGGCCCCGTCGCCGGCATCGTCGCGCTCTGCCTCGGGGCGGCGATGCTGCGCTGGCCGCCGACCGCGGCGCTGCGCCCGGCCTTGCATCGCGGGCGCCGGCCGCTAGAGAAGGCGTAAGCCTTCCCTTTCCGCCCGCCACGACCCGCCCGCGAGGACCGCCATGACCACCGACCCCGCCGAGATCCCCGTGCGCGGCACGCTGTCCGCCGGGCGCGCGCTGTCGGACCTGACCTGGCTGCGCGTCGGCGGCCCGGCCGACTGGCTGTTCCAGCCCGCCGATGCCGAAGACCTCGCGGCCTTCCTCGCCGCGCTCGATCCCGCGGTGCCGGTGTTCCCGATGGGCGTCGGCTCGAACCTGATCGTGCGCGACGGCGGGCTGCGCGCGGTGGTGATCCGGCTGGGCCGGGGCTTCAACGCCATCGACTGCGCGCAGGGCCGCGTCACCGCCGGTGCGGCCGCGCTCGACGCCCATGTCGCGCGGCGCGCGGCCGAGGCGGGGCTCGACCTCGCGTTCCTGCGCACGATCCCCGGCGCGATCGGCGGCGCGGTGCGGATGAACGCGGGCTGCTACGGCAGCTATACCTTCGACGCGCTGGCCGAGGTGCAGGCGGTGACCCGCGACGGCCGCGCCGTGACGCTGGCACCGGCCGAGCTGAAGCCCGGCTATCGCCAGACCGAGCTGCCCGAGGGCTGGGTGATCACCGCCGCGACCTTCGCGCCGCCCGCGGGCGATCCGGCCGCGCTGGCCGCGAAGATGGAGGCCCAGATCGCCAAGCGCGACGCGAGCCAGCCGTCGAAGGCGCGCACCGCGGGCTCGACCTTCCGCAACCCCGCCGGCTATTCCAGCACCGGCGAGGCGTCCGACACCCACGAGCTGAAGGCCTGGAAGCTGATCGACGAGGCCGGCATGCGCGGCGCCCGCCGGGGCGGGGCGGAGATGTCGGAAATGCACTGCAATTTCCTGCTGAATACCGGTGGCGCGAGCGCCGCCGACCTCGAGGGGCTGGGCGAGGAGATCCGCAAAAAGGTTTTGCAGGTTTCGGGAATTTCGCTAGAGTGGGAAATCATGCGCGTGGGCCAACCCGCGGCATGAGGGACAGGCCGGAAGCGGCTGAATAACAACAAATTCCGGGGTGAACCCCGAACTTGCCGCGGGTCTTCAACCGCGGAAGAAAACGAGGCGGGCATGTCGAGCAGGGCAGCCCCCAAAGTGGCAGTGTTGATGGGTGGACCCTCCGCGGAACGCGAGGTCTCGCTCGTCTCGGGGCGTGAATGCGCCCAGGCCCTTCGGGTGGCAGGTTACGAGGTCGTTGAGATCGACGCCGGACCCGAGGGCGGGGCGGACCTGTCCGCGCGGCTGGTCGCGGCCCGCGTCGACGTGGTCTTCAACGCGCTGCACGGCCGCTGGGGCGAGGATGGCTGCGTGCAGGGCCTTCTCGAATGGCTGCGCCTTCCCTACACGCATTCCGGCGTGCTGGCCTCGGCGCTGGCGATGGACAAGACCCGTGCCAAGGCCGCCTACCGCACCGCCGGCCTGCCGGTGGTCGAAAGCCTGCTCGTCAGCCGCGAGGCGGCCCGCGCCGCCCACCCGATGCCGGCCCCCTACGTCGTGAAGCCCAATGCCGAGGGCTCCTCGGTCGGGGTCTACATCGTGCAGGATGGCGCCAACGGCCCGGCGCAGCTGTCGGACGAGATGCCCGCGACGGTGATGGTCGAGACCTATGTCCCGGGGCGCGAGCTGACCTGTTCGGTGCTGGGCGACCGCGCGCTCTGCGTGACCGAGATCCTGACCTCGGGCTGGTACGACTATCACGCGAAATACGCCCCCGGCGGGTCGAGCCACATCCTGCCCGCCGACATCCCCGACGAGATCGCCGAGGCGGTGCGCGACTATGCGCTGCGCGCCCACGCGGTGCTGGGCTGCCGCGGCCTGTCGCGGTCGGACTTCCGCTGGAACCCCGACCTCGGGCTCGACGGGCTCTACATCCTCGAGACCAACACCCAGCCCGGGATGACGCCGACCTCGCTCTCGCCCGAGCAGGCGGCCCATGCGGGGCTGGGCTTCCCCGCGCTCTGCGCCTGGATCGTGGAGGACGCGTCGTGCAACCGGTAGGCTTCTCTGCCCAGCGTCGCGATCCCGCGCCCTCGCGCGCGGCCTACCGCCTGCACCGGCTGTGGCTGACGCCGATGTACCGCCGGCTGCTGCGGGTCGGGCTGCCGGTGGCGCTGATCGCCGCGGTGGGCGGGATCTACATGGCCTCGGAGACGCGGCGGGCGAACTTGTCGGCGGGGATCGAGTCGATCACCCGCTCGGTGCAGGACCGGCCCGAGTTCATGGTCTCGCTGATGGCGATCGACGGCGCCTCGGCGCCGCTGGCCGACGCGATCCGCAACGTGACCCAGATCCCGTTCCCGCTGTCGTCCTTCCAGCTCGACCTGCCGGCGCTGCGCGCGCAGATCGAGCAGATCGACGCGGTCAAGCGCGCCGAGCTGCGCGTGCGCTCGGGCGGTGTGCTGCAGATCGACGTGACCGAGCGGGTGCCGGCGCTGGTGTGGAAGCTGGATGGCGGGCTCTACGTCGTCGATGACGAGGGCCACCGCATCGCCCAGCTGACCTCGCGCGAGGCGCGCGCCGACCTGCCGCTGGTGGCGGGGGAGGGGGCCGAGCTTGCGGTGCCCGAGGCGCTGGCGATCTTCGCGGCCGCCCAGCCGATCCTGCCGCGGATCCGCGGCCTGGTGCGGATGGGCGAGCGGCGCTGGAACATCGTGCTGGACCGCGGCCAGGAGATCGAGCTGCCGACCGAGAACGCGGTGCGCGCGGTCGAGGCGGTGATCGCGCTGGACCGCGCCGAGGACATCCTGGCGCGCGACATCACGGTGGTGGACATGCGCAACCCCGAGCGGCCGACCCTGCGTCTGGCCGAGACGGCAGCGGCGCGGTTCCGGGGCGAGACCCCGAAATCGGACGGAAAGAAGCTCGTCGCAGGCAACTGAGGCGGGGCAATGGCGGCGGAACGCAACAGACGGCGGGTTCAAACCCACGCGGGCGGGCAAGAGGCGGTGACATGACGGAATTCTACCAGGCCCAGAGGGCGATGCGGAACATGCGCCGCGCGGCGATGCAGCGCGGCGTGATCGCCATTCTCGACGTGGGCACCTCGAAGATCGCCTGCCTCGTGCTGCAGTTCGACGGCCCCGAGCCGGAACGCGAGGACGGCCTGGGCTCGATGGCCGGGCAGTCGCAGTTCCGCGTGATCGGCGCCGCCACCACCCGATCGCGCGGCGTCCGCTTCGGCGAGATCGACGCCATGCAGGAGACCGAGCGCGCGATCCGCACCGCCGTTCAGGCCGCCCAGAAGATGGCCAATGTCCGCGTCGACCACGTGATCGCCTGCCTCTCGGGCGCCAACCCGCGCAGCTACGGCCTGGCCGGCGAGATCGACCTCGAGGCCGGGCAGGTCAGCGAGCAGGACATCGCCCGCGTCATGGCCTCGGCCGACGTGCCCGACTTCGGCCGCGGCCGCGAGGCGCTGCACGCCCAACCGGTGAACTTCGCGCTCGACCACCGCTCGGGCCTCGCCGACCCGCGCGGCCAGATCGGCAGCCGCCTTGCCGTCGACATGCACCTGCTGACCGTCGACCAGTCGGCGATCTCGAACCTGCTGCACTGCATCAAGCGCTGCGACCTCGAACTCGCCGGGCTTGCCTCGGGCGCCTATGTCTCGGGGATCTCGAGCCTGGTCGAGGACGAGCAGGAGCTGGGCGCGGCCTGCATCGACATGGGCGGCGGCGCGACCGGCATCTCGATCTTCATGAAGAAGCACATGATCTATGCCGACGCGGTGCGCCTTGGCGGCGATCACGTCACCTCGGACATCGCCAAGGGCCTGCAGGTGCCGATGGCCACGGCCGAGCGGATCAAGACCTTCTACGGCGGCGTGCACGCGACCGGCATGGACGACCGCGAGATGATCGAGATCGGCGGCGAGACCGGCGACTGGGAACGCGACCGCCGCCGCGTCAGCCGGGCCGAGCTGATCGGGATCATGCGCCCGCGCGTCGAGGAGATCCTCGAGGACGTGCGCGACCGGCTGGAGGTCGCGGGCTTCGACGACCTGCCGAGCCAGCAGATCGTGCTGTCGGGCGGCGCGAGCCAGATCCCCGGCCTCGACGGGCTGGCGGCGCGGATCCTGGGCCAGAACGTGCGCCTGGGGCGGCCGCTGCGGGTGCAGGGCCTGCCGCAGGCCGCGACCGGGCCCGCCTTCGCCTCGTCGGTGGGGCTGTGCCTGTTCGCGGCGCATCCGCAGGACGAGTGGTGGGATTTCGAGATCCCGGCCGAGCGCTATCCCGCCCGGTCGCTCAAGCGCGCGATGAGGTGGTTCCGCGACAACTGGTGACGCGCGGCCTCGTGACCGGCGGCGGGCTTTTCCCGTCGCGGCGCGGCTGGTATGAGTTTCCCCGGACGGCCCGCCAGAGGCCGCCGGGACGTCAGGTGGGCGAGCAGTCTCCCACACCGCCGGACGGCAGGACGATTCCCGCAAGGGATTCGCACAAGATCCTGTTGTCGCCTCGGAATGTGGTTCGGCCCCGCGGGCCCGCAATATGGTGGAGTTTCGGCAAGATACCGCTGGCCGAGGCTTCCGATCCCCCATATTTTGCGGCCAAAACGTGTTTTCCTCGTGACCTCCCGGCAAAGCATCGCTAATCTTTGCTGAAAGTGCGGGATAACGGCCGGGCCCCCCAAATCAGTCATGGCCGGCGGACATAACGGGCGGACATGCGATGACCCTGAACCTGACGATGAGCGATCACGAAGAGCTGAAGCCGCGGATCACCGTGTTCGGTGTCGGCGGGGCTGGCGGCAACGCGGTCAACAACATGATCGACAAGCAGCTTGAGGGGGTCGAGTTCGTCGTCGCGAACACCGACGCCCAGGCGCTGGCGCAGTCGAAGTCGCAGGCCCGGATCCAGATCGGCGGCAAGGTGACCGAGGGTCTCGGCGCGGGCGCCCGCCCCACCGTCGGCGCCGCGGCCGCCGAAGAGTCGATCGAGCAGATCGTCGACCACCTTGCCGGCGCGCACATGTGCTTCATCACTGCCGGCATGGGCGGCGGCACCGGCACCGGCGCCGCCCCGATCATCGCCCAGGCCGCGCGTGAGCTTGGCGTGCTGACCGTCGGCGTGGTCACCAAGCCCTTCCAGTTCGAAGGCACCAAGCGCATGCGTCAGGCCGAGGCCGGCGTCGAGGCGCTGCAGAAGGTCGTCGACACCCTCATCATCATCCCCAACCAGAACCTGTTCCGGCTGGCGAACGAGCGCACGACATTCACCGAAGCCTTCGCGATGGCCGACGACGTGCTCTATCAGGGCGTCAAGGGCATCTCGGACCTGATGGTGCGCCCGGGCCTGATCAACCTCGACTTCGCCGACGTCCGCTCGGTGATGGACGAGATGGGCAAGGCGATGATGGGCACCGGCGAAGCCGATGGCGAGGACCGCGCCCGCCACGCCGCCGAGAAGGCGATCGCGAACCCGCTTCTGGACGAGATCAGCCTCAACGGCGCCAAGGGCGTGCTGATCAACATCACCGGCGGCTACGACCTGACCCTGTTCGAGCTGGACGAGGCCGCGAACGTGATCCGCGAGAAGGTGGATCCGGAAGCCAACATCATCGTCGGCTCGACGCTGGACCCGGACATGGACGGCACGATGCGCGTCTCGGTCGTGGCGACCGGCATCGACGCGACGATCTCGGCCGAGGTTCCCGGACCGCGCCGCGCCAATGCCGCCCCGGCGGCGCCCGCCGCCGCGGCCCGTCCGGCCCCGGCCGCCCCGGCGCCCGCGCCGCGCGCCCCCGAGCCCGCCCGCGCCCCGGTGCAGGCCGCCGCGCCGCAGCCGCCGCAATATGACGAGCCGGTGCAGGACAGCTTCCCGGGCATCGCCCAGTCCTACGAGCCCGAGCCCGAGCCGCAGCAGGCCGTCGACGACGTGCCGCCGCCGGCCTACCGCCCGACCGCCGCGCAGGGCCGCACCACGATGCGCGACGTCCATGTCGAAGACGATGCCTCGGCCTTCGTCGCCCCGCGTCCGCGCCAGCCCGGCACGCCCTCGCCCGAGGCGCTGGCCCGGCTGCAGGCCGCCGCCGCCAAGGCCCCGGCACAGCGCCCGGCCGCCGAGCGTGCTCCGGCACCGCAGCCGCGCGCGCCGCAGCCCGCCCCGGCACCGGCCGCCGAGCGCCCCCGCTTCGGCATCAACTCGCTGATCAACCGCATGACCGGCGGCCACGGCGAGCATCACGCCCCCGAGCCGGCGCGCGCGCCGCAGCCCGCCCCGCGTCACCAGCCGCCGGTTTCGGCCTATGACGACGAGCAGGACCAGGAACAGGACCGGACCGAGATCCCGGCGTTCCTGCGCCGCCAGGCCAACTGATTTCGGTAACAGTTCACAGGGAAAAGGGCCGGGGCAATCCCGGCCCTTTTCCTTTGTGATCAATCGCTTGCGCGGTGAACTTTTTCGTTCAGGCGGGGTTGCGCGCATTTGCGTCGGATTTGTTTCACCGCGTTGCAATGTGTGAATTGTGCCTGTCGGGCCAACGTCTTACCTCCAGACTTGCCGGGGCGCCCCCATCAAGGGACGCGATCATCGGCAGGGCCCGGACCCGACCCGACCGCCGGAGAAGATCCCGGCATCCGCCGCCACCGACCCCCGACGGGGCAGGCGGACAAGGCCAGGACGGCTGGGCCACGACAAAACGAGGCAGGTAAGACCATGCAGACGACTCTCCGCTCCGCGATCACCTTCAAGGGTGTCGGCCTCCATTCCGGGGCCCCGGTTCGCATGACGCTGCACCCGGCCTCGGCGAATTACGGCATCTGGTTCCGCCGCACCGACCTGGCCGACGGCACCGATGCGCTGATCCCCGCGCGCTGGGACGCGGTCGTGCCGTCGAAGCTGTGCACGCTGGTCGAGAACCGCGCCGGCGTCTCGGTCTCGACGATCGAGCACGTGATGGCCGCGCTGGCCGGCACCGGTGTCCACAATGCCCTGATCGAGATCGACGGCCCCGAGGTCCCGATCCTCGACGGCTCGTCGGCGCCCTTCGTCGCCGCGATCATGGCCCGCGGCCTGCGCCAGCTTGCCGCCCCGGTCCGCGCGATCCGCATCCTCGACCCGGTTGAGTTCACCGAGGGCGAGGCCTCGGCCCGGCTCGAGCCCGGCGCCGAGGCGCTGGAGATGCGCTTCGACATCGACTTCGTCGACGCCGCCATCGGCCACCAGAGCCGCGAGCTGATCCTCGCGAACGGCGCCTTCGTGCGCGAGCTGTCCGACAGCCGCACCTTCTGCCGCCAGTCCGACGTGGAAGTGATGCAGAAGAACGGCCTCGCGCTGGGCGGCACCTACATGAACGCGGTCGTCTTCGACGGCGACCGGGTGCTGTCGCCGGGCGGGCTGCGCCACAGCGATGAGCCGGTGCGCCACAAGATGCTGGACGCGATGGGCGACCTCGCGCTGGCGGGCATGCCGATCCTGGGCCGCTACGTCGGCAACCGCGCCGGCCACGCGATGACCAACAAGCTGCTGCGCGCGCTGTTCGCCAAGCCCGAATCCTACCGCATCGTGACGCTTGCCGCCGATGCCGAGGCGTTCCTGCCGGGCGCGAATCTGTCGGTCGACGACCTGCCGGCCTACGCCTGACCGCCGGGGGCGCCGGGGCCGGCATGGCCCCGCCGAAGCCAGCCCCGCCGGGACGAAAGGCGTTTTGCGCACCGGATTTTTCTGTGCTACGAGGATGCGAACCGCCGTTGCGGCAGGGGGGAACGCCCCGGTCGCGACGGTCGAGAAACGGCCGCAAAGGCAAGACCAGGTGACGCAGGAACGAATGGGGCGGGGCAGGATGCGGACGGGGCGGACGGTGGTTGCCGGGCTGGCCCTGACGGCGCTTCTGGCCGGATGCGGCGCACGGCAGCCGAAAGAGCCGCCGATCGAGTCGCTGACCGCCGAACAGATCTACGAAAAGGCCGAGCGCTCGCTCGAGACCGAGAAGAGCGCGGGCGACGCCGCCCAGCTGTTCTCCGAGGTCGAGCGTCTCTATCCCTATTCCGACTGGGCCAAGCGCGCGCTGATCATGCAGGCCTTCGCCTATCACCAGGCCGGCGACTACGAACAGAGCCGCGGCGCCGCCCAGCGCTATGTCGACTTCTACCCGGGCGAGGAGGACGCGGCCTATGCGCAGTACCTGCTCGCGCTGTCCTACTACGACCAGATCGACGATGTCGGCCGCGACCAAGGCCTGACCTTCCAGGCGCTGCAGGCGCTGCGCAAGGTGATCGAGGACTACCCCGACAGCGAATACGCCTCGACCGCGATGCTGAAGTTCGACCTCGCCTTCGACCACCTCGCGGCGAAGGAGATGGAGATCGGGCGCTACTACCTGCGCCGGGGCAACTACACGGCCGCGATCAACCGCTTCCGCGTCGTGGTCGAGCAGTTCCAGACCACCACCCAGACCCCCGAGGCGCTGCACCGGCTGGTCGAGGCCTACCTGTCGCTGGGCCTGGTGAACGAGGCCAAGACCGCGGGCGCGATCCTGGGCCACAACTTCCGCTCGACCGAGTGGTACCAGGACAGCTACCGCCTGCTGACCTCGAAGGGGCTCAAGCCCGAGGCGAGTGGCGACGGCTGGCTGTCGTCGATCTATCGCCAGACGATCCGCGGCGAGTGGATGTGACCATGTCCGCGACTGGCCCCCGGCGGGGCCGGCCGCTTCGGGGGCGGTGATGCTTGTCTCGCTGGAAGTCCGCGATCTTCTGCTGATCGACCGGCTGTCGCTTGAATTCGACGCCGGTCTCAACGTGCTGACCGGCGAGACCGGGGCCGGCAAGTCCATCCTTCTCGACGCGCTGGGCTTCGTGCTGGGCTGGCGCGGCCGCGCCGACCTCGTGCGCGCGGGCGCCGCGCAGGGCGAGGTGACGGCGGTCTTCGCGCTGCCGCAGGGCCACCCGGCGGCCGAAGTGCTGACCGAGGCCGGCATCGCGCTCGAGGACGAGCTGATCCTGCGCCGCGTCACCACGCCCGAGGGCCGCAAGACCGGCTGGATCAACGACCGCCGCGTCTCGGGCGAGGTGATGCGCCAGCTGTCCGAGCGGCTGGTGGAACTGCATGGCCAGCACGACGACCGCGGCCTGCTGGACCCCCGCGGCCACCGCGCGCTGCTTGACGCCTTCCTCGGCGCGCCGGCCTGGCGGCTGGCGGCCCGCGCGGCCTGGACCCGGCTCGCCGCCGCCCGCCGCGCCGCGGCCGAGGCCGAGACCCGCATCGCCGCCCTGCGCGCCGAGGAGGATTTCCTGCGCCACGCCGTGGCCGAGTTCGACAAGCTCGATCCCCGGCCGGGGGAAGAGGCCGCGCTCGACGCCCGCCGGCGCGAGATGCAGGGCGCCCAGCGCATCCGCGACGATGTCGCCCGCGCCTATCAGGCGATCTCGCCCGACGGGGCCGAGGGCGCGATGGGCGACGCGATCCGCTGGCTGGAAGGCGCCTCGGACCGGGCAGGGGGGCGGCTCGACGCGCCGCTCGCCGCGCTCGACCGCGCGATGATCGAACTGGCCGAGGCCCAGGCCGGGGTCGAGGCCGCGCTCGAGGCGCTGCGCTTCGACCCGTCCGAGCTGGAAACCACCGAAGAGCGGCTGTTCGCGATCCGGGCGCTCGCGCGCAAGCACGGTGTCGCGCCCGACGATCTCGGCGGCTTCGCCGAGGGCCTGCGCACGCGCCTCGCCGGGCTCGACGGCGGCGAGGCCGACCTCGCGGCGCTGGCCGCCGCCGTCACCGCCGCGCGCGCCGACTACGACCGGGCGGCGGCGGACCTGACGCGGCAGCGCACCGCGGCGGCCGGGCGGCTCGATGCCGCGATGGCGGCCGAGCTTGCGCCGCTGAAGATGGAGCGCGCGCAGTTCCGCACCGTGATCGAACCGGCCGAGCCGGGGCCCGACGGCAGCGACCTTGTCAGCTTCACCGTCGCGACCAACCCCGGCGCGCCGCCGGGGCCGCTCAACCGCATCGCCTCGGGGGGCGAGCTGTCGCGCTTCCTGCTCGCGCTCAAGGTCTGCCTCGCGCGCGACGGCGAGGCGCAGGTGATGATCTTCGACGAGATCGACCGCGGCGTCGGCGGCGCCACCGCGGACGCGGTCGGGCGCCGGCTGGAACGGCTGGCCGTCACCGCGCAGGTGCTGGTGGTGACCCATTCGCCGCAGGTGGCGGCGCGCGGCGCCCGGCACTGGCGGGTGTCCAAGGCGGTCTCGGGCGCCGCCGGGGCCGAGATCACCACCTCGCGGGTCGAGCCGCTGGACGCCGGCGAGCGCGTCGACGAACTGGCGCGGATGCTCTCGGGCGAGAGCGTGACCGAGGCCGCCCGCGCCGCCGCCCGCGCCCTGATCGAGGGGTGATGGCGGCGCCCGTCACCGCCCTCGACCCCGCGCGCTTCCCCGACCCCGGCCTCGCGGCGGCGCTGCTGCCCCATGCCTTCGACCGGCGCGACGGCGCCCATGACGAGGGGCACCTCTGGCGCGTCTGGCGCAGCGCAGCGCGCATCGCCGCGGCCGAGGGCGGCGATCTGCGGATCCTGCAGGCGGCGGCGCTGCTGCACGACTGCGTCAACCTGCCCAAGACCGCGCCCGGGCGGCACCTCGCCTCGCGGCAGGCGGCGGCGCGGGCGCGCGGGCTGCTGGCCGCGATCGGCTGGGACGCGCCCGCCATCGACGCCGTCGCCCACGCGATCGAGGCGCACAGCTTCTCGGCCGGGATCCCGCCCGGGACGCTCGAGGCCGCGATCCTGCGCGATGCCGACCGGCTCGACGCGCTGGGCTTCATCGGCGTCGCGCGCTGCTTTCACGTCGCGGGGCAGGGCGGGCGCGCCATCGCCCACCCCGACGACCCGGCCGCCACCCGCCGCCCGCTCGACGACACCGCCTTCGCGCTCGACCATTTCGCGACCAAGCTGATGGGTCTCGCCGGGGGCATGCTCACCGCGACGGGGCGGGCGATGGCGGCCGAACGCGCGGCGCGGCTCGAACACTTCCGCGCGATCCTGCTCGACGAGCTGTCCTGATCCGTGCGCCCGCCCGCCCGGGCAAGGCGCAGGCGGCCCGGCGGGCGGCGCCGGGCAGGCCCCCGCGCGATCCGCACGTCTCCCTCTTGCGAAGCGCCCCCAGCCCCCGCTATACGGGGCGCGAGCGCGGGTATGGTGTAGTGGTAGCGCCTTAGCCTTCCAAGCTAATGGGGCGGGTTCGATTCCCGCTACCCGCTCCAGGAATTCACGACATTCCAGGTCCTTGACCGCCAGAGCCGCCGCCGGCCCGGGCCGGTCGTGCGCTTGCGCGCCACGATGCCCGCCCCCGTGCCCGCCCATGTGCCCGCCCCCGTGCGCGCCCCGGGGCGCCCGCCGCCCCGCCATCCGTCCGCACCCACCGCCCCGTTTCGCCTTGGCCGAAATATCCCGGGGGTCCGGGGGCAGCGCCCCCGGCCCTCGCCGAAAGGTATCACCCCCCCGCGACCNCCGCACCCACCGCCCCGTTTCGCCTTGGCCGAAATATCCCGGGGGTCCGGGGGCAGCGCCCCCGGCCCTCGCCGAAAGGTATCACCCCCCCGCGACCTCGCATCGCTTGCCCTTGCGCCCCAAGGCCCCTAAGACCCGCCCCGCAACAGGAGAGGCAAGCGATGGCCAGACGTCCGCAACCTGTGGGTCCCGACCGCGAGGGCTCGAAACGTATCGGATCGCTGCGCGCGCTGATGCCGTTCTTCCGCCCCTACCGGCTGCTCGCGCTTGGCGCGGCGCTGGCGCTGACCGCCACCGCCGGGGTCAGCCTGGTGCTGCCGGTCGCGGTGCGCCGGGTCGTCGACGGCTTCAATCAGGGCGCGGCGCTGCTCGACCAGTACTTCCTCGCCGCCCTCGGCATCGCGGCGCTGCTCGCCGTCGGCACCGGCCTGCGCTACATGCTGGTGACGCGGCTGGGCGAGCGGGTGGTGGCCGACATCCGCCGCGCCGTCTTCGACCGCGTCATCGCCATGAGCCCCGCGTTCTACGAACGCATCCTGACGGGCGAGATCATCAGCCGCATCACCACCGACACCACGCTGATCCTGTCGGTGATCGGCTCGTCGGTCTCGATCGCGCTCAGGAATTTCCTGATCCTGATCGGCTCGCTGGCGCTGCTGATGCTGACCTCGTTCAAGCTCACGCTGCTCGTCCTTCTGATCGTGCCCGCCGTCATCGTGCCGATCGTGGTGCTGGGCCGGCGCCTGCGCAGGCTCAGCCGCGAGAACCAGGACTGGATCGCCGCCTCCTCGGGCTCGGCCGCCGAGGTGCTGGCCTCGGCCCAGACCGTGCAGGCCTTCACCCACGAGCCGCAGGCCCGCGCCGAGTTCGCCCGCGTGACCGAGGCCAGCTTCGCCTCGGCCGCGGCCCGGATCCGGGTGCGCACGGCGATGACGGTGATCGTGATCCTGCTGGTGTTCTCGGGCGTCGTCGGCGTGCTGTGGATCGGCGCGCGCGACGTGCGCGCGGGCGGCATGTCGGTGGGCCAGCTGGTCCAGTTCGTGATCTACGCGGTGATGGCCGCGGGCTCGACCGGCGCGCTCAGCGAGATCTGGGGCGAGCTGCAGCGCGCCGCCGGCGCGACCGAACGCCTGTCGGAACTGCTGGCCGCCGAGGACAGCGTGACCGATCCCGCCCGGCCGCGGGCGCTGCCCGCCCCGGTGCGCGGCGCGCTCGCCTTCGAGGGCGTGCGCTTCCACTATCCCTCGCGCCCCGGGGTCTCGGCGCTCGAAGGCATCGACCTGACCGTGAACCCGGGCGAGACGGTCGCGCTCGTCGGGCCCTCGGGCGCGGGCAAGACCACGATCATCCAGCTGATCCTGCGCTTCTACGATCCGCAGATCGGCCGGGTGACGCTGGACGGGATCGACCTGAAGGACATGGCGCGCCCCGCCTTCCGCGAACACGTGGCGCTGGTGCCGCAGGATCCGGTGATCTTCGCCGCGACCGCGCGCGACAACATCCGCTTCGGCCGCCCCGGCGCCAGCGACGCCGAGGTCGACGCCGCCGCCCGCGCCGCCGCCGCGCATGACTTCATCGAGGCGCTGCCCGAAGGCTACGACAGCTATGTCGGCGAGCGCGGCGTGATGCTGTCGGGCGGGCAGAAGCAGCGCATCGCCATCGCCCGCGCGATCCTGCGCGACGCGCCGGTGCTGCTTCTGGACGAGGCGACCTCGGCGCTCGACGCCGAATCCGAACGGCTGGTGCAGGGCGCGGTGGACCGGCTGGCCGAGAACCGCACCACGATCATCATCGCCCACCGGCTGGCCACGGTGAAGAAGGCCGACCGGATCGTGGTCTTCGATCAGGGCCGCATCGTCGCGCAGGGCACCCATGACGCGCTGGTGGCCGAGGGGGGCCTCTACGCGCGCCTCGCCCGGCTGCAGTTCACCGAGGGGCTCGAGCCCGCCGAGGCCTGAGCGCGGGGCGGCGGCCACGGCGCGCTTGCCTTCGCGGGCGCGCGCCGCCACTGTCCCCGCCACCACCGCAACGGGCAGGGAGGCCCGCGCCATGACCGTCCTCGGTCTCGAAGACCGCGCCCGGATCGAAGCCGAGGCGACCTGGGAGGAGCGGGGCGCCCCGCGCACGATCCACCGCTTCCTTAGCGCCGCCGCCGCGCGCCACCCGCGGCGCCCGGCGCTCAGCTTCCAGATCACCTCGGGCCCGCGCGACCGGGCGACGACGCTCGACTGGACCGCGCTTCTCGCCGCGGCGACCCGGGCCGCAAACCTCTTCCGCCGCCTCGGCATCGGCCCGTCGGACACCGTGGCGCTGGTGCTGCCGAACTGCACCGAGACCGCCGCGGCGCTGCTTGGCGCGATGATCGCGGGCGTCGTCGTGCCGATCAACGCCCTGCTCGAGCCGCGCCAGATCGCCGCGATCCTGGCCGAGACCGGGGCGAAGGGCGTCGTCACCCTCGCGCCGTTCCCGAAATCCGACCTCAGCCAGAAGGTCGCGCAGGCGCTCGACGGGGCGCCGGCGGTGGCATGGGTGGCCGAGATCGACCTTGCCCATCACCTTGGCGCGCCCAAACGCTGGATCGTGCCGCTGGTGCGCCCCAAGCGCGCCGCCGATCCGCGCCCGGTGACGCGGGTCGACTTCGCGCGCGCCTGCGCGGCCGAGCCCGCGACGCTCGCCTTCGACGATCCCGAAGACGACCGCATCGGCGCGATGTTCCACACCGGCGGCACCACCGGCGCGCCGAAGCTGGCCCGCCACCTCGTCTCGGGCATGGTCTACAACGGCTGGCTGGGCGGCACCCTGCTGTTTGACGAGCGCGACGTGCTGATCTGCCCGCTGCCGCTGTTCCACGTCTTCGCCGCCTATCCGATCCTGATGTCCTGCATCGCCTCGGGCGCGCACATGGTGCTGCCGACCCCGGCGGGCTATCGCGGCGAGGGCGTGTTCGACAATTTCTGGAAGCTGATCGACCGCTGGGGCGTGACCTTCCTGATCACCGTGCCCACCGCCATCGCCGCGCTGATGCAGCGCCCGGTCGATGCCGATGTCTCCAGCCTCAGGATGGCGATCTCCGGCTCGGCGCCGCTGCCGGTCGAGCTGTACCAGCGCTTCAAGGCCGCCACCGGCGTCGAGATCGCCGAGGGCTACGGCCTGACCGAGGTCACCTGCCTCGTGTCCTGCAACCCGCCCGACGGGCTGAAGAAGGTGGGCTCGGTCGGCATCCCGATGCCCTACACCCATGTGCGCATCCTCAAGGGGCCGCCCGACGCCCCGGTCGACTGCGCCGTCGACGAGATCGGCGAGATCTGCGTGGCCAGCCCCGGGGTCTTCCCCGGCTCGACCTATCTGCAGGCCGACCGCAACCACGACCTGTTCGCCGAGGGGACCTATCTGCGCACCGGCGATCTCGGCCGGATCGACGCGGATGGCTATCTCTGGATCACCGGCCGCTCGAAGGACCTGATCATCCGTGGCGGTCACAACATCGACCCCGGCGCGATCGAGGCGGCGCTGCTGTCGCATCCGGCGGTGGCCTTCGCCGGCGCGATCGGCCAGCCCTGCGATTTCGCGGGCGAGCTGCCCTGCGCCTATGTCGAGCTGGTCGCGGGGGCCGAGGCCACGCCCGAGGCGCTGATCGCCCATGCCGCCGGGCTTCTGCCCGAACGCGCGATGATCCCCAAGCACCTCGAGATCCTGCCCGAGCTGCCGAAGACCGCCGTCGGCAAGATCTTCAAGCCGGCACTGCGGCGGCGGGCGATCGCCCGGGTCTTCGACGGCTGCCTCGAGGGGACCGGCGCCCGCGTGGCCGAGGTGACCGAGGACCCGCGCCGCGGTCTCGTCGCCCGGATCGCGGCCGGAGCGGGGGCGGATCGCGCGGCGATCCGGGCCCGGCTCGATGCCTTTGCCCAGCCCTGGGACTGGTCCTGACCTCTCGCCCAGGGCCTCATCGCGGGGGCTTCACCGAGGGGAGGCGGGGCAGGGGGGGTAAACGGGCGCCGAACGCGCCGCGCGTTGGGGGTGCACAGGGGGTGCACAGGGGGTGCACGCCCGGTGGCGGCCCTGTGGAGCGCCGGTGCAGAGCGGGCGGCCGCACCCGGAGCCCCGACTCGCGGGCCGCAAATGCCGGGACTCGGCCGGAAAATCGCCTGCGAGTCCCCGTGATCGACGGCAGGGGAGGGGAGAGTCGTTGTGATTCCGCCCGCTGACGCCGCCGCGCGGCGCCGATGCGGCAGGTTCACCCTGTGGATAACCGCACAAGGAACAGGCGCATCGCCCAGAAAAACAGGGGTTCGCGAAGTTTCTGTGACGGTCCACGAAAAAAGTGCTTGCGGACCCCGGCCGAGATCCCTAGAAACCCCTCTACCGAAGCGACGGTGACGCCAACGACGGAAACGACGGCAGCGCCACGGACGCGACGGAGACGAAATTCGAAGACGGTTGGAGCGGGTGGCGCCAAGGGATTGGCGGTCCGGTTTGATTTTGTCTTCACGCTCTTTGACATTGATGGATGACTGAA
>NZ_JBAWKE010000008.1:0-147839 GCF_037095655.1 Frigidibacter sp. MR17.24
CGAGGCGATGGTCGCGCTGGCCAAGGGTTTCGAGGGGCAGCTGACGGCGACACTGCTGATGGACGAGGCCGATGCCCCCGTCGCGCGGGCGCTTCTGCCGGTGCTGGAGCGCAAGGCGGGGCGGGTGCTGGCCAACGGCTTCCCGACCGGGGTCGAGGTCGTCGATGCGATGGTCCACGGCGGGCCCTACCCGGCCTCGACCAATTTCGGCGCCACCTCGGTCGGCACCCTCGCCATCCGCCGCTTCCTGCGACCCGTCGCCTTCCAGAACCTGCCCGAGGCGATGGTCCCGGAAGCCGGGATCGCCTGAGGCCGGCCCGCCGGGACGGCGCCGCGCGCGCCGCCCCGGTGGGGCACCGAGCGGGCCACAGGGTGGGTCACCGAGCGGGACAACAAGCGGGGCGGCGCGGCAACGGTGGCGCGACGTCGCGCAACCATCACTGGCATTTCGGCCGCCGCCGGGCTATGGCCGGGCGATCATGACTGCATCCCCCCGCACCTTCAGCCATCACCTGCGCGCCACGATTCGGCTCGCCCTGCCGCTGGCCGGAAGCCAGCTCGCGCATTTCGCGATGCATGTCACCGACACGGTGATGCTGGGCTGGTACGGGGTCGGCGCGCTGGCCGCGGGCGTCCTGGGGGCGTCGAGCTATTTCATCCTGTTCATCCTCGGCTCCGGCTTCGCCGCCGCGGCGATGGGCATGGTGGCCAGCGCCATGGCCCGCGACGACGAGACCCAGGTGCGCCGCGACGTGCGCATGGGGATCTGGCTGTCGCTGATCTATGCCTGCGTCGTCTACCCGGTGTTCTACTTCTCGGAATCGATCCTGCGGGCCCTGGGGCAGGAGCCGGCGCTTGCCGCGGCGGCGGCCGACTACCTGCGGATCATCGGCATCGGGCTGATCCCCTCGCTGGTGGTCATGGTGCTGCGCAGCTTCGCCGCCGCGCTCGAGCGGGTGTCGATCGTGCTGTGGTCGACGGTCGCCGCGGCGGGGGTGAACGCGGTGCTGAACTGGGCGCTGATCTTCGGCAACTGGGGCGCGCCCGAGCTGGGCCTGCGCGGGGCCGCGATGGCCACCGTCGGTTCGCAGCTGATCTCGCTCACGGTGGTCGGCGGCTTTGCCTACTGGCATCCGGCGATGCGGCGGTTCCGCCTGTTCCAGCGGCTGTGGCGGCCGGACTGGCCGGTGTTCCTGCACCTCGCGCGGCGGGGCCTGCCGGTCGGGCTGACGAATGTCGCCGAGGGCAGCCTGTTCAGCGCCACGGCGATGATGATGGGCTGGATCGGCACCGTCGAGCTGGCCGCGCACGGCATCGCGCTCGAGGCGGCGGCGCTGACCTTCATGATCCACATCGGCATCGGCAACGCCGCCACGGTGCGGGTGGGGCGGTTCCATGGCCTTGGCGACCTTGCCTCGATGCGCCGGGCCGGCGTGGCCGCGATCGCGGTGTCGATGGCGGTCTCGGCCTTTGTCATCGCGGTCTTCCTGGTGATGCCGGGGACGATCGTGGGGCTGTTCGTCGACCACCACGACCCGGCGGCCGCGGCGATCATCGCCTTCGGCACGACGCTGCTGGCGGTGGCGGCGATGTTCCAGCTGTTCGACGCCCAGCAGGCGCTGGCGCTGGCGCTGCTGCGCGGGGTGCAGGACACGGCGGTGCCGATGTGGATCGCGACCTTCAGCTACTGGGTGATCGGGATCCCCGTCGCCTACCTGCTGGCCTTCCCGCTGGGGCTTGGCGGCATCGGGCTGTGGTTCGGCCTCGTCTGCGGCCTGGGCTGCGCCGGGGTGCTGCTGATGGTGCGGTTCTGGCTGGGGCCCGCCCGGCGCGAGGCCGCGCCCGAAGGCGCGCTTGCGCGGGGCTGAGCCGCGGCGCCCGAGGCGGGCCCGAGGGCCCCGCCCGGGTCCGTGCCAGGTGTGCCGAGAGGCTTTGTCTCAGTCGGGTTGCGGCGCCGGCGGCGCCGCCTTCAGCACCCGGTCGGCCTTCTTCTTCACCAGCACCGTGCGCAGGTCGTGCATCGCCAGCAGCAGCGCGTCGGTGACCCGCTCCAGCTGGTCCTCGCTCGCCTTGGTCTGCACCCAGTGCGCGGTGAGGTTCATGTGGTCGATGGCGCGCAGAATGTCGTCGACGTCGCGCTCGGCCAGCTGCGCCTGACGCGCGGCAAGCCAGGCCGCGATCTCGGCGCGGTCGGCGTCGGTCAGCACCTTGTCGCCCTGGGGCCGGATCTCGCCGTTGCGGACGTTGACCGTCGCGATCTGCTCAAGCTCGAGGCGGCGCTGGCGGTTCTCGGAATCGACCCGGAACACCAGCGCCCCGTTCTCGCGCACCCGGAAGTAGTAGGCGGGCAGATCGGTCATGTGCGGGCCGGCCTCAGACGAGGCCGGCGCAGAAGGTCTTGATCCGGGCGCAGGCCTCGGTCAGCAGCGCGTCCGAGGTCGCGTAGCTGATGCGGAAGTTCGGCGACAGGCCGAAGGCCGCGCCGAAGACCACCGCGACGCCGGTCTCGTTCAGCAGCGCCGTGGCGAAGGCCTCGTCGCTGTCGATCTTCGTGCCGCCGGCCGAGGTCTTGCCGATGCAGCCCGCGACCGACGGATAGACGTAGAACGCGCCTTCCGGCATCGGGCACTTGATGCCCTCGCACTCGTTCAGCAGCCCGACCACCAGGTCGCGGCGGCGCTGGAACACCTCGCGGCTTTCGGTGATGTAGTCCTGCGGCCCGTTCAGCGCCTCGACCGCGGCCCACTGGCTGATCGACGAGGGGTTCGAGGTCGACTGAGACTGGATCATGCCCATGGCCTTGATCAGCGCCTCGGGGCCGGCGCAGTAGCCGATCCGCCAGCCGGTCATCGCATAGGCCTTGCTGACGCCGTTGCAGGTCAGCGTGCGGTCGTAAAGCTCGGGCTCGACCTCGGCTGGGGTGCAGAACTTGAAGTCGCCGAAGGACAGGTGCTCGTACATGTCGTCGGTCATCACCCAGACATGGGGATGGCGCTTCAGCACGTCGGTCAGCTCCTTCAGCTCCTCGCGCGAGTAGCCGGCGCCCGACGGGTTCGAGGGCGAGTTGAAGATGAACCACTTGGTCTTCGGCGTGATCGCCGCTTCCAGCTGCTCGCCGGTGATCTTGTAGCCGGTCTGCATCGGCCCCTCGACGAAGACGGGCTCGCCGCCGGCGAGATAGACCATGTCGGGGTAGCTGACCCAGTAGGGCGCGGGGATGATCACCTCGTCGCCGGGGTTCAGCGTCGCCACGAGCGCGTTGTAGAGGATCTGCTTGCCGCCGGTTCCGACCGAGACCTGGCTGGGCTTGTAGTGCAGGCCGTTCTCGCGCTCGAACTTGGCGCAGATCGCCTTCTTCAGCTCGGGCAGGCCGTCGACGGCGGTGTATTTCGTCTTGCCGGCATCGATCGCGGCCTTCGCGGCGGCCTTGATGTTGTCGGGGGTGTCGAAGTCCGGCTCGCCGGCCGACAGCGCGATCACGTCGCGGCCCTGGGCCGCCAGCTCGCGTGCGAGGTTCGAGACGGCGATGGTCGGCGAAGGCTTCACCCGTGCCAGCGTGTCGGAGAGGAAGGCCATGTCGGGTGCTCCGGTTTGAATCTGCCGGGCCCATGTCTTAGGCTGAGGCAAACGCAGGTTCAAGGACGAAGGAGGCCCGGAATGAGCGCCGACGTGCCGCACGGGATCACCGACCCGACTGACGAGACGACCGAGGACTACGACGCCGCCGACTGGTACGGCCCCGAGACCGCGACCTTCGGCGACCGGGTCACCGGCGCGCGCGAGGCGGCGGGGCTGTCGCGTGACGAGCTGGCGGCGCGGATGGGCATCCGGCTCGACACGCTGGTGGCCTGGGAAGAGGACATGGCCGAGCCGCGCGGCAACAAGCTGCAGATGCTCTCGGGCGTGACCGGGGTGTCGATCCCCTGGCTGCTGACCGGGGCGGGCGAGGGGCCGGGCGCGCCCGGCGCCGCCGGTTCGGGCCGCGGCGGGCTGGGACCGGCGCTGGGGCCGGTGCTGGCCGAGCTGCGGGGCCTCAGGGCCGAGATGACGGGGCTTGCCGCCCGGCTGGGGCGGCTCGAGGCGCAGCTTGTGGCGCTGGACGGAGAGACGGAATGACCATGGCACCCACCGAGACCGCCGAGGCGCGGCTCAAGCGGCTGCGGATGCGCAGCTGGCGGCGCGGCACCAAGGAGATGGACATGATCCTCGGCCCCTGGGCCGACGCGCATCTCGCGGGGCTGTCGGAGTCCCGCCTCGCGGTCTACGAGATCCTGCTCGAGGAGAACGACCAGGACCTCTACCGCTGGGTGACCTCGGCCGAGCCGGCGCCGGCCGCGATCGTCGGCCTGCTCGACGAGATCGGCGCCTTCGCGCGCGGCCGCTTCCGTCCCGGGGCCTGAGGCCCGGTCCGCGGTGGCCCCGCCGGGGGGCGCAGCCGGGGCCGCCGTTTCTCGTTAAGAAAAAATTGGGAATTCTTCCTCACGATTGCTCTCGATACCGCGAGCCCCGGGGGAGAGGATGACAGTTCACGCGCAACTGAAGGATGGCAACCGCTCGGGCTACATGCTCAGCTATCTCGACACGCTGGCGATGATCGAGCGGTTGCACCGGCTCTTGCTGGACGTGATCAAGGACGAGTTCGAACGCCTCGGCGTGCTCGAGATCAACGCGGTGCAGGCGCTGTTGCTGTTCAACATCGGCGAGAACGAGGTGACGGCGGGCGAGCTGCGGTCACGCGGCTACTACCAGGGCTCGAACGTCAGCTACAACCTGAAGAAGCTGGTCGAATCCGGCTACATGCACCACGAGCGCTGCACGATCGACCGCCGCTCGGTCCGGGTCCGCCTCACCCCCCGCGGGCGCGAGCTTCGGCAGATGGTGGCCGACCTCTTCGCCCGCCAGGCCGAACAGATCGAGGAAAGGCACACGGTCTCGCTCGACGGGTTCGAGCACATGACCACCGGCCTGCGCCGGATCGAGCGCTTCTGGTCCGACCAGATCCGCTACATCTACTGATCCGCCGCGGACCGGCTCCGCCACCGGGTCGCCTCGCCCAGGCTGCTCGATCCCGTCTTTCGCATTGGCCCAAATATCCCGGGGGTGAATTGGCCGCAGGCCAAGAGGGGGCAGCGCCCCCTCCTTCCCCCGCAACCGCTCCCGCGCTATCACCGCCGTGATGGCAGGGGGATGGCAGATGGCGAAGGCGCTGATGATCCAGGGGGCCGGCTCGAATGTCGGCAAGTCGCTGATCGTCGCCGGGCTCGCCCGCGCGGCCCGCGCCCGCGGGATCTCGGTCGCGCCGTTCAAGCCGCAGAACATGTCCAACAACGCCGCCGTGACCGTCGATGGCGGCGAGATCGGCCGCGCCCAGGCGCTGCAGGCGCGCGCGGCCGGGCTCGACCCCGTCACCGACATGAACCCGGTGCTGCTGAAGCCCGAGACCGACACCGGATCGCAGGTCGTGGTCCAGGGCCGGCGCGTGGCCACGGTGCGGGCGCGCGACTACGCGGCGATGAAGCCCGCGCTGATGGCGCCGGTGCTCGAAAGCTTCGCGCGGCTGAAGGCGCGCTTCGACCTCGTGCTGGTCGAGGGCGCGGGCTCTCCGGCCGAGGTCAACCTGCGCCCGGGCGATATCGCCAACATGGGCTTCGCGCGCGCCGCCGATGTCCCGGTGGTGATCGCGGGCGACATCGACCGCGGCGGCGTGATCGCGCAGCTCGTCGGGACCAAGGCCGTGCTCGCCCCCGAGGATGACGCCATGGTCGCGGGCTTCCTGATCAACAAGTTCCGCGGCGACCCCTCGCTGTTCGACGATGGCTACCGGCTGATCGCCGAGCGGACCGGCTGGGCCGGCTTCGGCGTGCTGCCCTTCTTTCCCGGTGCCGCCGCGCTGCCGGCCGAGGATGCGCTCGACCTGCGCGGCCAGCGCCGCGAGGGCGCGGCCAAGATCGCCTGCCTCGCGCTCAGCCGGATCGCGAATTTCGACGATCTCGACCCGCTCGCGGCCGAGCCCGGGGTCGACCTGGTGATGGTTCAGCCCGGCCAGCCGATCCCGGCCGACGCGGCGCTGGTGATCCTGCCGGGGTCGAAATCCACCCGCGGCGACCTTGCCTTCCTCCGTGCCCAGGGGTGGGAGATAGACCTTCTGGCCCATGTGCGCCGCGGCGGGCGGGTGCTGGGGATCTGCGGCGGCTACCAGATGCTGGGCACCGCCATCGCCGACCCCGACGGGATCGAGGGCCCGGCGGGCGAGGATCGCGGCCTTGGCCTTCTCGACGTCGCGACGGTCATGACCCCCGACAAGCGCCTGACCCGCACGCGCGCCCGGCATGTCGCCACCGGCACGCAGGTCGAGGGCTACGAGATCCACATCGGCAGGACCGATGGCCCGGACCGCGAGCGCCCCTTCGCCCATGTCGGGACCCGCCCCGAGGGCGCGGTCAGCCGCGATGGCCGGATCGTCGGCAGCTACCTGCACGGGCTGTTCGCCGAGGATGACTTCCGCAGGGCCTTCCTCTCCGGTCTCGGGATCGCGGCGGCCGAGGCGCCCTGGTCGGCGACGGTCGAGGCCGCGCTCGACGGGCTGGCAGCGCATCTCGAGACGCACCTGGATCTTGACGGGCTGTTCGCTCTGGCGCGCTAGAGCACGCCCAGGAACCCCAGCACGAGCGCCACCAGCAGCATCGCCCGAAGATAGAGCCCGAGCGCCCCCTTCAGGTCGCCCGCCCGCGCATCGCGTCCCGGCGCGTTGACCCAGGGCTCGGACGTCATCCGCCCGCCGTAGGAGCGTGGCCCCGAGATCCGGATCCCCAGCGCCCCGGCCATCGCGGCCTCGGGCCAGCCGGCATTGGGCGAGCGGTGGCGCCGGGCATCGGCGCGCACCGCGGCCCAGGCGGTGCGGAACCGCCCCGAGGCCAGCGCGAACAGCAGCGCCGACAGCCGCGCCGGCACGAGATTGGCCCAGTCGTCGATGATCGCGGCGGTCCGGCCGAAATCCTCGTGCCGCGGCGTGCGGTGGGCGATCATCGAATCCAGCGTGTTGATCGCCTTGTAGGCGCACAGCCCGGGCAGCCCCAGCAGAACGCCCCAGAACAGCGGCGCGATCACCCCGTCCGAGCTGTTCTCGGCCAGGCTCTCGACCGCGGCGCGGGTGACCCCGCCCTCGTCCAGCGCGTTCGGGTCGCGCCCGACGATCATCGACACCGCCTGCCGCGCCGCGCCGAGGTTCCCGGCGGCGAGCGGGCGCGCGACGGCGGCGACATGATCGTAAAGCGAGCGGGTCGCGATCAGCGGAAAGGCCAGGAGCCCGCCGACCAGCTGACCCCGCGGCCCCTCGGGCAGCAGCGCCTGCAGCACGAGGCCGGCTAGCGTCGCCACAAGGATCACCGACAGCGCGGTGAAGCTGCCGCGGGCGCGGCGCTGGGCGGGGCTGCGGCCGTCGCGGTTTAGCCGCGCGTCGAGGCCCGAGATCAGCCGGCCAAGCCAGCTGACCGGGTGGCCGATCAGCGCGTTGAGCCAGCGCGGCCAGCCGAGCGCGCCCTCGATCGCCATGCCGACCAGCATCATTCCCGCAAACATCGCCCGTCCCTGCGCCAGCCATCCCGGGCGACCCTGATCCGGCAAAACCGCGGTTCGCGCAAGTCTCAGAGCGGCAGGTTCACCGCGCCGATCGCCCAGGTGTCGCCTGGCAGCATCGTCACCCGGGTCAGCGACAGCGGCGCCACCGAGAAGGCAAGGCCGGCCCCTTCGGTCCCGAGCGCAAGCGTCAGCGCGGCGCGCACGGTCCCGGCATGGGCGACGACGGCGACGGGCCCGGGGCCGGCAAGGTCCGCGAGCGCCGGCGCGGTGCGGGCGACGAGCTGCGAAAAGCTCTCGCCCCCCGGCGGCGCATGGTCCGCCAGCGCGGCGCTGGGCAGGGGGCCAAGATCGGGGATCGATGCGGGGTCGGCCCCGTCCCAGGCGCCGAAATCCTGCTCCCACAGGCGCGGATCGGTGGTGGCGGCGGCCTCCGGGAACAGGCGCGACGCCGTGTCGCGGCAGCGCCGCGCCGGGCTGGTCACCACCCGCGCCGGGGACCCGAACGCGGCCAGCGCCGCGCGCGCGCGCGCCACCACCGCGGGGTCCAGCGCCGCCAGCGGCACGTCGCGACGCCCGGCAAGCCTGCCGCCGGCATCGGCGGGGGCGTGGCGGATCAGCCAGATCTCGGTCGGTTCCGGGCGTTGCAACAGGGGCCTTTCCGTGCTTTCTCGCGCCACGACGGGGGACGCGCATGACGGTCATACTCATCACAGGGGGCGCGCGCTCGGGCAAGAGCCGCCATGCCGAGGTCCGCGCGCAGGCGCTTGGCCCCGACCCCGTCTACGTCGCCACCTGCCCCCCGGCGGGCGAGGATGCCGAGATGGCCGCGCGCATCGACCTGCACCGGGACCGGCGCGGCCCCGAATGGCGGCTGGTCGAGGAGCCGCTCGATCTTGCCGGGGCGCTGCGCGCGACGGATGGCGGCGGGCCGCGGCTTGTCGACTGCCTGACGCTGTGGCTGTCGAACCTGATGTACCACGGCCGGGACTGGCGCGCCGAGGCCGAGGCGCTGGTGCCGGTGCTGGCCGCGCAGGCCGCGCCGGTCGTGCTGGTCACGAACGAGGTCGGGCTTGGCATCGTGCCCGACTCCGCGCTCGCCCGCGCCTTCCGCGACGCGCAGGGCACGCTGAACCAGATGATCGCCCGCGCTGCAGACGAGGTCGAATTCGTCGTCGCCGGGCTGCCGATGAGGGTGAAATGACCGACCTGACCCAGTTTCCCACGCTTGCCGGGCTTGCCGCGCGGCTGGCGGACCTGCCGGCGCCCGACGCCGCGGCCGTCGCGGCCGCCCAGGCGCGCCAGGTGCAGCTGACCAAGCCGCCCGGCAGCCTCGGACGGCTCGAGGAGCTTGCCGTGTTCCTGGCCGGCTGGCAGGGGCGCGCGCGCCCGGCGATCACGCGGGCGCAGGCGCTGGTCTTCGCCGGCAACCACGGCATCTGCGACCGCGGGGTGAACCCGTTCCCGCAGGCGGTGACCGCGCAGATGGTGGCGAATTTCAACGCGGGCGGCGCGGCGATCAACCAGCTGTCGCGGGCGGCAGGGGCCGATCTGTCGGTCGTCGCCCTCGACCTCGACCGGCCGACCCGCGACTTCACCGCCGGCGAGGCGATGGACGAGGCCGAGGTGCTGGCGGCCATGGCCGCGGGCGCGGCGGCGATCGATCCCGGGGCCTCGGTGCTGCTGCTGGGCGAGATGGGGATCGGCAATTCGACCATCGCGGCGGCGCTGGCACGGGCGGTCTTCGGCGGTCAGGCGCCCGACTGGGTCGGGCCCGGCACCGGCTCGGACGCGGGCGGCATGAGCCTGAAGGCCCGGGTGATCGAGGAGGGGATCGCCCTGCACGCGGCGCGGCTGGCCGAGCCGTTGGGCGCCTACCGCGCCTTCGGCGGGCGCGAGCAGGCGGCGATCGCCGGCGCGGTGATCGCGGCGCGGCTGGCGCGGATCCCGGTGATCCTCGACGGTTTCATCTGCACGGCCTCGGTCGCGCCGCTGGCGGCGATCCCGGGGCTTCTCGACCATTGCATCGTCGGCCATTCCAGTGCCGAGCCGGGCCATGCGCGGCTGCTGGCGGCGCTGGGCAAGCGGGCGGTGCTGGACCTGGGAATGCGGCTGGGCGAGGGGTCGGGCGCGGCGGTGGCGCTGATGGTGCTGCGCGCGGCGCTGGCGGCGCATGACGGCATGGCCACCTTCGCCGAAGCGGGCGTCTCGGACGGATGAGCCGGCTCGACGAGCTGCGCGTCGCCGGGATGCTGCTGACGCGGCTGCCCATGGGCCGGGTCGCGCGGAAGGTGCCGATCGGCGCGACCGGCTGGGCCTGGCCTGTCATCGGGGCGCTTGTCGGGCTGATCGCCGGCCTGTCGGCCGGTGTCGCAGGCGATCTGCCCGAAATCGCGGCGGGCGCCGTGGCGGTGGCGATCGGCCTGCTGGTGACCGGCGCGATGCACGAGGACGGGCTGGCGGATTGCGCCGACGGCTTCGGCGGCGGGGCCACCCGGTCGCGCAAGCTTGAGATCATGCGCGACAGTCGCCTGGGCAGCTATGGCGCGGCGGCGCTGTGCCTCGCGCTTGTCGCGAAGGCCGCGCTGATCGGCGCGGCCGGCGACGCGGCGCTAGCCTGGCTGATCGCGACCGGAGCGGCGAGCCGCGGGTTCCTGCCGCTGATGCAGGCGCTGATGCCGCAGGCCCGGGCCGAGGGGCTAGGCGCGCGGGCCGCGGGCACCGGGCGCGACGGCATCGCGGTGGCCGCCATCATCGGCGCGGTGGCGCTTGCGGTGGTGCCGGGCGGGCTTGGCGCGCTCGCGCTTCTGGCCGTGGTGCAGGGCGCGGTGGCGATGCTGGCGCGGCGCCAGATCGGCGGCGTCAGCGGCGACGTGCTGGGCGCCGCGCAGGTGCTGGGCGAGATCGCGGCCCTCGCGGTGCTGGCGGGCTAGTTCGCGGCCGCCACGCCCTCGGCCGGCCGGTCCGGCGCCGCATCGGTGTCGATCGTGACCTCGACCGACAGCCCGGGCACCAGCCGCTCTGCTTGCGGCTGTCCCGCATCGAAGCCGATGCGCACCGGGACGCGCTGCGCGACCTTGGTGAAGTTGCCGGTCGCGTTGTCGGTCTTGATCACGCTGAATTCCGACCCCGTGGCGGGCGAGAACGACTCGACATGCCCGGTCAGCCGGTCGCGCCCCAGCGCATCGACCCGGATCTGCGCAAGCTGGCCGGCCTTCATCCCGGCGACCTGCGTCTCCTTGAAGTTCGCGACCACCCAGACCCGATCTGGCACGAGACCCATCAGCTGCGTGCCGGCCGAGACATATTGCCCGACCGTCGCCGAGACCTGGCCGACGCGGCCGTCCTCGGGCGCGGTGACCGTGGTGTTGTCGAGGTCGATCCGCGCCAGCTCGACCGAGGCCCGGGCGCCGTCGACCGCCGCCACAAGCGAGGCGCGGTTGGCCTGCACCGTCTGCAGGTCCTGGCGCGCGATCTCGAGATTGGCCTGCTGCTGGTGCAGCGCGGCCCGGCCGCTGTCGAGCGCGGCGCGCGCGTCGTCGGCATCGACCTGGTTGACGACGCCGCGCTCGCGCAGCGGCGCGGTGCGGTCCCAGTTCGCCTGCGCGGCGCGCAGCGTGGCCTGGGCGGATTCGACATTCGCCTCGGCTGCCGCGATCGCCGCCTCGGCCGAGGCCTTCGATTGCTCCCAGTTGGCAAGGCCGGCCTGCTGCTGTTCCAGCTGCGCCTGCGCCTGGGCGAGGTTCTGGCGATAGATCCGGTCGTCGATCTGCACCAGCACGTCGCCGGCATGCACCTGCTGGAAGTCCCGCACCCGGACCTCGGCGATGTGGCCAGCGGCCTGCGGCGCCACGAAGGTGACCTTGCCGCGGACATAGGCATTGTCCGTCGTCTCGACCGCGGTGTCGAAGGGCGGCAGGTCCCAGGCCCAGAGGATGAGCCCGATGCCGGTGGCGCCCGCGAGGACGGCGGCGATGGTGGAGGGGGATTTCAGCGGATTGGCCATGGCATGTACCGGGGTTGATCAGGAGGTGACCGCCGCGCCCGGCGCCGCCGCGCGGCGGGCCCTGAGCGCGATGATCGTCATGTGGACGAGAAGCGCGGCCAGCGCGAAGGCGGCCAGCGCGGCGATGATCTCGAAGGCGTCGCCATAGGCCAGCACCGTCGCCTCGCGGCTGACGACGCTGGACAGCGACCCGAGCCCCTGCGCCTGCTGCGCGCCCGAGCTGGTCAGGACGTGCGAATAGGCGGCGCCGTACTGGCCGATGCGCTCGGTCACCAAGGGATCGGTGGCAGGCAGGGATTCCGACAGCGCGTTGGTGTGGTAGGCGCCGCGCATCTGGATGAAGGTGCTGAACATGGCCGAGCCGATCATCCCGCCGGTGATCTGGGTGCACAGGAACACCGCGACGAAGGACGACAGGTAGACCGGGCCCTTCGGCAGCGCCTCGCGCATGCCCTTGGCCATCGACGGCGGCAGGAACAGGCCCGTCGCCACCGCGATCATCGCCTGGCTGACCAGCATGTCGGTGGGCCGGGTCTGGCTGGTGACGTGGCTGTCCATCCAGGCGCCGCAGACCAGCAGCGCCAGCGAGACCGCGTGGAGCGCGGGTTCGCGGCCCTCTTTCAGCGTCGCGGCGCAGATGAAGGCGCCCGTCAGCGTCGCAAGCAGGATGACGCCGTAGAGAAGCCGCATCTGCGCGTTCAGGATGCCAAGCGTCTGGAACATGCCCGGCGCGCCGCTGGCCTGTTCGGACAGCACCATCCGGAAGATCAGCAGCGCCGCCGCGAAATGCAGCACCGAGGGCGAGAACACCCAGCGCAGGTCGATCAGCGGCGTCTCGCGGTTCAGCTCGAGCACCGCGGTCAGCGTCAGCGCCAGGATCGCCCCCGCCAGCGTCCAGCCGAGCCAGGGCGCGTCGAGCCACCAGTACAGCCGTCCCATCACCGCGACGATGGTGATCGCGCCAAGCCCGGTCGCCAGCAGCGCATAGCTGAGCAGGTCGCGCCAGTGGATCACCTTGGCGCGCGGCACCGGCGTCAGCGGCAGCTTGTAGACGAAGACGAGCGAGATCAGCACCAGGCCCAGTTCGGCCGCGGTGATCGTGTGCCAGCCGCCATTGTCGATCAGCGGGGGCGAGATCAGCCGCGCGACCGGCGTGCCGATGGTCAGGAAGGTGATCCCCAGCGTCAGCCCGACGGTCAGCTTTTTCTCGGGCGGGAAGGCCTCGAGCATGTAGAAGATCGCCAGCGTCGAGATCGGCGCCGCGGCCACCCCCCACATGAACCGCACCGCCATCGCCGAGCGCAGGTCGTCGGACAGGAAGCTGAGCAGCACCACCGCCACGAACCCGAGGATCGAGACCTCGCCGAAGGCGCGCAGCCCGAATTGCGAGCGCGCCTTGATCAGCAGGATCGACAGCGAGGCCTGCGGCGCCATGTAGGCCGCGATCAGCCAGCTGGTTTCGACCACGGTGGCGCTGAGGCTGCCCTGAAGCTGCTGCACGTTGGTCGAGACCAGCGACAGTCCCAGCCCGCGCGACAGCGCGAGCACGACCGAGGCGATCATGTAGAGGGTGCGCTTCTGCAGGGGCATCGGCGGCGGCGCGGGGGGGGCGGCCCCGGCGTCGGCCGCGCCGTCCTGCGGCGCCGGATCCGCGGCCGCCGATCCTGTGGATTGCGGTGCGGCCTGCGCTGCGGCCGACCCCGGGCCCGACGCCGGAGACGGCGCCGCCACCGGCTCGGTGGGGCGCTGCGGATCGTCCGGGGCGCGGCTCATCGCGCGGCCCGCCGCTCGCGCAGGGGGGGCGTCTCGCCCGCGCCGCTGTCGAATTCCTGCCCGATCGTGGCCAGCACGCGCTCCAGCACGGCCGTGGCGGCGCGCAGGTCGTCATCCTCGATGCCGGTCAGGATCCGTTCGCGCAGGTCGCGGGCGAAGCCGGTCAGGACCTTGGCCTCTTCGGTCCCCGCCGCGGTCAGCTCGACCCGCTTCAGCCGGCGGTCGCCCTCGACCTGGCAGCGGATCACCAGCCCCTTCTTCTCGACCCCGTCCAGCAGCGACACGACCGAGGGCTGCTCGATCTCCAGCGCCTGGGCGATTTCGGTCTGCGTCTTGCCGCCCTCGTCGTGCAGCATGATCAGCAGGCGCGCGCGCGACAGCGTCAGCCCGCGCTCGCGCACCCGCGCGTCGTAAAGGGTGCGCAGCTTGCGGTTCATCACGATCATCGTGTCGAAGAAGGCGGCGTTGAGAGCTGGATCGGACATGGTGCACCAACTTGGTGTCGTCAAAACTGTTAGACCACTAATTGGTTATATTGCGTCCTAGTTCAAGAGCATTCTGCGGCGCGGCACGGCGCCTGACGGCATCCTGGAAAACGCCGCCGTCACAGACGATT
Source organism: Frigidibacter sp. MR17.24 (assembly GCF_037095655.1). Classification (NCBI taxonomy): domain Bacteria; kingdom Pseudomonadati; phylum Pseudomonadota; class Alphaproteobacteria; order Rhodobacterales; family Paracoccaceae; genus Frigidibacter; species Frigidibacter sp. MR17.24. The sequence continues at coordinate 13,971 of NZ_JBAWKE010000008.1, forward strand.
TCGGCTATGGAACCCCGCCAGACAGCCGCCGTTGTGGGGTAATTCGTTCCATTTCAGACTGTTACTTTTCGGAATCTGGCCGCGACATTGCCTTCCGTCCGGGGGGCCGCGCCCCCGTTGGCCGTAGCCCTGCGCCCGGCGCAGATCGGGTCTACCGAGCCGGGGCCGCGGCTCTGGCGCAGACAGGAACCGACGGCCGGGGTTCCCCTTTCCCCGGACAGGCCGCTCCCATCTCGGTCGCGGTCCCGCGTCACGAGGCGCGGCCCCGGCAGTTTCCCGCAGGGCATGTTCGGCTCGCCCCGGCTTCGGCGGTGGCGTGCCCACGGCGCGATCTGCCAGAGCGCCATGCCAAACAGCGCCTTCGTCGACAGGCAGGTCTGACTGGCGTTCGTGGGGAAAACAGTCCCCCGGACGGCTTTCTGATCCTGCTCGCCGCTGCAGGTCCGCCGGGTCTCGCGGCACGCCGATCATCCGCGGTCTGGACGCCCGGGGGGGCGGAGGGCTAAGCCCGTGATACCGTCGCGGCCGATCCCCGGGCCGCGCCCTGCAGGTAAGGATGTGCCATGCACCCGCTGCCCCGGATCGAGGCCTTTTCCGACGATTTGACCGCGCTGCGCCGCGATTTCCACCGCCACCCCGAGATCGGCTTTCAAGAGCACCGGACCTCGGCCCGGATCGCCGAACTGCTGGCGGGCTGGGGCGTCGAGGTCACCACCGGCATCGGCGGCACCGGCGTCGTGGGCGTGCTGCAGGGCGCGCGGCCGGGCCGCAGCATCGGCCTGCGCGCCGACATGGACGCGCTGCCGATGGACGAACGCACCAACCTGCCCTACGCCTCGGTCAACGAGGGCGTGTTCCACGGCTGCGGCCATGACGGGCACGTGACGATGCTGCTGGGCGCCGCGCGCTATCTGGCCGAGACGCGGGACTTCGCCGGCCGCGCGATCTTCATCTTCCAGCCCGCCGAAGAGGGGCTGGGCGGTGCGCGCGCGATGCTGGCCGACGGGCTGTTCGACCGCTTCCCCTGCGACGAACTCTACGGGCTGCACAACTCGCCCTACGACACTTTGGGCGACCTCAGGATCCGGCCCGGCGTGGCGCAGGCGGGCGCCGCCTTCTTCGACATCCGCATCGAGGGGCGGGGTGCGCATGGCGCCGCGCCGCACATGGGCCGCGACCCGGTGGCGATCGGGGCCGCACTGGTGGCCGAGCTGCAGCAGATCGTCTCGCGCGAGGTCGATCCGACCCATCCGGCCGTGGTCTCCGTCACCCGGTTCCAGTCGGGCAGCGCCTACAACGTGATCCCGGACGTGGCCGAGCTGGCAGGGACCTGCCGCTTCCTGCACGCCTCGGACGAGGCGCTGATCGGGGCGCGGATGCAGGCGATCTGCGACGGCATGGCGCTGGCGCATGGCGTCGGCATCACGCTGGACCTGCGCCACGTGTTCAGCGTGCTCGAGAACGATCCGGGCCGGGTGCGCGATCTGATCGCCGTCGCATCCGAGGTGATGGGCGAGGGGGCGCGCGCCGATGCAGAGCTGACGATGGGGTCCGAGGACATGGCCGACCTGCTGGCGGTGGTGCCCGGCGCCTTCTTCAACCTCGGGCACGGCGGCTCGGTGCCGCTGCACAACCCGGGCTTCGTCTTCGACGACTCGGTCCTGCCGCTGGGCTCGAGCGTCTTCGCCCGGCTGGTCGAGCGGCGCGGCGCCGCGGCCTCCTGAGTCGCGCCGGCCGCCGATTTCCGGCCCGCACAAAAAATACGCATCAGTGCCCAGGCTGCGCGCACCCCGGTCCGAAAGGCCGGGGCGCCGTCGCTTGAGGCTTGCCTGACGTCCGCAAACACGCAACTGATCCATTATTCGGAACTGTAGTTCCAATAAATGGAACATATCTGCGGAATGTCGATCCTTCACAACGCGTCTGATGTGCTGCGCTGCTTCGGTACCGGGTGTTCGGACATCACGGTGACCGAGGTCTCGACCCGTCTGGGGCTGCCCAAGGCCTCGGCCTCGCGGCTGCTGAAGGCGATGCGCGACTGCGGCATGCTGGAAGAGATCGGCGGCACCCGGCGCCACCGGCCCGGACGCATGATGCTCGACCTCGCTGCGGCGTTCCGGCATTCATCCGGCCTGATCGGCCGCGCGGGCGAGGTCGTCGCCGCGGCCAGCCGGCGCTTCGGGCATACCGGCTACATCTCGCTGCGCGACGGGTTCGAGGTCACGGCGATCGCGGATTTCGAGGGCACGAACCAGCTGCGGGTCGTGTCGAACATCGGCCGCCGGCTGCCCGCCCATGCCTGCTCGACCGGCCGCACGCTGCTTGCGCGCCTGCCCGAGGCCGAGGTCGCGCGGCTTTATGCCGGGCACCCCGAGCTTGAGCTGCTGCTGTCGCGGCTCGCGCAGGTGCGCGCCGAGGGGTTCGCCGTCTCGACGCAGGAAACCACGCTGGGGGTCGAGGGCATCGCCATCGCCGTCGCCGACCCGGCCACCGACGAGGTCGTCAGCCTCTGCCTCGTCTATCCCCATACCCTGGTCACCCCGGAGGAGCGCGACGAGATGATCGCGATGCTCGCCGAGGGCGCCGGGGAGATCGCCGCCTCGCTGGGCGACGCGGCCTTCATGCAGCCCCTTCTCAAGAACAGGATCCCGCAATGAGCCCTGCCACCCCCCGCTGGCGCGTCGGTTTCGACATCGGCGGCACCTTCACCGACTTCGTGCTCTATGACGGCCAGACCGCGAGCGTGGCGCTGCACAAGCGGCTGACCACCCCGCACGACCCGTCCGAGGCCGCGCTGAAGGGTCTGGACGAGATCCTGGAAATGAACGGCGTCACCCATGCCGAGGTCGGCGAGATCGTGCACGGCACCACGCTGGTCACCAACGCGGTGATCGAGCGCAAGGGCGCGCCGGTCGGGCTGATCACCACCGAGGGCTTCCGCGACGTGCTCGAGGCCGGGACCGAGCAGCGCTATGACATCTACGACCTGTTCGTGACCTTCCCCGAGCCGATGGTGCGGCGCGACCTGCGGCTGGAAGTGGCCGAGCGGATCGACGCGACCGGCGCGGTGGTCACGGCGCTTGACGAGGCGGCGGTGCTGCGCGCGGCGGGCGCGCTGGTGGCCGCCGGCTGCGAGGCGATCGCGGTCGCCTTCCTGCATTCCTACATCAACCCCGACCACGAGCGCCGCGCGGGCGAGATCATCCGCACGGCCTTCCCGGGCGTCTCGGTTTCGCTTTCGGCCGAGGTCGTGGCCGAGATGGGCGAATACCAGCGGATCGTGACCACGGCCGCCAATGCCTTCGTGCAGCCGCTGATGCACCGCTACCTGACCAGGCTGGAAGGCGCGCTGCGGGGGCAGGGCTTCACCGGACCGCTGCGGCTGATGCATTCGGCGGGCGGGCTCGTCTCGCTCGAGACCGCGCGCGACTTCCCGATCCGGCTCCTGGAAAGCGGCCCCGCCGGCGGCGGTCTTGCCACCGCGCTCTTCGGCCGCGCCGCGGGGCTCGAGGACGTGATCTCGTTCGACATGGGCGGCACCACCGCCAAGGCCTGCATGATCGAGCATGGCCGCGCCGAAGTCGCCCCGATGATGGAGGCCGCGCGCGTCCACCGCTTCACCAAGGGCTCGGGCCTGCCGATCAAGGCGCCGGTGATCGAGATGATCGAGATCGGTGCCGGCGGCGGCTCGATCGCGGCGATCGACGAGGTCGGGCTGCTGAAGGTCGGCCCGCATTCGGCCAGCTCTGACCCGGGGCCGGCCTGCTACGGCATGGGCGGGCTGCAGCCGACCGTGACGGACGCGAACCTCGTTCTGGGCTATTACGACCCCGGCTTCTTCCTTGGCGGGCGCATGACGCTCGACCTGCCCGCCGCGCGTGACGCGATCGGCCGCGTGGCCGCGCCGTTGGGCCTCGGGATCGAGGAGGCGGCGCTGGGCATCCACAAGGTCGTGGTCGAAAGCATGGCCTCGGCCGCGCGGGTCCACCTTGTCGAGCGCGGCAAGGACCCGCGGCAATACGCGATGGTGGGCTTCGGCGGTGCCGGTCCCGCCCATGCCGTCGACGTCGCCCGCGCGATGGGCATCGCCAAGGTGCTGGTGCCGCCGGCCTCGGGCGCGGCCTCGGCGCTGGGCTTCCTTGCCGCGCCGCTGTCGCACGAGGGCGTGCGCTCGCAGCGCATCGAGCTGGCGCCGGGCTTCGACGTCGCCGCGATGAACGCGATCTTCGAGGGGCTGGAGGCCGAGGGCCTGCACCACCTCGACCGCGCGGGCGTGGCCGCGGCGGACGCGGTGATCGAGCGGACCGCCGACATGCGCCTTGTCGGCCAGATGCACGAGATCTCGGTCGCGCTGCCCGCCGGCCCGATCACCGAGGCCGACCTGCCCGCGATCCGCGACGCCTTCGTCGCCACCTATTCGACCCGCTTCGCCGCCCCGTTCGAGGGCGCGCGCTTCGAGGCGGTGAACTTCCGGTCGCGCGTCTCGGGCCCGGTGCCGGAACTGGCGCTGACCGGCGCCGCCGGCGGCGGCGACACCGGCACCAAGGTCAAGTCGGTGCGCACCTGCCACTTCGAGGAGGGTGCGTTCGAGACCAGGGTCTACGACCGCTATGCCCTGCGCCCCGGTGACGAGATCGCCGGCCCCGCGATCATCGAGGAGCGGGAATCGACCACCGTCGTCGGCCCGTCGGACAAGGTGACGATCGACGACAGCCTCACCCTGTGCGTCGAGATCGGCTCGCTTCCCGCCGCCGACGCGCTGGTGACCGAGGGCATGTCGCGCGCCGAGGCCGTGGCCCGGATCGAGGCCGACCCGATCGGGCTTGAGATCATGTGGTCGCGGTTGGTGAACGTGGTCGAGGAGATGTGGCTGACCGTCTGCCGCACCGCCTTCTCGCTGGTGATCGCGGAAAGCCAGGACTTCGCCTGCGAGCTTCTGGACAAGGACGGCGAGACGCTGGCGCACAGCCCCCGCGCGATGCCGGTCTTCAACCTGACGCTGCCGCTTGCCGTGAAGGCGCTGCTGAAGCGCTACCCGGCCGAGACGCTGAAGCCGGGCGACGTGCTGATCACCAACGATCCCTGGCTTTGTGCCGGGCACCTGTTCGACATCGCCATCGTCACGCCGGCCTTCCGCAACGGCAAGCTCGTGGGCCTGATGGGCACGGTGGGCCATGTCTCGGACATCGGCGGCACCAAGGATTCGCTGCGCGCCCGCGAGATCTTCGAAGAGGGCCTGCAGATCCCGCCGATGAAGCTGATCGACGCGGGCAAGCCCAACGAGAGCCTGATCGAGCTGATCCGCGAGAACGTGCGCAACCCCGACCAGGTGCTGGGCGACATCTTCTCGTTCGTCGCCGCCAACGAACTCGGGGCCGAGCGGCTGCGGGCCTTCATGTCGGACTACGGCATGGCGGACCTCGGCGCGCTGGCCGAGGTGGTGCAGGGCCTGTCGGAAAAGGCGATGCGCGACGCGATCCGGGCGATCCCGGATGGCGACTACCACTCGGTCATCACCAACAACCCGCTGGGCGAGGTGCTGACCTACCCGGTCAAGGTGACGGTGGCGGGCGACAGCCTGTCGGTCGATTTCGACGGCGCGCCGCCGCAGCTTGCGCAGGGCGGCCTGAACTCGACCCTGAACTACACCGCGGCGCACACGACCTATCCGCTGAAATGCATGCTCACCCCCACGGTGCGCGGCAATGCCGGCTGCTACCGGCCGTTCTCGGTGACGGCGCCCGAGGGCTCGATCCTGAACCCGCAGCGCCCGGCGGCGGTGAACATCCGCACCCGCACCGGCTGGTACATCGCCCCGAACGTCTTCGCCGCGCTGTCGGATGCGGCGCCCGACGCCGTGCAGTCGCACACCGGCCTGCCGACGGTGGCCAATGTCTATGGCAAGGACGCGCAGGGGCGGCTCTATTCCGACATGCTGTTCTCGGGCGGCGGCCAGGGCGGCTCGGCCCGCGGCGACGGGCAGTCGGCGCTGCTGTGGCCGACCTCGGCGGCCAACACCTCGATCGAGCTGATGGAAAGCCGCGCGCCGATCCTGGTGATCGAGAAGACCTTCGCGCAGGACTCGGGCGGCGCCGGCAAGATGCGCGGCGGCCTTGGTCAGCGCGTGCGCTTCCGCAAGATCGCCGACGACGGCCTGCCGATGCTGGCCTCGATCTACCCCGAGGGCGTCAACAACCCGATCGACGGGCTGTTCGGCGGCCATCCCGGCGGCTCGGCGCTGGGCCGGATCCTGTCGCCCGAGGGCGAGGTGACCCGCGACCTGGGCACCGGCGATCTGGTGACGCTGACCAGGGCCAGCGAGATCGTCGAGATCGTGCTGGCGGGCGGCGCGGGCTATGGCCCGGCGGCCGAACGCGACCCTGCGGCGGTCTCGCGCGACCTCGCGCTGGGCTACATCAGCCCCGAACACGCGGCCGCCTTCTACGGCGTGACCGCGCCGACGCCGGTCGACGAGGCCGCCGACCAGCCGGTGAAATGACAACCAAGGGCCGCCGGAGCCAACCGGCGGCCGCCCCCGACCCGGCCGCCCCGCGCCGGTGAACCCGCCCGACAAGGAGCAAACCCAGTGACCTCTGCCTTCAATCTCTCGCGCCGGACCCTGCTGGCGCTTGCCGGCGCCGGCCTCGCCAGCGCCGTGCTGCCGGTGAAAAGCTTCGCCCAGAGCGGGCGGATGCTGGTGATCGCGTCGAACCAAGACATCCCGAACTTCGACCCGCACACCTCGTCGGGCTATTCGGCCGCCTTCCTGATGCGCAACGTCTACGACCCGCTGGTGCGCGTGGCCGAGAACCCGCCCGCCCCGGTGCCGGCGCTGGCCGAAAGCTGGGAGATGGGCGCGGACGGCGCCTCGTATGTCTTCAAGCTGAACCCCGCCGCCGTGTTCCATTCCGGCGCCCCGGTCACCGCCGAGGACGTGGTCTATTCCTTCACCCGCGCGATGACGCTGGCCAAGGGCAACTCGTGGATGCTGCGCGGCATCGTCGACCCGGCCAAGGTCATGGCGACCGACGCGGGCACCGTCACCTTCACGCTGGAAAAGCCCTTCGCGGCCTTCCTCGCCGTGCTGCCCTGGTTCCCGATCGTCGAGAAGGCCGTGGTCGAGGCGAACCTCGGCAGCGACCAGGGCCAGACCTGGCTGATGACCAACACCGCCGCCTCGGGCCCGTTCACCGTCGCCCGCTTCCAGGTCGGCACGATGTACTACCTCGCCCGGTCGAAAACCGCCTGGCAGGCCGCCGGCGGCAACCTTGACGGCATCATCTGGCAGATCGTGCGCGAGACCGCGAGCCAGCGGCTGATGCTGCAGCGGGGCGAGGCGCATGTCGCCGTCGACCTGACCTCCGAGGACATGGACGCGCTCGAGGGCGCGGCCGGCGTGACCCGGGTGATCGAGCCCGAGTACCGCACCTTCTCGATCAAGATGAACACCGCGCATGGCCCGCTTGCGGACATCAACCTGCGCAAGGCGATCGCCTATGCGACTAACTACCAGGCGATCCTCGACGCCGCGGGCTATGCCGACCTGATGGTCGGGCCGCTGCCGAACGGGATCATGGGCCACGATCCGAACCTGGACGTGCCGCGGATGGACCTGGACAAGGCCAAGGAGTTCCTTGCCAAGTCCGCGACGCCCGAGGGCGGCTTCACGCTGAAGATGGTCCACGTCTCGGGCCTGGAACAGCAGCGTCGCTGGGCGCTGATCATGCTCGACAGTCTCAAGGCGCTCAACATCACGCTCGAGATCCAGCCGATGAACTGGCCCGACATGGTCGCGGCCTGCGCCAGCCCCGAGACCTTCCCCGACCTGTTCCCGGTCTACCAGACCGCGAACTACGGCGATCCGGACAACATCGCCTACGCGGCCTACCACTCGTCGCGCAACGGCGGCTGGCAGAACGCGGTCTACAAGAACCCCGAGGTCGACGCCCTGATCGAAGAGGCCCGGTCCGAGATCGACCCGGCCAAGCGCGCAGCGCTGTACGAGGCCTTCCAGAAGGCCGTCGTCGCCGACAGCCCCGACATCTTCGGCGTGCTCGAGCGGCGCAAGCTTGGCATGCGCGACGCGGTGTCGGGCTATGCCTTCTGCCCCGTGGCCTCGAACGCGGTCGAATGCTGGCCGCTGTCGCTGGCCTGATCGTGGCCTGACCGACGATCCGGGCCCCCGCCGGGGCCCGGACCCCGCACCCGCCTCTCGCCTGCCGGAGACCCGATGATCCGCTTCATCCTGCGCCGCCTGCTTCTGCTGATCCCGGTGATCATCGGGCTGACGATGATCATGTTCGCCATCGCCCGGCTGCTGCCCGGCGACCCGGTGGGCCTGGCCGCCGGACCGAATGCCACCGCGGCCGAGCGCGCGGCGCTCGCGACGGAATTCGGCCTCGACCGCCCGGTGTGGGAACAGTACGCGACCTATGTCGGCGGGCTGGCGCATGGCGATTTCGGCACCTCGCTGCTGACCCGCCGCCCGGTCGGCGCCGACCTTGCCGCCTATCTGCCCGCGACGCTGGAGCTGGTCTTCGCCGCGATGTTCATCGCCGTGGCCCTGGGCATCCCGCTGGGGCTGCTGACCGCGCTCTGGCGCAACCGCTGGCCCGACTACGTCTCGCAGGTGCTGGCGATCGGCGCGATCTCGATGCCGCGGTTCTTCCTTGGCCTGCTGCTGCAGCTGTGCTTCGCGATGTGGCTGATGTGGCTGCCCTTGGGCGGCCGACTGCCGATCATCGTCTTCCCGCCGCAGCCGATCACCGGCTTCATCACCCTCGACGCGCTGCTGACCGGCGACTGGCAGGTCTTCACCACCGCGCTGCGCCACCTGATCATGCCCGCCGTCGCGCTGTCGCTGTCACCCCTGGCGACGATCATGCGGATGATGCGCGCCTCGACGATCGAGGTCATGGGGCAGGACTACGTGATGACCGCCCGCGCGCTTGGCCTGCCGCGCCACAAGATCCTTGGCCGGGTCATCGCCCGCAACGCCGTCTCGGCGACGCTGACGGTGATCGGGCTGTATTTCGGCTGGCTCCTCGGCGGCACCGTGCTGGTCGAGACCGTCTTCGACTGGCCGGGCCTCGGCCTTTACGCCACCAAGGCGATCCTGTCGCAGGACATGATGCCGGTGATCGGCGTCGCGCTGGTGATCGGCCTGATCTTCGTGCTCGCCAACCTGGTGATCGACCTGGCCTACGGCCTCATCAACCCGAAGGTCCGCTACGCATGACCGACGTTCCCGTCTCCGCGCCCCGCAACGAGGGGCTTGCCCGGATGCTCTACCGCTTCCGGCAGAGCAGGCTGTCGATGATCGGCGCCGTCATGGTGGCGCTGGTGCTGCTGTTCGCGGTCTTCGGCCCGGTGCTGGCGCCGTACCCCGAACATGTGGCCGGCGGCGTCGACACCGCCGCGCGCTTCCAGCCGCCCTCGCCCGCGCATCCCTTCGGCACCAACGAACTGGGCCAGGACGTGCTGTCGCTGACCATGGCGGGGACCACGGTCTCGGTTCTGGCGGGCTTCGGCGTGGTGCTGATCGGCGCGGTGATCGGCACCGTCGTGGGCGCGGTCGCGGGCTATGTCGGCGGGTGGACCGACGAGGTGCTGATGCGCTTCACCGACCTTACCCTGACGATCCCGGGCCTGATCCTGGCGATGGCGATCGCCGCCGCGCTGGGGCCGGGGTTCCAGAACATGGTGCTTGCGATCTCGCTGTCGTGGTGGCCCGGCTACGCCCGTCTCGTGCGCGGCGAGGTGCTGGCCGCGCGCGAAGAGGTCTATGTCACCGCAGCCCGCGCGACCGGCGCCGGGCCGGGGCGGATCCTGTTCCGCCACGTGCTGCCCAACTGCGTCTCGCCGATCATCGTGAAGATGTCGCTCGACATGGGCTTTGCGATCCTGACGGTGGCGGGCCTTGGCTTCATCGGCATCGGGGTGCGCCCGCCGACGCCGGAATGGGGAACGCTGCTGTCGAACGCGCGCAGCTACATGCCCGACTACTGGTGGACGGCGATGGCCCCGGGCGCGGCGATGTTCGTCGCCGTCTTCGGCTTCAACCTGCTCGGCGACGGGCTGCGCGACATCCTCGATCCGAAAGGCCGCCGCTGATGACCGCGCCGCTTCTGGAAATCCGCGACCTGCACCTGACGATGCGCTCGTTCCACGGCGAGGCGCATGTGCTCAACGGCGTCGAGCTGACGGTCGAGCGTGGCCAGATCTGGGGCCTCGTGGGCGAGTCGGGCTGCGGCAAGTCGCTGACCGGCCTGTCGATCTCGCGCCTGGTCTCGACACCGCCGGGGCGCTACCCCTCGGGCAGCATCCGGCTCGAGGGGCAGGAGCTGACGGCGCTGCCGCCGCGCGCGATGCAGGCCCTGCGCGGCAAGCGGATCGGGATGATCTTCCAGGACCCGACCACCAACCTCAATCCCACCGCGCGCATCGGCACCCAGCTGGTCGACGTGGCGCTGGCCGCCGCCGCGCATGACCCGCGCGTGCTGGGCCGGGACCGCGCGCCCGGGCCCTTCGCCCGCAAGGCCGCGGCGCGGAAGGTGGCGGTCGAGATGCTGGCCCGCGTCGGCATCCCCGACCCCGAGGCGCGGATGCTCAGCTATCCGCACGAATTCTCGGGCGGGATGCGGCAGCGGGTGCTGATCGCGATGGCGCTGATCGGTCGGCCCGAGCTGCTGATCGCCGACGAGCCGACGACGGCGCTCGACGTCAGCGTGCAGGCGCAGATCCTGAAGCTGCTGAAGGGGATGGTCAGCGATCACGACATCGGCGTCATCCTGATCACCCACAATCTTGGCGTCGTGTCCGAGACCTGCACCCATGTCGCGGTGATGTACGCGGGCAACGTGGTCGAGCGCGGCCCGGTGGGCGAGGTGCTGGGCCGGCCCCGCCATCCCTATACCCGCGCGCTGATGGCCGCGATCCCGACCCGCGGCACCGCCCGCGGCGCGCTGAAGGGGCTCGAGGGCACGGTGCCCGACCTCGTGCGCCCGCCGCCCGGCTGCCGCTTCGCGCCGCGCTGCGCCCGCGCCACCGCCGACTGCGCCGCGGGCCTGCCCGCGATGCGGGCCGCCGGCGCCGGGCACGAGGTCGCCTGCCTCCACCCGATCGAGGAGCCCGCCGATGCCTGATCCGATCCTGCAGATCGAGACCGTCTCGAAGGTCTATCCGGGTCGCGCGGGGCTGTTCGGCCGATCCGCCCCGGTCGAGGCGCTGAAGGGCGTCTCGCTCTCGGTCGGGCGCGGGGAAAGCTTCGGCCTCGTGGGCGAGAGCGGGTCCGGCAAGACGACGCTCACCCGCTCGATCCTGCGGCTGGAAAGCCCCACCTCGGGCCGGATCCTGTTCGAGGGGCAGGACATGGCGACGATCTCGCCGGCGGCGATGCGGGCGCTCAGGGCGCGGATCCAGATCGTGTTCCAGGATCCCTATGCCTCGCTGAACCCGCGGATGACGATCCAGCAGATCATCTGCGAGCCGATGGTGGTGCACCGCGCCACGCTCGGCCTCTCGGCCGCGCAGCGGCGCGACCGGGCGGCAGAGCTGCTGACGCTCGTGGGCCTCGGGCCGCAGCACCTGTCGCGGCATCCGCACGAATTCTCGGGCGGCCAGCGCCAGCGGATCGGCATCGCGCGGGCGCTCGCGCCCAAGCCCGACCTGCTGCTCCTGGACGAGCCGACCTCGGCGCTTGACGTCAGTGTCCAGGCGCAGGTGCTCAACCTGCTGATCGAGCTGCAGGACCGGCTGGGGCTGACCTATTTCTTCATCAGCCACGACCTCGCGGTGGTGCGCTATCTCTGCGACCGGGTCGCGCTGATCCACCGCGGCACCCTGGTCGAGGAGGGCCCGACCGAGGCGATCTTCGAAGCGCCGGCCAGCGACTATGCCCGCGGCCTGATCGCCGCCGCGCCCGAGATCCGGCTGCCGGCCTGACCGTGCCGCCGCCCGGGGCGCCGGTCCGGTCCCGGCGGGCGCGCGGGGCAGGGCGGCCGACGCCCGCGCGATCTGACGGCGGTATCAGACGGAGTCTGGCAGCGGGATGAATTCCGCGTCGTCGCCCGGCGGCAGGTGGAAGCGGCCATGGGTGAAGTCGCCCTGCTTCCACGACAGCTTCGCCGCCTCGATCCGCTCGGGCGACGAGGCGACGAAGTTCCACGAGATGTAGCGCGGCCCGTTCATCGTGGCCCCGCCCAGAACCATCAGCCGCGCGCCGTCGGACCCGGCGGTGACGCTGATCCGGTCGCCGGGGCGGAACACCATCATCCGGCCTTCCGGGAAGGTCTGGCCCGCGACGGTGATCGCGCCCTGCGAGACGTAGATCCCGCGGTCCTCCTGCCCGTCGGGCAGCGGCAGCTTCGCGCCCGGGGCCAGAACCACGTCGGCATAGAAGGTCTCGGTGAAGGTCTTCACCGGCGAGCGGATACCCCAGGCCTCGCCCAGGATCAGCCGCACCTGCTTGCCGCCCTCGTCGAGCGTCGGCAGCGCCTCGCGGCCGTGATGCTCGAACGAGGCGCCGCGGTCCTCGGCCTCCTCGGGCAGCGCGACCCAGGTCTGGATGCCGAAGAGCGCGCCGGGCTTCTGGCGCATCTCCTCGCTCGTGCGCTCGGAATGGGTGACGCCCTCGCCGGCGATCATCCAGTTCACCTCGCCCGGATAGACCATCTGGTCGGCGCCGGTGCTGTCGCGGTGGTGGAACTCGCCCTTGTAAAGGTAGGTGACCGTCGCGAGGCCGATGTGGGGATGCGGGCGCACGTCGATGCCGCCGCCGGTCAGGAATTCCGCCGGGCCCATCTGGTCGAAGAAGATGAACGGCCCGACCATCTGGCGCTTGGGCGCAGGCAGCGCCCGGCGCACCTCGAACCCGCCGAGGTCGCGGGCGCGCGGGATGATCAGCGTCTCGATCGCGTCGAGGCTTTCGGGCAGGCCCTGGGGACAGTCGGGCGTTTGGGTGGGATTCCAGCTCATGGTGTCAGCCTTTCCTCGGGGCGGCCGCGGGCGGCCATGCCGCCGCCCGGCAGGGGCGGCGGACCGGGTGTCATCAGTGGGCGGGCATGTCGAAGACCAGCAGCGCGCCGTCGGTCTGCCATACCAGCGCCGGCGGCGTCTCGCGCAGCGCGACCCCGTCGCCGGTGGCCAGACGCTCCTCGCCCATCCGGGCGATGCCCTCGACGACCTGCACGAAGACCGCGCGCCCCGGCGCCACCTCGATCGCGCTCACCGCGCCGTCGGCGGGCCGCAGGAAGCTGACGCGCGTGTCCGATCCCAGCCGCAGCGGCCCCTCGCGCCCGGCGACAAGCCCCTCGGCCAGCGGCACGGTCTGATAGCCGGGCGCGCCGCCGGGCGTGTCCGGGATCAGCCAGGCCTGCAGCACATGCGCTGCCTCGGTCTGCGAGGCATTGACCTCGGAATGGGTGATCCCGTCGCCGGCGCGCATCAGCTGGACCTGGCCCGGGGCCAGCTCGGCGCGGTTGCCAAGGCTGTCCTCGTGCCGGATCCGCCCCGACAGCACCAGCGTCAGGATGTCGAACCCGGCGTGATCATGCGCGGCGAAGCCGGCACCGGGGACGATCCGGTCCTCGTTCAGCACCCGCAGCCGGGCGAAGCCCATCCGCGTCGGGTCGTCGTACTCGCCGAAGGAAAAGGTGTGGAACGCGTCGACCCAGCCTTTCCGGCTGCGGCCGCGCGCCATCCGGTCGTGGATCAGGCTCATGGCTCGGCTCCTTGCGTTGTCGTGTCGAAGTGACGGGCGAGGGCGGCGATCTCGCCCTCGCGCAGCTCGTGGCCGCCCTCGTGCAGCACCAGCTCGGCCTGCGCGCCCTGCGCGCGGTACCAGCCGGCCAGCGCCTCGGTATGGCCGGGCGGCGTGATCGGGTCGTTCCGGCCGCCGGTCAGCAGCACCTGCCGCCCCGCCAGCCCCGGCTGCGGCGCCGGGGTCCAGGGGATCAGCGGATGCAGCAGCGCGATGCGTTCGAACAGGCCGGGCGCGGCGAAGCTGACCGCCGCCAGGATGTTGGCGCCGTTCGAATAGCCGAAGGCGAAGGCGGGCGTGCCCGCCACGAGATGCCCGCGGATGAAGGCGATCATCTCCTCCGTCCGCCGGGCGAGGTCCTCCATGTCGTAGACGCCCTCGCCGGTGCGGCGGAAGTAGCGGTTCATCCCGTGTTCCGACACCGCGCCGCGCGGCGCCACCAGCCCGGCGCCGGGCCAGAGCCGGCGCACCAGCGGGGCGAACTGGTGTTCGTCGCCGCCGGTGCCGTGGAAGGCGAAGATCAGCGGGCCTCCCGGGGTGACCAGCGCGTGCATGTCAGGCCTCGATCGGTTGCAGGTGGGTTTCCAGCGCCGCGCGCAGATGTTCGTGCTGGCGCGGCAGTTTCAGCGCCTCGCCCAAGTGGGCGGGGGCCTCGTCGCGGTCGAAGCCCGGCGCGTCGGTCGCGACCTCGAACAGCACGCCACCGGGGGTCCGGAAGTAGACCGCCCAGAAATAGTCGCGGTCGATCGGCGGCGTGACCTGATAGCCGGTGTCGGCGATCGCCTTGCGCACCACGTCCTGCGCGGCGCGGTCCGGCACCGAGAAGGCGATGTGATGCACCGAGCCGCCACCCTGCCGGGCCTGCGCCGCGCCGGGCAGCACCTCGATGTCGATCACGTCGGCGCCATTGCCGCCGGGCACCCGGTAGCGGGTGACGGCGCCCTCGGTCGCCTCGACCTCGTAGCCCATGAACCGCAGCAGCTCGCCCGTCGCGCCGCCGTCGCGCAGCCGCAGCGCGGCGCCCTTGAACCCCAGCACCGCCGCGTCGGCCGGCACGTCGGCGGTCCAGCCGCGGCGCCCGTCGCCCGCGCTTTCCACCAGCGCGAACCGGTCGCCATCGGGGCCGGCGAAGCGCAGGTGCGTCTCGCCGAAGCGGGTCGCCAGCTGGCCGTCGACGGCGCCCAGCCGGTCCTGCCAGAAGCCCAGGCTGCCCTCGGGCACGGCGAAGACCGTTTCGCCGACCTCGCCGGTGCCGGCGCGGCCGCGGGCGATGTGCGGGAAGGGGAAATAGGTCATCACGCTGCCCGGCGTGCCGGCGCCATCGCCGTAATACAGGTGGTAGACGTCGGGGGCGTCGAAGTTCACCGTCTTCTTCACCCGCCGCAGGCCGAGGGTGCCGGTGAAGAACGCGTTGTTGGCGCGCGCGTCCGAGGCCAGCGAGGTGACATGGTGAAGGCCGTTGATCGGAAGGGTCATCGCAGCTCTCCTGAAATCCGTTGACTGCAAGATGGGTCGTCCCGGCATTCCCGTGAATGGGCATAAATTGTCATTCACCATTTCACTTTGCATGGGTAATCTCCGGCCGCGCGGCGCGGCGGACGGCGCCGGGGCCGGGCCGCGGGGGCACACATGGGCGAGATCGAGGAGCTGCGCGTCTTCCTGGCGGTGGCGCAGGAGCAAAGCTTCGTCGGCGCCGCGCGGGCGCTGGGCCTGCCGCCGCCCTCGGTCACGCGCGCGGTCGCGGCGCTCGAGGCGCGGCTGGGGGTGCAGCTGTTCATCCGCACCACGCGGCGGGTGTCGCTGACGCCCGCTGGGGCCGATTATGCCGCCCGGGTCGACCCGCTGATCGCCGATCTCGGCCGCGCGACCGAGGCGCTGCGCGAGCGCCACGGCGACACCGCGGGGCTGATCCGGCTGAACGCGCCGATCACCTTCGGCGCCGAGACGCTGCCGGCGCTGATCGCGGCCTTCCGCGTCACCCACCCGCAGGTGAGCTTCTCGATCGTGCTGTCCGACAGCTTCGTCGACAGTGTCGACGACAGCTTCGACGTGGCGATCCGCATCTCGCGCGCGCCGCGCGAGGTCTCGGGGATCTGGCGCAAGATCTGCCGCATCGACCGGGTGCTGGCGGCGGCGCCCGGCTACCTGGCCGCGCGCGGCCGCCCCCGGACCCCCGCGGATCTCGGGCGCCACGACTGCATCGCCCATGACGTGCTCGCCCGGGCCGAGACCTGGGAGCTGACCCGTGACGGCGAGACCCAGCGCCACCGCGCCGGGGCCGAGTTCGCGGCCAACAGCGCGGCGCTGATGGCGGGGCTGGCGCGGGCGGGGCAGGGGGTGGTGCTGCTGCCGCGCTTCATGGTCGAGGCCGACCTGCGCGCCGGGCGGCTGGAGCAGGTGCTGCCCGACTGGTCGGCGCCCGAACTTTGGCTGACGCTCTACTACCCGCCGCTCGACCGGATCCCGGCCCGGCTGAAGCTGTTTTCGGACCATGCCGAGCGCTTCGTCACCGGCTCGGCCGCCTTCG
The DNA here is from genome assembly GCF_037095655.1 of Frigidibacter sp. MR17.24. Taxonomy (NCBI): domain Bacteria; kingdom Pseudomonadati; phylum Pseudomonadota; class Alphaproteobacteria; order Rhodobacterales; family Paracoccaceae; genus Frigidibacter; species Frigidibacter sp. MR17.24. The sequence goes on from NZ_JBAWKE010000008.1 coordinate 30,257, forward strand.
ATCATCCCGGCGGCGGTCGCTGACAGCGACCCGAAAGCCACAACACAGCGATTCCCTATCGTTTTCGTAAGGTAATTGCGCGCGCGGAATTGACATATCCTACTGTTTCACTCGATTACTCGCGGCACCCCGAAACCGCGTATCCCCGAGGCCCCGATGACCCTTTCGCGCACCGCCCTTCTGATGCTGGGCGCCTGCAGCCTGCCCCTTGCCCCGGTTCCGGCCCAAGCCCAGGACCGGCAGGCGGGGGACGAGCTGGTGCTGGACACGATCACCCTGACCGCCACCCCCGACAGCACCGTCGCCGCCGAGGGCTATGTCGGCCCCTACAGCCAGGGCGCGACCAAGTCCTCGACCCCGGTGGCCGGGATGCAGCAGTCGGTCTCGGTCATCACCACCGACCAGATCCGCGACCAGGGCGCCGAGACGCTGGGGCGGGCGCTGTCCTATACCGCCGGCGTGGTGGGCGAACCCTTTGGCGCCGATCCCCGCTTCGACAGCCCGACGATCCGCGGCTTCGAGGCGCGCGGGGCGCAATATGTCAACGGCCTGCGCCAGCTGCGCTACATGGGCGCGCCGGCCTACGAGACCTATGGCCTGCAGCAGGTCGAGGTGCTGAAGGGCCCAAGCTCGTCGCTGTACGGCGCGGGCAGCCCGGCGGGGATCATCAACCAGGTCTCGAAGCGCGCGCAGGACGTCGACTTCGGCGAGGTCGGCCTCGGCTTCGACAGCAACGACTCGTCGCAGGCCTTCTTCGACGTGAACCGCGCCGCCTCGGACGACCTCGCCTTCCGGCTGACCGGCATCGGCCGCGACAGCCACACCCAGATCGATGAGCTGGGCAACGAGCGCGGCTATCTCGCGGGCGCCCTGCGCTGGCGCCCGGACGCCTTCACCACCATCGACGTGATCGCCTCCTATACCCAGGACAGCCCGATCTCGCCGACCGGCGTGCCCTATGCCCTGACCGAAACCGCGAGCGGCCGCACCCTGCGAGAGCTGCAGACCGGCGAGGAGGACTGGGACCGGTCCGACCGGCGGATGTGGAACACCGGCGTCGAGATCAGCCACGAGCTCGACACCGGCTGGACGCTCAGCCAGGGTGTGCGCTACGAGGCGTTCGACTGGGACTACACCGGCACCTATGTCTCGGGGCTCAGCGCAGACGGCAGCCAGATCCTGCGCGGCGCAAATGCCCAGGACGAGGACACCACCGGCCTCAACCTCGACACCCGGCTTGCCGGCGTGGTCACCACCGGCGCCGTCACCCACCGGCTGCTGTTCGGCCTGGATTTGCGCCGGTACGAAGCCGATACGACCACGGAATTCTTCTACGGCACGCCGCTTGACTGGCGAAACCCGGATTACGGCGACATTCCGACCGGCAGCGCCTGGTACACCTCGATCACCTCGGTCGAGCAGACGCAGGTCGGCCTCTATGCCCAGGACGAGTTCGAGATCGGCAACTGGCGCGGCAGCGTCGCGCTGCGGCAGGACTGGACCGAACAGACCGGCGACACCTACACCAACTTCGCCGGCGACGGCACGATCGACCAGAGCGACAGCGCGCTGACCGGGCGCGCCGGCCTTGGCTATCAGTTCGCGGGCGGGGTGATGCCCTATGTCAGCTACGCGACCTCGTTCGACCCCGAGATCGGCACCGACGAGGATGGCGACACGCTCGACCCGCTGACCGCCCGGCAGTGGGAGCTGGGGGTGAAGTACCAGCCCGCGGGCATGGCCGCGCTGTTCACCGCCGCGATCTACGACCTGCGGCAGGAAAACGTGACCGTGGCGCTTGGCAACGGCCTCAGCCGCCAGATCGGCGAGGTGACCTCGCGCGGCCTCGAACTCGAGGCCACGGCAGAGCTGACCCCGGACTGGAGCCTGCGCGCGGGCCTGTCCTGGAACGACACCGAGCAGGTCGGCGGCACCACCGACGGGCTCGAGATGCCGAATGCGCCGGAACGGCTGGCGAGCCTGTGGCTGGACCATGACCTCGGCAACGGCGTCAGCCTCGGCGGCGGGGTGCGCTACATCGGTGCGCGCAAGGGCGACCTAGCCAACACCTACGACCTCGACGCCGTCACCCTCGTCGATCTTGGCGCGCGGTACGAGCGCGGCGCCTACAGCGCCTCGCTCAACCTCTCGAACCTGACCGACGAGGTCTACGTCGCCAACTGCGGCACCTTCGGCTGCTTCTACGGCGAGGGGCGCACGGTCACCGCCCGCGTCACCTACAAGTGGTGAGGGCGCCGGGGCCCGCGCTTCCCCGAGGGGCCCCCGCCACACCGCTCGCGAGCCGCCGCCGGATCCGTCCGGCGGCGGTTTCGTTATGTCCGGCGGGAAATAACACTTGCCCTCGCGCGGCGCGGCTGGTTATTTCCAGTGGTACATAACGAAAGGGCCCTCCCCATGCTGCGCGCACTGCTCCTCGCCTCGGCCGTCTCGCTTGCCGCAGCGCCCCTTCACGCCGCCGAGATCACCGTCTTCGCGGCGGCCAGCCTGAAGACCGCGCTCGACGATTTCGCCGGCACCTACGAGGCGGGCACCGGCGACACGCTCTCGATCAGCTACGCGGGGTCCTCCCAGCTCGCCAAGCAGATCGAGGCGGGGGCGCCGGCGGACGTGTTCATCTCGGCCTCGGTCGACTGGATGGACGCGGTCGCGGATGCGGGCATGGTCCGGGACGGCACCCGGCGCGAGCTTCTGGGCAACACGCTGGTGCTGATCGCGCACGACCCCGCGGCGGCCCCGGTGGCGATCGGGCCGCAGGCCGACCTGCCGGCGCTGCTGGACGGAGGCAGGCTGGCGATGGCGCTGGTCGACAGCGTGCCGGCGGGCCAGTACGGCAAGGCGGCGCTGACCCACCTGGGCCTGTGGGACGCGGTCGCGCCCGCGGTGGCGCAGGCCGACAACGTCCGCGCGGCGCTCGCGCTCGTCTCGACCGGCGAGGCGCCCTATGGCATCGTCTATGCCACCGACGCGGCGGCCGACCGCGGCGTCTCGGTCGTCGGCACCTTCCCGGCCGACAGCCACCCGCCGATCATCTACCCCGCCGCGCTGACCCGGGACGCCAGGCCCGAGGCGGCGGCCTTCCTCGAGGCCCTGTCGGGCCCCGAGGCGAAGGCCGCCTTCGAAGCGCAGGGCTTCACCGTCTTCGGCCGATAGGGCATCCTGCCGCGCAGCATGACGGACTGGCTGACGCCCGATGAATGGCAGGCGGTGATCCTGAGCCTGCAGGTCTCGGCCGTGGCGGTCGCCGCGAGCCTGCCCCTCGGCGTGGCCGCGGCCTGGCTGCTGGCGCGGCGGCGGTTCTGGGGGCACGGGCTGCTGAACGGGCTGGTGCACCTGCCGCTGGTGCTGCCGCCGGTGGTCACGGGCTACCTGCTGCTGCTGACCTTCGGCCGCCGCGGCCCCGTCGGCGCGCTGCTGGACGACTGGTTCGGGCTCGTGCTCGCCTTCCGCTGGACCGGAGCGGCGCTGGCCGCCGCGGTCATGGCCTTCCCGCTGATGGTCCGCGCGATCCGGCTCGCGTTCGACGCGGTGGACGAGGGGGTCGAGCAGGCGGCCGCCACCCTCGGCGCCTCGCGGATGTGGGTCTTCCTCACCGTGACCCTGCCGCTGATCCTGCCCGGGATCATCGCCGGCGCGATCCTTGCCTTCGCCAAGGCGATGGGCGAGTTCGGCGCCACCATCACCTTCGTGTCCAACATCCCCGGCCAGACCCAGACGCTGCCCTCGGCGATCTACGCGCTGCTTCAGGTCCCGGGGGCCGAAACGCGGGCCGGGCGGCTGGTGCTGATCTCGGTCGGGCTGGCGATGGCGGCGCTGGCGCTGTCGGAATGGATCGGCCGCCGGGTCGCGCGCAGGATCGCGGGCAGATGACGCTGTCGGTGGCGATCCGCCTCGCGCGGCCCGGCTTCGACCTCGACGTCGCCTTCGCGGCGCCGCAGGGGGTCACGGCGCTGTTCGGGCGGTCGGGCGCGGGGAAGACGACCGTGGTGCAGGCGGTCGCGGGGCTCTTGCGCCCCGACCGCGGCCGCATCGCGCTGGGCGACCGGGTGCTGTCCGAGGGGCGCACCTTCCTGCCGCCGCACCGCCGCCGCATCGGCTATGTCTTTCAGGACGGCCGGCTGTTCCCGCACCTGAGCGTGCGCCAGAACCTGCTTTACGGCCGCTGGTTCGCCGGGGCCCGCGCCACGGCCGAGATCGGCCCCGTGGTCGAGATGCTGGGAATCGGCGCGCTGATGCACCGCCCGACCGCCGGTCTTTCGGGCGGCGAGAAGCAGCGCGTGGCGCTGGGGCGGGCGCTGTTGTCGGGGCCCGAGCTGCTGCTGATGGACGAGCCGCTCGCCGCGCTCGACCAGGCCCGCAAGGACGAGATCCTGCCCTATCTCGAGCGGCTGCGCGACGAGACGCGGCTGCCGATCCTGTACGTCACCCATGCCGCGTCCGAGGTCGCGCGCCTGGCCACGACCGTCGTCGTGCTGGACCGGGGCCGCGTCGCCGCCGCAGGTCCGGTGGCCGAGGTGCTGTCCGACCCCGCCGCCGGGGCGGTGCTGGGCCTGCGCGAGCTTGGCGCGGTGATCGAGGCGCGGATCCTTGCGCACGACGCCGACGGGCTGACGCAGCTTGCGTGGTCGGGCGGGCGGCTGATCCTGCCGCATGTCGCCGCGGCGCCGGGCACGCAGGTCAGGGTGCGCATCCATGCCGAGGACGTGATGATCGCGCGCGCGCCGCCGCAGGACATCTCGGCGCTGAACGTGCTGCCGGCGGTGGTCGAGGCGGTGCGGCTGGGCGAGGGGCCGGGCGCGCTGGTCCGGCTTGCGGTCGGCCAGGACCGGATCCTCGCCCGCGTCACCCGCCGCTCGGTCGAGGCGCTGGCCCTTGCGCCCGGGACCCCGTGCCACGCGGTGCTGAAATCCGTGGCCGTCGCCAAGGGCGACATCGGCCACGGCGCCTGAGGCGTCAGACCAGCGCGAGGCTGGGGAAGGGCACCCGGTCGCCGACGCGGCCGATGCTGGCGGCCTCGGCGAAGCCGTGGCGGCGGAACGCCTCCAGCACCTCGGCCTCGGCCTCGGGGGCGCAGGCGACCAGCAGCCCGCCCGAGGTCTGCGGGTCCGACAGCAGCGACTGCACCTCGCCCGGCACGCCGTGCGGCAGCGCCACGTCGGCGCCGTAGCCCATCCAGTTGCGCGCCGAGGCGCCGGTGACGACACCGGCCCGCGCCAGGTCCAGCGCGCCCGGCAGCAGCGGCACCCGCGCCCAGTCGATCTCCAGCCGGCAGCCCGCGCCCCGCGCCATCTCGAGCGCGTGGCCCGCAAGGCCGAAGCCGGTCACGTCGGTGATCGCATGCACCCCCGCCAGCGCCGCAAGCTCGGGCCCCGCCGCGTTCAGCCGCGTCATCGAGGCGACCATCGCCTCATAGCCCGCGGCGTCCAGCACGCCCTTCTTCAGCGCCGCCGACATCACGCCGACGCCCAGCGGCTTGCCCAGCACCAGCCTGTCGCCCGGCTGCGCCTCGGCATTCTTCTTCACCAGCTTCGGGTCGACCACGCCCAGCACGACCAGCCCATAGATCGGCTCGACGCTGTCGATCGTGTGCCCGCCCGCGATCGGGATCCCGGCCGCGGCACAGGCATCGCCGCCCCCGGCGAGGATCTCGCTGATCGTCTCGTGGCTGAGCACGTTGATCGGCATGCCCACGACCGCCAGCGCCAGGATCGGCGTCGCGCCCATCGCGTAGACGTCCGAAATCGCGTTGGTCGCCGCGATGCGGCCGAAATCGCGCGGGACGTCGACGATCGGCATGAAGAAGTCGGTGGTGGCGACCAGGGCCTGGGTCTCGTTCAGCTTGTAGACCGCGGCATCGTCCGAGGTCTCGATGCCGACGATCAGCGCCTCGGGCACCGGGAAGCCGCCGGTGCCGCGCAGCAGCTTCGACAGCACCCCGGGCGCGATCTTGCAGCCGCAGCCGCCGCCATGCGACAGCGAGGTCAGCCGCGGCTCGGTGGATGTGTCGGTCACGGCGTGTCTCCTTCGGCCAGGGCCAGTGCGTGAACGATCCCGGCCACGCGGTCGGCCAGGCCCGGCAGGGCCCCGGGCGCGAGATCGGGGGCCGGCACCTCGGTCACCCCGACCTCGAACCGGCTTCGGTGGCGGGCGTAGCGCGGATCGTAGTGCAGGTCCATCAGCTGATCGGCGAGCGGCACGAAGTCGCCCGCCTCGGCCAGCCGCAGCCAGTCCTCGATGATCTCGCCCGCGTGCCAGGGGCGCAGCGCCTCGAGCGTCGCGGCCAGGCGCGCGCGGTCGGCGGTCACGTCGGCATAGGCCCGCGCGAGATACTCGGCCCGGGCGGCCCGCGGCGCGGCCAGCGCGATGCGTGGCGCCTCCTGCATCGCGCGCCACAGCCGCGGCGGCAGCCGGCACTGGCCGACCTTGGCGCTTTCCGCCTCGACGACGACCGGCCGCGTCGGGTCGAGCGCGGCGATCGCCATCGCCAGCCGGGTCTCGAACCCCTTCTGCGCCGGCTGCGGCCCCATCGCCCCGAACAGCGAGCCGCGGTGATTGGCCATCCCCTCGAGGTCCAGCACCTGCACGCCGCGGGCCGGCAGCAGGTTCAGCACCTCGGTCTTGGCCGATCCGGTGTTGCCGTCCAGCACCACGACCGGGCAGGGGAACGGCGCGTCGTAGAGCGCCTGCACCACCAGCTGCCGGAACGCCTTGTAGCCGCCGGCCACCGTCTCGACCCGCCAGCCGATCTGCCCGAGGATCGTCGCGAAGGACCCCGAGCGCTGGCCGCCGCGCCAGCAGTAGACCAGCGGGCGCCAGGCGCCGTCGCGGTCGGCAAGCGGGCCCGCGATGTGATCGGCGGCGTTGCGCGCCACCAGCGCCGCGCCCAGCTTGCGCGCGTCGAATGGCGACACCTGCTTGTAGATCGTGCCGACCCGCGCCCGCTCCTCGTCGTCGAGCACGGGCAGGCTGATCGCGCCCGGCACGTGATCCTCGGCGAATTCCGAGGGCGCGCGGACGTCGATGATGTCGTCGAAGCCCAGCGCGGCGATCTGGGACAGCGAGGTCAGGGTGACGGCCATGATGGGGGCACGGTCTCCGTGGAAAAAGGGGGGGCGGATCAGCCGGGGATCAGCGCCCGGTAGCCTTCGAAGGTGACATTGTGCGCCACCATGCGCGCCGCGGCCTCGGCCTCGGTCGAGCGGATCGTCCAACACAGGATGCCGGCGCCGGCGGCCTTCAGCTCGGCCACGCGCGGGCGGGCGAGGTCGTCATGCTCGTGGCTGATGAAGCTGGCGCCGACGCGGTCGTAATCGGCGATCTCGCGCAGCGCGTCGCAGGCGGCGGCGGGCAGGAACACCCAGTCCGTGGGCCGGTAGGACGAGGTGGTGAGGCCGACGGCGATGTCGGGGCGCGCGGCATGGAAGGCCGCGACCGCGTGCGGGTTGAACGACATCACGGCCAGCGGCCCGGCATAGGTGCCAAGGGCGGCGGCGACCTCGGCCTCGAAGCCGCGGGTGTCGGGCCCCATCGCGCCGTCCTGGTCCTTGATCTCGACCAGCAGCGGCACCCGGCCCGCGACGATCTCCAGCACCTCGGCAAAGCTCGGGATGCCGTCCTCGGCATCGATCAGCCGCGTCGCCGCAAGCTCGTCCGCGGTGAAGGCGTTGATCTTGCCCGGCCGCCCGGTCAGGCGCTTGAGGTCATAGTCGTGGAACACCATCGGCCGGTTCTCGGCCGAGGGCTGCAGGTCGATCTCGATCGCATAGCCGGCCGCGACCGCCGCCCGGATCGCGGCCCGCGAGTTCTCGGGCCGCCCGGCGGCGCGGTCGTGCCAGGCACGATGCGCGACCGGCAGGCGCAGGAAATCGGGGTGCAGGGCGGCCGGCATCGCGATCAGGCCAGTTCGAAGATCGCTTCGATCTCGACCGCGACGCCGCGCGGCAGCGAGCCCGCCGAGACGGCCGAGCGCGCGTGGCGGCCGGCATCGCCGAAGATCTCGACGAACAGGTCCGAGGCGCCGTTGACCACGACCGGCTGGTCGATGAAGTCGGGGGTCGAGTTTACGAAGCCCACCAGCTTCACCACCCGCGCGATCCGGTCGAGATCGCCACCGCAGGCGGCGCGGGCCTGGGCGATCAGCGACAGCGCGCAGCGGCGCGCGGCCTCGGCGCCGGCGGCGGTGTCGAGCGCATCGCCGACCTTGCCGGTGATCAGCCCGTCCGGGCCCTGGCTGATCTGGCCGGAAACATACAGCATCTTGCCCGAGATCACGTAGGGCACGTAGTTGGCGGCCGGCATCGGCGCCTCGGGAAGCTCGATCCCCAGGGCGGAAAGGCGGCTGTCGATGGTCCCGGACATGATGGTCTCCTTCGTCGGTCCTCGTGCGCGGGCGGGGGCCTCGCGGCGTCGGCGGGGAAGCTAACGGCGCCGCGACGCCGGGGAAAGCCCGAAAGCGCCCCGCAGCCGTCCTTGGGCCGCCCTTCGGCGCTTCAAGCCGGGGCATCAGCCACGACCGGCCCCGGCGTCCCGCGGCCCCGCGGCGGCGACACGCCGGGCCCCGGGCCCGGATCCGCCGTTATCCCCACCGTAAGACTTGCTGGCCGATCAACCCTGCGATCAACCCGGCGACCGGCGCGCCGGCCCGGCCCGCAGGCGCCTTGGCGCCGGTGGCCGCCCGCCCGCCCGCCGGCGATGGAACCGGTTTCGTTCGCGCCGCGTATTGTTGCCGGAAGCACGCAATGCCGGGGCCCGAACTGAACGGCGCGGTTTCCCTTGGCGGCTTTATCCCGTATGGGGTGGGGCAACAGTTGAAAGTGGTTGTGCAGATGCTCAAGTCCCGCTCCTCCCGTCTCCCCCTCGCCGCCGTGCTCGGTGCCACGCTCGCCCTGTCGGCCTGCGCCGACGGCACCAAGCGCCCCGACGGCGTCTATGATCCGATCGAGCCCGTGAACCGTGCCACACATGCCGTGAACAAGGGGCTCGACCGCGTCGTCCTGCGCCCGGCGGCGATGGGCTACGGCACCGTGGTGCCGCATCCGGTGCGCACCGGCGTGTCGAATTTCGCGGGCAACCTCGGGATGCCCTCGGCGATCCTCAACGCCGCCCTGCAGGGCCGGGGCGAGGATACCGGCGCGAACGTCATGCGCTTCCTCGTGAACACGACCTTCGGGATCGGCGGCCTGATCGACGTCGCCTCGGACATGGGCCTCGAGGAGCGCGAGGCCGATTTCGGCCAGACCCTGCACACCTGGGGCGCCACCGAGGGCGCCTATGTCGAGCTGCCGGTCTTCGGCCCCTCGACCGTGCGCGACGCGACCGGCAAGCTGGTCGATGCCGCTCTCGATCCGTTCAACTCGCTGCAGGATCCCGAACAGAACTACGTGATCGGCTCTCGCGTCGCGGACAACGTGAACTATCGTTATGAATATCGCGGAACCGCCGACGACGTGCTGTACAGCAGTGCGGACAGCTACGCCCAGGCGCGCCTGCTTTACCTTCAGAACCGGCGCTTCGATCTCGGTCAGGCCGCCGGCAAGGACCAAGACGCCTACGACCCCTATGAGGACCCCTATGGCAACTGAACTGAACCGGCGCGGCGCGCTGGCCCTCGTGGCCGGCGGCGCGGTGGCGTCGCTGACGCTCTCGGCGAAGGGCGCCTTCGCTCTGACCACCGACGAGGCGCGCTCGCTCGTGAACTCGCTGGTCGCCGACATCAACAAGAGCATCAACGGCGGCGGCTCCGACTCGCAGCTCTACGCGAGCTTCGAGCAGATCTTCTCGCGCTATGCCGATGTCTCGATCATCTCGCAAAGCGCGCTGGGCGTGGCGGCGCGGCAGGCCAGCCCCGGCCAGCTGCAGGCCTTCGCCAAGGCCTTCCAGACCTATATCGCCCGCAAGTACGGCCGCCGGTTCCGCGACTTCCGCGGCACCGACATCCAGGTCAGCGACGCGCGCGCGGTGAAGACCTTCTACGAGGTGCAGTCGACCGCCCGCGTCCGCGGCCAGGCGCCGATCGACGTGCGCTGGCAGGTGTCGGACCGCTCGGGCCGCAACCTGTTCTTCAACGTGATCATCGAGGGCGTGAACATGCTCGCCACCGAGCGGACCGAGATCGGCGCGCTGCTGGACCAGCGCCGCGGCAATCTCGACCAGCTGATCAAGGACCTGCCGTCGCTTGCCTGACACGGCGCCGATGACGATCCGGCCCGCGTGCTTCCCCGGGGATCTCGGGGCGGTGCGCGGGCTTTTCACTGCCTATGCGCAGGGCTTGGGCATCGATCTCGGTTTTCAGGACTTCGCGGCCGAACTGGCGGCGCTGCCCGGCAAATACGCCCCGCCCGGCGGCGCGGTCCTGCTGGCCGAAAGCGGCGCGCCCCCGCAGGCGATCGGCTGCATCGCCCTGCGCCCGCTGCCGCTGCCCGACGGGCCGGCCACCTGCGAGATGAAGCGCCTCTACCTCGGGCCCGCCGCGCGGGGCCGGGGCCTTGGCCGCGCCCTGGTCGAGCGCCTCGTGGCCGAGGCGCGCGGGCTCGGCTATCGCCGGATGGTGCTCGACACGCTCTCGACGATGACGCCGGCGCTCGCGCTCTATCGCGCGCAGGGCTTCACCGAGATCCCGGCCTATTACCACAACCCGCTCGCGGGGGTGGTCTACCTCGGCCGCGACCTCTGATCGCCCTCTGGCACCGGTGAAAACATCGCGCCGGGGGCCGCGCCCTCGGCCGCGCCCGACGCCTCAGCGCCGCCCGAGGATCGCGCCCAGCACGTCGTTCAGCACCCGCTCGGCCACGTTGCCGCTCTCGGCGCTGCTGGTCTCGCCCTGATAGGGGAAGTCCGGCTGCCCCGGCACCGGGCCGGTGCCGCCCTGGTTCGCGGGCACCTGCCCGTAGAACTCGGTCGGCGCGTCCATCGGCAGGTCGCGGATCGGCAGGCCCTTCTCGACCCGGGTCATGACCTCGTGCCAGATCTCGGCCGGCAGCCCGCCGCCGGTCACGCCCGACAGGGGCGTGTTGTCGTCATAGCCCATCCAGACTCCGGCGACGTAATCGGCGGTGAAGCCGATGAACCAGGCATCGCGCGCGGCCTGGGTGGTGCCGGTCTTGCCCGCGGCCGGGCGGTCGCCCAGGTCGGCGCGCCGGCCCGAGCCCTCCTTGATCACCCGCGTCATCATGTAGACCAGCTGGCGCGCCGCGGTCTCCGAGATCACCCGCTCGCCCATGCCGCCATCCTTGCCCATCAGCGGCTCGGACTCGTTCTTCAGGCTCAGGCTCTCGATGCCGTAGGGCCGCACCGACGAGCCGCCGTTGAGAAAGCCAGCATAGGCCCCCGTCATCTCGATCAGCGTCGATTCCGACACGCCAAGCGCCAGCGCCGGCCCGTCGGCAAGGTCATGGGCAAAGCCGAAGCCCTCGGCGATGCGGCGCACGTTCTCGCGGCCCACCGCCTCCTGCACCCGGATCGTCGAGGTGTTCACCGAATTCGCCAGCGCCGTCATCATCGTGATCGGCCCGCGATAGACGCCCTTCTCGTAGTTCTGCGGCGACCAGGGGCCCGATCCGGGCACGTTGATCGTCAGCGGCGCGTCCTGCACGATCGACGACGGCGGATAGTTCTCGTCCAGCGCCGCGGCATAGACGAAGGGCTTGAAGGTCGAGCCGGTCTGCCGCCGCGCCATGGTCGCGCGGTTGAACGCGCCCTGCACGCCGGTCTTGGTGCCGCCGACCATCGCGCGCACCGCGCCGTCCGCCGACATCACCACCACCGCCGCCTGCGCCTTCGAGCCGGACTTGAGCTTGCTTTCGAACACGTCGTGCACCGCGCCCTCGGCCGCGGCCTGGATGCGCTGGTCGAAGGTGGTGCGGATCACCACGTCCTCGGTCGTGTCGCGGGTCAGGAAGTCGGGACCCGATTCCATCACCCAGTCGGCGAAATAGCCGCCCGTTTCCTGCCGGGCGCTGTCGGACAGCTCGGCGGGATGGGCGCGGGCCTCGTCGGCCTCGGCGCGGGTCAGATAGCCCTGCTCCTCCATCAGCCCGATGATCAGCGACGCGCGTTCCTGCGACCGCTCGAGGTTCGCGGTCGGCGCATAGCGCGACGGCGCCTTCAGCAGGCCCGCCAGCATCGCCGCCTCGGCCGGGGTCACATTCGCGGCCGACTTGCCGAAATAGCGCTGCGAGGCGGCCTCGAACCCGCGGGTGCCCGCGCCGAGATAGGCGCGGTTGAGGTAGATGGTCAGGATGTTATCCTTGCCGTACTTCGCCTCCATGGCGAAGGCGTAGGGCACTTCCTTCAGCTTGCGCCAGACCGAGCCGACGCGGCAGTCGGCCTCGTACGAGGCCTCGTTCTTCCATTCGGCCGGATCGTATTCGACGCCAAGGCACAGCAGCTTGGCCACCTGCTGCGTGATGGTCGACCCGCCGTTGCCCGACAGCGCCCCGCGCCCCTCGCTGAGGTTGATCTTGATCGCCGAGGCGATGCCGCGCGGGCTGATCCCGAGGTGCTGGTAGAAGCGGCGGTCCTCGGTCGCGACGATGGCGTTCTTGAGATAGGGCGAGACGGTCTTGGCAGTGATCTCGCCGCCGAAGGTCTCGCCGCGCCAGGCGAAGACCTGGGCATTGTCGTCGAGCATGGTGACCGAGCCGCGGGTGCGCGCGTCGAGCAGCTTCTCGACCGGAGGCAGCTGGCTGTAGAAGTGCAGCACCGCCGCCCCCAGCACCAGCGCCCCGGCGACCGCGACGGTGGCGCCAAGCGTGAAGACCGTCCGCCAGATGCCGCCGACGATGGCGACGACCAGGGCGGCGATCGGGTTGCGGCGGCGCCGTGGCGCGCGTTTGGGCGTTTTGGGCGGGCCGCCGCGGCGGCCCCCGCCCTGGCCGCCACCCTGGCCGCCGCCCGATCCGCCGCCGGTTCCCGTCTGGCGGGTGCTGCGCGACTTGGCGTCGCGCGTGGATGGCTGATAGCGCCGATCGGCGACCAGCGGGGGTCGTCTTCCGCCGTTTCCAGTCATTTTATGCAAGCCCGCTCGTAAGTTATGCCAGTCTTTGCCCGGTTTTCCGCCGCCTGTCGCCAGACGGTCCCCCGGTGTCGGTGTTCGGCGGACCATAGCTTGCCGCAGGCGCAAAGTCAGTCATTTTGACTTCACGATTCGGTTTGCCGTTTGCCTGTTAAATAAGCAACCTGTGTCATTTGTGCAATTATTGTGCGAAACTCGCCCGGGGATGGGGCGGCGCCTTGCCGCTCTGCCTTGTAACGCCGCCGTGAAACCGGCCATCTGCCCAGCGTGGGACGGGCCGACGCCTGAAATCGGGCCTCTCGACAGGGCGCTGCCAGAGGAAGGAATCCAAAGTGAAACTCATCATTGCAGCCATCAAGCCGTTCAAGCTCGAGGAAGTGCGTGAAGCACTTACGGCGATCGGCGTCCGGGGAATGATGGTGACCGAGGTGAAGGGCTTCGGCTCGCAGTCGGGTCACACCGAGATCTACCGCGGCGCCGAATACGCGGTGAACTTCGTGCCGAAGGTGAAGCTCGAGATCGTGGTCAGCGACGCCCTCGCCGACCAGGTGATCGACACGATCCAGAAGACGGCAAAGACCGACAAGATCGGCGACGGCAAGATCTTCGTGCTCGACGTCGCGCAGGCCGTGCGCGTGCGCACCGGCGAGCTGAACGACGACGCGCTCTGAGATCCGGGACAGGGGAAAGAAGAGAACATGGCAAACTTTAACAAACTCGCGGGTCTGACGGCGCTGACGGCGCTGGCTGCCCTGCCTGCCCTGGCGCAGGATGCCGCTCCGGCCGAAGCCGCGGCCGACGTCATCGACAAGGGCGACGTCGCCTGGATGATGACGTCGTCGCTGCTCGTGCTGTTCATGCTGATCCCGGGCCTGGCGCTGTTCTACGGCGGCCTCGTGCGCACCAAGAACATGCTGTCGGTGCTGATGCAGTGCACCGTGGTCGGCGCGCTGGTCATGGTGATCTGGTGCGTCTACGGCTATTCGTTCGCCTTCGGCGGCTCGACCTCGCCGTTCTGGGGCGGCACGGCGAAGATGTTCCTCGCGGGCGTGACGCTGGATTCGACCGCGGCCACCTTCTCGGACGGGATCGTCCTGCCGGAATACGTCTTCATCGCCTTCCAGATGACCTTCGCCGCCATCACCCCGGCGCTGATCGTCGGCGCCTTCGCCGAACGCATCAAGTTCTCGGGCGTGCTGCTGTTCTCGGCGCTCTGGGTCACCTTCTGCTACTTCCCGATCGCCCACATGGTCTGGGACGGCGCCGGCCTGATCTTCAACATGGGCGCGATCGACTTCGCGGGCGGCACCGTGGTGCACATCAACGCCGGTATCGCCGCGCTGATGGCCTCGATCGTCCTCGGCCCGCGCCTCGGCCTCGGCAAGGACATGATGGCCCCGCACTCGATGACGCTGACCATGGTCGGCGCGGCGATGCTGTGGGTGGGCTGGTTCGGCTTCAACGCCGGCTCGAACCTGGAAGCGACCGCCGGTGCGACGCTCGCCATGCTCAACACCTTCCTGGCCACCGCCGGCGCGATCCTCGCCTGGTGCGTCGTCGAGGGCCTGAGCCGCGGCAAGGCCTCGGGCCTCGGCGCCGCCTCGGGCATGGTCGCGGGCCTCGTGGCCATCACCCCGGCCTGCGGCACCACCGGCCCGGTGGGCGCGATCATCCTGGGCATCGTCGCCGCGGTGGTCTGCTACTTCTTCGTCACCACCGTGAAGTCGAAGTTCGGCTATGACGACAGCCTCGACGTCTTCGGCGTCCACGGCGTGGGCGGCATCGTCGGCGCGATCGGCACCGGCATCCTGTGTGCGCCCTCGCTCGGCGGCACCGGCTTCGTGGTCGAGGCGGGCACCATGGGCGCCCAGGTCATGGCGCAGATCAAGGCGGTCCTCGTCACCATCGTGTGGTGCGGCATCGGCTCGCTGATCCTGCTGTACATCACCAAGGCGATCACCGGCCTGCGCGTCACCTCGGACGAGGAGCGCCAGGGTCTCGACCTCTCGTCGCACGGCGAAAGCGCCTATCACTCGTGATCCCGCGAGGGACGTGAAACGGAAAGGGCGGCACCCCGGTGCCGCCCTTTTCGCTTTTGGAGGAAGGACGGGGGGAGGCGCGCCTCCCCCCGTGCCCCCCTGCGCCCGGGTGCCTTTGCCCCGCGAGGGGGCTAGAGGCCGATGTCGAGGATCGCCCGCGCCACCACGGGCACGTTCTCGGGCGAGAGGCCCGCCACGTTCATCCGGCTGTCGCCGATCATGTAGACCCCGGCCTCCTCGCGCAGGCGCGCGACCTGTGCCGGGCTGGCACCGAGGCGCGAGAACATGCCGCGATGTTCGGCGAGGAAGCCGAAGCGGTCCGAGCCGCTGCCGTCGCGCAGCGCCCGCGCGAGCGCTTCGCGCATCGACAGCATCTGGCCGCGCATCGCCGCCAGCTCGTCCTCCCAGTCGGCGCGCAGGGCGGCGTCGTCGAGGATGGTGGTGACGATGCGCGCGCCGTGGTCGGGCGGGAACGAGTAGGTCTGGCGGTTGAGATGGGTGAGGTTGTCCTGCAGCACCCGCGCCTGCGCCCCGCCCGCCCCCAGCGCCAGCAGCACGCCGGCCCGGTCGCGGTAGAGCCCGAAGGACTTGGAGCACGAGGCCGCGATCAGCACCTGCGGCAGCCGCTCGGCCAGCATCCGCGTCGCCGCGGCATCCGCCTCGAGCCCGTCGCCGAAGCCCTGGTAGGCGAGGTCGATCAGCACCGCGGCGCCCGAGGTCTCGAGCGCGGCGGCGATGTCGCGCCAGTCGGCGGCGGTCGGGTTGGCGCCGGTGGGATTGTGGCAGCAGCCGTGCAGCAGCACCACGTCGCCCGCGGGCACCGCCGCCAGGTCGGCGAGCAGCCCCGCGCGGTCGAGGCCGCGGGTCGCGGCGTCGAAATAGCGGTAGCTGCGGGCCTTGAGGCCCAGATGCGCGACGATCGTGGGGTGGTTGGGCCAGGTCGGGTCCGGCATCCACACCGTGGCTCCGGGGTTGGCCATCCGCACCAGCGCCAGCGCCTGGTGCACCGCGCCGGTGCCCCCGACGCAGCCGGCGAAGGCAAGCCGCCCGGCGTCATGGCCGGGGCCCAGGATCAGCGTGGCCATCGCCCGGCCGAAGGCGGGATCGCCGGTCAGCGCGGTGTAGGTCTTGGTGTCCTGCGCCTCCCAGATCGCCCGCTCGGCGGCCTTGACCGCGCGCATCACCGGCGTGCGGCCCGACGCGTCGCGGTAGACCCCGACGCCGAGGTCGACCTTGCCGGGCCGGGTGTCGGCGCGGAACATGTCCATCATCGCCAGGATCGCGTCCGGGGACTGCGGCGTCAGCCGCGAAAGCAGCGGGGTCGCGGTCATGTCAGCCCTTCGCGACCTTCAGGTCGTCGTACATGCCCCACTCGGCCCAGGAGCCGTCATAGAGCGAGTGGTCGCGGTGGCCGATGACCTGCAGCGCCAGCGACAGCACCGCCGCCGTCACGCCCGAGCCGCAGGAGGTGATCGCGGGCTTGGACAGATCGACCCCCGCGGCCTCGAAGATCGCCTTCAGCTCGGCCGCCGGCTTCAGCGTGCCGGCCGCGGTCATCAGCGTGCCGATCGGCACGTTCTTCGCACCGGGGATGTGGCCGGCGCGCAGGCCCGGGCGCGGCTCGGGCTCCTCGCCGCGGAAGCGGCCGGGGGCGCGGGCGTCGATGATCTCGTGATCGCCGAGCTTCGAGGCGGCGGCGACCTGGGTCACGTCCTTCACCAGCTGGTTCTGCTTCTGCACCGTCATGTGGCGGTCGCGGATCAGCGGCGGCAGGTCCTCGGTCGGACGGCCCTCGGCCAGCCATTTCGGCAGCCCGCCGTCGAGCACCGCGACATCGGTCTTGCCCATCAGCCGGAAGGTCCACCAGACCCGCGGCGCCGAGAAGATGCCGGCGCCGTCGTAGATCACCACCTGATGGCCGTCGCCCACGCCCATGGCGCGCAGCCGCGACATGAACTTCTCGATCGGCGGGGCCATGTGCGGCAGCTCGGACCGGCTGTCGGAGATCTCGTCGAGATCGAAGAACCGGGCGCCGGGGATGTGGCGGGCGTCGTATTCCGCCCGGGCGTCGCGCGCCATCGCCGGCAGGTACCACGAGGCGTCGAGGACGCGCAGGTCGGGATCGCGCAGATGCGCCTCGAGCCAGTCCGTCGAGACCAGGGTCGTCGGGTCGTCCATTCAGTTCCTCCCGGAAGTCCGCCGCGAAACTTTGTTACCCTGTAGCGTGGGCCGCCGGGCGCGGCAAGCTTCGGCGGCGCCCGGGGGACCGGCGGATGGCGAGGGCGCAAAGGCCGGGGGGAGGGTTCCCCCCGGACCCCCTACATCGCGCGCGTCCCGCGCCGGGCGACCGGGACCGGCCCGGTCAGGACAGGTTCTGCTTCAGCAGCCGCGCCTTCTGGCGGTCCCAGTCGCGCTTGGCCGAGGTCTCGCGCTTGTCGGCGACCTTCTTGCCCTTGGCCACGCCGATCTTCAGCTTGGCCACGCCGCGGTCGTTGAAATACATCACCAGCGGCACCAGGGTCATGCCCTCGCGCCCGACCGCGTTCCACAGCCGGCTGAGTTCCTTGCGCGACACCAGCAGCTTGCGCCGTCGCCGCTCGTCATGGCCGAAGACCCCGGCCTGCTCGTAGGGCGCGATGTAGGAATTGATCAGCCACAGCTCGCCCCCCTCGACCGAGGCATAGCTCTCGGCGATGTTCGACTGGCCGCGGCGCAGGCTTTTGACCTCGGAGCCGAGCAGCACGATGCCCGCCTCGAGGTCGCTCTCGATCGCGTAGTCGAACCGGGCCCGCCGGTTCTCGGCGATCATCTTCGAATTGGGGTCGTGCTGCTTGCTCATGATCGGCCAGAGATAGGCGAGCCGCCGGCCGCTGTCCAGAACCCGGACCGGCGCGGGCGGCGCGATGGCGTGCACCGCTTGCCCAATTCGCCGGCAACGCGCCTGTCGCGGCGGCAGCCGGGGGCGGGACACGGGGGCGAATGATGCATCTGCACCCTTTGTCGGGCTGGTCCGCGGCCGGAACCGGGGCACCATTGTTTCCATCAACAGATGGAGGCTGCCATGTCCGAGACCCGCACAGGGAGCGGCTCGATGTCGCTGACCACCAAGGTCATGATCGGGATGGGGGCCGGGCTCGTGCTCGGCGTCATCCTCAATTCGCTTCAGATCGGCTGGATCAACACACACATCGTCGGCGGGCTGTTCCGGATGATCGGGCAGATGTTCGTCAACGCGCTGTCGATGCTGGTGGTGCCGCTGGTGTTCTTCTCGCTCATCTGCGGCGTGGCCGGCATCGGCGACGTGCGCATCCTGGGCCGCGTCGGCGGCAAGGCCTTCGGGCTTTACATCCTGACCACCGCCGTCGCCATCGCCGTCGCGATCTGCATCGCGCTGGTGGTCGCGCCGGGGCAGGGCTTCGTGATGGAGGGGGTCGATACCGCCGGCGTCACCGGGCGCGAGGCGCCGTCGGTCTGGGACACCTTCGCGGGGATCGTGCCGAAGAACCCGGTCGCGGCCTTCGCCGGCGGCGAGATGCTGCAGATCATCTTCTACACCATCGTGCTGGGCGTCGCGACGCTGATGATGGGGGCCGAGTCGGCGCCCTTCGTGCGCGCGGCCGAGTTCATGAACGAGCTGATGATGAAGGTCGTGCAGATCGTCATGTCCTTCGCGCCGATCGGGGTCTTCTGCCTGATCACCCGCACCTTCACCGAGCAGGGGATCGGGCTGTTCCTGCCGGTGATCTCCTACGTGGGCGTGCTGGTCTTCGCGCTGCTCCTGCACCTGTTCGTCACGCTGATGATCTTCCTCAAGGTGTTCTCAGGGCTCGACCCCTTCACCTTCATCCGCAAGATCCGGCCGGCGCAGGCCTTCGCCTTCTCGACCGCCTCGTCGAACGCGACGATCCCGGTCACGCTGCGCTGCGTGACCGAGCGGATGGGCGCCGACACCGGCGTCGCCTCGTTCAGCGTGCCCTTCGGCGCGACGATCAACATGGACGGCACCGCGATCATGCAGGGCGTGGCCACGGTGTTCCTGGCCAATGTCTACGGCATCGACCTCGGGATCGCGGGCTACCTGACGGTGATCGCGATGGCGGTGCTGGCCTCGATCGGCACCGCGGGCGTGCCGGGGGTGGGCCTCGTGATGCTGACGATGGTGCTCAACCAGGTCGGCCTGCCGATCGAGGGCATCGCGCTGATCCTCGGCGTCGACCGGCTGATGGACATGATCCGCACCGCGGTGAACATCACCGGCGACGCGGTCGTCTCGGTCATCGTGTCGAAGACCGAGGGCAAGCTGGACCTGTCGGTGTGGAACGACCCCGATGCCGGCATGGCCGCCGATCCGCTCGACATCGACCCGGCGGCGGAAGCGCAGCTGGCGGGCCTGGCCCATCCGCATCCCCATGCGCAGGGCCAACCCCGCCCGGCGGAGTGAGCGCCTGAACGCGGACGGGCCGGCGGAGATGCCCCGCCGGCCCGTTCCTTCGTCTTCGCCGATCGGTCACGGCGGACCGATCGACCGGATCGATCAGTCGATCAGCCCGGCATGGCGCATCGCGGCATCCATGCGCGCCTTGGTGCTGTCCAGAAGCCCGGTCAGCGGCAGGCGCACGTCCTCGGCGCACAGGCCCAGCTTCGACAGGCCGTATTTCGCCCCGACCAGCCCCGGTTCGATGAAGATCGCCTCGTGCAGCGGCATCAGCCGGTCCTGATACGCGAGCGCCTTGGCATAGTCGCCCGCCAGGGTCGCGGCCTGGAACTCGGCGCACAGCCGCGGCGCCACGTTCGCGGTGACCGAGATGCAGCCGACGCCGCCATGGGCATTGAACCCCAGCGCGGTCGCGTCCTCGCCCGACAGCTGCACGAACTCGGCGCCGCAGGCGGCGCGCTGCTGGCTCACGCGCTCGATCTTGCCGGTCGCGTCCTTCACGCCGACGATGCGCGGCAGCTTGGCCAGTTCGCCCATCGTCTCGGGCGTCATGTCGACGACCGAGCGGCCGGGAATGTTGTAGATCACGATCGGCAGGCTCGACGCGTCGTGCATCGCGGTGAAATGCGCGATCAGGCCGCGCTGGGTCGGCTTGTTGTAATAGGGCGTCACCACCAGCGCGGCATCGGCGCCCACCGCCTCGGCATGGCGGATCAGGCCGATGCCCTCGTCGGTCGCGTTCGAGCCGGCGCCCGCGATCACCGGGATGCGGCCGGCGGCGGCCTCGACCACGGCGGCGATGACCTGGCCGTGCTCTTCGTGGCTCAGCGTCGGGCTCTCGCCGGTGGTGCCGACGGGCACCAGGCCGTTCGACCCTTCCGCGACATGCCATTCGACCAGCTTCTTGAGCGTGTCGAAGTCCACGGTGCCGTCCTTCTTGAACGGCGTGACCAGGGCTGGAATGGACCCTTTGAACATGACACGCTCCCGATATGAGGGGCGGCCGTCGTGCCGCACCCGGTTGAATCGGGGGCGATCCTTACCGCCGCGCCCGCCAATTGCCAAGTTTGTGTGTTGAGCATGGGCCAACCATCTCTAGGATCGCCGCCGTTCCCGCCCCTTCCGGAGAAACGATGTTCGCCCGACCGCTGCTTGCCCTGACCCTTGCCACGCTGACCCTGTCGCTGCCGCTTGCCGCGGTCGCGCCCCGGCCCGCCGCCGCGGCCGAGGATCCGGCGGCGCTGTCCGCGGCGCTCGAGGCGGCGAACCGCGGCGACTGGCCGGTGGCGATGGGGCGGGCGCGCACGGCGGGCCCGCTGGCAAGCGACATCCTCGAATGGCTGCGGCTGCGCGCGCCGGGCAATACCGCGACGCTGCCCGACTACCTCGCCTTCATCGGCCGCCATCCCGACTGGCCCGGCATGCCCTGGCTGCAGCGCCAGGGCGAGGCGGCGATTCCCGCGAACGATGATCCCGCCACGGTGATCGCCTATTTCCACGGCAATCCGCCGCAGACCGGCCGCGGCTCGTTGCGGCTGGCCGAGGCGCTGGCCGCGACCGGCAATGCCGCCGCCGCCGATCGCGAGGCGGTGCGCGCCTGGCGGTCGATGAGCCTTGCCCCCGAGGAGCAGTCGAAATTCCTCGAGCGGTTCGCGACCGCGCTCGCCCCCAACCACGGCGGGCGGATGGCGGCGATGCTGGACGCGGGCGAGATCGACGATGCGCGCCGGATGTTGCCGCTCGTCACCCCCGGCACCAAGGCCGTGGCCGAGGCGCGGATCGCGCTGCAGGCGCGCGAGCCCGGGGTCGACGCCAGGATCGAGGCGGTGCCCGACTACATGGCGGGCTCGGCCGGCCTGGCCTATGACCGCTACCGCTGGCGGATCTGGAAGGATCTCTACGACGGGGCGCGCGACCTGCTGCTGGAACGCTCGGGAAGTGCCGAAAGCCTTGGCGACCCCGAAAAATGGGCCGAGTGGCGCGCGATCCTCGCCCGGCGCGAGATGCGGCTGGGCCACCCCGAGATGGCCTATCGCATCGCCTCGAGCCACCACCTGACCGAGGGCGCGGACTATGCCGACCTCGAATGGCTGTCGGGCTACATCGCGCTGCGCTGGCTGAAGGACCCGGCGACCGCGCTGGCGCATTTCGGCCGCTTCCAGTCCGCCGTCGCCTCGCCGATCAGCCTCGGGCGCGCCGGCTATTGGCAAGGCCGCGCCTTCGAGGCGCTGGGCCGCCCCGAGGCGGCCCGGCAGGCCTATGCCTTCGGCGCGAACTACCAGACGTCGTTCTACGGGCTGCTGTCGGCCGAGAAGCTGGGCCAGGCGCTTGACCCGGTGCTGACCGGCAAGGACCTGCCGCCGCACTGGGAGGGGGCGGCCTTCACCCATGCGCCGGTCTTCCTTGCGGCCGATCTGCTCTATGCCGCGGGGGCCGACGACCTGGGCGAGCGCTTCCTGCTGCATCTCGGCGAGAGCCTGTCGAACGACGATCTTGCCCGGCTCGCGCGCTTCGCCATCGACCGCGAGCGGCCGCACCTTGCGCTGATGGTCGCCAAGGCCGGGGCGATGCGCGGGCTGGTCTGGCCCGCGGCCTATTTCCCGACCAACGGTCTCGAGAAGCTCGACCTGCCGGTCGAGCCGGAGCTGGCGCTGGCGATCGCCCGGCGCGAGAGCGAATTCGATCCCAAGGTGATCAGCCATGCCGGCGCGCGCGGGCTGATGCAGCTGATGCCCGGCACCGCCAAGCTGATGGCCGCCAAGACCGGCCAGCCCTACGACCTGTCGCGGCTGACCGGCGACTGGGCGTACAACGCCACGCTCGGCTCGGCCTATCTCGCGCAGCTGATCGGCGAATTCGGCGATGCGCCGGCGCTGGTCGCTGCGGGCTACAACGCCGGGCCCGGCCGCCCGCGCCAGTGGATCGGCGACTACGGCGACCCGCGCGATCCCGCGACCGATGTCGTCGACTGGATCGAGAGCATCCCCTTCGTCGAGACGCAGAACTACGTGATGCGCGTGGCCGAGAGCCTTCCGGTCTACCGCGCCCGCCTGCACGGCGAGACCGGCCCGGTGCGCCTGACCGACGAGCTGGTCGGGCGCTGACGGCCGGCGGCCGGTTCCCGGCCCCCTCCGGGCGCGCTTGCCGCGCCCCGTGCCGCCGTCAGGGCGCGAGGAAGGTGACGCCGGGCATCGAGGCGATGGTGGCGCTGTCGGCCTCGTAGGCGGCGGTCATCCGCTCGACCAGCGCCTCGTCCCAGCCGGGCAGGGCGACCTCGACCTCGATCTGGTCCTCGCGGCCGAACTTTCCGAGGAAGGCCGAGACGACCTTGCGGCGCTGGATCGCGCTGACCGGCTTGTGCTGGTCGAGATAGGCGCGCATCCGCTCGATCCCCTCGGGGGTCATGATCGACTGGGCGATCTCCTGGTCGGCGTCCAGCGCCACCTCGGCCGGCACCTTCGACACCGCGCGCAGCACCTCGGGCCAGATCAGCGGCGTGTCCTCGTTGCACCAGACCACGACCTTCGACTTCGGCGCGGCATCGACGATCTGCTCGATCACCGGCAGCCAGCGCAGGCTGGCCGGGTCGGTGCCCTCCATGAAGTCCTCGTAGCTGGTGCCCTCGATCCGCGACATCACGGCGGGCAGCAGCGTCGCGGGGTTGCGCATCGCGACGTGGAATTCGGTCTCGGCGTCGGGGAACAGATTGGCCAGCGCCGCCACCTTGCGCCCGGCAAGCGCATAAAGCGCCCCCTCGGCCACGACCCGGCGCGGGATGCACAGGAAGAACTCGTGGCTGAAGACGACGCGCTCGGCCCGGTCCTCGTCCATCACCGCGTCGAGGATGACCTTCTGGATCTCCTCGCTCGCGGGCTGGCCGCGCAGCTTGACCAGCGTCTCGCGCAGCACGGCGCGATAGCGCGCCGGCGGCGGCGCGACGGTGCCGACCTCGGCAAGCTCGCCTCGCCCACGCATGAGCCCCCGCACGAGGCGGTCCTCGTCGGTGCAATGCGCGCCCAGGTGAAAGACAACCTGCATCGCCGTCCATTCCGTTTCTTATCTGCCCGTTACCGCGGGTCTGACCGGTATATATGACCATTTGTGGACAGTGAAACGGCAATCCTGTATCCGCCGGGCATGGTCACCGCATCCTCCGAGACCCCGCCGCGCCGGGACGAGGCCCGTACCGCGTCGGGCTGGATCTGGTCGGCGCTGGCGCTGGCCATCGCCGCCTTCGTGGCGTTGCCGGTCGCGGCGGTGCTGTGGATGGCCTTCCACCCGACCGAGAACATCTGGCCGCACCTGATCGCGACGACCCTGCCGCGCTATCTTGGCAACAGCCTGGCGCTGGCGCTGATGACCGGGGCGCTGGCGGCGGCGGTGGGGACGGGCGCGGCCTGGCTGGTCGCGATGTACCGCTTCCCGGGCGCGCGGGCGCTGGAATGGCTGCTGCTGCTGCCGCTGTCGGTGCCGGCCTTCGTCGGCGCCTGGGCGCTGGTCGATTTCCTGGAATACGCGGGGCCGGTGCAGACCGGGCTGCGCGCGGCCTTCGGCTGGGCCACGGCGCGGGACTACTGGTTCCCGGACGTGAAGACCCGGATCGGCGCGTCCGTGGTGCTGGCATCGGCGCTTTACCCCTACGTCTACCTTCTGGCCCGCTCGGCCTTCCGCGAACAGCCCGGCGGCGCCTACGAGGTCGCGCGCGCGCTGGGATCGGGCGGGCCGCGGCTGTTCTGGCGCGTGGGCCTGCCGCTTGCCCGGCCCGCGATCGCGGCCGGCACCGCCATCGTCATGATGGAGGCCGTCGCCGATTATGGCGTTGTCAGTTACTTTTCCGTGCAGACGCTGACCACCGGCATCTTCACCACCTGGCTCGAGATGCGCAACGCGGGCGGCGCGGCGCAGCTGGCCTGCCTGATCCTGGGGCTGGTGCTGGCGCTGGTGGCGGTCGAGCGGATCTCGCGCAACCGGCTGCGGCACTACCAGTCGGCGCGCCAGCCGCGCCCGGTGGTGCCAAGCCGGCTGACGGGCTGGCGGGCCTGGGCCGCGAGCCTGGCCTGCGCGATCCCGGTCGCGGCCGGCTTCGGGCTGCCGGTGGCGGTGATGGCGGGCCATGCCGCGGCCGATCCGGCGGCCTTCGTGGCGCCGGGCCTGCTGCGCGCGCTCTGGCACACGCTGAGCACGGCCGCCGGCGCCGCGGCGCTGACCGTGACGCTGGCGCTGGTGATGGTCTATGGCGCGCGGCTGCGCGGGCGCGGCCTGCCGCGGCAGCTGATGCCGGTCACGGCGCTGGGCTATGCCGCGCCGGGCGCGGTGCTGGCGGTGGGGCTGCTGATCCCGCTCGCCGCGCTCGACCACCGGCTGGCCGACGGCTGGCTGGCGCTGACCGGCACCGACCCCGGCCTGCTGCTGACCGGCACCGCCGCGGCGATCGTCATGGCCTATGTCGTGCGCTTCTTCGCCATCGCCCAGGGCGCCACCGACGCGGCCTTCGGCCGGGTCTCGCCCTCGCTGCCGATGGCGGCGCGGTCGCTGGGGCGCACCGCGGGGGGCACGCTGCGGGCGGTCTACCTGCCGCTGATGCGCGGCACCGTCGGCTCGGCGCTGCTGCTGGTCTTCGTCGACTGCGTCAAGGAGCTGCCGGCGACGCTGCTGCTGCGGCCCTTCAACTACGAGACGCTGGCGACGCGGGCGCAGGAACAGGCGAGCCTCGAGAAGCTGAACCAGGCCTCGCCCGCGGCGCTTTTGGTGATCGCGGTCGGGCTGGTGGCGGTGGCGCTGCTGGCCCGGGCGACGCGCCGGCGATAGCGCCGGGCCGCCTCCGGCGGGGATATTTGGGCAAAGTCGAAGGCGGCATTCTCAAATCCGGCGCATGATAATCATGTCCAACATGAATTTGGCTTCAGGCGCGGCAGGGTCTATCTAGCGGCTCGAACGCCCGCGGTCCCCGCGCGGGCCGCAGGAGTATGCCCGATGTCCAGTCCCCGCCGCTCGCCCGTCTTCGACCGTCTCGCCGCCGCCGCGCGCGAGCGGATCCTGATCCTTGACGGCGCGATGGGGACGCAGATCCAGGCGCTTGGCCTGTCCGAGGACGACTTCACCGGCCACGGATCGGGCTGCGCCTGTCATCACCATTCGGATCATCCGCAGAAGGGCAACAACGACCTTCTGATCCTGACCCAGCCCGCGGCGATCGAAGAGATCCACTATCGCTATGCCAAGGCCGGCGCGGATATCGTCGAGACCAACACCTTCTCGTCCACGACCATCGCCCAGGCCGACTACGGCATGGAGGAGGCGGTCTATGACCTGAACCGCGAGGGCGCGCGGATCGTGCGCCGGGCGCTGGACCGCGCCACGGCCGAGGACGGGCGCGAGCGCTTCGTCGCCGGCGCCCTGGGCCCGACCAACCGCACCGCCTCGATCAGCCCGGACGTGAACAACCCCGGCTATCGCGCCGTCAGCTTCGACGACCTGCGCATCGCCTATGCCGAGCAGCTGCGCGGCCTGATCGACGGCGGCGCCGACATCATCCTGATCGAGACGATCTTCGACACGCTGAACGCCAAGGCCGCCATCTTCGCCTGCGAGGAGGTGTTCATCGAGAAGGGCACCCGCCTGCCGGTGATGATCTCGGGCACGATCACCGACCTGTCGGGGCGCACGCTCTCGGGCCAGACGCCGACCGCCTTCTGGAACTCGGTCCGCCATGCCGATCCGTTCACCATCGGGCTGAACTGCGCGCTGGGCGCGCGGGCGATGCGCGCGCATCTGGCCGAGCTGTCGTCCGTCGCCGACACCTTCATCTGCGCCTATCCGAACGCCGGCCTGCCGAACGAGATGGGGGCCTATGACGAAAGCCCCGAGTTCATGGCCAGGCAGGTCGCCGAATTCGCGGCCGAGGGGCTGGTGAACATCGTCGGCGGCTGCTGCGGGTCCACCCCCGAACACATCCGGGCGATCGCCGAGGCCGTGGCGAAGTTCCCGCCCCGCGCGATCCCCGAGATCGCGCCGAAGATGCGGCTCTCGGGGCTCGAGCCCTTCACGCTGACCGACGACATCCCCTTCGTGAACGTGGGCGAGCGCACGAACGTCACCGGCTCGGCCCGGTTCCGCAAGCTGATCACCAACGGCGATTATGCGGCGGCGCTGGATGTCGCGCGCGACCAGGTCGAGAACGGCGCGCAGATCATCGACGTGAACATGGACGAGGGGCTCATCGACTCGAAGCAGGCGATGATCGACTACCTCAACCTGATCGCGGCCGAGCCCGACATCGCCCGCGTGCCGGTGATGATCGACAGCTCCAAGTGGGAGGTGATCGAGGCCGGCCTGAAATGCGTGCAGGGCAAGGCCATCGTCAACTCGATCTCGATGAAGGAGGGCGAGGAGGCCTTCCTGCATCACGCCCGTCTGGCCCGCGCCTACGGGGCCGCGGTCGTGGTGATGGCCTTCGACGAGGAGGGTCAGGCCGACACCGAGGAGCGCAAGGTCGCGATCTGCAAGCGCGCCTACAAGCTGCTGACCGAGCAGGCGCATTTCGCGCCCGAGGACATCATCTTCGACCCGAACGTCTTCGCGGTGGCCACGGGCATCGAGGAGCACAACGACTATGGCGTGGCCTTCATCGAGGCCACCCGCCGCATCACCACCGAGATGCCGGGCGTCCACGTCTCGGGCGGGATCTCGAACCTGTCGTTCAGCTTCCGCGGCAACGAGCCGGTGCGCGAGGCGATGCACGCGGTGTTCCTCTACCACGCCATCCAGGCGGGGATGGACATGGGCATCGTCAACGCGGGCCAGCTCGCCGTCTATTCCGAGATCGAGCCCGAGCTGCGCGAGGCCTGCGAGGACGTGGTGCTGAACCGCCGCGACGACGCGACCGAGCGGATGCTCGAGGTGGCCGAGAAATGGCGCGGCACCGGCGCGCGCGAGGCCAAGGAGCGTGACCTTGGCTGGCGCGAATGGACGGTCGAGAAGCGGCTGGAACATGCGCTGGTCAACGGCATCACCGAGTTCATCGAGGCCGATACCGAGGAGGCGCGGCAGGCGGCCGAGCGTCCGCTGCACGTGATCGAGGGCCCGCTGATGGCGGGGATGAACGTGGTGGGCGACCTCTTCGGCAGCGGCAAGATGTTCCTGCCGCAGGTGGTGAAGTCCGCGCGGGTGATGAAGGCCGCCGTCGCGGTGCTGCTGCCCTACATGGAAGAGGAGAAGCGCCTGACCGGTGGCGCGGGGCGCCAGTCCGCCGGCAAGGTGCTGATGGCGACGGTGAAGGGCGATGTGCACGACATCGGCAAGAACATCGTCGGCGTCGTGCTGGCCTGCAACAACTACGAGATCATCGACCTGGGCGTGATGGTGCCCTCGTCCAAGATCCTCGAGACGGCGAAGGCCGAGGGCGTCGACATCATCGGCCTGTCGGGGCTGATCACGCCGTCGCTTGACGAGATGGTGCATGTCGCCGCCGAGATGGAGCGCGAGGGCATGGCGATCCCGCTGCTGATCGGGGGCGCGACCACCTCGAAGGTGCATACCGCGGTCAAGATCCACCCCGCCTATCACAAGGGGCAGGCGGTCTATGTCACGGATGCCAGCCGCGCCGTCGGCGTGGTGTCGCAGCTTCTGTCGCCCGAGCAGACCCGCGCCTATGTCGAGGGCGTGCGCGAGGACTATGCCGAGGTGGCCGAGCGCCATGCCCGCAGCGAGGCCGCGAAGAAGCGGCTGCCGCTGGCCGATGCGCGGGCGAATGCGCTGAAGATCGACTGGACGGGCTTTGCCCAGGTCGCGCCGGGCTTCACCGGGACGCGGGTCATCGACGACTGGGATCTGGCCGATCTTGCGACCTACATCGACTGGACGCCGTTCTTCCAGACCTGGGAGATGAAGGGGGTGTTCCCGAAGATCCTCGAGGACGAGAAGCAGGGCGCGGCGGCGCGGCAGCTGTACGAGGATGCGCAGCGGATGCTGGGGCAGATCATCGGCGAGGGCTGGTTCCGGCCGCGGGCGGTGGTGGGCTTCTGGCCGGCGAATGCGGTGGGCGACGACATCCGGCTGTTTGCCGATGACGCGCGCACCAAGCCGTTGGAAACGCTGCACACTCTGCGCCAGCAGGTCGCCAAGCGCGACGGGCGCCCGAACGTCGCGCTGGCCGATTTCGTGGCGCCCGAGGGGCACCGGGACTGGGTCGGCGGCTTCGTGGTGACGGCGGGGGCCGAGGAGATCGAGATCGCCGACCGCTTCAAGAAGGCGAACGACGATTACTCGGCGATCCTCGTGCAGGCGCTGGCCGACCGCTTTGCCGAGGCGCTGGCCGAGGCGCTGCACGCCCGCGTCCGGCGCGACTACTGGGGCTATGCCAAGGGCGAAAGCTTTACCCCGCAAGAGCTTGTCGGCGAGCCCTATGCCGGCATCCGCCCGGCGCCCGGCTATCCGGCCCAGCCCGACCATACCGAGAAGGACGTGCTGTGGCGGCTGCTGGAGGCCGAGGCCAGCACCGGCGTGACGCTGACCGAAAGCATGGCGATGTGGCCGGGCTCGTCGGTGTCGGGCCTCTATATCGGCCATCCCGAGAGCTATTATTTCGGCGTGGCCAAGGTCGAGCGCGACCAGGCCGAGGACTATGCCCGCCGCAAGGGCATGACCCTGGCCGAGGTCGAGCGCTGGCTGGCGCCGGTGCTGAACTACACGCCTTCGGGGGCGATCGCGGCCGAGTGACCGGCGCCGCCGCGGCGGCATCGGCGGCCCCTGTTGGGGGGTGCCGGGAGTGCACCCCCTGTACACCCCCAACGACCGGGCGATTGACGGCGCGTTAAGCGGCGGGATCAGCGCTGGTCGGGCGCGGCGTCGCCGCCGGCATCGTGGGTGCCGAGCGCCTCGGGCGGCGGTTCGTCCGCGGCGAGGGTCGGCGGGCGCGGCGACGTGGAGCGCGCCGGGGCGGGCGAAGCGGGCGCGGCTGCGCCGGCTGGCGCCGGGTGACCGGCAAGGTCGCCCGCGTTGACGATGCGCACCTCGCGCTGGGCGAAGGGGATCGAGATGCCTTCCTCGGCGAAGCGGCGCGCGATCTCGTGGTTGATGTCGGACTTGGTGGCAAAGCCGAAGTTCACGTCCGACACCATGGCCCGGATCTCGAAATCCATCGAATCGGCGCCGAAGCCGATGAAGAACACCCGCGGCGGCGGGTTCACCGTGATCAGCGGATGGTTCTGCGCGATCTCGGCCAGCACCTTCTCGACCTGGCGGGTGTCGCTGCCATAGGCCACGCCCACCGGCACGATCACCCGGCCCATCAGGTTGCCGCGGGTCCAGTTCACCACCTGACCCGAGATCAGGTCGGCATTCGGCACGATGACCTCGGTCTTGTCGAAGGTCTCGATCCGGGTCGAGCGGACCGAGATCGACTTGACGATGCCCATCTGGCCGCCGGCCTCGATCCAGTCGCCCTCGCCGACGGGACGCTCGATCAGCAGGATGATCCCCGAGACGAAGTTCTGCACGATGTTCTGCAAGCCGAAGCCGATGCCCAGCGACAGCGCGCCCGCGACGAAGGCGAGCGAGGAGAGCGAGATCCCGGCGGCGGCGATCGCGGCCAGCGCGGCGAGCGAGATGCCGACATAGCCCAGCCCCGAGACCACGGCGTTCTGCCCGCCCTTGTCGAGCCGGGTGCGCGGCAGGATCGTCGAGCGCAGCGCGCCCTGGGCGATGCGGGTGATCAGGATGCCGAAGCCGAAGACGAGGCAGAGCGTGAAGATCACGCCCGGGTTCAGCGTGACGCCGCCCAGGCTGATGCCGGCCGCGACCCGGTCGCCGAGGTCGGACAGGTCGGTAACGCGCGCGCCCCAGATCAGCGCCAGCGCCGGCAGCGCCAGCACGATCAGCGCCACGGTGAACAGCACCGGCATCAGCGCGTTCTCGGCGCTGTCGCGGCGGGTGGCGAGCAGCCAGACATCCGTCGCCAGCCGCTGCAGCAGCGCCAGCAGCGCAAACAGCGCCAGCGTCGCCACCGTCGACCAGGTCAGCGCCGAGCCGAGCCGCGCCCAGCCGGTGCCCGCCAGCAGCGGACCCGCCAGCGCGACGACGACGAGCGCGAGGCCGACCAGCCCGACGATCTGGCGGAAGAAGCTGCTGTGGGTCTCGGCGATTTCGGTGGTGTGGCGCCCGGCCCAGCGGCGGAACAGCCGCCCGAGCCGCCACAGCGACAGCGCGGCGCCGGTCTGGATCGCGAAGATCAGCACCGCCTGGCCGGCATCGCCCGCGGTGGTCAGGAACAGCGCCCGGAACGCCTCGAGCGCGGACATCACGCCCAGGACGCCCATGTGCGCCCGCGCCTCGGTCTGGCGGTCGGGCGCCAGCGGCACCGTCGCCTCGGCCGAGCCGGGGAAGGTCGCGCGCGCGAGCCAGGCCGCGATGAAGAGCGGGATCGCCAGCAGCGGCACCGAGGCCAGCCCCAGCCCCGGCCCGCTGCCCGGCGTGCGCGGCGGCAGCAGGCCCGAGATGTTCAGCGCCGTCGCCAGCAGCACGAGGCCGATCGTCGGCACGATGACCTCGCCGATCGACAGCAGCATCCCGGCAAGGCGCTGGGCGCGGTGTTCCTGCGAGGTGCGCAGCCGCATCGTCCAGCCATGCACGAGCGCCGGGCCCTTCCACAGCAGGCCGACGGCGACGGCGATCAGCCCCAGCACCGCCGGCAGCCGGTCGGTCAGCCCGCCGAGGTTGCGGGCGCGGTCGAGGCCGGTCGCGATCTCGGTGCCGATCTGGGCGAAGCCGCGGCGGATGTCGGTGAAGGCCGCAGGCCAGTTCGCGGGGTTGAACGGCGCGGGCTGGGTCTTCAGCAGCTCGGTCGTCGAGCGGTCGCGCAGCAGGGTGTCGATCTCGCGGATGATGCCGTCGGCGCGGGTGAAGGCCTCGGTCGCGGCGGTGCGCGGCGCCTCGAGCTGGGCAAGCTGGTCGGTCAGCTGGCTGCGGCGGGCGGCGATGTCGGGCGCCTCGGTCGCGCCCTCGGCCGGCTGCGGGCCCAGCGCGTCGATCTGGCCGCGGACGGTCTGGATCCGGCTTTCCCCGGCGGTGCGGGCGGCGGCGAAGCGGTCGCGCCAGGCCTGGACCTCGGAGCGCAGGGCATTGAAGGCGGCGTCCGAGGCGCGGGCATTGGCGACGGCATCCTCGGCGCGCTTGGCGACGGCCGCCCAGGCGTCGTAGTCGAGGGCGGTCTCGACGCCCTCGGCCTGGGCGAGGGCGGGGCCCGGCGCGGCAAGCGCCAGGACGGCGACGACCGCGGGGGCCGGCGCCCCCAACCCGACGAGAAGGACGAGGAGAAGGCGGCGCAGGAGGGGCATGGGGGCTTTTCGCGGCTGATACGATCGGCCCCCGGCGTATCAGTCTTCGTAGACCTCGGGAAGTTCCGCCGGTTCACGGTCCAGCCAGCCGGGCACCGGCAGCGATTTCTCGCGCAGGAAGTCGGGATTGAACAGCTTGGACTGGTAGCGGTTGCCGTAGTCGCACAGCACCGTGACGATGGTGTGGCCCGGCCCCATCTCGCGCGCCATGCGGATCGCGCCGGCGACGTTGATCCCCGACGAGCCGCCAAGGCACAGCCCCTCTTCGGCCAGCAGGTCGAAGACGATCGGCAGCGCCTCGCTGTCGGGGATGTTGTAGCTGAAGTCGGGGGTGAAGCCCTCGAGGTTGGCGGTGATCCGGCCCTGGCCGATGCCTTCCGTGATCGAGGAGCCTTCGGATTTCAGCTCGCCCGTGGTGTAGAAGCTGTGCAGCGCCGCGCCGTCGGGATCGGCCAGCGCGATCTTGACGCCCTTGGGCTGCAGCGCCATCGCGGTGCCGGCGAGGGTGCCGCCCGAGCCCACGGCGCAGACGAAGCCGTCGACGCGGCCGCCGGTCTGTTCCCAGATCTCGGGGCCGGTGGTCTCGACATGGGCCTGGCGGTTGGCGATGTTGTCGAACTGGTTGGCCCAGATCGCGCCGCGCGCCTCGGTCCTGGCCAGCGCCTGGGCGAGGCGGTCCGAATAGCGCACGTAGTTGTTGGGGTTGCGGTAGGGCGCGGCCGGGACCTGGACCAGCTCGGCACCGGCGAGGCGCAGCATGTCCTTCTTTTCCTGGCTCTGGGTCTCGGGGATCACGATCACGGTCTTGAAGCCCATCGAGGCGCCGACAAGCGCCAGCCCGATGCCGGTGTTGCCGGCGGTACCCTCGACGATGGTGCCGCCGGGCTGCAGCAGGCCCTTCTTCACCGCGTCGTTGATGATGTAGAGCGCGGCGCGGTCCTTGATCGACTGGCCGGGGTTCATGAACTCGGCCTTGCCGAGGATCTCGCAGCCGGTCAGCTCCGAGGCCTTGTTCAGGCGGATCAGCGGCGTGTTGCCCACGGTCGCGGCAAGGTCGGAGCAGATGCGCATGTCGGGTCCCCCGGGCAAGTGTCTGGCACCATTCCTATGGCGCGGCGGGCGGGGCCTCAAGGGCGGGCGCACGAAAGGGGAGGGTATTCGGGGCGGGACGGACGCGGTGGAACGGGGTTCCCCGGGCGGGCGCGGGCGTGGACCGGCGTTTGGCTCAGCCCGCGGCCGGCGCCGGCTCGAGCACCTGCGCGAGGCGCGCGAAGCCGGGTTCGATCCCCGGCGCGCTTTCGGCGAAGAAGGCGTCGAGCGCGGGCCAGGTCGCCACGGCGGCGTCGATCAGCGGGTCCGAGCCGGGGCTGTACAGCCCCGCGCGCAGCATCATCTCGACCCGCTCGTAGGCGCCCAGCAGCCGCCGGGCCTGCAGGATCGCGCGGTTCTGCTCCTCGCTCGCGCAGTCGGGCAGCGCCCGGCTGACCGAGCGCAGCACGTCGATCGCGGGGAAGCGCCCGCGCTCGGCGATCTCGCGGTCGAGCACGACATGGCCGTCGAGCACCCCGCGCAGGATGTCGGCGACCGGCTCTTCCATGTCCGATCCCGCGACCAGCACCGAGAAGATCGCGGTGATGTCGCCGGCCTCGCCGAGGCCGGGGCCCGCGCGTTCGGCCAGCGCCATGATCTGGTGCGCGGTCGAGGGGGGGAAGCCGCGCAGCGAGGCGGGCTCGCCGCCCGCCAGCGCCACCTCGCGATGCGCCTCGGCGAAGCGGGTGATCGAATCGACGAGCAGCAGCACCTGCCGGCCCTCGTCGCGGAAATGCTCGGCCACGGTCATCGCCGCCCAGGCGCAGCGCCGCCGCATCAGCGGCGACTGGTCCGAGGTCGCGGTGACGAGGACCGAGCGCGCCATGCCCTCGGGGCCCAGCACCCGCTCGACGAAGTCGCGCACCTCGCGCCCGCGCTCGCCCACCAGCCCGATGACGACGACATCGGCGCGCACGTCCCGCGCGAGCCGCCCCAGCAGCGACGACTTGCCGACGCCCGACCCGGCGAACAGCCCGATCCGCTGGCCCCGGACCAGCGGCAGCAGCGTGTTCATCACCGCAAGCCCCGTCGGCAGCCGCTCTCCCAGCAGCCGGCGCAGCGCCGCGGGCGGCGGCGGCGCGAGCAGCGGCCGCTCGACCGGGCCGCGCGGCAGCGGCCGGCCGTCGAGCGGCTGGCCCATCGGATCGACGATGCGGCCGATCCAGCCCTCGCCCGGGGCGATGCCGCCCTGGCCCGACAGCAGCACCCGGTCGCCCAGCGCGATGCCGCCCGCGTCGCCCATCGGCAGCACCTCGACCCGGTCGGGGGCGAGGCCGACGATCTCTCCGGCAAGGGCGCCGCGGGACTGGCTGTGGATGCGCACGCCGTCGCCCAGCGTCGCCTGCCGGCCCAGCCCGGTCACGGCGATGATGCCGCGGGCGATCGCCTCGACCCGGCCGACGGCACGGATCGCCTGAAGCTCGGATATCTCGGCGGTCAGCAGTTCGATCGTCGGCATCGGGGGCTCCGTCCAGGCCGCGCAGGGCGTTGATATGGAAAGATGATCCCCGCGGCGCCCCGCCCTGCGCGCCGCTGCCGGCGGCGGGCCCGGGCCGGGCCGGAAGACATCGTTCATCGTGAAAGCCTTTCTAAACGACTCGCGCTTAAGCCTTGGTTGAAAGGGAGAAGCCCGATGTTCGAGACACCCGAGATCATGCAGCGCGCCGCGGCCTTCGCGCGCTATGCCGCCGATCGCCAGACGACGATCGCCGGCAACATCGCCAATGCCGACACGCCCGGCTATCGCGGCCGCGACCTGCCCGAATTCGACCCCGATGCCGGGCAGATGCCGCTGCGGCGGACGCGGGCGGAACATTTCGGCGCCAGCTCGATCGAGCCGCGCGAGGCCGAGACGCGGGCGCAACCCGACAGCCTGTCGCCGAACGGCAACGCCGTCTCGCTCGAGGACGAGATGATCGCGGCGGTCTCGGCCCGGCGCCAGCACGAGGTGGCGCTGGCGATCTACGGCAACGCGCTGTCGATGATGCGCAGCGCACTGGGACGGGGGTGATCCATGGCGGATTTCGGCGACTCGATGGGGATTTCGGCCAGCGGGATGCGGGCGCAGGCGATGCGGATGCGGATCGTGTCCGAGAATGTCGCGAACGCGGACACGCCCGGCTATCACCGCAAGCTGGTGACCTTCCGGCCCGAGGATCGCGACCAGCCCGGCGCGGTCGAGATCGGCCGCGTCACGCTCGACCCGAGCGAGCCCGAGCGGATCCTCGATCCCGGGCATCCGCTGGCCGACGCGCAGGGCTACCGGCTCAGCTCGAACGTCGAGGCGGTGATCGAGATGGCCGACGCGCGCGAGGCCCAGCGCAGCTACGAGGCAAACCTGCGGATGTTCGACCAGGCCCGGCAGATGTCGGCGCGCCTGCTCGAGCTTCTGCGCCGCTGAACGGAGGACACATGGACCTGTCGACGACGCTTGCCAGCCTTGGCTACCAGCGCGCCCGCCCGGCGACCGAGGCCGATCGGACCGAACCGCCGCTGTCGGCACCGCTGCGCGCGGTGGAAAGCTTCACCGAGACGCTGCGCCGGGCCGAGGAACTGGGCACGCGATCGCTGGGCGGCGGCGATGCGGACCCGCATGCGCTGGTGCAGGCGCTGGCCGAGACCGGGCTGGCGGTCGAGACCGCGGTCGCGGTGCGCGACCGGGTGGTCGAGGCCTATCAGGAGATCCTGAGGATGCCGATCTGATGCTGACCGAGGCGCAGATCTTCGACGTGCTGCGGCAGGGGCTCTGGGTCTCGGTCCGGCTGTCGGCGCCGCTGCTGGCGGTGTCGCTGCTGGCGGGCGTCACCATCGGCCTGCTGCAGGCGCTGACCGGGATCCAGGAGATGACGCTGACCTTCGTGCCGAAGGTCGCGCTGATGCTGGCGGTGTTCTGGGTGTCGATGTCCTCGATGACCTCGGCGCTGGTGGATTTCTTCACCCGCGGCCTGATGCCGCTGGTGGCGCCGGGCGGATAGCGCGGCACGGCAACGGAGAACGGGATGGACAATGCGGTCTATGCACTGCTGAACCGGCAGGCCGGGCTTCTGCACGAATTCGAGGTGGTCGCCAACAACATCGCCAATGCCTCGACCACCGGCTTCCGGCGCGAGGGGGTGATCTTCGCCGAACATGTGCGCGCGCTGGAAAAGGTCGAGCCGGACCTGGCTCTGGCCGATGCGGCGGGGCGGGTGATCGACCTCGTGCAGGCGCCGCTGAAGCGGACCGGCGGCACCATGGACTTCGCGATCGAGGGCGAGGGCTTCTTCCAGGTCGGCACGCCCGAGGGGATCCAGCTGACGCGGGCGGGCGCCTTCGTGCTGAACGACGCGGGCGATGTGGTGCTCGCCGACGGCAGCCGGCTGCTGGACGCAGGCGGGGCGCCGGTCTCGGTGCCACTGGGCGCGGGGCAGCTGACCCTGGCGCCGGACGGCACGCTGTCGGGCTCGGCCGGGCCGATCGCCCAGCTGGGGCTGGTGATGCCGGCCGATCCGATCGGGCTGCGCCACACCGCGGGCACCCGCTTCGCGGTCGAGGGGGGCACGGTCCCGGCCGAGAACGGCCGGATGCTGCAGGGCTTCGTCGAGGGATCGAATGTCGACGCGGTGACCGAGGTGGCGCGGATGATCGAGGTGCAGCGCGGCTACGAGCTGGGCCAGACCCTGCTCGGCCGCGAGGACGAGCGGATCCGCGCGGTGGTCAGCACGCTC
Source organism: Frigidibacter sp. MR17.24 (assembly GCF_037095655.1). Taxonomy (NCBI): domain Bacteria; kingdom Pseudomonadati; phylum Pseudomonadota; class Alphaproteobacteria; order Rhodobacterales; family Paracoccaceae; genus Frigidibacter; species Frigidibacter sp. MR17.24. Next base: position 66,889 of record NZ_JBAWKE010000008.1, read on the forward strand.
GGCAGCTGAGCGGCGCGGGGCGGGAGAGGGCGGGGCGGGGCCGAAGGGCCGCCGGCCGGCCGGAACGGATGGGTCAGGCCACGCCGCGGGACGCGCGCGGGCCGGAGCTGAGGAGACGGTGATGAGAGCGATGCAGATTGCCGCGACCGGCATGAGTGCGCAGCAGATGCGGGTCGAGGTCGTGTCGAACAACCTCGCGAACATGTCGACGACGGGCTACAAGATGCGCCGGGCCGAATTCGCCGACCTGCACTACCAGCAGGCGGCGCGGCCGGGCTCGATCAACGCCACCGACGGCACCATGCTGCCGACCGGCGTGCAGCTGGGCCTGGGGGTGCGGCCCTCGGCGGTCATGCTGATCACCGGCCAGGGATCGATCAGCCAGACCAACAACGAGCTCGACGTCGCGATCGAAGGCAGCGGCTACATCGAGGTGGTGCTGCCGTCGGGCATCCCGGGCTATACCCGCGACGGCGGCATGAAACGCTCGCCCGAAGGGGTGATCGTCACTTCGGAGGGGTTCGAGATCGTGCCCGGCATGACGATCCCGGCTGACACCCGCGCGATCAGCATCAATGCCGCGGGCGAGGTCTATGCCTATACCGCCGGCCAGACGCAGCCGCAGCAGCTGGGGCAGATCACGCTTGCGGGGTTCATCAATCCCAACGGGCTCGAGGCGATCGGCTCGAACCTGTTCATCGAATCGCCGGCCTCGGGCCCGCCCTTCGTCGCCGCCCCGGGCGAGGAGGGCCTTGGCACCCTGCGCCAGGGCTATCTCGAGGAGAGCACGGTCGACCCGGTGTTCGAGATCACCGAGCTGATCGAGGCGCAGCGCGGCTATGAGCTGAATGCCAAGGTGATCGCCGCCGCGGACCAGATCCTTGGCGCCACGGTGCAGGTGCGGTGATGACGCGGATCCCGGCGGCCCTTCTGACGATGATGATGGCGCTGCCGCCCGCGGCCGCGCAGGCGGTCGAGACGCTGATCGCCGCCCGCACGCTGCCCGCGGGCACGGTGCTGTCGCCGACCGATGTCGCCGTGGTCGACAGCGCGGTCGCAGGCGGGCTGAGCCACCCCGACGAGGTCGTCGGGCGCGAGACGCGCGTCGCGGTCTATGCCGGCCGCCCGCTGCGCCCCGAGGATATCGGCGCGCGCGCCGTGGTCGACCGCAACCAGCGCGTCGGGCTGATCTACCGCCGCGGCGGGCTGACGATCCGGACCGAGGGGCGGGCGCTCGACCGCGCCGGCATCGGCGAGGACCTGCGGGTGATGAACATCTCGTCACGCGCGACCGTGACCGGGCGGGTGCTGCCCGACGGCACCGTGCTTGTCGGATCGGGGGGATGAGAATGCCGCTGTGCACCCGCGCGATCCTGGTGGTTGCCCTGCTGGCGGTCGCCGGTTGCGACCGGATGAAGGCGATCGGCCGGCCGCCGGCCTTCACCGCGGTCGAGCAGGGCAGCGAGTTCTTCGCGATGACCACGCCCGGCCTGCCCGATGAGACCATGCGCCGCGGCCCGAGCGAGGGCGCCTCGCTCTGGTCGCATGGCCGGCGCTCGCTGCTGGGCGATCGCCGCGCGCTCAGCCGGGGCGACATCCTGACCGTGGTGATCGAGATCGACGACCGCGCCCAGATCTCGAACTCGACCGGGCGCAGCCGCTCGAGCAGCGAGACCATGGGGCTGGGACAGTTCTTCGGCCTGCCGCAGAACCTTGACGAACACGTGCTGTCGACCGGCGCCACCATGGGCAGCGCAGTCGCGGGCAACAGCAATTCCGACTACCAGGGCGACGGGTCGGTCGACCGGCGCGAGCGGCTGACGCTGCGCGTGGCCGCGACGGTGACCGAGAAGATGCCCAACGGCGTGCTGCGGGTGTCGGGCAGCCAGGAGGTGCGGGTGAATTTCGAGATGCGCGAACTGCTGGTTTCGGGCTTCGTGCGGCCCGAGGACATCTCGCGCCAGAACGAGGTGACCTATGACAAGATCGCCGGGGCGCGGATCTCCTATGGCGGGCGCGGCCAGATCACCGATGTGCAGCAACCCCGATATGGACAGCAGGCGGCCGACATCCTGCTGCCGATGTGACCGGCGATGATGTCGATCCTGATCCCCCTGGTGCTGATCCTGGTCGGCCTTGGCGGCGGCATCGGCGCCGGGCTGATGCTGCGCCCGCCGCCAGAGCCGCTGCCCGAGGCCGCGGGCATGGGCACGGGCCTGCCGCCCTGCGGTCCGGCCGACGCGGCGCATGGCACCGAGCCGGGCCCCGCGGCGGGCAACGAGCTTCAGCAGGACGAGGCCGAGCCGCGCGAATTCGTGAAATTCGCCAACCAGTTCGTCGTGCCGGTGGTGACGGCCGACAAGGTCTCGGCGCTGGTGGTGCTGTCGCTGACGCTCGAGGTGCCGGCGACCGCCGCCGAGGAAATCTATCGGCTGGAGCCGAAGTTCCGCGACGGCTTTCTGCGCGTGATGTTCGACCACGCCAATCTCGGCGGGTTCGAGGGTGCCTTCACCGGCTCCAACAACATGAAGCTGCTGCACAATTCGCTGCTGGAGACGGCGCGGGGCATCGCCGGGCCCGACGTGATCGACGTCCTGATCTCGGACTACATGCGCCAGGACCGCTGAGACGGATCAGCTGCCGAGCTTGAGGATCTCGTTCACGCACAGGACGATGAACAGCAGGGCCGAGGCGCCGAGCAGGCCGTTCGACACCCAGCCGTTGCGCCATTCGCGCGGGACCCGCGACGAATTCAGCAGCCAGATCAGCGTCAGGGCCAGGAACGGCATGAAGAAGGCCCCGAGCGCCCCGTAGAGGATCACCAGGAAGAACGGCCGCCCCAGCGCGAACAGCACCATCGGCGGGAAGGTCAGCCACAGAAGGTAGAAGCGGAATGCCGGCGTCAGGTGCAGGTCCTCGCGCGATTGGTCGTGCCGGCCCTGCACGTGGTCGCGCCAGAAGTCGGCGAACAGCAGCGAGACGCCGTGCCACACCCCCAGCACCGAGGAAAGCGAGGTGGCGAAGAAGCCGATCAGGAACAGCGTCGCGATCACCGGGCCGAACCGCTCTGCCAGCACGCCGCGCAGGTCCAGCAGGCCGCGGTCGCCCGAGGCCAGCGCGATCTGCGCCGAATGCAGCAGCTCGGCCCCGATGATCAGCATCGCGATCACGAAGATGCCGGTGACGAGGTAGGACACCCGGTTGTCGAGCCGCATGATCCCCATCCAGGCCGGCGAGCGCCAGCCCTTGGCATTCACCCAGTAGCCGTAGGCCGACATGGTGATCGTGCCGCCGACGCCGCCGATCAGGCCCAGCGTGTAGATGGTCGATCCCTCGGGCACGCTTGGCACCAGCCCGCCAAGCGCCGCGCCGATGTCGGGCACCACCAGGATCGCGACCCCGACCACGATCACGAACATCAGCCCGATCAGCCATTTCATCGCGGTCTCGAAGATCTCGTAGCGGTTCATCGCCACGAAGCCCGCGCACAGGATGCCCGTCGCCGCGGCCCAGACCCAGTTCGGCAGCAGGCCCGGGAACAGCGCCGAGAGCGGCAGCGCCGTCGAACTCATCGCCGTGGCGCCGTAGACGAAGCCCCAGATCAGGATGTAGGCGCCGAAATACCACGAGGTCCATCGCCCGAGGCTACGCCAGCCGTCGAGCATGGTGGACCCGGTCGCGAGGTGATAGCGGGCCGAGCCCTCGGCCAGCGCGATCTTGACGATGCAGCCGATCACCGCGGCCCAGAGCAGCGCATAGCCGAACCGCGACCCCGCGATCAGCGTCGCGACCAGGTCGCCCGCGCCGACCCCGGTCGCGGCGGCGACGATCCCGGGCCCGATCAGCTTCCAGTGCCCGGTCTTCGGCGGCACCGGCTCTTGCGGCGGGGCGGCACTGTCACGCGGTCCGGGCATCCGGGTCTGGTCAGTCATCGGGGTCCTCCTGTGGTGCCGGATCTGCCAGCATTGGGAAATGCGCCGGGCTGCCGATGGGTTCCGTTCATTTGTGCACATCCAAGCGGGCCGGGCTGGTCGGAAAACCGTTGCCCGACCGGCGCGAAGCTGCTAGCTCGCGGCCATCATGACGCTGTCGTTCGCCCCCAAGACCACCACCACCAAGACCACCGCTCCGGCGGGGGACTCGGCGGTGTGCGCGGTCGGACGACCGGACTGACCCCCGAAAGCCCCGCCGGAGACGGACGGGGCCCGGAGAGAAAGGTCACCGTCCCCCTGCCTCACAGGAGAGATGACGATGCTGACCGAACTCGACCGCCCCGAAGTTGACCGCCCCACGAGTGACCGCCCCGCCGCCCGCGTCCTTCCCGCCCATCCCGTCGTCGCCGTCGTCGGCGCGACCGGTGCCGTCGGGGTCGAACTGATCCGCTGCCTCGAGGCGCGCGGCTTCCCGCTGAGCCGGCTGCGGCTGCTGGCCTCGGCCCGTTCGGCCGGGCGCCGGTTCGGCTTTGCCGGCGGCGAGGTCGTGGTCGAGGAGCTGACCGAGGCAAGCTTCGAGGGCGTCGACCTCGCGCTGTTCTCGGCCGGATCGGGGATCTCGAAGCGGTTCGCGCCGGCCGCGGTGGCGGCGGGGGCGATCGTGGTCGACAATTCCTCGGCCTTCCGGATGCTGGAGGAGGTGCCGCTGGTGGTGCCCGAGGTGAACGCGCCCGCGATGGCGGCGCATGGCGGGATCATCGCCAACCCGAACTGCGTGGCCGCGATCATGACGGTGGCGCTGGCGCCGCTGGCGGGGCTGGCGACGATCAGCCGGCTGAACGTGGCGACCTATCAGGCGGCCTCGGGCGGGGGGGCCGCGATGATGGAGGAGCTGGAGCTGTCGACGGCGGCGGCGCTGCGGGGCGAGGGCTATGCGCCGCGGGTGCTGTCGGTGCCCTATGCCTTCAACCTGTTCAGCCACAATGCCGAGATGGACGCCGAGACCGGCTATAACGGCGAGGAGACGAAGGTGGTGGCCGAGACCCGGCGGATCCTCGGCCGGCCCGAGCTGCCGGTGTCGATCACCTGCATCCGGGTGCCGGTGCTGCGCGCCCATGCGATGGCGGTGACGATCGAGTTCGACGAGCCGGTGGCCGTCGAGGCGGCGCGCGCGGCGCTGGCCGCGGCGCCGGGCGTGCGGGTGATCGACGACCGCGACGCGAACCGCTTCCCGATGCCGGCGGATGCCTCGGGGCAGGACGACGTGCTGGTGGGGCGGATCCGCACCGACCTTGGCGATCCCTCGGGTCATTCGCTGGCGGTGTTCGTGGTGGGCGACCAGCTGCTGAAGGGCGCGGCGCTGAACGCGGTGCAGATCGCCGAGGCGCTGCTGCCGCGCTGACTTGACCTTCCGGGCGGGCCCGCCCCCTATCGGCGGGCCCGTTGCAACCGAGGTGTGCCCTGGCCGATCCATCCCCCCCGCGTCGCTGGCCGGTCGTCTCGGCGCTGGGGATCGTCGAGATCCTGGCCTGGGGGTCGAGCTATTACCTGATGGCGCCGCTGGCCGCGGCGATCGTGGCCGGGACCGGCTGGCCGCTGGCGCAGGTCGTCGGCGCGCTGTCGCTGGGGCTGGCGGTGGCCGGGCTGGCCTCGCCCGCGGTGGGGCGGCTGATCGCGCGCCATGGCGGGCGGCCGGTGCTGACCGGGGGCATCCTGTGCATCGCCGCGGGCCAGCTGGTGCTGGCGCTGGCGCCCTCGGTGGCGGTCTTCGCGCTGGGCTGGGTCGTGATCGGGCTGGGGATGGCGGCGGGGCTTTACGATCCCTGCTTTGCCGCGCTGGGCCGGATCTGGGGCCGCGAGGCGCGCGGCGCGATCACGCAGCTCACGCTGTGGGGTGGGTTCGCCAGCACGGTCTGCTGGCCGCTGTCGGCGCTGATGCTGGAGGCGATCGGCTGGCGCGGCGCGGTCGCGGCCTATGCCGGGCTGCAGCTGGCGGTGAGCCTGCCGCTGATCCGGCGGGTGCTGCCGCGCGAGGCGCGGCGCGATCCCGCGCCCGGCCCCGCGGCGGCGGCGCCGCGGCTGACGACGCGCGAGCGGCGGCGCTTCGCGCTGATGGCGGCGGTGTTCACGCTGGTCGCGCTGCTGATGACGATCGTCTCGGTGCATCTGGTGGTGCTGCTGGCGGCGCGCGGCTTCGGCGCGGCCGAGGCGGTGGCGCTGGGCGCGCTGATCGGTCCGGCGCAGGTCGCGGCGCGGCTGGTCGAGATGGCCGGGCGCGGCCGGCATCACCCGCGCTGGACGCTGGCCGCCGCCGGGGTGGCGGCGGGGGCGGGGCTGGTGGCGCTGGGCACCGGCTGGGTGCTGCCCGGGGTGGCGCTGGTGCTGTACGGCGGCGGCAACGGGCTGGTGTCGATCGCGCGGGGGGCCCTGCCGCTGGCCTGGTTCGGCGCGGGGCGCTACCCGGCGCTGATGGGGCAGCTGGCGCGGCCGGCACTGCTGGCGCAGGCGGCGGCGCCGATGCTGGGGGCGCTGCTGCTGCAGGCCGGCGGCGCGGCGGCGGTCTTCGGGCTGCTGGCGGCCGGCGGGCTGCTGCTGGCGGCCATGGTCGCGGTGCTGGTGGCGCTGGGCGATCCCTGAGGCGCGCCGGCCGGATGCGCGAGCCGCTGCGCCCGTGAAACGCAAACGGCCCCCGCGAGGGGGGCCGTCCGGTACCGTTGAGTGCAGGCGAAGCCTCAGGCTTCGGTCTGCTCTTCCTTGCCCTCGACGATCTCTTCGCCGGTGGCTTGGTCGACCATCTTCATGCCGAGACGGACCTTGCCGCGATCGTCGAAGCCCAAGAGCTTGACCTTCACTTCCTGGCCTTCGGTCAGGATCTCGTTCGGGTGCTTCAGGCGGTTCTTCGAGATCTGCGAGACGTGCACGAGGCCGTCACGCTTGCCGAAGAAGTTCACGAAGGCGCCGAAATCGACCAGCTTCACGACCTTGCCGGTGTAGATCTTGCCCTCTTCCGGCTCGGCCACGATCGAATAGATCATGTCGTAGGCCTTCTTGATCGCATCGCCGTTGGCGGAGGCGATCTTGATCACGCCGTCGTCGTTGATGTCGACCTTGGCGCCCGAGACCTCGACGATCTCGCGGATGACCTTGCCGCCCGAACCGATCACTTCGCGGATCTTGTCGGTCGGGATCTGCATCGTCTCGATCCGCGGCGCGTGGGCCGAGAATTCCTGACGACCGGCCGAGAGGGCCTTGTTCATCTCGCTCAGGATGTGCAGACGGCCGTCCTTCGCCTGGGCGAGGGCCTGCTTCATGATCGCGGGCGTGATGCCGGCGACCTTGATGTCCATCTGCAGCGAGGTGATGCCGTCCGCGGTGCCCGCGACCTTGAAGTCCATGTCGCCGAGGTGATCCTCGTCGCCCAGGATGTCGGTCAGGACCGCCCACTTGTCACCCTCGAGGATGAGGCCCATGGCCACGCCCGCGACCGGCGCCTTCAGCGGCACGCCCGCGTCCATCATCGACAGCGAGCCGCCGCAGACCGAGGCCATCGAGGACGAGCCGTTCGATTCGGTGATCTCGGAGACGACGCGGATCGTGTAGGGGAAGTCGGTGGCGGCGGGCAGGACCGCCTGCAGCGCGCGCCAGGCGAGCTTGCCGTGGCCGATCTCGCGGCGGCCGGGCGAGCCCACGCGACCCACTTCGCCGACCGAGTAGGGCGGGAAGTTGTAGTGCAGCAGGAAGTTCGAGCGCGAGTTGCCGTGCAGCGCGTCGATGATCTGCTCGTCGTCGCCGGTGCCGAGCGTGGTGACCACGAGGCCCTGCGTCTCGCCGCGGGTGAACAGCGCCGAGCCGTGGGTGCGCGGCAGGATGCCGACTTCGGACACGATCGGGCGGACCGTGGCGTTGTCGCGGCCGTCGATGCGGGCGCCACCGTTGATGATGTCACCGCGCAGGATGCCCGATTCGAGCTTCTTGACCGCCGAGCCGAAGTTGGCGTCGGCGAGGTCTTCTTCGGTCATCTTGGACTTGATCAGGTCGACGGCCGCGGCGATCGCGGTGGTGCGCTCCTGCTTGTCCTTGATGGCGAAGGCGGCGCGCATCTGCTTTTCGCCGGCCTTGGCGACCTTGGCATAGAGCGCCGAGTAGTCGGGCGACTTGAAGTCGAACGGCTCTTTCGCGGCATCCTCGGCCAGGTCGATGATCAGGTCGATCACCGGCTGCATCGCCTTGTGGCCGAACTCGACCGCGCCCAGCATCTCTTCCTCGGTCAGCTCGTAGGCTTCCGATTCCACCATCATCACGGCGTCCTGGGTGCCGGCGACGACGAGGTCGAGACGCTGCTCGGGGTTGTTGCGCAGGTGGTCCATGTCGGCCACTTCGGGGTTCAGCACGTATTCGCCGTTGGCGAAGCCGACGCGGGCGGCGCCGATCGGGCCCATGAACGGCACGCCCGAGATGGTCAGCGCGGCCGAGGCGGCGATCATCGCGACGATGTCGGGATCGTTCACGAGGTCATGCGACAGCACCGTGCACATCACCAGGACTTCGTGCTTGAAGCCCGGCGCGAACAGCGGCCGGCAGGGGCGGTCGATCAGGCGGGCGGTCAGCGTTTCCTTTTCCGAAGGACGCGCTTCACGCTTGAAGAACCCGCCGGGGATCTTGCCCGCGGCATAGTACTTTTCCTGGTAGTGCACGGTGAGCGGGAAGAAGTCCTGGCCCGGCTTCGGGGCCTTCGCGAAGGTCACGTTGGCCATGACCGAGGTCTCGCCCAGCGTGGCGATGACCGAGCCGTCGGCCTGACGCGCGACCTTGCCGGTTTCCAGCGTCAGGGTCTCCTGACCCCACTGGATGGATTTCTTGGTGACTTTGAACATTCATCATCCTGTAGGGGAGCGCTCCGGCCCATCCGGATCTCCCGATGCGTGGCGGCCCCATTGCCGCCGATCCCGGGTCCTTTGGGCGGGCGCTGGGATCCGGGCGCACGTCCGTAGAATGGGCGGTCCATACAGGAATCGGGGCTGGGGATAAAGTGCTAAGGCCGCGCAGGGTCAATGGCGGCGGAGGGGGCGCTGCCCCCGCCCTTCGGGCCCCCCGGGATATTTCGACCAAGTCGAAAGGGGGCGAAACGCAAAACGGCGACCCCGGGGGGCCGCCGCTTCGATCGTCGGTCGCGGGGTGGGTCAGCGACGCAGGCCAAGACGCTCGATGAGCGAGGCGTAGCGGGCTTCGTCCTTCTTCTTGAGGTAGTCCAGCAGCTTGCGGCGCTGGGCGACCATCATCAGAAGGCCACGACGCGAGTGGTTGTCTTTCTTGTGCGACTTGAAGTGCTCGGTGAGCGTCGCGATGCGCGAGGACAGGATCGCGACCTGGACTTCCGGCGAACCGGTGTCACCCGGCTTCGTCGCGAATTCCGTCATCAGGCGGTTTTTTTCTTCAACGGTGATCGACATCGGGGTCTCCTGTGGCAAAAGGGTCATGGCGCAGGCCGGGATGTCGTCCAGCAAGGCCCTTGGAGGGTCCGCCGTCGGGCGGCGGATGCGTGCCCTTAGGGGAAAACCGGCGCGAAGGGAAGATGTTTCGCACCGACCGGTCCCGGCACGGCCTTGAACAGGTAGCGGCTTGAACCGGCGGCGGGCGGCGGGCCGGGGTCAGGCGGCGACGAGGTGGATGTCGGCCGCCGTCAGCCCGGTGGCGCCCAGCACCGTCGCGACGTGGAAGCCGTCGATGGAGATGTGGGAATTGCCGTCGGCTTCGGTCACGCCGATGTCCGGGGCGGGATGGGCGCCGGCGTCGTAGGCCAGAACGATCATGTCCTCGTGCGGGTCATAGTCGGCGATGGTCGAGGGACCCTCGGCCGCGCCGATCCAGTCGTGGATCAGGAAGGTGTCGGCGCCGGCGCCGCCCGAGCCGGTGTCGCCGGCGCCAAGGTCCAGCAGGTCGTCGCCATCGCCGCCGTTGAGGAAATCGGCTTCGGGCGTGGTCTCGCCGGCCGTGCCCGACAGCGTGTCGTCGCCGGCCTCGCCATAGAGCGTGTCCTGCCCGGCGCCGCCCTGCAGCAGGTCGTTGCCCAGCCCGCCCTCGAGCGCGTCGTTGCCGCTGCCGCCGTCGAGCGTGTCGGCGCCGTCGCCGCCGCGCAGCAGGTCGTCGCCGGCGCCGCCGTCGAGGCTGTCGTCGCCGTCGCAGCCGGCGAGCGTGTCGCGGCCCTCGCCGCCGGAGAGGTGGTCGTTGCCGGTCTCGCCGACCAGAATGTCGTCGCCCGCGCCGCCCTCGAGGCTGTCGTCGCCGGCATGGCCGAAGAGGTGGTCGTCGCCGTCGCCGCCGTCGAGCGAATCATCGCCCTCGCCGCCGCCGATCTGGTCGTTGCCCTCGCCGCCCGAGAGGCTGTCGTTGCCCGCGTCGCCCGAGAGGGTGTCGTCGCCGGCATCGCCCGAGAGCGTGTCGTCGCCCGCGCCGCCCAGCAGGCGGTCGTCGCCGTCGCCGCCGCCGAGCCGGTCGTTGCCGTCGTAGCCCTGCACGGTGTCGTCGCCCGCGCCGCCATGCACGAGGTCGTCGCCGCTGCCCGCGCCGATCACGTCGTCGCCGTCGCCGCCGTCGACCGTGTCGTTGCCCGCGCCCGCCCAGATCCGGTCCCAGCCGGCCTCGCCCGAGATCTGGTCGGCGCCGCCGCCGCCCGACAGCTGGTCGCCGGCCGCGCCGCCGAGGATCGTGTCGTCGCCCGCGCCGCCCGCGAGCGTGTCGGCGGCTGCGGTGCCGATCAGCGCCTGCCCCGGGACAGGGTCATCCAGGACGGGTTCGGCCATGGTGGTCTCGGCGGCCTCTTGCGGGGCCGTGTCGGAGGCCGTGTCGGACGCCGTGTCGGAGGCCATTTCGGCGGCCGGATCGGCGCCGTCGTCCTCGATGTCGTCGTCGGGAATGTCCCAGAGGTTCTGCGTCGGGCCGTCGGCCGCCGCGGCATCGCCGTCGTCGACGGCATCGTCGTCGGTGTCATCCTCGTCGCGGTCCCGGTTCAGCAGATTGAACTCGAGAATTCCGCCGGCGGCCATCAGGCCCGCCAGCGCGGCCAGCATCAGCATCGCAGATCCCCGTTGTGCGCCCGGCCAGCCGGTGCGCAGTCCCACCCGGAGCGCAGGTGATCACGAATCGCTTTCGATAATGGAAACGGGGGCCGGGAAGGGCCGGGTCGGCGCCGTGGCCGGCAGGTAGAGCGGGTGGCGGGGATGCCCGTCGCGGGTCAGGCCGAGCGCGTGCAGCGCCTGGCCCCGCGCGGCGAGTGCGGCCAGCACGGCGGCATCGCGGCCGCGGTGGCGGCCATGCAGCCCCCAAGCGGCGATCATCCGGGCCGCCCCCGCGCAGGCCAGCGCGATCGCGGCGTCGTTGCAGGGGCCGACGGGGGCGCGGGCGCGCCTGAGCCGCGCGGGGTCGGTCGCGCAGAGCGCGAAGAGGTTCGCGATCACGAGGCCGCCGAAGCCCATGGCGCGGGCGCGGGCCTCGCAGCGGGCGATGGTGGGATCGTTGCGGATCTCGGTCGCGCGCGAAGGGTTCAGCATCAGGAAGCCGAGCCGCGGCCCCGGCGCCCAGCGGCGCACCAGCAGGTAGCGGTAGCGCCCCGAGCGCGACCAGAGCGCGAAGGACCGCGCGCGCGCGTCGCGGTGGCGCCGCAGCACCCAGTCGGGGCTGCGGCGGCCGGCGGTCACGGCGCGAAGACGCGGGCGGGGTGCAGCTCGCCGCCGCGGTAGCGGCCGACGGCGACGGCGCGGCCCTCGAAGCTGGCCCAGGCCTCGGCGCCATAGTCGGCGGTGCCCAGCACCTGGCCGGGGTTGCCGTGGCGCAGTCGCGCGGCGCCCTCGGGGGTGCAGCGCAGTTCGGGCAGGTCCTCGAGCGCGACCTCGAGCGGCAGGAGCCGCGCGTCGAGCGCGGGGTCGCCCGACAGGTCCTCGAGCTCGGCGAGGCCGAGGCCGGCCTCGGCCGCGAAGGGGCCGGACCATTCGCGGCGCAGCCAGTCGACATGGCCGAGGCAGCCGAGCGCCTGTCCGAGGTCGCGGGCGATGGCACGGACATAGCCGCCCTTGCCGCAGACCATCTCGAGATCGACGTGGTCGGCGTCGGGACGGCCGAGGATCTCGAGCCGCTCGACCCAGAGCGGGCGCGCGGCAAGCTCGAGCCGCTCGCCCTCGCGCGCGAGGTCGTAGGCGCGCTCGCCCTCGACCTTCACGGCCGAGAACTGCGGCGGCACCTGTTCGATCTGGCCGCGGAAGGCGGCGAGCGCGGTTTCGATCTCGGGGTCCGAGGGGCGGCTGTCCGAGGTGGCGACCACCTCGCCCTCGGCATCGTCGGTGGTGGTGGCGGCGCCGAGCGTGACGCGGAAACGGTAGCATTTCAGCGCATCGGTGATGTAGGGCACGGTCTTCGTCGCCTCGCCGAGCGCGACGGCCAGCACCCCGGTCGCGGCCGGGTCGAGCGTGCCGGCATGGCCGGCCTTGGCGGCGTCGAAGGCGCGGCGCACCTTCGAGACCACCGTGGTCGAGGTGACCCCGGCCGGCTTGTCGACGATCAGCCAGCCCGAGACGGCGCGGCCCTTCCTGCGTCCCATGTCGCATCCTTCGTGGGTGGTCGCGGGAAGCGGCCCCCGCGCGAGGTCCGCCTGCTAACGCCCGGGGCGATTCCGGTCAACCGCCCGCGGTCGACTTGGCGGCGCTAGCGGGGCGCGACCAGCCCGACGATCGGCCCCATCGGCCGTCCGCCCTGGTTCAGCCCCAGCGCCGGCGCGTAGATGCGCGAGATGTTGCCGTCGAAATACAGCGCGTCCGGCAGGCCGAGGTGGTCGCGGAACAGCCGCGCGAACTGGTGGAAATTGACCGGGCCCGCGGAGAGGGCGAAGACCGCGCGGCTTCCGTCGGCCGAGACGCCGACGCCGTTGCGCACGTAGCGCGAGCTGCCGTCGGCCAGGAATTTCGGGTGCAGCGCGCCCTTCAGCACCAGCGCCGGGCCGGACTGGGTCGCGAAGCGGCAGGGGGGCGGGGCAGCGGCGAAGGCGCGGCTCTCGATCACGGAAAACCGCTCGGGGCCGATGCAGAACACCGCGTTCGGCACGAGGCCGAAATTGCCGAAGCCCTCCTGCGTCACGATCGGGGCGGCCTCGGTGCCGTTCTCGATGTAGAGGCCGACGGGGCGGCGGTCGGCATGGTACATGCCCGCGTTCATCGCGAAGACCAGCGAGCGCCCCTCGGAGGCGAGCATCTCGCGCAGCCGCTCGAAGGTGGCGACGGGGCGGCCGTCGGGCGCGGTCAGCCACAGGCGCAGGTCGGCGCCGAACGGCACCTCGCACAGCGCGTAGCCCATGCCCTCGACCGTCTCGCTGCGGCAGGTGTCAGAGCCCTGCGCCAGCGCCGGCCCGCCGAGGCCGAGACCCAGCAGCAGGGCGAGGAGGCGGCGCAGGATCATGCCCCGGGGGTCTGCCCGTCGTCTTCCGGACCGTCTTCTCCGTCGTCTTCCGCGTCATCGCGGCCGGCGGCGATGTCGCGCTGCACGCGTTCGTCGGCGAACATGCGGCGGGTGTCGTCGAGACGGTCGAAGGTCTCGTCGATCTGGAACCGCAGCTCGGGCGCGAATTTCAGCGTCATCGCCTTGGCGACGTGGTGGCGCAGCTCGCCCTTGTTGCGGCGCAGTGCCTTCAGCGCCAGCTCGGCGTCCTGGCCGCCGAGCGGCAGCACGAAGGCGGTGGCGATCTTGAGGTCGGGCGAGGTGCGCACCTCGCCCACCGTGATCGACATGCGGTTGAGATCGGGGTCGTGCACGTCGCCCCGGTTCAGCACGTCGGAAAGCGTGCGCCGGATCAGTTCGCCGACGCGAAGCTGGCGCTGCGAGGGGCCCGAGCCCGAGGAGAAGCGATTGGCTGCCATGATCCCCGGCATGTAGGGCAAGCCGCGCCCCGGTGCAACGGTGGTGGGGCGGGGAGGGTGTCGGGGGCTATGCCTGCGCGGGGCTTCGCGATAAGGCGGGGCGAGACAGCACAGGAGGCCAGCCCATGTCACATCTTCCCGGGATCGTCGTCACCGGATGTTCGGGCCGGATGGGCCAGATGCTGGTGCGCCTGGTGGCCGGGTCGGACAGGGCGCGGCTGGTGGGCGCGCTGGAGCGGCCGGGGCATGCCTGGGTCGGGCAGGACGTGGGCCTGGCCATGGGCGGGGCCGAGATCGGCGTGCCCGTGACCGACGATCCGCTCGAGGCCTTCGCGCGGGCGCAGGCGGTGATCGATTTCACCGCGCCGGCCGCCTCGGTCGAGTTCGCGGCGCTGGCGGCGCAGGCGCGGGCGGTGCACGTGATCGGCACCACCGGGATGGAGCGCGAGCATCTCGACAGGATCGCCGCGGCGGCGCGCCACGCGGTGATCGTGCGCGCGGGCAACATGAGCCTGGGCGTCAACCTGCTGGTGCAGCTGACGAAGAAGGTGGCGCAGGCGCTGGACCCCGACTGGGACATCGAGATCGTCGAGGCCCATCACAACCGCAAGGTCGACGCGCCCTCGGGCACGGCGCTGATGCTGGGCGAGGCTGCGGCCGAGGGGCGGGGCGTCGCGCTTGACGACGTGGCGGACCGGGGCCGTGACGGCATCACCGGCGCGCGCGAGCGTGGCCACATCGGCTTTGCCGCGATCCGCGGCGGCGACGTGGTCGGCGAGCACGACGTGATCTTCGCCGCCGCCGGCGAGCGGGTGGTGCTGCGCCACCTGGCCACCGACCGGGCGATCTTCGCCCGCGGCGCGCTGAAGGCCGCGCTGTGGGGGCAGGGCGCGAAGCCCGGCGAATACGACATGATCGACGTGCTGGGGCTCTAGCCCCGAGGTCGGCCGCGCTCAGAAGTCGATGGCGAGGCCCTTCTTCTCCCAGTCGCCGTAGCGCACCGGCTCGGGGCCGTCGCGGCCGCCAAGCTCGGTCGGCAGCGGCGCCTCGGCCGCGGCCTTGCGGCGCCGTTCCTCGGCCTCGGCAAGGGCGCGCTGGGCGGCGGGGGGCAGATCGGTCATGGCGGTGTCCTTCGCGGGTTCCGGGACGGGCATGGGCCGAGTATAGACCCCGGCGGCGGTGAACCCAAGCGGCGAGGCGATGATGCAGGATCTGGACGGCGGCAGGAAGATGGCGCCGCGCGCGGCGGCGGCGGCGCTGGTGGCCGAGGTGACCGGCGCGGGACGGCTGCTGGCCGAGGTCGAGGGCGCGCTGCTTGCCGCGCTGGAGCCGGCCGCGCGGGCGCGCGCGCTGCGGCTTGCCACCGAGACCCTGCGGCAGATGCCGCGCGCCGACCGGGTGCTGAAGCCCTTCCTGCGCAAGGCGCCGCCGGCGCCGGTCGCGGCGGTGCTGCGCGTCGCGGTGGTCGAGATGGCGGTGTTCGGCGCCGCCGGGCACGGCGTCGTCGGCGAGGCGGTCACCACCCTGCGCAACGATCCGAAGACCGAGGGCTTCGCCAGCCTCGCCAACGCCGTGCTGCGCAAGGCCGCCGCTGCCGTGGAGGGCCAGAAAGTCGAGAGCCAGGGAGCCGATGGCCGGGGATTCGACGGCCAGCCGGTGCCCGAGCTGCCGGGCTGGCTGCGCGGGCGGCTGATGTCGGCCTGGGGCAAGAAGGCGGTGCAGGCGATGGAGGCCGCGCATCTCGCGGGGGCGCCGCTCGACCTGACGCCGCGCGACGGCGATGCGCAGGCGCTGGCGGCGCGGCTGGGGGGCACGGTGATCGCGGGCGGCTCGGTGCGGCTGGCGGCGGCGGGCCAGGTCAGCGCGCTGCCGGGGTATGACACGGGCGCGTGGTGGGTGCAGGATGCCGCCGCCGCGCTGCCCGCCCGGCTGCTGGGCGCGCGCCCGGGCGAGCGGGTCGCGGACCTGTGCGCCGCGCCGGGCGGCAAGACGCTGCAGCTGGCGGCCGCCGGGGCCGAGGTGACGGCGGTCGACCTGTCCGCCGCCCGCCTCGTGCGGCTGCGCGAGAACCTCGCGCGCACCGGGCTGAGCGCGACGGTGGTCGAGGCCGATGCGCTGGACTGGCGCCCCGGCGCGCCGCTCGACGCGGTGCTGCTCGATGCGCCCTGTTCGGCCACCGGCACGATCCGGCGCCACCCGGACCTGCCCCATGCCAAGGGCGGCGAGGGGATCCGGCCGCTGGCCGCGCTGCAGGCCGAGATGCTCGACCATGCCGCGACGCTGCTCGCGCCCGGGGGGCGGCTGGTGTTCTGCACCTGCTCGCTGCTGCCCGAGGAGGGCGAGGCGCAGCTGGCGGCGCTGCTGGACCGGCGCACCGACCTGGCCGAGGATCCCGAGGCGCTGGATCGGGCGGGGCTGGGGCAGGCCGGTGTTGCGGCGCAATGGCGCAGCGGCGCCGCCGCGCTGCGGATCCGCCCGGATTTCCTGGCCGGCGAGGGCGGGATCGACGGCTTCTACATGGCCTGCCTGCGCAAGACGGCGTGAGCCACCCCGGGCCCGCGGCCATTTGCCGATGACAGCGGCGGGGGCGCTGGATATGGTGCGCCGCGAACCGCCTTCCCGTCCTGATCCCCGCGCGAGATGACCCGATCCATGCCTGATGCGACCGCCGCCGAAGGCCTCGGGTCGCGGCTGACACGCCTGATGGACCGGTTCCATGCCTGGGTCGCGGTGCGCCGCCACCACGGCGAGGGATTCACCACCACGCCCGAGCCGCGCACCGTCGGCGCCTATGCCCGCGGCCGCCAGCTGATCGCCGGCAACTTCCAGTTCGCGGGCCACCTGGTCGAGGGCGGCAGCCTGACGCCCTGGGATGTCGCCGCGCCCTCGGCCGCCTTCGAGCGCGCGGCGCAGGGCTTCGCCTGGCTCGACGACCTGGCGGCGGTGGCCGACGGGGCGGCGCGGGCGCGGGCGCAGGCCTGGACCGCCGACTGGATCGCGCGCTTCGGCGCCGGCCGCGGCCCGGGCTGGACGCCCGAGCTGACCGGGCGGCGGCTGATCCGCTGGATCAACAACGCCAACCTGTTGCTGGCCGGGCAGGAGCGCGAGGCCTCGGACCGCTATTTCCGCAGCCTCGGGCAGCAGACCCGGTTCCTGTCGCGCCGCTGGGCCGCCGCGCCCTCGGGCCTGCCGCGGATCGAGGCGCTGACCGGGCTGATCCACGCCGGCCTCGCGCTGAAGGGGATGGAGCGGCTGGCGGGCCCGGCGGCCAGGGCGCTGGCCAAGGACTGCGCGGTGGCGATCGACGTCTCGGGCGGGATCGCGAGCCGCAACCCCGAGGAGGCGCTCGAGACCTTCGTGCTGCTGACCTGGGCGGCCGAGGTGCTGACGGGCGCGGGGCGCAGCGTCGATCCGCGCCATGTCGCCGCGATCGAGCGGATGGCGCCGACGCTTCGGGCGCTGCGCCATGCCGATGGCGGGCTTGGCCGGTTCCATGGCGGGGGGCGCGGCGTCGAGGGGCGGCTGGACCAGGCGCTGGCGGCGGCGGGGGTGCGCGGCACCGCCGGGGGCGGCGCCTCGATGGGTTACGTGCGGATGGCGGGCGGGCGCACCACGGTGCTGATCGACGCGGCGCCGCCGCCGCCGGGCGACAATGCCCATGCCTCGACCCTGGCGCTGGAGCTGACCTCGGGGCGGCGGCCGGTGGTGGTCAACTGCGGATCTGGCCTGGCCTTCGGGCCGGACTGGCATCGGGCGGGGCGCGCGACGCCCAGCCATTCGACGCTGGGGATCACCGGCTTCTCGTCGTCGCGGCTGGCCAACCCCGGGATGGGGCGGCGCGGCGCGCAGCCCGCGCGGCGCTTCGAGGATGCGCCGACCGAGGTGCGGATGGAGCTGGCGACCGAGGAGGCCGGGCTTCGGTTCCTGGGCGGGCACGACGGCTATGTGCCGACCCACGGCATGACCCATGCGCGCGAGCTGGTGTTGGACAGCCACGGCCGCCGGCTGTCGGGCGAGGACACGCTGGGCGCGCTGAGCCCGGCCGACGCCAAGCGCTTCGACGTGCTGATGGCGCGCACCGAGCGGGCGGGCATCGCCTTCGACATCCGCTTCCACCTGCATCCCGATGTCGACGCGGCGCTGGACATGGGCGGGGCCGCGGTCTCGCTGGCGCTGAAATCGGGCGAGATCTGGGTGTTCCGCCACGACGGCGTCGGCACGCTGCGGCTTGAACCCTCGGTCTATCTCGAGCGCGGGCGGCTGAAGCCGCGGCCGACGCGGCAGATCGTGCTGTCGGCGCGGGTCATGGACTATGCCTGCCAACTGGGGTGGACCTTGGCGAAGGCTCAGGATACCCCCGCGGGCATCCGCGACCTCGACCGCGACGACACGACTCATTTCTGAAGGGTGGCCCCCCGCATGACCGACCTGCTTCCGATCTCCCGCGCGCTTCTCTCGGTGTCCGACAAGACCGGGCTTCTCGAATTCGCACAGGCGCTGGCCGCCCGGGGGGTGGAGCTGCTGTCGACCGGGGGCACCTCGAAGATGCTGCGCGAGGCCGGGCTGTCGGTGACCGACGTGGCCGATGTCACCGGCTTCCCCGAGATGATGGACGGCCGGGTGAAGACGCTGCACCCCAAGGTCCACGGCGGGCTGCTGGCGCTGCGCGACAACCAGGAACACCGCACCGCGATGGAGACCCACGGCATCGCGCCGATCGACCTGCTGGTGGTGAACCTCTACCCGTTCGAGGCGACGGTCGCGAAGGGCGCCGCCTATGACGACTGCATCGAGAACATCGACATCGGCGGCCCGGCGATGATCCGCGCCGCGGCGAAGAACCACGCCTTCGTCAACGTCGTCGTCGATGTCGAGGATTACGCCGCCGTCCTGGCCGAGCTGGACGCCAACGACGACCGCACCTCGATGGCGTTCCGCCAGCGGCTGGCGCAGGCGGCCTATGCCCGCACCGCCGCCTACGACGCCGCGGTGTCGACCTGGATGGCCAAGGCGATCGACGAGGCGACCCCGCGCCGCCGCGCCTTCGCCGGCACCCTGGCCCAGACGCTGCGCTACGGCGAGAACCCGCACCAGTCGGCGGCCTTCTACCTGGACGGCACCGGCCGCCCGGGCGTGGCGACGGCGAAGCAGCTGCAGGGCAAGGAGCTGTCCTACAACAACATCAACGACACCGACGCGGCGTTCGAGCTGGTGGCCGAATTCGGCACCGAGCAGCCGGCGGTGGCGATCATCAAGCATGCCAACCCCTGCGGCGTCGCCACCGGGTCGAGCCTGCTCGAGGCCTACAAGCGCGCCTATGACTGCGACCGCACCTCGGCCTTCGGCGGGATCGTGGCGCTGAACGGCCGCTTGGACGCGGCGACGGCGGAAGAGATCGTGAAGATCTTCACCGAGGTCGTGATCGCGCCCGAGGCCGACGACGCGGCGATCGCGATCTTCGCCGCGAAGAAGAACCTGCGGCTGCTGGTGACCGGCGCGCTGCCCGATCCGACGGCCGAGATCCTGACCTATCGCCAGGTCGCCGGCGGCATGCTGGTGCAGGGCAAGGACAATGGCCGCCTGACCAAGGGCGATCTGAAGGTCGTCACGAAGAAGACCCCGACGGACGCGCAGATGGACGACCTGCTGTTCGCCTGGAAGGTTGCCAAGCACGTGAAGTCGAACGCGATCATCTACGTCAGGGACGGCGCGACGGTCGGCGTCGGCGCCGGCCAGATGAGCCGCGTGGACAGCACCCGGATCGCCGCGCGCAAGGCCGAGGACATGGCCGAGGCGCTGGGCCTCGACGCGCCGCTGACCAAGGGCTGCGTCGTCGCCTCGGACGCGTTCTTCCCGTTCCCGGACGGTCTGCTGACCGCGGCCGAGGCCGGTGCGCTGGCGGTGATCCAGCCCGGCGGCTCGATGCGCGACGCCGAGGTGATCGCCGCCGCCGACGAGGCCGGGATCGCCATGGTCTTCACCGGCATGCGCCACTTCCGGCACTGAGCCGCCGATGGCCGGCATGCGCCCCGTCGTCGTGACCGCCGCCGTCACCTTCCTGCTGGATCAGGTGACGAAGATCGTCGTGGTGCACGGGCTTCGCCTGGACGAGCGGCTGGCGATCGACGTGGCGCCGCCCTGGCTGCAGTTCCGCATGGCCTGGAACCAGGGCGTCAACTTCGGGCTGCTGTCGAACTCGGCCGAGATCGCGCGCTGGGGTCTCGTGGTGCTGGCGCTGGCGATCTCGGCCTGGGTCTGGATCTGGATCCGGCGCGGCGGGCAGGGCCGGCTGGCGCGGATCGGCGCCGGTCTGCTCATCGGCGGCGCGGTCGGCAACGTGTTGGACCGGGTGCTTTACGGCGCGGTCGCCGACTTCCTGAACATGGGATTCCCGGGGTTTTCGAACCCGTATTCCTTCAATGTCGCCGATATCGCGATCTTTGCCGGGGCGATCGCGCTGGTGCTGTTCACCGGCGATGCCAAGACCGGGAAGGGCGCGGCGCGCCCGGCCCGGGGCGGTCGGGCGAAAGGGCCGTGACGCGCTGGGCGGCATCGGTTAAGAACGCGCAAAGGCTGGGCCGCCCCTGACGGCGGCCGGGCGATGGAAGACGACGGGCAGGGGAGTACGCCGATGCTGGCGCGGCGCGAAAAGGCGGGAGTGATGCTGCGGGGCCGGACGGTCCTGGCGGTCGCGACCATGCTGGGCCTGGCTGCCTGCGGCAGCGGCGACCGTGACGGCGACGGCGTGCCGAACCTGATGAACCTGCGCAGCGACGGCGCCGACGAGTTCTCGATCCTGCCGACCAAGCCGCTGGAGCAGCCCGCGGACTATGCCGCGCTGCCGGAGCCGACGCCGGGCGGCACCAACATCACCGATCCCACGCCCGAGGCCGACGCGATCGCCGCGCTCGGCGGCAATGTGAACGCGCTGCGCGGCACCGCGCGCGACCAGGGCCTGCTGAGCGCCACGGGTCGATTCGGCAGCCAGGAGGCGATCCGCCCGACGCTGGCGGCCGAGGACCTTGCCTGGCGGCGCGAGAACCAGGGCCGGTTCCTGGAACGGGTGTTCTCGCTCAACCGCTACTACAAGGCCTATGACGGCCAGAGCCTGGACCAGGAAGGCGAGCTGCAGCGCTGGCGCGCGCGCGGCGTGCGCACCGTCGGCGCGCCGCCGCCGCCCACCGCGGACGAGTGAGCACCGCGCGGCGCCGGCGCCCCTCGCCCGGCCGGCCGGGCGCGGCCGCAGGGTCCTGCCGTCACATCCCCGTCAGCGGTCTATACGGTTCGGGCCGGCCCGGATAACGTCCCCGCCCGAAGACCATCGGGGAAAGGACGCTTCATGGCCCTCAGGCATTTCGGCGCCGCCGTGCTTTCGGCCTGCGCGCTCTCGGCCGGGATCGGGCCCGCCGCGCAGGCGGGAGAGATCAGCGATTTCACCCTGGAGAACGGTCTGCAGGTCGTCGTGATCGAGGACCACCGCGCCCCGGCGGTCACGCAGATGATCTACTACAAGGCCGGCGCCGCCGACGAGCAGCCCGGCAAGTCGGGCATCGCCCACTTCCTGGAACACCTGATGTTCAAGGGCACCGACAAGGTCGGGCCCAAGGAGTTCTCGCGCATCGTCGAGAGCCTCGGCGGTTCTGACAACGCCTTCACCACCTCGGATTACACCGGCTATTACCAGCGCGTCTCGGCCGCGAACCTCGACCGGGTGATGGAGATGGAGGCCGACCGGATGCGCGGCCTGAAGCTGTCGCAATCCGATGTCGACACCGAGCGGCAGGTGATCCTCGAGGAGCGCTCGCAGCGGATCGACAACGACCCCGGCGCGCTGTTCAACGAACAGCGGCAGGCGGCGCAATACCTCAACCACCATTACCGGATCCCGATCATCGGCTGGCGCCACGAGATGGAGGGGCTGACGCGCGAGGACGCGCTGGAGTGGTACCGCACCTATTACGCGCCCAACAACGCGGTGCTGGTCGTCGCCGGCGACGTGACGCCCGATGCCGTGCGCGGGCTGGCCGAGAAGTACTATGGCCCGATCGCGCCGACCGAGGGACTGGCCGAGCGTGCCCGCCCGCAGGAGCCGCCGCAGATCGCCGAGCGGCGCGTGACCTATGCCGATCCGCGCGTGTCGCGGCCCTATGTCATGCGCACCTATCTCGCGCCCGAGCGCGACGCCGGCGACCAGAAGGAGGCCGCCGCGCTGACCGTGCTGGCCGAGCTTCTGGGCGGGGACGGCCAGACCTCGGTGCTGGGGCGCAAGCTGACCTTCGACAGCAAGACGGCGCTTTACACTTCGGCCTTCTACGACGCGACCTCGCTCGACGACACGACCTTCGGGGTGGTGATCATGCCGCTGCCGGGGATCGCGCTGGCCGATGCCGAGGCCGCGCTCGACACCGCGCTGGACGCGTTCATGGCCGAGGGCGTCGACCCGGCGCAGCTGGAGCGGGTGAAGACCCAGGTCCGCGCCGCCGAGATCTATGCCCAGGACAGCGTCGCGGGGCTGGCGCGCAAGTATGGCGAGGCGCTGACCTCGGGTCTGACGATGCAGGACGTGGCCGACTGGCCGGCGGCGCTGCAGGCGGTCACGGCCGAGGACGTGATGGCCGCGGCGAAGGACGTGCTGAACCGCGATCATGCCGTGACCGGCTGGCTGCAGACGAAACCGGGCGCGCCCGAGGCGGTGACCCCGGCCTCGGCCCCGATGCAAGGCAATGGCGAGGTGCTGCAATGATCCGGAGCCTGATCTCCGCCACGGTCTCGGCCGGCTTCCTGCTGGTCGCCACCCAACCCGCCGCCGCCGCGGTCGACATCCAGGAGGTCAGCTCGCCCGCTGGGCTGACGGCCTGGCTGGTCGAGGACCACACCCTGCCCTTCGTCGCGCTCGACATCTCGTTCCGGGGCGGCGCGAGCCTGGACGCGCCGGGCAAGCGCGGCGCGATCAACCTGATGGCGGGAATGCTGGAAGAGGGCTGCGGCGACCGGGATTCGCGTGGCTTCGCCGAGGCGCGCGAGGCGCTGGCGGCAAGCTATTCCTTCGACGCGGGCGACGACACCGTGTCGATCGGCGCGCGGATGCTGACCGAGAACCGCGATCAGGCGGTGGCGCTGCTGAAATGCGCGCTGACCCGCCCCAGCTTCGCCCCCGACGCGCTGGAGCGGGTGCGCGGCCAGGTGCTGTCGGGCATCGCCGCCGAGGCGGTCGACCCGCAGGCGCTGGCGGCGAAGGCCTTCGGCGCGCAGGCCTTTGGCGATCATCCCTATGCGACCTCGGTCAGCGGCACCGCCGACAGCGTGCAGGGCCTGACCGCCGACGACCTGCGGGACGCCAAGGACCGGGTGCTGGCGCGCGACCGCATCGTGATCTCGGCCGCGGGCGACATCACGCCCGAGGCACTGGGCAAGCTGATCGACGAGCTGACGGCGGAGCTGCCCGCGACCGGGGCCGAGATGCCGGGCCGGGCGCCGATGGACCTGACCGGCGGCGTCACCATCGTGCCCTTCGACACGCCGCAATCGGTGGTGATCTTCGGCGAGAAGGGCATCAAGCGCGACGATCCCGACTTCTTCCCCGCCTATGTGCTGAACCAGATCATCGGCGGCGGCGGCTTCTCGTCGCGGCTGATGCAGGAGGTGCGCGAGAAGCGCGGCCTGACCTACGGCGCCTACAGCTACATCGTGCCGCGCGACTTCGCCGAGACCTGGCAGGGCAGCTTCGCCTCGTCCAACGACAAGGTTGCCGAGGCGGTGCAGGTGGTGCGCGACGTCTGGACCGACATCGCGCAGAACGGCGTCACCGAGGCCGAGCTCGAGGCGGCGAAGACCTATCTGCTCGGCTCGTACCCGCTGAGGTTCGACGGCAGCTCGAACATCGCGAGCATCCTCGACGGCATGCAGCTTGATCACCTGACGCCGGACTATGTCGAGACCCGCGACGCCAAGGTCGAGGCGGTCAGCCTCGAGGACATCAAGCGGGTCGCGGCCGAGTACATCCGCCCGGACGCCCTGCGCTTCGTGGTGACGGGGCAGCCGGCGGGACTGGCCGCGTCGAACTGAGGCGGGTTTGCGAATCCGGCCGCAGATGCTAGATCTGGGGGCATGACCCTTCATGCCCCCAAGATGTTAACGCAAAGCCCGGTGATCCGTCAGCTGGACGAGGCCGCGATCAACCGCATCGCCGCGGGCGAGGTGGTCGAGCGGCCGGCCTCGGCGGTCAAGGAGCTGGTCGAGAACGCGATCGACGCCGGCGCGCGCCGCATCGAGGTGGTGATCGCCGAGGGTGGCAAGCGGCTGATCCGGGTCACCGACGACGGCTGCGGCATGGCGCCCGCGGACCTGCCGCTGGCGCTGTCGCGGCACGCGACCTCGAAGATCGACGGCACCGACCTTCTCGACATCCGCAGTTTCGGCTTCCGCGGCGAGGCGCTGCCCTCGCTCGGGGCCGTCGCGCGGCTGACGATCACCTCGCGCGCCGAGGGCCACGAGGCGGCGCGGATCGCGGTGACGGCGGGACGGGACGAGGGCGTCCGCCCGGCGGCCTTGTCGAAGGGCACGGTGGTCGAGCTGCGCGACCTGTTCTTCGCCACGCCCGCGCGGCTGAAATTCCTGCGCACCGACCGCGCCGAGGCGCAGGCGATCGCCGACGTGATCCGGCGCCTTGCCATGGCCGCGCCCGGCGTCGCCTTCAGCCTGCGCGACGAGACCGCCGATCGGGTGGTGTTCCGCGCCGAGGCCGAGCAGGGCGAGATGTTCGAGGCGCTGTCGGCGCGGCTGGGCCGGGTGCTGGGCCGCGACTTCGCCGACAACGCGCTGGCGATCGACGCCGAGCGCGAGGGCATCCGGCTGACCGGCTTCGCCGCGCTGCCGACCTATTCGCGCGGCGCCGCGGTCGAGCAGTTCCTGTTCGTCAACGACCGCCCGGTGCGGGACAAGCTGATGGTGGGGGCGCTGCGCGCGGCCTACATGGACGTGCTGTCGCGCGACCGCCACCCGGCGGCGGCGCTGTTTCTGACCTGCGATCCGCAGCTGGTCGACGTCAACGTGCACCCGGCCAAGTCCGAGGTGCGCTTCCGCGACCCGGGCGTGGCGCGCGGGCTGATCGTCTCGGGGCTGCGCCACGCGCTGGCGGGGGCGGGGCATCGCGCCTCGTCGACCGTCGCCGGGGCGACGCTGGGGGCGATGCGGCCGGAAGCGGCGGCCTTTTCCGGCGTGACGGGGGGCCTGCCACAGGGCGCCGCGATGCCGCCCCGGGTCTACCAGATGGACCGTCCCTCGCAGGGGGCGATCCGTTCGGGCTTCGCCTTCCAGGCGCCCGAGGTGCCGGCGCCGGCCTATGGCGCGCCGCCGACCCCGACTGCGACCCCGACTGCGGCCGCGGGGCCGATCCCGGGCCCGGCGGCCGCGTTCGAGGGCTTCGCCGAGGCCTCGGGCCGCTACGAGGCGCCGGTCCCCGAGGCCGAGGAGGCGGCGCTGCACCGTCCGCTGGGCGCGGCGCGGGCGCAGCTGCACGAGAACTGGATCGTGGCGCAGACCGAGGCGGGCTTCGTCATCGTCGACCAGCATGCCGCGCACGAGCGGCTGGTCTACGAGCGGCTGAAGGCGCAGGCGGCCGAGCGCGCGATCCCGGCGCAGGCGCTGCTGATTCCCGAGATCGTCGAGCTGCGCCCCGGCGAAGCGGCCCTGCTTCTCGACCATGCCGAGGATCTCGCGGCGCTGGGGCTGGTGATCGAGGCCTTTGGCGGCGGCGCGGTCGCGGTGCGCGAGACGCCGGCGCTGCTCGGGCGCTGCGATGCCGCGCGGCTGGTGCGCGACATCCTCGACGAGCTGTCGGACCTTGGCGAGAGCACGCGGCTGCGGGCCCGGATCGACGCGGTGCTGAGCCGGATGGCCTGCCACGGCTCTGTCCGCTCCGGCCGGCAGATGCGGGTCGAGGAGATGAACGCGCTGCTGCGCGAGATGGAGGCGACGCCGGGGTCGGGCCAGTGCAACCACGGCCGCCCGACCTATGTCGAGCTGAAGCTGTCGGACATCGAGCGGCTGTTCGGCCGCAGCTGAGCCGGGATCAGATCCCGAGGAACGGCTGCACCAGCCGCGGGATCAGCGCCCGGAACCGCAGCGGCGCGTCGGTCGCGGCCAGACAGATGCAGGTCTCGCCGGGCTCGGCCACCGGCGTGTGCTCGACCTCGTCGCCCGCGACTTCGACATCGCCGGCCCGATAGGTGCCGTCGGCATCGGCATAGGCACCCTGCAGCACCAGCGTGATCTCGCGGCCGCGGTGGCCGTGCTCGGGCATCGCCATGCCCGGCGGGATCGACAGCAGCCGCACCGACCCGGCGCCGCTGGTCGGCAGCACCGCCTGTTTCACCCCCATGCCGACCGGGCGCCAGCGCACGGCGCCAAGGTCGCCGCCGACGATGTCGCGCACCGGCGCGGGCAGCACGGCGCCGCCGGGGGCGGCGGCCACGCGCAGCGGGGGCGCGGCGAGGATGCGCGACATCGCCGCCTGCATCGCGCCGGCGGACATCGCGACGGGCTCGGCCGTCTCCATCAGCGCGGCCCCGAAGGCCTCCTGCGCGCCGACGGCGGCGCGGCAGGCGTCGCAGTACGAGACATGGGCGGCCACGACCACGGCGAAGGCCTCGGGCAGGCGGCCCGCGGCGTAATCCGCGATCAGCGCGTCGGTCAGGTGGTGGTTCGGTTGCGTCATCATGGGCGGCTGCATCATCGGGTGGTCAGGTCATGTCCGCGCGCAGGCGCGCCAGCGCCAGGCGAATCCGGGATTTGATGGTGCCGAGCGGCAGGCCCGTCTGGGCCGCGATCTCGCTCTGGCTGCGATCGGCGAAATAGGCCTGCACGATCAGGTCGCGCTGGGCCTCGGGCAGGCGGGTCACCGCGGCGGCAAGCTCTTGCGAGGCCTCGCGCAGGGCCAGCGCATCCTCGGGGTCGGGCTCGGCCTCGGGGCCCCATGGCAGGTCCTCGGGCTCGGGGCGGCGCGACTTGCGCAGCCCGTCGATCCGGCGGTTGCGGGCGATGGTGAAGATCCAGGTCGCGACCGAGGCCCGCGACGGGTCGTAGAGATGCGCGCGGTTCCAGCACACGGCCATGACATCCTGCGCGCAGTCCTCGGCCGCCGCGGCGTCGGACCCGGACTTGATCAGGAAGCCCTTCACCCGCGGCGCGAAGTGGTCGAAGAGACGCGCGAAGGCGGCCGTGTCGCGGGCATCGCGGATCGCGGCCATCACCGGGGCCCAGTCCTCGGCGGGTCCCGATGCCGCGCCACGGCGGCGCGGTTCTTCATCTGTGGCGGTCACGCGCACAGCGATCCTCCGTCCGCGCGGAGCGACCGGCTCCGCCGCCTGAGGATAGGGCGCCGGCATCGGAGATGCATCCGCAAAATCGCCAAGGAGGGTGCTGTCGGTTAACATGTGAAGGCTACGCTGGCCCTCGCGTGCCGGATCACCGGCGGCGGACGGGGCCGCGAATTTTTTGCACCGGTGCCGGGTGCGGCGCGGGCGGAAAGATCGCCGGGCGTGATCCGACGGGCTGCGGGGCGCGTAATACGCTGATACCACCGGGTTCATCCGGCGGTTCATCCGGCCCAACGACCCCTTCGGGGACCCCAGCGAGGCGACGCATGCCGTTCGAATACCCCACCGTCGCGCCGCGCCGGATCGCCATCATCGGCGGCGGCATCTCGGGGATGGCGGCCGCGCACCTGCTGGCAGGCACCGAGAGAGTGACGCTGATCGAGGCCGCGCCCCGGCTGGGCGGCCATGCCCGCACGGTGATGGCGGGGCGGCGCGGCGACCAGCCCGTCGACACCGGCTTCATCGTCTTCAACCGGGTGAACTATCCCCGGCTGACGCAGCTGTTCCACGAGCTGGACGTGCCGGTCGCCGACAGCGACATGAGCTTCGGCGCCTCGATCGGGGGCGGGCGGTTCGAATACGGGCTGCGCAACGCTGCCGCGCTGTTCGCGCAGAAGCGCCGCGCCGGCGATCCGCGGTTCTGGCGGATGCTGCGCGACATCGTGCACTTCAACCGCAACGGGCTGGCGGCGGCCGATGACCCGGACCTGACCGTCGGCGGGCTGCTGCGGCGGCTGGGCACGGGGCGGTGGTTCCGAGACTATTACCTGACCCCGATCTCGGGCGCGATCTGGTCGACGCCGGTCGCGGGGATGCTCGATTTCCCGGCCCGGCCGATGCTGCGCTTCTTCGCCAACCACGCGCTGATGTCGGTGAGCGGCCAGCACCAGTGGCTGACGGTGAAGGGCGGGTCGCGCGAATATGTCTCGCGGCTCGAGGCGAGCCTGCTGGCGCGCGGGGTCGAGATCCGGCGCGGCAGCCCCGTGGCGGCGGTGCGGCGACCCGACGACCTGGCCGGGCCCGAGCTGCGGATGGACGGCGGCGCGTGGGAGCGGTTCGACGCGGTGATCCTCGCCTGCCATGCGGACCAGGCGCTGGCGCTGCTGGCGGACCCGTCCGAGGGCGAGCGCGCAGGCCTTGGCGCGGTGCGCTACCAGCCCAACCGGGCGGTGCTGCATGCCGATGCCTCGGTGATGCCGCGCCGGCGCGCGGCCTGGGCCAGCTGGGTCTATGCAGAGCCGCCGGGCGCGCGCTCGGACCGGATCCAGCTGACCTACTGGATGAACTCGCTGCAGCCGATCCCGGCCGACGACCCGCTGTTCGTGACCCTCAACGGCGGCGCGATCCGCGACGAGCTGGTGCATGACGAGACCGTGTTCCACCACCCGGTCTACGATCTTGCAGCGCTGGCGGGGCGCGAGCGGATCCGGGCGCTGAACGGGACGCGCGCGACCTGGTACTGCGGCGCCTGGATGCATGACGGCTTCCACGAGGACGGCTTCGCCAGCGCCGAGGATGTCGCCCTCGCCATCGCCCGTCCCAAGGCCATGGCCGCGGCATGACCGGTGCCGCGACGAACCGGGTCGAGCACATCGCCGGCGCGACCTGTCATGTCCGGCGCGGCGCGGTCGCGCATGCGTTCCGCCACGGCTTCGACTATGTCCACATCCCCGACATGGAGGCGCCGGTCGCGGCGCCCTGGCCGTTCTCGCGCCGCGGCGGGGTGCTGGGGCTGCGCGACCGCGACCATGGCGGCGCGCCCGGGCAGGGGCGGGGCGCGGCCTGGCTGCGCGAGGTGCTGGCGGCCGAGGGCATCGCCGTCCCCGGCCTGCGCATCGGGCTGATCGCGCAGCCGCGGGTGCTGGGCCACGTGTTCAACCCGGTGGCGTTCTGGCTGGCCCGCGACGGCGCGGGCCGGCTGCGGGCCGTGGTGGCCGAAGTGTCCAACACCTTCGGCGACCGCCATTCCTACCTCTGCGTGCGCCCGGACCTTGCCCCGATCACGCGCGACGACCGGATCGGGGCGCGCAAGGTGTTCCATGTCTCGCCGTTCCAGGACATCGCCGGCGGCTATACCTTCCGCTTCGATCTCGAGGGGGGGCGCGTCGGGATCTTCATCGACTACCGGGCCGGCGCCGACGGGCTTTACGCCAGCTTCGCCGGCACGCGCCGGGCCCTGACGCGGGCCGGGATCGCCGCGGCGATGCTGCGCCGGCCGCTTGGCGCGCGGCGGGTCTGGGGCCTGATCCACTGGCAGGCGCTGCGGCTGTGGCTGAAGGGGGTGCGCTATCGCCCGCGCCCGCAGCCGCCCGCGGCCGAGGTGACGCGATGAGCGATGCGATTGCCGGCCGCCGCTGGTGGCTGATCGGCGCGAGCGAGGGGCTCGGCCGGGCGCTGGCCTGGCAGATGGCCGAAGAGGGGGCCGAGGTCGTCGTCTCGGCCCGCGGCGAGGCGCGTCTGCGCGATCTTGCCGCGCGGCTGCCGGGGACGGCGACGGCGCTGCCGATGGATGTGACCGATCCCGCCTCGGTTGCGGCTGCCGCGCAGGGGCTGGGGCCGGTCGACGGCGTGGTCTGGCTGGCCGGGATCTACTGGCCGATGCGGGCGCAGCAGTTCGACCCCGAGAAGGCGGCGGCGATGGCCGAGGTGAACCTGGGCGGCTGCCTGCGGGTGATGGGCCACGTGGTGCCCGCGATGCTGGCGCAGGGACATGGGCGCATCGTGCTGACGGGCTCGCTCGCCGGCTATCGCGGCCTGCCGGGGGCGGTGGGCTATGCCGCGTCGAAAGCGGGGGTGATGTCGCTCGCCGACTGCCTGCGCATCGACCTGCGCGGCAGCGGCGTGCAGGTGCAGCTGGTCAACCCGGGGTTCATCCGCACCCGGCTGACGGCGCAGAACAGCTTCCGGATGCCGGGCCTGATGGAACCCGAACAGGCCGCCCAGCGGATCGTGGCCCACATCCGCTCGTCCCGGTTCCGGCTGGATTTCCCCACCGGCTTCTCGCGGCTGTTCACCTGGGGTCGGATCCTGCCCGACCGGCTGTGGGACCGGATCATCGGCTGATCCTTGCGAAATCATGAAGGTCGGGTAAAGAAACCGTAATGATTAGGCCGGATTTCTCATGATCGCAGCAAGATAAGGCAAAATTTAGACGCCGCTTTAATCTTCGCACCTATATGGTCCGGAGCAATGATGAGGCAGTTAATCCATAACATCGGCCGTCTGATTGGCCTGGGCCCCGCGCCGATCCCGGTGCCCGTGCCGCCGGTGTCCGTGGCCGACAGCATCATGCAAGATCACCTCGTCTGCCTCGAGACCGGCGAAAGGGTCGTGCTGCTGGGCAGCCACCTGTCGCGCCGCTTCGGGATGACCCCGGCGCAGTACCGGCGGCGCTGGGGGCTGGCCGACAGCTATCCGATGGTCGCGCCGGCCTATGCCGCGCAGCGTCGCCGCGTGGCGGGGGCCGGGCCGCCCGGAGACCAGGCATGAGCGCCGTCGCCAGCGCCGTCGCCGTCAGGGCTCGTTCGGTGCGCTTTGGTTCGCAATTCATGGAATTCATGCTACACCTTGTGAGCCGGGCAGAAGGCCCGGAACGGGAATCGGCGGCAGCGGAGCGCGCGTGACAGAGAAACCGGACCCCACGGCCGAGATGATCGCGAGCATCGCCGCGGCCTATGCGGCCCGTCCCGATACCGGGATCGAGGACATCGTGCGCCTTGTCGCACGGCTGCGCGACGAGCTTGGCGCGGGTGCCGATACGCCGGCCGCCCATCCGCCGGCCCCCCGCTTCGTGCCGGCGGCGCGCCCCGCCCAGCCCGTCGCCCCCGCGCCTGCGCACATGTCCGCGCCCCGCGCCGCGGTTCCGCCGGCGGCGGATGATGCCGCGCCGGCCCTGCCGCTGTCGCAGGCCGTGACCCGCGACAAGGTCTACTGCCTGTGCTGCGGCAAGGGCTTCAAGATGCTCAAGCGCCACCTCGGCACCGAGCATGGCATGACCGAGGATCAGTACCGCCGGCACTTCGGCCTGCCCGAGGACATGCCGCTGGTCGCGCCCAGCTACAGCGAGCGCAAGGCGCGCCACGCGCGCGAGGTCGGCCTCGGGAAATACGCCCGCATCGGCGCCTGACCTGCTGCACCGCGGCAACACGCCGTGGTTTCGGTCACGAGTTAACCAATTTGTGCCGCTTTTTCGGCGCGATTGCGGGCCATGGTCCTCCCTCGAGAGCAGAACGCTTGAGGTTGAGACATGGCGATTCCCAATACGGCCCCGATCATCGTGAAACGCGTGGTCGAGGATGGACACGAGGGCCACCACGGCGGGGCCTGGAAGGTCGCCTATGCCGACTTCATGACGGCGATGATGGCCTTCTTCCTGCTGATGTGGATCCTGTCCGCGACCGAGGAGGAGACCCGCCATGGCCTGGCCGACTACTTCTCTCCCTCAAGCTCGCAGCTGAACGGTCCCGGCGGCCTCGGGCTGCTGGCCGGCACCAGCGACGCGCGCGTCGGCACGCTCTCGGCCGAGCGCACGCCGCCGACCAGCGACGGCGCCCAGGGCAAGGCCTTTGCCGAGGGCCATGCCGAGCGCGAGAACCCGACCGCGGTCGAAAGCGCGCAGGACACCTGGGCAGGGCTTGCCCAGAGCGCGGCGCAGCAGATGGCCGCCAATGCCGAGACCCAGGCCGATCCCGGCGAGCTGACCGAGGAACAGCGCGGCCAGGCCGCGGCCGAGCGCCGCGCCGAGGACGAGGCGCAGTTCGAAGCGCTCACCGCCGAGATCCAGCAGCAGATCACCAACTCGCCCGAACTGAAGGGCCTGAGCGAGAACGTCCGCTTCGAGCGGACGACCGACGGCCTGCTGGTGCAGATCGTCGACCGCAACGGCAAGTCGATGTTCGCCTCGGGCAGCGCCCGCCCCTCGGGCGATACCGAGCTGCTGATGGAGAAGCTGGGCACCGCCGTCGCCGGCCTGCCGAACCAGATGATCATCGCCGGGCACACCGACTCGGTGCCCTATGCCGGCAGCCGCGACTATTCGAACTGGGAGCTGTCGTCGGACCGCGCCAACGCCACCCGGCGGGTGTTCATGGCGGCGGGTGTCGATCCGCGCCGGATCGTGCGGATCTCGGGTCTTGCCGATACCGAGCCGCTGAACGCCGCCGACCCGCGCGACCCCACCAACCGCCGCATCACCGTGCACCTGATCTATCGCGACCAGGTCGGCACCGAGACCGCGGCGCTGCCCGAGGGCGCGCGCCCCGACACGGCGACGTCGGACAATCTGTAAGGAACGTGCGGCCCGGTTCTCCGGGCCGGGGGCCCGGCCGGGCGGTCAGCGGAAGATCTGGCTGCGCAGGTCGCTGAGCTGGCGCTGAAGATCGGTCGGCTCGCTGCGCGGCGCGGTGGCGGCCTGCAGCGCGACCGCCAGCATCGCCGAAAGGCCGACGGCCGCGAAGCCGCCGCGCACGATCCGGCCAAGGCTGCGCTGGCGCGGCGGGGCGACCAGCGGCGCCGCGGCGGGCACGGCCCGCATCACGGAGGCAGTTTCGGCCCGGACCTCGGGCGAACCGGGAAGGACATGGACATGATCGCCGATCACCGTGACCCGCGCCTGCAGCGGCCCCGCCTGAAGCGGGGTGGTCAGCGCCTCGGTCAGCGCCGCCGCCTCGACGGTGAAGCGCGCGGCCATCTCGCCGGTCGCGCCCGCGATTTCCGACAGCCGCAGCGCGAAGGCGCCGAGATCGTCGCGCAGATAGACGGTGCGGGCGCGCGGCGCGTCGCGGCTGTCCTCGGGCGTGCCGGGCGTGGTCTCGATGACGACGCTGCCCCGCGGCTCGAGCCGAATGCGGCACTCGAGCGCGCGGGCGCGCAGCCGCTCCTCGGGCGCGAGGGCGCGGTAGCCGGCGGGCGCGGCCTCGGTCGCGATCGACTGCACGAAGGACTGGGCGGTGAAGCGATGGGCGAAGGGCGCGCGGCCGGCAGGCGCCGCGGCCGCGCCGACGGGCGCGATGAACCGGCTGGGATCAAGCCCTTCCTCGAGCGCGAACTGGACGTTCAGCGCGTAATCCTCGGCCGCCTCGACCAGCAGGGCGGGGCCGCGTTCCTCGGCGGTCAGCGCCAGCAGCGCCAGCAGCCGCTGTTCCTCGGAGAAGCGCAGGGGCCGGGTGCGGGCGCCGGCAAGCTCGGGCACGACGATCGTGTCCTCGGGCGCCTGTCCAAGCGCCGCGGCGATGCGGGGCAGCAGGCCCTCGGTCTCTTCCTCGCGGTAGAGCAGGGCCGAGCAGGCGCCTCCCGCGTCCAGGCACAGCGCAAGGCGCATGCCCCGCGGCCAGTCGCGGAACATCCGGGCCAGATCCTCGTCGCCCGGCAGGAAGGCAAAGGCATCGCTCGTCGTCATCGCTCGTCCCGGGAAGCTCCGGTCCCGTCAGGGTTGTTAAGATTTTACCGTAGGATGGACCACTACAGATGTCAAACATTCTGGCCACACTCCACAACACTTGGTAGTCGAACACAGGAATTAGATTGCCAACGGGGCATGCTTTCCCGAAATACTGTCCACGATCCTGAAACCCCTCCCGCCGCCGGGTCAGTCGGAGCCCTTTCATGACGATCATCATCG
Source organism: Frigidibacter sp. MR17.24 (assembly GCF_037095655.1). Lineage (NCBI taxonomy): Bacteria > Pseudomonadati > Pseudomonadota > Alphaproteobacteria > Rhodobacterales > Paracoccaceae > Frigidibacter > Frigidibacter sp. MR17.24. Next base: position 100,715 of record NZ_JBAWKE010000008.1, read on the forward strand.
GTCTGGTCACCGTCTTCGGCCTAGTCTTCGGGGGCTTCATGCTCTCGGGCGGGAACATGGAGATCGTGCTGCACGCGCTGCCGTTCGAAGGGATGATGATCGGCGGCGCCTCGCTGGGATCGTTCATCATGGCGAACTCGTTCGGCATGGCGAAGAAGTCGGCGGGCGGCATCCTGAAGTCGGTCAAGGGCAACAAGTGGAAGGCCAAGGACTACACCGACCTGCTGAACCTGATGTTCGAGCTGAGCCGGCTGTACAAGACCAAGGGCATCCTCGCGCTGGACGAGCATATCGAGAACCCCGAGGCGAGCCCGATCTTCAGCAAGTATCCGAAGATCCAGAAAGAGCACTTCGCCACCGACCTGATCGTCGACAGCTTCCGCATGATCGCGATGCAGTTCGATGACGCCTTCCAGATGGAGGAGGTCATCAACCGCAAGCTCAAGAAGCACCACCACGAGGTGCTGGCCCCCGCGGGCGCGCTCCAGACGGTGTCGGACGGCCTGCCGGCGATCGGGATCGTCGCGGCCGTTCTGGGCGTGATCAAGACCATGGCCTCGATCGACCAGCCGCCCGCCGTGCTGGGCCTGATGATCGGCGGCGCGCTGGTCGGCACCTTCCTCGGCGTGTTCCTGGCCTATTGCATGGTCTCGCCGGTCTCGGCCCGCCTGAAGCAGATCGAGGACGAGGACGCCGCCTTCTACAACGTGATCCGCGACATCATCGTCGCCATGGTCGCGGGCCACTCGCCCAACATCTGCGTCGAGATCGGCCGCGGCTCGATCCCCACCTCGATGCAGCCGGGCTTCGCCGAGGTCGAGACCGCGCAGCGCGAACTCGCCCTGGCGGCCTGAGGCGATGGCCTCGCGCCGCGACCACGCGCTGGGGGTGATGCGGCGGCTCGCGGACGAGCGGCTGCAGCAGGAGGCCCAGGGCCTTGGCACGCTGCGCGCGCGCATCGCCCGGCTCGAGGCCGACCGCACCCGGACGCTGCAGCGGCTGGCCGACGAGGCCCATGTCGGCGGGCTGGACACGGCGCCTTATGTCGGCGCCTTCGTGCGGGCGATGCGGGCCGAGGAGGCGCGGCTGGCCGCCGAGGCGCAGCGGCTCGAGCGGCTGGCGGCCGAGCAGCAGGACCGCGTGCTCGAACGGTTCCGCGAGGTGCAGACCTACGGCAAGCTGGCCGAGACCGAGGCCGCGCGCCAGGACGACGAGCGCGCCCGGGCCGAAACCGCCGCGCTGGCCGAGGCGGCACTGAACCGCTGGCGCCGCGGCTGACCTGACGCCGGCAGGCGATCCGGCCCTGGGCGCGCGGGGGGGCTTCCGCCGGGCTCTCGGCAACCTCCCGTTAAGGCCTGCAGGCGATGCTCTGCGCCGGTGAAGCGCGGGGAACGGCCATGACGACCTACAACATTCTGGGCGTTGCGCCCGGGCAATTCCAGACGGTCGGCGGCGCGCCGGTCCAGGCCGGGACGCTGATCTACCTCAATCCCGAATGGACGGCGGCCACGAACGGCCTGACCTTCAGCTTCACCGACGGCGATGCCAACCTCGACGGCGACTCGGGCGCGGACGAGGTCGGGTCGGACGCGGACCAGACGCTGGTCGTGACGGACAGCGGCGGCTCGACCCTCGGGTCCGGCAAGGGCTATGTCGAGGACGTCATCATCGCGACGGCGCCCGACGGCAGCACCATCCGCCTCTACCGGATCGAGATCGCGGGGGTTTACAAGGGCATCGTCATCGACGGCGCCGTCACCCCCGGCGTTCAGTACACGATCACCGCGGTGAACGACGTCACCTCGTCGAACGCGCCGCTCTACTCGGCGCTCGACAGCCTGTCCTACAACCAGGCCGCGGCGAACTCGATCAGCGGCGGCTCCGGCAACGAGACGCTGTCGGGCGGTGCCGGCAGCGACACCATCTCGGGCGGGGCGGGCAACGACTCGATCCTCGGCGGGGACGGCGACGATTCGATCCTGATGGGGTCGGGCCAGAACACCGTCTATGGCGGCGAGGGCAACGACTATGTCGACGACGCCGTCGGGCCGCGGCTGGTCGGGCCGAACTACATCGACGGTGGCGGCGGCGCCGACACGCTGATCTCGGGCGACGGCAACGACACGATCTATGGCGGCGACGGCAACGACAGCATCCTGGGCGAAGGCGGCAACGACTATATCGACGGCGGCGCCGGCGATGACGACATCCAGGCCGGCGCCGGGGCGAACACCGTCTACGGTGGCGCCGGCAACGACCGGATCGACGACATCAAGGGCGTGGTCGGCGATCCCGGCCCGAACGAGTTCCACGGCGGCGACGGCCACGACACGATCTATTCGGGCAACGGCAACGACACGGTGTTCGGCGATGCGGGCAACGACTACATCTATGCCGAGGGCGGCAACGACCTGATCGACGGCGGCGACGGCAACGACTGGGTGCAGGCCGGATCGGGCGACGACACGATCTTCGGCGGCACCGGCAACGACATCCTTCTGGGCGAGGCCGGCAACGACGCGATCTTCGGCGGTGCGGGCGACGACAGCATCGCCGGCGGCACCGGCAATGACACGCTCTGGGGCGACACCGGCGCGGACACGTTCTACGTCATCTCGGGCGACGGCAACGACACGATCTATGCCGGCGACAACGACAGCGCGATCGACCGGCTCGACTTCTCCTACATGGGCAGCTCGGACAGCCTGAACCTGAACATGACCGGGTTCGAGATGGGCACCTACACTGTCAACGGCGGCACGGCCACCGGCCAGTTCTGGGAGATCGAATCGGTCCAGGGTGGCGCTGGCAACGACACGATCGACGGCTCGGGCGGCATGGCGAACATGATGCTGTCGGGCGGGGCGGGGGATGACGTCATCCTTGGCGGCACCGGCAACGACACGCTTTCGGGCGGCACCGGCAACGACACGCTGACCGGCGGCACCGGCGACGACGTGATGACGGGTGGCACCGGCATCGACCATTACGTCTTCTCGCCCTCGGGCGGCCAGGACCGGATCACCGATTTCGACATGACCGCGAACGGGGCCAAGACCACCGACCAGCTCGATGTCTCGGGGCTGACGAACGGCAGCGGCGGCCCGGTGAAGGCGCGCGACGTGACCGTGATCGACGACGGCTTTGGCAATGCGCTGATCATCTTCCCGGACGGCGGGTCGGTCACGCTGACCGGCGTGTCGGCCGCGACGGTGCGGATGCCGGGACAGCTGCAGGCGATGGGCATCCCCTGCCTGGTCGCCGGCACGCCGATCGACACGCCCGACGGGCCGCGCCGGGTCGAAGATCTGCGCCCCGGCGACATGGTCGAGACGGTCGAGGCCGGGCCGCAGCCGCTGCTGTGGGTCGGGCAGCGCCCGGTCGGGGCCGCGGAGGTGGCCGCCGATCCGCGCATGCGCCCGGTCGAGATCGGGGCAGGGGCGCTGGACAACGCGATGCCGATCCGGATGTCGCGGCTGCATTCGGTGGCGGTGAACAGCGATGCCGGCTGGCGGCTGGTGCGCGCGGGCCTGCTGGCAGAGCTTGGCTGGCCCGGCGTGCAGGTGATCGAGGATCACGCGCCCGTCGTCTATTACCACCTGCTGATGCCGGGCCATACCCTGCTGCGGGCCGGCGGGCTGGCAGTGGAAAGCTTCTGGCCCGGGCCGAACGCGCTTGCCGGGCTGGGGGCCGAGATGCGGCGCGGCCTGCTGCTCGCCTGTCCGACCCTCGCGCCGATCGTGCTGGGGCTCGAGCCGCCCGAGCGGCTCTATGGCGGCCGGGCCGCACCGGCGATGGGACGGCGCGAGGTGGACGCGCTGTGCCGTGCCGCGATCGCCGCCTGACGAATCGCGAATCGGCTCCCGGCCGATTCGCTGTCATCACATCCATCCTGCGCGCGCCGGTTCTGGCGGCGCGACGCGGCTCTTCGCGACCAAGGCTTGGGCGCCCGGAAAACTGTCGCCCCGGGCCTGCCCGCGGTCGGCCTCCCCGCCGGTTGCGCGCCGCGCCCACCGCCACGCCCCCCGCTGCGCCCCCGCCGTGCCAGCGCACCGGGGCAGGTCGCAGGCTGGCCGCTGAATGTCGCTTTCGTACGGGCTGTAATCCCCCCATCCGGCCCAATCGGCGGGCATCGGGACGCCGCAACGTGCTGTTGAAATGACGACGGCGTTTTGCTTCAGTTCCGGGCAGAAGAATAATCGCGACCAAAGCGTCCGACATGGGGAGCATCACTTGACCGCAGCCAGCGCCGCCGACGCGGCCTTCGTCGAATTCGACAGGGTCCAGAAGAGCTACGACGGTGAGAGCCTCGTCGTGAAGGATCTCAACCTCCAGATCGCGAAGGGCGAGTTCCTGACGATGCTGGGCCCCTCGGGATCGGGCAAGACGACGTGCCTGATGATGCTGGCGGGCTTCGAGACCGCGACCAACGGCGAGATCAAGCTGGCCGGCCGGCCGATCAACTCGGTCCCGCCGCACAAGCGCGGCATCGGCATGGTGTTCCAGAACTACGCGCTGTTCCCGCACATGACCGTCGGCGAGAACCTCGCCTTCCCGCTCGAGGTGCGCGGCATGGGCAAGGCCGAGCGCGAGACCAAGATCATGCGCGCGCTGGGCATGGTGCAGATGGAGAAGTTCGTGAACCGCCGCCCGGCGCAGCTTTCGGGCGGCCAGCAGCAGCGGATCGCGCTGGCCCGCGCGCTGGTCTTCGACCCCGAGCTGGTGCTGATGGACGAACCGCTGGGCGCGCTCGACAAGCAGCTGCGCGAGCACATGCAGTTCGAGATCAAGCGCCTGCACGATCAGCTTGGCATCACCGTGGTCTACGTCACCCACGACCAGGGCGAGGCGCTGACGATGTCGGACCGCGTCGCGGTGTTCAACGACGGCCGCATCCAGCAGCTGGCCCCGCCCGCCGAGCTTTACGAGCGCCCGAAGAACAGCTTCGTCGCGCAGTTCATCGGCGAGAACAACAAGCTGCCCGGCACGATCGAGAGCTTTGATGACGACAAGGCCGTCGTGCGGCTCGCGACCGGCGAGATCATCGACGCGACCCCGGTCAACATCCGCACCAAGGGCCAGCAGACGCTGGTCTCGATCCGCCCCGAGCGCGTCGAGTTCAAGCCCGAGATGATGCCGCCCGGCGCCCACATGATCGGGGCCGAAGTGCTCGAGGTCATCTACATGGGCGACATCCTGCGGGCGCGGCTCAAGGTCGCCGGCAGCGACGATTTCGTCATGAAGATGCGCAACACGCTCGGCCAGACCCGGCTCGAGCCCGGCCAGAGCGTGCGCATCGGCTGGCACCCGGCCGACGCCCGCGCGCTCGATCCGGCGTGATCGCGCGTCCGCCGCACGAGGAATGACGGCTCCGCAACGGGGCCGCAGCCAAACTCCGCCGAAGAAGCCCGGAACGGGCCGGGCGGACCGACACAGACTGATCCAACGGGAGACCACCGAATGAAGAAAGTTCTCATCCTCTCCACCGCCCTGACGGCAGTGGCCTTCGCCGCGCAGGCGGATGTCACCGTGCTGTCCTGGGGCGGTGCGTATGAAAAGAGCCAGGTTGAGGCTTACAACAAGCCCTTCACCGCCGAGAGCGGCATTGCCGTGAACATGACGGCCGCCGACAACCCGGCGACGCCGATCAAGGCGCAGGTCGAGGCCAACAACGTCACCGTCGACGTCGCCGACGTCGAATATGCCGACGCCGTGCGCCTGTGCGACGAGGGTCTGCTGGAAGAGTTCGACGACTCGGTCCTGCCGGCCGGCGCCGATGGCACCGCCGCCACCGACGACTTCCTGCCGGGCGCGCTGACCGACTGCGGCGTGGCCAACATCGTGTTCTCGACGGTCTATGCCTACGACAGCTCGAAGATGTCGACGGCCCCGACCTCGATCGCCGACTTCTTCGATCTCGAGAAGTTCCCGGGCAAGCGCGGCATGCGCAAGGGCGCCAAGGCGAACCTCGAAATGGCGCTGATGGCCGATGGCGTGCCCGCCGCCGAGGTCTACGAGGTGCTCGAGACGCCCGAGGGCGTGGACCGTGCCTTCGCGATGCTCGACAAGATCAAGTCGGACGTCGTCTGGTGGGAAGCCGGCGCGCAGCCGCCGCAGCTGCTGGCCGACGGCGAGGTGGCGATGACCACTGCCTACAACGGCCGCATCTTCGCCGCCGCCGTGTCCGAGGGCAAACCCTTCGAAGTGATCTGGGACGGTCAGGTCTACGAATACGACATGTTCGTGATCCCGAAGGGCGCGCCGAACCTCGAAGAGGCGATCGAGTACATCAAGTTCTCGACCAGCTCGAAGGCGCTCGCCGACCAGGCCGCCTGGATCAGCTATGGCGCGGCGCGCAAGTCGTCGGGCACGATGTACCCGCTCTACAACGACGGCAAGACCGAGATGGCGCCGCACCTGCCGACCGCTGAAGCCAACCTCGGCAATGCGCTGGCCTCGTCCTACGAGTTCTGGGTCGACCACGACACCGAGCTGAACGAGCGCTTCAACGCCTGGCTCGCCAGCTGAGCCGCAGGCGCGCGCCTTCGGGCGCGCGCCCTTCCCGGCCCGCCGCCGGCGCCCATCCGGGCCCGTGCGGGCCCTCCTTGACCACGGCGGGACAAAAGATGGCGGAACTTTCTGCGGATATCGGGGCGCAGTCCCCCGGACGGCTGACCACGGCCGAGGGCGTGCCGCTCAAGCAGGCGCTGGCCCGCGCGCAGTCGCGCGCCAAGCGGCGCGCCGCGATCCTGGTGGCGCCGCTGCTGCTGTTCATCGTGGTGACCTTCGTCTTCCCGATCGGGCAGATGCTCTACCGCTCCGTCCACAATGACGCCTTCGCCCGCAACATGCCCAACATCGGCCTGTGGTTCGCCGACCACCCGGCGGGAACCGCGCCCGACGAGGCCGCCTGGGCGGCGCTCGCCGCCGACCTCAAGCTCGCGCGCGAGAACCGCAGCGCCGGCGAGGTCGGGACCCGGGTGAACTACGAACTCGGCGGCACCCGCTCGCTCTTCACCTCTTCGGCGCGCAAGGCCGACGACCTCGCGCCGCCCTATGCCGACAGCGTCCCGGCGCTGGACGAGGACTGGCGCGATCCGCAGCTGTGGCAGGTGATGCGTGGCGCCTCCTCGGCCTTCACGGCCAGCTTCTACCTTGCGGCGCTCGACCTCACGCGCGATCCCGGCGGCAACATCGTGCGCGTCGAGGAGGGCCGGCGCGTCTACGTCCAGCTGTTCATCAAGACCTTCGTGATGTCGGCCCTGATCACCGCGATCTGCCTGCTGCTGGCCTATCCGGTCGCGCACCTGCTGGCGACGCTGCCGCTGGCGAAATCGAACCTGCTGATGATCCTCGTGCTGCTGCCGTTCTGGACCTCGCTGCTCGTGCGGACGACCAGCTGGATGGTCCTGCTGCAAGAGCAGGGCGTGGTGAACAACATGCTGGTCGCGACCGGCGTGCTCGACGACGGCAACCGGCTGCGGATGATGTACAATCAGGCCGGCACGATCATCGCCATGGTCCACATCCTGCTGCCGTTCATGATCCTGCCGCTCTACTCGGTCATGCGCACGATCAAGCCGGCCTATGTCCGCGCCGCGCGCTCGCTCGGCGCGACCAGCTGGACGGCCTTCCGCCGCGTCTACCTGCCCCAGACCCTGCCGGGGATCGGCGCGGGCGCGCTGCTCGTCTTCATCCTCGCGGTCGGCTACTACATCACCCCCGCCCTCGTCGGCGGCGCCTCGGGCCAGCTGATCTCGAACCTGATCGCCTACCACATGCAGGACAGCCTGAACTGGTCGATGGCCGCCGCGCTCGCCGCGATCCTGTTGGCCGCGGTGCTGCTCCTCTACTGGCTCTACGACCGCCTGATCGGCATCGACAACATGAAGCTGGGCTGACCGCCCCCGCTTTCGCATTGGCCCAAATATCCCGGGGGTCCGGGGGCAGCGCCCCCGGCCTCGGCCCTGCCCCCAAGGACAGACCCATGGCCCTTCCGATCTACGCCTCGCCGCTCGAACGCGCCTGGCACTGGACCTACAAGATCCTCTGCGCGGCGATCTTCCTGTTCCTGATCGCGCCGATCCTGATCGTGATCCCGCTCAGCTTCAACGCCGAGCCCTATTTCACCTTCACCGAGAAGATGCTGTCGTTCGACCCGACCGGCTATTCGATGCGCTGGTACGACCTGCTTCTGACCTTCGGCATGCAGGCCCCGGATGCCGAGCGCGGCGCCAGCTGGTGGATGGATGTCTGGCAGCACGCGACCTGGGTGCAGGTCGCCAAGAACTCGGTCATCGTCGGCTTCTTCGCGACGGTGCTCGCCACGGTGCTGGGGACGCTCGCCGCCCTCGGCCTGTCGCGCCCCGAGATGCCGTTCCGCCGCACGGTGATGGCGGTGCTGATCTCGCCGATGATCGTGCCGATCATCATCACCGCGACCGGGCTCTTCTTCTTCTATTCCTCGGTGCAGATCCGCAACTGGGGCATTCCCTACCTCGGCGTGGTCCTTGCCCATGCCACGCTGGGCATCCCCTTCGTGATCATCACCGTCACCGCGACTCTCGTCGGCTTCGACCATTCGCTGACCCGCGCCGCCGCCTCGCTCGGGGCCTCGCCCTCGACCATCTTCCGCAAGGTGACGATGCCGCTGATCCTGCCGGGCATGATTTCCGGCGCGCTCTTCGCCTTCGTCACCTCGTTCGACGAGGTGGTGGTGGTGATGTTCATCGCCGCCCCCGACGAGCAGACGATCCCGCGCCAGATGTGGAACGGCATCCGCGAACAGATCAGCCCGGCGATCCTCGCCGTCGCGACGATCCTCGTGGTGGTGTCGATCCTGCTTCTGGCGACGGTCGAGTTGCTGCGCCGGCGCGGCGAGAAGCTGCGCGGTCTCAGCCCGCAGTGACGCGCAAGGCGCGGCGGCCTGCGTGGATCAGGGCAGCAGCCCGATCCACGCCCAGCTCGTCAGGATCGAGAGCGCCGTCGCCACCAGCACCGACGAGGCCGCGATGCGCCGGCCCACCCCGTACATGTTGGCGTAGAGATAGGCGTTCGCCCCCGGCGCCATCGAGGCCAGCAGCACCCCCGGGCGCAGGTGGTTCGGCGCCAGCCCGAACACGAAGTGGCCCAGCCCATAGGCGATCACCGGGTGCACCACGAGGCTGGCGAAGACCACGACCCCGATCAGCCGCATGTCGCCCTCGGGGCGATAGCGCCACAGCACGCCGCCCAGGCCGAACAGCGCGACCGGGATCGCGGCGCGGGCCAGAAGCTCGATCCCCTGCACCAGCGGGTCGGGCATCGGCAGGCCGGTCACGTTCACCGCCATCCCCAGCGCCACCCCCAGCACGATCGGGGTGCGCAGGATGCCGCCCACCACCTGCATCGCCAGCCGCGGCCCCGGCACGTTCTGGCCGCGGCTCTTGGCCAGTTCCATCGCGAGGATGCCGAAGCTGTACAGGATCGGCGAATGCACCGCGACGATCGACAGCGCGCCCGGCACGGCATCGGCGCCGAAGGCGCGCTCGGTGATCGGCACCCCCAGCAGCATCGAGTTCGAGAACAGGCAGCAGAAGCCGACCGCGACCGAGTCGACCGGCGGCCGGCCGACGGCGCGGGCGGCGCCGAAGCCCAGGGCGAAGCCCGCGAAGGCGCCGGCGTAGAAGCTGACCAGCAGCCCCAGACTGAAGGTCTGCCCGAGGTCCAGGCGCGACAGCTGGATGAACAGCAGCGCCGGGATGCCGAAGCTTTGGGCGAATTTCATGCAGCCGTCGACGGCGGTCTCGCCGAACAGGCCGCGCCAGGCCGCGATCCAGCCGAACCCGATCAGAACGAAGACCGGGAGGATCGCGTCGGTAAGTGCCTGCATGGTGGGATCAGTCCTGGAGGTCGATGACCATGCCGTCGAAGGCGGGGATCACGTGATCCGGCGTTTCCGCCATCACCCGGTCATGGTCGATGTCGATGTGCATGTTTGTGAGGATGGCGCGCTCGGGCTGGACCCTCCCGATCCAGTCGAGCGCGAGCGAGAGATGGGCGTGGGTCGGATGCGGGCTGTAGCGCAGCGCGTCTATCACGAAGACCTTCAGCCCCTGCAGCAGGGGCCAGGCGGCATCGTAGATCTCCTTCACGTCCGGCAGGTAGGCGAGGCCGCCGATGCGGAAGCCCAGCGCGTCGATCGAGCCGTGATTGACCCGGATCGGGGTGAACCCGATCGGGCCGCCGGCGCCGTCGATGGTGAAGGGCCCCTCGATCGTCATCAGGTCGCAGATCGGCGGATAGCTCGATCCCTTCGGCTGCACGAAGGCATAGCCGAAGCGCGAGGTCAGCGCGTCCTGCGTCGCCCCGTCGGCCCAGACCGGCAGGCGGTTGCCGGTGTTGAAAACGATCTGGCGCAGGTCGTCGATGCCGTGCAGGTGGTCGGCATGCGCGTGGGTCATCACCACCGCGTCCAGCGTGCCGATGCCTGCGGTCAGCAGCTGCTGGCGCATGTCCGGCCCGGTGTCGATCAGGACCCGCGTGATGCCGGCCCCGGTCACGCGCTCGACCAGCAGCGCGCAGCGCAGCCGCGCGTTGCGCGGGTTCGACGGATCGCAGGCGCCCCACAGATTGCCCAGTCGCGGCACCCCGCCCGAGGAGCCGCAGCCAAGCACGGTGAAGCGCAGCACTGCCATCAGGTCGGCACCCGGCCCGGCACTTGACCCGGCACCCGGCCCGGCACCCGCGCGCGCGAGAACAGCCGGTCGAAATTCTCCGAGGTGACCCGCGCGAACTCGGCATAGTCCATGCCGAAGGCCTCGGCGCCGACCTTCGCGGTCAGGGCGGTGAAGGCGGGCTCGTTGCGTTTGCCGCGATGCGGCGGCGGCGCGAGATAGGGGCTGTCGGTCTCGACCAGGATCCGGTCGCGCGGCGCGGCGGCGAAGATCTCGCGCAGCTCGGTCGAGCGCGGGAAAGCCGCGATCCCCGACATCGACAGGTAGAAGCCCAGCTCCAGCACCGCGGCGGCGAGCGCGGCCGAGGACGAGAAGCAGTGCATGACGCAGCTGTAGGCGCCGGCGCGGAATTCCTCGGTCAGGATCCGGGCCATGTCGTCGTCGGCATCGCGCGAGTGGATGATCAGCGGCAGGCCGGTCCGGCGGCAGGCCTCGATGTGGCGGCGCAGGCTTTCCTGCTGCACGTCCTTGCTCTCGGCGGTGTAGTGATAGTCGAGCCCGGTCTCGCCGATCGCGACGAATTTCGGATGCGCGGCCAGCGCGACCAGCGTCTCGACCTCGATCAGCGGCTCCTCGTGCACGCGCATCGGGTGCACGCCCGCGGCGTAGAAGACGCCGTCATGCGCCTCGGCGATGGCGCGCACCACCGGCTCGCGGTCCATGCGGGTGCAGATCGTCACCATGCGCGTCACCCCCGCGGCGCGGGCGCGGGCCACGATCTCGCCCTGCTGCCCGTCGAAATCCGGGAAGTCGAGGTGGCAGTGGCTGTCCACGATCTGGGGAGCGGCGGCAGGGGAGGGGGCCGCGGTCGTCGTATCGGAAGGGTCGGTCATCAGAAGGGGCTGTCCTCAGCCGGCGATCTCGGCCGCCGTCTCGTTCACCTTGAGAACCATATCCATGAGAAGCGCGGCAGGGTCAAGGTTGACCGCCCGTCCGGCCCGGGCACGGGCGCCAAGCTCCTGCGCCTTCGCCGCCCAGAGCCGCGCGGCATGCGGATGCGGCGACAGGCGCATCAGAACCTCGGCCTCGCCCGGGGCGGCGGGCGTGCCCGGCGGGCCCAGCACGCCCACGCGCGCCAGCCGCGACAGTGCCAGGTCGAGCAGGCCCAGGGTCAGCTCGAACCGTTCCTCGGCGCCGCGGGCGGCGGCCTGCTCGGCCATCTGCAGCGCCCGGCCGCGATCCAGCCGCGGCATCGAGCCCAGAAGATCGATGATCCGCCCGTAAAGCGCGAGCCCCTCGCCGGTCACCAGCCGCATCGCCGCGCCGACCGAGCCACCGGCGAGTTCGGCAAGCGCGGGCGCGTCCTCGGGGCGGGCCTCGACCCCCGCATCCTCGAGCGCGGCGGCGATCTCGGCCGGGCCGAGCGGCGCAAGCTTCAGCTCGCGGCAGCGCGAGCGGATCGTCGGCAGCAGCCCCGCGGGCCGGTGCGCGATCAGGATCAGCACGGCGCGCGCGGGCGGTTCCTCGAGCAGCTTCAGAAGCGCGTTCGCGGCCGAGACGTTCATCTCGTCGGCGCAATCGATGATCACCACCCGCCGTCCGCCATCGACGGCCGAGAGGCCGAAGAAGGAATGCAGGCGGCGCACCTCCTCGACCCCGATGACCTGCTTCAGCCGGCCGGTCTTCTCGTCGTAGGGGCGGCGCAGCAGGAACAGGCCCGGGTCGGACAGGGCCGCGACCCGCCGCGTGACGGGATGGTCGCCGGGAATGTCGAGCGTGTCGGGCACCGGCGGTGCGCCGAACAGCCCGTCGTCGGCGCCGGGATCGGGCGTGGCCAGCAGGAACCGCGCCATCCGCCAGGCCAGCGTCGCCTTGCCGATGCCCTGCGGCCCGGTCAGCAGCCAGCCGTGGTGCATCCGCCCCGTCGCGAAGGCCTCGAGGAACCGCGCCTCGGCAGCCTGCTGGCCATACAGCATCCGGGTCTCGCGCGGGTGCGGGACGCCTTCGACGCGATCGGGTTCGGGCGGCGGATCGTCGAGATCGGCCTTGCGCGGCGCCCTCATGCCGTCATCCCGGCCAGCGCGCCGGCCACGGTGCGGGCGACGTCGGCCGCGACCTCGGCCGGGGGGCGCGCGCCGTCGATGACCCGGATCCGGTCGGGAAACTCGTCCGCCAGCGCCAGGAAGCCGTCGCGCATCCGGGCCTGCATCGCCTCGCCCATGTTCTCGAACCGCTCCTCGGTGCCCTGGCGGGCCAGCGCGCGCGACAGGCCGACGGCCGGGTCGATGTCGATCAGCAGCGTCAGGTCCGGCTCGCGCCCGATCATCAGCGCGTGCAGCCGGTCCACCAGCCCGCGCAGGTCGCCGCGGGTGATGCCCTGGTACAGCCGCGTGCTGTCGGCGAACCGGTCCGAGATCACGACCGCGCCGCGCCCGAGCGCCGGCAGCACCCGCTTTTCCATGTGGTCGCGGCGCGCGGCGGTGAACAGCAGGCACTCGGTCTCGGGCGACCAGCGGTCGGCCTCGCCCTGCAGAAGCAGCGCGCGGATCTCCTCGGCGCCGGGGCTGCCGCCGGGCTCGCGCGTCAGCACGACCTCGTGCCCCGCCGCGGCGAGGCTCTCGGCCAGCATCCGTGCCTGCGTCGACTTGCCCGACCCGTCGATGCCCTCGAAGGTGACGAAGATCCCCGGCACGGCGCCTCAGTTCGTCTCGGCCGCGCCGGCCTCGCCGACGAAGCGGCCGATCAGCGCGTCGGTCGCGACCTCGAGCCGCTTGGCGAACCCGCCCATCGGCACGTCGGCCTCGGCCACCAGCGGCACCTTGACCATGTCCATGCCCGGGATGGTGATCTGCAGCTCTCCCAGCGCCTGGCCCTTGGCGATCGGCGCCGCGATCGGGCCGTCATAGATCGCTTCGGCGGTGATGCCCTCCTGCGACAGCGACGGGATCAGCATCTTGACGTCATGCTCGACGACCAGCCCGACCGACGCGGCATTGCCCATGTGCACCTCGGCCTCGGCCAGGCGCTGCCCGCCGGGGGCGATGGTGCGCAGCGCGAACTGGCGGAAGGCCCAGTTGACGATTGCCTCGCTTTCCTGCGCCCGCGCGGTGTCGCTCGACAGGCCGGCCAGCACCAGCACCACGCGCCGCCCGTTGCCGTTCTCGATCGCCGAGCCGACGACGCCGTAGCCGGCCTCTTCGGTATGGCCGGTCTTCAGGCCGTCGGCGGTCCAGTCGCCCTCGTTCGAGACGCGCAGCAGCGGGTTGCGGTTGTTGCCGTTGGCGGGCACCCGGCCCTGGTAGTTGAAGCCCGACATCGCGAAGAACGGATAGAGGTCGGGGAATTCGGTGATCAGGCGGGTCGCGATCAGTCCGAGGTCATGCGCGGTCATCACCTGGCCGGGGTCGGGCCAGCCCGAGGCATTGGCGAAATGCGAACCGGTCATGCCCAGCTGCTCGGCCCGCATCGTCATCTGCCGCGCGAAGTTCTCCTCGGACCCGGCCAGACCCTCGGCGACCACGACGCAGGCGTCGTTGCCCGAGTTGATGATGATGCCGTGGATCAGCTCTTCGACGGTGGGCCGGTCGCCGGGCTTGACGAACATCTTCGACCCGCCCATCCGCCAGGCCTTCTCCGAGACCGGGAAGGTGGTTTCCATCGACACGTCGCCGCGCTTGATCGCCTCGAACAGCAGGTTCAGCGTCATCAGCTTCGACATCGACGCCGGCGGCATCGGCTCGTCGGCGTTCTTGTCCAGAAGAACGGTCTGCGTGGTCAGGTCGTAGACCCAGGCATGGCGGGCGGCGGTCTCGAACGCGGCGGCGGGCAGTGCGGTCGAAGCCAGCAGAGCCGCGGCGGCAAGGGCGCGTTTCAGCATCGGGTCGGACCTCCGTGTCAGGGTCGGCGTAAACGGGGCGGCGGGTCGGCCGACGCCCCGGCAGGGCGGCGGCCGGGCGTGATCAGCGGCTGACGGCGTAGGCGTCAGGATAGCCCAGCGACTTCACCTTGGCGATGGCGGCGCTGCGGTCGGCCTCGGAGGCGAAGGGCCCGGTGACGACGCGCCAGAAGGTCTTGCCCTGGCTTTCGTCGCGGCGGGTCTCGGCGGTCAGGCCCGCATCCTGCATCTGCTTGCGGGCGCGGCCGGCATTGGCCTCGACGCTGAAGATGCCGATCTGGACATAGGCACGCTTGAGCGCGCCGGCGACAGGCGCTGTCGCGGCGGCGCCGCTGGTCGCGCCGGCAGCCGGGGCAGGGGTGCGCGGCGCAGTGGCGGCCAGCGTCGACATCGCGCTCGCCGCGGTCGAGGCGCCCGAGGCGGGGCCGGCGCTCGCGGGCGGCGTGGTCGGGCGGGCGGGGGTCTCGGCCGCGGCCACGGTCGCGTCGGTCTCGGTGCCGGTCGCGGCCGGCGCGGCTTCGGGGGCGGCTTCCTCGCGGCGCAGCGCGGTGATCTGCAGGTTGGCCGGCTGCCCCGCCAGCATCCCCAGCGCGCCCGCGGCATCCGACGATACCTGGATCCGCGGCCCGGGCATGTCGCGTTCGCGGCGGAACAGCGCGCCGATCACGAAGGCATCGGTCTTGGTGTTGCGGATGATGACCCGTTCGGGGTCCTTCACCTCGGGATGCGCGACCCAGACACCGCCCAGCGACGGCCGTCCGTCCCAGAGGCCGTCATCGGTCGCCTGGAACACCTCGGGTGCCTCGACGTCGCGGTCGACCAGCTGCACCGAGCTTGGCGCGCTGCCGCCCGAGGTGCCGGCGGCCCCGCGGTTGCCGATCAGCGGCAGGGAATTCTGGCACGCGGCAAGCGCGATCAGCGCCGGGGCGATCAGGATCAGGCCGTGCCTGCGCCTGCCGCCCATCTCGGACGCGCCGATCGTCGGAGCCAGCGCCGTCCGCGCCCCCGGTGTCCCGCTCATGCCTGCTCCCTTCACGCGGCCGCTCGCCGCCGGTCTGCCTGTCTCTCGTCACCCGCCGTCCGACCCTTCGCCGGGGCCGCGTCGGCGGATCTGCGCTCTGTCACGCTTGTGGCCGGATCCTATCCGACCGCCGCGATGCTGGGAAGGCTCTAGCGGGCCGGGGCAGGGGCTGTACAGATCCGTAAGGGACAGCGCCCTTTCAGAATCATGTGAACGCCGCTACCCCCGGGGGCGTGGAAGCGTGGCCGAGTGGTTGAAGGCTCCAGTCTTGAAAACTGGCGTACCCGCAAGGGTATCGTGGGTTCGAATCCCACCGCTTCCGCCACACTTCGACAGCGCCCGCACGAAAAAGGGGCCGGCCATCGGCCCGCCCCTTCCTGTCCTCGCGCCCTGTCCTCGGGCAGGGGCCCGGCGCCGCGCGCCGGGACGCCCGGGTCACTCCACCGGCTGGACGGCGGCGAGACCCTTCAGGATGTCGATCGCATAGGCCATCTGGTAGTCGTCCTGGCGCAGCTTCGCGGCGGCGGCGGCCTGGGCCCGCTCTTCCTCGGCCTGCTTCTTCTCGTCCTCGGTCATCGAGTCGTTCGAGATCGCGCCGCGCAGGTCGGCCTCCGAGCGCTGCCGCACGGCCGAGGCCGGGCCGTCCTCGTCATCGGTGGTCTCGGCCGGGCGCTGTTCGACGACGATGTCGGGGTTGATCCCCAGCGCCTGGATCGAGCGGCCCGAGGGCGTGTAGTAGCGCGCCGTGGTCAGGCGCATCGCGCCGTCGCCCTTCAGCGGGATCACCGTCTGGACCGAGCCCTTGCCGAAGGACTTGGTGCCCACGACGATCGCGCGGTGATGGTCCTGCAGCGCGCCCGTGACGATCTCCGAGGCCGAGGCCGAGCCGCCGTTGATCAGGATCACCACCGGCTTGCCCTGGGCCATGTCGCCCGGCTCGGCGTTGTAGCGCTCGCTGTCCTGGGTGTTGCGGCCGCGGGTCGAGACGATCTCGCCCGCGTCGAGGAAGGCGTCGGACACCGAGATCGCCTGGTTCAGCAGGCCGCCCGGGTTGTTGCGCAGATCGAGGATGAAGCCGTTGACCTTGTCCATGCCGCCCGCGTCCTCGACCGACTTCTTCAGGTCGGCCTGCAGGCCGGGGAAGGTCTGGTCGTTGAAGGACGAGATCCGCAGCACCACCGACTTGCCCTCGACCCGGCTGGTGACCGACTGCACCTTGATCGTGTCGCGGGTCAGCGTCAGGTCGAAGGGCTCGGGCGTGCCCTCGCGGGCGATGGTGATGGTGATGTCCGACCCGACCGGGCCGCGCATCATGTCCACCGCCTGGTCCAGCGTCAGGCCCATCAGGCTCTCGCCGTTGACATGGGTGATGAAATCGTTGGGCTGCACGCCCGCCTCGGCCGCCGGGGTGCCGTCGATCGGCGAGACGACCTTGACGAAGCCCTCTTCCTGCGTGACTTCGATCCCCAGCCCGCCGAACTCGCCGCGGGTCTGCACGCGCATGTCGGCGAAGTCGTCGGGGGGCATGTAGCTCGAATGCGGGTCGAGCGAGGTCAGCATGCCGTTGATCGCGGCCTCGATCAGCTTCTTGCTGTCGGGCGCCTCGACATACTGGGCGCGGATGCGCTCGAAGATGTCGCCGAAGAGATCGAGCTGTTCGTAGACGGAGGAATCGCGCTTGGCCTCCTGGGCGAGCAGCGGCCCCGCGACCTGGGTGGTCAGCAGCGCCCCCGCAACGGTGCCGCCCAGCGCGGCAATCACGAATTTCTTCATCTTTCAGTCATCCCTGTTTCGGTGAACCATTCGGACGGGTCCACGGGGCTTCGTCCCTGTCTCAATTCCACGTAGAGCGTCTCGGTGCGCTCCGCTCCGCCGCCCTGCTGCGCGGCCGCCAGAAACTCGCGTCCACCGGGTTCGGCGCCGCCCATCAGGCCGACCGGTGCGCCGGCCTCGATCACGTCGCCGACGGCACCATAGACCGTCCCGAGCCCGGCCAGAACCAGAAGATAGCCGGAGGCAGGCTCCAGAATCATCACGTTTCCGTAGTCGAGCAAGGGCCCGCGATAGCGGATCGTCGCGGCCCAGGGCGTGGTGACCAGCGCCGCGGGCCGGGTCGCCACCACCAGGCCGGGGCGACGGATGCCGGCGGCATCGGCCTCTCCGGCGCGGCGCAGGATCCGGCCCAGCACCGGCATCGGCAGGCTGCCCTTGGCCCCCTCGAAATCCAGCATCGGCGGGCCGATGTCGCTTTCCAGCCGCGCGATTCCGTCGGTGAAGCTTTCCAGCGACTCGGCGCTCTCGCGCAGGCGCGTCAGCTCCTCGGGCTCGGCCAGGAAGCGGGTGGGCATGTCGGTGCGGTCCTGCATCGCCTGGCTCAGCGCGGTGCGCGCCTCCTGCGCGGCGGCAAGGCCCGCCGACAGCAGGTCCACCGACTGCTCCTGCACTTTCCGGATCGCCGCGACCTCGTGCAGGTCGGCCGCCAGGTCGGTGGCCTCGGCCTGCAGCGCCGGCGTCACGTCGCCCAGGATCATGCCGGTGCGCACCGCGGCCTCGGGGCCGTCGGGATGCAGCAGCGTCACCGGGGCGGGGCTGTCCTGCATCGCCATCATCGCGCCCAGAAGCTGGCTGACCCGCAGCCGCCGCGCCTCGAGGTCGACGCCGATCTCCTGCTCGCGCAGGCTCGCGCGGCGCAGGCCCTCGCGCAGGTCCGACAGGCCGGATTCGTACGCGCGGATCGTGCGGCTGAGCGCGTCGACCTGCTCGCGCCCCGTCCCCGCCCGCCCGAGCGCCTCGATCGCCGCGCGCAGCTCCTCGGCCGCGGTGACGGCGCCGTCGGCGGCGGTCACCGGCCGGGGCGGCGCACCGCGTGCCGCGCCCGGGGGGATCTCGCCCTGCGCGCGCGCGGGCTCGGCCCCGGGCCAGATCGCGGCAAGGGACAGGCCGGCGACGCCGGCCACGGCAAGGGCGAGACCCGCACGCGGTGTCATGGATGGACGATCAGGCTCTCGCCGGTCATCTCGGCGGGTTTCTCAAGACCCATCAGGGCCAGCAGCGTCGGCGCGAGGTCGGCGAGCCGGCCCGCGCGCAGCCGCGCGCCCGCCGGTCCGCCGATCAGGGCCACCGGGACGGGGTTCGTGGTATGGGCGGTGTGGGGGCCGCCGGTCTCGGGGTCGATCATCGTCTCGCAATTGCCGTGGTCGGCGGTCAGCACCATCGCGCCGCCGGCCTCGGCCAGCGCCGCGGTCACCGCGGCAAGCCCGCGGTCCACCGCCTCGCAGGCCGCGATCGCCGCCGGCAGGCTGCCGGTGTGGCCGACCATGTCGGGATTGGCATAGTTCACCACGATCAGGTCGTAGCCGTGACGGATCGCGCCCACGAACTGCTCGGTCACCTCTTCGGAGGACATCTCGGGCTGCAGGTCGTAGGTCGCGACCTTGGGCGATTTCGGCATGAACCGGTCCTCGCCCGCCTCGGGCTGTTCCTTGCCGCCGTTGAGGAAGAAGGTGACGTGGGGGTATTTCTCGGTCTCGGCCAGCCGGAACTGCGTCAGCCCCTGCTTGGCCACCCATTCGCCCAGCGTGTTGACGATGGTCTGCTTGGGGTAGCAGGTGGTCATGAAGGCGTTGTGCGCCTTGGAATAATCGACCATCCCCAGCAGCGCCGCCCAGGCCGGGCGCGGGCCGGTCTCGAACCCGTCGAACTCCGGCGCGCCGATCGCCAGCAGGATCTCCCGCGCGCGGTCGGCGCGGAAGTTCAGGCAGAAGAAGCCGTCGCCATCCCGTGCGCCGGCGAAGCCGTCGATGACCGTGGGGGCGATGAATTCGTCGGTCTCGTCGCGGGCATAGGCGGCCTCGACCGCGGCGACGGCATCGGTGGCGGTGCCGCCCTCGGCCTTGACCATCGCGTCATAGGCGCGCCCGACCCGCTCCCAGCGGTTGTCGCGGTCCATCGCGTAATACCGGCCGATCACGGTGGCCACGGTCGCGCCCGCGGGCAGCCGCGCCACCAGGTCGGCCACGAAGCCCGCCGCCGAGGACGGCGCCACGTCGCGCCCGTCGGTGATCGCGTGCAGCGCCACCGGCACGCCCGCGCCGGTCACCGCCCTGCAGGCCGCCAGCACGTGTTCGATATGGCCGTGCACGCCGCCGTCCGACACGACGCCCATCAGGTGCGCGGTGCCGCCCGAGGCCTTCAGCCGCTCGCAGAACGCCGCCAGCGCGGCATTGTCGAAGAAGCTGCCGTCCTCGATGGCAAGGTCGATCTGGCCGAGGTCCATCGCCACGACCCGGCCCGCGCCGATGTTGGTGTGGCCGACCTCGGAATTGCCCATCTGGCCGGTCGGCAGGCCGACATCGGGGCCGTGGGTGATCAGCGTGGCATGGGGGCAGGTGGCCATGATCCGGTCGAAGGTCGGCGTCTCGGCCTGTGCCGGCGCGTTCCCCTCGATCTCGTCCCGCTGACCCCATCCGTCGAGGATGCACAGAACAACGGGTTTCGGCGTCATGGGAATTCTCCTGTCGCGGGGCGCGCGCGGGCCCTTGATACTGGCCCGCGCCGCGGCGTTCAACAGGGGCGGGGCCTAGATCGCGCTGGAATGACCGGCGCGCGACAGGTCGTAGGCGTCGAAGCAGCGCGCGATCATCCGCGTCAGCGGCCGCGCGCGCTCGGGCACCACCAGCCCCGCGCCGGTGATCTCGACCATCTCGGGGAAGGCGCGCCAGGCCTCGGCATAAAGCGCCGACAGCTGTGCCGGCGTCGCGCCGAACGCCTCCGTCAGCTCGGCGCTGTCGATGCGGAAATCGCACATCACCGCCTCGATCATCCGCGCCCGCAGCCGGTCCTCGGGCGTGAAGAGATGCCCGCGCGCGGTCGAGAACCGGCCCTCGCGCACCGCGCGCTGGTGGTCCGAGGTCGCGGGCGCGTTCTGCGCGTAGCCCTGCGGGAAGCGCGAGATCGACGAGGCGCCAAGCCCGATCAGCACCGGGGCGGCATCCTCGGTATAGCCTTGGAAGTTGCGCCGCAGGCGTCCCTCGCGCGCGGCGCGCGCCAGGCCGTCATGGGGCCGGGCGAAGTGGTCGATGCCGATCTCGTCATAGCCGTCCCAGGTGAACAGCGCGCGCGCGGTCTCGAACAGCGCCAGCCGCTCCTCGGGCGTGGGCAGGGACTCGGACGGGATCATCTGCTGGCGCCGCGCCATCCAGGGCACATGCGCATAGCCGTAAAGCGCGACCCGGTCGGGCGAAAGCGACAGCAGCTGCTGCACCGAGGCCGCGATCCGCGCCGGGCTCTGGTTCGGCAGGCCGTACAGGATGTCGGCGTTGAGCGAGGCGATCCCGCGGGCGCGCAGCCCCGCGACCGCGGCCGCGGTCACGCCATAGCTCTGCTCGCGCCCGATCAGGTGCTGGATCTCGGGGTCGAAGTCCTGCACCCCGATCGAGGCGCGGTTCATCCCCGCCGCCGCCAGCGCGTCAAGCCGGGCGGCGTCGATCTCGTTGGGGTCGATCTCGACCGAGAATTCCCAGTCCTCCGTCGGCGGCACCGCCTCGGTGATCGCGGCGGCCAGCCGGGTGATCTCGGGCGCGCCCAGCAGCGTCGGCGTGCCGCCGCCCCAGTGCAACCGCGCCAGCCGCACGCCGGGGGCAAGCCGCTCGCGCAGCAGCGCGACCTCGGCCAGCAGCACCTCGACATAGGCGCGCACCGGCTCGTCGGATTTCGTGCCCTGCGTCCGGCAGGCGCAGAACCAGCACAGCCGCCGGCAGAACGGCACGTGCAGATAAAGCGAGATCGCGGCCCCGGCCGGGACCGCGGCGATCCAGTCGCCGAATTCCCCGGCGCCGATCGCGGCCGAGAAATGCGGGGCGGTCGGATAGCTCGTGTAGCGCGGCACCCGCGCGTCGAAGAGCCCCAGCCGAAGCAGTTGCGATTGCGTTGTCATGCTTTTACGCTGGCGCAATCCACGAGTACGGACCTTGATTTGGGTCAAAGGACGCCATGACGATCCAATCCGCGCCTGACCTGTCGCTCAATTGCGGCGATTGCCCGATCCGGCATCGCGCCGTCTGCGCCCGCTGCGAGAGCGACGAGCTGAAGCGGCTTGAGGACATGAAGACCTACCGCAGCTACGAGGCCGGGCAGACCGTGGTCTGGGCCGGGGACGAGATGGATTTCGTGGCCTCGGTCGTGTCGGGAATCGCCACGCTGACCCAGGCGCTCGAGGACGGGCGCACCCAGATGGTGGGCCTGCTGCTGCCGTCGGATTTCGTCGGCCGCCCGGGGCGGTCGCGCGCGGCCTATACCGTCACCGCGACCTCGGACCTGCTGATGTGCTCGTTCCGCCGCAAGCCGTTCGAGCTGATGCTGGCCGAGACGCCGAGCGTGGCGCAGCGGCTGCTGCAGATGACGCTCGACGAGCTGGACGCGGCGCGGGAATGGATGCTGCTCCTGGGCCGCAAGAGCGCGCGCGAGAAGATCGCGAGCCTGCTTGCGATCATCGCCCGGCGCGACGCGACGCTGCGGCTGACCTCGCCGCAGGGGCGGATAAACTTCGATCTGCCGCTCACGCGCGAGGCGATGGCCGACTACCTGGGCCTGACCCTGGAAACGGTGAGCCGCCAGATCTCGGCGCTCAAGCGCGACGGGGTGATCGAGCTTGAGGGCAAGCGCCACGTCACCGTGCCCGATTTCGACGAGCTCCTTGCCGAGGCCGGCGACGACAGCGACGGCGGCGCGCTGATCTAGGCCAGGCCCAGCCGCGCCATCGCCTCGGCGAGCGAGCGCGCCTCGAGATCCGCGGCACGGTCCTGGCTGTCGATCATGTCGGGGATCTGCACCACCGCCATCCCGGCAGCCTTGGCCGCGCGCACGCCGATGTCGCTGTCCTCGATCGCGAGGCAGCGCCCGGGCGCGATCCCGATCCGCCGCGCGGCCTCGAGGTAGATGCCCGGCGCGGGCTTGCCCTCGGGCGCGAGATCGCGGCCCACCACGGTGCCCAGCCGCCCCTGCAGGCCCGCGCGCTCGATCTTCCACAGCGCGCTCTCGGTGCCGCTGTTGGTCGCCACCGCCCGCGGCAGGCCGCGCGCGTCCAGCACGTCGAGCATCTCGGTCACGCCGGGCTTCAGCGGCACGCCCTCGGCCAGCGCGGCGCGGAACGCCGCCCCCAGCGCGGCATTGGTCACGTGAAAGTCCAGCTCGCGGCCCAGCCACTCGCAGATCATCACGAAGCCGGCCTGCGCGTCGATGCCGACCAGGCGGTGCATCACCTCGCGCGGGACGGGGTGGCCGAGTGCGGCCATCGTCGCGACGCCGGTGTCCAGCGCCACCGCCTCGGTGTCGAGAAGCGTGCCGTCAAGGTCGAAGATGATCGCGTCGAAGGCGAAGCGGTCGCGGGAAATATCCATCCGTTACCGCTAACGCGATCGGCGCGGAATGGAAAGCCGACACGCCGGGCGGCGCCGGTGACGCTGCGGCCCCGCGCCGCCCCGGCACTGGCCGCAGCGGTGCCGTGCGCCTAGCCTTGGCGCGGCGGCAGGATGGAGGCAGAGCCATGACCGGAATCGTGATCCTCTCGGCCCGGCGCACCGCGATCGGCGGGTTCGGCGGCAGCCTTTCGGGCCTCGCGCCCTCGGCGCTGGCCGCGACCGTCACCCGCGCGGCGCTGGCCGACGCGGGCGTCGACCCGGCGGCGGTGGGGCAGGTGGTCTTCGGCCACGTGATCAACACCGAGCCGCGCGACATGTACCTGTCGCGGGTCGCGATGATCGAGGCCGGGATCCCGCACCAGAGCGCCGCGATGAACGTGAACCGGCTCTGCGGTTCGGGGGCGCAGGCCATCGTCTCGGCCGCGCAGGCGTTGGCGCTGGGCGAGGCCGAGATCGCCGTCGCCGGCGGCGCCGAGGTGATGAGCCGCGCGCCCTTCGCCCTGACCAGCGCCCGCGCCGGCCAGAAGATGGGCGACACCACCGCGGTCGACATGATGACCGGTGCGCTGACCTGCCCCTTCGGCACCGGCCACATGGGCGTGACGGCCGAGAACGTGGCCACGGAATACGGCATCAGCCGCGCCGATCAGGACGCCTTCGCGCTGGAAAGCCAGACCCGCGCCGCCCGCGCGATCGCCGCCGGGCATTTCGCCGGCCAGATCGTGCCGGTCGCGCTGGCGGGGCGCCGCGGGACCACTCTGTTCGATCGCGACGAGCATCCGAAGGCGACCTCGGCCGAGGCGCTGGCGGGGCTGCGGCCGGCGTTCCGCAAGGACGGCTCGGTGACCGCCGGCAATGCCAGCGGCATCAACGACGGCGCGGCGGCGCTGGTGCTGGCGCACGAGTCGGCGGCCGCGCGTGCGAACCTCGCGCCGGTCGCGCGGATCACCGGCTGGGCCGTCGCCGGCGTCCGGCCCGAGATCATGGGCATCGGGCCGGTGCCCGCGGTCGAGGCGCTGCTGCACAGGACCGGGCTTGCCGCGGCCGATTTCGACGTCATCGAATCGAACGAGGCCTTCGCGGCCCAGGCGCTGGCGGTGAACCGGTCGCTGGGGCTCGACCCCGCGAAGGTGAACCCCAACGGCGGCGCCATCGCGCTGGGCCACCCGGTCGGCGCGACCGGCGCGATCCTTGCGGTGAAGGCGATCCACGAGCTGCGGCGCGCCGGCGGGACCCGCGCGCTGGTGACCATGTGCATCGGCGGCGGGCAGGGGATCGCGCTGTCGCTGGAACTGGTCTGAAACCGACCTCGGGCGTAGACTGGTCTGACATCTTTGCGGTGCAGGATGCGCAGGGCCGGGGCCAGCGGCGCAAGATCGGCGGGGGCAGTCGCGTCACGATGCGCGGCACTCCGCGAATCCGTCGTGTTGCGTCGTTTTCTGACGACGGCTTTTCGCCGCTTTGCCGCATGATCCGCTCGATGGGGCGGCGCAGGCCGTCCCCTTTGTTCCAAGCCCAAACCTCCCGGGCCGATGAGGACCACGATGCGCGACGCCGACGCCCTTGCCCTGCTGATGACGCGGAAGAAGAACTTCGCCCTTCCGCAGCCCTTCTACAACGATCCCGGCCTGTTCCAGGTCGATCTGGAGAAGTTCTGGTACCGCGACTGGCTGTTCGCGACACCGGCCTGCGACCTGCCGAAGACCGGCAACTACATCACCATGCAGGTCGGGGCCTACCCGGTGCTGGTGGTGCGCGGCGGCGACGGCAAGATCCGCGCCTTCCACAACACCTGCCGCCACCGCGGCCAGCGGCTGTGCTCCTCGACCAAGGGCACCAACCCCAAGCTCGTCTGCCCCTACCACCAGTGGACCTACGAGCTTGACGGCAAGCTGCTCTATGCCCGCGACATGGGGCCGGAATTCGACGCCTCGAAATACAAGCTGAAGGAAGTGCACTGCCGCGAGGCCGGCGGCATGGTCTTCGTCTGCCTGGCCGAGGAAGCCCCCTCGTTCGACCTGCTGGCCGAGCGGATGCAGGCCTACATCGGCCCCCACAAGCTCGACGACTGCAAGGTCGCCTTCGAATCGACCATCGTCGAGAAGGGCAACTGGAAGCTGGTGATCGAGAACAACCGCGAGTGCTATCACTGCTCGGGCTCGCACCCCTCGCTGTGCCGCACCTATTCCGACAGCCCGACCATGACCGCGATGGACGGCCCCGATTCGGCCGCGCCCGAGATCATGGACCACTGGAAGCGCTGCGAGGCCGCGGGCCTGCCGTCGCGCTTCACCAACAAGGCCGACTTCCAGTGGCGGCTGGCGCGGATCCCGCTGCTGAACAATGCCGAGTCGTTCACGATGTCGACCAAGGCCGCCGTGTCCAAGCGCATGGGCGACGTGCCGTTCAACGACGCCGGCAGCCTGCTGTTCTACCACTACCCCAACAGCTGGAACCACTTCCTGGCCGACCACGCCATCGTCTTCCGCATCCTGCCGATCTCGCCCGAAGAGACGCTGGTGACCACCAAGTGGCTGGTCCACAAGGACGCGGTCGAGGGCGTGGACTACGACCTGCAGAAGCTGACCGAGGTCTGGATCGCCACCAATGACGAGGACCGTCAGGTCGTCGAGGAAAACCAGTACGGCATCAACTCGCCCGCCTACGAACCCGGCCCCTACTCGACCCTGGTCGAGGAAGGCGTGATCCAGTTCGTCGACTGGTACTGCGACATGATGGGCCAGCGCCTGACGGGCCGGTCGATCATGGCCGCGGAATAAGCCGATGACGTTCTCGGTCTACAATGCCGGTCCCTGGACCGACGCCGAAGCACTGGAATGCACCATGGTCATTCCCGAGGCGCCGAACTGCGCCTCGTTCTGCTTCCGCGCGCCGTCGGGCAACTGGTTCGACTTCGCGCCGGGCCAGTTCCTGACCATCGAGCTGCCGATGCCCGGCGGCCCCGAATGGCGGACCTACACGATCTCGTCCTCGCCCTCGCGGCACCTGTCCCTGACGATCACCGTCAAGGCGCAGGAGGGCTCGAAGGCGTCGCGCTGGATGCTCGACCATCTCAAGCCGGGGATGAAGATCAAGGCGATGGGGCCGGGGGGCGTGTTCCGCCTCAAGGACGACGCGCCGCGCAAGTACCTGTTCATCTCGGCGGGGTCGGGCGTCACGCCGATGATGTCGATGGCGACCTACCTGTGGGACACGGGCGTGCAGCCCGACGTCGTGATGATCAACTGCGCGCGCACGCCGCAGGACCTGATCTTCCGCCAGCGGCTGGAGCACATGGCCAGCCGCACGCCGGGCCTCAAGCTGCAGTTCGTGGTGCGCGAGGATGACCCCTACCGCACCTGGACCGGCTACAAGGGCCGGTTCAACGCGCTGATGCTGGGCCTGATGGCCCCGGACTACCTGGAACGCGAGGTCTTCTGCTGCGGCCCCGACGGCTTCATGACCTCGGTGCGCGAGATGCTCTATTCGCTCGGCTACGACATGGAGCATTACCACCAGGAAAGCTTCCACGCCCCGGCCGAGACCGCGGCCGAGGTCCCGGTGCACGAGGACATCGTGCCCTCGGACGACAACATGGCCGAGGTCGAGTTCGTCAGCTCGGGCAAGGTCGCGACCTGCCGCGAGACCGACACCGTCCTGCAGGTGGCCAAGGGCGCGGGGCTCAACATCCCCTCGGGCTGCACCTTCGGCGTCTGCGGCACCTGCAAGGTGAAGAAGACCGCCGGCGAGGTGGTCATGGTCCACAACGGCGGCATCTCGGACGAGGATGTCGAGGATGGCTACATCCTCGCCTGCTGCTCGAAGCCGATCGGCAAGGTCGCGGTCGAGGTCTGACCGCAAGGCCCCGGCCCGGCGGTCGCCGGCCCGATAGCCGGCACAGGTGTGAAGGCCCCGCTCCCGGACAGGGCGGGGCCTTTTCGCGTCAGTAGCCCGCGGCGCGGTCGACCTGCCACAGCAGCGGCTCGCCAGCCTCGTGGCGGCGGATGTTGGTCACGATGTTGATCGCGCCCTGCCGCGGGTCCAGCCGCCCCGCGACATGCGGCGTGACGATGCAGTTCGGCAGCGTCCAGGCCATGTGGCCCTCGGGCAGCGGCTCGACGTCGAAGACGTCGACGACGGCATTGGCGACATGGCCGCTTTCCAGGGCCGCCTTCAGCGCCGCGAAGTCGCACTGCGCCCCGCGCCCGGCATGGACCAGACCGGCGCCCGGCTTCATCGCCGCGAAGAACGACGCGTCCATCAGCCCGCGCGTGGCCTCGGTCAGCGGCAGCAGGCAGACCACCACGTCCGAGATCGCCAGCAGCTCGGTCAGCCCCTCGGGGCCAGACAGGCAGGTCACTCCCTCGACCGTCTTCTGGCTGCGCGACCAGCCCGCGACCTTGAAGCCCAGCGGCCGCAGCAGCTCGGCCGACAGCTGGCCGATCTCGCCAAGGCCGAGGATGCCGACGGTGGTGTCCGCCGCCATCGCCGGCGTGCGGGCCTGCCAGTCGCCGGCCTGCTGCTGCGCGACATAGCGCGGCAGGTCGCGGGCGCAGGCGAAGCACGACATCACGATGTATTCCGCCACCCGGCGCAGGTTCGACGGGTCGACCATGCGGATCAGCGGGACATGGGCGGGCAGGTGCGCGAACTGGTCGACGCCGGCGCTGACCGCGAACAGCACCTCGAGGTTGCGGTAGACCGACAGGTCGGCCGGCGGCTGCCAGCTGAACATGTAGCGCACGCTGTCGGGATCGGTGACCTCGGTCTCGATCGGCACGTGCGGCAGCTCGGCCGCGAAGATCTCGCGGAACATCGCTTCGCGCTGCGCGTCGGTTGACTGGAACCAAAAGACCATAGGCTTCTCCTTATCAGCGGGTTGTGACCCGATTTGCGCCTCCCTGATCAGCCCCTTTTACGGCGCAGGTCGCGCGCGTCCAGCCCCGCGTACCAGCGGGTGAGCAGCCGCGCCACCTGCGGGGCCAGCGGGCGGAACGGCACGCGGGGAAACTCCAGCCGGTCGAACGGCAGCTCGCCGCCGCCCCCGCCCGCGATCTTGCGCGCCAGCGCCTGCGCGAAGAAGATCGACCGCGTGACGCCCGAGCCGCAATAGCCGCCCAGATGCCACATCCCCTCGATCCGGTTCAGGTGCGGCGCGTGGTCGGCGGTATAGGCGATCTTGCCGTACCACAGATGCTCGAACGCCTCGGGTCCCAGCGCCGGGAAGATCCGCGCGACCTTCGCCGCGACCTGCCGCCTCTGGCGCTCGGGGCTCGCGGTGCGGTCGGCCATCCGGCCGCCGAAGATGAACCGCGTCCCGCAGGGCGAGGGCCGCGACCACAGGAACACGCGCCCGGTCTCGCCATGCATCCGCAGCCCCGGCGACATCTCGCGGATCCGCTCGGGCGCCATCGCCCGCGTCGCCGCCACGGTCACCCAGATCGGCACGACGCGATCGTTCATCGTCGGCAGCCGGCGGTCGGAATAGCCGTTGGTGGCGATGACCACCTCGTCCGCCCGCACTTCGCCCTGCGCGGTGCGCAGCAGGTGCCCGCCCGCCTCGGGTCTCAGGCCGGCGACGGGGCAGTGGCTGCGGATCTCGACGCCCGCCGCCTCGGCCCGCTGCGCCAGCGCATTGACCAGCTTCTTCGGATGCAGGCCGCCGTCGCGGGGGTAGATCACGCCGCCGACATAGGCGTCCGAGCCGATCTGCGCCCGCGCGCCCGCGGCATCCACCGGTTCGAAGGGCAGCCCGACCTGATCGCGCAGCCGGGCGCATTCGGCCAGCATCCCGCGCAGGTCGGTCTCGGTCCGCGCGCCGCGGAACCGCCCCGTCAGGCGGAAGTCGCACTCGAGGCCCTCGTCGGCCACGAACCGCTCGAACGCGTCCAGCGCCTGCATCCCCGCGCCCATCAGCGCCTGCGCCGCCTCGGGGCCATAGGCGCGGGTCAGCCCGGCCATGCCCAGCTTGTGAAAGCTGGGCCCGACCATGCCGCCGTTGCGCGACGAACAGCCGAAGCCCACCGTCTCGGCCTCGAGCACCAGCACGCTGCGGCCGAGCCGCGCGAGGAACAGCGCGGCGGCCAGCCCGGAATAGCCCGCGCCGATCACCGCCACGTCATAGCGCGGCAGCGGCTGGCGGATCAGCGGGACATGGTCGGGGACATCGAGATCCCACAGAGAGGGCGAGACGGCGGGCATGTGAAACCTCGGTCAGGGTCGCCCGGTTGTCGCAGCTGCGCGGCCCTGCGTCCAATAGGTTCGATCCGCACAGGCATGCCGGAATGTTATCCTGCCGGCGGCGTCGCCAGCCGCCTGGCAAGCTTGTCGACCAGCGCGCTGCCCGCGGGCGACAGCCGCGCGCCCGGCGGCTTCAGCACCGCCACGTCCATCGGCTCGGCCAGGTCGAAGGCCCGCGACGGGCGGCAACCCGACGCCGAAGCCGCGCCGCACGAAGGCGCCGACCACGTTCGCAAGATGGCTGCGCAGCACCTTGCGGACGGCCCCGATCTGTCGGTGCGGGGTCATCCATAACATCCGCACATGCTTGGCGGCATTCTCGTCGGCGATGAAATGTGCGAAACCCGGTCCGACCCATTCCGACACCCAGTCCACGCCCGAGGTTTCCATGCAGATCGGCCCCCGCATCCCCCGCATCCGTGCCGCCGGCAGCGACGGCTGGGAGATCGTCTATCGCGCCCGCGCGCTGATGGCGGCGGGCGAGCCGGTGATGAACCTCACGATCGGCGAGCCCGACCGCACCACCGACCCGCGGGTGCTGACCGCGATGCACGAGGCGGCGATGGGCGGGCTGACCGGCTACACCTTCGGCCCCGGCCTGCCCGAGCTGCGCCGCGCCATCGCCGAGCGGGTGACCGCCCGCACCGGCACGCCGACCGCGCCCGAGAACGTCATCGTCACCCCGGGCGGGCAGGCCGCGCTGTTCGCCGCGCACATGGTGCTGTTGTCCGAGGGCGACACCGGGCTTTACGTGACCCCGCATTACCCCACCTATCCCTCGACGATCCTGGCCACCGGGGCCACGCCGGTCGCGGTCGCCGCCAGCGCCGAGTCCGGCTTCCAGCCCACCGCCGCCGCGGTGCTGGCGGCGCAGGCCCGCACCGGCGCGCGCAGCCTGCTGATCAACACGCCCAACAACCCGACAGGCGTCGTCTACACGCCCGCCACGGTCGAGGCGATCGCCGGCGCCTGCCGCGCGGCCGACCTGTGGCTGATCTCGGACGAGGTCTACGACACCCAGGTCTGGGAGGGCCGCCACCTCAGCCCGCGCAGCCTTCCGGGCATGGCCGAGCGCACCGTGGTCATCGGCTCGATGTCGAAGAGCCACGCGATGACCGGCTCGCGGCTGGGCTGGCTGGTCGCCCCGACCGAGGTGATCGAGGCCGCGACCGTGCTGGCCACCAACACCACCTACGGCGTCGTGCCCTACATCCAGAAGGGGGCGCTGGCGGCGCTGGACCTCGGCCCCGGCTTCGAGGAAGAGATCGCCGCCCCGTTCCGCCGCCGTCGCGCGCTGGTGCAGGCGGCGGTGGCGGGCAGCGCCATCGTCTCGACGGCGCCGGCGGCGGGGGCGATGTACGTCATGCTCGACATCCGCGCGACCGGGCTGTCGGGCGAGGCCTTCGCCCGCCGCCTGATCGAGGAGAAGCGCATCGCCGTCATGCCCGGCGAAAGCTTCGGCGCCGCGGCGGCCGGGCACCTGCGCATCGCGCTGACCCAGCCCGACGAGGTGCTCTCGGCCGCGATCACCGAGCTTGTGGCCTTCGCCGAGGCGCTGGTCCCGGCTCAGTAACCGCGCGACAGGTCGACAAGGTGCAACAGCGGCGCCCCCGCCTCGGCGCGGGCGACGTTCTCGGCGATGACCTCGCTCGCGGTCGCGGGCCGGGTCGCGGCGGCGAGATGCGGTGTCACGGTGATCCGCGGTTCGGCCCAGAACGGGTGGTCGGCCGGCAGCGGCTCGGTCCGGAACACGTCGAGCGTCGCATGCGACAGCTGCCCCGAGGCCAGCGCCGCCAGCAGGGCGTCATCGTCGATCAGCTGGCCGCGCGCGGGATTGATCAGCACCGCGCCCGGTGCCAGCCGCGCCAGCGCCGCCGCGTCGATCAGGTTCTCGGTCTCGGGGGTGAAGGGCGCGAGCAGCACGAGGATCTCGGCCCCCGACAGCGCCTCGGCGAAGCCCGCGCGGCCTGACAGGCAGCGCACCCCGGCGATGTCGCGCGGCGACCGGCTCCAGCCGGTGACCGGGAAGCCAAGCGCGACCAGCGCCTGCGCCGCCGCCGCGCCCAGCGCGCCCAGGCCGACCATCGTCACCCGGCGCTCGCTCGCCAGCGGCGGCGCGGCCCGGCCCGACCAGGGGCCCGCGCTGCCAAGGATGTCGGCATCCATCCCCAGGTGGTGGCGCAGCACGTGGCCGGCGACGTATTCGACCATGCCCGCGGTCAGCGCCGGCTCGACCATCCGCGCCAGCGGCATGGTGATCGTCGGGTTGCCCACCAGCTTCTCGCAGCCGGCCCAGAGGTTCAGCATCGCCTTCGCGCCGGTGAAGGGCGCGAAGTCGCGGGTGACCGCGCCGTTGGCGACGACGATGTAGTCGACGGCGGCGGGATCGGGCGCCTCGGTCGAGATCTCGGCCGCGATGCCGCGGCGGGCCAGCGCCTCGGCCAGCGGCCCTTCGTACTCGGGCCAGAGGGCGGGCGGGGCGGCGAACCAGATCCGGGCGGTCATGTCTTCCAGTCTTCGATATCGGCCCTCAGGGCGGGCCAAGGGGGGCAGGGGACCCGCCCCGGCGATGTCACCGGGGCTTGTGGATATGGGCGCTCTGGACCAGGCCGAAGGCGACCATCAGCACCATCATCGCCGATCCGCCGTAGGACACCAGCGGCAACGGCACGCCGACGACCGGCGCGAGGCCCATCACCATCGCCATGTTCACCGAGAAGAACAGGAAGAAGGTGCCGGCGATGCCGATGGTGACGAGGCTGGCGAACCGGTCCTTGTTGTTCATCGCCGACACCAGGCAGAAGCCGATGATCAGCACGTAAAGCGTCAGCAGCGAGATCGCGCCCAAGAAGCCGAATTCCTCGGCCAGCGTGGTGAAGATGAAGTCGGTGTGCTTCTCGGGCAGGAAGTTCAGCCGCGACTGGGTGCCCTGCATGAACCCCTTGCCGGCCCAGCCGCCCGATCCCAGCGCGATCTTCGCCTGGGTGATGTGGTAGCCCGCGCCCAGCGGATCGGTCGAGGGATCGAGGAAGGTGTCGATCCGGCGGAACTGGTAGTCGCGCAGCAGCTGCCACGTCGTCCCGCGCGAGGCGAAGACGATCGCGACCGCCCCGACGCCCAGCGCGGCCACCACCCCGAAGTAGATCCAGCTGACCCCGGCCGCGAACATCACGATCGCCCCGCCCAGCGTCACCTGGATCGCGGTGCCGAGGTCGGGCTGGGTCAGCACCAGGAACACCGGCGCCCCGATCATCACCAGCGGCAAGAGCACCCACAGCGGGCGCGACACCTTGTTCACGTCGAGCCAGTCGTAATAGGCCGCAAGCAGCATCACGATCGAGATCTTCATCAGCTCGGACGGCTGCAGCATGATGAAGCCGAGGTTGATCCAGCGCTGCGCGCCCATGCCGACATGGCCGAAGAATTCCACCACCAGCAGCAGCACCAGCGAAACGAGATAGGCGAGCGCCGACATGTTGCGCCAGAACCAGATCGGCACGAAGCCGACGATGAACATCAGCAGCAGCCCCGCCCCGAAGCGCTTCATCTGCGGCTCGGCCCAGCGGTCGAGGTTCCCGCCGCCGACCGAGTACAGCATGATGAACCCGGCCGAGGCCACCGCGGTCAGCAGCAGCACCAGCGGCCAGTTGACATAGAGCACCTTGCGGAGCCCCGACGGCACGGTCTTGACGTTATACTCGAGATAACTCACGGCGCGTCACGCTCTCGTCGGCGGGGCCGCGGCGGTCAGCCGCGGGTCGAGCAGGTTCATCTTGGCGCGCTGCGCCTCGACCTTGTCGCGCTGGTTGGCGGGATAGGCCGACAGCGGCGGCAGCCCGCCCGACAGCGCCTGCATCAGGATGTCGCGCACGATCGGCCCCGCCACCGACGAGCCGCCGGCGCCGTGCTCGACCACGACCGAACAGGCGACCTTGGGGGCGTCGAAGGGCGCGAAGCCGACGAACAGCGCGTGGTCGCGCCGGTTCCAGGGCAGCTGGTCGTTCGAGATCACCCCCGCGGCACGCTCGGCCGCGGTGATGTTCCGGACCTGGCTGGTGCCGGACTTGCCCGCGATCATCATCGCGTCGTCGACGCAGCGGATGCCATAGCCGGTGCCGCCGCGCAGGTTGACCACGTCGTGCATCCCCTTGCGGGCCGCGCGCAGGAAGGCCTCCTGCAGCCCGAGGCTCGCGGGTTCCGCCGCGGGCGGCTCGACCCCGTCGATCGAGCGGATCAGTCGCGGCTCGATCGCGCGCCCGGTCGAGATCCGCGCGGTCATCACCGCAAGCTGCAGCGGCGAGGCGAGGATGTAGCCCTGGCCGATGCCGGCATTGACGCTGTCGCCCACCTGCCAGTCGCGGCCATAGCGCTCCTGCTTCCAGGCCTTGGTCGGCATCAGCCCCTCGGCCACGGCCGACAGCGGCAGGTCGTGGCGGATGCCAAGCCCCAGCTTCTGGCCCATCTCCGAGATCTTCTCGATGCCGACGCGCTGCGCGGCCTCGTAGAAATAGATGTCGCACGAATGCATCAGCGCGCCGGTCAGGTTCAGCGAGCCGTGCCCGCCGCGCGACCAGCAGTGGAACCGCCGGGTCCCAAGCTGCATGTAGCCCGGGCAATAGACCGTGTCCTGCGTGGTCATCACGCCGGCTTCCAGGGCCGCCAGCGCCACCACCATCTTGAAGGTCGAGCCGGGCGGATAGGTGCCCTGCACCGACTTGTCGGCCAGCGGCCGGTGGTCGTGGTTCATCAGCTGGCTGTAGTCGGCCGACGAGATGCCGCGCACGAACAGGTTTGGATCGAAACTGGGGGCCGAGACGATGCCCAGCACGTCGCCGGTCTCGCAATGCATGCAGACCGCCGAGGCGCTTTCCGAGCCAAGGCGCTGCTGCATGTAGTTCTGAAGCCCCAGGTCCAGCGTCAGCTGCACCCGGCTGCCCTGCTTGCCGTCGACGCGGTCCAGCTCGCGCATCACCCGGCCGACGGCGTTGACCTCGATCCGCTTGGTGCCGGCCTCGCCGCGCAGCACGTCCTCCATCTTCGATTCGATGCCGACCTTGCCGATCTGGAACTTGGGGATCTGCAGCAGCGGGTCGGGATCCTCCATCTTCGACAGGTCGTAGTCCGAGACCGGGCCGACATAGCCCAGCGCATGGGCGAAATCGCCAGCATAGGGATAGAAGCGCGACTGGCCGACCTCGGGGGTGACGCCGGGCAGGGCGGGGGCGTTCACGGCGACGCGGCTGAAATCCTCCCAGCTCAGCCGGTCGGCGACGGTGATCGGCACGAAGGCCGAGCGGCGCTCGGATTCGTGCAGCGTGCGCTCGATGTCCTCGGCGGTCAGCGGGATCAGCTGCGCCAGCCGGTGCAGCACGTCCTCGACGTCGCCGGCATCCTCGCGGGTGATCACCACGCGATAGTTCTGTTCGTTGCCGGCCAGCAGGTTGCCGTTGCGGTCGTTGATCAGCCCGCGCGCGGGCGGGATCAGCCGCATGTTGATGCGGTTCTCCTCGGCCAGCAGCTTGAAGTCGTCGGCCTCGTCGACCTGCATGTGATGCATCCGGAAGCCCAGCACCGCGACCACGGCGGCCTGCGAGGCGCCCAGCACCAGCGCGCGGCGCGTGATCTTGCGGCTGCTTTCGGCCGTGTCCTTCGGCGAGCGTCTCATGCCGTCCTCCCAAGTCCGCGCGCGGTCCCGTCGCCCTCGGTCGGGCCGGGCAGCAGGCGCGCGGCGAGATGCGTGGCCCCGACGACCGGCGGATAGGCAAGGATCGTGGCGACCATCTGCGCCACGGTCATCCACAGGTTGGTCTGCGGGACCATGGCAAGGCCCAGCACCAGCCGGCTGGCAAGGGTGATCAGCAAGACTACCGCCGCCACCATCGCCCAGTCCACGAGAAACGGCAGCCGCCTGAGCGCCGAGGCGCGGTCGCGCAGGAACTCGGTCCCCAGCAGCACCAGCAGCGTCCACAGCCCCGGCGGGCGCAGCGTCAGCATGTCCTCGAACAGGAACACCGCCACGATCAGCGGCGCCGAGACGACATCGGGCCGGCGCACCACCCAGGCCAGCGCCAGGCACAGCACGAGGTCGGGCCCCGGCAGCCGCGCCGGCACCGTCGACAGCGGCAGGATGCGCAGGAAGATCATCAGGCAGGCCAGCGCGACGAACAGCGCCCGCAGGCTCCAGCGGCGCGAGGTGACGGGGTCGATCATTGCGACACCTGCACGCCGTCCTGCGGCTGCGGGCCCTGCATCCGGGCCTGGTCCGCCGCGACCAGCGGCGGCACCTCGGGCGGGATCAGCACGCCGGGATCGGTGATCCGCTCGGCCGGGTGGCTGCGCAGCACGCGCAGGAAGTCGAGCCGGTCGTATTCCGCCGCCAGCCGCACCCGCAGCCGGTTGTCGCGGTCCTTGGCGACCTCGCCCACCAGGATCCCGGCCGGGAACACGCCGCCGTCGCCGGACGAGATCACCCGGTCGCCCGGCCGCACCTGCTCGGGCGCCTCGAGGAAGTCGAGCGGCGGCGCGGCGGTGTTGTCGCCGGCCAGGATCGCCCGCTGGCCCGAGGGCTGGATCGTGACCGGGATCCGCGACGAGGAATCGGTCAGCAGGATCACCCGCGCCGTGCGCTCGCCCACGCCCGAGATCCGGCCCACGAGGCCAAGCCCGTCCATCGTCGCCCAGCCGTCGACGATGCCGTCGCGCGCGCCCACGTTCAACAGCACCGACTGCCGGAACGGGCTGCCCGAGTCGGCCAGCACCACCCCCGAGACCGAGGTCAGCTGCGGGTCCAGCCGCACGTGGTTCTGCGCCAGAAGCTTGGCGTTCTGCTGCTCCAGCTGGACGGCGGCCTCTTTCCAGGCCTTCATCTGCTGCAGCTCGCGCTTCAGCTGCTGGTTCTGCTCGTAGATCCGGGCATAGCTGCGCGCGCTTTCGACCATGCCGACGAACTTCGTCACCGGCAGCAGCGCCCAGTCCATGTTCGGCACCACCCGGTCGACGATCGCCTCGCGGAACCGCTCGACGCGCGGGGAATCGATCCGCCAGACCAGGAAGGTCGCGGTCAGCAGCAGGACCAGCACCGCGATCAGGATGCGGCGGACCGGTCCGGCAAAATCGATGTCGGCGTCGCGGTTACGTGCCAAGGCTGGTTCCCGGCCCCTTCAGGGCCCTCGAAGGTGGACGACCCGGCGGGCGGCAGGGACCCGCCCGTTCAGCTGTCGTAGTCTATCACATGCCGCAGCTGCTTCTCGTATTCCAGCGCCTTGCCGGTCCCGAGAGCCACACAATTCAGCGACTGGTCGGCGATCGAGATCGACAGCCCGGTCTGCTCGCGCAGCGCGAGGTCCAGCTCGCCCAGCAGCGCGCCGCCGCCGGTCAGCATCACGCCGCGGTCGACGATGTCGGCGGCAAGATCGGGGGGCGTGGCTTCCAGCGCGGTCATCACCGCCTCGCAGATCGACTGCACCGGCTCGGCCAGCGCCTCGGCGACCTGAGCCTGGTTGATCTCGGTCTCCTTCGGCACGCCGTTCAGCAGGTCGCGGCCCCGGATCAGCATCGACGCGCCGCGGCCGTCGTCGGGCATCCGCGCGGTGCCGATCGAGGTCTTGATGCGCTCGGCCGTCGACTCGCCCACCAGCAGGTTCTGCTGGCGGCGCAGGTAGTTGATGATCGCCTCGTCCATCCGGTCACCGCCGACGCGGACCGAGCGGGCATAGACGATGTCGCCAAGCGACAGCACCGCGACCTCTGTCGTGCCGCCGCCGATGTCGACGACCATGCTGCCCGTGGGATCGGTGATGGGCATGCCGGCGCCGATGGCGGCCGCGATCGGCTCGGCGATCAGGCCGGCGCGGCGGGCGCCCGCCGACAGCACCGACTGGCGGATCGCGCGCTTCTCGACCGGCGTCGCGCCATGCGGCACGCAGACGATGATCTTGGGCTTGGTGAAGGTCGTGCGCTTGTGAACCTTGCGGATGAAATGCTTGATCATCTCTTCCGCGACGTCGAAATCGGCGATGACGCCTTCGCGCATCGGCCGGATCGCCTCGATCGAGCCGGGCGTGCGGCCCAGCATCAGTTTCGCATCCTCGCCGACGGCCAGCACCTGCTTCTTGCCGTCCTTCACGTGGTAGGCCACGACCGAGGGCTCGTTCAGGATGATCCCCCGCCCCTTCACGTAGACCAGCGTGTTCGCCGTACCGAGGTCGATCGCCATGTCCGACGAGAAGAGACCGCCAAAGCCTGCCATATTCCGTTCCTGCTGCATGCCCCACCGCCCGCGACTCGGGGGGATTCCCCGCGCAAGCCGCGCCGTTATAGGCAAGGGGCCGCGGGTCGGAAAGGGTACTGGCGGCCGCAGGCTCGAACCCGCGCATCCGCGGCGGGCCGGCGGCCGTCACAGCAGCGGCAGCCGGCGGTTCAGCCGCACCAGCAGCGCCGCGGCCGGCAGCGACAGCGCGGCGACCGCGATCCAGCGCAGCGTGGGTGCGGGGTCGCCCAGATCGCGCACCAGCTCGATCAGCCAGGGGTGGATCAGGTAGATGCCGGTGGCGATCCCGGCAAGCCGCCCCGCAAGGCCCCGCGCCGGCGCGCGCCAGCCCGCGTCCGAGATCACCGCGACCAGAAGCGGGCACAGCGCGATCAGCGACAGGTGCACGTCAAGGCCGACGCGCGGACCCAGCGCACGGCCGGTCCAGACCACCTCGACGGCGAAGGCCACCGCCGCCAGCGCCAGCGCCGCGCGCATCGCGCCGCGGTGCACCGGGAACAGCGGCCGCAGCCGCCCGGCGCACAGCCCGAGCGCGAGATAGGGGAAGGCGAACATCACCGCGTTGCGCACCCG
Organism: Frigidibacter sp. MR17.24; assembly: GCF_037095655.1. Classification (NCBI taxonomy): domain Bacteria; kingdom Pseudomonadati; phylum Pseudomonadota; class Alphaproteobacteria; order Rhodobacterales; family Paracoccaceae; genus Frigidibacter; species Frigidibacter sp. MR17.24. The sequence continues at coordinate 138,786 of NZ_JBAWKE010000008.1, forward strand.
GTCGGGATCGGTCGGGATCGCGTCGGCCATCATCTCGTGCTGAAGGATCCAGGCCGCGACCGCGATCGCGCTTGCCAGCGCGGCGAGCGGCGCGGTGCCCATTCCGCGCAGCAGCCACAGCATCAGCCCGCCCTGCGCCATCGCCACAAGGTACCACAGGTGGAAATAGCCGAACCACAGGCTGTAGGCGACGTCGCCCAGATCCCGCTCCGCTCCCCACCACTGCGGCAGGTAGGCCAGCATCCACAGCAGATACAGCGACAGCGCATGTCCCAGCCAGCGCCCGGGTCCGGCCCGGGTCGCGCGTTCGAAATAGAAGCCCGACAGCACGAAGAAGGTCGGCACCGCGATCCGCGCCAGCCCCTGCACCAGCACGAACTGCGGCCAGAGCCCGACATCGGCCAGCGCCCCGGTATGGATCGCCACCACCAGAAGCGCGAGCAGGATCCGCAGGCTGTCCAGCCCAAGGTCGCGCTCGCGCGCCGCGGCCGGCGGGTCGGCGGCCGGGCGGGCGGGGGCATGGGACGGGGCAGGGGCGGTGGCGGGGGCAGGGGCAGGGGCGGTAGCGGTGGTCAGGTCACTCATCACGGGCAGGGGCCTTTCGTCGCGGTCACGGCGACTCAAGGGCCGCGCCGGGCCGGGGTTCCGACACGGCGCCGCGATGGGCAGGGCCTTGCCGGTCCGGCGCCGGCGCACCGGCAAAACCTCACCGGTCGGGCCCGGGCGCAGGCAAACGCACGCAAACGGGCGGCCCCTCTCGGGACCGCCCGTGCAAGACGTCAGCGTCGCCAGGGCCGCGCGCAGCGGCCCCTCAGGCGCCGGCGCTGCGGTAGGTGACGGTGCGGGTATCCTCGTTCGGCGCCGATTTCTCGCGCCGCACGCGCAGCCGGTTCAGCGCGCCGACATAGGCCTTCACGCTGGCCAGGATCGTGTCGGTGTCGGCCGCCGAACCGGTGACGATCCGCCCGTCCTCTTCCAGCCGCACCTGCACGGTGGCCTGCGCATCGGTACCGCCGGTGACCGCGCTCACCTGGTAAAGCTTCAGCCGCGCCTTGTGCTGGAACAGCGTCTTGACCGCGTTGAACGCCGCGTCGACCGGGCCGTCGCCGGTGGTCGAGGCGGTCTGCTCGACGCCCCCCACCATCATCTTCAGCTCGGCCGTCTGCGGCCCCTCGGTGCCGCAGACCACCTTGAGGTACTTCACCACCAGATAGTCGTTCTCGGTGTTCTGGGCGCTGTCGGCCATCAGCGCGACGAGATCCTCGTCGAAGATCTCCTTCTTGCGGTCGGCCAGCGCCTTGAACCGGACGAAGACGTCGTTGATCTGGTTGTCGCCCAGATCGAACCCCAGGTCCTTGAGCTTGGCCCTGAGCGCCGCGCGCCCCGAGTGCTTGCCCATGGCGATGTTGGTCTCGGTGATGCCGATGTCGGCGGGGCGCATGATCTCGAACGTTTCGACGTTCTTCAGCACGCCGTCCTGGTGGATGCCCGATTCGTGCAGGAAGGCGTTCTTGCCGACGACCGCCTTGTTGTACTGCACCGGGAAGCCCGACACCTGCGCCACGCGGCGCGAGAGGTTCATGATCTTGGTGGTGTCGATCCCCGACGAGAACGGCATCAGGTCGCGGCGGACCTTCAGCGCCATCACCACCTCTTCCAGCGCGGTGTTGCCCGCACGCTCGCCCAGGCCGTTGATCGTGCACTCGATCTGGCGCGCGCCCGCCGACACGGCGGCGAGGCTGTTGGCCGTCGCCATCCCCAGGTCGTTGTGGCAATGCGTCGCGAAGACGATCTGGTCCGCGCCCGGCACCCGCTCCAGCAGCTCGCGGATGATCTCGGCGCTCTCGTTCGGCATCGTGTAGCCGACGGTGTCGGGGATGTTGATCGTCGTGGCGCCGGCCTTGATCGCGGTCTCGACCACGCGGCACAGGAAGTCGCGCTCGGTCCGGGTCGCGTCCATCGGCGACCACTGCACATTGTCGCACAGGTTGCGCGCATGGGTCACCGAGTCGTGGATGCGCTGCACCATGCCGTCCATGTCCAGCTTGGTGATGTCGCGATGCAGCGGCGAGGTGCCGATGAAGGTGTGGATCCGCGGCAGCCTGGCGTGGCGGATCGCCTCCCAGCAGCGGTCGATGTCGCCGAAGTTCGCGCGGGCGAGGCCGCAGATCACCGAGCGGTCGGCATTCTTCGCGATCTCGGACACCGCGGCGAAATCGCCCTCGGACGCGATCGGGAAGCCGGCCTCGATGATGTCGACGCCCATCTCGTCGAGAAGCGCCGCGATCTCCAGCTTCTCGGCATGGCTCATCGTCGCGCCGGGCGACTGCTCGCCGTCGCGCAGCGTGGTGTCGAAGATCAGCACGCGGTCGCGGTCGGCTGCGGCAGGGGCGATGGTCTTGGTGACGTCCTGGGTGGTCATCGGATCTCTCCGGTCTTCTGCTGTGGTCTGCTATGGGTGCCGGCGCTGGTCATCTCTGAGCGGTCGCGCCGGAGGGCACGCTCAGAGGAGACTAAGAAGAAGCAGCAGACCACGGGGCGCGGGGGCGCTGGATGCGCCCGGTGCGTGAGAGATGTGCAGGTCCCGTGTCATGGCGGCGAACCTACAGGCAGTTCGCGAAGGATGCAAAAGGAAATCCGCCCCGCGTCGCGCGCAATTTTCGGCAAGCGCCGGCCTAGACCGGATCGCCCTTCGACAGCCGGTCGAGAAACGCCCCCGCCTCGGCCAGCACGGTGGCGCGGTGGGTCTCGTCCATCCGGTCCCAGGTGCGATAGATGTTGCCCATCCGCGGATTGGCCGCGAAACGGTCGCGGTGGCGGTCGAGGAACTGCCAGTACAGCAGGTTGAACGGGCAGGCGTCCGGCCCGCTGCGGTCCTGCACCCGATAGGCGCAGCCGCCGCAGTAATCCGACATCCGGTTGATGTAGTTGCCCGACGAGACATAGGGCTTGGACCCCAGAAGCCCACCATCGGCGAACTGGCTCATGCCCACGGTGTTGGGCGCCTCGACCCATTCGAAGGCGTCGGCATAGACCGACAGGTACCATTCGTGCACCTCGGCCGGGTCGACCCCGGCCAGCAGGGCGAAGTTGCCGGTCAGCATCAGGCGCTGGATGTGGTGGGCATAGGCCTCGTCGCGGGTCTGCGCCACCGCCGCGCCCAGGCACGCCATCCGCGTCGGCGCGCCCCAGTACAGCGGCGGCAGCCCGCGCCGGTGGTTCAGCGCGTTGCGCCGCGGATAGTCCGGCCCCTCGCGGAAATAGATCCCGCGCACGTATTCCCGCCAGCCCAGGATCTGGCGGATGAAGCCCTCGACCGCGTTCAGCGGCGCGCGGCCGGCGGTGTGCTCGGCCTCGGCGCGGCGGCAGACCTCCAGCGGGTCCAGCAGCCCGATGTTGAGCGAGGACGAGATCAGCGAATGGTACAGGTACTTCTCGCCCGCCAGCATCGCGTCCTGGAAATCGCCGAACCGCGGCAGGGCGTGACGCAGGAACCCCGCGAAGACCCGCTCCGCCTCCTCGGGCGTGGTCGCCAGCGCGAAGGGCCTGAGCCGGCCGAAATTCTTCGGGAACCGCGCCTCGACCAGGTCCAGCACCTCGGCGGTCACCGCGTCGGGCGCGATCTCGACCGGGCGGGGCATGAACAGGTCGGCCTGCGCGGGCTTGCGGTTGTCGTGGTCGAAGTTCCACTTGCCGCCGACGGGCTTGTCGCCCTGCATCAGCAGGCCGGTCCTGCGGCGCATCTCGCGATAGAACCACTCCATCCGCAGCTCCTTGCGCCCCTCGGCCCAGGCGTCGAAGTCGGCGTGGCTGGCGATGAAGCGGTCGTCCTCCAGGATCTCGACCCGGAGCGGCAGCTCCTCGAGCGCGCGCACCAGCCGCCACTCGCCGGGCCGCGTCGCCAGCACCCGGGTCGCGCCCGTGGCCTCGGCCCGGCGCAACAACTCCCCGGGGATAGAGCCCGCGTTGCCCGGATCGTCGAGCCGGGTGTAGTCGACCGTCCAGCCCTGGTCCTGCAGCCGGGCCGCGAACTTGCGCATCGCGGCGAAGATCAGCGCGATCTTCTTGGGGTGGTGCGGGACATAGTCGGTCTCGGCCGCGACCTCGGCCATGACGACGCGGTCGGTGGCGCGGTCGGCCAGCCGCAGCGCGGCCAGCCCGGGGGAAAGCTGGTCGCCCAGCACGAGGATCAGGGCCAAGGCCGCCTCCGTTGCGGCATCATGCCGCCGCACACCCTGCCGGGCCGTCTGGCCGCGGGCCCGCGGCGCGCCACCGTGTCGCCGGGCAACGGTCCGGACGCAATAGGGTTCCCGGGCGGTTGACCGCGCCGCCGGGCCGGGGTCATCTGGCGCGACCCTCCCCGGCCGACGGAGCCCTCCCCATGACTTCCTACCGTCATTCCCGTGCCACCCGCACGCCGCGCGTGGCGGTGGTCGCGCATCGCGGTCACTGGGACGCGGCGCCCGAGAACAGCCTGGCCGCCATCGTCGCCGCCGCCGAGGCCGGCTGCACCGTGGCCGAGATCGACATCCGCCGCACCGCCGACGGCGCGCTGGTGCTGATGCACGACGCCAGCTGCCGGCGCACCACCGGGCACGACCTCGCGCCCGCCGCGGCGACGCTGGCCGAACTGTCGGCGCTGCCGCTTCTGGCACGCGACGGCGGTCCCGGCGCCGCGCCCACCGCGCAGACCGTGCCGACGCTCGCCGCCGCGCTGGCCGTGGCGCGGGGCCGCATCTTCCTCGACCTCGATCTCAAGGACCTCTCCCTCGCGCCCGAGGTGATCGCCGCCGTCCGCGCCGCCGGGGCCGAGGACCGGGTCGACCTGAAGGCCCGCGTCGAGACCGCCGAGGACTGCCGCCGCCTCGCCGCGCTGCAGGCCGAGAGCGGGATCGCGATGATGGCGATGGCGCGGTTCACCGCCGCCACCTGCGCGGCGCGGCTGGACGCGCTCGCCGCGGCGCCGCCCTTCATGGTCGAGGCAAGCTTCGACGACGCCGACCTGCTGCCCGCGATCTGCGCGCGGCTGAACCGGCTCGGCACCGCGGTCTGGGTCAACACGCTCGACTGCGCGCATGACTGCGGCCTGTCCGACAGCGCCGCCCTCGCCGATCCCGACGCGGTCTGGGGCCGGCTGGTCCGCGCCGGCGTCAGCGCGATCCAGACCGACGCCGCGCCGCGGCTGCTCGCGTGGCTCGCGCATCAGGAGGTGCCGGCATGACCTTCACCCTCGACGACCTCTGCGCGCTCGACCAGCTGATGCGCGCGGCCTGCGCCGATCAGGTGATGCCGCGCTTCGGCCAGCTCGCGCGGGGCGACATCGGGGCGAAGACCTCGCCCGACGATCTCGTGACCGTGGCCGATGTCGAGGCCGAGCGCCAGCTGACCGCCGCGCTTCTCGCCCGCTTCCCCGGCGCCGCGGTGATCGGCGAGGAGACGGCGGGCCCGGGCTTCGACTTCACCGCCGACCCGCTCCTGTTCGTCATCGACCCGGTCGACGGCACCTGGAACTTCGCCAAGGGCCTGCCGGTCTTCGGCTGCATGGTCTCGGTGCTGGCGCGGGGCGACTGCATCGCCGGGGCGCTGCACTACCCGCTGCAGGGCGACACGCTGCTGGGCCTCGCGGGCGGGGGCGTGCACCGCCGCGACGCCGCGGGCCGGCTCGCGGCGCTGCCGCCGCTGCCGGGCGGGGCGGCGATGGGCGCGGGCATGCTGCCGCTGTCGCAATTCACCGCGACCGGCCGCGCCGCGCTGATGGGCGCCTTCCCCGACCTGCCGCGGGTGGTGACGGTGCAGTGCTCGGCCTACGAATACCGGCTGCTGCTGACCGGCGAGGTCGACTTCTTCCTGTCGACCGGGCTCAAGACCTGGGACCACGCCGCGGGGCAGATGATGCTTGATGAACTCGGCGGCCGCTCGGCCACGCTGCGCGGCACGCGCTGGCCCGATGCCCGCCCCGAGGATCTTCAGGTCTCGGCCCGCGCGCCCGAGGTCCTGGCCGAGGCGCTGGTGCGCCTGACAGCGGCACTGGGCCCGGCGGGGGACTGACGACGGCGGAGCTGCAGGGCCGGAGGAACTGGGCGGTCGGCCCCGGCGGACGGCGGGCTAGTCCGCCGCCTTCCGGGGGCGCATCAGCTCGGGTCCGGCGAATTCCTCGCCCTCCTCGGTGACGTATTCGCCCTGGTTGCCATGCGCGATCACCCGCAGCGACAGCAGGTCGGTGATCGCCTCGGCATAGTCGCGGCTGCGGATCCCGAGGCCGAGGAAATGATCCATCGCGTCGACCGACCCCTCGGCCGAGCGGGCGCCACGCGCGACGAGGAATCGCACGATGTCCAGTCGCAGCTTCTTCCGTTCTGGCATGGGGGTCTCCGCGGCACCGAAACCGCAACCGGTGTCAGCCTGCACGCTAGACCGGGCGGTCGCGCACAGGCAATGGCTTTCCCGCGCAGCCGCCGCAAGGGCATCCTGCGCGGGCCCGAAGGCTCACTGCCGCGGCGGTTGCACAAGCCCGCGCTGAACCGCCGGGCGCGCCACGAACCGCTCGAGATAGGCCGAGACCCGGGGATAGGGGCCCCAGTCCAGCGCCTCGGGCATGCCGTAGTACTTCGACGCCCCCCAGAGCCACGAGGCGATGGCCATGTCGGCGATCGAATAGTCGCCCGCGACCCAGTCGCGATCGGCCAGCCGCCCGTCCAGCACGCCCAGCAGCCGGCGCGATTCGTCGGCGAAGCGCTGGCGCGGCCGCGGATCCTCGATCGCCTTGCCGGCGAAGACGTGGAAGAAGCCGTACTGGCCGAACATCGGCCCAAGCCCGCCCATCTGCCACATCAGCCACTGGATCACCTCGGCCCGGGCGGCGCCGGCGGCGGGCAGGAACCGCCCGGTCTTCTCGCCGAGATAGATCAGGATCGCGCCGCTTTCCCATAGCCCCACCGGCGTGCCGTCCGGCCCCGCGGGGTCCAGGATCGCCGGGATCTTGTTGTTGGGGGCCAGCGACAGGAATTCCGGGCTGAACTGGTCGTTGCTGCCGAAATCGACCTTGTGCGCGTCATAGGCCAGCCCGCATTCCTCAAGCATGACCGAGACCTTGACCCCGTTCGGCGTCGGCAGGGAATACAGCTGGATCGCGCCGGCCGTCCGCGGCGGCCACTTGCGCGTGATCGGAAAGGCGCTGAGATCGGTCATCGGTAACTCCTTGCTGTCCGGTTAACAGGTAAGGCCCCGTAAAGATAAAAGAAGCGGGAAATAGTTGCGGATCCTGCTACATTCCCTCTGCGGCAGCGCACAACCGGGTCGCGCGCCGGGTCGCGCCGGCTTGCGCAAGGGCGTGGGCCGGTGCGCCGCGTACCATCGAAGGGGACAGACATGATCAAGGAATTCCGCACCTTCATCTCGCGGGGCAACGTGCTCGACCTTGCGGTCGGGATCATCATCGGCGCCGCCTTCACGGCGATCGTGAAGTCGATGGTCGACGATCTCATCAACCCGATCATCGGCCTGATCATCGGCGGGATCGACTTCACCAACCTCTACGTCGTGCTCTCGGGCAACGTGCCGGAAAGCGCCGGCCTGCAGACCGCCAAGGACTCCGGCGCCGCCGTCTTCGCCTACGGCTCGTTCATCATGGCCGTGATCAACTTCCTGATCATCGCCTTCGTGGTCTTCATGCTGGTCAAGGCCGTGAACAAGGCCAAGGAGATGGCGGTCGAGAAGGGCGAGGCCCCGGCCGAAAGCGCCCCCAAGGGCCCGACGCAGGAGCAGCTTCTGGCCGAGATCCGCGACCTGCTGAAGTCGCGCCCGGTCTGACAGTTGGTCTGACCGCCGATCTGACCGCGGGGGTGCGGCGTTTCCTGCTGGAATTACCGGACGTCTTCGCGCATATCTTCGATCCGAAGTGCCGGATTTCGAAGAAGATTGCGCCCAGATGGATCTAGACGCCACGGATCGCCGCATCCTGACCGTCCTGCAGCGGCAGGGCCGGATCACCAATGCCGAGCTGGCCGAGCAGGTGAACCTCTCGGCCTCGGCCTGCCATCGCCGGGTGCAGCGGCTCGAGGCTGACGGCTTCATCGACGCCTACGTGGCGCTTCTGAACGCGCGCAAGCTCGACCGCCCGACGACGGTCTTCGTCGAGATAACCCTGTCAGGCCAGGCCGACGAGGTGCTCGAGGCCTTCGAGCGCGAGGTGCGCCGCGTGCCCGACGTGCTGGAATGCCATCTGATGGCGGGCTCGGCGGATTACCTGCTGAAGGTCGTCGCCGCCGACACCGAGGATTTCGCGCGCATCCACCGCCAGCACCTCGCGCGGTTGCCGGGGGTGGCGCAGATGCATTCGTCCTTCTCGCTGCGCACCGTGCAGCAGACCACCGCGATCCCGGTCTGACGGCGGCGTCGGCGGCCGTTCACAGCGCGCCCTCGTCGGTCAGCGACCGGATCTCTGCCGTGGTGCCGTCGTGCCGGGCAAGGCAATGCCAGCGGCCGGTGGGGCCGACCCTGAGCCACACTTCCGTTCCGGCCCCCGAGGGCAACGCGGCCGTGACGGCGGCATCGGCGGTGCCGGTCGTTCGGCGCACGTCGCGCAGGCAGGCCGCGCGCGCTGCCGCCTCGGGCACCGTGACCGGCGCCCCGCCCGCCCCGCGCTCCGCGTCGCGCCCCGCAAGACAACCGGACAAGGCGAGGCCCGCGATCGCGGTGGCGACGGCGCTGTAAAGTCCATTCTGGTGCACGGATCGGGTGATGGCGCGGTCCCCCCTTTCTCCGGACGGAAGCATACCACAGGTCAACGGGCGAGAGGGACAGGCATCGGGACGTGAGCCGCAGCAGTGTCCGTCAGCGATCCGCGCTCGCGCGATGCGAGGGCGGCCGAAGCTGGGCGTGCCACATCCCGTGGCTCGCCTCCTGACGCGCCGCAGGGCGCAACACGTCTCGAGAACGTCCGGATCTAGCTGTTAGTGCATCGCTGACCTGCTCCCCATAGAGTCCGCGTTTTTCAGTTCGCTCTGTTCAGGGTTTGGTTCTCTGCTGACCGTTGGTGAAACTCCCACGGGGTGA
>NZ_JBAWKE010000009.1:0-68319 GCF_037095655.1 Frigidibacter sp. MR17.24
CAACGCCGAAGTCGACTTCCGCGGCGAGCGGCGTTCCAACGCGACCCATGCCTCGACGACCGATCCGGAGGCGCGGCTGTTCAAGAAGTCACCTGGCACCGGAGCGATGCTGTGCTTCATGGGGCATAGCCTGATGGAGAACCGCTCCGGCCTCATCGTGCAGGCCGACCTGACCACTGCAGACGGCCGAGCAGAACGAAAGGCCGCCGTCGAGATGCTCACCGCCATTCGCCCGGATCGACCCGGCGCCTGACGCTGGCGGCAGACCGTGGTTACGACAGCGCAGACTTCGTCGCCGAGCTGCGCCAGATGGTCGTCACGCCGCACGTTGCCAAGAAGTCTCGGCACTCCGCCATCGACGGCCGAACCACCCGGCACCCCGGCTACGCCAAGTCGCAGCGACGCAGGAAGAAGATCGAGGAACCCTTCGGCTGGGTGAAGACGGTCGGCGGCATGGCGCAAACCCTGTATCGCGGCATCGACCGCGTCCGCGCCCGCTTCACCCTGGCGATGGCGGCCTGCAATCTGGCCAGACTACCAAAACTGCTCGCAGCCTGAGCCGGGAAGCCGCTGCTCATAATGCTCGCCTCGAACGCCTGGCGCCATCAACCCGGATCGAGGGAAACCGTTCTACACGGCAGACTTTTTCAGCGGCCTGCTAAGCTTGCTGCCGCGCGACCCATTGGGTGTGTTCCCGCGAGAAAGCCTGCTCCGCATCGTTTACGAATGCAGAGAATTTAGCCTCATCATCTATTTCCTCAATACCATTCTGAATTATCCCAATTTCATGCGCGGTAAGGGTATAAGATGAGGCGAGCTCATTAAACTTCTTGATTTGCGTCCAGCCAATGAAAGACGAAGCAATAACAATCACCGGCTCGATGGGCCAGATTTCCCAATCTGGGTATTCAATTCGGGTAAGCGCCAGAACGATGGCGACCGTATATGCTGCAATGCCAGCGAACATCCAATGCTTGCTCGCCCGCTTATTGGCCCCCGCCTTCGTAGCATACCATTTGCGCTGATCCTTAATCCGGTGCTCTAAGTAGAACGATTTCCGCTGCTCAAGGTCACGGGACCGCACTTCTTCCATGCTCGCCGGAATCTGTTGTTTCGCGGCGCTATCGGGCGGCATCTTGTCACCGATAAAACGGTTGGCCTTCAGTATGGCCAGTAGGTGGCCTCTAAACTCACCTCTCGGAATGACGATGGAGGCCGAATCTTCAAAAGGGCTCGACCTCATCACAAATCTCCACGAAGAGGTCTTAATCGACTCCGCTAGCGCTCTTCCTCGATACCAGTCTTGTTCAGGCTTCATCCAGTTCCGACAGACAAGGATCCCTAACGAAGAAAGTAGAACTAAAGTGTAAGCGATGAAGAAAGTTGGCTCTTTGCTCCAATTCATCGAAAGAACTGCCGCTAGGAACAGCAGAGCGTATTCCGCTCGAATGAGAGAAAGATATGTGGACTGCGACTTGGCCGACAAGTCGCCGGCAGTCTCATACAGTGCAGGATAATCGAACATAATCTAAGGCACCAAGCGGCGGATTGCAGCCACAATAGATGCTGAATTCCACGCCACCATTTCATCCGCGCAGTTAACAACAGACTGAGGAGTGCGCTGTTCACCCCAGCGTTTTATCCCAAGGATCGGCTTGCCGATCTGTTTTGCGAAATCCATTTCGTATTGAACCCAAGCGCTGTGGTTTACATACATGCCGGAGACGATCACCACGCACTGAGCTGGTCGAATTTGGCGCTTCATCTGCTCACCTAATTCTTCAGAAGTCATGCCCACAAAGGCTTTGCTCTCGGGAACAGAGTAATTGGACCACTTGAAATTAGATGCGTCATTTAGAAACCTAACTGCCCTATTGTAGCGGTCGCTGTATTTCCACGCGTGGCTGATGAAAAGCTTGTGATCGTGTAGGTAAGGCATTGAATTCTCCTTGTCGCGTTACTCTATGTCAGCCCCCGTGATGCGCCAAGTGCAAGTGCAGCAGGGACAGACATGATGTCTGCGCATGTTACCCAAACGACCCAACCCACAGCTGAAGCGCCGGCCTCGTCCTGTGTCCCATTCCTGCCGACAGCCACGTCGGAAACTGAGATTTTCGGTTCAACACGCCGATGGGGGCGCTCATCCCTTGTCTGTTATACGCCACGCACTGACGCGGAAATGAGGAGGCCCCTGCGCACAACGACGATGTCCGCCGCTGCTGACAAATTCACCAGCTCGACGAAGACTCAGCGTCCCGAACTTCTGAGCGTGGAAGAGACTAGCCAAGAGACGGCGAAAGCGGCCCTCCGTTGACTCTGCGGAGAGCGAGCACTTTCCGCACTTCACCCTGTGCCGCGCCTGTCGCTTCGCATGGGCATGACCGTCCGCCTGGGGCTTGGTGCGGTAGTAGCCATGACCAATGCGGTCAGCAGGTTTGGGCAGACTGTCGCTCGCAGGGCGGTCGATCACCACTATGGGGATGCCGGAAGATGTTCCCCTATCGTTGCCCTTGGTAGCTTGCTATGACGATCTCTATCGCCTGACTAGGCAACTTGTTGTTTTGTTTGCCTGACGGGGGCGGGATGTTTGCACTGTTTGTCATTCTGATGGCCTCCTGCGCGGCGCTGATCGCAAGCCTGCTGTCTCCGCAGCTCACAGACCTGCTGTTGATCGCCGCGCCCTGTGCGCTGGCGAGCCTGTTCCTTATTCTGAAGACGGCGTGGCGCGCGAGATTGTCGCGGTCGGCGAAGCGATCTTGGATCATCCTGGACGGGTCCAACATCATGCACTGGAAAGGAACGGGTCCAGATACCGCGGTGGTGAAGGATGCCATACGGCTTCTGGTCGCGCGCGGCTTCACGCCTGGCGTCGTCTTCGACGCAAACGTCGGCTACAAGCTGTTCGACCGCTATCAGGATGACGGTGCTCTCGCGAAGCTGTTGGGCTTGCCCCAAGATCGGGTGCTGGTCGTGCCGAAAGGCACGCCTGCCGATGAGATCATTCTGTCTGCCGCGCGGGACCATGGGGCTCGGGTGGTCACCAATGATCGCTATCGGGACTGGGCCGAACGGCATCCGGAAGTTTCCGAAGAGGGTTTTCTGGTGAGGGGCGGCTATCGGGATGGCGCAGTCTGGTTGGCGTTGCCGGACAACCCCGCCCGATAGTCCGGGGCGGGCACCCGGTCCGGGGCGCTACTCGCGCGGCGACGCGCCATCCCTGTCTTGGCCTACAATCGAGTTGCCTCGCCAGAAGCGGAGCCTTTTCGTGCCCGGGTCGCAGAGGGCACCGGAATGGGGTAGGGATGCTCCCGCCATCCTGAGTTTCCCACAGATGGAAGGGTATCGCGCATGGCCGGAAAGGCGCTCAACAAGACCAACCTGACCGCGCTGGGGCCCGAGGTTCTGGCGGATCTGCTGCTCGAGGCCGTCAAGGGCGATGCCGCGCGGCAGCGCCGCGTCCGGATGGCGCTCGCCGCCGATGACGGGCCGCAAACCGTGGCGGCCGACGTGCGCAAGCGCTTCGTCGCGATCCGTCGCGCCAAAGGTTTTCTGGTTCGGCCGGCGCAGAAGAAACTCGCGCAGGAGCTGACCGGGATCATCGAGATGATCGAGACCCGCATCGCGCCCACGGCCCCCGGGCTGGCTTACGAGCTGCTCTGGACGCAGCTGCACCTGGCCGAGGGCATCCAGGAGCGCACCGACGACAGCTGGGGCACCATCGGCGAGACCATGCATGCCGCGATGGAGGCCATTGCCCGGATCGCGCCGAGCCTGACCCTCGGCCCGGAGACCCTGGCGGACCAGATCCTCGAGGCCACAGTTGCCGACGGCTACGGCGCCTTCGACGGCGCGATCGAAGCGCTCGCTACTGCAATGGGTCCGGACGGGTTGGCCGCGCTGAAGGAGAAGGCGAGCGCCGCCTGCGACGCGCCGATCACCGAGGCCGATCTGGCCCCCTATGACTACGTCCGCAAGGCCGACCGCGAAAACCGCGCCCGCCGGGCCCGCAACGCCACGCTGGAGCGCATCCTGCAGGAGGTCGCGGATCTGCAGGGCGATGTGGATGGCTGGATGGCGAAGTATTCGGCCGAACAGCTGACCTATCACACGATCGCCCCCGATGCCGCGACCCGACTTCTCAAGGCCGGCCGCGCCGAGGAGGCCTTGGTGCTGATCCGCAAGGCTATCGCCGCGCAGAGGGGCGACCGGCACGACTCGCGTGAACTGGACGATGCGCATTTCGCCTGCCTCTCGGCGCTGGGGCGCAAGGATGACCTGCGCGACGCGCTTTGGGCGCGGTTCGAGGCGCAGCTCTGCCCCGATGCCCTGCGCCATCACTTGAAGCTTCTTGCCGATTCTGAGGACATCGAGGCGGCCGAGGCCGCCCGCGCTGTTGTGCTGGCCCATCCCGAGATGACGCGGGCGCTCTGGTTCTGCCATGTCACGCAGGATCTGCCACTGGCCCGTCACCTGATCGACGCGCGTCCTACCGAGCTCGATGGCGATGTCTACGAGGTCCTGGCGCCTCTCGCCGAGGAGATGTCGCCAAGCCACCCGTTGCAGGCCGTGCTGCTCTGGCGGGCGCTGATCGATTTCTCGCTGACCCAGCAACGGAAGGGTCGATACGGCCATGCCGCCCGGCACCTTCAGAGTTGCGCCGAGGCCGACACGCGGATCGCCGACTACGGTCCGCACCCCTCGCACGACGTTTACCAGCAGGCGCTGCACGAGGTCCACGCCCGGAAATCGTCCTTCTGGGAAGCGGTTGCGGAATAGGGGCGTGGCACCGACACTGGATCCGATCAATGACAGCATGGTGGGCATGCGCTGGCTTCGCGCGGGCGCGCAGGCACAGTTGATCTGTTCCAGACAGAGCCCGAAGATGCTGCTGGAAGGGCAGAACGATCGCTAACGGGACTGCGGCTTTGCAGGGACGGCGCCCCCCCGGGGGTGGGGCTATTGGTTCGAAACGGGCAGATAGCTGTGCGAGAAGCCGCCGGCGCGTGGCTGGCACCGGCGGCGCATCAGCATTTACGTGATGGACCAGCGTCGACCGCGGCCCCCCGCGCTTCCGCGTGGCGGATCCCACCGCCGCCCGATCAACCCCAAGCTCTGCATGCGAAAAATGATGCGCCAAGGTCTCACCCCGCCCCAGAAACCTCTTCGGAAAGGTGCAGGCCGCATGACAAGCTCGCCTTCCGGGGGCTAGAACGGGCATGCGTTTCACTTTGCTGGCCGGAGACCTGTTGTGAGTATCGAAAAGACCCTGTTCGCCGCGGCCGACAAGATGCGCGGCGCCATGGATGCCGGCGAATACAAGCACATCGCCCTCGGCCTGCTGTTCCTGCGCTACGTCTCCGAGGCCTTCACTCGCCGCCAGGCCCTGATCATCGCCGACCACGGCGACCCCGAGGACCGTGACGAATACCTGGCCGAGAACACCTTCTTCGTCCCCGCGGCCGCCCGCTGGGCCAGCCTCGCCGCCAAGTCGAAGGACGCCCGCATCGGCGTCATGATCGACGACGCCATGCGCGACATCGAGGCCGAGAACCCCTCGCTCAAGGGCGCGCTTCCCAAGGTCTTCGGCCGCGAGTCCATCGACCGCGCCATGCTCTCGGGCCTCATCGACCTCTTCTCGAACCTCAAGCTCGACGGCACCCGCGCCGACTTCGACCTCATCGGCCGCATCTACGAATACTGCATCGGCGAGTTCGCGAGCAGCGAAGGCAAGCGCGGCGGCGAGTTCTACACCCCCAAATCCGTCGTCGACACGCTGATCGAAATGATCGAGCCCACCCACGGCCGCGTCTACGACCCCTGCTGCGGCACCGGTGGCTTCTTCGTGCAATCCGAGAAGTTCATCGACGCCCATCAGGGCCGCAGCGACGACATCGCCATCTACGGGCAAGAGCGCAACCACACCACCTTCGGCCTCGCGCGCATGAACCTCGCCATCCGCTCGATCTTTGCCGACATCCGCTGGAATTCCGAGGGCACGCTGCTGCGCGACGAATTCCCCGACGAGCGCTTCGACTACATCCTCGCCAACCCGCCCTTCAACATCTCCGACTGGTCGGGGAACCTGCTGCGCGAGGATCACCGCTGGCGCTTCGGCGCGCCCCCGGTCGGTAACGCCAACTTCGCCTGGATCCAGCATATCCACGCCCACCTCTCGGCCTCGGGCATCGGCGGCGTGGTCATGGCCAACGGCTCCATGTCCTCGATGTCGGGCGGCGAGGGCGAGATCCGCGAGGCGCTGGTGCGCGGCGACGGCGTCGACTGCATGGTGGCGCTGCCCGGCCAGCTCTTCTACGGCACCCAGATCCCGGCCTGCCTCTGGATCCTGGCCCGCGACAAGTCGAACGGCGTCGCGATGAACGAGACCCTACGCGACCGGCGCGGCGAGGTGCTGTTCATCGACGCCCGCAAGATGGGCGCGCTGGTTTCCGGCTCGCGCAAGCAGAAGGAGCTGTCGGAGACCGAGATCCGCCGCATCGCCGCCACCTACCACGCCTGGCGCGGCGAGGCGCGCGAGGGGGCCTACGAGGACGTGCCGGGCTTCTGCAAGTCCGCGACGCTGGCCGAGATCGAGGCCCACAACTTCGTGCTCACCCCCGGCCGCTATGTCGGGGCCGGCGCGGCCGAGGAGGACGACGAGGCGTTCGAGGAGAAGTTTGAGCGACTGATGGGCACCGTGCGCGAGCAGTTTGCGGAGGGGCGGAGGCTGGAGGCCGAGATCGAGGCTCGGCTGGGGGCGTTGTCGTGACGACGATAACCACGAAGACCGTGGCGCAGTGGCAGCACGAAGGCGCCCTTCTCGTAGAAGATGGAAATCATGGAGAAAACCGTCCGAGAAAGGATGAGTTTTCCGACCGCGGCATGGCTTTCATCCGCGCTGCCGATATGGCGGACGGCACAGTGCTTTTCGCACAAGCTGAAAAGATCGACGCGGTGGCACAGCGCCGGGTCCGTAAGGGCATTGGCCGACCTGGCGATGTGATCATTTCTCACAAGGGAACAATCGGGCGAGTGGCCCGCGCACCGATGGATGCTCCCAATTTTGTCTGCAGTCCCCAGACGACCTTCTGGCGCGTCGTTGACAGCGAGAAGATCGATCGAGATTTCCTTTTCGCGCTCCTGAGGTCGCCCGGTTTTCAGGGCCTGTTCGCCACCCGGGCCGGCGAGACGGACATGGCCGGCTATGTGAGCCTTACCTCCCAGCGCGAACTAGAACTCTCGCTTCCGCCAATCGCGATCCAGCGGGAGGTCGGGAGAACAGTGCGGCTGATCGACGACAAGATCGAGCTGAACCGAAAGACGGCGGCGACGCTGGAGGAGATGGCGCGGGCGCTCTATCGCTCGTGGTTCGTGGATTTCGACCCGGTGCAGGCCAAGGCCGAAGGCTGCGCCCCCGCCCACATGGACCCCGCCACCGCCGCCCTCTTCCCCGACAGCTTCGGTGACGATGGGCTTCCGAAGGGGTGGAAGATTCGCACGGTTGGGGAGCTCTGCGTCCAGACAAAGCGGACCGTGAAGCCCATGGACGCTCCGGCCTCCAGCTTCTGGCACTTCAGCCTCCCGGCCTTTGACAGCGGCCGTGTGCCGCTGCTGGAAGACGGGGCGCAAATCAAGAGCAACAAGCTCTTTGTGCCAAATGATGCGATCCTCTTCTCGCGACTGAACCCGATGATCCCAAGGGTCTGGTGGGCGCGCTCGGACCATGGCCGAGGCGTCCCGGCGGCCTCCACGGAGTTCTTCGTTGCGAATGCTGCAACGCCAGAGCAAACGCCATGGCTGTATTCGCTACTCTCTTCTGAAGAGTTCCGCGAGCAGGCCGTATCTCGGGTGACCGGCACGTCGAACAGCCACCAGCGCCTGTCGGCTTCTGCACTCGCTGAGATTGCCGTGACGGCACCACCAGACGAGCTCCTTGCAGCATTCGGAACCATCGCGGGCTCGTGGTTCGAGCGTGTTCACGCTCTCGGATCTGAATCTGGAATTCTCGCGAACCTCCGCGACACCCTGCTCCCCCGCCTCATGTCCGGCGAGCTTCGCGTTGGCGAAGCTCTGGAACAGATCGACGAGGTCGCCTGATGTTCCGCGTCGACCGCCCCACGAACCGCATCTCGCGCCTGTCGCAAAAACGCTTCGGCGAGCTCGGCTTCACCGAGCGGCGGCACCTTCAGGAATGGCTCGTGCACCAGCCCGACGCGCTGGGGGAGGAGCTTCTGATCCTGCAGAAGGAGTTCGACGGGTTCGACGAGACGAAGGAGCGGCTCGACCTTCTGGCGCTCGACAAGGCCGGGAACCTGGTGGTGATCGAGAACAAGCTCGATGACTCGGGCCGCGACGTGGTCTGGCAGGCGCTGAAATACGCCGCCTACACCTCGGGCCTGAAGAAGGCGCAGATCGTCGAGATCCACCAGAAATACCTCAACGACCATTGCGGCGGCGGCGATGCGGCGCAGGCAATCAGCGACTTCCTCGAGGTCGAGGACCTGTCGGGCACCGTCCTGAACCCCGGCAACGGCCAGCGCATCCTCTTCGTCGCCGCGAACTTCCGGCGCGAGGTGACGGCGACCGCGCTCTGGCTGATCAGCCGCGGCATCGCGGTGCAGTGTTTCCGGGTCACCCCCTTCGGCTTCGGCGAGGAGCTGTTCCTCGACCTGCAGCAGATCATCCCCCCGCCCGAGGCCGCCGATTACATGATCGGCATCTCCTCGAAAGAGGTCGAAGAGACGGCTGTGCAGGGGACACAGAAGAAGCGCTACGATCTGCGCCAGCAGTTCTGGTCGCTGATGCTGGAACGCCTGCGCGCGGACAAGGTGGAGATCTACGCCAATATCAGCCCGACGACGCAGCATTGGCTTTCGGCTGGCTCCGGCGTTCGATCCTGCCCCTACCAGCTGATCTTCGGTCGCGACGAGGCGCGGGTCGAGCTGTCGCTGTCACGCTCCGAAGGGGCCGAGAACAAGTGGCTCTTCGATCAGCTTGTGGCGCTTCGCCCTCAGATCGAGGAGGCGTTCGGTGCGCCGCTCGAATGGCGTCGGATGGATGACAAGAAGCAAAGCCGGATCCTCTACTCCTGTGAATTCGACGGCTACAACCGCGACAGCTGGCCCGCGATGATGGACTGGCTCTCGGCCCATGTGCGGCGGCTGGAGACGGCATTCCATGAGCCCCTTTCGCGCCTTGGCCGTCAGGTCCGCGCCTATGACGAGGATGCCGAGTAGTGGCCTGGATCAGCGAGCACCAGCTTGAAACCGTGTTCATGGAGAGCCTCGCACCGCTGGGCTACCAGCTGCAGCACGGTGCCGATGTCTCGCCCGAGCTGAAGGCCCCGCCGCGCGCGAGCTTCCGCGACACGATCCTCGCGACGGTGCTGATGGAGCGGCTGGTGGCGCTGAACCCCGGCGTGCCGCCGACCGCCCTCGAGGATGTGGCGCGCCGGGTGAGCGACGCGGTCTTCGTCTCGGACCTGATCCAGGAGAACCGCCGCCTGCACGAGCTGATGGTGCACGGCGTGCCGGTGACCTTCTTCCGCGACGGCGAAGAGCGCAACGCCCGTGTCCAGCTGGTGGACTGGGACAACGCCGCCAACGACTGGCGCGCCGTGCGCCAGTTCGACGTGGCGGGCAAGAGCGCCCGGATCCCGGACGTGGTCCTGTTCCTCAACGGCCTGCCGCTGGTGGTGGTCGAGCTGAAGGGCATCGCCGGGGCCGACATCGGGGCCGCGTGGAACCAGATCGCCACCTACCGCACCGAGATTCCCGACCTTTTTCGCACCAACCTGCTGACGGTGATCTCCGACGGCCTGCATGCCCGCTACGGCTCACTCTCGGCCGGGCTCGACCGCTACATGAGCTGGCGCACGGTCGACGGTCAGACGCTGGTGCCCAAGGGCTCGGCTCTGGAGTTGCCAACGCTGACCGAAGGCCTGCTGGCACCCGGGACCCTCCTGCAGATGCTGCGCTGGTTCGTCGTCTTCGAGGATGAGGGCAAAGGCCCCGTTAAGAAGATCGCGGGCTACCACCAGTTCCACGCTGTCCGGAAGGCCTGCGACGCCATCCTCTCGGCGCGCGGGGCCGACGGCAAGGGCGGCGTCATCTGGCACACCCAGGGCTCGGGCAAGAGCCTGTTGATGACCTTCCTCTCGGGCCGGGTGATGCACCACCCGCAGATGGAGAACCCGACGCTCCTCGTGCTCACCGATCGCAACGACCTCGACAATCAGCTTTTCGCGACCTTCGCGCGCTGCAAGGACCTGCTGGGCGAGGAGCCGGTTCAGGCCGACAGCACCGAGGATCTGCGCCGCCTTCTGGATCGCAACGTCGGCGGCATCGTCTTCTCCACGATCCAGAAGTTCCGCCCCGAGAGTGGCGAGACCTTCCCCGAACTCACCGCGCGCTCGAACGTCGTCGTGCTGGTCGACGAGGCGCACCGCACCCAATACGGCTTCGAGGCCAAGCTGAACCGCGAGACCGGCGAGATCCGCCACGGCCTCGCCTACCAGCTGCGCAAGGCGCTCCCGAACGCCGTCTACGTGGCCTTCACCGGCACGCCGGTGGAGCTGGTGGGTGCCGACACCCGCGGCGTCTTCGGCGACTACATCGACGTCTACGACATCGCCCAGGCGGTCGCGGACGGGGCCACCGTGCCGATCTACTACGAGGCCCGCGTCGCCCGCATCACCCTCGACGAGGATGTGGCCGAGACCCTCGACGAGGAGTTCGACGAAGCGACCGAGACCATGGCCGAGGATCAGGCCAGCGCCACGGCAAAGAAATGGGCCCGGGTCGAGGCGCTGGTCGGAGCCGACCGTCGCCTCGACACCGTGGTCGAGGACATCCTGACGCATTTTGACGCCCGGCTCGTGGCCATGGACGGCAAGGCGATGATCGTCTGCATGAGCCGGCGCATCTGCGCCGCCGTCTACGATCGCATCGTCAGGGCGCGCCCGGATTGGCACGGTGATAGCGACGACACCGGCCAGGTGAAGGTGGTGATGACCGGTTCGGCCACCGACCCTGCGGAGTTGCAGCCCCACATCCGCTCGAAGACGCGGCAGGAGGCGATCCGCAACCGCTTCAAGACACCGGTCGACCCGCTGAAGCTGGTGATCGTCCGCGACATGTGGCTGACCGGCTTCGACGCGCCCTGCATGCACACGCTCTATGTCGACAAGCCGATGAAGGGCCACGGGCTGATGCAGGCCATCGCCCGGGTGAACCGCGTGTTCAGGGACAAGCCCGCCGGGCTCGTGGTCGACTACATCGGTGTCGCTGCCGAGCTGAAGGCGGCGCTCGCGCATTATTCGCAGACCGACCAGGCGCAGACCGGCGTCGATGAGGCCGAGGCGGTCGCGGCCTTCCTCGATGCTCTGGACGTCGCGCGCGTGCAGTTCCACGGTTTCGACTACGCGGCGGCTCTCAAGGGCACTCCTACCGAGCGGCTGGCCGTCCTGCCCGCCGCGATCGAGCATGTTCTGTCACGCGCCCGGGTGGACGAGGCCCGCACCAACTTGCGCCGCTTCAATGACGCGGTCGCGGCGCTGGTGAAGGCCTACAAGCTCGCCTCCGGCAGCCCGCAGGCGACCGAGCATGCCGAGGAAGTCGCCTTCTTCGCCGCGGTGCGTGCAAGCCTCGCGAAGCTCGAGACCGGCAGCGGGAGCGGCAGCGGTCAGGGCGACTTCGCAATCCAGCAGCTGATCAACAAGGCCGTCGCCTCGACCGAGGTCGTGGACATCCTCGAGGCCTGCGGCTTCGATCGGCCGGACATCAGTGTGCTATCGGAGGAGTTCATGCTCGAGCTGCAGGGGCTCGCGCACAAGAACCTCGCGGTCGAGGCGCTGAAGAAACTGTTGAATGGCGAGATCTCGGCCCGGACGCGGACGAACGTCGTGCAGCGCGAGCTGTTCTCAAACCGGCTGGAGCAGGCCATCGCCCGCTACCACAATCGCAGCGTGGACGCGCTGCAGATCCTGCAGGAGCTGATCGCGCTAGCGAAGGATCTGCGCAATGAACCTGAGGATGGGCTCAACGCCGCCGAACGCGCCTTCTATGACGCGTTGGCGCAGAACGAGAGCGCGACACAGGCAATGAGCAATGACGAGTTGCGCGTCATCGCCACCGAGCTCGTCGCGGCGGTGCGGAACAACGCGGGCGTTGATTGGTGGAAGAGGGACAATGTCCGTGCCCGCCTGCGCGTGGCGATAAAAAGGATCCTGAATCGCTACGGCTACCCGCCGGATCTTGCATCCGATGCCGTCAAGCTGGTCCTCCAGCAAGCCGAAGCGCTGGCCATGGCGTGAACTCTGGTCACGCCGCAACTCTTGGGAAGGTTCTCTTGGCGCCACCGGCAGGAGAATTGAGAGCCCTCGGTCGACCAGAAATCATATCACGCATTCGTGAATGTTCGTGACCGAAGGGGTCGTGCGTGAAGAATCTGGGTCAATCTACCGACGCGGCGGAAGCCCCAGAGTAAGTATTATTCGCTTATACTACCACGCGCCTCCCCCTCCCACAACAATTCATTTTTCGCATATCCCGCCTCGATACATTGACACCTCGGCACCCTTATTCAACTGCAGTCGTAGCTCTATTCACAACGCAACCCGCGATCTAGATCTCCACCGGCTGCCCCAGATTCTGCCCGAAGATCAAGGATTATTCGCACAGGGGATTCCCGCCTTCCGAGGAGCGATTGATCCGGCAGGAGCCTCGAGCGTCGCGATCACATTTCTCGGTCTCACCGTCTTTATCGAGCCTCTGATCACTCTGGTGGGAAAAATTCCCGATGGCGTCGCGAATCGGTGATCTGTAAGAACCAAGTTAGACGAAGACGAGATCGAGGCCATGACGATGGAGAAGACGAAAGAAGAACGAGAAGAGCTGAAACGGGACCTTCGATATAAGGGCTACTCGGTCAAACGCATAGCCGAGGAGGCTGGCGTGTCGGGAACGATGGTGACCGGCGTGATCAAGGCCCACAATCGCAGTCGAAGGATCGAAGACCGCATCGCGGAAATACTCGGTCGCGACCCCGGAGAAATCTGGGAGCATCGCCGGATCCTTAGTTGACCCGAGAAACTTCGGAAGATGACGCAAGGACGGAAAGGCTGAACAGGATCGCTGCTGGAAAGCTCTAAACGGTCACCTTGCCGAAGTTCTTTTTCGCAAAGTTAGCAAATCGATTCAGAAAGATGAACGAGGGCCCGTGATTGGCGTCACGAGCCCCCTAGATAGTCATGTCTTCACGACACATGACTTCATCTCTCCAAATCGGTGCGGTGTCAACCGCAGACCGAACCGCTCGCTGAGCGATGCGCCTTTGCGCGCCTCGGCCGGCACGAATGGATGATAAAGCATGCCCCTGAAGCGTAGAAGCAATCTATGGCTGGCACGTCGCCATGTAGGTTGGCAGCGACAGAAAATAAACGGCTCTGCTTCGGATCATTGGGAAGGCGCCGCTGCGTTAATTTTTCGCATCGTGCTGAGTCTCTCTCACTCCCAGAAGCTCCAGCACTGAGCGTAGCGTCCGGATAGACGAGCACTCCCCCTCTTTTGCAGCTTCAGGCGGCGCTGAGCGCCTGATCGCCTGCAGGACCTGTTCAGTGGCCTGACGCTTGGCGGCGTCTGTTGCCTGAAGGGTCTCACCCGTGGCCATCGCCGGCCCCGGGGCCAACCTCATGTCGGATTGCGAAAATCCATGTCTAAGATTGTAAGCCAGGGTGCGCGCCCGCCGGCCGCCGAAGGCGTCCAGCGGCATTGCGAGCAATACTTGAGCATTCGCTTCGGCACCTCTCCGTGCATCCTCGGCTCTGGCAGCGATGCCCATAGCTGCCCCCCCCGGCGCAGACAGGGTAAAGCGCGCAGTCGCTCCCATAACGCTCACCCAAACCTATCATCGATTCAAACCGATGCCTCGTTCTCCGAGATCAAACACACCCATCTTGATTTCTATCAGAGGGGTGTCCGGTCATGACGCCACAGGAGAATTTTGAAGCTCTATTTGTGCAAGTGTTAAACTCCTTGAACTCGTGCAGTCGCGTCTCTGCGCGCGTGGTGAAGGAAGTCGGTCAGACTGTGGCCGAGATGAAGGTGGCCGCCGATGAACTATCGGGACGGATGAGGCGGGAAAGTGCGAGGGCGAACAAAGCAGAGAAGCGGGTGAAAACGCTTGAAGCTCAGGTGGCACAGCTGAATCGAACCGTGTATGGGTCGAGCTCTGAGCGGATGACCGATGGCGACGTCAGCCAAGAACTGCTAGATATGGAGGCTGAGCTGAAGGCCATCATTCCGGCAGATGCTGAAAAGAAGTCAGGAAAGCAGCCCATGAAGCTTCCTGTTGGCGTAAAAGAAATTACACGTGACTTCTACCCTGACAGCATGACGTGTGATGGGTGCAGCGGCGACCTCACACCCATGAAGACAAAGAAATACACGCGTATTGAATACCAACCGGCTCGCGTGGTGGTGTTCAATGACACCCATCATGAGTGTCGCTGCAATAATATTAACTGCAGCCTGAGGCAGATAAAGAGAAAACCTGTAGATCGGTATCTGGACTGGCGCAGAACTATCGGCAGCACCCTCATAAACGAGTTTGCGATACAAAAGCATTACGAGCATATTCCGGTTCATAGGAACTGGTTCAAGTTGCTCGTGGCCGGTCACAATATTTCCCGTGGAGCCCTCAATCGCCTTGTCAATGATCAGGCGAAGAAATTCAAGGGAATTGCTAATGCCATCACAAATCATGTCATCTCAGGCCCGACCATCCACCTTGATGAAACTTTTATCAAATGCGTCCACCCTAAAGAGGGGAAAAAGCGGGGCAAGCCCTCTCAGGCAACTTTTTGGGTGATGACGCGAAACGAAAGCAGGTTCAACCCGCACGCGCCTCTAGCGGCGTCGTTCTACTACTCCCCCACAAGGAAGGGTGAGGTCGCCGAGGAATTACTTTCTAGCGGATCGGTTACGGCAATGCATTGTGATGGACACCCTCTGTATAATCGCTTCAAGGTGAAGCTGATTGTTCAGCATTGTTTTGCCCATGTTCGCCGAAAGTTCGAGAGAGCGGTCGACGCGCAGGGATCGCCATTCGCGAAAAATATTGTGCGGACCATTCGAACTATCTACGACCTCGAGCGAACTTTTGTCGGCTCCGATTCCGAGGAAAGAGCGGCGAAGCGGCAACGTCACATTCGCCCAGTTCTGGAAGTAATCAAGCGTGATCTGGAGAATGCCCAGTCTGCCGACGGACTGCTTGAGCAAGCAATTAAGTATACGCTTTCTAGGTGGGATCATCTCTGCCGCTTCATCTGGGATGGACGCCTGGAAATGGACAATAACCTTGTCGAGAATGCGATACGTGGCCTGGCCCTGACGAGAAGGAACTCCCTGTTTATACAGAATGAGGACGCGGGCGAGTCGTGGGCTATTTGGTATACGCTCATTGAAACCTGCAAGCTGAACCGTGTCGATCCGCGCGCTTACATTGGCTGGATCACCGATCAACTAAATCTCACCCGCGGAAAGATCGATCCAGCTCTTCTGGTGCCGTGGCTCTGCCCTGTCGGCAAATATACACTCTAGTTTTCCGCCAGCGTAGTCGCGTAAAAACGGTCTCGGCACATTGCTGCGTCCTTTGCAGGACCGCGACCGCGCTCTGGTGCCGAGTGATCGCGCGTGTCTCAGAGAAGCAGGAGCAACGCAAGCAGGAGCGTCGCGCGACATCGGTCAACGAGAGCTTTGCCTTGCAGGGGCCCCAACGGAGACGCAGCGCCGCCGCCGACCTGCATCCATGGATGCTGACTAGGAGCAAGTCCCAGTCCGTGTGGGACCTCAAGCGTAGGTCTGTCAGGCGACATGGATAACTGCCCCCTCGGCGACATGAGGAACTGACCCCTATGGTCGAGAGGATGTTCCATGAGAGAAGAGAAGCCCGCAGTTTCCTCACCGGTGGTAATGGTCGGGAGGGTCGAGATGCGGACGCCGGACGATGTGTCGGCGATGCTGGCGCTGAAGTCTTGCGGCTGGGGACGAAGCGGATCGCCGCGGAGCTCGGCTGCTCACGCAACACGGTGAAGCGGTGGCTGGCAGAAGGCGGCTGGCGATCGGCTTCTCCCCCGTCGCGAACCAGGGCGCTTGAAGGCTTCGAGAGCTGGCTGGCCGAACGGTTCCGTCGCCACGGCGGGAATGCGGTTGTGGTGCGTCAGGAGCTTGCGGCCGAGCATGGCATCACGGTGAGCCTGCGGACCGTCGAGCGCGCGGTCGCTCAGGGGGGCGGTTCCTGATGTCGTTTGACAAGGTCACTGAGCTGTGAGCGGACGCTACTTCCGAAAGCGTTCTCACAATGTGCTCATTCTGGTAGCGCCAAGGTTCACTTGTCAGCTCCAACGCAAGTTTGGACAGGGATTTGCAATGCAGGGAGCAGAGCGCCGTTGCGCTGATCGCCACCGGAGCCGGAGCATCAGGGTAGAAATCCGTCAGAAGGCCTCTCCCATGCCAGACTTGTTTTCCCCGTTTCAACTCAAGGACATCACACTCCGCAACCGGATCGTGATGTCGCCGATGACGATGTATAGTTCCGTCGACGGGAAGCTCGACGACTACCATGTCAGCTATCTGAGTGCGCGAGCTGCCGGCGGCTTTGCGCTGGTTTTCGGCGAACAGATGGCCATCACGCCTGATGGTCGGACGACGACCTCCTGTGCAGGC
This sequence comes from Frigidibacter sp. MR17.24, assembly GCF_037095655.1. NCBI lineage: Bacteria > Pseudomonadati > Pseudomonadota > Alphaproteobacteria > Rhodobacterales > Paracoccaceae > Frigidibacter > Frigidibacter sp. MR17.24. Next base: position 16,722 of record NZ_JBAWKE010000009.1, read on the forward strand.
ATCTGGAGCGACGACCAGATCGACGGTCATGCACGGACATGTGCCATGATCAAGCGTATGGGTGGCGTTCCCGCCATCCAGCTGGGCCATACAGGGAGGAAAGGTTCGGAGCTTCCCCCACACAAGGGAACGAACAGCGAAGGCACCTGGAAGCAGCTTCCGCCCGACCACCCCGATGGCTGGACCTGTGTGGCTCCTTCAGCGATCCCATATGGCGGCGGCGGGCACATATATCCGGTTCACGAGCTAACGGTCGACGAGATCAAAGGTCTTCACCGCTCCTATGCCGAGGCTGCCAGGCGCGCGCTCGAAGCCGGGTATCAATGGCTCGAAATGCACTACGCTCACGGCTACCTCGGCGCGAGTTTCTTCTCGCCGCTGGCGAACCAGAGAACGGATCAATATGGCGGCAGCGTCGAGAACCGCGCTCGGTTCCATCTTGAGGCCCTGGATGCCGTGCGAGAGGTGTGGCCCGAGCACTATCCCCTGACGATGCGACTCGGAGTGGATGATCACAACCCTGCCGGCGTCCAGTTCGAAGACGCCATTCAGGCAATCGCCATGATGAAGGACCACGGCCTGGATCTGGCCGATGTGTCTCTGGGCTTCAACACCGATGAGATGATCGACGCGCCGTTCAATAACGTGGGCTTCATGCTCGAGCGAGCATCGCGCGTGCGCACCGAAGTGGGGATACCTGTCGCGACCAGCTGGAACCTTGGTGTTCCGCAGAACGCCGACAGGGCCATCAGGGAGGAGCTGATCGATCTGGTGTTCTTGGGGCGACCGGCACTGGCAAACCCGCACTGGCCGGTTTGGGCGGCTCGCGAGCTTGGACACGCCGATCCCTTCGCGCTCGTTCCTCAGGACTGGGCCTGGTGGCTGCGCAACTTCAGAGGTCACGGCCCGAGCATCGGACTGCCTGAGCCCGGCAGCCAGAATTTTGCGGCCGAATAACTCTCCCTTCCTACCAATCCAGGTAGCTGGCCTCGGGCGCCTGATCGACCTGCACGACCACTGCGCGGGCCTCCTCGTCGAGGCTCTCGTAGTTCGCCACCGCTCCCGCCAGGAGAGCGTCGTAGCCGGCCCGGGCCGCCCGCTGCGGCAACATGGTCGAGAGCCGCGTGAAGGCGTATCGCGGGTCGCACCAGGATGTGCGAACGGCATCCCTGTCCGCTTTTCGCAGGCCCTCGCGAAAGCACTTCCGGCGGCACATACCGGGCCGCGAGTTACGAGTGATCGCTGAGCCGAGCAGGTGCGACCGAGCCCCGCGCGGGTCGTCAGCTATGCCCGCGTGCACAACGATGACGTTGATCCTACTGTGGTCCGCCCCGGCAACCAGTTCGAAGGAGGTTGTCTCACGTGCTCAATCAACCGCGGCCGCTCGCATGTCGGGCCTGAAGGGTGGCGATCCGATCTTGGGAGGAGGTTCTGTGGGGCCGTCATTCGGAGGGGCGCTGACCAAGGCTTCCAGTCAATTATCTGGAAGGTTCAGCATCGATTGATTCGCCGTGGCAGGATTCTGTCGCTATCGGCTCACGCTAAGAAAACTCAAATCCCCCCCTCGATACACCACTTACGGTGGAACGGCTCGACGCTGGTCGCCATGCTCCCTGTGTCCCCGCTGCATGCCAAGCGGATGGCCGCCGCCGAGGCCCGCCGGGCGCGCGTCGTCGAGCTTCTGGACGAAGGCTACGGGGCAGAGCGCATCGCCGAGATCACGGGCTCCTCCCTCTACATGGTGAAGCAGGACATCAAGGCGTCCGGCAGGGTCATGTCGAACGAGGACAGGGAGCAGCACCTCCTCGCCGAGCGCATCCGACAGGCGGTTGCGAAGGGCATGAGTGCGCCCCAGATCGCGGAAGCTCAGGGCTGCTCGAAGACCAAGATCCGCGACATCGCGCGCAAGCACGAGATCCGGCTTCCGCAGCGCGGCCGCAAGGCGGGGGCGTGACACATGCGCGAGCCCTGCGCCGACAAGATCGCTGCGATCTCCAGCCTCAGCGCCGCTGAGATCCCGGCATGGGAGGCGATGCTCGATCCGGCCAAGCCCTACGGCCGAGCTCCGCTGCCCGGGGAGCGCTTCGCCCTCGATCAGCGCCGGGCGGCTCTCGGCCTGCCGCGTCCGCCGAAACCCCACCATCCGTAACCGGGCGCCACGCGCCGCACCCAAGGAACACCGAATGAGAACCCCCGTCACCGACAGAGCCTACAACGTCACCGCCGACGAGCTGCGCCAGTTCGTCGAGCAGATCGAGCACCTCGAGTCCGAGAAGAAGGACATCGGCGAGCAGATCAAGGACGTCTACTCAGAACTCAAGGGCCGTGGCTACGACGCCAAGGCCGTCAAGGAGATCATCGCGCTGCGCAAGCGCGACAAGAACGACGTCGACGAGCACGAGGCGATCCTCGAGCTGTACAAAGCCGCGCTCGGCATGAGCTGACCCATGCTGCGCCTCCTCCTGAACCTCCTGCGCCGCCCCGCACCGTCCGCGCTCATCGCGCGCCGGGCCGAGCGTGTCGCCAACCGGGATCGGGAGGCGGCCAGCCGCTTCATCGACATCCACGAGACCCTGCGGAGGGGCCGGAAGTGACCAGCTACACCGTGACCCTGCCATGGCCCCGCCGCGAGCTGTCGCCCAACTGGACTGGCAAGCTCAAGGACAAGTTCCGGGCCAAGAAGGCCGAGAAGATCGACACGGTTTACGCCTGCTGGGCCGCTGGCATCCGCCACATCGACGCCGGGGCCCTGCACCTCAAGCTGACGTTCCACCCGCCGTGCAACCGCCGCCGGGACATGGACAACCTCATCGCGTCCATGAAGCACGCGATCGACGGGATCGCCCAGGCGACGGGCATCGATGACAGCGCCTATGCCATCGCCGCGGCGCGTGGAGAGGCCCGCAAGGGCGGATCCGTGGTGGTCGAGATCACGCCCTTCACCGCCGGCCGGCCTGACGCCGAGCTGCGCACCCAGATCATCGGGGGCGTGCGGTGAGCGAAACCCCATGGGTCAAATTCTACGCCTCTGACTGGCTCGCCGGGACCAGCGGCCTGACCTCGGCTGAACGCGGGGTCTACATCACCCTCATCGCCCTGATCTACGAAAACGAGGGGCCGATCGCATACGACGAGGCCAGGCTGGCGCGGCGCTGCGGCTGCCCGAAGGCTGCCTTTGCCAAGGCATTTCGCGGCCTGTGCAGCGAGGGGAAAATGGCCCTCGCAGACGGAATGGTGAGCAATCGCCGCACCGAAAAGGAACTCAGTGCGCGTGGAATTCGCGCGCAAAAAGCGAGTGCCAGTGCGAACGCACGATGGCGCGCACAAGCCGATAAAACCGAGCAAAATCAAAGCAGCGAGAATGCGAACGCATCAGCCAAGCAATGCTTGGGGGATGCTATCCAGAAGCCAGAACCAGAAGAAAAAGAAGAACCTATCGGTTCTTCCCAAAAATCCGACCCCTTCGATGCGGATCAACCCGCCGAACTGACGGGCGCAGACGATCCGTCAGGACCTCACACCATTCCCCAGCCTGTCGGGCCGCCTCCCAAGCGGCGAGCCGTCAGCCTGCCCGCGAACTGGGTGCCGTCAGATCGAAACATCGCTGACGCCGCCGAACGAAATTTCTCAGCAGAGGAAATTCAGCATGAAGCCGATCGCTTCCGCGATTACCACCTCGCCCACGGCACCACGTTCAAAGACTGGGACGCCGGCTGGCGCACATGGCTCGGTAACGCCCGTAAATTCGCAGGCGGCCGTGGCTCAGTGGCTCGGCAAGCAGCACCCGGGCGACATGGACAGGGCGGCAGTATCGCGAGCATCGTCGCACGGCGTCGTGCTGAGGGTGCGGTATGAGCTGCGCTTCCCGAGCGGCCCGAACGGCGAGCACCTGCCGAGCTACCAGGTCGCTGTCGGATGCGACGTTGACGGCGGCGAGGATGCGCGCGCCGCAGCCATCGCGGATCTGCGCAACTTCATGACCCCGGCGGCGCAGCGCGACATCGAGGGCTGGCTGGCCGAGCTTTCCGTGACGGTGGCGCGTCGAGCCGAGGACGAGTTCGCCGACGAGCTTCGTGTCGCAGTCTACGCTGGTCGCCTCGGCCGGTATCCGGCCGATGTGGTGCGCGAAGTCCTGCTGCGTCAGAGCTATCGCTTCTGGCCGACATGGGAAGAGCTCGAGAAGCGCTGCGAGGCCATGACTGGCCCGCGCCGGCACATGCTCCGCGCCATGGAGCGCGGGCCAGAGCCCAAGGAGCCGACGCGCCGCCCCGCCACCGACGAGGAGCGGGCACGCATCCAAGCGCTGGTCGACGAGCTTTTCCCCATGGAGCATCCCGAGGTCCGCGCAACGGCTGTCGAGATCGCGCTTCGTGGTAACTGCATGTCGGGGGAGCCGGAATGAGCCGCGCCAGCTTCCTCACCAGCATCACCGGCCGCCCGCGGCATGCGACCTCGATCGTGTTCGGCGTCGTCCGCAGCGCCGCAGCGCGCCACGGTGTCGACTGGCAGCAGATCTATGGTCCCAAGCGCGGGGCTGACCTCTGCCTGGCGCGAGACGAGGCCTGCCACGACCTCCGCGACATGGGCATGGCCTACGCGAAGATCGGCCGGATGCTGAACCGCGACCACAGCACGATCATCTCGGCCGTCGCCCGCCACCGCAGCCGCATCACCCGGGGAGACGCAGCATGAGCGCGCCGGTACCGATCTCGACCCAGAACCGCAGCACCGCCGTCATGCAGCGCCGTGCCGAGCCGCACGACAGCCTAGACGACTTCCCCACGCCGCCTTGGGCGACCCGCGCGCTGTGCGAGTGGATCGAGCACGGCATCATCAACTGGACAGATGGCCCCCATCCGATGCGCGCCATGTCCGTTCGCGAGCCTGCCGCCAACCGCGGGCACATGGTCCGACCTCTGCGCGAGTTTTTCGGTTCAGTCGAGGCGGCGGACGTGCACGACTACGGCGCTGGCTTCCCGGTGCAGGATTACCTGTTCGGCCCCGATCCGGAATCGGTCCACTGGACGATCACCAACCCGCCTTTCCGGCTGGCCGAGCAGTTCATCGAGCGCGCGCTGCGCACCTGCACTCTGGGCGTCGCGGTCATCGTCCGCAGCGCCTTCCTCGAAGGGGTGGGGCGGCATGACCGGCTCTTCAGCACCACCCCGCCGAGCGACATTCTCCAGTTCACTGAACGGGTTGTCATGCACAAGGGCAAGCTGACCGCAACGGGCAGCACCGCCACGGCCTACTGCTGGCTTGTCTGGCGCAAGGAGGTCGACGGGACGCAGTTCGGCTGGCTGCCTTCCTGCCGCCGGCGCCTGGAACGCGCGGAGGACTATGCATGACCTGCACCTGCCCACCCCGCGGCTACAGCCCCACATGCCCCCAGCACGGCGAGACGCTGCCGCCGACCGAACCCAAGGAGATCGACGCGTGACAGAGCACAGCATCAAAGAACTGATCCGGCAATTTGAGGTCGCAGACGCCAAGGCAACGCAGGCCCGTCGCGACGCCAATGTCGCACGCCAGAGAGCTGCCGACGCCATGGTTTCCGAGACGGTTCGGCAGGTCGAAGCCAAGGGCATTGAAATCGGAAAGACGCTGGTGCGCGTCAGGAATGGCGGGAGCGTGTCGTCGGAGGCCTACTTCGTCGTTGGCGCTGAGGAGGAATGGCAGCACAGCCATCGGCCGCGCGTTCGGGTGAAGCTGGCCAAGATCAAGAAGGACGGCACGCCGTCTTCCGCGCCCTCTGGCTGGCGCGGGTCTCTGACCCCCGACATGCTCGAGATCGTGGAGCCCCGCCCATGACCATCACGACCGAAGAAGCCGAGCGGATGGCGGCGGCGCTGCTGGATCGAAGCTACGACCCGCAGGAGAAGATCACCCACATCCTGCGTCGCCTGCATGTGGACCGGCTGAACGCGTCGAAGATGATCCGCGCCCTCGCCCTTGATCGCGATACGCTGGCGGAGGCTGTCGGCGCTGACTTTTCCGCCGCTACGGACTACTCCGAGAGATGGGAACGTGCGTGCGCCGAGCGAGACGCCCTGCGCAAGGAGCGGGACCACCATGAGCACTGGCACATGACCTATCGCGACATGGTCAACCAGAAGTTCGAGCACATCGACAGCGTCGCCGCGCACCAAGCCCGCATCGAAGGACACCGCGCCGGGATGCTGGCGGCGGCGGAAATGCTGGAAGGCATGGAACTGCGCGCCGACCACGACGCGATGGTCGCCACGGTCGAGGGCGACATCATCAGCCACCGCGAGCGGGAAAGCGCGTTCCGGGACGCCGCCAAAGTCGTCCGCGCCGCAGTCACGGAGGGCGGCGCCGAACACAGCGGAAATCAGCGCCACAGCCAAGCAGGAAAGGGCGGAACCCCGGCGCCGAAATCGGAAGGCGGGGCATGAAGATCGACCTCACCATCGTCTCGCTCGCCGCGCTGAGCGTCATCTTCTTCCTCGGCGTCACCTACATCGACGCCCTGCCGAAGATCGAAGCCGCACGCGCCCTCTCAGCACAGCAGGAGGGCCGGTAGATGTCCCGCCGCATGGACCGAGAGGGCGCAAGACTCCCGAGTCGATACCACGCCGAGACGCGTCGGCCGTGGGGTATGGGCTCAGGACGGGACACTTTGGCTGTTGTCGCGTGGGACATGAACGACCACTGGCTCACCACTGCCGAGTGGCTGGCATGGGTTCGCCGCCGTGATGGCAAGCAAAACCTGTGGAATGGCAAGAAGTGGGTGTGGCCGATGCGACCCATGATCCACGCCCACAGGCGGCCCGAAAGCTCGGGTCAGCCGCCACGCCTTCCCGGACCACCGCCAGCGCCCCACAGCGCGCCGCACGCGGCCCCTGAGCCGAAATCCGGCCCCGCACCGCAGAACAACGACTGAGGCCACCACAGGCCCCGGAAATCGAGCACAGGGACACGAGAGCATGACCTACGCCTACAGCAAATCGGCCAAGCGCAAGGCGAAGAAAGCCAAGGTCGAGGACGACCCCTTCGCGCTGGCCCCCGTGCCCAGGCGCGAGAAGGACGGGCACATCCACCGGGAACGCGCCGAGCGCGACCCCAGCATCAAGGCTCTGCAGGTGAGGTGCAGGAAAATGGGCAAGGAAATCTCGGCCGGAGCGATCCGCGACATGCGCGCCCCGTGGAACGGCTGCAAGGCCGGACGGGCGATGGCGATAATGGTGACCAGTGCCGACGAGCGACTGGAGCTTTGGGACGCCATCCAGCACATGCGCCGGGTGCAGCTGTCCTATGACCGCGCCATCGGGGCCCCGAGCCGCCACGCCGTCTGCATGCGCCTTCTGCTGCCCATTGACGCGCTGGAGGCTGATGCCGAGACTCCGCCGCAGGATGAGCGATCGGATGAAGAGAAAGATCGCGAGGCCGTGTCCGCCTGGATGCGGGTTCGCGGCTGGCTTGGATATACTGACACGGCGTCGATGAACTGCGCGATCCAGACCGTGATTGACGATGAAACCGTTCTGGATCTGGCCGCGGCGCGAGGTCTCATCTCAGCTCTGCGCTGTGTCTCGGATGGGCTTACCGGGCGGCGAATGATATATCGGGGCGTAGCCTAGAAAGGATACCTGAAATGAAAGTTTCCATCGAGTTCAAGTTGAAAGGCGAAACTCTCTATCGCCATGTTTTTGAGTTCATCGGAGAGGACGATCTCGCGCGAAAGCATGCTCTAGCATTTAGGGAGTTTCGCGAGAGGTTTCCGGAGATCGACTTGTTTTCCGAAGGGCTGGTGACGATCTACGATAAGGCTTGACCTTTAAGCAAAAATATCCCACTCTGGCATCATCGAGAGTTGGCGCGCCCCGGGAAAACCTGCGGCGCGTTTCGCTTTTCCGCCATCTGGCGGATGCTCAGTGGGGCGGCTTGGCCCCGGCGGCTACAGGGATACTGTAGCAGGTGGATCGGCACCTAAACGGCGAGGGCCGCGCATGACGCGGAAGCGGGCCGACCGATCGCCGCCTTCCGATCAGCTCGCGTTCGTCCTCCCGGCGCGGGCTGATCCGATGCGCGGCCGACGAGAGCAGTTGCAACCCCTCTCAGCAGGGGCTCCCGTCCCAAAAGGGCTGACGCGCCTCACCCCAACCCCACCGCCCGCACCTTCATTCACAAGCGCAATGTGCGCCGGATCGAAGGGGGTCGTCACACAGCCGCAGGCGGTGGGGGAGATGACCATCTGGTGGTGACGCCAAGAGGCGGGGATGACAAAACCGCGCTGGCAGGGCTGGCGCTCACATAGGGCAGCGACATGGGCACGAAACCGGCAGGGCCGGGGCCGTCCCTGAGTGCCAAGCAGCAGCTTCATGCAAAGGTCGGGGCGCTGGCGCTCATCGCCAAGCATGTCGGACTGATCCAGGTAACTCGGGCGACCCCCGCAAAGGCGAAAGATCTCACGCAACTCGAGCGCGGGATGGCGGTCGCAGCAGCGATGGTGGTCTGTGATGCTGATCAGCCGCCGATTAACAGGGCGGCTTGCGGGTTCATTCTCGACATCCTGTTTCCTGGCTGGCGAAGGAATGCTCCGCTTGAGGTGAAGGGGCTGCTCGCAGAGCGCGACGACCACGCAGTGAGGCAGTGGCGTGAAGCAGTTCTCTATCGAGACGGGCTGACCTGCACCAAGTGTGGCGCTGACGAGGACCTCGAGGCTCACCATCTCGCCCGTTGGGCCGACTTCCCCGAACTTCGGCTCGATCTCGATAACGGCACCACCCTTTGCAAGGCGTGCCACATTGAGGAACACCATCCTGGCCACCTTGAAAAACAATCAAGGTAATCAAGATGGCACAGCACGGCGGAAGGCGCTCCGGCGCTGGTCGGAAGCCAGGCGTCGTCAGTAAGGCGAAGCGCGACATCGCGGAAATGGCGAAGGACCATGTGGCCGCCGCGCTGAATGCTCTGGTGCAGATTGCAAGGGAGGGCGAGAGCGAAGCGGCTCGCGTTTCGGCTGCAAACGCAATCCTAGACCGGGCCTACGGCAAGCCCGCTACCAAGGACGCCGGGCCGAGTGCAGACGACGCGCCAGCGCTGAACATCACCATCACGGCGGCCGCGCCGATCAAGGACGTCCGTGTCACACGATCTGAGGGTTAGCGCGCCGCAGGGGATCTTCCTCTCGGGGCTCGACACGAAGTTCAGGGCCTACGTCGGTGGCTTCGGCAGCGGGAAGACATTCGTCGGCTGCCTCGACCTCGGGCTCTTCGCAGGGGCTCACCCGGGAGTGGCGCAGGGCTACTTCGCCCCGACCTATCGCGACATCCGCGACACCTTCTGGCCGACGATGGACGAGGCTGCGACGCTGCTCGGCTTTCGGGCCAAGGTGAAGTCGGCCGACAAGGAGATCGAGCTCTACCGGGGCCGCGGCTACTACGGCACGATCATCTGCCGGTCGATGGACGAGCCGGGCGGGATCGTCGGTTTCAAGATCGCCCGCGGGCTGGTCGACGAGATCGACGTGATGGCCAAGGACAAGGCCACCAGTGCCTGGCGCAAGATCATCGCCCGGATGCGCCTCGTGGTGCCGGGCGTGGTCAATGGGATCGGGGTGACGACGACGCCCGAGGGCTTCAAATTCGTCTACGACACGTTCAAGCGCGCCCCGAAGCGCGATTATAGCATGGTGCAGGCCAGCACCTACGAGAACGAGGCCTTCCTGCCTCCGGACTACATCCAGTCGCTCCGGGACAGCTACCCGCAGGAGCTGATCGACGCCTACCTGATGGGCGAGTTCGTCAACCTGACCAGCGGCACGGTCTACCGCAACTTCAGCCGGGTCCGCTGCCGGTCCTCCGAGGTGATCCGCGAGAGCGAGCCGCTGCACATCGGGCAGGACTTCAACGTCAACGCCATGGCCTCGGTGGTCTATGTCGAGCGACCCGACGGCTGGCACGCTGTGGCCGAGCTTGGCGGTATCGTCGACACGCCGGCGCTGATCGACACGATCCGGGCGAAGTGGCCCGGTCACCATGTCACGGTCTACCCGGACGCCAGCGGCAAGAGCCGCAAGACGGTGAACGCCTCGACCTCGGACATCGCGCTGCTGAAGCAGGCAGGGCTTACGGTTCGAGCGAAAGACAGCAACCCGGCGGTGAAGGACCGGATCCTGTCGATGAACACCGGCTTCGAGAAGGGCCGGCTCTGGATCAACGACAGGGCCTGTCCGCGCTTCGCCGATGCGCTGGAGCAGCAGGCCTATGACAAGAACGGCGAGCCCGACAAGTCGAGCGGGCACGACCACCTAAATGACGCGGGCGGCTATCCGATGGTCTGGCTGATGCCGGTCCGCAAGCCGATGGCCGCGCCGAACGTGAGGTTCGCTTACTGATGCCCGTGAACAGCACGCACCCGCTCTATCAGGCCGCCGTCGATGGCTGGCGCCGGAACCGCGATGCGGTGAAGGGCCAGGCGGCGATCAAGGCCGGTGGCGAGCTCTACCTGCCGAAGCCGAACGCCGAGGACGAGAGCGCAGCGAACACGGCCCGCTACGAGCGCTACCTGGAGCGCGCGCTGTGGTATGCGGCTCCCGAACGGACCAAGGCCAGCCTGATCGGCAGCGTCTTCCGCAAGGGGCCCGAGAAGCAGGAGCTGGTCCCGCAGATCGAGTATCTGCTCGAGGACGCGGACGGCACCGGCACCTCGCTGGAGCAAGTCTGCAAGGAGGTCGTGGGCGAGCAGCTGGAGGCGGGCCGGATCGGCGTGCTGGTGGACTACCCGGCGTCGGAGCCCGGAGCATCGGCCGAAGACGTCGAGCGCAGTGGGGCCCGGGCGATGTTCGCCACCTATGCGGCCGAGAACATCCTGAACTGGCGCGTGGCCAAGGTCGGCAACCGGCACCGGCTGGTCATGGTCGTGCTGCAGGAGTTCGCCGAGGATGGCGACGACGAGTTCGCGAAGGAGGTCGTGAAGCAGTATCGCGTGCTGCGGCTGTCCGAGGGGCGCTACACGCAGACGGTCTACGACGAGAGCTTCGATCTGGTCGGGTCGGTCATCGAGCCGAAGAAATCGGACGGCACCGCCTGGGGCGAGATCCCGTTCGTGATCATCGGCAGCGAGACGAACCGGGCCGACGTCGATGCCGCGCCGCTGACGCATCTCTGCAACCACGCGATCGCCTACTGGCAGACCTCGGCGGACCATCGCGAGAACCTGTTCGTGCACGGGCAGCTCACGCTGGGCATCTCGTCGGATCTGAGCGTCGAGGACTGGCAGGCAGCCAACCCGAACGGCGTGAAGGTCGGGGCCCCCACCGGCGTCTTCCTCGGGCCCGCCGGCAGCTTTCACACAGCCAGCGCGCCGGAGAGCACGTCGCTGTCCAAGGCGCTGCAAGACCTCCGCGAGGAGATGGCCGAGCTGGGCGCGCAGATCATCCGCAAGAGCGGCCAGGCCGAGACGGCAGAGGCGGCGCGGATCGAGGCCTCGGCCGAAAGCTCGGTGCTGTCGAATGTCGTCGGCAACGCCTCCGAGGGGATCGAGCAGTGTCTGGAGTGGGCGGCGCTCTTCATGGGCGGCGACCCGGTGAAGGTGCTGTTCGAGCTGAACACCGAGTTCTTCGACGAGACGCTCGACCCGCAGACCCGGACGGTGATGCTGAACGAGCTGGACCGCGGGATTATCTCCAAGCGGGACTATCGCCGCGCGCTGCGGAAGGCCGACTTCATCGACGCCGACCGGACAGACGAGGAGATCGACGAGGACGTGGCCGATCAGGGCCCGGCGCTGGGGGCGATCGGTGCCTGACGTCAACGAGACGATCTTCGACGCCGAGGTCCGTCATCAGGTCTACCTCGGGCGCTTCTCGGCTGGCGTCGCGCGCCGGATCATCGCGCTGCTGAACCGGACGAACGACGACCTGGTGAAGCGCCTGCGCGAGCTGGACACGGAATGGACGCTGGCCAGGGTCGACGCACTGCTAGACGCGGTGCGGGAGATGAACCGCGGGGCCTACGAGGAGCTGGCCGCGATGCTGGGCCGAGAGGTCGAGAGCTTCGCAGGGTACGAGGCCGAGTTCCAGGCGCGCACGATCGACCGCAGCCTGCCGGTGCGGCTGGACGTCGTCACCCCGGCGCGGGAGCAGGTCTACGCGGCGGCGATGGCGCGGCCTTTCCAAGGGCGGCTGCTGCGCGAGTGGATGGCCGGGCTCGAGGCTGGCGCGGCGCAGCGGGTGCGGGACGCAGTGCGGATCGGATTCGTCGAGGGCGAGACGGTCGACCAGATCGTGCGCCGGGTGCGCGGCACGCGGGCGCGGCAGTACGAGGACGGGATCCTGCAGATCAGCCGGCGCGACGCGGCGACCATCGTGCGCACGGCGATCAACCACACGGCCAACGTCGCGCGGAACGCGACCTATGAGGCCAACGGCGACCTGATCAAGGGGATCCGCTGGGTTTCAACGCTGGACGGCCGTACGAGCGCGGTCTGTCGGGCCCGGGACGGCGAGGTCTACCCGGTCGACAAGGGGCCGCGGCCGCCGGCGCACCACAACTGCCGGAGCACAACCGCACCGGTGACCAAGAGCTGGCGAGAGCTGGGCTTCGACATCGACGATCTGCCCCCGGCGACCCGGGCAAGCATGAACGGGCAGGTTCCGGGCGATCAGACCTATGACGGCTGGCTCCGCCGCCAGTCGAACGAGTTCCAGGCGGACGTGCTGGGCGTCGAGAAGGCCAAGCTGTTCCGGGACGGCATGAAGCTCGACCGGTTCGTCGATCGGGCAGGGCGCGAGCTGACGCTGGACGAGCTGAGGAGGCTTGAGGCATAGTCGGCCGCATGGCTGACGAGCTTTCCCGCTTCCGCGTCATCGAAGGCGGTCCTGCAGAGGACGGCAAGCCCAAGCGTGCGGGCGGCAGAGCGCCGGCGAAGGGCCGGATCGAGATGCTGCTCTGCCACGTCTGCAAGGTCGACATCGGCGTTGCCACCGCGACCACGCTGGAGGTCAAGACGGGCCGGATGCTCAAGGACGGCAAGCCGCAGGGAGGGACCAAGCGCCTGATCTGCGTCGAGTGCCTCTCCCGGGGCAAGGTCACCCACCTGATCTGAATTCAGCGGGTTGGTGGGTTCCGTCGAAGCCAGTCGTTCGTGCCAGCGTTCGCATTGGAGAAGTGGTGGAGCTTGGTTAGCTCTGAGATGAAGAGCTTATCGTTATCATCCAGATATCCCTTGAAGTGGTCGTGAGCTTCTTTGGGCGTATTACTCAGGTTCACCATCCAAGACGAAGCTTGGTAGCGATGCGCGCCGAGGCGCTCGAGTTCGTCGATCAGCGGCTTGTAGGCGGCAGGGCTGCGCTCTTTGATCAGGTCATAGGTCAGCACGAAAACAGTCATTGAAGTCTCCTAGTTGCGCGGGTCATGGGGCCACGCGTTCTGGGCGGTGCCAATGATTCTCCGAGCGCTAGACGCTCGATCACCAGCGCAAGGGCAGGGCCTGAGCGCACATCGTCAGGGACGATCATCACCATGCCGCTGAAATACCAACTGGCCTCGCTGGACGAGGCCGACGAAGCCGTGCGCGCTCTCTACAAGGAGAAGGACGGGAAGTTCGTGCTGGACCTCGACGGAGGGCCGCAGAGCGAGGACGTCACCGGGCTCAAGGCGAAGGTCGCCGAGCTGATGGGCGAGACCAAAGCCGAGCGCGAGAAGCGCCAGGCGCTGGAGGCCAAGCAGGCCGAGGACGAGGCCGAGCGCCAGCGCAAGGCGGGAGAGTTCCAGAGCCTCTACGAGAAAGCGCAGTCGGATCTCAACGCCGAGCGCGAGGCCCACGCCACCACCCGCGGCTCGATTGCCAAGCGCGATATGGCGGCGGCGGCTCATGCCCTCGGCGTCGAGCTGACCCGCGATGCCGCGAAGGCCGACGTGCTCAAAGGGCTGGCCGCGCCGTTCCTGAAGCACGGCGAAGGCGGCGTCACCTACGAGATCGGCGGCGTGACCGTCGAGAAGGCGAAGGTGCTGGAGCACCTGCGCGCCACCTATCCGTTCCTTGTGGACGGCAACCAGTCGAACGGGGGCGGGGCCCCCGGAGGCAGCGGCGGGGCCGCGACCGAGAAACTCGCCGATCTGTCCGAGGCCGAGCGCCGGGACCTGCAGGCGAAGGATCCCCAGAAATTCCGGCGGCTTCTCGCCGAGGCACAGCGGAGATAACTCATGCCGATCACCACCCTTGGCGACGTCTACAACCAGGACATCCTCGCCAGCTATCTCACCGAGGATCCGGTCGAGAAGACCGCGTTCTTCCAGTCGGGCGTCATCGCGTCGAACCAGATCATCACCGAACTGGCCCGCGGCGCGTCGAACATCATCAACGTGCCCTTCTGGCAGCGCATCGACGCGTCGATCGAGCCGAACTACTCGAACGACCAGTACGATGACATCGCCGTGCCGCGCTCGATCTCGACCGACATCCAGAAGGCCCGCGTCGCCTACCTGAACGAGGGCTTCGGCTCGGCCGACCTGGTCGCGGAGCTGAACAAGGCGGATCCGCTGCGGGCCATCGCCGGCATGCTGGACACCTTCTGGATGCAGCAGGCGCAGCGCCGCGTCATCGCCACCGCCGTCGGCATCTACAACGACAACGTCGCCAACGATGCCTCGGACATGGTCGCCACCACCTCGGGCGCGATCATCACCCCCGGCTCGATCATCGACGCCGAGATGACCATGGGCGACATGGCCACCGCCGGCGGCGCGATCGCGATGCACTCGGTGGTCTACGGCCAGCTGCGCAAGGCCCAGCTGATCGACTTCGTGCGTGATGCCGACAACAACACGATGATCGCGACCTACGGCGGCCGCCGCATCGTGGTCGACGACGGCATGCCTGTCTTCGGCGCCGGTGCCTCGCGCACCTTCCTGACGATCCTCTTCAACCCGGGGGCCATCGGCTACGGAGAGGGCTCGCCGAAGGTCCGCGAGGAATACGACCGTCAGCCCGACCGGGCGAATGGCGGCGGCACCGAGACCCTGTGGTCCCGCCGGACGATGCTGCTGCACCCGCAGGGCTACGAGTTCACCTCGGCCACGATCTCGGGCAACGGCGTCGAATCCAACCCGATGTCGGCGTCGTGGGCGGATCTCGCCCTGGCGGCCAACTGGGACCGCAAGCTGGCGCGGAAGAACGTGCCGATGTCCTTCCTGATCACCGGCCTGACCGAGGCCTGATCCTGACGGCGGCGGGGCAGCTCGCCGCCTGACCATCCCCCTCAACTGGAGGCCATCACCATGGCTGTCACCACCCCCGACAAGAAGGCCCGCTGGGGCTTCACCGGCTCCGAGAAGGAGATCAAGGTCGGCGCGCCCGAGAAGAAGGGCAAGCGGACCTCGGCCAAGGCGACCGAAGCGTCGACCGACACCACGACCGAGACCAAGGACACCTGACCCATGGCGCTGTCCCTGATCGAGCTCGCCGTCACCATCTCCGAGGCAGACGCCTACGCCAGCGCGCGGGGCTATGCCTCGTGGACCGGCACGGACGAAGACAAGACGGCGGCGCTCTTTCGGGGGCAGAGCTACATCGCGGGCCGGTTCAATGGCCGGTGGAAAACGGATTTCGAGAACGACGCGGCCCCCGACGAGGTGAAGTTCGCGATTGTCGAGGCCGCGATGCGCGAGCTGGTCTCGCCCGGGTCGCTGCTGCCGGACTGGTCACCCGCTGCGCAGGTGAAATCTCAGCGCCGCAAGGTGGGCCCGCTGGAGCGCGAGACCGAGTTCGCCACACCGACCACCGCATCGGGAGCGCGGCCCAGCTTCGGCATGATCGACGCGCTGCTGTCCGGCATGATCGGCTCGACCGCGGGCGCGGCCAACTTTGCGGTGACCCGTGGCTGAGCCCTTCGACTACGCCGAGGCCGCAGCAGACGCGCTGGAGCTGATCGCCGAGTTTGGCCAGGTCGGTGCGGTGCGGCGGCGAGAGACGACCGGCGGCGGGCCCGCAGATCCGACTGGCGGGACGGTGACCGAGACCGACACCCCCGCGACGCTGGTCGTGCTGCCGATCGACGGCCGGCAGGTCGGGCAGAACGTGCAGGACACGACGATCCAAACGACCGACGTGCAGATCTACGTCGCCGCGGCAGACCTGCCGCTGGTGCCGAAGACCACGGACCGGATCATCTGCGCGAACGGGAATTTCGCGATCATGCGCTGCAACGCGCTGGCCCCCGCCGGTCAGGCAGTGCTGTTCGACATCATCGGGAGGCTCTGATGGCCGGATCCTTCGCCAAGCAGGTCGCCGCCTTTACCGACAAGGCCAAGGCGAAGACGGACCTCGCCTTCCGGAAGATCGCGCTGGATATGTTTTCCGAGGTGATCCTGATGTCGCCCGTCGACACCGGGCGCTTCCGCGGCAACTGGCAGGTCGCGATCGGCTCCGTGCCCGAGGGCACGCTGCAGGTGGATGACAAGGCCGGCACAGCGACGATCAGCAAGGCCGACGCAGTGACGAAGCGGCTGGTCGCCGGGCAGACGATCTACCTGGTCAACAACCTGCCTTATGCCCAGCGGCTGGAGGATGGCTATTCCGGACAAGCCCCGGCCGGCATGGTCAAGATCACCGTGCAGCGCTTCGACCAGATCGTGAAGGCGGTCGGCGCCGAGATCTCGAGGCTCTGATGGCGACGGTCGAAGGGAACATCCACGCCGCGCTGATGGCGCGGGTCGCCACGCTGCCAGGCTTCGCGCTGTTCTGGCCGGAGCAGGGGCAGACTCGGCCGACCACCGAGCACGTCGAGGTGCGGCACCTTCCCAACCGGCCCGCGCGCCAAGGCCTGTCAGGAGGCACAGTGCTGGAGCGTCGCGGGTTCATCCTCTTGGCGCTGGTGTCGGAGCTGGGCGCGTTCGACGCCGTCTACCGAGAGCGGGCTGGGCAGATCGCCGAGCACTTCCCGCGTGACTTCTGGATGACGAGCGAGGGCGTGCGGATGCGCGTGCACGCGGTCGAGGTCTCGCGCGGGTTCGAGGACAGCGGCATGTGGCGCACGCCCGTGTCGGTCGATTACCGAGGTTTCGCCTGATGGCCACCCGCAAGCTCAACAAGGCCCAGCTGGAGGCCCCGCAGCGACTTCAGCCGGTGGCGAGCTTCGACATCGACGGCAACTACGTCGGGCCGGGCTCTTTGCAGGGTGTGGGCTACCGACGGCTGGTGCTGTCTGGCTCAACGGTGACTTGGGTATCCGATGCGCCGGCAAGCGTGGTGCTTTGCGAGATCCGCTGCGAAGGCGGCATGGTGCGCTACCGGGGCGACGGGCCGAACCCGACCGCGACGGACGGCATGCCGCTCTGGCCGATGGATGCGCTGGAATATCGCGGCCCGGTCAGCGCGCTGCGCTTCATTCGCGTGGATGGCGCGCCGGTCATCCACGTCGATATGCAGGGCGTGATCGGCACATGATCCGGCCGGGCAGGGGATACACGGTCGCGACCTTCGCCTGGTCATACACGGTGACGCTGGCGCTCAGCACGGCCGGGACGCGAGATTTCACGGTCACGGGCCTGCCGTGGGCGATACCGGGGCGTCGCTACTCGATCGAGCCGCTGTCGGGCCTGCCCGCCGGCCACGTGATCGGCAACTGCTGGTGCGTGACGAACGGCCAGATCGTGATGCGGGTGATCTGCCCGGCCATCGCGATCGGCACGGTGATCAACGTGAGCCTCACGGCCGCGATCCTGGCTTAGGAGATGGACATGAGCGAACCCACCCACGAGGCCGTCAGCGACTATCGCGAGTTCCGCAAGGACGGCGACGGCGAGAAAGAGATTGTCCGGCTGCGGCCCATGAAGATCCGCAACCAGATGAAACCGCACGCGGTCTTCCGCGGCGACAAGCCCCGCAAGGGCTCGACGCTGACCTTCACCCTCGAGAACGGCGTGACCTACGCCGGCAAGGTGCTCGCGGCCGAGACGATCGACGGCGAGACCATCGTGGAATTCGACGGGGCGCTGGAGGTGACGAAGTGATCGACTACCCCGTGTACGCGATGTGGGACGAAGATCGCTCGGAATTCTGGTGCCATGAGTGCGGGCGAGTTTGGAAGCTCGGTGAGGGCTCCGGATGCGAACCCTGCGTGGTCGCCACCGATGCGCAGATGGCGGTGGCGCGAGAGTCCTTCCGCAGCGCATACACCCCTGAAGAATTGGCAGAAGCGGCCGCAGAATTGAAGGCAATGGGCCTCATCTAGCCCGGCCTGACCACCCATCCGAACCCGAACCCGGATCAACCGCGCCCGCGCGGCGCTTTCTTGCACCCTAAGGAGACCTGCCCATGGCATGGCAATCCGCCGCTGGCGCGTCCATCGCGATCAGCCTCACCGCGCCGGCGACGTTCGATGCCGCCGGCTTCACCGCGCTCACCCCGAACATCGTCGGCGAGGTCACGAACATCGGCGAATTCGGCAAGGAATTTGCCCTCGTGACCCACATGCCGCTCGCCGAGCGCGGCACGGGCAAGCGCAAGGGCAGCTACAACAACGGCACCCTGTCGCCGACCATGGCGCTGGACCCGGACGACGCCGGCCAGCAGGACATGGCGACCGCGCTGGAGATGGACGAGCCGGTGTTCTTCCAGATCACGCTGCAGGACGGCACCGTCTACTGGTGCGGCGGCCTGGTGATGACCTATCGCCCGAACGTGGCCGGCGTGGATGACGTCGTCACCGCCACCTGCACGGTCGAGCTGGACAACACCCCGATCATCAAGATCGCCGCGCCGTAAGGCCGGTGACGGGCGGGGGCGATTGGTTCGGGCCGCTCCCGCCCACCTGACGCAGCCCGGACCGATCCCGAACCACAGGAGACACACATGGATCTCGCATCCTTCGACCTTGCCGCCGACGCCTCGCGCGGCGCCGAGCTTCACCTGCAGAACCCGATCACGCTGGAGCCGCTGTTCACCGAAGACGGCCAGCCGATCACGATCCGCCTGCTGGGCGGGGAAAGCCGTGAGTTCCGCGCCGCTGCCTCGGATCTGCTGAAGGCCGCCAAAGGCAAGCTCTCGATCGAGGCCGGCGAGGCGCGCTCGGCCGAGCTGCTGTCGAAGATCACCGTCGCCTGGTCGAACATCGTCTTCGACGGCGAGACGCTGGACTGCACCCCGGCGAACGCTGCGCGCCTCTACCGGGCCCGGCCGTGGATCCGCAAGCAGGTCGACGAGTTCGTGGCCGACGTGGGAAACTTCAGCGGGACCGGCGCGACCGCCTGATCTTGTGGGCGCGGCAGCACGCGTGGCTGTCGACGCCTGAGGACGCGCCGGTCAAGACCAAGGACGGGTCGCCCGGTCCGGATCGCCCGACGCGCTGGGCGAAGCTGGAGAAGAAAGGGAAGGAGATCGACCTTCCCGATTTGGACGGTGACGACGCCATTGCGGGCTGGCTGATGGACGCCGGGCCCCTCGCCTCGGGAGGGATGGCCCCGGCACCGATCTCGTGGCGCGAGCTGGCAGCGTGGGCCGGGATGACCGGCTACGAGCCGGACCCCTGGGCGGCCGAGACGCTGATGGCCATGAGCAGGGCATATCTGGCCGAGGTCGAGCGGTCGAACGGTCAGCAGGTGCCGGCGCCGTTCATGCCGCGGATGGAGCCCGAGAAGGTCAGCAAGACGCTGGGCGAGATCCTCGACGGGATGATGGCGGCGCAGGCTGAGAAGAAGCGGAAGGGGCGGCGGTGAGAAGCCGCCGCTTGCCACTGGTGCCCGCCGGTGCTCAGACTGCTCCAGTCATCACGGGGGGCGTCATGTGGAAATGGTTCGGGGCTTTCGCCCTCGTCGCGTCGCCAGCGGCGGCAGATTTGACCGTAAGCGATTGTCGACAGCTCTCTGACCGACTGGCCGAGTGCAAAGTGACGAATGAAGGTGACCGAGCCGTTTCCGACATCGAATTTGCGATCAGAGTGACGGAGGACGGGCGCACATTCCCGTGGGCTGTCGGTTCCGGTTCGGCGCAAATCGCCGGCGGATTGGAACCGGGAGAAGGCGTTTCGATACGGATGAGCTTCGAACAGCTTCCAGATCGAGCGGCCGGTCGGGAACTACGCCTCGATGGAGAGGCTCGGCCGGCGGGAGAAGCATCATCTGGCGGCCCGCCGATGACTGCCGGCGAGAAATCGTCTTTGTCTGCGGCCGTTCAGGCCTGCTGGAATATCGGTTCCCTTTCTTCCGAGGCACAGCGAGTAACCATAACGACCGCAACCGAGATTGGTCCGAATGGGAAGCCTGTCGCCGGTTCGATAAAGCTGATTAAGGCGTCCAGCGGATCTGAGGATGCTATCGCCCAAGCCTTTGAGGCGGCGCGTCGCGCAATCCTTCGTTGCGCTGGGGCGGACGGCTATGACTTGCCACCGGAAAAGATCGGACATTGGTCCGTGATAGAGATCGTGTTCAACCCCAACGGCGCGCGAGTGAAGTAGCGGCCGCAGTCCGCAATATTCAAGCCAGACACCACCCCACCGCCGCGAGGCAGTGGGGTTTCTTCGTATCCGAAAGGGTCAATGATGACCGACCTCGCCACCCTCGGCTTTGCGATCGACAGCCGTCAGGCGGTTTCCGCCGCCGGCAATCTCGACCGCATGACCGCTGCCGCCGGGCGTGCGGATGCCGGGGCTGCACGCCTTGGTCGGTCGGCCGGTCGCACCGGGCAGCAGATCGAAGCCGTGGACCGCCCTGTGCGGCGCGCGACGGATGCGCTGCAAGGGCTTGAACGTGGCGCCGCCGCCGCTGTCGTCCGGATGGCTGCCTTGGGCGGGGCCGCGCTGAGCCTCGGCGCATTGGCGTCCGCGGCGGACCGCTACACGGAGATGACCAACTCCCTGCGCGTGCTTGAGGGCAGCCAGAGCGCGGTCAACGCCGCGATGGAGCAGCTGAACGCGATCGCCTCCCGGACCCGCGCGCCCCTGGATGCGACCGTGCAGCTCTACCAGCGCCTCAAGATGTCGGCGGGCGAGCTTGGCGCGTCCCAGCAGCAGGTGATGCGCTTCACGGAGAACGTGGGCTTGGCGCTGGCGCAGCAGGGTGGCAGTGCGGCTCAGGCCTCGGGGGCGCTGATGCAGCTATCGCAGGCGATGGCAGGCGGGACGGTGCGCGCGGAAGAGTTCAACTCGATGCTCGAAGGCGCCTTTCCGTTGGTCCTCGCCGCGGCGCGCGGGATCGACGAGGCCGGCGGCTCGGTTGGCAAGCTGCGGCAGCTCATGCTGGACGGTCAGATCTCGTCGCGCGAGTTCTTCGACGCGATCTTGTCCCAGACCGACAGCCTCACTGCGGCTATGGCTCAGACGGTGCCAACGATCAGCCAGGCAATGGGGCGGCTCCGTGACAGCTTCACCGTCCTCATCGGTGAAATGGATAGCGCCATTGGCGTCAGCGGCGCGGTCGCGAAGGGCATTCTGGCTCTGGCCGACAATCTCGATCGCGTGGCCGTCTACGCAGCTGCCGCGGCCTCGGGATGGATCGCCTATCGTGCGGCACAGGCGCTTGCGAACGCTGGCGCGGTCACGCTCACCGGCAGCCTGACCCTGCTGCGCGGGGCGCTGGCCAGAACCGGATTTGGCGCGCTGGTTGTGGTGGTCGGCGAGCTGGCATTCCAGTTCATGGAGGCCTCGCGCAAGACCGAGGGCCTGGGTAACGCCTTCCGCTGGCTCGTGGCGACCGGGGAGGCCGCGGCCTACGACCTGCAGGCATTCTTCCTGCGCTCGATCAATTCGATCATCGGCGGGTTCATGGAGCTAACCTGGCAGGTGGCGGAGGGGTTCAACACGCTGTTCCAGACGGACAGCTTTCGGGGCGCGATGCTTGGTGAGGTGACGCAGGGGCTCGCGCGCTCTGCAAACGCCGCCACCGATGCCGCCAAAGCCGCTCGCGAGGTCGCAAAAGGCCTCGAGATCGTCAATGAACAAGGCGAGACGGTCGGAGGCGTCACCGCGCCAGCCATCACCAATGTCGGCACTGCGGCCGGCGGCGCGGCGAAGTCCGTCAAGAAGCTGGCGGACGAGGCCGAACGCTGGCGCGAGAGGATTCAGACCCCGGCCGAGAAATACGCCGAGCAGATCGAGGAGATCACCAAGCTCCACCGGGCCGGCGCGCTGTCGGGGGAAGAATACGCCCGCGCCCAGGCGCTGATCCGCGAGGAGCTGACCGGGACCAAGGGCCTTATGTCCGAGCTGGCCGATGCCGGCTGGCAGTGGGCCGAGAGCGGCGTGCTGAACATCAAGTCGCTGGCCAGCGCGCTCGGCTCGACGCTCCGCTCTGCTGTGGTCAACGCTGTCCGTTGGATGGCGGCCAACCCGATCGTCATGCCGATCACGGCCACGGTCGCCGGGGTCTCCACCAGCGGCACCGGCGCGGCGGGTCAGGCGCTCGGCGGATCGCTGAACCCTCTGTCGATGCTTGGGCGCTTCGGCCAGCAGATGCTGGGCGGCTTCACTGGCCCGCTGAACAGCGGCTTCTCGGCGGCATTCCAGAACGGGATCGGCGACCTGTTCAACGGTGGGCTGTCGAAGGGCTGGACGACGTTCACCTCGGGCCTCAATGCCAACGCGGCGAGCACCAACTTCGCAACCAAGCTTGGCGCCTATGCAGGCCCGGCGCTGGCCGGCGTCGGGATCGGCAACATGCTGGCTGGCGGCTACCAGCTGGGCGGTCTCGGCGGCACGACCACTTCCTCGGTCGGGGCCGGGATCGGTGCGCTCACTCTCGGGCCGCTGGGCGGTCTCGTGGGCGGTGCTCTGGGCGGGCTCGCCAATCGTCTGTTCGGCCAGAAGCTAAAGGACACCCGCATCGACGGCACCTTCGCCGACTACAATTTCGAGGGGCGCAGCAAGAGCATCTATTCCGGTGGGCTGTTCAGCAGCGGCAGCACGAAGCGGAAGGGCCTGTCGTCGTCGGTCGAGGACCCTCTGGCCGCGGCGTTCGCCGAGATCCAGACCGGCATCGTGGGCGCGGCGGCCCAGCTCGGCATCGACACCGAGGCGGCTCTCGCGGGCTTCCGGCACAAGTTCGACTTCTCGACCAAGGACATGAGCGGCGACGAGATCACCGCGCGGCTGCAGGATGAGCTGGGCAAGGCTGGCGAGAAGATGGCGGCGCTCGCGTTGGCCGGGACCGGGCTGCAGAAGGCGGGTGAGACGGCGAGCGCGGCGCTGACCCGTGTGTCGCAGA
Organism: Frigidibacter sp. MR17.24; assembly: GCF_037095655.1. Lineage (NCBI taxonomy): Bacteria > Pseudomonadati > Pseudomonadota > Alphaproteobacteria > Rhodobacterales > Paracoccaceae > Frigidibacter > Frigidibacter sp. MR17.24. The sequence goes on from NZ_JBAWKE010000009.1 coordinate 39,884, forward strand.
ACCTGAGCGGCGTGAATGCGGTGCTCGACAGCATTGGCTCGCGGTTCACGATGGTCGGGCTTACCGGCGCGCAGGCGGCGTCGAACCTGGTCGACCTGTTCGGCTCTCTCGACAATCTCAACAGCCTGGCCAGCACCTACTACGGCGCGTTCTACAGCGAGGCCGAGCAGATCGCGAACACCACGCGGCAGGCGACATCGGCGCTCGCGGCGCTGGGAATGGCGCTGCCTGACACGCGGGATGGCTTCCGCGCGCTGGTGGATGCGCAGGACCTCATGAGCGAGGCGGGTCGACGCAACTACGCCACGCTGCTGGGTGTCGCAGGTGCGATGGACACGGTGTTCACGGCAGCCGAGCAAGCGGCTCAGCAGGCAGCGCAGGCAGCCGAGCAAGCGGCTCAGGCCGGCCAGAGCGCGTGGAACCGCTATCAGCAGGCCTACTACAGCGCGGATCGTCAGGTGGGCGAAGCCATCAATGAGGCCAACGATCGCCTGGCTCAATATGGCTACACGACGGCGGCCTTTGCCGATCGCGCCGCGTTCATGGCGCATCAGGAAATGCTCTACCAGACCCGCGGGGCCTTCGACGCGACCACCCTGAGCTTCCTCGAGATCGCGACCTACATGGACACGGTCTTCTCGGCGCAGGAGAGCGCGGCAGCCAGCGCGGCGGCAGAGCAGGAGAAGCTCGCCAGCGCGCTCGATGACAGCCGATCCTCGATCCTCCGGTTCATCGCGGACCTGACGGGATCTGCGAACAGCCTGACGACCGGCGGGCAGTCTATTGCCGCCGCTTGGTCCGATTTCAATCGCCTGACGATGGCAGTGCGCGGCGGGGACACAGGGGCTACCAGCGACCTCACCAGCGCCGCCGATGGCCTGCTGACGATGCTCAAGGCGGGAGCGTCGAGCCAGCTGGACTATGCGACGCAGGCGGCCCGGGTGACGAGCAGCCTCTATGCGACCGCTGGCGGCGCTCCGGCGGCGTCCGTCGTGACCGGCCCGGCGTCCATCTACAGCCCGAGCGAGAGCGCGGCGGGGCAGGGCGAAGCCTCGGCCGCCGAGCTGCGCGCGCTGCGTGAGGAAAACCGCCAGCTTCTCCTGAAGATCGAGAGCCACCTCTACACCATGAAGGGCCTTGCCGTGAAAGACGACAAGATCGGCCTTCCGCCGCAGCGGGCGGCCTCCTGATGAAGGTGGTCATCCCGGCCAGCTTCAGCTGGACTTCTTCGATCCTGCCCGACGACTACGCCGAGTGGTCGGGCGGCACGAGCTACGCGGTCGGTGATCGCGCCGTCACCGCCGCGTCGGATCAGGTATGGCAGGCGGTGCAGGCCGGCAGTGGGCATGACCCGGTGGCCGACGACGGCACATGGTGGGTCGAGGTCGGAGCGACAGACCGAGCCAAGCCGTTCGACCAGACCCTCGGGCAGGTCGTGTCGCGCCCCGGCAACACCAGCTGGACGCTGACCATGGCGACCCGGGCCTCGGCGCTCGCGATCTTCGGCATCCAGGCCATCAGCGTGCGGGTCGAGGTCATGGACGGCGCGACCGAGCTCTACGACCAGACGCACGTCGTTGTGGACACCAGCGCGATCGTCGACTGGTGGAGCTACACGACCTGGGAACCGGACTACGACGATCAGCTGATCCTCACCGATCTTCCGGCGGTCGCCGGGACCGATGTCACGATCACGTTCGATGCCGGCGGCGGCAGCTCCGGCGCGGCCGAGATCGTGGCCGGATACCTGCAGGCGCTTGGGGTGACGCAGGTCGGGACCGAGGTCGGGTTCGACGACTACTCGACCAAGGAGCGCGACGAGTTCGGCAAGCTGAACGTAGTGCAACGGGACTTCTCCGACGTTGTCACCTTCCAGTTCGCCTTCCCGCCAGAGGACACGCGCCGGGTCGGAAAGATCCTGAGAGGCATTCGCGCCGTCCCGTCCGTCTACCTCGCCGATGAGCGCCTGAACGACTACGGCACCGTGGTCTACGGCATCTTCCAGAATTTCCGCATCCCGCTGCAGCACGGGCTCTGCTTCGCTGAACTGACCGTGGAGGGTCTGACCTGATGCCCGCACCGACTGTGCCTATCATCGAAAACCTGCCCTCGACCGCGGACCCGGCGACCTTCCCATCGCGCGCGGACGGCGTGTGGCCGCAGCTCAACGCGGTGGCGGCGTCGATGAACGACCTTGCTGCCTACTGGAATGCGTTCGAATACGGGCTCATCGCTCCGGCACCCGAGATCATCGACGTGACGGGCGGCAGCGAATACAAGTTCGCGGTGCCGGCTGGCGCGACGCGCGGGGAGCTTTTGACCGACTACTTCAAGCCGGACACCAATAATGGCTTCTTGGCCATGCAGTTGGGTATTAACGGCCCATCTGGCGCATTCATCTCCACATCGACCTATTTCACGCAAAGCATCCTGACGCAGAGCGGTGGGGCAGTCTCTGGGTCCGATGGTTCTTCGACCTACTTCCCGCTCACGACGCCATGCGGCACCGCCTACGCCGGGGGTAGCGGTAGCATGACGGTGAAATCACTTCGCGCAGGTGGCCTTGTCACTATCGATCTCATTCGCAGGGGGGTGACGAGCACAGCCGTCAACGAGGTGAGCATTGGAGCCGGTCATGTCAGCGTGGCCAGTCCCGCGAACGCGATCCGCGTGTTCGTGAGCGGGGCGGCCACGGCGACTTTCCGCGGCACCATGATCTGGCACGCCTGATCCACCGTGACACGACCCTGACGAGCGGTAGACGGAGGCGTCCGTGAAACGGAGCCAGGAATACTGGCTGGCGCTGCTGCTGGGCATCCTGCGCCGCACCTGAACTTCAAGACGATACTTTTACGAGCGAGAGACATGGCCGGAGATAAACCGATGCCCGTGAAGGATGCGACGTGGCTATTCTGGGCGAGGGCGGTGGCCTCGATGGCCGGGGCAACCCTCGCAATCGGCACTCTGGCTGGGGTCCTGTGGTTCTGGACCGGCCCGAGGGTGACCGAGTGGGCCCAGGAACAGCTCGGCACGGCCGACGTCTCGGCGACGCTGGCCGCGGTGCAGGCGACGCAGACGCAGCAGGCGAACACGCAGGAGCAACAGGCGACCGTCCTGCGCCAGCAGCAGGACACGCTGGCGACGATCGGCAACACGCTGTCGCAGACGGCCGAGACCTTGAAGGGGGTGGTCGACCGGATCGCCTCGCTCGAGAAGTCGCAGCGCGAGGACCGGGTGCCGCCGATCAAGATCGTCGACGACAGCCTCCGGGTCACCTCGGGCCAGATCGGCGACTTCGTGCGGTTCGAGTTCCTGTTCACCAAGTCGCGCGACTGCGGCCGGCCCCAGTCGGTCGCCTATTTCGTCGACCCGGACGGCTTCAACCACGCCTTCGTCGACAAGAGCACGGATGCGGCTGACGGGCGCAGCGTCTCGGCGAACATCACCTCAACGCCGATCGCGGCACGCTTCATGGCGCGGATCCCGATCAACCAGGGGATCGCCCCAACCGGACCCGACAGGTTCGCGCGGGCCTACCTGCTCCTGAGCTGGCCGGACTGCCCGAACGTGCCGCCGCTGCGGTCTCCGACGGCTCCGTTCCAGATCTTCCCGCCGGGCTGAGCGCTACCGGCCGTCCCGCGGCGCCCGCTTGCTCTGGTACCTGCGCGCCTCTTCATAGGCCCGCTTGATCCGCTTGCGGATCTCGATCGCTTCTCGCTTCGCCTGCCACCACGGCGGGCCTTCGCTCTCCGCCTGCGGCGCATGCGGCTTTCCGGCCGGCGCATCCTGCGCGGGCCTTGTCTCTTCCCTGATTTCCATTGGCAGCGCCCTCCCAAGCGCAACCAAGAAACTAGCGCGCTTCGGGGCGTAATCCATCACTCTCGCCGGAGAATGTTTCCATGCTGATCCATGACTGGCAGGCGGTGCTGCGGCACGCCTGGTCGATCCGTCTCATCCTGCTGGCCGCCATCCTGAGCGGCCTCGAGGTGACGGTGGCGATGCTGCCGCCCGACACCCTGCCGATCGAGCCGGGGCTCTCGGCCGCGCTGGCCGGTTTGGTCTCGGCCGCAGCGCTGGTGGCGCGGATCCTCGCGCAGACCTCGCTGCCGGACTTCCTGAAGGATGACAGCGGGGCGGTGCGATTGCCGCGCACCCGGCGTGGCACGGCGGCCACGACAGCAGCGCTGGTGGTGGCGATGGCAGTGCCGACAATCCGCGGCTACGAGGGGGTGGTGCTGAAGCCCTATTACGACGCGGTCGGCGTCCTGACCTGGTGCGCGGGCGAGACGCAGGGCATTCCGAAGGCGAGCTACACCCGCGCCGAGTGCGACAGCATGCTCTCGGCGCGGGTGCTCGAGTTCTACGGCGCGATCGACGCCTGCCTGCCGGATTTGCCCGTGCCGATGCTCGCGGCATTCACCTCGACGGCCTACAACATCGGCAAGGTAGGGTTCTGCAACTCGACCATGGCCAAGCGCGCCCGGCTCGGGGACAGGGCAGGGGCCTGCAACGCGATCCTGTTCTGGGACAAGGGGCGGGTGAACGGCGTGATGCAGCGGATCCGTGGGCTCAGCATCCGGCGCGAGAAAGAGCGCGATCTCTGCCTTGAGGGCGCGGCCCTGTGACGGGCTGGCTCGCCGCCGGCGCGCTGGCGGTGCTGATCGCCGCCACGGGCTCTGCCTACCTTACCGGCCGCTCGCACGGCGCCGCGGCCGAGGCCGCCCGCCAGCTCGCCGACCGACAGCGTGTCGAGCGCCGCCTGCAGGACAGCGCCGACGAGATCGCCACCCGCGCGGCGGAACTCGAAGCCGATCGGCGCCGCATCGACCAGCTCGCACAGGAGATCGAGAATGAGGCTCGCAAGGATCCTGCCGGCACTCGCGCTGGCATCGATGCTGCCGGGATGCAGCGCCTGGAGCGGCGCTGGGGGTCTGCGCCTTGAGCCGCTGCCGGCCGCAGTCGTGGCGCCGTGCCCGCATCCGGCGTCCCTTCTCAGTCGCGGCGGGACGGTGGCGGATGACGAGGTGAGCCTCGGCCGTATCGGCGCCGCCCTGATCGAATGCGGCGAGGAAAAGCGGCTCGCCGTCGACGCCTACACCGGGGCCCGCGCCGCGCTGGCCCGCTGAATACCATCCGTTCCGAACCGGAAACCAACTCGGCCTCGCCGAGCAAATCGCGCTGCGTGCGCACCAGAACCGGAGAAAAACATGACCCGTCGTCCGAAATACCTGCGGCATCGCAGCTTCGACCGTCTGCGGCATTCCAAGCGCACGATCGCGCTGCTCGAGGCAGAGGCCACCGCTGCTGGCGTCACGCCCGAGCAGCAGTTCGAGAGCTGGAAGCAGGGTCTGCCCGGCATCACCATCCTCCTGTCGAGCTTGTCGCCGCTCCCCGGCGACACCGTGACGCTGACGATGACCGGCCCCGCGGGCTGGACGCTGACCAGCGCCTCGGTCTCGGTGGGCGGCACCCCCGTCACGCTCTCGGGCTCGGGCACCACCGGTACCGTAACGCGGACGTTCACCGTGCCTGGCGGGGCGGCCGCCGACGCACCCATCGCGCTCATGGCCTCGGGCACGGACGGCGAGGGGCGCACGATCTCGGGCAGCGCGCTGGCGACGGTGGGGGAGGCGGCGGGCGGAGAGTTCGTCGCCATGCCCGAGCTCCTCACCCAGTCCAGCCTTGTCGTGCTCGGCGACAGCCTGCCGGCTCGTGCATTCGGGCAAAACACCGCTACGAAATCCGCTTGGATGGAGCCGTATATGGCGGCGGTCGGCTTCACGACCCCAGTCACCTTCCGCAGCTACGCGATCGATGGAGCGACCATCTCCGCCATCACTGCGCAGGCAGCCACGGCCCGAACCGACTTCCCGGGCTCTGATGTCCTGCTGTCTGCGGTGGCCGGGGGCAACGACATCTCCGATAACCGCCCGTACCCGGGAGGCGCGACGGCTATTTCCACCGGCTACGACGGCTTCATCGCGGAGCTTGATCTTGCGGCGTCAGCGCAGATCATCAGCATCCCGCACAAGCGGTACTACTCGGACGCCCCGGCGGTAACGTCTGACCCGTCCACCGAGGCCAATGGCTCGCTCCCGTACAACGAAAACATCTTCATCCCGAAGGCCGAAGCCGCCTATCCGGAGCATATCGCTGACGGGCAGTATTTCTTCGACATGTATCCGTGGTCTGCTCCGCTACAGGACATCATGCTCGCGGATGGCATCCACCTGACAACCGCAAACGTCGATCTCTACGGTAGGCAGCTCTTGGCCAAGATTGCAGCGCGTGCCCGGGGTCAAACGAAACCCACCACAAGGACCGGACGGGTATACCGCTTCGGGTACGGCGGCACCAATCGCACGCTCATGGTTCCCAGCTCGTCGCTGCAATACCAGAAGGTCATCAGCCTGTACGGCGACGAGGGCATGGGTGCTGGCGCATACGACCTGGCGTCCGAATTCGACGGCTGGATGCACTACGGCGCGCGCGTTGGGGGCAGCCCGCCGAGCGACGGCGTCAGCTCGGATACGGGTGGCGGCGGGACCGGCGCTTTTGCACGTATCGCCGACACGCGGCTGCAGCTCGCCGAGCTGCTCGGTGGGTACCTGGCGGCGGCACCCGGCTTCACAAACGAGATCACCTGGCGGCACCTCTGCCCGGGCGACACGGTGCGGGTGACGGCAGTGGCCACCCGAGCCTCGTCTGCAACGGATCGCAAGGGTCTCTACACTCTCACGGGCGGGGAGCAGCTGGTGATCGACGCGGCTACGAGCGCAGCGTCCAATATGGGGGTATTCGCGCCCATCACCGTCCCCGCCGACGGCACCGTTCGGCTGTCGTGGACCGCGAATACCGGGAGCATCTTTGGCTATGTGAGCGCGACGCTGCTGGAGCACCTGTGACACCATGACCACTGAGCACCTCGCCACCCGCCTCGCCGGCCTCCTCTGCTGCACCGCGGGAGAGGCACGCTTCCTCTCCGCGCTTCTCCAGTCGCACCCGCGGATCACCCCCTATTCACTGATCGAGGATCGCTACTGGGACCTGCACGCCGCTGTCACAACGTCTACGGAGCTTGCAGCATGAGCCGCTATGTCTTGGGAGACCGCCACACGTACATTCCCGGCGAAAGCGTGGACGAGCGTTTGACCCCGACCTACCGTGAGGCAGCTATCGAGTTGGCGAAGATGTCCAGAGAGGACATCCGATTTCGGATGATGGAGATCGGGTACAGCGTTGCGACCGCATCGGCCATCGCCGACAATTTTACTCAGATCGTTCTGGCCCATCAGCGGAGTGACAAGTCGCCAGCTCTGTCGGGGATTACCTGAGCCCGTCTCCAGTCTCGCTGGCCTCCTCCGCTGCACTGCGGGTGAGGATTTCACGGACCTGCGGACCGTCCTCAATGAAGTCGGAGATGCGGGCCTTGACGGTCAGTGTTAGTGCCGATGCGGCAGTGCAAGCTTTTCTCGGGATCGCCGCGCGCCGGCGACGGTTCTCCTGACCAAGGCTGTCGCCGGGTCTCTAGCGGTGTTGCCAGAGCACTCACACCACCCTGATCACCGCCGCGCCGACGGCTTCCCCCAGGTCGTCGCGGCGCCCGACGATCCGACGCATCTCCAGCTCGGAGCTGCGGATCGTCACCGTATCGAGATCGAGCCGGATCTGGTCTCGCATCACCTCTGCGATCAGGTCGATATCGAAGTCGCTCTCGAAGGTGACCGACGTCGGCGTCTGCATCTGCCAGCCCTGATCTGACAGGACGAGCGCTGCGGCGTAGATGTCCTTGCGGACCTGCTCGGTGCCTGGCCTGTGAGCGATCTGAAAAGTGACCCGATAGCGCGGCACGGCGTCACCCTCCTTGTGGGGACATGCGTCGGAACCTTGGGTCGTTAAGCATGATTCCACCATGGGTTATTTTGCAGGCGGCATGGATCCAAGCGCTATCGCATAAGTTGAACTGCGGCTGATGTGTCCTCATCGGCTGCGCCCGGCGGCGGTATGATTTCCCCATTGCCGCCGTCGGTCACGCGCCGCGCAAGGACGGGCATCTCGGTACACGCCGCGATTGGCGCCGCTCCGGCTGCGATGGCCAGTACTGAACCAATGACCATCGCGCCGAAAAGCACCTAGCAATAGGGAGGCTCCACCGCCTCGGCGACCTTTGCGCTACCAGCACCAACTCGAATGACACGCTCCCTCTCCGAGCGAAGTGACTGTTGCACGCAATGATTGTTGTGCAAACGATTCTGTTTAGTTCTGTCGTGGCTGCAGAGTGAACGATCGGAGAACATCGCTTGCCGACTCGCCCTTGGCCGCGCGATCACGGGCCATGCGCCCGAGCTATGCCTTCATCACCTGTGCCTGCGGCCACCGCGCCACGGTCGCCATGTCGCGCTGGCTGCACTGTGACGAGGTGCTGCGGCGCGCGCGGTGCTCGGTTTGCGGCCGGCGCGGGGCAGTGGACATGATCGCGCTGACCGGTGTGGTGGGCGGGTCGATGGGCCTGCGGCCAGCGCGCGAGGTGGTGGGGTTGCCGGTGATCGAGGTGTGATCCGGAAGTTCGCGCCAGCTGCCATGCGGAGAGGGCATCGCTCCAGGCTTAAAATATTTTGAGAGATTTAAGGATTTAGGTCCCCGGAACTTGTCCGCCTCGGATTGGAATCGAAAGGAAAGTTATCCATTTGCCCTCTGAATCAATGTACTGCGCTTCCAATTCGCCTTCGCCTGGGAATGAAATTGGGGGTGTATTCAGGGGAAGCCATAGGCCGCCTTGGGTTTCGATTGAAACTTCTCCTTGAACGGTGCCAATATCTTTATTGGCAAAGCGAAGGCGCACGCTAAGACTGTGCTGCCCAACCGGCAGTGACTCGGTCTTTGCAAAAACAAAGAACTGCCCGGCAGCGGGGAATCCGCTGAATATGATGTTTCCCGTATAGGCTCCTATGAGAATTTGCTTGCCGTTTACTTCTTGACGTATGTCGTCGCAAAGGATCGCTGCTTCAAACGCGACGGCCATCAGGCGCTCTCCTCAACGACGCCGCTGGACACGTTTAGCTTCACCGACGCGGTGCCGGTAGCTTGGGCACGCCGGTTCTCTATTTTCCCGTGCGGCATATCCGCAATGCGTACCTTGAAGAAATCTTCTGTGTGTGGCTCGGTGTACCGTGCAGACGGGAGCCACTCCGGTGTCGAAAAGTTTGAAACTGGCCCAGATGATGGGTCCGTCTCGGAGACGCCGATGTCATTTCCATTAATGGCGTAGAGGAGATGCGCGGCCATGTCGATCGTCCAATTCCCAGGGCCGCCAAGTAATCTGCTTACTTGCGAAGCGCTCTTTCTGAGGCGGGCCGCAATAACCTTCTGTGAAACTCCACTTTCCAGAAACGCGGTCATTACCAAATTGTGCATCTCTCCCCGTAGCCGAACAGCCGCAGCATGGAGCTCAGCATCGCTGATGTGGTTCGACCCGGAGGGCTTAACATGCGTAAACATTTTTTGTAACGTATCCGGTTGCATTGATGGAGTGAAGCGGCGAAAGGTTGCTCCCAAACAGATTGTCCCATTCCAAGCGCGCGTTTTCCACCATGTCAGTAAATACGCCTGATCTCATGTCGCCCTTCATGTGGCAGTGTATGCCTATAAAAGTGTTTGGCTCGCTAAATCCCCCCAGCAGTCGCATCCCGGGAACCGGAGCCATGCAGCGAAAGTCGACCATGTTCAGACGTCTTGGCCGAACTCTAGCCATCATGGCTGTGGCAGCCTTCTTGCTCGGGTCCATGCCAAACGTCACAACATTGCCGGCGCAGAATTGACCGAGCACTTGAGCCATGCCCTGAAGGCACTTTGCCTCTTCGCCATCTTCACGCGACGCCGCAGCCATACGATCGTAAAGAAGCTTAGTTAAGAAAACATGTCTCTCCGCGCTCCTAGACTTCATGTGTGAGCCAACATACCTGAGCCTGCCGGCATCTCGGAGCTCAACCACCTTCTCTCGAATTGACATATAAATCAACTTTTGCCGTCCTCAAGGCGATTCGTGCGGATCAACACTGAGAGGATCGGTAGCTGCCAGCAACGGAATAGTCGCCCGATGCGGCCTTTGCTCCCACGGCGGGCACCGGGCGCGATAGATTTCCTCGAGGTGTGGGCGGCGCGGCAGTCCGTTGCATTCGCGCGTCTACGGGCCTGCGGGGACTGATGCCGCGGGGCGTCGGCCGGGGTAAGGACGGAAATGCCCCCTTGCGCGCGATCTGGACAGAACGTAAACAGCACGAGAATGTTGCGGGACTTGCTGCGACGTTTGCCCGCGACCTCGGGCGCATCGCTAAAAATGGTGCAAAATCAGTCGGCTGGCGGGTTGGCGGAGAGGTTACGCAGCGGATTGCAAATCCGTGAAGACCGGTTCGATTCCGGTACCCGCCTCCACTCATTTCCAGACAGATCGACCTTCGCAGACGGGCTGCGGCTCGCGCAGTGGCGTCGGGCCGGTGGCTGCCGCTGGCCCGGGCAAGCGCACCCCTCGGGGGGGGGCGTCATGGCCGGCAGGGGACTGATCGTCGATTGCGGACGAGATGCCGGTCACTCCAGAGAGGCTCGGCAGGGGACCGGCGCGCGCGTCGGGGTCGAGATCGGCGGCGCGACCTGTGCCCTAGACGGATGCGCAAGGATGTCCCTCCGGCGCGACCGTCGTCTCGGGCATCCGGAAGCCCGATATGAACGGCCAAGGACGAAATCGTCGATCGGCGCGGCGCCGGGCGCCGCTCGGCTGCGGTGGCACGGGCTGCGCCCGACCGGGCGGGCCGGGACGAAGGGTGCCGCCCGACGGTGCCGGTCGCAAGCCTCTCGTCAGCCGCGTGACCGATGGAGGTCGGCATGGTCGTTGCGGTGATGCAGCGCGGGGCCGCCTCGTCGGAACGCCCTCCGGGGGCGTGATCTGATCGCCGCGATCGGACAGGTCGCGCAAGATCATGCGGCGGGTCCCGGGCCGCGGGCCGACGCCCGCAGGTGCGGGGACCCTGCGATCCGGTGCCGCCCGGACGATGATGTCAGGGCAGGTCAGGTCGGAGCCTCGGCCGCTCAGCCCTCGAGGGCGGGGACGAAGCCTGCGGACAGCGCCGCGAGGCAGAAGGCACGCCGGGCATCCTCGACCGGGCCGAGGCAGGCCATCGCGGTCTCGACCCTGGCCAGCGCCACCTGGCGGGCGCCATCGGCGACCGGCCACTTGCGCCGCAGCCAATAGCGAGCCTTCTCGATCGTGCTGAAGCGCTCGATCGCGCCGTCCTGCGGCTGGCGAAGGGTGACGGGGACGCCCCATTGGACTTCCATCATTCTTGTATCCTTGTGTGCAATCGATCCGGGCGCGGCGGGCCTGCTTGGACAGCGGCTGGCCGTCATCTTCCGGTTCGGGCCGTCGGCCCGGGCGCGGCGCGTGCCGCGATCCCGACCGTCGGATGAGAGGGGGCGGCCGACCCCGGTCATCGGGGGCGGCCATTCGCAGGTCTCCCGGCGCGCGGCGCGCGCGCGGGCTGCGCTGTTCAGGTGGCGTCCGTGCCCGGGCTTGCGGCGGGGGCCCCGGACTCGGCGCCGGTTTCAGCCTCGGCCTCGGGTCGGGGCCGGGCCTTCGCGGCGTTGCGGACGAAGGGCTTCTTCTTGGCAGGCGTGCTCAGGAATTCCTTGAGATCAAGCTGCTTCTTCGGCGTGGAATACCCCATGGCCGTCTCCTCATGTCGTTGCGGAATGCCCGCACGGACATGTCGAGGATCGCGGTGCGGGCCGTGTGATCGGTAGGCACCGCAGAAAGGCGATCAGCCCTCGCCGCGAAGATCGCGCTTCTCGCGCGCGGCTTTCAGCGCCGCGGTCTTTTCGGCCCGCAGCAGCGTCTCGTCATCGACGACGCGCCGGGCATTGGCGGTCGTGCGGTCGATCTGGGTTTCGCGGAGAGATGGCGCCGGCCGAGCGGCGGCGATGCTGGCGGCCAAGGGCTGGCCGCCATTGCCCTCTTGGGGCGGAAGACCTGCAAGCAGGTCTTCCAGGGACGTTTTCACGCCAGCGCCAGGTTGCTGGCGGATTCGCGACCGTCGCGGCCGGTCTCGATGTCGAAGGTCACGGCCTGACCGTCATCGAGACGGGTGATGCCGGCACGCTCGAGAGCCGAGATGTGGACGAAGATGTCCTTGCGGCCGTTTTCCGGCTGGATGAAGCCGAAGCCTTTGGTGGCGTTGAACCATTTCACGGTGCCATTGGCCATAACCGTGGTCTCCTTGGTAAATGCTGTCCGCAGGATCGCGACAGCCCGGCAAAGTCGATCCAAGTCGATCAACCGAAACCGTGTCACCGGCGCCAGCATTACGAAGAGAAGAAACATCAGCACGCGACAGATGGGGGCTCCGGGCGCACAAAGCAAGGGTTTTCTCGCTCAAAACCCGGCCCGGGCGCCGCGCGGACCGAAAGAACGTGACGGAACGGGCGGCTGACCGGCCCTCTGCCGCGATCGGGACGCGCGGAAATCCGGCAAGCGCCGGGGCGGGCCGGGCCGTTTGCGTGACCCGGGCTGCGGCCCCGCTCGCGGGTGTCGTTGGCCGGCCAGTCCCGCGCCCGTCACGCGATGCCGGGTACAGTCTCGCCGAAGCCGGGACGTTGCGGGCGCGGCCGGGGGGATCCGCCCCGCTCCCGCGGGGCCTGCGCGCGACGGCGGCCTTGCGCTTTGCGGGCGTTCCGCGGGATAGGGGGCGGATCACGCCCCGGACGGACCATTGGAAATCGACAGCCCCGATGCCTGAGACCGATCACCTCAAGACCGATTGTACGAAATGCGCGTCGCTGTGCTGCCTCGCGCTGGCCTTCGACGAGGGCGAGGACTTCGCCTTCGACAAGAACCCGGGCGAGCCGTGCCGCAACCTTGCCGGCCACAGCTGCACCATCCACGACCGGCTGGCGCAGGAGGGCTTTCGCGGCTGCGTCGCCTATGACTGCCTCGGGGCCGGGAACCGGGTCGTGCAGGAGGTGTTCGCCGGCCAGTCCTGGCAGACGGATCCGCGCCTGGTCCGGCCGATGATGGAGGCGTTCTCGGGCATGCGCGAGGTGCACAAGCGCATCGACCTGCTGCGCGCGCTCGAGATGCTGCCGATCGAGCCGCGCGACGAGCAGACCCGCCGCGATTTCCTCGCCCGGCTTGAACAGCACCGCTGGAATGGGCGGGAGCTGAACGAGTTCGAGGCCGGGCTCGCGCTCGAGATCGACATCTTCTTCCACGGCTTCCGCAAGTACCTGCCCGACGCCGCCTTCGCCCGCGACTGACCCGGCCGCCCGCGCCCGGCCGCCCACGACCGGCTGTGCGGGACCGGCCCGCGCGCCGCGGCCCGGGACACCCCTGTAAAGGCACCCCTGCGGCGACGCGCCGCCGAGGGCGACGAAAGTCTGACCCGGACGGGCCGGCGCGCCGTGCTAGGCTGGCGCCGGGGAGGCTTTGCGCCATGCGTGACCGGCAGCATGTCGAAGAGATCGGGCGCGTGCTCGACGGGGCGCGGACCGGGCGCGACGGCTTCGTCTCGGCCTCGTGGCGGCGCTGCGTCGAAGTCTACGGCATGGACCCGATGCGCCGCGACCCCGCCCATATCGTCACCGAGGCCGAGCTGCGCGACCATCGCAAGCAGGCCGAATGGGTGATCGGCGCCGCGCGCAGCAGCCTGCAAAGCCTGTTCCGGCAGGTCGCGGGGCAGAACTACGTGCTGCTGCTGACCGATGCCAAGGGCGTCTGCGTCGACTTCTTCGGCGACGATCTCTTCGTCGACGAGCTGCGGCGCGCGGGGCTCTACCTCGGGTCGAACTGGTCCGAGAACCTTGCCGGCACCTGCGGCGTCGGTGCCTGCATCGTCACGCAAGAGCCGGTGACCGTCCATCAGGACGACCATTTCGGCAATGCCCACACCACGCTCAGCTGCACCGCCGCGCCGATCTTCGACAGCCTCGGCGCGCTGGCGGCGGTGCTCGACATCTCGCTGCTGCGCTCGCCCGCGCCCAAGCGCAGCCAGACGCTGGCGATGAGCCTTGTGACCAATGCCGCGCGCCGGGTCGAGATGGCGAACCTGATGGCCGAAAGCCGCCGCGACTGGGTGCTGCGGCTGTCCTCCAGCCCCGAATTCCTCGATGTCGATCCCGAGTTCGCGGTCCGGCTGGACGGCGCGGGGCGGGTGCTTGGCTACACGCGCGGCGCGCGCCGGCTGTTCACCGACGGGGCGCCGATCCTCGGGCGGCGGATCGACGAGGTGATGGGCATCGGCGTCGACGACCTGCCAGAGCTGATGCGCGACCGCCCGACCGAAGACCGGATCGTGGCGCTGCGCGACGGTGGCGCGCTGTTTGGCCACGCGATCGCGCCGCAGGCGCCGCGGGTCGCGCCGCGCGCGGCGGCGGGGTCCGTGGTGGCGGTGACCGCGGCCGGGCCGCTCGCGGCGCTGGCGGGCGAGGACCCGGCGATGGCGCGGCTCATCGCGCAGGCGGCGCGGCTTGCGCCCACGCCGGTGCCGCTGTTGATCCACGGCGAGACCGGCACCGGCAAGACCAAGCTTGCCCATGCGATCCACATGCAGGGGCAGGGGGGCGGCTTCGTCGCGCTGGACTGCGCCGGGCTGACGGCGGCGGGGCTCGGGGCGGCGATCGCGGCGCTCGATGGTCCGGCGACGCTGCTCCTGCGCCGGATCGAGGACCTGCCCCCCGCCACGGCGCCGGCGCTGGCGGCCTGCCTCGACGCGCGGGGCGGGCTGCGGCCGATCGCCACCTGCACCGCCGCCCCGGCGACGCTTGCCCTGCCGCGCACGCTGTTCCACCGCCTTGCGGGCGCGGTGCTGGTGCTGCCGCCGCTGCGGGCGCGGCAGGATCTGGGCTGGCTGATCGACCGGCTGCTGCGCCGCCGCGCGCCCGAGGAGACGCGGCTGACGCCCTCGGCCCGGGCGGGGCTGCTGGGCCGGTCCTGGCCCGGCAATCTGCGCGAGCTTGCGCAGGTGCTCGACGTCGCGGTGGCGCTGGCCGATGCGCGGGTGATCGACCTGCACGACCTGCCGCCGCCGGTGGGCGCCGAGGCCGATCCGCCCGCGCCCGACGAGGACCTGGAGGCGGTGATGGAGGCCTGCGGCTGGAACATGTCGCGCGCCGCCCGCAGGCTGGGCGTCAACCGCTCGACCGTCCTGCGCCGCCTGCGCCGCGCCGGGCTGGAACCGCCGGCCTGACGGGCTGGCCCATCCGCGACGCTTGCCCCCAAGGCCTGCACGGTCGAGACGCCCGGGTGATCCGCCCGCCGGGCCGGCCGGTCCTGACTGGCGGTCCCGCCCGATCGCGCCACCCGACCCGACCACCCGACCCGACCACCCGACCCGACCGGCCGCGTCGCTGCCCGCGGGGCCGGTGGCCCGGCCGGTTGCACGCCGTTGCGCGCGCAACATGCCGCGTCGCGGCGCCCGCTTTTCGGGCAGGCGATGCGCCGCGCCCGGTGGAACCGCCGCCCGCGCCCCGCGATGCTCGCCCCGATCAACGCGAAAGAGGAGGAGTCGCGATGCTCGATTCAACGGTGACGACCCGCGTGCAGGACGTGCTGAACCGGCTGAACGCCGCCCTGGAGGAGGGGGACGTGCAGGCGGCGGCGCAGCTGTTCGCGACGGACAGCTACTGGCGCGACCTGGTGGCTGTCAGCTGGAACCTGAAGACGGTCGAGGGGCCCGCCGGGGTCGCCGACCTGCTGGGGGCGCAGCTTGCCAGGACCCGCCCCGGCGACTTCCGCATCCAGCCCGGCGAGATGCCGGCCGAGGACGGCGGCGTGATCACGGCCTGGATCACCTTCGAGACCGCCGTGGGCCGCGGCTGGGGGCTGATGCGGCTGCGCGACGACCGGATCTGGACGCTGCTGACCGCCCTGCAGGAACTCAAGGGCTTCGAGGAGAACCGCGGCCCGCGCCGCCCGATGGGGGCCGAGCACGGGGCGCAGAAGAACCGCCTGACCTGGAAGGAGCGGCGCGCGGCCGAGGAGCAGAGCCTCGGGCGCGACACCCAGCCCTATGCGGTGATCGTCGGCGGCGGGCAGGGCGGCATCGCGCTGGGCGCGCGGCTGCGCCAGCTGGGCGTGCCGGCGATCGTGCTCGACAAGCACGAACGCCCCGGCGACCAGTGGCGGTCGCGCTACAAGTCGCTCTGCCTGCATGACCCGATCTGGTACGACCACCTGCCCTACATCAAGTTCCCCGACAACTGGCCGGTCTTCACCCCCAAGGACAAGGTCGGCGACTGGCTCGAGATGTACACCAAGGTGATGGAGATCCCCTACTGGTCGAAATCCGAGGTGAAGAAGGCCGCCTTCGACGAGGCCGCCGGCACCTGGACGGTCGAGGTCGACCGCGACGGCGAGGCGGTGACCCTGCATCCCACCCAGCTGATCTTCGCGACCGGGATGTCGGGCAAGCCGAACCTGCCAAGCTTCCCCGGCATGGACAGCTTCAAGGGCACGATCCAGCATTCCTCGCAGCACAAGGGCCCCGACGACTGGGCCGGCAAGAAGGTGGTGGTCATCGGCTCCAACAACTCGGCCCACGACATCTGCGCCGCGCTGTGGGAGGGCGATGCCGACGTGACCATGGTCCAGCGGTCCTCGACCCACATCGTGCGCTCGGACAGCCTGATGGAGATCGGGCTCGGCGCGCTCTACTCCGAAGAGGCGCTGGCGAACGGCATCACCACCGAGAAGGCGGACATGATCTTCGCCTCGCTGCCCTACCGGATCATGCACGAGTTCCAGATCCCGCTCTACGACCGGATGCGCGCGCGCGACGCCGATTTCTACGCCGGGCTCGAGAAGGCGGGGTTCGACCTCGACTGGGGCGACGACGGGTCGGGGCTGTTCATGAAGTACCTGCGCCGCGGCTCGGGCTATTACATCGACGTCGGCGCGAGCCAGCTGATCATCGATGGCAAGGTCAAGCTGGTGAAGGGCCAGGTCGACCGGTTCGAACCCGACGCCGTGGTGCTGGCGGACGGCACCCGGCTGCCGGCGGACCTGGTGGTGATGGCCACGGGCTTCGGCTCGATGAACGGCTGGGCCGCGGACCTGATCAGCCAGGAGGTCGCCGACCGCGTCGGCAAGGTCTGGGGCCTTGGGTCCGACACCACCAAGGACCCCGGCCCCTGGGAGGGCGAGCAGCGCAACATGTGGAAGCCGACGCAGGTGCCGAACCTGTGGTTCATGGGCGGCAACCTGCACCAGTCGCGGCACTACTCGCTCTACCTCGCGCTGCAGCTCAAGGCCCGGCTCGAGGGGATCGAGACCCCGGTCTACGGCCTGCAGCAGGTGCATCACCTCAGGTGAGGCCCACCTGCTGAGGCCGACCCTGCGCGCCCGCGCCGCGTGGCCGGGCGCGCGCTTACCGGACACTTTTGGAGACAGACAGATGAAAGCAGCACGTTGGCACGGCGTGAAGGACATCCGCGTCGAGGATCTGGCCGAACCCGTCCCCGGCCCCGGAGAGGTCAAGGTCAGGGTCGCCTGGACCGGGATCTGCGGCAGCGACCTGCACGAATACCTCGCCGGGCCGATCTTCGTTCCCGTCGGGGCCGAGCATCCGCTGAGCCGTGACAAGGCGCCGATCACCCTTGGCCACGAATACTGCGGCACGGTGGCCGAACTGGGGGCCGGCGTGACCGGGCTGGCCGTCGGCGACCGGGTCGCGATCGAGCCGATCTTCGCCTGCGGCGACTGCCCGGCCTGCCACGAGGGCCGCTACAACCTGTGCGACAGCCTCGGCTTCGTCGGGCTCTCGGGCGGTCACGGCGGCTTTGCCGCGCATTCGGTCGTGCCGGCGCGGATGGTGCACAAGATGCCGGACGCGCTGTCGATGGAGCAGGGCGCGCTGGTCGAGCCCGCGGCGGTCGCGCTGCATGCGGTGCGCCTGTCGAAGATCCGCGCGGGCGACACGGCGGCGGTGTTCGGTGCGGGGCCGATCGGGCTTCTGGTCGTCGAGGCCCTGCGCGTCGCGGGCGCGGCGCAGATCCACGTGGTCGAGCCGTCCGGGGTGCGGCGGCAGAAGGCGCTCGAGCTTGGCGCGACCTCGGCGATCGACCCGACGGCCGGCGATGCCGTCGCGGCGATCCGCGCGGCCACGGGCGGCGTGAACGTCGCCTTCGAGGTGACGGGGGTGCCGCGGGTCCTGCCGCAATGCATCGACGCGACCCGGCACGAGGGGCAGGTGCTGATCGTTTCGATCTGGGAGGGGGACGCCGCGTTCCACCCCAACACCGTCGTGCTGAAGGAACGCCAGCTGCAGGGCACCATCGCCTATCGCAACGTCTACCCGGCGGTGATGGAGCTGATGACGCAGGGCTATTTCAGCGCCGAGAAGCTGGTGACGAAGCGCATCGCGCTCGACGACATCGTGGCCGAGGGCTTCGAGGCGCTGGTCGCCGAGAAATCCCACGTCAAGATCCTCGTCGAGGGCGCCGGCTGACACCCGCGGGCCCGCGAGGCGCCGGGCCCGCCCGCCGCCGTCATGCCCGCCCCCCTCCCGAACCGCCGCCCCGGGGCGGGGCGCGGTCCGCGGCCGGTCGGCCGCGCCGACGGCGCTGATCCCGTGCCGTCGGCGGCGCACGGCCGGTCGCCTGCGGCCGGCGCCCCTGCGCCGCAGGCGAGCGATCTTGCGCCGCGGGAGGGCGGGCCGGACGCTGCCCACGCTGGCACCGGGGCGCCCGCACCACGCGGCGGCACCGGCGCGGGATGACAGACCGGTCGTTCCCGATCCCCTGTGGTCAGCGCGCAACGCTCCGCGGCTGCCCGGACCGCGTGGTCCATTCGTCACCGGGGCTCCATCGGCTCGGGCACGGGCGGAACCGCACGGGCTGCGTCGATCCTTGTTGGCGCGTGGGCCAGGCTTCGGATGGCGGGGCCGGGCGAAGGCCCCGCGCCCGCCCGCGCGGCCGCGGTGCCCGGCAGCCAGCCGCGCCGGGTGATCCGGCGATCCCTGTGCCGGGGCGCGCGCCCGAGGCGGCGGCCGCTCAGATGTCGAGCGTGTGCGCGCGCTCCCAGTCGGTGAAATGCGCGGCATAGCTCTGCCACTCGGCATGCTTCAGCCGGGCATAGGCCGTCGCGACCCCATCGCCCAGCGCGGCGCGGAAGCCCGCGTCGGCCTCGAAGGCGCGCACCGCGTCGAGCAGGTTCAGGGGCAGCCGGCGCACGCCCTCGGCCCGGTGGCCCTCGGCATACATGTCGATGTCGAGCCGCGGCCCCGGGTCGGCGTCGCGCGCGATGCCGTCGAGCCCCGCGGCGATGATCGCGGCCTGCAGCAGATAGGGGTTCGCGGCGCCGTCGGGCAGGCGCAGCTCGAACCGCCCGGGGCCGGGGACGCGGACCATGTGGGTGCGGTTGTTGCCGGTCCAGCTGATCGTGTTCGGCGACCATGTCGCGCCCGAGACCGTGCGCGGGGCGTTGATCCGCTTGTAGCTGTTGACGGTGGGGTTGGTGATCGCGGCCATCGCCTCGGCATGGGCCATGATCCCGCCAAGGAAGGCGCGGCCCCGCGCCGCCAGGCCGAGGTCGGCGGCAGGATCGGCGAAGGCGTTGCCGCCCGCGCCGTCCCAGGCCGAGACATGGACGTGGCAGCCGTTGCCGGTGAGCCCGGCGAAGGGCTTGGGCATGAAGGTCGCGCGCAGGCCGTGCGCCTCGGCCACCGACTTCACCATGAACTTGAAGAAGCTGTGCCGGTCCGCCGTCACCAGCGCGCTGTCGAAGGCCCAGTTCATCTCGAACTGGCCGTTCGCATCCTCGTGGTCGTTCTGGTAGGCGCCCCAGCCCAGGGCCAGCATGTGGTCGCAGATCTCGGCGATGACGTCGTAGCGGCGCATCAGCGCCTGCTGGTCATAGCAGGGCTTCTGGGCATCGTCGGCCGGGTCCGAGATCGCGCCGCCGTCGGTCGTCAGCAGGAAGAACTCGGCCTCGACCCCGGTCTTGACGTCAAGACCCTGCGCCGCCGCCGCCGCGACCTGCGCGCGCAGCACGTTGCGCGGCGCCTGCGCGACCTCGGCCCCCTCCATCATCGGGGTGCCGGCGACCCAGGCGACCTCGGGCTTCCAGGGCAGCTGGAACAGGCCCGCGGGATCGGGGACGACCATCATGTCGGCATCCGCCGGCGTCATGTCGAGCCAGGTGGCGAAGCCGGCGAAGCCCGCGCCTTCGGCCTGCATCGCGCCGATCGCCTGCGTCGGCACCAGCTTGGCGCGCTGGCCGCCGAAGAGATCGGTGTAGGACACCATGAAATACTTCACGCCGGAGGCGCGCGCCCAGGCCGCAAGATCCGTCATCCGTCCATCCCTGTTGCAGTTGCGCCGGCGGGTTGGCCCCGCCCGACCGTGTTCGCCGTTCCAGAGACCGCCCCTAAGGCAGAGCCGCGCCCCGGGCCTTGTCCCGTCTCACATCCCGCCGCGACCGGGGATCCAGTCGGTCCCCGCCAGCGGCACGCCCGCCATCGCCGCGGCCTCGATCGTCAGGGCGCACAGGTCCTCGGGCTCGAGGTTGTGCACGTGGCTCTTGCCGCAGGCACGGGCGATGGTCTGGCATTCCAGCGTCAGCACCGACAGGTAGTTGCGCAGCCGCCGCCCGCCCTCGACCGGGTCGAGCCGCGCGGCAAGCGCGGGGTCCTGCGTGGTGATGCCGGCCGGGTCGCGCCCCTCGTGCCAGTCGTCATAGGCGCCCGCCGTGGTGCCCATCGCGCGGTACTCGGCCTCGTGCGCGGGGTCGTTGTCGCCCAGCGCCACCAGCGCGGCGGTGCCGATCGACACCGCGTCCGCCCCCAGCGCCAGCGCCTTGGCGACGTCGGCGCCGGTGCGGATCCCGCCCGAGACCACCAGCTGCACCTCGCGGTGCATGTCGAGATCCTGCAGCGCCCGCACTGCCGGGCGGATGCAGGCCAGCGTCGGCAGGCCGACGTTCTCGATGAACACGTCCTGCGTGGCGGCGGTGCCGCCCTGCATCCCGTCGACCACCACCACGTCCGCGCCCGCCTTCACCGCCAGCGCCGTGTCGTAATAGGGCCGCGCGCCGCCGACCTTGACGTAGATCGGCTTTTCCCAGCCGGTGATCTCGCGCAGCTCGAGGATCTTGATCTCGAGATCGTCGGGCCCGGTCCAGTCCGGGTGCCGGCAGGCCGAGCGCTGGTCGATCCCCACCGGCAGGTCGCGCATCCCCGCGACCCGCTCGGTGATCTTCTGGCCCAGCAGCATGCCGCCGCCCCCCGGCTTGGCGCCCTGTCCGACCACGATCTCGATCGCGTCGGCGCGGCGCAGGTCCTCGGGGTTCATGCCATAGCGCGAGGGCAGGTACTGGTAGACGAGCTTGGCCGAATGCCCGCGCTCCTCCTCGGTCATGCCGCCGTCGCCGGTGGTGGTCGAGGTGCCCGCCAGCGTGGCGCCGCGTCCCAGCGCCTCCTTGGCATTGGCCGAAAGCGCGCCGAAGCTCATCCCGGCGATGGTGATCGGGATGTCGAGCTGGACGGGCGTCTTCGCGAAGCGGGTGCCCAGCGTGACTCGGGTGTCGCAGCGTTCGCGATAGCCCTCGAGCGGGTAGCGCGACATCGAGGCGCCAAGGAACAGCAGGTCGTCGAAATGCGGCACCCGGCGCTTGGCGCCGCCGCCGCGGATGTCGTAGATGCCGGTCGCCGCCGCGCGGCGGATCTCGGCATTGACCTCGTTCGAGAAGGTCCAGCTTTGGCGGGGCAGGGTGCGCGGGGTGTCGGTCACGGGGCGGATCCTTCTGCCGGCTCAGTACTGGCCGGCGTGGTCGACGTGGAAATGATAAAGCGCCCGGGCCGAGCCGTAGCGGCGGAACCGCGCCGGGTCGGCGTCGAAACCCGCCCGTTCCAGCAGGCCGGCCAGATGGGCGAGATGTTCGGGCCGCATCTCCTTCTCCACGCAGTCCGCGCCCAGCGATTTCACCGACCCGCGCACGTAAAGCCGCGCCTCGTAAAGCGAATCCCCCAGCGCCTCGCCGGCGTCGCCCAGCACGGCCAGCGTGCCGCGCTGCGCCATGAAGGCCGACATGTGCCCGACATTGCCGCCGACCACGATCTCGATGCCCTTCATCGAGATGCCGCAGCGGCTGGAGGCGTTGCCGCGCACGACCAGAAGGCCGCCGCGGCCGGTGGCGCCCGCGTACTGGCTCGCGTCGCCCTCGACGATGACGGTGCCCGACATCATGTTCTCGGCCACGCCCGGCCCGCAGGACCCCTCGACCCGCAGCGTCGCCGCCCGGTTCATGCCGCCGCAGTAATACCCGGTCGAGCCCCGGACGGTGACGCTGACCGGCTGGGTCAGGCCGACCGCGACGGCATGCGATCCGCGCGGGTTGTCGATCACCCAGTCGGTCTCGTTGGTGGCGGGCGCGAGGCCCTGCAACGTCGCGTTGACCTCGCGCAGCGGGGTCACGGCCATGTCGAGCCTCTGCATCAGCGTTCCCAGAAATAGACGGTGGCGGGTTCGGGCTCCCAGACCCGGGCGTCGGCGATGCCGGGCAGGTCCACGAGCGCGCGGTATTCGCTGGCGAAGGCGACATAGTCGCCGGTCTCGGCCATCACCGCGGGCTTGCAGGCGATCGGGTCGCGCACGACGCCGAAGCCGGTCCGGGTGCCGGTGACGAAGGTGAAGAAGCCGTCGAGATCGGCGAGCGTGCCCTCCAGCGCTTGACCAAGGCTCTCGCCGCCCGCGATGCGCGACGAGATGTAGGCCGCCGCGACCTCGGTGTCGTTCTCGGTGCGGGTCCGGAAGCCCTTGCGGGCAAGCCTGCGGCGCATGGCGTTGTGGTTCGAGAGCGAGCCGTTGTGCACGAGGCACTGGTCCGCCGCGGTCGAGAACGGATGCGCCCCGAGCGTTGTCACCGCCGATTCCGTGGCCATCCGGGTGTGGCCGATCCCGTGCGTGCCGGCCATCCCGGCCAGGCCGAAGCGCTCGGCGACGGCGCGGGGGCTGCCGGTTTCCTTGAAGATCTCCATCGCTGCCCCGGTGCCCATGACGCGCAGGCCGCGCGCTTCGGCCCAGGCGGCGGCCTCGGGGGCGCGCCCGTCGGGCACGGTGACGACGGCATGGGTGGCCACGATCCGCACCGTCACCCCGGCGCCGAGCGCCGCGCCCATCGCCTCGGCCAGTCCCGCGAAGGCGGCGGGATCGTCCGATTGCAGCGTCACCTTGTCGCCCGCGCCAGGCGTGCCGTAGATCGCGATGCCGGCGCTGTCGGGGCCGCGGTCCGACATCGTGATCAGCATTCCCGCCAGCATCGCCCCCAGCCGGGGCTGCAGCGCGTCATTCTTCAGGTAAAGCCCGACGATCCCGCACATGGGTCCGCTCCTGCCGCTCGGTTCCTGCGCAGGCTCGCCGCGCCCATTTTTCCCTTCAAGAAAAAATATTTCCAAAGTGGCCGGCCCCTGTCGAAAAGCCCCGGCTGCCACTAAATTCGGCACATGCGCCTGTTCTTCGCCCTTCCGCTGCCCGGGCGGCTCGCCGACCAGCTGGGCGACATCGCCTTCGCCCTGCCGGACCTGCGCCCGGTCGATCCCGACTCGCTGCACCTGACGCTGCACTTCCTGGGCGAGCTCGACGACGCGATGGCCGAAGAGGCCGCGCGCGCGGCCGAGGGCCTTCTGGCGGGGCCGGTGCGGCTGCGCCTTGACGGGCTGGGCAGCTTTCCCGCGGGCCGCGGCCTGTCGCTGCACGCGGTGGTGGCGCCCGACCCGGGCCTGTCGGACCTGCACCACCGGCTGGGGTCGCGGCTTGCGGGGGCAGGGCTCGCCCTGCCGCGCCGCCGCTTCCGCCCGCACGTGACGCTGGGCCGCGCGCCGCGGATGACGCCGCGGCTGGAAACGGCGCTGGCCGCGCATGTCGGCCTCGCGCCGCCGCCGGTCGCGCCGGCGCGCTTCGGGCTCTATCGCTCGTGGCTGCGCCCCGAGGGCGCGCAGTACGAGCGTCTGGTGGACTACCCTCTGGTCCTGCCGGTGTCCTGACCTGCCGCCGCCGCTGCGCGCCGCAAGGCGCGCTGGCGGGGTCGCTGGCGGGCGGGGTCGCGGGATTTCGCTGACGCGGCGGAACCGTTGCCGCTCTGGATTGTTTCCCGAAGCGACGGAACCCCCCGCACATCGAGATCCCATGAACCTGACCGCCCGCCAGAGTTCGACCGTGAGTTCGACCGCGCCTGCCGCTTCGGCCGCCGAGCGGCCGCGCCACTGGGGCGCGCTGCCCGTCGCGCTGCCCGTCGCCCCGCCCGGGACCGGGGCCGGCGCCACCCCGGCCGACGCGGCATGGGACATCCGCCTCTGGGCCCCGGGCCATGCCGCGCCCGAGCTGCTGCTTGGCGAGCGGCGCCAGACGATGCGGGCGCTGGGCGCGGGGCTGTACTCGGCCCTTGTCACCGCGCCCGAGGGCACGGCCTACGCCTTCGACCTGGGGCAGGGGCCGCGGCCCGACCCGGCGGCGCGGGCACAGGCGGGCGACGTGCACGGCCGCTCGCGGCTGGTGCGCACCGCCTTCGACTGGCCCGCGACCGAGGCCGCGTGGCGCGGCCGCCCCTGGACCGAGGCCGCGATCCTCGAGATCCACGTCGGCCTCTTCACCCCCGAGGGCACCTTCGCCGCCGCCGCCGCCCGGATGCCGGAGATCGCCGCCCTGGGCATCACCGCGATCGAGGTGATGCCGATCGGCCAGTTCACCGGCACCCGCGGCTGGGGCTATGACGGCGTGCTGCCCTTCGCGCCGCACCCGGCCTATGGCACGCCCGCCGATTTCGCCGCGCTGGTCGCCGCCGCCCATGCGGCCGGGATCGCCGTGATCCTCGACGTGGTCTACAACCACTTCGGCCCCGACGGCGCCTACCTGCACGAGATCGCGCCCGATTTCTTCGACGAGGGCCGCCACACCCCCTGGGGCGCGGGCATCGCCTTCGGCCGGGCGCCGGTGCGCGACTTCGTGCTGTCGAACGTCGCGATGTGGGTGGGCGACTACCATGTCGACGGGCTGCGCATCGATGCCGCCCATCAGATCGTCGACGCGACCGATCCCCACATCCTGGACGAGATCGCCGCGACCGCCCGGGCCGCGGGCGCCGGGCGCGAGATCTGGACCATCCTCGAGGACGAGCGCAACCTTGCCGACCCCGTCGATCCCGTCACCGGGGCCCATGACGCGCAGTGGAACGACGACTATCACCACGCGCTGCACTGCCTGCTGACCGGCGAGGACGAAGGCTATTACGCCCCCTTCGCCGCCGATCCGATGGCCGACCTGGTGCTGGCGCTGGCCGAGGGGCAGGTCGACCAGGGCCAGCCCCGCCCGGCGGGCGCCGAGCCGCGGGGCGAGCCCTCGGCCCACCTGCCGCCCGAGGCCTTCGTGATCGCCAACCAGACCCATGACCAGGTCGGCAACCGCGCCCGGGGCGACCGGCTGATCGCGCTGGCGGGGGACGAGGCGGCGCGCGTCGCCCATGCGCTGCTGCTGCTCTCGCCCTACATCCCGATGCTGTTCATGGGCGAGGAGGCGGGCGAGACCGCGCCGTTCTGCTTCTTCGCCGACTTCCCCGAGCCGCTGGCCTCGGCCACGCGCAAGGGCCGGCAAGCGGAATTCGCGCGCTTCAAGGGCTTCGGCGCCGAGGTGCCGGACCCGATCGCGCCGGCCACCTTCGAGATGTCGCGCCCCTATCGCGGCGACCCCGGGCGGCAGGCCGACTGGCGCGCGCTGACCGCCCGGCTGCTGGCCGCCCGCGCGCGGGCGGTGGTCCCGCTCGTCGCCTCGGGCCGCGCCGGCCCGGCGCAGGTGCGCGCGACGGGGCCGGCCTCGCTCGAGGCGCGCTGGCCCTTCGTCGCCGGCACGCTGGTGATCCGCGCCCGCCTCGGCGTCGCCGCGTCGTCCGAGACCGCGCCGGAACCGGAGCCGGGGCCGGAACTGGAGCCGGGCGCCACCTGCCTGTTCACGATCGGCCGCCCCGGTGCCAACCCCGACCCCGGCGGCGCGGACGATGCCGATGCCGTCGCCCATGCCTTCGATTGCCACGTGCTGCCGTCGCCCATGCCCGCAGGAGCCCCGTCATGATTGCCCAAAGCGTTGCCCATACCCGCCTGCCGGCCGTGCTGGCCGACGCCACCGCCACCTACCGGCTGCAGCTGCGCGACGGCGTCGACTTCGCCGAGGCGGAGCGCTGGCTGCCCTATCTCTCGGGGCTCGGCGTCAGCCACCTCTACCTCTCGCCGGTCTTCACCGCCCAGAGCGGGTCGACCCATGGCTACGACGTCACCCGCCCCGACGAGATCGACCCCGCCCTCGGCGGCCGCGCGGGGTTCGAGCGGCTCGCGCGCGCGGCGGCGGCGCTGCGGATCGGGGTGATCCTCGACATCGTGCCGAACCACACCGCCTTCACCTTCGAGAATCCCTGGCTGCGCGACGTGCTGCGCCACGGCCGCTCCAGCCGCTTCGCCGGGCATTTCGACATCGACTGGTCGCGCCCGCTGCTGCTGCCGATGCTGGGTGCGCCGCTCGACGCCGTGCTCGAGGAGGCGACCGCCGAAGTCGCCACCGAGGCGGACGGCCCGGTGCTGCGCCTCGCCGGCCTCTCGGTGCCGCTCGCGCCCGCCGGGGCGCCGGCGCCCGGGCCGCTCGACGCCGCGGCGGTGCACGCGCTGGTCGCGGCGCAGCCCTGGCGGCTGGCGCATTGGGAGATGGAGCGCGACGCGATCACCCACCGGCGCTTCTTCAACGTGACCTCGCTGATCGGCATGCGGATCGAGGACCCGGCGGTGTTCGAGGACATGCACGCCCTGATCTTCGACCTGGTGCAGGCCGGGCTGGTGCAGGGGCTGCGGGTCGACCATGTCGACGGCCTCGCCGATCCGGCGGGCTATCTCGAGCGGCTGACGGCGCGGCTGGCCGGCTGCCCGGTCTGGGTCGAGAAGATCCTGTCGGGCGACGAGGCACTCGATCCCGACTGGCCGGTGGTCGGCACCACCGGCTACGAGGCGGGCCGGGCGATCGCGGGGCTTCTGGCCGATCCCGAGGGCGTGGCGCGGCTGACCGCGCTCTGGCGGGCCGAGACCGGCGAGACCGGCGATTTCCACGCGGCGCTGACCCTGGCCAAGAACGAGGTGATCCGCCGCGACCTTTCGGCGGAGCTGGTGCAGCTGACGACGCTCGCGGATGCGGCGGCGGCGGCGATCCCGCATCTCGAGGCCGGGCCCGAGGCTTTGCGCGAGGCGATGCTGGCGCTGCTGGTGGCGATGCCGCGCTATCGCACCTATTTCGCCGGCGGCAGCGCCCGCCCCGAGGATCGCGCGCTCTGGGACGAGGTCGCCGACCGTGCCGGGCAGGGGCTGCGCAGCGACAGGGTGCTGCGCGCGCTGGCCGCGGCGATGTGCGCCGGCGACACGCCCGAGGCGCGCGCGCTCGCCTGCCGGTTCCAGCAGGTCTCGGGCGCGCTGATCGCCAAGTCGCTCGAGGATACCGCGGGCTTCCGCCACACCCCCTACCTTGCCGCGAACGAGGTCGGTGCCGAACCCGACGAGCCCTGCCTGGGCCCGGGCGAGTTCGCGGCCTTCTGCGAGACGCGGGCAAGCCTGTGGCCTGCGGCGCTGACGCTGACCTCGTCGCATGACACCAAGCGCTCCGAGGATGCGCGGATGCGGCTCGTCGCGATCGGGCACCTGCCCGACGACTTCCAGTCGCTCTACCGCGCCAGCCGCGCCCGCCCCGAGGCGGCCGAGGTGCCGCGCGCGACGCTGTGGTATCTGGTGCAAAGCGCGGTAGCGATCTGGGAGCCCGGGCGCGAGGACCTCGCGGACCGGCTGGCCGGGCACATGGAAAAGGCGCTGCGCGAGGCCAAGCAGGTCACCTTCTGGCCCTATCCCGACGAGAAGGCCGAAGAGCCGGTGCTGGCCTGCGCCCGCGCGCTGATCGCCGACTGGTCGGCCGAGCCGCCGGCGGCGCTGCTGCGGCTCTCGGCGCGGGCCGAGGCGCTGTCGCTGGCGCAGCTCGCGCTCAAACTCGCGATGCCGGGGCTGCCCGACCTGTACCGCGGCACCGAGACCGGCGCCTTCGGCCTGACCGATCCCGACAACCGCCTGCCGGTCGATCTGGCCGCGCTCGAGGGGCCGAAGTCCGGCTTCGCCCGGCTCAAGGCCTGCCTGCTCGCCGACCTGATGGCGATGCGCGCCGCCGCGCCGGCGCTGTTTCTCGCCGCCCCGGTCACGCTCGAGACGCCGGCGCCGCACCGCTGGCGCCTGCGCCGCGGCGCGGGCCGGCACGCGGCGCTGATCGACATCGACCTGTCGCGCCCGCTGCCCGAGGTCGTCACCCTGAAGGCGCCGCAGGCCGCGCTCGCCTGACCCTTTCGCCTTGGCCGAAATATCCCGGGGGGAGGCCCGGCACGGGCCCGGGGGGGA
>NZ_JBAWKE010000009.1:68461-99141 GCF_037095655.1 Frigidibacter sp. MR17.24
CCTGCGCCCCCGCCTCCTCTCCCGCCGTCTCCGCGCCGTGTCCCCGCCGTGCCCCCGCCGTGCGCCCCGACCTCCGCGGCCGCCGCGGCCCCGATCCTGCGCGACCCGCCCGCCGAGAAGGGGTTCATTTCCGCGCCGTTCTGGGGGAAAGATCGCGCAGGCCCGGCCCTGCGGGGACTGTCCGTGCAGGACAGCCCGCCAGGCCCCGGCCCCTGCCGCGAAGGAGGCCCCGATGACCGATCTGTCCGCGCTGCCATTCCGGGCGCGCCACCGCCACGGCTTCCTGCGGCTGGCGACCTGCGCGCCCGAGGTCCGGCCCGCCGACGTGGCTTTCAACACCGCGGGCACCCTGGCCGAATGGCGCGCGGCCGACGCGGCCGGAGCCGACGTGCTGATCTGCCCCGAGCTTGGCCTGTCCTCCTATGCCATCGACGACCTGCTGATGCAGGACGCGCTCCTTGCCGCCGTTGAGCGCGCGATCGCGGGGCTTGCCGCCGCGGGCGCCGGGCTTGCGCCGGTGCTGCTGGTCGGGGCGCCGCTGCGCCGGGCGGGGCGGCTTTACAACTGCGCCGTGGTGATCGCGCGCGGCCGTGTGCTGGGCGTGGTGCCGAAAAGCTTCCTGCCCAACTACCGCGAATTCTACGAGAAGCGCTGGTTCGCCCATGGCCGCGACACCACCGGCACGATCCGGCTGAACGGCGCCGATGTCCCCTTCGGCACCGACCTGCTGTTTTGCGCCGACGAGATCGCGGGCTTCGTGCTGCATGTCGAGATCTGCGAGGATTTCTGGGCGCCCGAGCCGCCCTCGACAACCGCGGCGATGGCGGGGGCGACGGTGCTCGCGAACCTCTCGGCCTCGAACATCGTGATCGGCAAGGCCGCCGAACGCCACCTGCTGTGCCAGTCGCAGTCGATGCGCGCGGTCGCGGCCTATGCCTATGCCGCCGCCGGCGCGGGCGAGAGCACGACCGACCTTGCCTGGGACGGGCAGGGCGCGATCTACGAACTGGGCGACAGGCTGGCCGAAAGCGCCCGCTTCGCCCGGCCCTCGCCCCAGGCCGTGGCCGACATCGACCTCGGGCGGATCGCGCAGGAGCGGATGCGCACCGGCACCTTCAACGACGCCGCCACCGCCCGCCCGGCAAAGCCCTTCCGCGAGATCGCCTTCAGCCACCCGCCCCGCGCCGACGCGGGCGCGCTGATGCGTCCGCTGCGCCGCTTCCCCTTCGTGCCCGCGCGCGAAAGCCATCTCGACCAGGATTGCTACGAGGCGTTCAACATCCAGGTCGACGGGCTGCGGCGGCGCTTCGAATCGACCGGGCTTCAGACCATGGTCATCGGCATCTCGGGCGGGCTCGACAGCACCCATGCGCTGATCGTCGCGGCCAAGGTCTGCGACGCGCTCGGGCTGCCGCGCTCCCGCATCCTGGCCTTCACCATGCCGGGCTTCGCCACCGGGGACGAGACGAAAGCCAACGCCTGGGCGCTGATGCGCGCGATGGGGGTGACGGCCGAGGAACTCGACATCCGCCCCGCCGCCCGGCAGATGCTGAAGGACATGGGCCACCCGTTCGCCGACGGCGAGCCGGTCTATGACGTGACCTTCGAGAACGTGCAGGCGGGCCTGCGCACCGACTACCTGTTCCGGCTCGCGAACCAGCGCGGCGGCTTCGTGATCGGCACCGGCGACCTGTCGGAGCTGGCGCTGGGCTGGTGCACCTACGGCGTCGGCGATCAGATGAGCCACTATGCCGTCAACGCCGGCGTGCCCAAGACGCTGATCCAGTACCTGATCCGCTGGACCGCCCGCGCGGGCGAGGTCGACGCGGACACGGCCGCGGTGCTGGACGCGATCCTCGACACCGAGATCTCGCCCGAGCTGGTGCCGGGCGAGGCGCTGCAGTCGACCGAATCCCGGATCGGCCCCTACGCGCTGCACGACTTCTTCCTGTGGTACGTGCTGCGCCAGGGGATGGGCCCGGCCAAGCTTGCCTATCTGGCAGAGCAGGCCTGGGGCGCCGAGGGCATCGGCGCCTGGCCCGCGCACTTCCCCGACGCCAAGAAGCGGGCCTACGACCGGCCCGAGATCCGCAAGTGGCTCGAGGTGTTCCTCACGCGCTTCTTCGCCTTCTCGCAGTTCAAGCGCTCGGCGATCCCGAACGGGCCCAAGGTCTCGGCCGGGGGGGCGCTTTCGCCGCGGGGCGACTGGCGCGCGCCCTCGGACGCGGTCGCCGCGGTCTGGCTGGACGAGCTGGCGACGGTGCCCGAGCGCTAGGTCCCGTCCAGCCGCTCGACCCGCACGAGGCCGGGGAAGATCCGCATCCAGATCAGCACGACGGCGATGGTGCCGATCCCGCCGACGACGCCGGTCGCGACCGGGCCGATCAGCCCCGCGAGCATCCCGCTCTCGAATTCGCCAAGCTGGTTCGAGGTGCCGATGAACAGCGAGTTCACGGCATTGACCCGGCCGCGCATGTCGTCGGGCGTCAGCAGCTGCACCAGCGACGAGCGCACGACGACGCTGATCGTGTCGGCGGCGCCGGCGGTGAACAGCGCCAGGAT
The DNA here is from genome assembly GCF_037095655.1 of Frigidibacter sp. MR17.24. Classification (NCBI taxonomy): domain Bacteria; kingdom Pseudomonadati; phylum Pseudomonadota; class Alphaproteobacteria; order Rhodobacterales; family Paracoccaceae; genus Frigidibacter; species Frigidibacter sp. MR17.24. The sequence continues at coordinate 71,024 of NZ_JBAWKE010000009.1, forward strand.
CGACAGCGCGACGCTGCGCGAGAGCGAGAAGGCGATGATCGCCACGCCGAAGATCGCGACGGCGGCGAACATCTTGCGCCCGGCGCCCGCGGTGATCGGGTTCCTGGCCAGCCAGAACGACATCAGCAGCGCCCCGATCGCGGGCGCGGTGCGCAAAAGCCCCAGCCCGATCGGCCCCGCCTGCAGGATGTCCGAGGCGAAGATCGGCAGCAGCGCCGTCGCGCCGCCCAGCAGCACCGCGAACAGATCCAGCGACAGCGTGCCGAGGATCGCGGGATTGGCGCGGATGAACGACACCCCCGCGAAGACCGAGGCCAGCGTCACCGGCGCCCGTGCCGTCGGCGCGGTGATCAGCCGGATGCGGATGATGTTGATCCCCGCCACGGTGAACAGGACCGCCGCGAAGGCGAAGGGCACCAGCTCGCCGAAACCGTAGAGCACGCCGCCCATCGAGGGTCCCACGATCAGCGCCGTCTGCATGAACGAGGTCGAGGTCGCGATCGCGCGCTGGATCATCGACGGCCCGACGATACCGGGCAGAAGCGAGGCCATCGTCGGGCGCTCGAACGCCTGGGCCGCGCCCAGCAGCGTCACCGCGGCCAGGATCATCGGCGCGCTCAGGCTGCCGTGCCAGAGCGCCGCGAAGATCGCCGCCACGGTCGCGGCCTCGACCCACTGGCAGGCAAGGCCGATGCGGCGGCGGTCGAAGCGGTCGGCGACGGCGCCCACCGCGAAGGTCAGGATCAGCATCGGCAGGAACTGGAACAGCCCGACCAGCCCCAGCATGTAGGCGCTGCCGGTGCGGTCGTAGATCATCCAGCCCAGCGCGACCGCCGTCGACTGGAACGCCAGCGACGAGCAGGTGCGCGAGGTGATGAAGTTCACGTAGTTGCGGTTCGACAGCACGCCCGGGGCAAGGCCGGGGTCTGGCATCGGCCGGCCGGTCTCGGCGGCGGTGGTCAGGCCGGCTTCGGCCTTGGGGTCGGACATTCGGGCGCCCTTCGCATGGGGCGCGCGCAGGGCGGCGTCGGTCGGGGCTCGGGTCCGGGGCGGGGCAGGAGCGGCGGCGGGACTTCGGATGCGCGCGCGGGGATCGGGCCCGGCTAGCCTGCGCCCGGGCCCGTGTCAATGCGCCGCAGGCCTCCCGCCCGGCACCGCTCCCCGCGGCCACCGCAGGCCTTTCGCGCAGCCGTGCGCCCTCCGTCCGCCCTCCCTCCGTCCGCCCTCCCTCCGTCCGTGGGTTCTCCGACCCCGCCGCGGCCGCGCCCGCGACGGTGCGGACGGTCTGCGGCAGGGGCGGTGCGGCCGAAAGGCATCGCTCGGCCAGAAATAGATTGCATGTAATTCGGGTTTCGACGTCAAAATCGCGGCATCACCGGATCCGGGCCGCCGCGGGCGGGCGGGGCCGGGGCGCGGGGCGGCACGGCCGGCGCGTGCCGGGACGACAGAAACGACAGAAACGACAAGACACGGACAGGGACCCTGACATGCTGCGCGCCTCCGCCCTCGCGGGCCTTCTTCTCGCCACCGTCTCCGCCACGCCGCTTCTGGCGCAGTCCGAGCCGGTGAAGATCGGCGTGCTGGTCACGCTGTCGGGTCCGCCGGCGGTGCTGGGCGAACATGCGCGCGACGGGGTGCTGCTGGCCGAGAAGGTGCTGGGCGGCAAGGTCGGCGGGCTCGACGCCGAGGTGATCGTGGTCGATGCCGAGGGCAAGCCCGACGTCGCCGCCCAGAAGGCGCGCGAGCTGGTCGAAAGCCAGGGCGCCGATTTCGTCATCGGCCCGATCTTCTCGAACGTGATGGGCGCGATCGCGGGGCCGGTCACCGGGGCGGGGGCGTTCCTGCTGTCGCCGAACGCCGGGCCCTCGACCTTCGCGGGCGCGAACTGCAACGAGAACGTCTTCGTCGTCAGCTACCAGAACGACCAGATGCCGAAGGTCCTGGCCGAGTACATGAACACGCAGGGCATCGGCGACGCCTTCCTTCTGGCGCCGAACTACCAGGCCGGGCAGGACAGCCTCAACGGCTTCAAGCAGCAGTTCAAGGGCAGCATCGGCGGCGAGCTTTACGTGCCGCTCGGCCAGCTCGACTTCTCGGCGGAACTTGCGCAGGTCGCAGCGATGCAGCCCTCGGCGGTCTATGCCTTCATGCCCGGCGGCATGGGGGTGAACCTCGTCAAGCAATGGGCGCAGGCGGGCCTGTCGAACATCCCGCTGATGTCGGCCTTCACCGTCGACGAGACCACGCTGCCGGCCGAGCAGGACGCGGCGCTGGGGATGCTCTCGGGGTCGAACTGGGCGCCCGACCTCGACGTGCCCGGCAATGCCGAGTTCGTCGCCGCCTACCGGGCCGACTACGGCCGCGTGCCCTCGATCTACGCGATGGCGGCCTACGACTCGGTGATGCTGATCGACAGCGCGCTGAAAGCGGTCGGCTCGACCGAGGACAAGGCGGCGCTGCGCGCGGCGCTGAAGGCCGCGGACTTCACCAGCCTGCGCGGCAACTTCGCCTTCTCGTCCAACCAGTTCCCGGTGCAGGACTTCTACCTGACCAAGGCGGTGAAGCGCGACGACGGCAGCTATCAGACCTCGGTCGTGGAAAAGGTCTTCACCGACTATGCCGACGCCTATGTCGGCCAGTGCCCGCTGAAGTGACCTGAAGGGACTGCAGCGCGGGCGCCCGGGCGCCCGCCGGAGACGACATGACGGGCCTGTTCCTTCTTCAGCTTCTGAACGGCGCACAGTTCGGGATCCTGCTGTTCCTCGTGGCGGCGGGCCTGACGCTCGTGTTCGGGATCATGGATTTCATCAACCTCGCGCATGGCGTCCTCTACATGGTGGGCGCCTACCTGATGGCGATGTTCACGGCCCAGACCGGCAGCTTCTGGCTGGGCCTCGGCCTGGCGCTGCCGGCGGTGCTGGTGCTGGGGCTGGTGCTGGAAGTCACCGTGTTCCGAAGGCTTTACGACCGTCCGCACCTCGACCAGGTGCTGGCGACCTTCGGCCTCGTGCTGATGCTGTCCGAGGGCGTGCGGATCCTGTGGGGCTCGGCGCCGCTGAGCGTGCCGATGCCCGCGGCGCTCTCGGCCTCGATCCCGCTTCTGGGACCGATGCGCTACCCGGTCTACCGGCTGGCGGTGATCGGGGCGGGGATCGCGGTGGCGCTGGGCCTGTGGTGGCTGATCACCCGCACCCGCGCGGGGATGCTGCTGCGCGCGGGCGCGTCGAACCGGGCGATGGTCTCGGCGCTGGGTGTCGACATCGGGCGGCTGTTCCGGCTGGTCTTCGCCTTCGGCGCGATGCTGGCGGGCTTCGCGGGGGCGCTGGTCGCGCCGATCCTGTCGGTCGATCCGGGCATGGGCGACAACATCCTGATCCTGACCTTCGTGGTCATCGTCATCGGCGGCGCGGGCTCGATCAAGGGCGCGTTCGTCGCGGCGCTGATGGTGGGGATCATCGACACGGTCGGGCGGATCTTCGGGCCGATCTGGCTGCGCGCGGTGATGGACCCGCAGGCGGCGGCGCAGGCCGGACGGGTGCTGGCGCCGATGCTGGTCTACATCCTGATGGCCGCGGTGCTGGCCTGGCGGCCGGCGGGCCTGTTCGGCCGGGCGGGCGCGCGATGAGCGCGCCCCGGCTGCTGACCCGCCCCGTCGCGGCGCTGGCGCTTTTCGCCGCGCTGGCCGCGCTGCCGCCGGTGGCGCTGGCGCTCGGCGACCCGTTCCTGGTGGTCGTCGGCGGGCGGATGCTGGTCTTCGCCATCGCCGCGCTGTCGCTGGACCTGATCCTGGGCTACGGCGCGATGGTCAGCTTCGGCCATGCCGCCTGGCTGGGCCTCGGGGCCTATGCGGTGGGCGTGCTGATGCGCTGGGGCATCGACGACCTTGCGCTGCAGGTGCTGGCCGCGCTCGCCGTGGCGCTGCCCGTCGCCGCGCTCACCGGCGCGATCTCGCTGCGCACGCGCGGGATCTATTTCATCATGATCACCCTCGCCTTCGGGCAGATGGCCTATTTCTTCTTCGTCTCGCTCTCGGCGCTGGGCGGCGACGACGGCATGGCGCTGACCCACCGCTCGACCCTCGCGGGGCTGCGGCTGATGGAGACGGACGAGGGGCTTTACTACGTCACCCTCGCCGCGCTGGCGCTGGCCTTCGCCGGCCTCTGGGCGCTGGTGCGCTCGCGCTTCGGCCGGGTGCTGGTCGGCACGCGGGAAAACGCGCTGCGGATGCAGGCCGTGGGCTTCCGGCCGTTCCCGTTCCAGCTCACCGCCTACCTGATCTCGGCCGGGATCTGCGCGGTCGCGGGCGTGTTCCTCGCCAACCAGGCGCTCTACGTCTCGCCCGCCTACATGAGTTGGCAGCGCTCGGGCGAGCTGATCGTGATGGTGATCCTGGGCGGCATCGGCAACCTGACCGGCGCCGTCGCGGGCGCGGTCGTGACCATCGCGCTCGAGGAAGGCCTCGCGCGGTGGTCGGACCACTGGCGGCTGGGCTTCGGGCTTTTGCTGGTGCTGGTGGTGCTGTATTCGCCCGGCGGACTCACGGGCCTGGCGCGGCGGCTGACGGGGGGGCGGGAATGACCCCGCTGCTCGCCGTCCACGACCTGCACAAGAGCTATGGCGCGCTGGCCGTGACCAACGGCGTGTCCTTCACGGTGGCCGAGGGCGAGCTGCACGCGATCATCGGCCCGAACGGCGCGGGCAAGACCACGCTCGTCGCGCAGCTCTCGGGGCAGATCGCCCCCGACCGGGGCCGGATCGACTATGCCGGGCAGGACGTGACCCGGCTCGACATGCCCGGGCGGGTGCGGCGCGGGCTTGCGCGCAGCTTCCAGATCACCACGCTGCTGCCGGGGCTCTCGGCGCTCGAGAACGTGGCGCTGGCGGTGCAGGCGCGGGCGGGCTCGTCCTTCCGCTTCTTCCGCCCCGCCGCCGCCGAACGCGCGCTGAACGCCGAGGCCGCCGACGCGCTGGCCGAGGTCGGGCTGACCGATCGCGCCTATCGCCTCGCCGGCGCCCTCAGCCATGGCGAGCGGCGGCAGCTGGAACTGGCGGTGGCGCTCGCCACCCGGCCGCGGCTCCTGCTGCTCGACGAGCCGCTGGCCGGCACGGCGGGCGAGGAGGCCGAGCGGCTGGTCGCGCTGATCGACCGGCTGAAGGGGCGCGTCAGCATGGTGCTGATCGAGCATGACATGACGGCGGTCTTCGCGCTGGCGGACCGGATCTCGGTGCTGGTCTACGGCGAGATCATCGCCGGCGGCGCGCCCGACCAGGTGCGGGCGAACCCGAAGGTGCGCGCGGCCTATCTGGGAGAGGACGCGTGATGCTGTCGGTCGAGGGGCTGGTCGCGGGCTATGGCGCGGCGCAGGTGCTGCACGGCATCGACCTGTCGGTGGCCGAGGGCGAGGCGGTGACGCTGATGGGCCTGAACGGCATGGGCAAGACCACGACCGTCAAGGCGATCTTCGGCCTGATCGCGCCCTGGGCCGGGCGGGTCAGGGTCGCGGGCGCGGACCTGACCGGCGCGGCCCCGCACCGGATCGCGCAGGCGGGGCTGGGGCTCGTGCCCGAGGGGCGGCAGGTGTTCCCGACGCTGACGGTGACCGAGAACCTGGTCGCCACGCGCCGTCCCGGGCGCTGGGACCTCGCGGCGGTGCGGGGGCTGTTCCCCCGCCTGGCCGAGCGCGCGGGCCATTTCGGCGACCAGCTCTCGGGCGGCGAGCAGCAGATGCTGGCGATCGGGCGCGCGCTGATGACCAACCCGCGGCTGCTGGTGCTCGACGAGGCGACCGAGGGGCTGGCGCCGCTGATCCGCGACGAGATCTGGGCCTGTCTCGCGCGGCTGAAGGCCGAGGGGCAGGCGGTGCTGGTGATCGACAAGAACCTCGACGCGCTGGCGCGGTTCGCGGACCGCCACGTCGTGATCGAACGGGGGCGCGTCGTCTGGACGGGCAGCACAGAAGCGCTAGGTAGCTCTCCCAAGGTGAAGGAGCGCTACCTGCATGTCTGACGCTATCCTGCGGGCGGTCTCCGACTGGGACAACCTCTACAACAATGCCGCCAACATCCCCAGTGCCGAACGCTGGCCGGGGCTGTGGGTCGACCCCGCCAAGGCGCTGCGGGACCGGCTGGCGGTGACGGGCCGGGCGCGGCTTGGGCTGCGCTATGGCCCGGCCGAGCGCAACCGCTACGACCTGTTCCTGCCCGAGGGGACGCCGGCGGGGCTGGTGGTCTATGTCCACGGCGGCTTCTGGATGGGGCTTGACGAAAGCTTCTGGTCGCAGCTGTCCGCGGGGCCCCTGGCGCATGGCTGGGCGGTGGCGATGCCGACCTATTCGCTGGCCCCCGCGATCCGCATCGCCGGCATCACCGCCGAGATCGGCGCCGCGATCGCCGCCGCGGCGGGCGAGGTGGCCGGGCCGATCCGGCTGGCGGGGCATTCGGCCGGCGGCCATCTGGTGGCGCGCATGGCCTGCACCGACGCGCCGCTGCCGCCGTCGGTCGCGCACCGGCTTGCGGTGGTGGTCTCGATCTCGGGGCTGCACGACCTGCGCCCGCTGCTGCACACCCGGCGCAACTCGACGCTGGGGCTCGACCCGGCCGAGGCCGCGGCCGAAAGCCCCGCGCTTCTGGCGCCGCGGCCGGGCACCCGGCTGGTGGCCTGGGCCGGCCAGCGCGAGACCTCGGAATTCCTGCGCCAGAACCGGCTTCTGCCCGAGGTCTGGCGCGGGCTCGGCGCCGCCACCGCTTGCGTCGAGGAGCCGGATCGGCATCATTTCACCGTCGTCGACGGTCTGGCCGATCCCGATCACCCGCTGACGCGCACCCTGATCACCGCCTGAAAGCGCCCCCCCGATGCACGACACCTCCCCCGACAGCCGGCGCCCCGCGCTGCGCACCATCGCCATGCCCGCCGACATGAACCTGTCGGGCGACATCTTCGGCGGCTGGATCATGGCGCAGATGGACATGGCCGCCGGCGCCACCGCCGGCATGATCGCCCAGGGGCGCACCGCCACCGTCGCCGTCGACGCCATGGCCTTCCTGCAACCGGTCAAGGTCGGTGACGAGGTCACCGTCTTCACCGAGCTGCTGCGCGTCGGCACCAGCTCGATGCGCATCGGCGTCGAGGTCTGGCGCCGCAAGCGGATGGAGGCCGAGGCCGAGAAGGTGACCGAGGGCGTCTTCACCTTCGTCGCGCTCGACGCCGAGGGCCGGCCGCGCCCGGTGCCCAAGGGCTAGACCCCGGGGCCGATGACCGGGCGCCGGGGCAGGGTGCACTGGCGAAGGCCCGTCGAACGGGGCAGGTCCGGGCGCCGGGGCAGGCGGATCGCCTGCGAAAGCCACGCGGCGCGGGCGGACCGGCCGTTCAGGCGCGGCAGCGCAGCCCGTCCATCACCAGCTGCACCAGCCGCAGCGAGCGGTCGCGCCAGTCCGGCCCCTGCGGCGCGGCATGGATCGCGGTCAGCGCGTGCAGCACGTCCTCGGTCCCGAGGTCGGTGCGGATCAGCCCGGCCTCGCGCGCGGCGCGGATCAGCCGCTCCAGCGCGCCCGAGATCCGGCCCGAAATGTCCGACAGCCGCCCGGTTCCGGCGGCAAAGATCACCCGCAGCCCCTCGATCAGCCCGCGCTTGGTCGCGGCATAGTCGATGAAGCGCTGCAGCCACAGCTCGAGCGCGCGGTCCGCCGGATGCTCGGCCAGCAGCCGGTCGGCGGCGGCGCACAGCTCTTCGACCTCGCGGCGATAGACCGCCTCGACCAGGTCCTCGCGCGTGGGGAAATGGCGGTAGAGCGTGCCGATCCCCACCCCGGCGCGCCGTGCGATCTCTTCCAGCGAGGCGCTCACCCCGTCGGCGGCGAACGCGGCACCGGCGGTGGCGATCAGCGCCTCGCGGTTGCGCCGGGCATCCGCGCGCATCGGCCGCTCGGGCGGCACCGTGCCGACGGCCGCGGACTCGGCCGGCCCGGCAGATGCATTTTCGCCCTTGCAACTCATCCCAGAGATCCTATCTTGCGCCAAGCGGAGGCAGCCTCCGTTTATGCAGGGCCCTGCCGGCAGGCTCAACCTAGGGTGCTTCGGGCCGGGAGGAAACCCCGCGCCCGCCGTCCCGACCCGCTGTCCTGACCCGCCGCCGGCCCGACCCGTACCAGTGCCGATCCAGCGTTCGCGTCCGTGCCGGACCCCGGTGCCCGACACCATGGTGTCCTGCCGGCGCCGGAACGCTGCCCCACCAGCCAAGGCGACCCGCCAGCCCGACAAGGAGCCTGAGCCGATGACCACCGATGTGACGACGACATTCACCCTCAATGGCCGCGAGGTCACCCTGCACGCCGAGCCGCGGGTGACGCTGCTGGACGCGCTGCGCGACCGGCTGGACAGCCCCGGCGCGAAGAAGGGCTGCGACCACGGCCAGTGCGGCGCCTGCACCGTCCATGTCGACGGCGAGCGGGTGCTGTCGTGCCTGACGCTCGCCGCGCAGATGGAGGGCCGCGCGGTCACCACGATCGAGGGGCTGTCCCCGGCAGAGGGCGAGGTGCTGCACGCGGTGCAGCAGGCCTTCCTGGCCGAGGACGCCTTCCAGTGCGGCTATTGCACGCCGGGCCAGATCATGTCGGCCGTGGCCTGCATCCGCGAGGGGCACGCCGGCAGCGACGCCGAGATCCGGGAATGGATGTCGGGCAACATCTGCCGCTGCGGCGCCTACAACGCCATCACCGCCGCGGTGCGCCGCGCCGCCGTCACCCTGCAGGGAGAACCGGCATGAGGGACTTCGCCTATACCCGCGCCACCAACCTCGCCGAGGCCGGCACCGCGGCCGAGGCCGGCGCCATGCCGCTCGCCGGCGGCACCACGCTCGTCGACCTTGCCAAGGCCGGGGTGATCGCGCCCGAACGCGTGGTCGACATCACCCGGCTCAGCGGCCTCGACGCGATCGAGACCGACGCCGACGGCGCCCGGATCGGGGCGCTGGCGACGATGGCCGAGGTCGCGGCCGACCCGGGCATCGCCGCCGCCGTCCCGGCGGTGCGCGACAGCCTGCTGCTTGCCGCCTCGGCGCAGCTGCGCAACATGGCCACGATCGGCGGCAACCTGATGCAGCGCACCCGCTGCGCCTATTTCCGCGACCCCGCGACCTTCCCGGCCTGCAACAAGCGCGCCCCCGGCTCGGGCTGCGCCGCGATCGGCGGGGCCACGCGCAACCACGCGATCCTCGGCACCTCGCCGGCCTGCATCGCCACCGCGCCCGGCGATCTCGCCGTCGCGCTGATGGCCTTCGACGCCGTGGTGCAGCTTGGCGACCGCAGCCTGACCATGGCCGAGTTCTTCCCGCTGCCCGGCACCACGCCAGAGGTCGAGCACCCGCTGGCCCCGGGCGAGATCATCACCGGCATCGCGATCCCGGCCTCGGCCGCGGCGCGCCGGTCGGGCTATCTGAAGATCCGCGACCGGGCGTCCTATGAATTCGCCGCCGCCAGCGCCGCCGTCGGCATCGCATTCGAGGCGGACGGCACCACCGTGGCCGCGCTGCGCATCGCCATGGGCGGCGTCGGCACCATCCCCTGGCGGCTGCCCGCGCTCGAGGCGGCGCTGACCGGCAAGGCCCTGACCGAGGAGGGGGTGCGCGCCGCCGCCGCCCTTGCCGTCGAGGGCGCCGAGGCGCAGGGCGCCAACGGCTTCAAGATCGATCTCGCCCCGCGCGTTGCCGCCCGGGCGATCCTGCAGATCGGAGGTATCGCATGACCATCACCACCGCACCGCGCAAGCTGGGCCTTGCCAGCGACAGCCAGCTTGGCGGCCGCCCGCCCCGGTTCGAGGGCGCGATGAAGACGAGGGGCGCGGTGCCCTTCGCCTATGACCAGCCGGTGGCGGGGCTGGCGCACGGCGTCCTGGTCGGGGCCACCGTCGCCGCCGGCCGCGTGGCCGCGATCGACACCGCCGCCGCCGAGGCCGCCCCCGGCGTGATCGCCGTGCACACCCGCGCCGGCCTGCCCGCGCTGAAGGGCGCGCATGATTTCCTGGGCAATCCGCCTGCCGATCCGGTGTTTCACGCGCTGTCGGACGACATCACCTTCTTCGGGCAGCCGATCGGCCTTGTGGTGGCCGAGACCTTCGAGCAGGCGACCGAGGCCGCGCGGCTGGTGCGCGTGACCTACGAGGCGGGCGATCTGCGCCCCGAGATGGCACTGGCCCCGCCCGAGGCGCGGCTGCCGCTGGCGGCGATGGACCGCGCCGTGGGCGAGGCCGAGGCGGTGCTGGCGGACTGCGAGGTGCAGCTGGACCTCGAGTACCGGCTGCCGCGCGAATACCAGATGCCGATCGAGCTGAACGGCCTGACCGCCGCCTGGGACGGTGACCGCCTGACCCTGTGGGAGCCGAACCAGTGGCTCGACGGCGCCGCGCGCAGCTACAGCGAATGGTTCGGGATCCCGTTCGAGAACGTGCGCGTGATCTCGCCCTACATCGGCGGCGGCTTCGGCTCGAAGGGCTTCGCGCAGGGCTTCGGCGCGCTGGTGGCGCAATCGGCCAGGATCCTGGGCCGCCCGGTGCGGATGGTGCTGACCCGGGCGCAGATCTTCCAGCTGATCGGCGGGCGCACCGCGACCTGGCAGCGGCTGCAGATCGGCGCCGACCGCTCGGGCCTGCTGCGCGCCATCGTCCAGGACGCCGAGAGCGAGGCGCCCATGGTCGGCATGTGGGCCGAGGGCACTTCGGGCGTGACGCAGATCATGTACCGCTACGACGCCTATGCCGCCCGGCAGCGCGCGGTGCGCGTCAACGCGACCTGCCCGGGCGCCAAGCGCGCGCCGGGTGCCAATCCCTCGGCCTACGGCATCGAATGCGCGATCGACGAGCTTGCGCACGAGATCGGCATGGACCCGCTGCAGATCCGGCTGCTGAACTATGCCGAGCGCGACCCGTTCTCGGGCAACGCCTGGTCCACGCGCGAACTGCGCGCGGCCTTCGAACAGGGGGCCGAGCGCTTCGGCTGGTCGGGCCGCAGCCTCGCGCCGCGCTCGATGCGCGACGGGCGCGAGCTGATCGGCTGGGGCGTCGCCGCGGGCGCCTTCCCGGTGCTGCGCGCCGCCGGCGAGGCGCGGGTCGAGCTGCATGCCGACGGCACGGTCGCGGTCAGCTCGTCCTCGACCGACATGGGGCAGGGCGCCTACACGGTGGTCGCGCAGACCGCGGCCGAGCTGTTCGGCGTGGGCATCGACCGGGTGCGCGTGGGCCTTGGCGACAGCGTGCTGCCGCGCGCGGGCGTCACCGGCGGCTCGCGCATGGCGATGACCATGACCGGCGCCACCTGGAAGGCCGGGCAGGCGCTGATCGACGAGCTGAAGAGCCTCGCGATGACCGATCCGGCCTCGCCCTTCGCGGGCCGGTCGAACGCGGTCGAGGTCGCGGAGGGGCGGATCTCGCTGCCGGGCGGCGAGGCGGCGATGGAGATCGGCGCCTTCCTGACCGCGATCGGGCGCGAGAGCCTGGGCGTGACCCGCGACACGCTGGCCGAGGCCAAGCAGCGCCCCGAGGACGCCTGGGCGAACTGGACCACGGCCAGCCGGGCGCTGCCGCCGGCCGAGGGCGACTTCGCCCGCTACAGCTGGTGCGCGCATTTCGTCGAGGTCCGCGTCGACGAGGACTTCGGCACGGTGCGCGTCTCGCGCGTGGTCTCGGCCTTCGACTGCGGGCGGCTGTTCAGCCCGCTGATGGCCGAAAGCCAGTTCAAGGGCGGGGTGATCATGGGCATCGGCCAGGCGCTGCTGGAAGAGGGCATCGTCGATCCGCGCATCGGCCGGGTGATGAACGACAATCTCGGCGACTATCTGCTGCCGGTGAATGCCGACATCCCCGAGATCGAGGTGATCTCGGTCGGCCGGCCCGATTACGAGGCCTCGGTCCTGGGCGGCAAGGGCGTGGGCGAGGTGGGCATCGTCGGCGTCGCCCCCGCGATCGCCAACGCGGTGTTCCATGCCACCGGCAAGCGCGTGCGCACGTTGCCGATCACCATGGACAGGCTGCTTTGACCCGGCGCGGGGACCGGGGGCGCCGCGCGCGCCCGGTCCCCGCGGTTTGCCGTTGCCTGACGGCCCGCGGCGGCGCTATAGGCGGCCCATGACCCAGAGCAAACGCATCGTCCTGTCCAGCGACCACGCCGCCATCGACCTTCGCCAGTCCGTCGCCCGCCATCTCGCGGCGCAGGGCTGGGACGTGGTCGACATCGGGCCCACCACGCCCGAAAGCACCCACTATCCGCTGCACGGCGCCGCCGCCGCGCAGCGCGTCGCCTCGGGCGACTGTGCCCTGGGCATCGTGCTTTGCGGCACGGGGCAGGGGATCATGATGGCCGCCAACAAGGTGCGCGGCATCCGCTGCGGCGTCTGTTCGGACACGTTCTCGGCCAGGATGATCCGCCAGCACAACGACGCCAACATGCTCTCGATCGGGGCGCGGGTTGTGGGCGAGGGTCTCGCGCTCGAGATCGTCGACGCCTTCGTCACCGCGCAGTTCGAGGGCGGCCGCCACGCCACCCGCGTCGACATGATCGAGCCGGCCGGCGGCTGACCGCGCCGCCGCCCGTCACGTGGTGGTCCGATCGAAAAGGGCCCCGGCGCGCAGCGCCGGGGCCCTTTTCGTCCTGCCGCCGCCGGGCGGCCCCGGACGGCCGAAGCGCTCGCTCAGCCGAAGACCTTGGTCAGCGCGCCGTCGATCGCCTCGGTGATCTCGTCGATGTCGTCGGGCGTCGCGATCAGCGCCGGCGACAGGCACAGCGTGTTGTTCAGCCCGGGCAGCGAGCGGTTGGTCACGCCGATGATCACGCCGCGCGCGCCCGCCTCGGCCACGACCGCCGCCGCCTTCTTCTCGTCCACCGGCTCCTTGGTGGCGCGGTCGGCGACCAGCTCGGCCCCCTGGAACAGGCCAAGGCCGCGCACGTCGCCGATGACGGCATGGCGGTCCTGCAGCGCGCGCAGGTTGCCCATCAGCCGCTCGCCCATCTTCACCGTGTTCTCGAGAAGCTTCTCGTCCTCGATGATGCGCATGTTCTCGATCGCCGCCGCCGGGCCCGCCGCGCAGCCGCCGAAGGTCGAGATGTCGCGGAAATAGCTCATCGGGTCGGCGGGATCGTCCTTGAACATCTCGAACACCCGCTCCGAGGTGGCGCAGGCCGAGATCGCGGCATAGCCCGAGGCGAGCCCCTTCGCCATGGTCACGAAATCGGGCTTCACGCCGTAGTTCTGATAGCCGAACCAGGTGCCGGTACGGCCAAGCCCGCAGACCACCTCGTCGATGTGCAGCAGGATGTCGTACTTGGCGCAGATCTCCTGCACCCGCTCCCAATAGCCCGGGGGCGGGGTGATCACGCCGCCGCCCGCCGTGATCGGCTCGAGGCACAGCAGGCCCACCGTCTCGGGGCCCTCGCGCAGGATCACCTCCTCGATCGCGTCGGCGGCCCGGCGGCCATAGGCCTCGCCGGTCAGGTCCCACTGCGCGCGGTATTCCAGGCAGTGCGGCACCTCGACGAAGCCGGTCGGGAACGGCCCGTACTGCTCGGCCCGCTGCGGCTGGCCGCAGGCGGCCAGCACCCCGATCGTGGTGCCGTGATAGTCGCGCTCGCGGTAGAGGATCTTCGACTTCAGCCCCTTGTGGTGGCGCGCCGAGATCTGGCGCACCATCTTGAACACCTTCTCGTTCGCCTCCGATCCCGAGTTCGCCCAGTAGACGCGCGACAGGCCCGGCATCTTGTCCAGCAGCATCTCGGCGAACAGCGAGCCGGGGATCGAGCCGGCGGCGGCCGCGAAATAGTTCATCTTGACCAGCTGGTCGCGCACCGCGTCGGCGATGCTCTCGCGCCCATAGCCCACGTTGACGGTCCAGACCCCGCCCGAGACGGCATCGAGGAACTCGCGCCCGGCGGCGTCCCAGACGCGGATGCCCTTGCCCTCGACGATGATGCGCGGATCGGTGGTCTCGAGCGCCTTGTGCTGCAGCAGGTGGTGCCAGATGTGGGCGCGGTCGGCCTCGATCACGTGGCTGAGGTCGTTGGGGGAATGCGGGGCGTTCATCGGGGATCCTCTCGGGCGCGCGCGGGGACAGCTTGGGGCGGCCGGTTCCCCCATGGCGCCACGGTTCGGTGTCTCGCGCAATCCCTTTTCTGCCCCGCGCCAAGGCATTGATTTTTCGTGGCGCTGGTGCAGGGTGTTTGCGGATCATGAACAACCGCAACGGGGTGGGATGATGGAGATCGACATCGGCGGCCGCCTGCGGTCGCTGCGCGAGGCGCGCGGCCTGTCGCAGCGGGAACTGGCGCGGCGGGTGGGGGTGCCGAACTCGACCGTCTCGCTGATCGAGGCCAACCGCACCAACCCCTCGGTCGGCGCGCTGAAGCGGATCCTCGACGGGCTGCCGGTGGGGCTGTCGGAATTCTTCGCGCAGGCGCCAGAGGCCCCGCGCCGCGCCTTCTTCGCGGCCGAGGAGCTGGTCGAGATCGGCAAGGGCCGGATCTCGTACCGCCGGGTGGGCGAGGCGGACCCGGCGCGGACGCTGATGATGCTGCGGGAATGCTACCAGCCGGGCGCCGATACCGGGAAGGTGCCGCTGGTCCACGTCGGCGAGGAGGCGGGGATCGTGCTGTCGGGCCGGCTCGAGGTGACGGTCGAGGGCGAGCGGCGCGTGCTGGGTCCGGGCGACGCCTATGCCTTCGACAGCCACCGCCCCCACCGCTTCCGCGCCGTCGGGCCAGAGCCCTGCGAGGTCGTCAGCGCCTGCACGCCGCCAAGTTTCTGAGGCGGGCGGCGTCGGGCGGGCGGGGGTCGGACCCGTGGCGCGGAGAGCCGGCATCGCGGCGGCGGCGATTGCGGAGGCCTCCGGCGGGGATATTTGGGCAAAGTCGAAAGGTGGGCTGGCCATTCGGGTGGCAGGCCATTTGGGGGGCCGGCCGCCCGGGGGACCGGGAGGCGGAGGCCGGGGGTGCAGCCCGGATGGCGGGGATCAGCCGGCGCGGTCTTCCTCGCGCGCGGCCTGCTCGATGGCGCGGCGGGCGCGGATCGCGTCGGCGATCCACAGGCGCGAGAGCGCGTGGTAGAGCGGCTCGGGGCAGACGATGCGCGACAGCCCGTAGCCCAGCATCGCCGAGGTCATGATCGGGATGATGTCGTCATGGCTGCCCGTCATCTCGACCACGATGATGAAGGCGGTCATCGGTGCCTGGACCACGCCCGCGAAATAGCCCGCCATCCCCAGCACCGTCGCCAGCCCGAGATCGGCCCCGAGCATCTGCCCCAGCCAGTTGCCAAGCCCCGCGCCGACCGAGAGCGAGGGCGCGAACAGCCCGCCCGGGATGCCCGAGACCGTGGTCGCGAGCGTCGCCACGAATTTCGCGATGAAGAACAGCGGCGACAGGCTCTGGCCCTCGACGGCGCCGCGCGCCTCTTCGTAGCTGGTGCCGAAGACGTCGCCATGGGTCAGCAGGCCCGCGAGCGCGACGACGAGCCCGGTCGCGGCCGCGACCGCCACCAGCCGGCGCCCCGGCACCAGCCGGCGGATGCGGCGGATCCGGCGGGTGCACCACAGCGTGCCCTTGGTGAAGACCGCGCCCAGCAGCCCGCCGGCGATCCCGGTCGCCAGCACGATCGGCCAGTCGTCAAGCAGCAGCGCCGCCACGTCGGTCTCGCCGTAATAGGTGTAGCTGCCGTCGATCGCATAGGTCGTCACGCCGGCGATGATCACCGCCGACAGCACGACGCCGTTGGTGCGCGCGGAATAGCTGCGGCTCATCTCCTCGATCGCGAAGACGATGCCGGCGAGCGGCGTGTTGAACGCCGCCGCGACCCCGGCGGCCGACCCCGCGAGGATCAGCCCGCGCGCCTGCGCCATGCCACCGATCCGCGCCGCCAGCAGCATGATCGCGGCGCCGATCTGCACCGTCGGTCCCTCGCGCCCCGAGGAGGCGCCGCACAACAGCCCGATCAGCGTCAGCACCAGCTTGCCCGCCGCCAGCCGGATCGTCAGGTAGACGCCCCGGCTCTCGCGGTCGAGGTGGCGCGCGGCGATCGCCTGCGGGATGCCCGATCCCTGCGTGCCCGGGAAGAACCGCGCCGCGGCCCAGGCGCAGAAGACGAAGCCCGCGGGCGTGAGCAGGAGCGCGATCCAGGCGCGCTCGCCATGCCCGATCAGGTCCTGGAACAGCCGCTGGCTCTCGTCCGCGGCGCGCGCGAAGCCAAGGCTGACCAGCCCGACCGTCACCGCCCCGGCCCAGAACACGATCCGCGATTTCCAGAACCGCGGCGAGATGACCAGCGCCCGCGAGCGCCGCACCATCCCCTTCCTCATTTCCTTGCGCAGATCCATCGGCCGACCCCTTTCGGCCTGCCTTTGCGCCCCTCGGGCCCCGGATGCAAGCGGAACTCCGCCAGCGCGGCATCACGACGCGTTGCGGGCGGGCGCGCGGGGCTGTCTGTCACGCGGGGCCCGTCCGTTACAATTTAACCGACCTTTTCAAATCCGCTCGACGCCGACCCGCGCCGGCCCTATCCGGGCTGCGGGGGCCTGAGGGCCGGATTCATGTTCACTGCGATACGGGCCGTCCTGCGGACGGTGACGCGCCTGCGCGACCGGCACGGTGCCGCGCTGGCGCTGGCGATCGGTCTTGCGGCCGCGCCGCTGGCGCCCGCTGCGGCACAGGAGGGCGGCGGGGCGGCGCCCGGTTTCGCCCCCGGTCCCGCGGGCGATGCCGCGGTTCCTCCTGCGGGCCCGTCTGTGGGCCTTTCTGCGGGCGGCACCGGGGTCAGCCCGGCCGCCGCGGCGCGGGGCTGGATCGGCATCGGCCGGCTGATGACCAACGACGACATGGCCGGCCGGCACGACCGCTGGCACACCGGCGCCTACCAGGTCTCGGTCCTGCGCGGACCGAAGCGGCAGGGGCGGTGGCTGGGGCAGCTGCCCCGGCGGCCGGGCGAGATCCTCGAGTTCCGCCTGCGGGCCGAGGCGCTGGCGCCGGCGAACCTGTCGCATCCGGCGCCCGGCGACCGGCCCTATGCCGGGATCCTGTCCTTCGGGCTGCACAGCCACTGGGCGCGCGGCGCGTCCGACTGGGTCGCGGGGCTCGACCTCGTGGCGGTGGGCCCGCAGACCGGCATCGCCCGGCTGCACCGCGACCTGCATGCCGCGATCGGGGCGCAGCCCTTCGGCGACGTCCTGCCGCGGGCGCAGCTTGGCGACCGGCTGCTGCCCACCGTCACGGTCGAGACCGGCCGCGACCTCGCGCTTGCGGGCTGGGCGCGCCTGCACCCCTTCCTCGAGGCCCGCGCCGGCGACGAGACCCTGCTGCGCGCCGGCGCCGACCTGTCGCTCGGCCGGATCGAGACCGGGGCGATCTGGTCGCGCGACACCGGCACCGGCCTGCGCTACGTCTCGGCCGCCGGCCGCGCGCGCCCGGGGCTGCAGCTGCAGCTTGGCGTCGATCTCGCGCAGGTGCTCGACAGCGCCTATCTTCCGGGCAGCGGCCCCGCCCGCGCCGCCGACACCCGGCTGCGGCTGCGCGCGGGCCTTGCCTCGCGCGCCGAGGGGTTCGGCGTGTTCTACGGGCTCGGCTGGCTGTCGCGCGACGTCGTCGGCCAGCCCTCGGGCCAGCTTGTCGGGGCGTTGCGCATCCGCTTCGATTTCTGACCCGCCGCCGCGCCCGCGCCGCGAAACGCTTTCGCGGCCCGCCGCGACCTGCTAGCCTGTCGCGAACCCCCGGCCGAACGGACCGGGACGGCCCGGCAACGACCGGGCGGGCAGCAGGGGTCGCGGGCCGGGACGCGGCACGACGGCGCCGCGGACGGTCGCGATATGGGCAGTGCCTCGGCACGGATGAGCGGACAGATGACCGGCGCAGGCGGGACATTCGTCATTTCCTGGGACCAGACCGAGACCGACGGCCGCCGCGCCGCCGGTCCCGAGGCGCTGGGCCGCGGCGCGACCTGGCGCTGGGACGGCACCGCCACCCGGATCGAGGGCGGGCCGGGCCTGCTGGAACTGGCCGATGCCGCCGACCGCGCGCGCCTGCGGGCGGTCGCGCGCCGCCACGCCCGCCGGCTGGTCGCGGCGGCCGGGGTCGGCCTCGGCACGTCTGCCGCGTCGGCCGGCGGCGCCGCGCCCGACCCGTCGGACGGCCTCGACCTTGCGCCGGCGGACGGCTTTCTCGTCACCGACGGCCGCCGCGCCTGGCGGGTGATGCTGCTCACCCCCGCGCTCGGCGGCACGGCGACGCGCCCGCCGCTGGCCTTCGAGGCCGAGATGCCGCCCGCGGGGCGCGAGCTGTGGATCGTCGACGTCTCGCTGCGCCGCCTGCCGCCCGCGGCGCAGGCGACGCCGCTGCCGGGGATCGGGGCCGAAACGGCGGTCGCGACGCCCGGCGGCCTGCGCCCCGCGGGCACGCTTCGCCCCGGAGACCTCGTGCTGACCCGGGGCGGGGGGGCGCAGCCGATCCTGTGGACCGGGCAGCGCCGGCTTGGCCCCGCGCGGCTCGCGGCACTGCCGGCCGAGCGCCCGCTGGCCCTTGCCGCCGGGAGCCCGGGCCTGGGCAATGCCGCGGCGCTGGTCCTCGGGCCGGGGCAGCTCCTGTGCCACGCCGGCCCCGCGGTGGCCGAGCTGTTCGGCGTGCCCGAGGTGCTGCTGGCCGCCCGCACGCTCGAGGGCCGCACGGGCGTCGCGCGGCCGGTGCCCGCCGCGGGCTGCCGGCTGGTCTGGCTGATGCTGCCGGGGCGCTACCTGCTCGACCTCGACGGGGCGGGGGCGGAAAGCTTCGACCCCGAGGCCGCGGCGCCGCTGCTGACCCCGGCCGAACGCGCGGCGCTCGACCGCTTCCCGCGGTTCCCGGCGGCGCCCGGCCTGCGCCGCGTCGGCGCCGGGCAGGCCGCACTCCTTGCCCACGCGCCCGCGCCGCCGCCGGCGGCGCTGCCGGCCCGGCAACCGCCGTGGCAGCCGCCGCTGGCCGCCGCGCGCCCGGCCTGACCCGGAGGCCGGCCCGGGGAAAGGCGCGGGAGGCACGCGCGCGGAGACGGGCGCAGACGGGCGGAGACGGGTGCTTGACTGCCGGGGAATCCCCTGTATAAGCCCGCCGTTCCCGATCGGCCCGTCCCTGCGACGGAGCGCGCCGGCTCGGGGCTTCATTGGTGTTGGTGGACCCCGCAAGGGGAACCCTGTCGGCCAAGGCACGATCCCGGATGCGGGAGAGGCTGCGGCAAAGGACAACGCCCTTCGCAAACCAGAGGCGCGCAAGCGCCCGCCAGAAGGAGATCAGAGATGACCAAACGCACCTCTGCCAAGTACAAGCTCGACCGCCGCATGGGCGAGAACATCTGGGGCCGCGCCAAGTCGCCGGTCAACAAGCGTGAATACGGCCCCGGCCAGCACGGCCAGCGCCGCAAGAACAAGCTGTCGGACTTCGGCACCCAGCTGCGCGCCAAGCAGAAGCTCAAGGGCTACTACGGCGACCTGACCGAGAAGCAGTTCCGCAAGATCTTCGCCGAGGCCGAGCGCGTCAAGGGCGAGACCACCGAGAACCTGATCGGCCTGCTCGAGCGCCGCCTGGACGCGATCGTCTACCGCGCCAAGTTCGTGCCGACCGTCTTCGCCGCCCGCCAGTTCGTGAACCACGGCCACGTCACCGTGAACGGCAAGCGCGTCAACATCGGCTCGTACCGCGTCAAGGAAGGCGATGTCGTCGCCGTCCGTGACCGTTCGAAGCAGCTCGCCATCGTCCTCGAGGCCGCCCAGTCGGCCGAGCGCGACGTCCCG
Source organism: Frigidibacter sp. MR17.24 (assembly GCF_037095655.1). Classification (NCBI taxonomy): domain Bacteria; kingdom Pseudomonadati; phylum Pseudomonadota; class Alphaproteobacteria; order Rhodobacterales; family Paracoccaceae; genus Frigidibacter; species Frigidibacter sp. MR17.24. The sequence continues at coordinate 90,801 of NZ_JBAWKE010000009.1, forward strand.
GACTACCTGGAAGTCGACCACTCGAAGATGACCGCGACCTTCGTGCGCACCCCGGGCCTGTCGGACGTGCCCTACCCGGTCGTCATGGAACCGAACCTGGTCGTCGAATTCTACGCCCAGAACTGATCCCCGGGTCAGCGAGAGTTTCAGGAAGGGCCGCGCCGCAGGGTGCGGCCCTTTCGCTTTGGCTGGGCAGGGCAGAGAGAGGGGGCGCTGCCCCCTCTGGACCTTCGGTCCATTCACCCCCGGGATATTTGGACAAAGTCGAGACTGCCTTCGACTTTGTCCAAATATCCCCGCCGGAGGCACGGCCGCAGGCCGATCTGCAACGCCCGGGCCGGGCGGGCCGGCGCGGGCAGATGCAGCTGGATTCACCCCGGCGGCACCGATAGAAGGGCGGGGAAATCGGAGTCGCCCCATGTCAGACCGCATCCAGCCGCAGCCCGGCATCATGGACATCGCCCTTTACCAGGGGGGTGCCTCGCATGTCTCGGGCGTGTCGGACGCGATCAAGCTGTCGTCGAACGAGAACCCGTTCGGCGCGAGCGAGAAGGCCAAGGAAGCGTTCCTGCGCGCCGTCCACCGGATGCACCGCTACCCCTCGACCGACCACCGCAGCCTGCGCCAGGCGATCGGCGACGTGCACGGGCTCGATCCCGACCGGATCATCTGCGGCGTCGGCTCGGACGAGATCCTCAACCTGATGTGCCAAGCCTATGCCGGCCCCGGGGACGAGGTGATCTTCACCGAGCACGGCTTCCTGCTCTATCGCGTCTCGACGCTCGCCGCCGGCGCGACGCCGGTCGAGGTGAAGGAGCGCGACCGGGTGACCGATGTCGACGCGATCCTCGCGGCCTGCACGCCGCGCACCAAGCTCGTCTTCATCGCCAACCCCAACAACCCGACCGGCACGATGATCGGCCTGGCCGAGATCGAGCGGCTGGCGAACGGCCTGCCGGCCGGCGCGATCCTGGTGCTCGACGGGGCCTATGCCGAATATGTCCCGGCCTATGACGGCGGCGCCTGGCTTGCGACGACGCGGGCGAACGTGATGATGACGCGCACCTTCTCGAAGATCTACGGTCTCGGCGGGCTGCGCATCGGCTGGGGCTATGCCTCGCGCGAGATCATCGACGTGCTCAACCGCATCCGCGGCCCGTTCAACCTGTCCTCGGCCCAGCTCGAGGTCGCCGAGGCCGCGGTGCGCGATCAGGACCATATCGACCGCTGCCGCGCCGAGAACACGCGGATGCGGGCGTGGCTTGCTGAAGCTTTGATGGAAAAGGGTGTGCCGTCAGATACCTCGACGGCGAACTTCATCCTCGCGCGCTTCGCTGATCCGGCCGAGGCCGAGGCCTGCGATCTCTGGCTGCAGAGCCAGGGCCTGATCGTGCGCCGGGTGACGAGCTACAACCTGCCCAACTGCCTGCGCATTACCGTCGGCGACGAGGCCTCGTGCCGCCGGGTCGCCCATGCCGTCGGCCTGTTCAAGGCCCGCGCCACCGCCGAGCAGGCCGCCGCGACGCCGCTTGATGGCGGGCCGGGGATCGCGGCGCCGGCGGGTGCCGGGCAGGGATCCGGGCAGGGATCCGGTTCGGGAACGGGTCAGGGCGCATGAGCCGGATCTACGACCGCGTCGCGCTGATCGGCCTTGGTCTGATCGCCTCGTCGATGGGCCATGCGATGAAGGCCGCGGGACTTGCCGGCGAGATCGTCGGCCATGCCCGCTCGGCCGAGACCCGCGACGCCGCGCGCGAGGTCGGGTTCGTCGATCGGGTCTGCGCCACGGCGGCCGAGGCGGTGCAGGGCGCCGATCTGGTCGTGCTGTGCGTGCCGGTGGGCGCGATGGGCGCGGTCGCGGCCGAGATCGGCCCGCATCTGGCGCCCGGCGCCACCGTCACCGACGTCGGATCGGTCAAGCGCGCCGTGATCGAGGCGGTGGGCCCGCACCTGCCCGAGGGCGTGCAGTTCATTCCCGGCCACCCGCTGGCGGGGACCGAGCATTCGGGGCCGCGGTCGGGCTTCGCCACGCTGTTTCGCAACCGCTGGTGGCTGCTGACCCCGGTCGAGGAAGCCGCGCCCGCCGCGACCGACCGGCTGCGCGCGCTGCTCGAGGGGATCGGCGCCAAGGTCGACACGATGGAGGCCGACCACCACGACCTCGTGCTGGCGGTGGTGTCGCACACGCCGCACCTGATCGCCTACACGATGGTCGGCGTCGCCGACCACCTGGAACGCGTGTCGAACTCCGAGGTGATCCAGTATTCCGCCTCGGGCTTCCGCGACTTCACCCGGATCGCGGCCTCGGACCCGACGATGTGGCGCGACGTGTTCCTGACCAACAAGGACGCGACGCTGGAAATCCTCGGACGCTTCACCGAGGAGCTGTTCGCGCTGCAGCGCGCGATCCGCATGGGCGACGGCGAGCAGCTGTTCGACTATTTCACTCGCACCCGCGCGATCCGCCGCGGCATCATCGAGGCGGGGCAGGATACGGCGGCGCCGGACTTCGGGCGCGGAGCCGTCAAGGCCGAGGCATGAGCCCGCGCGGCCGCCGGCACCTGCTGGCGGTGCTGCTTGCGGCCGTGCCCATGCTCGCGCTGGCCGCGGGCGAGGGCACCGCGCCGCAGCGCTCGCCGCGCCCGCAGGCGGCGCCCGAGCGCGCGGCGGACACTGCGACCGACACTGCGGCGGACACCGCGGCGCCCGCGGTCGTGCCGTCGCGCCCCACGGCGAGCCTCGTCTTTCCCGGTCCCCGGCCGGTGACACCCGCCCCCAGTCCCGCCGCCAGCCCTGAGCCTGTCGCCGCGCCGCCCGCGCAGCCGCTGGCCTTCACCGGCGTCCGGCCGCGGGCCCGGCCGCCGGGCGCGGACGCCAAGGACCCGAGCCCGGGTGCCGCGCCCGGCGCGCCGCCGCAACGGGCAAGCATCGCCGCCGGCATCCGCCCCGGCGCGGGGTCGCTCGCGGCCTTCCCGGTCGCGCCGGCCCGCCCCGAGGCGGAGGCGGCGCCCACGCCCGACGGTGGCGCCCCCGAGGCCGGGATCGGCGCCGGGATCGGCGGCGGCGCGACGATCCCCTTCCGCTCGCCCCGCCCCGAGGGGCGCCCCGCCCACCGCCCGGAAAGCCCGACCGAGGTCGTCACCCCGACCGCGATGCCGCCCGGCCGCGCGGTCGAGCGCGGGCCCGGCGGCTTCGTCTGCGGCGTCACCTCGATCCGCGGCGTGCCGATCGCCGACAAGGTCGAGCCGGTGAAGGGCTGCGGGCTGAGCGACGGCGTGCGCGTGACCTCGGTCTCGGGCATCGCGCTGTCGCTGCCCGCCGAGATCGACTGCCAGACCGCGCGCACGCTCGACACCTGGGTCGAGCGCGCGGTGAAGCCGGCGGTGGGGCGGATGGGCGGCGGGCTTGCCCGGCTGGAGATCGCGGGCTCCTACACCTGCCGGCCGCGCAACAACCAGCCCGGCGCCAAGGTCAGCGAGCACGGGCGCGGCAAGGCGGTCGACGTCTCGGGGCTGACGCTGGCCGACGGCCGGGTGCTGAGCGTCAGCGCCGACTGGCGCGCGCCCGAGGCGGGCAAGGTGCTCAGGCGGATCCACGATGCCGCCTGCGGTCCGTTCGGCACCGTGCTCGGCCCCGGATCGGACGGGTTCCACGAGGACCACATCCACCTCGACACCGCGCCGCGCGCCCGCAGCGCCTATTGCCGCTAAAGCCCCTGCGCCGGCGGCAGCCGCGGGGCCGGGCCCAGCGGCAGCGGCCCGAGAGACATGAACCCCTTGCTGATCGTCAGCGGCACCTGCAGCCGCCCGTCGCGGGCGCCGGTCAGCTGCGCCAGCCCGTCGAGCGCGCGGCCGTAGGTGCGCGCGATGTCGCGATCGACCAGCCCGCTGGCGACGGCGAGGGTCAGCAGGTCGTTCCAGTTCGCCGCCTCGAGCTGCAGCGCGCCGTCGAGCACGCCATCGGCCCCCAGCGAGAGCTGCCCGCTGGCCGCAAGCGTGGCCGGCCCCAGCGCCAGCGACAGGTCGGTCACCTCGAAGGCCTGCGGGCGCGGCAGCGGCCCGCTCAGCGCCGCGCGGTCGATCGGCGCGGGCAGCGTCACCGTCACGTCGGCATGCAGCCGGTCGATGCGCGCGGGCAGGGCGCCCATCTGCGCCTGCACCGCCGCCGGCAGCGCGAGGTTCGCGATCTCGAGCCCGAGCTGCTGGCGCAGGCCGGTCGCGTCGGTGGCGCGGGTCGCCAGCCGCAGGCTGTCGAAGGCGGTGATCGGCCCCTCGGCCGCGGCCGCCTCGGCGCGGATCTCGCCGGGCCCGGTCACCAGCACGGCCTGTTCGAGCGGCAGCGCGGGCGAGAAGCCGACCGCGACCGAGCCGCGGGCGGCCGCGACCTGAAGCCGGGCCGACAGCCGCCCGAGGCGCAGCCGCTGCGCCGCCGGCAGGTCGAAGATCACCCGGTTCGGCCGCCAGCCCAGCGCATAGAGATCGATCCGCGGCGCCTGCCATTCGGCCCAGTTCCCGGCGCTGCGCAGGACGATCGGCTGCGCGGTCAGGTCGAAGCGGTTCGGAAAGCCCGCGATCGACAGCTCTGCCGGGTCGGCCCGCCCCGCCGCCACCGCCTGCGCCAGCGCCGCCCGCGCGCCCTGCAGCACCAGCCGCGATCCCGCGACCCAATAGGCCGACCAGCCCAGGGCCAGCAGCGCGAGCAGCCAGATCATCGCCTTCAGCGATCGGGGGAAGGGGGTTGCCATCGGCGGGAGTTTCCTCTTGATCGGGCCTGCGCTTGGTCGGGCTGCGCTGCGGCGGGGCCGGACGGGGACAGGCGGGGCCTCCTGTCCGGTCGCAAGCTTTACAGCCGCGGGCGGGCGGCGAACAGGGCGGGAAACGGGGCGGGGTGCTGACATGTGGGTGTTCGGATACGGATCGCTGATCTGGCAGCCGGGGTTCCCGGTGGCCGAGCAGGTGGCCGCGCGCCTGCCCGACTGGCACCGCAGCTTCTGCATGTGGTCGATCCACCACCGCGGCACCGAGGCCAACCCGGGCCTGGTGCTTGCGCTGGATGCCGCGCCCGGGCGCGCCTGTCTGGGCCTTGCGCTGAAGGTCGCGCCGGGGGCCGAGGCCGAGACGCTGGCCTACCTGCGCGAGCGCGAGCTGGTCTCGTCGGCCTATCTCGAGCGCGAGGTCGAGCTGGCGCTGACCGATGGCCGGTCGGTGCGGGCGCTGGCCTATGTCGTCGATCCCGGCCACCGGCAGTATTGCGGCGACCTGACGCTGGAGCGGCAGGCGCAGGTGATCCTCGGCGCGACCGGCGGGCGGGGGCCGAACCGCGACTACCTGTGGAACACGCAAAGCCACCTTGATGCGCTGGGGCTGGGCGACCCGGACCTGGACTGGCTGGCCGCGCGGGTGCGGCATCTGGCTGCGGGCGAAACCGGCGGCGCATCAGGGTTATCAAGCGATTAAGATTGGCGGGCGCGGGGGCGTTTCGCTATGATTCCCCAAACCGCCGGAAAGCGAGACATGCAGAGCCCACCTCCTGGCCCGACCTCCCCTGTGGCCGACCCTGCGCGTGGTCTGAAGGACCGGATCCTGACCCAGCCGCGGCCGTTCTTCTCGCAGCCGGTGCGGCAGGCGGTGCTGATGCTGGTGGTCTGCGCGCTGGTGGTGGCCGGCGCCTGGCTGATCCTGGCGCAGGTGATGTCGGTCTTCGCCTCGAACCCCTGGCTGAACGGCACGATCCTGTTCGTCTTCGTGCTGGGGGTGCTGACCTGCTTCTGGCAGGTCTACCAGCTGGCGAAATCCGTGGCCTGGATCGACCGCTTCGTCTCGGGGCGCGAGGGCGCGGCGGCGCATCCGCCGACGCTGATGGCGCCGCTGGCGGGGCTGCTGCGCGGGCGCGCGCGGTCGAGCCAGATCGCCGCCTCGTCGGCGCGCACGATCCTCGAAAGCGTCGAGGACCGGATCGAGGAGGGGCGCGACATCACGCGCTACCTTGCCAACCTGCTGATCTTCCTTGGTCTTCTGGGCACGTTCTACGGGCTGGCGACGACGGTTCCGGCGGTGGTGCAGACGATCCGCGACCTGGCCCCGCAGGGCGACGAGAACCCGATGGCGGTGTTCGACCGGCTGATGCACGGGCTGGAATCGCAGCTGGGCGGCATGGGCACGGCCTTCTCGTCCTCGCTTCTGGGGCTTGCGGGCTCGCTGGTGGTGGGGCTGCTCGAGCTGTTCGCGAGCCACGGGCAGAACCGGTTCTACCGCGAGCTTGAGGAATGGCTGACGACGATCTCGCGGCTGTCCTTCGCCAGCGGCGAGGGCGGCGACGCGGGGTCGCTCGCGCAGGTCGTCGACTACATGGCCGAGCAGATGGGCGCGCTGCAGGAACTGGTCGCGCGCAATGCCGAGGCCGGCGTCGCGGTGGACCACCGGCTGTCGCAGCTGTCGGACAGCGTCGAGCGGCTGACGCGCACGCTCGAGGCCGGGACGGCCTCGGACCAGCATCTCGTGCGCATCGCGGCGGGGCAGGAGCGGATCGCGGAGCTGCTGGAACGCGGCGCGACCGAGGACGGGCCCTATGGCGAGGCCGAGACCCGGATGCGCCTGCGCTCGATCGACGTGCAGCTGCTGCGACTGCTCGAGGAGGTCGCGGCGGGCCGGCAGGAGGCGGTGGGCGAGCTGCGCGGCGATCTGGCCGCGCTCACGCGCGCGGTGCGCGGGCTGACCACGCACGAGGCGCTGACCGGGCGGAGAGGCTGAGATGGCGCTGTCGTCGCGGCGCCGTCGCGGGGGGGCGCATTCCAACATCTGGCCAGGCTTCGTCGACGCGGTGACGACGCTGCTGATGGTGCTGATGTTCATCGTGACGATCTTCACGGTGGTGCAGTCGGTGCTGCGCGACCGGATCTCGAGCCAGGCGAGCGAGCTGTCGTCGCTGGGCGACCAGGTCGCCTCGCTTGCCGATGCGCTGGGGCTGGAGCGGTCGCGTGTGGCCGAACTGCAGGGCGGGCTCGACGCGGCCCAGGCCGAGGCCGACCGCCAGACCCGGCTGATCACCACCCTGAACGCCCAGATCGCGGCGCAGTCCGACCAGCTGCAGGCGGCGCAGGGCCGGATCACCGAATTCGAGGCGCAGGTGGCGGCGCTGATCTCGGACCGCGACGCGGCCCGGGGCGAGCGCGATACCGCCGCCGCGGCGCTGGCGCAGGCGCGCAGCGAGATCGATGCCCAGACCGAAGCCGCGCGGCTGGCCGCGGCCCGGCGCGAGGCGCTCGAGGCGCTGGTCGCGGACCTGCGCCAGAAGGGCGATGCCGCCGCCACGGCGCTGGCGCAGGCGCAGCAGGCGATTTCGGACCAGGAGGCGGCGCGGCTGGCCGATGCCGCGGCGGCCGCGGCGCTGCGCGAGCGGCTGGCGAGTTCCGAGGACGAGCTGACGGCGATGACGCTTGCGCTGGAGGACAGCCGCCGGCGCGCCGAGGAGACGCTGACGCTGCTGGCGGCGGCGGAGGCGGCGAAGAAGGATCTCGAGGGGGTGCAGGGCAGCGAGGCCGAGCGGCAGGCGGCGCTGCTGGCCGAGGCGCGGGCGCGGCTGGCGCAGGAACAGCAGGTCTCGGCCGACGGCCAGCGCCGGCTCGCGCTGCTGAACGAGCAGGTGAACGCGCTGCGGTCGCAGCTGCAGGGGCTGCAGTCGCTGCTCGATGCCTCGGCCGACCGCGACAGCGCGGCCAAGGTGCAGATCGAGAACCTGGGGGCGCAGCTGAACTCGGCGCTGGCGCAGGTCGCGGCCGAGCAGCGCCGCCGCGCGGCGCTGGAGGAGGCCGAGCGCGAGCGGCTGGAGGCCGAGGCCAAGGACCTGCGCCGCTACCGCTCGGAATTCTTCGCGCGGCTGTCGCAGCTTCTGGACGGGCGCGAGGGCGTGCGGGTGGTGGGCGACCGCTTCGTGTTCTCGTCCGAGGTGCTGTTCGAGCCCGGCTCGGCCGACCTGTCGGCCGAGGGACGCTCGCAGATCGCGGGCGTCGCCTCGATCCTGAACGACATCGCCAGCGAGATCCCCGACAGCATCGACTGGATCATCCGCGTCGACGGCCACACCGACACGACGCCGCTGTCGGGCAGCGGGCGCTATCGCGACAACTGGGAGCTGTCGCAGGCCCGGGCGCTGTCGGTCGTGCGCTACATGATCGACGGGCTTGGCTTTGCGCCGCAGCGGCTGGCGGCGACGGGCTTCGGGCAGTACCGGCCGGTGGCCGAGGGCGACAGCCCCGAGGCGCGGGCGGCGAACCGGCGCATCGAGCTGAAGCTGACCGAGCGCTGAGACGGTGACGCAAGGGGGGGGGGGGGGGGGGGGGGGG
>NZ_JBAWKE010000009.1:99230-130778 GCF_037095655.1 Frigidibacter sp. MR17.24
CCCCCCGCACCCCCCTGCGCCACCGGCCTATGCCCGCGGCCGGTCCGGGTGGTCGAGGTAGAGGCGCACCGCGTCCTGGACATGGCGGAATCGGTCGCCGCCGAGGTGCTTGCCGCCGTACCAGCGGGTGACGATGACCACGTGGCCCGTCAGCCCCTCGCGCTCGAGCATGCGCAGGATCACCTGGCCCGCGCCGGCCTCGCCGTCGTCGTTCTTCACCGGGCCATCGGGCGTGATCAGCCCCCAGCTGTGATGCGTGGCCTTGGCGAAGCGCTTGGCGCGGCACAGCTCCGCCACCAGCGCGCGGGCCTCGGCTTCGGAGCCGCAGGGCGCGCCGGAGACCGCGTATTTCGAGCCGCGGTCCGAGATGATCCTGTCGAGCGTCAGCATGGCCCCGGATCTAGTCGGCGGCGGCCACCGGCGGCAAGGGGCGATCGCACAGCCGTACCAGCGCCTGGCCCGGCGTGGTGCGGTCGATGGCGTAGATGCTGGCGCGGGCGCTGAAATAGGCGCGCCAGCTCCGGCTGGGATGCTGCGAGATGCTGAAGCGGGCCTCGGCGTGCAGGCGCGCGTTCAGGTCGGTGATCGCGATACCCGGCCCGCCGTCCTTGCAGGCGGCCTTGACGATCGCGTGCACCCGTGCGTGGAGCGCCTGCGGTATGGGGTCAGGCCCGCCCTGGGTGGGCTGGGTGGCGGGCGGTCGGAGCGTCGTCACGGTCGGGGCGATCTGGTGGAACCGGGAGCAGGCCGCGCGGAATCGGGCAGGGGTCTTCGCTTCGCCGATGCCGTGGACGGTGCGGCCCCGGTCGCGCAGGCGCGTGGCCAGGTGCGAGAAGTCCCCGTCCGAGCTGGCGATGACGAGGATGTCGAACCGCTCGGCCAGGGCCAGGTCCATCGCATCGACGCCGAGCGCGAGGTCCGAGGCATTCTTGCCGCAGCCGGCATGGACGAAGTGGAAGCCGGGTTCGGCCAGCCAGCCCGCGGCGCGGGTGGCGTCGCCATAGGTGCGCAGCGTGTCGAGCCGGCCCAGCGGTGCGGCGATCGCCCGGACCTGTCCCGCGGCCCAGGGGCCGAGGTTGTCCCCATCCACGCAGACTGCCACGCGCATCCCCGACCTCCGTCACCGATCACGACAAAGCTGTGTCGGGCGATTGCGGCAAGGGTTTGGCGCGGTGGCAGAAAAACACCCGCGGCATCGCTGCCGCGGGTGTCGTGTCGTTTCAGCGGGCCGCTGTCACTCGGCCGTGAGCAGCCGCGGTTTCGAGCCCGAGAGGCGCGGGCTTCCCGGTTCGTCGACCTCGAGCACGATCTGGTCGTCCTTGAGGCGGACATGGACCACGCCACCCTTGGTCAGCTTGCCGAACAGCAGTTCCTCGGCGAGCGGCTTCTTGATGTGCTCCTGGATCACGCGGCCGAGCGGGCGCGCGCCCATCTTGTCGTCGTAGCCCTTGTCGCCCAGCCAGGCGGCGGCCTCGGGCGTCAGCTCGATATGCACGCCGCGGTCCATCAGCTGGGCCTCGAGCTGCAGCACGAACTTGTCGACCACCTGCAGGATGATCTCCTTGCCGAGCGGCGCGAAGCTGATCACCGCGTCCAGACGGTTGCGGAACTCGGGCGTGAAGGTCCGCTCGATCGCGGCGGTGTCCTCGCCCTCGCGCTTGTCGCGGCCGAAGCCGATCGCCGCCTTCTGCATGTCCGACGCGCCGGCGTTCGAGGTCATGATCAGGATCACGTTGCGGAAGTCGACCTGGCGACCGTTGTGGTCGGTCAGCTTCCCGTGGTCCATCACCTGCAGCAGGATGTTGTAGACATCCGGATGCGCCTTCTCGATCTCGTCAAGCAGCAGCACGCAATGCGGGTGCTGGTCGATGCCGTCGGTCAGCATGCCGCCCTGGTCGAAGCCGACATAGCCCGGAGGCGCGCCGATCAGGCGGCTGACCGCGTGCTTCTCCATGTATTCCGACATGTCGAAGCGCAGCAGCTCCACACCCAGCGAATCCGCCAGCTGCTTGGCCACCTCGGTCTTGCCGACACCGGTCGGGCCGGCGAACAGGTAGTTGCCGATCGGCTTTTCGGGCTCGCGCAGGCCGGCCCGCGCCAGCTTGATCGCCGAGCTGAGCGCCTCGATCGCCTTGTCCTGGCCGAAGACCACCCGCTTGAGCGTCTTTTCCAGGTCGCGCAGCACCTCGGCATCGTCCTTCGAGACGTTCTTGGGCGGAATGCGGGCGATCTTGGCGACGACGGCCTCGATCTCCTTGGCCGAGATCGTCTTGCGACGCTTGCTGTCGGACATCAGGTGCTGGGCGGCGCCGGCCTCGTCGATCACGTCGATCGCCTTGTCGGGCAGCTTGCGGTCGTTGATGTAGCGCGCCGACAGCTCGACCGCGGTCTTGATCGCATCCTGGGTGTAGCGGATGTCGTGGTGGCTTTCGAAATAGGGCTTCAGCCCCATCAGGATCTTGATCGAATCCTCGACCGAGGGTTCGTTCACGTCGATCTTCTGGAACCGGCGCGACAGGGCGCGGTCCTTCTCGAAGTGCTGGCGGAACTCCTTGTAGGTGGTCGAGCCCATGCAGCGCAGCTTGCCGCCGGCCAGCGCGGGCTTGAGCAGGTTCGAGGCGTCCATCGCCCCGCCCGAGGTGGCGCCGGCGCCGATCACGGTGTGGATCTCGTCGATGAACAGGATCGCGTCGGGGTGATCCTCAAGCTCTTTCACCACCGCCTTCAGCCGCTCTTCGAAATCGCCGCGATAGCGGGTGCCCGCCAGCAGCGCGCCCATGTCGAGCGAGAAGATCGTGGCGCCCGCCAGGATGTCGGGCGTCTCGCCGCGGGTGATCTTGAGCGCGAGGCCCTCGGCGATCGCGGTCTTGCCGACGCCCGGGTCACCCACCAGGAGCGGGTTGTTCTTGCGCCGGCGGCAGAGCACCTGGATGCAGCGCTCCACCTCGTGCTCCCGGCCGATCAGGGGATCGACCTCGCCCTTCTTGGACTTCTGGTTGAGATCGACGCAGTACTTCGCCAAGGCCGACTCCTTCGCTTCCCCGGTGGGCGCCGACTGCGAAGCCGCCTGTTCGGCCTCTTCCTCGGACGCGCCCGACACGGGGCGGCTTTCACCGAAGGAGGGGTTCTTGGCCACGCCATGGGCGATGAAGTTGACCGCGTCGTAGCGGGTCATGTCCTGCTCCTGCAGGAAATAGGCGGCGTTCGACTCGCGTTCCGCGAAGATCGCCACCAGAACATTGGCGCCCGTCACCTCGGTTCGGCCCGAGGACTGGACGTGGATCGCCGCGCGCTGGATCACGCGCTGGAAGGCGGCGGTCGGCACCGCCTCGGACCCTTCGACATCGGTGACGAGGGTCGACAGATCATCGTCGATGAAATCCGACAGGGTGCGGCGCAGCTCGTCGAGATCGACGTTGCAGGCACGCATCACCTTGGCCGCGTCGGGTTCATCGATCAGCGACAGAAGCAGGTGTTCCAGCGTCGCCAGTTCGTGCCGGCGGGTGTTCGCCAGCGCAAGGGCTGCATGGATGGCCTGCTCGAGAGTGTTCGAAAACGACGGCACGCGCGTGCTCCTTTCCTCATGGTCGAGGGGCGGACCGCTGGGGTCTACCTGAACGACCTTGGCCTCATACTTTTAAAGTTCGGTGGAAAGAGCCGGGCTTCAAGTGCTTTTTCGCGGATTTCGCGTGTGCCCACCGACCTGACGCAAAATGTGAACGCGGTCCCGGCCTTTCCGCGGCGCGGCATTCCCGGCCCGCCGCATTAAGCGTCAGAACCGGTCCTTGCGGCCCCGGATCTCGCCGAAAACCTCGGCGTCCGTGGCTTTTTCCATTCCCAGTGACGATTTTACTTGGAAGTTGCCCGCACGCAGGAACGGGTTCGTGGCCAGTTCCTCTTCCAGCGTCGACGGGACCGTGGGCCGACCTTCGGCGCGCGCCGCTTCCGTCGCAGCGAGGCGCGATATAAGCGCGGGATTCTCCGGTTCAATGGTCAGCGCGAACCGTCCATTGGACAGCGTGTATTCGTGGCCGGAACAGATCACCGTTTCCGGCGGCAGAACGGCGAGCCGCGAGAGCGAGTCCCACATCATCGGCGCCGTGCCCTCGAACAGCCGCCCGCAGCCCCAGGCCATCAGGCTGTCGCCGGTGAAGGCCCAGCCGGGGCCGGGCATGTGGAAGGCGATGTGCCCGACCGTGTGCCCCGAGACGTCGATCACCGCGACCTCCTGCCCGAACAGCTCGAACCGGCCGCCCGCCATCACCGCGCGGTCGAGCGTCGGCAGGCGGTGGCTGTCGGCGGCGGCGCCGGTCACCCGGGCGCCGGTCGCCGCGCGCAGCGCGTCGACGCCCTGGACATGGTCGGGGTGGTGGTGGGTGATCAGGATGTCGGTCAGGGTCCAGCCGCGCCCGGCCAGCGCGGCGAGGATCGGCGCGGTCTCGGGCACGTCGACGCAGGCGGTCCCGCCCGTGGCCGGATCGTGGACGAGGAAGGCGTAATTGTCCGAAAGGCAGGGGATGGTCAGAAGCTCGAGCATGGCGTTCCCTTCGGATGCGTCTATGGTGGGGGGCGACTGTGCCCAACCGGACCGGAAGGTTCAATGCATCTCGACGTCCTCGATCTGAGGAACTTCTATTACCGGACCCAGCTGGGCCGGGTCGCCCAGAAGGCGATCCGCGACCGGGTCACGCAACTGTGGCCCGAGGCCTCGGGCCAGACCGTCGCGGGCTACGGCTTCGCGGTGCCGCTGCTGCGTCCCTATCTCGGCGATGCGCGGCGGGTGATCGGGCTGATGCCCGCGCCGCAGGGGGTGATGCCCTGGCCGGCCGGGCTGCCCAACGTCTCGGTCCTGTGCGAGGAGATGACCTGGCCGATCGACACCGGCATGATCGACAAGCTGATCGTGATGCACGGGCTCGAGGGGTCGGACAACGTGCAGGCGCTGCTCGAGGAATGCCGCCGGGTGCTGGGGCCGGGGGGGCGGGCGATCTTCATCGTGCCCAACCGCGCGGGCCTGTGGTCGCGCTCGGACCGCACGCCCTTCGGCTCGGGCCGGCCCTATACCTCGGGCCAGCTCGACGGGGCGCTGCGCAAGGCGGGCTTCGCGACCGAACGCCATGCCGCCGCGCTCTACATCCCGCCGACCTCGCGCCGGTTCTGGCTGCGCACCGCGCCGATGTGGGAACGCCTGGGCACCCGGATCTCGACCGTCTTCGCCAGCGGCGTGGTGATGATCGAGGTCTCCAAGCAGGTGCAGGCGCCGACCCGGCCGGGCCTCGCGGCGGCGGTGAAGCGGCCGCTGAAGGCGCTCGAGGGCCTGCCGGCCCCCGCCGCCGACCCGGTCTGAGCGCCCGCCCGCCGACGGTCCCGCGCGGGGCGGCGGCGGCAGGGGCGACCGGAACGGGCAGGGGGTTGAATCACTGCCCGAAAACCGGGCGAAAAATCGCTCTCATGTACAGATTCCGCGCGCGCGAACGCCGTTAGCGCCCCAACTGTCGCAGGGTTTTTTCACACCTTCGGACGGGGCGGGGGCAAGGGACTGATTTCCCGCGCTTTTGCAGTAACTTTCTGTTGACCTTCGCGGTTGCGACATGCCCGAGGCTCTGCTACATCCTCGCCCGGAATTTCGGCCTAATGCGGATCGCTGCAGCCGTGCGAGGCCACGGAACGCCCTTCCCCTGCGCGTGCGCGGGGGTGTCGGGGTACCATGAAACGGAAGGGTGGACGTGTCCGAACCAGCTTCGATCTCCGCTAGCATCGCCGCGCGCTACGCGACGGCCGTCTTCGACCTTGCCAAGGAGGCAGGCGCGCTCGCCCAGCTCGAAGCCGACACCGCGTCGCTTTCGCAGGCGCTCGCCGACAGCGCCGACCTGCGCGACCTGATCACCTCGCCGGTCTACGGCCGCGAGGCGCAGGGCCGGGGCATCGGCGCGGTGGCGTCGCAGATGGGCCTCGGGCCCGTCGTGGCGAACACGCTGCAGCTGCTGGCCTCGAAGCGGCGGCTGTTCGTGCTGCCGGCGCTGCTGGCCAAGCTCGAGGACATGATCGCCGCCGAGAAGGGCGAGATCACCGCCGACGTCCGTGCCGCCCAGCCCCTGACCGACGAGCAGTCGGCCCGCCTGGCCGCCGCGCTGTCGAACACGGTCGGCAAGACCGTGAAACTGAACACCACCGTTGATGAAGCCCTCATCGGCGGTCTCGTCGTCAAGGTCGGCTCGAAGATGATCGACACCTCGGTCGCCTCGAAGCTCGCCAATCTTCAGAATGCCATGAAAGAGGTCGGATAATGGGAATCCAAGCTGCCGAGATCTCTGCGATCCTCAAGGAGCAGATCAAGAATTTCGGCCAGGAGGCCGAGGTGGCCGAAGTCGGCCGCGTGCTGTCGGTCGGCGACGGGATTGCCCGTGTCCACGGTCTGGACAATGTCCAGGCCGGTGAAATGGTCGAATTCCCCGGCGGCGTCCGGGGCATGGCGCTGAACCTCGAACTCGACAACGTCGGTGTCGTGATCTTCGGCTCGGACCGCGAGATCAAGGAAGGTGACACCGTCACCCGCACCAAGTCGATCGTGGACGTCCCCGCCGGCGAGGGCCTGCTGGGCCGCGTCGTCGACGCGCTGGGCAACCCGATCGACGGCAAGGGCCCGATCATGTTCTCCGAGCGTCGCATCGCCGACGTGAAGGCCCCCGGCATCATCCCGCGCAAGTCGGTGCACGAGCCGATGGCGACCGGCCTGAAGTCGGTCGACGCGATGATCCCCGTCGGCCGCGGCCAGCGCGAGCTGATCATCGGCGACCGCCAGACCGGCAAGACCGCGATCGCGCTCGACACGATCCTGAACCAGAAGTCGTACAACGAAGCCGCCGGCGATGACGAGAGCAAGAAGCTCTACTGCATCTACGTGGCCGTCGGCCAGAAGCGCTCGACCGTTGCCCAGCTGGTGAAGAAGCTCGAGGAAACCGGCGCGATCGCGTACACGACCATCGTGGCCGCCACCGCCTCGGACCCGGCGCCGATGCAGTTCCTCGCGCCCTATGCCGCGACCGCGATGGCGGAATTCTTCCGCGACAACGGCCGCCACGCGCTGATCATCTACGATGACCTCTCCAAGCAGGCCGTCGCCTACCGCCAGATGTCGCTGCTGCTGCGCCGTCCGCCGGGGCGCGAAGCCTATCCGGGCGACGTCTTCTACCTGCACTCGCGCCTGCTCGAGCGTTCGGCGAAGCTGAACGAGGACTTCGGCGCCGGCTCGCTGACCGCTCTGCCGATCATCGAGACCCAGGGCGGCGACGTGTCGGCCTACATCCCGACCAACGTGATCTCGATCACCGATGGCCAGATCTTCCTGGAATCGGAACTGTTCTACCAGGGCATCCGCCCGGCGGTGAACACCGGCCTGTCGGTGTCGCGCGTCGGCTCGTCCGCGCAGACCAACGCGATGAAGTCGGTCGCCGGCCCGATCAAGCTGGAACTGGCCCAGTACCGCGAGATGGCGGCCTTCGCCCAGTTCGGCTCGGACCTCGATGCCGCCACGCAGAAGCTGCTGAACCGCGGCGCCCGCCTGACCGAGCTGATGAAGCAGCCGCAATACGCGCCGCTGACCACCGCCGAGCAGGTCGTCGTGATCTTCGCCGGCACCCAGGGCTACCTGGACAAGGTCGCGGTCAAGGACGTGGGCAAGTACGAGGCGGGGCTGCTGTCCTACCTGCGGACGCAGAAGCGCGACCTGCTGGACTGGATCACCACGACCGACCCGAAGATCAAGGGCGAGGCCGAGGACCGGATCAAGGCGGTGCTGGACGACTTCGCCAAGACCTTCGCCTGAGCGATAAGGACAGGGAATGCCCAGCCTTAAGGACCTCAAGAACCGGATCGCGAGCGTCAAGTCGACGCGCAAGATCACGAAGGCGATGCAGATGG
Organism: Frigidibacter sp. MR17.24; assembly: GCF_037095655.1. NCBI lineage: Bacteria > Pseudomonadati > Pseudomonadota > Alphaproteobacteria > Rhodobacterales > Paracoccaceae > Frigidibacter > Frigidibacter sp. MR17.24. The sequence continues at coordinate 107,151 of NZ_JBAWKE010000009.1, forward strand.
TCGCCGCGGCGAAACTGCGCCGCGCGCAGGATGCCGCAGAGGCTGCGCGTCCCTATGCAGACCGCATGAACGCGGTGGTGGCGTCCCTCGCCACCGCCGTCGCGGGCTCGGAAGGCGCGCCGCGCCTTCTGGCCGGCACCGGCGCCGACAAGACCCACCTGCTGGTCATCATGACCTCGGAGCGGGGCCTGTGCGGCGGCTTCAACTCGACGATCGTGCGCCTGGCCCGCCAGCGCATCCAGAAGCTGAAGTCCGAAGGCAAAACGGTGAAGATCCTCACCGTCGGCAAGAAGGGCCGCGAGCAGCTGCGCCGCGACTACGGCGACCTGTTCGTGGGTCACGTGGACCTCAGCACGGTCAAGAAGATGGGCTACGACGTGGCCTCGGGCATCTCGAAGGACGTGCTGGCGCGCTTCGCCGCCGGCGAGTTCGACGTGGCCACGATCTTCTACAACCGCTTCGCCTCGGTGATCAGCCAGATCCCGACCGCGCAGCAGGTGATCCCGGCCGTGGTCGAGACCAAGGAAGCCGACGCCTCGGCGGCGCTTTACGACTACGAACCCGACGAGGAGGCGATCCTGGCGGATCTGCTGCCGCGGTCGGTGGCGACGCAGATCTTCGCGGCGCTGCTTGAGAACGCGGCCTCGGAACAGGGCGCACGGATGAGCGCGATGGACAACGCCACCCGCAACGCGGGCGACATGATCAACAAGCTGACCATCGAGTACAACCGGTCGCGTCAGGCTGCGATCACCAAAGAACTCATCGAAATCATTTCGGGCGCCGAGGCGCTCTGACACCGAACCGGAGATTTCCACATGGCCAATCCCACTGGCAAAGTCACGCAGGTGATCGGCGCGGTCGTCGACGTCCAGTTCGAAGACCACCTGCCCGCCATCCTCAACGCGCTCGAGACCACCAACAACGGCAAGCGCCTTGTGCTGGAAGTCGCGCAGCACCTCGGTGAATCGACCGTCCGCGCCATCGCCATGGACGCGACCGAAGGCCTCGTGCGCGGCGCCGCCGTCTCCGACCTCGGCGCCCCGATCTCGGTGCCGGTCGGCGACGCGACGCTGGGCCGCATCCTGAACGTCATCGGCGAGCCGGTGGACGAAAAGGGCCCGGTCTCGGCCGTCGAGACCCGCGCGATCCACCAGCCCGCGCCGCTGTTCGACGACCAGTCGACCGAATCCGAGATCCTCGTGACCGGCATCAAGGTCATCGACCTGCTGGCCCCCTACGCCAAGGGCGGCAAGATCGGCCTGTTCGGCGGCGCCGGCGTGGGCAAGACGGTTCTGATCATGGAACTGATCAACAACATCGCCAAGGTGCACTCGGGCTTCTCGGTCTTCGCCGGCGTCGGCGAGCGGACCCGCGAGGGCAACGACCTCTACCACGAGATGATCGAGTCGGGCGTCATCAACCCCGAGAAGCTCGACGAATCGAAGGTGGCGCTGGTCTACGGCCAGATGAACGAACCCCCGGGGGCCCGTGCCCGCGTGGCGCTGACCGGCCTGACCATCGCGGAACAGTTCCGCGACACCTCGGGCACCGACGTTCTGTTCTTCGTCGACAACATCTTCCGCTTCACCCAGGCCGGCTCGGAAGTGTCGGCGCTGCTGGGCCGCATCCCGTCTGCCGTGGGCTACCAGCCGACGCTGGCGACCGACATGGGCGCGCTGCAGGAGCGGATCACCTCGACCAAGAAGGGCTCGATCACCTCGGTGCAGGCGATCTACGTTCCGGCCGACGACCTCACCGACCCGGCGCCGGCGACCTCGTTCGCCCACCTCGACGCGACCACCACCCTGTCACGCGCGATCTCGGAACTGGGCATCTACCCGGCCGTGGACCCGCTCGACTCGACCTCGCGCCTGATGGACCCGCAGATCGTGGGTGAAGAGCACTATGCGGTGGCCCGCTCGGTGCAGGGGATCCTCCAGCGCTACAAGTCGCTGCAGGACATCATCGCGATCCTCGGCATGGACGAACTGTCGGAAGAGGACAAGCTGACGGTGGCCCGCGCCCGCAAGATCCAGCGCTTCCTGTCGCAGCCGTTCGACGTGGCGAAGGTCTTCACCGGCGCCGACGGCAAGCAGGTGCCGCTGGAAGACACGATCAAGTCGTTCAAGGCGGTTGTCGCCGGCGAATACGACCACCTGCCGGAAGCCGCCTTCTACATGGTCGGCGGCATCGACGAGGTGATCGCCAAGGCCGAGCGCCTCGCGGCGGCGGCGTAAGGGGGCTTAGATGGCCGATACGATGCAGTTCGACCTCGTGTCGCCGGAACGGAAGCTTGCTTCCGTGAAGGCGCGCGAGGTGCGCATCCCGGGGGCGGAGGGCGACCTCACCGCCATGCCGGGCCATGCGCCGACGCTCACCACCCTGCGGCCCGGCATCCTGACCGTCGTCTCGGCCGAGGGCACGACCGACTATGCCGTGACCGGCGGCTTCGCCGAGATCGGCCCCGAGGGCGTCACCGTCCTGGCCGAGCGTTCGCTGCCCCGCGGCGAGGTGAGCCAGGACGTGTTCAACGAGATGCTCACCGAGGCGAAGGTCGCGCACAAGGAAGCGCATCACTCGCGCGAGGAGATCGGCGAGGAGGCGGTGACCGCCGCCGCCAAGCTGCTGGCCGACATGGTCGCCATGGGCACCCATATCGGGCTCGACCCGAACCAGGCCTCGATCCCGGACTGATCCCGGGCCCGACGATCTGAACGCTTGCAAGCCCCGGCCATCCGGGGCTTGCTGCATTTCAGCGACAAGGTGAGGCTATGAGACGATTTGAGCGCCACGCCATGGGCGTCGACCGCGGATCGGTCGTGCTGTTCTCGGACTTCCAGCACGGCGGCGAGATGTGGACCGGGACCGGCGCGCGCGAGATGCGCCGGATCGTGGCCTTCTCCGAACCCTTCGCCGAGCCGCCGGTGGTGCAGGTGTCGCTGTCGATGTGGGACACCGACAGCCGGGCGAACCAGCGCGCCGACATCTCGGCCGACGCGGTGACGGCCGAGGGATTCGCGCTGGTGTTCCGCACCTGGGGCGACAGCCGCGTCGCGCGCGTGCGCGCCGACTGGCTGGCGATCGGGACGCTGGCGCATGACGACGACTGGCAGGTCGACTGATCCGGCCACGGATTAAAAGACTTTTAGCGGCTTCCGGCTATCGCTTCTGGCGGGTGGCATGGTGGCCGGTGATGAAACTAGAGATCCTGATTTCCGTCCTGTCGCTGGTGGTCACGCCGCTGGCGCATCTTTCGGGCACCGCCCCCGCGCAGGCGGGGCTGGTGCTGATGGTCGTGCCGCCCTGGGCGGATCCGGCCGCGGTTGCCGATGCCGGCCGGGCGCGGCTGATCGGGCCGACGCGTGCGCCTTTCGGCACGCTGGTCTCGGTCGACGAGACCGCGCAGTTCGCGCGCCTGCAGCAGGCCGGGGCCTGGTTCCTCGTCGATGCCGATGCCGCACGCTGGATCTGCGGCGCATGACCCTGCACGATCTTTTCAACGACGAAAGCGACCTGCCCTTCGCCGGGCGGCTGACCGCGATGAAGGTGCTCGCGGTCGGCACCGCGGTGTTCGCGACCGCGACCACGGTCGCCGCCTGGCATGCCGGCGGCGCCTTCTGGGTCGCCACGATCTCGGCCTGGGGCTTCGCGGCCCTGGCGCTCGCAGCGCTCGGGGCAGGGGACAGCCGGCAGGGCCGCTCGATGCTCGCGCAGGGCATGATCGGGCAGTGCTTCTCGTTCACCGCGGCCTTCGCCGGCAACGGCTGGATCATCGACACCCACATGGCCTTCTTCACCGTCTGCGCGCTGGTGACAATTCTCGTCGACGTGCGCGCGCTGCTGGTGGTGGTGGTCTCGACCGTGCTGCACCAGGTGGTGCTGGGGCTGGCCTATCCGGTGCTGGTCTTTCCCAGCACCGAGGCGGTCGAGAACATCGAGCGGATCGCGCTGCACGCCGGGCTGTTCTCGGTCGAGGCGGTCGCGCTGATGGTGGTGGTGCGCCAGCGCCAGCGCCTGCTGGCCGAGAACCTCGCCAAGCTCGACGGGTTGCGGCGGGTCTCGGACGAGGCCGGGCGCGCCCGCGACGAGGCCGAGGCCCGCACGCGCGAGGCCGAGACGCTGCGCGCCGCCTCCGAGGCCGAGGCGGCCCGCGCCCAGGCCGCGACCCAGCGCGCCGAGGCCCAGGCCGAGGAGGTCCGGGCGGCGGATGCCGCCGCGCTCGCGGCCGAGCGGACGCTGGCGGCCGAGCGGGCGGCGACGGCCCAGCGGCAGGAGGCCTTCGTGGCCGAGCTGACGCGGGCCTGCGCCGGACTTGCGCGCGGCGATCTGTCGGTGCGGCTGGCCGCGCAGCACGAGCCCGCCTATGCCGCGCTGGCGCAGGATTTCAACGCCTCGCTCGCGACGTTGTCGGGGTCGGTGGTGACGGCGCTCGAATGCGCCTCGGACATCCGCGGCCAGATCGACGAGATCGCGACGACGGCCGGGCAGCTGGTCACCGGATCGGGGCGGCAGGCGGGCGCGATCGGCGAGACGGTCAGCGCGATCAGCGCGCTCACCGGGTCGGTGCGGCAGGCGGCGCAGGTCAGCCGCGACACCGCCGGCTCTGCCGACCGCGCGCGGCAGGCCGCGAGCAAGAGCGCCACGGTCGCCGCCGAATCGCTGCAGGCGATGAGCGCGATCGAGACCAGTTCGAACCAGATCGGCCGGATCCTGTCGGTGATCGACGACATCGCGTTCCAGACCAACCTTCTGGCGCTGAACGCGGGCGTCGAGGCGGCGCGGGCCGGCGAGGCGGGGCGCGGCTTCGCCGTCGTCGCCTCCGAGGTTCGCGACCTCGCCCAGCGCTCCTCCTCGGCCGCCAAGGAGATCGGCACGCTGATCGAGGCGTCGGGACAGCAGGTGAAGACCGGGGTCGAGCTGGTGAACCGCACCGTGACCGAGCTTGAGCGGATCATCAGCGCCGTCGCGCAGATCTCGACCCAGATCAACGGCCTGGCCGAGGAGGCGACCGCGCAGGAGCGTTCGGTCGGCGAGATCAACACCACGGTCGAGCAGCTGGATCGCATGACCCGGCAGAACGAGATGATGCTGCACCAGACCGCGGGGGCGAACGAGGCGCTGAAGGAAATGGCGCAGCGGCTGTGGTCGGCGATGATCGCCTTCCGCACCGAGGCCGAGCGCAGCGCCACCGCCCCCCCGCAGCGCCGCGCCGGCTGACGGGGACCGGGCACCGCGCGCCCCTGCGGCGGCAGGGCGGCCCCGGCAATCGGCCTGCCGCCCGGGCTTGGTTCCGTGCGGGCCGCGTTCCGGGCGGGTCGGGCCGGGATCCGGGCGGGAATGCCCCGGCGCGTCCCGCCACGCCTTCCCCCGGGGCCGCCGGCGCGGCGGTGGACGGCCGCCCCGGCCCGTGGCTCGGTCCCGGGTCCTGATCCCGGCCCGAGCGGCCGCCCCGAACTCGGTGGCGCAAACCCCGGCCCGGTAAGCAGGCCCGTCACCCGGTCACGCTTGCGACAGGACCGGCGCCCGCATGCGCCGGTCCGGCAACCCGTTCCAGACCGCGGCGATGATTGGACCGCTTGCCAGGCGCGGCGCCCTACGGCGATCGACCGTCCCGCCGCAGACCGACCACGCCCGCGCGTCCCGGGTGCCAGGGCATTGACCTAACCCGCCGTGGCGCCTCTGCGGTGTGGGCAGTCCGGGCGGTCTGGACAGCCGGTGCTGTGGGGACGCTCGGGGTCGTGCCGGCGCGGGGCGCTTCGGGGACGGCGGCGTCAGGGGCGGGGGCGCAGCGGCGGCAGGACCTCGGGGGGCAGGGGGCAGCGATAGGGCTCCTGGGCGATCCGGCCGGCATGCTCGGCCTTGGCGGCGGCCAGAAGCCCCGCATCGGCAAAGAGATCGCGCCCGACGCAGGCCATGATCTTCGCGGCCTGCACCATGCCCTTGTGCGCCGCCGGGCTCTTGCCCTGCGCGGTCAGCTGCCAGCTGTGGAACGGCGTCCCGATCGCGCAGGTCGCGACCCAGGCCTGCACCGTCGGCACCGCCCAGCTGACGTCACCGACATCGGTCGAGCCCGACGAGATCCGCGGGGCCGTCCCCAGCGGCACCACGAAATCGGCAAGCGGCAGCGCGCGGTCGATCGGCCGCCCGGCGCGGCGGAACGTGTCGGCGACATGCTCGGGCGTCAGCGTGTCGCGGATCGCCTCGGCGAAGGCGCCGTCCTCGGCATCGAAGTCCGGCGCGCCCAGCCGCTGGATGTGCCCGTCCATCAGCCGGTCGAGCACGGTGTTCTCCAGCAGGTCCGACACGGCCGAGACCATCTTCGCCTCGACCGTGGTGTCGGTCATCAGCGCCGCGCCCTCGGCGATCCTGCGCACCCGCGCGACCAGCGGGCCAAGCTCGGCCAGCCGCGCCGTGCGCACCAGCTGGCGCACCGTGGCCTTGGCCTGCACCACGTTCGGCGCCTCGCCGCCGGCGTCGAGATAGGCGTAGTGCACGCGGGCATCGTCGGGCATGTGCTCGCGCAGGTAGTTCACGCCGACATTCATCAGCTCGACCGCGTCGAGGCCCGAACGGCCCAGCTCGGGCGAAGCGGCGGCATGGGCGGCCTGCCCGGTGAAGGTGAAGTCGATCCGCGTGTTGGCAAGCGAGACCGCCTCGAACACGCCGGTATAGTCGGCCGGGTGCCACGAGATCGCGGCATCGACATCGTCGAAGGCGCCGGCGCGGACCATGAAGGTCTTGGCGGCGCCGCCCTCCTCGGCCGGGCAGCCGTAGTAGCGCACGCGGCCCGGGGTGCCGGTCTCGGCCAGCCACAGCGCGATCGCATGGGCGGCCTGCATCGCGGCCGAGCCCAGCAGGTTGTGCCCGCAGCCATGGCCCGCGCCCCCGGTGGGCTGCGGCGCCGCCACGCCCGGCGCCTGCCCCAGCGCGGGCAGGGCGTCATATTCGCCGAGCACCGCGATCACCGGGCCCTTGGCGCCCCATTCGCCCATCATCGCGGTCGGGATGCCGGCGATGCCCTCGGTGATCCGCGCCCCCGCCGCCGCGAGCTGGTCGCGATGCGCCGCGGCCGAGGCATATTCGCCATAGGCCGTCTCGGGCGTGTCGAACACGCGGTTCGCAAGCGCCACATAGGCCTCGCGGCTATCGTCGCACAGCTGCCAGATGCGGTCGGTGTTGAGCGGGGCGGTCTGGGTCATCGGGGCGTCTCCGGCGGGATCGTTTGCACACCACCATCTGCCGATCCGCCGCCGGATGCCAGCCCCGGTCCGCGCCGGGCGATCCCAAGGGGGGCAAACGAAGACGCGCGCGGCCGGCCAGCCGCGCGCGTCCAAAAGCGCCCCCGGTTGCGGGGCCGGTCAGGCCTTGGAGTAGAAGCCCTCGTAGATCGGCACCAGCGTCTCGGTCTCGAACAGGCTCGACACCGAGGTGCCGTTCCAGGTGTTCAGGATCGCCTGGGCGAACATCGGTGCGGTCGGCACGATGCGGATGTTGGGGCAGGCGCGGACCGCGGGCGTCGGCTCGATCGAGTCGGTGATCACCAGGCTTTTCAGCACCGACTTGGTCACGCGCTCGACCGCCGGGCCCGAGAGCACGCCATGGGTGGTGTAGGCATGCACTTCCTTGGCACCGTGCTGGATCAGCAGCTCGGCCGCCTTGCACAGCGTGCCGGCGGTGTCGCACATGTCGTCGACGATGATGCAGACCTGGTCGCTCACGTCGCCGATGACCGTCATCTCGGCGACTTCGCCGGCCTTCTCGCGGCGCTTGTCGACGATGGCGAGGGGCGCGTTGATCCGCTTGGCCAGCTCGCGCGCGCGGGCGACGCCGCCGACGTCGGGCGAGACCACCATCAGCTCGTCCATCCGGCCCTTGAAGTGATGCTCGATGTCCAGGGCGAAGATCGGCGAGGCATAGAGGTTGTCGACCGGGATGTCGAAGAAGCCCTGGATCTGGGCGGCGTGCAGGTCGAGCGTCAGCACCCGGTCGATGCCGGCGGTGGTCAGCAGGTTCGCGGCCAGCTTGGCCGAGATCGGCGTGCGGGCCTTGGCGCGGCGGTCCTGGCGGGCATAGCCGAAATAGGGGATCACGGCGGTGATGCGCGCCGCCGACGAGCGTTTCAGCGCGTCGGTGATGATCAGCAGTTCCATCAGGTTGTCATTGGCCGGGTTCGAGGTCGGCTGGATGACGAACATGTCCTCGCCGCGGACGTTCTCGAAGACCTCGACGAAGATCTCCTGGTCGTTGAAGCGCTCGACCCGGGCGTCGACGAGGCCGACGTTCATCCCCCGGTGCATCGACATCCGCCGCGCGATGGCCTGGGCGAGGGTCTTGTTGGCATTGCCGGAGATGAGCTTCGGTTCGGTCATGACGGGCATCTGGGGATCCTGTGTTCCGCAACGTGACGGATTCGCGCGATTGCGCCCCCCTTAGCACCGGCCTAGCCTTGCCGCAAATCCAAGCGCCGCAGCGGGGCGCCGCGGGCGGGACTTTCTGGCATGGGCGATCACGGCGACACCACCCCGGCACCGGCGGCGGCGGGCGTGCTGCATCTGGGGGCGGGGCCGGGGCTGGTGCTGGCGGTGCACTGCTCGCTGGCGCGGGCACGGGCCTTCGCCGGTCTGGCCGAGGCGCTGTCGGGCCGGGCGCGGGTGGTGGCGCATGACCTGCCGGGCCACGGCCGCGGCCCCGACTACGCGGGCGCCCATCACCCCGGCGGCGACTACCTGTCGCAGGCCCTCGCCCCGGTGCTTGCGGAAATCGATGCCGCCCCGGCGCCGCCGCTGCTGCTGGGCCATTCCTTCGGCGGCGTCGTGGCGCTCGCGGCGGCGCTGGCGCGGCCCGGGCGGCTCGCGGGGCTGGCGCTGGTCGAGCCGGTGCTGTTCGCGGCGCTGCGCGGCCACCCGCTCTGGGACCGTCACATGGCCGACGCGGCGGGGTTCCGCGCCGATCTGGCCGCGGGCCGGGTCGAGGCGGCGACGCGCGGCTTTCTCGATCTGTGGGGCGGGGGGCAGGCTTGGGCGGATCTGCCGGCGCGGCAGCGCGCCTATTTCTGCGCGCGGATGCCGCTGATGGCGGCGATCGAATGGGTCAACGACACCGATCCCGCCGCGATCCTGCCGCGGCTGGGCACGCTGTCGCTGCCGGTGCTGCTGCTGCGCGGGGCGCTGTCGCCCCCGACCGGGGCCGAGGTGGTGCGCATCCTCGCCCGCGCCATCCCCGGCGCGCGCGAGCAGGTGGTGGCGGGCGCGGGCCACATGCTGCCCGTGACCCATCCCGCCGCACTGGCGGCGGCGCTGGCCGCGGCCTTCCCGGGCCTCGGCCGGTCAGGTCCCTAGTTAGGTCCCGGACCGCGCGTTTCAGCCGCGGACAAGGCCGAGGAAGCGGTCGATGTCCTCGGCCGTGGTCGACCACGAACAGACCATCCGCGCCGCCAGCGGCTCGGCGTCGGGGCCGTCGAGCGGCTGGTCGCCGGGCCACAGGTAATAGGCCGCGCCCGCGTCCTGCGCCCGGCGGTGCGCGGCGCGGGGGAAAGCGGCGAAGACCGCGTTCGCCTCGGTCGGGTGCACGAGCTTGGTGCCCGGCACCTGCAGGATCCCGGTCGACAGCCGGCCCGCCGCGGCATTGGCGCGGCGCGCGAGGTCCAGCCACAGGCCGTCGGTCAGATAGGCGTCCATCTGCGCCGACAGGTAGCGGTGCTTCGAGAACAGGTGCCCGCCGCGCTTGCGCCGGAATTCGAACTCCTGGGCGCGCTTGGGGTCGAAGATCACCACCGCCTCGACGCCGGCGCAGCCGTTCTTGGTGCCGCCGAAGGACAGCACGTCGACGCCCGCGCGCCAGGTCATGTCGGCCGCGCTCGCCCCGGTCGCGACCAGCGCGTTGGTGAAGCGCGCGCCGTCCATGTGCACCGGCAGGCCGAATTCCCTGGCGACCGCGGTCAGCTTGCGGATCTCGCCCGGGAAATAGACGGTGCCGTGCTCGGTCGCATTGGTGATGCTGACCGCGCCGCGCTGGATGTTGTGGATGCCGCCGCGGCCGGTGAACTGGATCTGGCGGCGCAGCGCGTCGGGGGTCATCTTCGCGTGCTCGCCCTCGACCAGCACCATCTTGCCGCCGCCGATGAAGAATTCGGGCGCGCCGCATTCGTCTTCCTCGACATGGGCGTTGCGGTGGCAGAACACCCCCTGCCAGGGCTGGCACAGGATCGCGAGCGACAGCGAATTGGCCGCCGTGCCGGTGGCCACGAGGTAGACCGCCGCCTCGGGCGCCTCGAAGATCTCGCGGATCCGGGCACGGACCCGGTCCATGATCGCGTCGCGGCCATAGGGCATGGCATAGCCCTCGTTGGCGGCGGCGAGGGCGGCCATCACCTGCGGCGCGGCGGGCGAGGAGTTGTCGGAGGCGAAGAACATTCAGAGGTCCTCGATGATGTGGTCTTCCCAGTCCTCTTCGGCGACCTCGACCTCGGACACGGTCCAGCCGCGCACGGACTGGCCGGCGGCATGGACCGCCTCCGGGTCGCCCGACACCAGATAATGCCATTCGGGCAAGGACTTGCCGAAATGGCGCAGGCGGTAGGCGCAGGTCGAGGGCATCCAGTAGGCAATGTCCTTGAGCGACTCGGGCGAGAGCCGGACGCATTCGGGGACATACTGGTGGCGGGTGTCGTAGCGCGAGCAGCGGCAGCTTTCGCCGTCGAGCAGGCGGCAGGCGATGCGGGTGAAGGCCAGTTCGCCGTTGTCCTCGAACTCGATCTTGTTGAGGCAGCACTTGCCGCAGCCGTCGCAGAGCGCCTCCCATTCCGGCGGCGTCAGCCGGTCGAGCGGCAGCTCCCAGAATCGGGGGCGGAGCGAGGGGGAAGGGGCCTTCGGCATGGCGCGCACCATACGCGGTTCGGGGGCGGCGAAAAGGGGGTGATGCGGAGGGGCCCGGCGTGCACATGGCGTGCACCCCCTGTGCACCCCCAACGCGCGGTCGGGTCAGGTGCCGTTCATTCCCGGCCTGGGCCACGGGACCGGCCATGGGGCCGGTCAGGCCCGCGGCGCGATCGGCCGCCAGCCGTGCCGCGGTCGCCGGTCGGGCAGGTCGATGCGCCAGAAATGTCCCTGGAACGGCTGGTCGTGGCTGCGCGCGATCGGCAGGCCCGCGAGGTGGCACCACAGCAGCGTGCCGACGGCGCCATGGGCGACGATGGCGATGTCGCCCGTGGCGGGGGCCGCATCCAGCAGCCGCGCGGTCGCCGCGACCACGCGTGCCTGTGCCGCGACCGCGGTCTCCCAGCCGCGGACCGCGGTCTCGGGGGCGGCGAAGAAGCGGTCGGCGGTGGCCTCGAACTCGGTCGGGGGCAGGAAGCCCGTGGCCGAGCGGTCGTTCTCGCCGAATTCAGCGTCGACCGAGACCGGCAGGCCGCGCGCGGCCGCGAGCAGGCCCGCGGCCTCGATCGCCTTGGTCTCGGCCGAGGCGCGGATCGTGGCGATCGCCGCCGCCGAAGGGCTGGCGGCGAAGGCGCGCATCCGGGCGATGCCGGTCGGGGAAAGCTGCCAGCGGCGGATGTCGCGGGCAGGGTCGACGATCACCTCGGGGTGGGTGATGAAGATCAGGCCGCGCAGCGGGCGGGCCCGGTCGCGCGGCGGCGCCGGCGGCGCAACGCCGCGATCGGCGCGATGGCGACGATCATCAGCAGGCCCGTGGCCGGCAGCGGCACCGGTGCCGGCGTCGGGGGGGGCACCACCGCGGCGGCCGTGACGTAGATCGGCTGCACGGTCAGGAACAGGCTGCCGCTGGCGTCGGTCTGCAGCAGCGTGCTGGTCAGGATCGTCTGCACCTGCGACAGCGTCAGGGCCGTGCGCGCCATCGTCGTCACGGACGGCAGCGTCGGATACATCAGGTTGTTCGCGTCGGCGGTGGTCGCGAGGTGGCCCAGCCCGAGATTGTGCCCGATCTCGTGCGCGATGGCGATCGGCAGGGTGAGCGCGTTGTAGCCCGCGCCAAGCAGCCGGTCGGCGGCGACGGCCACGCCGGGCGCGCCGAGCCAGCCCAGGCCCAGCACGTTGCTGAGCTCGCCCGACACGGTGACGAAGCTGTCCACGAGGTAGAGTTTGATGGTCTTCAGCGCCGCGCTGGCGGTCGCGGGCAGGCGGCCGCCCGAATTGCCGGGGAGGTCGCGGAACTCGCCGCCATAGGCGTCGTAGGTCAGGTTGACGAAGTCGGGCGCGACCAGCGTCTGCGCGGTGTTGAAGCGCACGTCGATCGTGCTGGTCCCGAACGAGGCCTGCGAGAACACCGTGTCGATCGTGTCTTCGATGAAGTCGAAATCGAGCGTGGCGGCGCCGGCGACGCTGGAGGCGAAGGTGGCGCAGACGAGAGAAGCCGCCGCGGCGAAACGCCGGATGCGGGGCAACAGCGCGGTGGGCATGGGCAGGCCTCCTGATTCGTGATCCGGAGCCTTGGCCCCCTCGTTTCCGCCGCCACGGTGCCCGGCGTTCGCGGGACGCTCAAGGCCTTTCGCGCGCGCAGCGCGGTCGCGCGGGCGGGGCGGACGGGATTGTTCGGGCGCGTGGCGACGTCGACACATGCCCTGACGTATCGCCCCCGACTGCCGCCGGCCGCCGGCCGGGAACGAGGCGGTCGCGGAGCGCGGTTCAGCTCGCCGACAGGATCTCTCGCGCGCGGGCGCAGTCGGCCTCCATCTGCGCCATCAGCGCGGGCAGGCCGTCGAATTTCAGCTCGGGGCGCAGGTAGTCGATGAAGGCGACCGACAGCCGCTTGCCGTAGAGGTCGCCCGAAAAGTCGAACAGGAAGGTCTCGAGGTTGGGGGTGTTCTCGCCGAACATCGGCCGCACCCCCAGCGAGGCCGCGCCGCCATAGCTGCCCGCCTGCGGACCGTCGAGCACGTCGGCCTTGACCGCGTAGACCCCGAGCCGCGGCAGGTGCAGCCCCCCGACGGCCATGTTCGCGGTGGGATAGCCCAGTTCGCGCCCGCGCTTCTCGCCGTGGATCACCGGGCCCTCGATCCGGTGCCAGTGCCCCAGCAGCTCCTTGGCCTCGCGCGGGTGGCCCTCTGACAGCAGGCGGCGGATCGCGGTCGACGAGACCCGGGTGGCGTTCGCCGCAAGCAGCGGCAGCACCGTCACGCCGAAGCCGAACCGGCGCCCGAGATCGGCCAGCACGGCGGCATTGCCCGACCGGCCGCGGCCGAATTCGAAATCGGCGCCAACGGTGACATGGCTGATGCCGAGACCGCGGGCCAGCACCTCGCGGGCGAAGTCCTCGGCCGACATTGCTGCGAGTGCAGCATCGAATTTCAGCTCGTAGAGCTGCGCGACCCCCAGCTTGCCGAGCCGGCTGGCGCGGGCATCGGCATCCATCAGCCGGAAGGCGGGCTGGGCCGCGTCGCCGCGGTGGCGGGCGAAGAATTCGCGCGGGTGGGGTTCGAAGGTGACGACGCCGAGCGGGGCCCCGGGGGCTGCGTCCCGCGCGGCGCGGATCACCGCCTGGTGGCCGAGATGGACCCCGTCGAAATTGCCCATCGCCACCGAAGCGCCGCGCGCCCCTGCCGCGATGGCCTGCCAGTCACCGTGCCGTTGCATCGTCCCCCGTCGCGGGGGCTGCCCGCCGGATCAGTCGAACTTTCGGCTTGGCGCCAGTACCGTCGCCTCGCCCTTCAGGACCACCGTATCACCCACGCTGCACAGGGTTTCAAGGGTCACCCGGCGCCGGGCATGGTCGATCGCGGTCACCCGCACCTCGGCGTGGACCCGGTCGCCGGGGCGCACGGGGGCCATGAACTTCAGCGTCTGGCCGAGGTAGACGGTGCCGTGGCCGGGCAGCTGCTCGCCGATCACGGCCGAGATCAGCCCGGCGGTCAGCATGCCGTGCGCGATGCGGCCGTGGAACATCGTCTCGCGGGCATAGGCCTCGTCGAGATGCACCGGATTGCGGTCGGTCGAGACCTCGGCGAACATCTCTATGTCGGTGTCGGTCACGGTCTTGTCGAGATGGCGCGTCATCCCGATCTCGAGATCCTCGATGCAGATCGTGCCGCGCGGCAGGTTGTCGAGCATCATTCCCGCTCCTCGTCCCGAGATCAGTGGTGTCCGGCCGGGGAGTGCCCGGCCGCGCCCGCCCCGTGCCGTGATGCCGGGCTTCGTTGCAGTGCAGCATAGCGCGACCGGGGGTTGCGTCAATATGGCACCGAAAGAATGTGGCGGCAATCGCACGTTGGTCGTAATTATATTGCGGAATGATTGCGGGCTGGCCACTTGCATTGAAATCATTGCGATGTCATCTAATGGCGCATGACACAACAGGAACGACTCGAGATCGGGCTGGTGATGGCGCAGCTGGCGCGGCGCTGGCGGCGGGTGCTGGACCAGCGGCTGGCGCCCCTGGGCCATGGCGAGGCCGGCTGGCCGGTGCTGGTGCACTTGGCGCGGCTGGGCGGCGGGCTGACGCAGGCCGAGCTTGCGGCGCGGATCGGGGTCGATGCCTCGGGGCTGGTGCGGGTGCTGGACGCGCTGGCGGCGCGCGGGCTGGTCGAGCGGCGGGTCGATCCCGCGGATCGCCGGGCGCGGCGGCTTGACCTGACGGCGGCGGGGCAGGCGGCGGTGGCCGAGCTGCGCCCGGTGCTGGTCGCGGCGGAAGAGGAGATGCTTGCCGGCCTGCCCGATGCCGAAGCGGCGCGGTTCCTGCGGCTGCTGCAGGGCGTGGCGGGGCGGATCGAGGGCATGGAGGGGCAGCCGGCCCCGGAGACGGCCCGGCCGGCGGAGCCGGCGGCGGGCGGGGCCACGGGCGGCGGCACGGCCGCGGCGGCGATGCGGGAGCGGGTGAGATGACGGGGCTGGGGTTCGATCGCGATGCGCTGGCCTATGCGGCGCGGGTGGCCGCGGGCGCGGCGCTGGCGCTGATCGCCGGGCAGGCGCTGGGGCTTGAGCATCCGCAGTGGGCGGCGATGACGGTCTGGGCCGCGTCGCAGCCGATGCGCGGCCACGCGATCGAGAAGGCGGGCTATCGCATGGCGGGCACGCTGGTCGGCGCGGCCTATGGCATGGCGCTGATGGCGGTGTCGGGGGGCGCGCTGCCCTGGCTGGTGGTCGGGATCTCGGTCTGGCTGGGGCTGGCGGCCGCGGCGGGCAACCTGCTGCGCGGCTTCGCGAGCTATGGCGCGATGCTGGCGGGCTATACCGCGGCGATGGTGGCGCTGCTCGACGCGGCGCATCCCGACCGGATCTGGGCGCTGGGGGCCGACCGGGTCGCGACGGTGGGGCTGGGGGTCGCGGTGGCGCTGGCCGGCGGGCTGGTCTTCGCCCGCGCGGGCGGCATCGCGCCCTCGGTCGCGGCGTTCCGGGCGGTGGCGCAGCGGGTGCTGGCGCATGTCGCCGCGAGCGGCGCGCCGCGAAGCGCCGCCGCCCGCGCCGCCGACGAGGCCGCGCTGGTGGCCGAGCTTGCGCGGGTCGAGGCGGGCCTCGACCTGGCCGCCGCCGGGTCGATGGGCGCGCGCCGCGGCGTGCGCCACGTGCGCGCGGGACTGGTCGCGGCGCTGGACCTGATGGTCTGGGCGCGGGGCCGGGCGGTGGCGGGGCCGGATCTTGCCGGCGCGCTGGCCGAGGCCGGGACCGACCCGGTCGCGCTGCGCCGGGCCGGCGCGCTGGCGCCGCCGGCGCTGGCCGATGCGCTGGGGCGGCTGGCGGCGGCGCTGGCGGGCGAGGCGCCGCGGGGCCGCGACGCGAGCGGCGCGCTGCCGGTCACGGCGCTGCACCGCGACTGGGCCGGGGCGCGGGCGGCGCTGCTGCGCGGCGCGGGGACGCTGCTGGCGGTGGGGGCGTTCTGGCTGGTCAGCGGCTGGCCGATGGGCGGCTACATGATGCTGGGCGCAGCGATCATGACCTCGATCTTCTCGACCTTCGAGAACCCGCTGAAGGTGCTGCCGAAGGTGGCGATGGGGCAGGCGCTGGGGGCGCTGGGGGCGCTGGCCTGCCGCTGGCTGGTCTGGCCGCTGGCCGGGGGCGAGTGGGGGCAGGTGCTGCTGATCCTGCCCTTCATCGCGCTGGGGGCGCTGATCGCGTCGCACCGGCGCAGCGCGGTGATGGGGTTCGACTACAACATGGTCGTGCTGCTGCTGCTGCAGCCGGTGTTCCCGGCGACGATGGGGGGCTGGACCTCGCTCGAGGCGGGCGGCGCGGTCGTCGCGGCGCCGCTGATCGCGCTGGTGGCGTTCCGGCTGGTGTTCCCGCGCAGCGCCGCGGTGCGCGTGGCCGAGCTGCGCCGCGCCGCGCTTGTCGAGCTGCAGGCGCAGGCGGCCGGGCGGGCCCGCGGCACCGGGCGTCACGGCGCGCGGCGCAGCCGGGTGGCGCACCGGGCGCTGGTGACGATGTTCTGGGCCGAGCGTTCGGCCCGGGCGACGGCGGGCGCCGCCGACGAGGCGCTGGGGCTGGTCGCGCTGGGCGCGGCGATCGCGCAGCTGGGCGAGATCGCCCGCGGCCCCGAGCCGGGGCCGGCGCGGCGCGCGCGGGTGGTGCTGGCGCGGCTGGCGCGGCTGGCGACCGAGCCGGGGCGCGCGCGCGCGACGCTGGTGCGCGCGGCGCGGGCCGGGATGCCGGGGATCGACCGCGCCGTGCTGGACACCGCCGCGCGGGGCCTGGGCGCCTGACGGCCGCCCCCCGCATCGGCCCCGGTGCCAGCGCCCGCGGGGTATCGGGGGCCTAGCGCAGGCGGCCGATGGCGAAGGCGATCCCCTCGTAATCCTCGGCCTTCAGCCAGTCGCGCAGCAGGTCCGGGTCCGGGTTCTCGACATCGGAGCCGAAGCTTTCGGCGGCAAGGCCGCCGGTGACGAAGACCACGTCCAGCCCCTCGTCCACCGCGCCGCGCACGTCGGTGCGGATGCCGTCGCCGATGCACAGGATCCGCGCCTGCTCGGGCCCGCCCGCCGCCACCATCCGGCGCCGCGCGAGGTCGTAGATCGGGTGGTGCGGCTTGCCGAAATACAGGCTTTCGCCGCCCATCCGGTCATAAAGCTCGGCGATCGCGCCGGCGCAGTAGATCCGCTTGTCGCCCATGTCGACGACGATGTCGGGGTTGGCGCACAGCAGCTTCATCCCCTTGGTCTTGGCGAAGATCAGCTGCGCGCGGTAATCCTCGGGCGTCTCGTTGAACTCGTCGAACGGGCCGGTGCAGACGATGCCCTGCGCATCCGACAGCGCGACCCGCTCGATCGGCGCCGCGTCCGCGTGTTCGGGCGGCACGTCGTCGAAGAACCCCAGGTCCTTCTCGGTGCCGATGAACCAGACCCGGCGGCCGGCCGCGCCGGCGAACATCGCGTCCTGCGCCGCGTCGCCCGAGGTCACGACATCGTCCCAGGCGTCGCGCGGCACGCCGAGGCGGTCGAGCTGGGCGATGACGAACTGGCGCGGGCGCGGCGCGTTGGTGAGCAGGATCACCCGGCCGCCGCCCTGCCGGTAGGCCTGCAGCGCGGCCACCGCCTCGGGCCAGGGCGCGATGCCGTTGTGGACGCAGCCCCACAGGTCGCAGAACAGCGCGTCGTAGTCTTGGCCGATCTCGGCCAGATGGGTGAGGATGCGGGTCATGTCAGGCCCTTCGTCGCAAGGGGGATTTCGCCCTTCTATCGCGCGGGCGGGGGCGGGGTGCAAGCGAATGGATCTTGAAACCGACCATATGGTCGGTTACGGCTGGCCCATGTCGATCGCCCGCCGCCCCAAGGAGCCCGCGAAGCTCCGCCGCGAGATCCTGGACGCCGCCGCCGCGCAGGCGGTCGGGCGCGGCCTTGGCGCGCTGACGGTCGAGGCGGTGTGCCGGGCCGCGGGCGTGGCCAAGGGCGGGTTCTTTCACCATTTCCCGTCGAAGGCGGCGCTGGTCACCGCGCTGTTCGACGACCTGATCGCGCGGTTCGAGGCGGCGCTGGCCGAGACGATGGCGGGCGATCCGCTGCCGGCGGGCCGGTTCTCGCGCGCCTATGCGCGCGCGGTGACCGCGCCCGATTCGGTGGGGTCGGAGCGGCTGTGGGCGGCGGCGTCCTTCGCGATGCTGTCCGATCCGGTGCTGCGCGACCGCTGGGGCGGGTGGCTGTCGGCCCGGGTGGCCGAGGCGGGCGAGACCGGGGACAGCCGGCTGGCGATGGCGCGGCTGGCGGCGGACGGGCTGTGGCTTGCGGACCTGTGCGGCACCGCGCCCGGGGACGAGGCGCGGGCGGCGATGGTCGACGCGATTGTGGCGATGACGGAAGGGGAGGGCGGGCGATGATCCCGGCGGCGACCTATGCGATCCTGGTGGTGGCGATCTTCTTCGAGGTCGTCGGCACGACGCTGTTGCAGCAAAGCCAGCAGTTCACGCGGCTGCTGCCCTCGATCGGGGTCGGGCTCAGCTATGCGGCGTCGTTCTGGTGCCTGTCGATCGTGCTGAAGACGCTGCCGGTGGGCGTGACCTACGCGATCTGGTCGGGCCTCGGGATCGTGCTGCTGTCGATCATCGGCTACGTGGTGTTCCGCCAGCGCCTGGATACCGCGGCGCTGGTGGGGCTGGGGTTCATCGTCACGGGGATCCTGATCGTGAACCTGTTTTCCAAGGCCGCGCCGCACTGACGGCGCGGCGCGGATCCGGCGGGGCTCAGACCAGCCGGCTGACGTCGACCGCGGCGCGGACGAAATCGGCGAACAGCGGGTGCGGCTCGAAGGGTTTCGACTTCAGCTCGGGGTGGAACTGCACGCCGATGTACCACGGGTGGTCCTTGACCTCGACGATCTCGGGCAGGCGGCCGTCGGGCGACATGCCCGAGAACCACAGCCCGCAGGTCTCGAGCTTCTCGCGATACTTGATGTCGACCTCGTAGCGGTGGCGGTGACGCTCCTCGATCTGCGCCGCGCCATAGACCCGCGCCACGGTCGAGCCCTCGGCCAGATGCGCGGTATAGGCGCCCAGCCGCATCGTGCCGCCCTTGTCGTCCGACAGCTTGCGCTCGACCTTGTGGTTGCCCTGCACCCATTCCTTCAGGTGGTAGACGACCGGGGTGAAGCGCTTCTTGCCGGCCTCGTGGTCGAATTCCTCGCTGCCCGCGTCTTCCAGCCCGGCAAGGTTGCGCGCCGCCTCGATCACCGCCATCTGCATGCCGAGGCAGATGCCGAGATAGGGGATCTTGTGCTCGCGCGCGAATTGCGCGGCGCGGATCTTGCCCTCGGTGCCGCGCTCGCCGAAGCCGCCGGGCACGAGGATCGCGTGGTAGTTCTCGAGATAGGGGGCGGGGTCCTCGCGTTCGAAGATCTCGCTGTCGATCCACTCGGACTTCACGCGCACCCGGTTGGCCATGCCGCCGTGGGTCAGCGCCTCGGCGATCGACTTGTAGGCGTCTTCCAGCTGCGTGTACTTGCCGACGATCGCCACCTTCACCTCGCCCTCGGCATGGGTCAGGCGGTCCATCACGTCTTCCCAGCGCGTCAGGTTCGGCCGCGGCGCGGGCGAGATCCCGAAGGCGTCCAGCACCGCCTGGTCCAGCCCCTCGCGGTGATAGGCCAGCGGCGCCTCGTAGATCGTGCGCAGGTCCGGGGCGGCGATCACCGCCTCCTTGCGCACGTTGCAGAACAGCGCGATCTTCTCGCGCTCCTTCACCGGGATCGGGTGTTCGGACCGGCACACCAGCACGTCGGGCGCGATCCCGATCGAGCGCAGTTCCTTGACCGAGTGCTGGGTGGGCTTGGTCTTCAGCTCGCCGCTCGCCGCCACGTAGGGCAGCAGCGTCAGGTGCATGAAGATGCATTCGCCGCGGGGCTTGTCCTGTGCGAACTGGCGGATCGCCTCGAAGAACGGCAGCCCCTCGATGTCGCCGACGGTGCCGCCGATCTCGCACAGCATGAAATCGACCTCGTCCTCGCCCACGGCGAGGAAGTCCTTGATCTCGTTGGTGACGTGCGGAATGACCTGGATGGTCTTGCCAAGGTATTCGCCCCGGCGCTCCTTCTCGAGCACGTTCGAGTAGATCCGGCCCGAGGACACGCTGTCGGTCTTGCGCGCGGCGACCCCGGTGAAGCGCTCGTAATGCCCGAGGTCGAGGTCGGTCTCGGCGCCGTCGTCGGTGACGAAGACCTCGCCGTGTTCGAACGGGCTCATCGTGCCCGGGTCGACGTTCAGGTAGGGATCGAGCTTGCGCAGGCGGACCGAGAAGCCGCGCGCCTGAAGAAGGGCGCCGAGGGCTGCCGAGGCCAGGCCCTTGCCGAGCGAAGACACCACGCCGCCGGTGATGAACACATATCTCGCCATGAAGGGGCTCCCCGTGATCTTTCAAAAGCTAAGCGCCCGGCGTTTCGAGTGCCGGGCATCACGGGATTTCTTAATGGCAGATTCGGCCCGAGGCCGCAAGATGCCACACCAGATCATGTGATCCGGTTTGAATGAAATCCCAACTGTTGTGTGTTTCGGGCCGAGACACCGGCCCCTGCGGCGCGGCGGACCGCGACGCGGAGGGTCAGTCCGGGGCCGCCCGCCCTTAGTTGGACGCGGGCGGGGTGGCCGGGGCCGCGCCGTCGGCGGCGGGCGCCGTCGCGGGCGCATCGGCAGCCGGCGGGGTCGCCGGGGCGTCGGCCGCGGGCGGGGTCACCGGCGAGTCGGCCGAGGGCGGCGCGAGATCGAAGGCCGGGGCCGGGGCGGTGCCGGTCTCGGCCGGGGCCGAGGGCGTCGCGCCGATCTGGTCGATGACCGAGCCGGTCGAGGCTTCGCGGGCGGCGATCAGCGTCAGCGCGATCGAGGTCGCGATGAAGGCCGCGGCGAAGATCCAGGTCAGCCGGGTCAGCGCGTTGGCGGCCTGGCGGCCGGTCATCACGCCGCCGCCGCCGCCACCGCCCATGCCGAGGCCACCGCCTTCGGAGCGCTGAAGCAGCACGACGCCGATCAGCAGCAGCGCGAGGATGAGGTGGACGGTAAGGATGACGTTTTCCATGAGCCCTGGATCGGTCCTCTGAATCTGACGCGCTTATCTAGGCGGATGGGTCGCAGGGCGCAAGGCGGTAATCGGCCCGACTGCCGGTGCGTCGCCCGATCGGCGCTTGGCGCAGGTCCGCCGGCGCCGCATCATCACCCGCGCGCCGGGAGGGCGCGGGCAGCGGGAGGAGCGGCCATGCGGGTGATGGTTCTGGTCAAGGCGACCGAAGACAGCGAGGCGGGGCTGATGCCCACGCCCGAGGCGCTCGAGGCGATGGGGCGGTTCAACGAGGAGCTGGCGGCGGCGGGCGTGCTGCGCGCGGGCGACGGGCTGAAGCCCAGCCGGGCCGGGGCGCGGGTCGCCTTCGACGGCACGACGCGCACGATCCGGCCCGGTCCCTTCGCGGCGGTCTCGGAACTGGTCGCGGGCTTCTGGATCTGGGAGGTCGAGGATCTGGACGCGGCGATCGCCTGGGTGCTGCGGGCGCCGAATCCGATGCCGGGCCCGAGCGAGATCGAGATCCGGCCGATCTACGCGCCCGAGGATTTCGGCCCCGCGCTGTCGCCCGACCTTGCCGCGCGCGAGGCCGCGCTGCGCGCGCAGACCGGGTCGGCGTGATCCGGTCCGCCCAGAACTGCCCAGGGCCGCGCAGGGCCGCGTGCCCGGCCGCGACCCGCGCGGAGGCGGTCTGCGGCGGGCAGGGCCCGCGGGCAGGGGGCGGGAGCAGGGACCGGTATCTGTAACCGCGGGCGGGCACCCGCTGGGCGCGGGACGCGGCCCGGCCGACAATCCCCGCCCGCGCGATGTTTTCCCGGGTTTCCCCCGGCGCCCGTGCAGGCTATACGGGCGGCTGTTTGACGGCCGAGGAGAGAACCGATGGCGAATGTCGTGGTGGTCGGCGCCCAGTGGGGCGACGAGGGCAAGGGCAAGATCGTCGACTGGCTGAGCGAGCGCGCCGACGTGATCGCGCGCTTCCAGGGCGGTCACAACGCGGGCCACACGCTGGTCATCGGCAACGACGTGTTCAAGCTGTCGCTGCTGCCCTCGGGCATCGTGCGCAAGGGCAAGCTCGCCGTCATCGGCAACGGTGTCGTGCTCGACCCCTGGGCGCTGTTCTCCGAGATCGACAAGCTGACGAAGCAGGGCGTCGAAATCAGCCCCGACAACCTGATGATCGCCGAGAACACGCCGCTGATCCTGCCGCTGCACCAGGATCTCGACAAGTTCCGCGAAGAGGCCGCCGGCAGCGCCAAGATCGGCACCACCGGCCGCGGCATCGGCCCGGCCTATGAAGACAAGGTCGGCCGCCGCACGATCCGCGTCGCCGACCTTGCCGATCCCGAGACGCTGGCGCAGCGGCTCGACCGGCTGCTGGCGCATCACGACCCGCTGCGCGCCGGCCTTGGCGCCACGCCGATCGACCGGGCCGAGCTGGAGGCGAAGCTGGCCGAGATCACGCCCCAGCTGCTGCAATACGCCCAGCCGGTGTGGAAGGTGCTGGGCGAGATGCGCAAGGCCGGCAAGCGTATCCTGTTCGAGGGCGCGCAGGGCTCGCTTCTGGACATCGACTTCGGCACCTATCCCTACGTGACCTCGTCGACGACGATGTCGGGCATGGCCGCGACCGGCACCGGGCTTGGCCCCTCGGCCATCGGCTTCGTGCTGGGGATCGTGAAGGCCTACACCACGCGCGTCGGCTCGGGCCCGTTCCCGACCGAGCTTGAGGATGCCGACGGCCAGCGCCTGGGCGAGCGCGGGCACGAATTCGGCACCGTCACCGGGCGCAAGCGCCGCTGCGGCTGGTTCGACGCGGTGCTGGTGCGCCAGACCTGCGCGATCTCGGGCGTGACCGGCATCGCGCTCACCAAGCTCGACGTGCTCGACGGGTTCGAGACGCTGAAGATCTGCACCGGCTACGAGATCGACGGCCAGCACTACGACTACCTGCCCACCGCCGCCGCGCTGCAGGCCAAGGTCACCCCGGTCTACGAGGAGATGGAGGGCTGGCAGGAAAGCACGCAGGGCGCGCGCAGCTGGGCCGACCTGCCCGCGGCCGCGATCAAGTACGTGCGCCGGATCGAGGAGCTGATCCACTGCCCGGTGGCGCTGCTCTCGACCTCGCCCGAGCGCGACGACACCATCCTCGTCACCGACCCGTTCGAGGACTGAGCGGGGTGGCGCTGGGATACCGCGCCCGCAAGCGCCTGTCGCTCGCGATCCTGCTGATCGGGCTGCCCGCCTACGTGGTCGTGGCGGTCAGCCTGATGAACTGGCTCGACGCCCGCTTCGGGCGGCTGCCGATCTGGGCCGAGGTGGGGGTCTACCTCGGCCTCGGCTTCCTCTGGGCGCTGCCGTTCCGCCGCGTGTTCCGCGGCGTCGGCCAGCCCGATCCCGACGCCCGGGACTGACCGCTTTCCCCCCGACGCTTGCCTTGGCGCGTCCCGTCATCCTCGGCACCGGGCGGCCTGCCCGCGCCGGCCTTCGCCGCGCGTCGGGAACGCGTCTTGGGGGCGCCAGGCCGGGCTGCCAGTCGGGGTGGGCTGCCAGTCGGGGTGGGGGCAATGAAAAAGGCCCGCCGGGGGGGCGGGCCTTTCCGGTGTCCTGTCGGCGGGATCAGACCTTCTGGGTCAGTTCCGGGACGAGCTGGAAGAGGTCGCCGACCAGGCCGTAATCGGCGACCTGGAAGATCGGGGCTTCCTCGTCCT
>NZ_JBAWKE010000010.1:0-115399 GCF_037095655.1 Frigidibacter sp. MR17.24
TCATTCGGCCGCCCGCGCCGCCACCGGCGGCCGGCTCTCGCCGGTCTCGCGCCGCGGGTCGGGCGCGCCGAGGCCCAGCGTCTCCTGCACCAGGTAGATCGGGCGCTGCTTGGTCTCGATGTAGAGCCGGCCGAGATACTCGCCGATCACCCCGAGCGAGATCAGCTGCACCGCGCCGAGCAGCAGCACCACCACCATCAGCGAGGCATAGCCGGGCACGTCGGTGCCGAAGATCATCGTGCGCACCATGATGATCAGCGTGTAGGTCACCGCGATCGCCGCGACCAGGCCGCCGACATAGGTCCAGACCCGGAGCGGCACGGTCGAGAAGCTGGTCAGCCCGTCGATGGCGAAGTTCCACAGCTTCCAGTAGTTGAACTTGGTCTCGCCCGCGGCGCGGGGCGGACGGGTGTAGGGCACGGTGGTGGTGCGGAAGCCCACCCAGGCGAAGAGCCCCTTCATGAAGCGGTTGCGCTCGCGCAGGCGCAGCGTGGCGTCGACCGCGGCGCGGCTCATCAGCCGGAAATCGCCCACGTTCGGCTCGATCTGCAGCGAGGAGACGCGGTTGAAGACCCGATAGAACAGGCCCGCGGTGGCGCGCTTGGTGCCGGTGTCGGCATCGCGGCTGACCCGCTTGCCGCAAACCACGTCGAAACCTTCGTCACGCCAGAGCCGGACGAAGTCGGCGATCAGCTCGGGCGGGTCCTGCAGGTCGACATCCATCGGGATCACCGCGGCGCCCGAGGTGGCCTCGAGCCCGGCGGTCATCGCCGCCTCCTTGCCGAAGTTGCGGCTGAGCCGCACCAGCCGGACGGAAGGGTCGGCGGCATGCGCGGCCGCGATCACCTCGCAGGTACGGTCCTTCGAGCCGTCGTCGACGAAGACCATCTCGTAGGGCAGGCCGAGGCCGGAAAGGATCGGGGTCATCCGTTCCAGGAAGAGCGGGATCGCCTCCTCCTCATTGAGGACGGGGACGACGATGGAGAGTCCGGACATGTGCTGACTTCGGGCCTTCAATGAATTTTCGTTGATCCACTCAATAGGAGGATGAGGTCGCAGGAGGTGGCTGCATGTCTAGGTCTAATCATTCCGCAGCGCAGAAAAAAAACCTCGCGATGCCTCCCATCCCCGTGCCGCCGCGCGCTTGCATGATATGGTTTCCGTTTCCGTTCATGCACATAGACACGCCTGGGAGGGATTTGCGGCCTGCTCCCCAAGACGGTTCGTCTTGGGGGCATTGGATATCGCTTCAGAAGAGAAAACGGTTCCATCGCCGCTTCCGTGCAAAGAGGCGATTCCTGGGCAAGATTTCAATCCAGGCGGGAAATGGGCCGGTGACCGACCGTTCAGGCTGCCGTCTCGCCTGCGGCTTGCACGCCCAGGCGCACGCCCACGCCCTTGCGCTCGAGCAGCGGGCGCCACCAGGCCTCGTTGTCGAGATACCATTGCACGGTCTTCGTCAGGCCCTCCTCGACCGTCACGCTCGGCCGCCAGCCCAGCTCGGACCGGATCCGCGAGGGGTCGATCGCGTAGCGCGCGTCATGGCCGGGGCGGTCGGTGACGAAGGTGATCTGCTCGGCATAGGGCTTCGCGGCCGGCTTCAGCGTGTCGAGGATCGAACACAGCGTCTTCACCAGCTCGAGATTGGTGCGCTCGTTCTCGCCGCCGATGTTGTAGCTGCGCCCGAGTTCGCCCTTTTCCACCACCAGCAAGAGCGCGTCGGCATGGTCCTCGACGTAGAGCCAGTCGCGGATGTTCTCGCCGCGGCCGTAGATCGGCAGCGGCTTGCCGGCCAGCGCGTTCAGGATCACCACCGGGATCAGCTTTTCGGGGAAGTGGAACGGCCCGTAGTTGTTCGAGCAGTTGGTCAGCACCACCGGCAGGCCATAGGTCTCGTGCCAGGCCCGCACCAGGTGGTCGGACGAGGCCTTCGAGGCCGAATAGGGCGAGCGCGGATCGTAGGGCGTGTCTTCCGTGAACTTGACCTGCGGGTCGTTCGGCAGCGAGCCGAAGACCTCGTCGGTCGAGATGTGGTGGAAGCGGAAGCTGTCCGGCTTTCCTTGCGCCACCCAGTAGCTCCGCGCGGCCTCGAGCATGTTGAACGTGCCGGTGACATTGGTCTCGATGAAGTCCGCGGGCCCGTCGATCGACCGGTCCACGTGGCTTTCCGCAGCCAGATGCATCACCCAATCGGGTCTGTGGGAGGCGAAAATCCTGTCAAGCGCGGCGCGGTCGCGGATATCGGCCTTCTCGAAGCTGTAAAGGTTCGAGCCCGAGACCGAGGCCACGTTGGTCTCGGAGGCGGCATAGGTCATCGCGTCGAGATTGACGACCTCGTGGCCGCGCGCGACGGCGAGACGGACGACGGCCGAGCCGATGAAGCCGGCGCCGCCGGTGATCAGGATCTTCATGCGGTCTCTCCCTCGTAGACGAACGGGCTGTCGAAATCGGCGAACAGGGGCGCCCTGGCGTCCTTGTCGGACAGCAGCGCCGCGGCGGTGTCGATCTTCCAGTCGATGCCGAGGCTGTCGAAGCGCACCGCGCCGTCGCAGTCGGGGGCATAGACGTCCGAGCACTTGTACAGAAGCTCGGCATCGGGCGTGAGCGTCGAGAAGCCGTGCAGGAAGCCCTTGGGGATCAGCAGCTGGCGGCCGTTCGCGGCCGAAAGCTCGGTGCCGAACCACTGGCCGTAGGTCGGCGAGCCGCGGCGGATGTCGACGGCCACGTCCCAGACCGCGCCGGCGCCGCAGCGCACGAGCTTGTCCTGGGCATGGGGCGGCGCCTGGAAATGCAGGCCGCGCACCGTGCCCTGGATCCGGCTCAGCGAATGGTTGTCCTGCACGAAGTCGATGTCGATGCCATGCGACGCGAGGGTGGCGCGGTTCCAGACTTCCGAGAAGTAGCCGCGATCATCCCCGAACCGGCGCGGCTCGAGGATCTTCACCCCGGGAAGGGTCGTGTCTTGGATCTGCACCTGACCAGGATCTCCGTTCGTTCACGTCGCGCGCAACCTAACACGCACGCGGGCCATGTCCACGCGGTGATGTTGCAGTGCAGCAAGCGACAACCGGGATCTGGTGACATAACACAAGCTATCCGCACCGAATGCCCGCGGAAACGGCGCGCCACCCTCGATTGCGGCGCCCCGCGCGCCGCCCGACCCCGGGTGTGCGCGCGCGGCCCGTCCCCGGGGCATGCCGGGTCGGCCGGAGCCAGGCTTGGGGCCAGACTCGGGGCCAGGCTTGGGGTCGGGCTCAGGGCTGGGTGGGCCTGCGCCCGAGGCCCAGCTCGGCCATTTCCGACCCGGTGCGGGCGATCAGCTGCTTGGGCCGGAAATGCGGCGTCACCACCGCGCGCCCGGCCAGCGCCAGCGCCATGCGATAGCCATTCTTCGGCAGCTTCGAGCGCCCCGCGATCCGCGCCAGCCCGACCGCGTTGCGCAGCCGCGCCTCGGTCGAGCGCACGCGCCGCCCGTTCGCCAGCACCCCGCCATAGACCTGCATCGCCTCGGGGAAGTTCTCGAAGGCGCCGCGGAAGGCCTGGATCTCGGCCTGGGGCGAGATCCCCTCGGCATAGCTGGAATAGAGCGGCCCGGTATAGAGCGGCCGGGTATGGGTCATCGGCACCGCGTCGACGACCGCGGCGCGCCAGGCCGGGCTCTCCATCAGCAGCGCCCAGACCAGGTCGGTGCCCCAGCCGGTGTAATGGCGCTCGAACATCGGCAGCAGCCGGCGCAGGTAGTCCGAGCGGATGCAGCAGGCCATCGATTCCAGGAAGGTCGAATAGCGCAGCACGAAGCCCGGGGTCTGCAGCAGGATCGGATAGGAGATGTAGCTCTCGAGCGTCAGCGCCGGCTGCGCCATCACCAGCGCATGCTCGACCGCGATCGCGAACAGCCGGTCGATGCCCGCAGTGGTCATCAGCACGTCGTCGTCGGGCAGCATCACGTAGTCGTAGCGCTCGAGCAGCCCGGGGTCGGCGCGGAAGTGGCGCACGATGCTGTCCCACTTGGTGCCGTGGTCGAAGACCGTGGGCAGGTCCTGGTCGGCCGCCTTCGACGGGTCGCGGGCATAGGAATTCAGCTGCAGGTCCCAGCTCCGCCCCGGGCCGTCATCGTCCAGCCAGCGCTCGTGCAGCGACTTGTCGCCCGTCCGCGCCAGCACCAGGAACCGTCTTTGCGTCGTCATCTGCGACCCTCTCCCGGTGGCGGATCAGAACGGCAGCGCTTCCGCGCGCTCGGCCAGCAGCGGCCAGGCGGCATCCTTGGGCGAGATCACCGCGACCGGCAGCGGCCAGGAGATCCCGAGCGCCGGGTCGTCGTGGCGCAGCCCGCCCTCGGCCCCCGGCGCATAGGGCGCCGAGACCGAATAGAGCACCTCGCAGTCGGGCGTCAGCGTCTGGAACCCGTGCGCGAAGCCCGGCGGCACGTAGAGCGCGCGGCGGTTGTCCCCCGACAGCTCGAAGGCCTCGTGCCTCATGTGGCTCGGCGAGCCCTCGCGCAGATCGACGATCACGTCGAGGATCGTGCCGCGGATCGCGCGCACGAGCTTGGCCTCGACATGTTCGCCGCGCTGGAAATGCATGCCCCGCAGCGTGCCGGTCTCGCGCGACAGCGACAGGTTCTGCTGGGCATAGTCGGTGACGATGCCATGGGCCGCGAATTCGTCGCGGCACATGGTGCGCGCGAAGAAGCCCCGCTCGTCGCCGCGCGGCTCGAGGTCGATCAGCCAGCAGTCGGCGAGGGTGGTGGGGTGGAAGATCATGCCGGCACCTCCTCGGGCGTGGCGGGGGCGAAGAGCGCCTCCTGCTCGGCATGGAGCGCGTCGATGGTGCGGCCCTCGGGCAGCTCGATGTCGGCGAAGGTCAGCGGCTGGTCCTTGGCAACCGGGCGGCGCAGCCTGCCGCCGACGGCGATGCCAAGCGGGATCAGCCCCTCGGCGCGCATCGTCTCGATGTTCTCGAGCACGCCGTAGGCCTCGAACCCGCCCAGCTCGTCGATGATCTCGCCCGGTTCCAGGTCCTTCTTGGCCAGCCCCGCCACCGCGACCGAGGGCGCGCCCGAGGGGGCGAGGGTCGGGTCGCCGAACAGCACCGCGCGCGCGATCGAGAACGGGGTCTCGAAGTTGCACAGGTGATAGGGGGCGTAGAACAGGTAGTAGGGGCCGGGGCCGAGCTTGTAATAGGCCAGGAGGTGCTTCTGCGCCGGGTCCTCCATCGTGCCGATGACGAAGACGCCGGGATTGGGGCGCGCGCCGATCACGTAGTCGACGAGCCCGGGGCCGCCGGCGGCGAGATGGGCGTCGAGCACCGGGTGCAGCGCCGCCGTCGCCTCCTCGAGCGTGACCAGCGGCGCATAGGGGTCGCCGCCCGAGAAATCGGGGCCGGTCATGCCCTGTTTCGCCACCTTCAGCCCGCGCGAATTGGCCATCATCGCCTGTTCGAACGAGATCTTGGTGCCGTCGGCGAAGGAGGCGGCCATGGCGGGGGTCATCCCCCACTTGGCCGAGAAGGCGGCCTGGGTCGCGGGATTGCGGTAGGGGTCGTGCAGGCCCTTGATCGAGCCCGCGCAGACCGGGCGCACGCCGATGCCCTCGACGAAGCGCAGCAGGTTGCCCGCGACGCCGGGCTGGTCGCCGTCGGCGGCGGTGTAGCACAGGCCCCTCGCCTCGGCCTTCAGCTTCAGCACCGGGCCCACGGTGGCGTCCAGTTCGGCATTCATCAGGATCGGGTGCTTGCCGCCCTCGATCGCCGCCAGGATCGCGCGGGCCGAGCTTTCCAGCTGCCCCGTCGCCTCGACCACCGCGTCGATGCCCTGCGCCTGGCCCAGCAGGCAGGCATCGGTGGTGAAGGCGCGCTGCCCGGCCGCGATCGCGGCCGAGATCTGCCCGGCGGTGGTGCAGCTCACGCTCTCGAGCCCCAGCTCGCCCAGCACCTTCAGCCCGCGCTCGGGCGTGCGGTTGGCGACCGCGACCACCGTCATGCCGGGCGTCGAATGCTCGATCGAGCGGGCGATGCCCCGCGCCTGCTGGCCCGCGCCGATGATCGCGACCCGGATCGGTCGCCCCTCGGCCTCGCGCCGCTTCAGAACCGTGTCGACGATGATCATCGGTGTCGGTCTCTCCGCAACTTATACCGCTACTGTGGTCAGGATCGCCTTCGCCGGGGGACCTGCGCCCCGCCGGCGAAGACCGCTTGGCCGGGTCGGCCGGCCGGATGGTCGCCCGGGATACGCTCACCCGGGGTCTGCTTGCCCGGGGTCTAGTCGGCCCAGACCTTCCAGGGCGCGTCGCCCCTGGCCCAGGCCGCCTCGAGCACGTGCTTGTCGCGCAGCGTGTCCATGCTCTGCCAGAAGCCGTCGTGGACATAGCTCGCAAGCTTGCCGCGATCGATCAGCCGCTCCATCGGCTCGGCCTCCCAGGTGGTCTGGTCGTCGTCGATCAGGTCGAAGACCTGCGGTTCGCAGACGAAGAAGCCGCCGTTGATCGTGCCGCCGTCGCCCTGGCGCTTCTCGCCGAAGCCCGCGACGCGCTGGCCGTCCTCGGCCATCTGGATCACGCCGTAGCGGCCGGGCTGGGTGACGCCGGTGAGCGTGCACCAGACGTCCTGGCTCTTGTGGTAGGAGATCAGGCGCGGGATGTCGACGTTGCTGACCCCGTCGCCGTAGGTCAGGCAGAAGGTCTCGCCCTCGAGATGCTTGCGCGCCCGCTTGATCCGCCCGCCGGTGAGCGAGTCCGGCCCGGTGTCGAGCACGGTGACCCGCCAGTCCTCGCAGGGCCCGTCGAGCCATTCGACCGCCCCGGTCCCGAGGTCGATCGTGTAGTCGCTGCGCGCGGTGCGGTAGTCCATGAAGTAGTTGCGGATGAAGTCGACCTTGTAGCCGCCGAGGATCACGAAGTCCTTCAGCCCGTGGTGGGCGTAGATCTTCATGATGTGCCACAGGATCGGCTTGCCGCCGACCTCGGCCATCGGCTTGGGCCGGATCTGGGTCTCTTCGCTGAGCCTTGTGCCGAAGCCCCCGGCGAGGATCGCGACCTTCATCCCCGGCCTCCCGCGGCCATCGCCAGCGGCGGTTGCTCGGGCGGCGCCTCGATCCCGGCCGCCGGCGCCTGCCAGCGCAGCGTCCGGTCCAGCCGGCCCGCGGCCATGTGCGCCTCGAGCACCTTGAGCCGCATCATCTGCGAGCCGCGGAACTCGGCATCGGCGAAGCCCATGCGCGACAGCCCCTCGATCAGCTCGGCGATCGACTGCGCCAGCGTCACCCGCGGCTGGTGCGCGGGGGCGAGGTGGCGCCAGAGCGCGAAGTCGACCTTGTAGGAACGGCTGTCGACCGGGGCGGCGGTGTTGATCGACACCTCGGTGCCGGGCAGGGCCGCGGCCACGGCGGCGGCGAGGTCGCGCACCTGGTAGTTGCGCTCGTCCGAGCCGACGTTGACCGACAGGCATGGCCCGCCGGCGGCGCGGGGGCGGTCGATCGCCCAGTCGATGGCGCGGGCCATGTCGGCGGTGTCGATCAGCGGCCGCCAGGGCGAGCCGTCCGAGAGCACCGTGAGCCTGCCCGAGGCCAGCGCCGAGGCGACGAAGTCGTTCAGCACGAGATCGAGCCGCAGCCGATCGGACATGCCGCAGGCGGTGGCGAAGCGCAGGCAGGTGACGGTCATGCCGCCGCCGCCCCCGCCGCCGATCGCGGCCAGCGCCCGCTCCGCCCCGATCTTCGAGCGGGCATAGGCGGTGACCGGGTTCAGCGGGTCCTCCTCGCGCCGGGCGCCGCCCTCGGCCACGCCGTAGACGCTGCAGCTCGAGGCGAAGACGAAATGGCTCACCCCGGCGGCGGCGGCGGCCTCGGCGAGGCTGACGGTGGTGCCCTGGTTGATGTCGAGCGTCACCGCCTCGAAGCTGTTGCCCATCGGGTCGTTCGAGATCGCGGCAAGCTGGACCACCGCGTCATAGCCCTCGAGCAGGCCGGGCGGGGGGCTGCGCACGTCGCCGAAGAGCTGGGCATCGAGGTCGCGCTCGGGCAGCCGCACCGTGCCGGTCAGGCAATGGGCGAAATACCCGGTATCGAAGCCGTGGAGGATGGCGTCCGGCCTGGACTGGCGCAGCTGGCGGACGACCGCGGGACCGACATATCCCAGGTTTCCCGTAATGAGGACACGCACGTTACGAAGTCCAACGAAGTTGCTGGTTGCAATACATATGACACCGCCTGAGAAAACAGGGCTTGCTGGGACAGCAGGGATTGGTCCGCCCCGGGGAAAGGGCGGCTCGGATCTATTTCGAGAAAGTATTCCGGTTTTGGCCCAAGCCCGGTTTCATGACACCGGGCTCTGGAGAGAATGTCCCGATGATAGGTCCCGGTTTTCGAATTTAGCAATAATTAATTTCCGTTAATTTTTGACCCGTCTTTTCCCGTCTTCCGCTCTCTCTCCGGTCCGGCTTTCGGCCGGCTTTCGCCTGGCTTTCTGCCGGCTTTCGCCCGGCTTTCGGTTGTCGACTGACGGCCCCCGGCGATCCCGCCCCGTCAGCCTGAAGGGCCGCCCCCGGCCGTTCGGCGCCCTCCCCGCCTCCCTGCCCGCGGCCCTGCGCCGCCGCCGATGACCGCGGTGGCGCGCGCCGGAGGCCGTCCCGGCCATGCTGCCCGGGGGATCGCCTGGACGATCCCCCCAAAAAACCTGGCCGGGGCCCGGCGGGACGGCGCGGTTTTCGGGGTCCGGGGGGAGGCCGGGGGGAGGCCGGGGATGGTGGACGCGGTGGTGGACGCGGGAGCGGGACCGATTCGCGCCGGCCGCTTGCGCGGGATCGGGCGGCGGGCCGTTAACCCTGAGATGGAAACCATCCGATTGCATTTCACATCGTGTTGCCAGCCCGGTGATAGTTTCCGGCGGGCGCCGCGGCCGGTCCGCGCGAAATCCCGCTGCGTCGCGGCGGCGCCAGAACCCGACAATCCCCGGTTGTTAGGCATGTTTCCGCCCGGTCGCCCCCGGGATGCGGCGCCAATAAAATAAATATGTATCAAATGGATGCATCCCGGCGGGCGCCGCCGCCCCTGCCGGCCGGACGGGGCCGCGGACGGCACGCCGCGCGGCGCCGGATCCGGACCTTCGGCGAAGGAACCCATGGGCGGGACCCGCGCGTTGAAGCATGCTCCGCCCAGACCGCACAAATTGGTTTACGAAACATAAATGCCCCATGATCGTCACATTTGCGGCCCCACGGATTTGGGCCCCAGCCGCGACGGTTTTTGTCCCCGCCCCCCCCGGGCTTTGGTTTGAAGGTTGTCGACATGACCTATTCGGGTGAGCGCGTGCTCGTGACGGGCGGCGCCGGCTTCATCGGCTCGCATCTGTGCCGCCGGCTGCTCGACGAGGGCAAAAGCGTGATCTGCGTCGACGACTTCTCGACCGGCAGCCAGGGCAATGTCGCGCCCCTGCTCGACCATCCGCGCTTCGAGCTGCGCCGCCACGACGTGGCCCTGCCGCTGCATGTCGAGGTCGACATGATCTACAACCTCGCCTGCCCGGCCTCGCCGCCGCAGTACCAGAAGGACCCGATCCAGACGATGAAGACCTCGGTCTTCGGCGCCTTCAACATGCTGGGGCTGGCCAAGCGGCTGGGCGTGCCGGTGCTGCAGACCTCGACCTCCGAGGTCTACGGCGATCCCCACCAGCATCCCCAGCGCGAGGCCTACTGGGGCAACGTCAACCCGATCGGGATGCGCTCGTGCTACGACGAGGGCAAGCGCTGCGCCGAGACGATCTTCTTCGACTACCACCGCGAACACGGCGTGCAGATCAAGGTGGTCCGGCTCTTCAACACCTACGGGCCGCGGATGCTGGTCAACGACGGCCGCGTGGTGTCGAACTTCGTCATCCAGGCGCTGCAGGGCCTGCCGATCACGCTCTATGGCGACGGCAGCCAGACCCGGTCGTTCTGCTATGTCGACGACACGCTCGAGGGGATCGTGCGGATGATGGGCACCGCCCCCGAGGTCACGGGCCCGGTCAACATCGGCAATCCCGACGAGTTCACCGTGCTCGAGCTGGCGCGGATGGTGGTGGCGATGACCGGCTCGCGCTCCGAGATCCGGCACTTCCCGCTGCCCTCCGACGACCCGACCCGGCGCAAGCCCGACATCTCCGAGGCGGCGCGGCTTCTGGACTGGTCGCCGAAGGTGGGGCTCGAGCGCGGGCTCGACTGCACCATCGCGCATTTCCACGATCTCCTGGGGCGCCAGGGGCTGGTCACGGCGTCGCGGAAGGTGCGCTCGGTCGGCTGATGGAAGACAAGACCCCATCCAAGGGCCCGGACCGCACGATCAGCATCATCATGCCCGCCCATGACGCCGCCGCCTTCCTGCCGCGGGCGCTGCCGCCGCTCGTCGCGCTGCAGCGGGCGGGCGAGGTGCTCGAGGTCATCGTCGCCGACGATGCCGCCACCGACGGCGGGCCCGCGATCGCGCGCGATCTCGGCGCGACGGTGCTGAGCCTGCCGCGCAACGCCGGCCCCGCCGCGGCGCGCAACGCCGCCGCCGCCCGGGCCCGGGGCGCGATCCTGTGGTTCGTCGACAGCGACGTCGTCGCCGATCCCGCCGGCCCGGCGCGGATCCGCGCCGCGCTGGCCGACCCGGCCGTCGGCGCGGTCTTCGGCGCCTATGACGACCACCCCGCCGATCCGCACTGGTTCTCGCGCTACAAGAACCTCGCGCACCGCTTCTACCACCTGCGCGCCGCGCCCCGCGCCACCACCTTCTGGGCCGGCTGCGGCGCGGTCAGGGCCGATCTCTTCGCCCGGCTCGGCGGCTTCGACGCCCAGGCCTATCCCCGCCCCTCGATCGAGGACATCGAGCTGGGCTACCGCATCGCCGGCGCCGGGCACGAGATCGCCGTCGACCCGGGCCTGCAGGGCTGCCACCTGAAGGGCTGGCGCCTGCTGCCGACGATCCGCAACGACATCCGCAACCGCGCCCTGCCCTGGGGCCGGCTGATCGCCGGGCGCGAGGGCCTGGGCGACACGCTCAACATCGGCCGGGCCGAGCGCGCGCGCGCGGGCCTTGCCGGGCTTCTGGCGCTGGCGCTGGTCGCGGCGCTCGCCGGGGTGGTGCCGCGGGGCCCGGGCCTCGCGCTCGCGGGGGCGCTCGCGCTGGCCGCGCTGGCCGCCAATGCCGCGCTCTTTCTTCACCTCCTGCGCGCCGCCGGCCCCGGCACCGCGCTCGGCGGGCTCGCCTTCCACCAGCTCTACTACCTTTATTCCACCGCCAGCTTCGTCTGGTGCCTGGCCGAGGCCCGCCTCGCCCCGGCCCCCGCCGCCGCCAGCCGACGGAGACGTTCATGAGTGAGCGCGACACCAGTCCCCCGACACCCGCCCTCCCGGCCCAGACTCCGGCCCGCCTGGCGCCCGGCGACCGGGTGGTGATGATCGGCGGCGGTCCCGCCGGGCTGACGGCGGCCTACGAGCTGCTGAAGCGCCGCCCCGGCACCCGGGTCACCGTGCTCGAGGCGCTGGGGCTGGTGGGCGGCATCTCGCGCACCGAGAGCCTCGAGGGCTACCGCTTCGACATCGGCGGCCACCGCTTCTTCACCAAGGTCCCCGAGGTCGAGGCGATGTGGCACGAGGTGCTGGGCGCGGAATTCATCCGCGTGAAGCGCCTCAGCCGGATCTTCTACCGCGGCAAGTTCTACGACTATCCGCTCAAGCCCCTGAACGCGCTCAGGAACATCGGCCTGTATGAAACGGTCCGCATCCTGCTGAGCCTGCTGAAATGGAAGGTCCGCCCCTACCGGCAGGAGGACACCTTCACCCAGTGGGTGACCAACCGCTTCGGCGGCCGGCTCTACATGCACTTCTTCCACAGCTACACCCAGAAGGTCTGGGGCACGCCGCCGCAGCAGATCCGCGCCGACTGGGCCGCGCAGCGGATCCAGAACCTGACCCTGTGGAAGGCGATCATGGTCTCGATCAAGGGCGGCAACGACACCCGCAGCCTGATCGAGACCTTCAACTACCCCCGCCTCGGCCCCGGCCAGATGTGGGAGATGACCGCGGCGGCGATCGAGGACCGCGGCGGCACGGTGGCGCTGAACACCCAGGTGGTGACGGTCCGGCGCGAGGGGATGCGGGTCACCGGCCTCGTGACCCGGCCCACCCCGCTTCAGGACGGCGGCCAGCCGGGAGAGCAGCCGGAAGACCAGCCGGGCCCCGCCCCGGCCGGGGTCGAGATCGCGGGCGAGAGCTTCATCAACTCGATGGACCTGCGCGGGCTGGTGCGGGCGATGGACCCGCCGGCCCCGCCCGAGGTGCGCGCCGCGGCCGAGAAGCTGCGCTATCGCGACTTCCTGATCGTGACGCTGGTGCTCGCGGATCCCGACCCGTTCCCCGACAACTGGATCTACGTCCACACAAGGGTCAAGGTCGGGCGGATCCAGAACTTCCGCGCCTGGTCGGCCGACATGGTGCCCGATCCCGGCACCTCGTCGATCGGCATGGAGTATTTCTGCCAGGAGGGCGACGATCTCTGGACGATGTCGGACGAGGGCCTGCGCGACCTCGCCGCGCGCGAGCTCGAGGAGCTGGGGCTCGGGCGGGCCGAGGCGGTGGTGAAGGCCAAGGTGATCCGCCAGCCCAAGGCCTATCCGGTCTACGACACCGACTACCAGGAGGCGCTCGGGGTGGTGCGCGGCTGGCTCGACGGGTTCGAGAACCTGCAGACGGTCGGCCGCAACGGGCTGCACCGCTACAACAACCAGGACCATTCGATGCTCTCGGCGCTCTATGCCGCGCGCAACCTGATGGGCGAGTGCCACGACCTGTGGGAGGTCAATGTCGAGCGCTCGTATCACGAGGAATTCGAGGTCAAGGAACCGCCGCGATCGGCCAAGCCTGCAAAAACCACTTCGTGCGAGCAGTCCGGGAGCAAGGCGTCAGCTTGACCCCATGACATGATCGCGGGGTCGGCGGTCGGCTCCTGTGACGTCTCGACCGGCATCGCCCCGGAACGGTGACGGCTTTCGGTGTGCCGGCCACAGCCATCGCGTCGCGCAGCCATGCGAGATCCTCGTCGAGCGGGATCTGGGCGCGCCAGCCGGCCCGGCACCTCGGCCGCGCAGTCGTGAATGCCGCAAAGCCCGTCACGTGAAAGCTGCGCGCAGGCAGCCCCCCGCGGCGAGGGTGCTCCGGATCCTGTGCGGGGTCCGTCGATGTCGAAGCCGCGGCGTCACGCACGACGGCAAGACCTGCGGTCCTCGGTGCGCGGCTGATGGGGCAGGCCTCTCCGGTCAGAGGCCGTTTGGCGGCGCGGGCCCTGCGGCAACGGGCAAGGAGCCAGCCGCGCAGGAAGGGCCCAGGAAAGCGAAAGGACGACGGCCGTCCGGCTCGCGAAGGGCCGCGACCGGCTGGCCGTGCTGGTCCGGGACTCTTTTCAGCAGCCCGTCGAGCACTTGTCGCAGCTTGCGGCGATGCGCGAGGCGAACATTGACCGAGAGGAGGAAAAGCGGGTCCGCAAGGTAGGCCCCTGCCATCAGCAGGACCATATCGAGATGCAGCCCGGCCCGATGATAGGCCGGCACCAGCCACCCCGCCATGATGAGCCGGGCATTGCGCCAGGACCTGCGCGGCACTTGGGGCAGCAGAGGCGCCAAGTCGGCGATCACCAGCTCGGCCGAGCGCATCTGGCGTCGTGGGTCTCCTTGAGACATCCCGGCCAGCACGCGCCGGTAGCCGACCAGCGGATCGCCAAGCATCGCGGGCCTGCCGAGCGCGGCCATCTGCAGGCAGAGCTTCCAGTCTTCGGCCCCGGTGGCTCCGCGCAGGCGCAGCGTCTCGTCGAAGCCGCCGGCAGCACGGACCGCGTCCGTGCGGAACAGCGAGGCGCTGCCATTTCCGACGAGATTGACGTCGACGAGACCGATGAGGTCGTGTCGGGGGGACAATCCTTCCCAGACCGACGGCGCCAGATAACGGTTGCGCTCATCGAGATGGAAACAGAGGGCGAAGGCATAGGGGGCCGCAAGGTCGGCTCGGAGCGCGGCGAGCGACCGGCTCAGGAAGTCGGGGTGCCAGAGATCATCGGCATCGATGAAGGCCACGTAACCAGCGCGGGCTTCGGCCAGGCCCCGGTTGCGGGCCCCGGCGAGCCCACGGTTCTCTTGGCGAACGACGCGCAGCCGCGGATCGGCACGATGCGATGCCAGTGCCTCGGACAGATCCTCCGTGGAGCCGTCATCGATCAGGATGATCTCGAAATCGCGGAAGCTCTGAGCACGGATCGAGAGCAGCGTGTCACCCACCGACCATCCGGAATTGTAGCAGGGCACCACCACCGAGATCACTGGCGAAGCGACGGTCGTCGATGACATCAGGCGTCCGGAACAGGGGTCAGCGCTGCGATCACCGACAGCGCGGCGGCGGGATGGCAGCGCATCCGGTCTCCCCGGACCCTCACACTCGACCCCGACATTTCCGAAACGATCCCGTCGCCATCCCACTGCGCCACACTGTCCTGCGGCGTGAAGGGCGACAACCGGAATGTTCGGGCTTCCCGGTATCGACCAGCCCCCCCCGAGACCCGGAATCGTCCGACGCTCACGTCTTCCGCTGCGGTTTCCCGGCCGGGCGAGGGACGGGGGCGCATGAAGGCGTCAGGGCCCGCCGATGAGAGAGAGACCGTGGCCCCGGTGGGGCCGCGCAAGCCCGGGCGTGTTGATGTCCCCGCGGAACCGACCCCGCCCGTCACCCCCGTTGGCCCACTCGTTCGGTCAGGGCCCGGAGGGCCGCCTGCCCGAAACGCGGGGCCAGCGACGCGGCACGCAGCAGCGTCGGCGCGGAACTGTCGCAGCGCAGCGCCTCGCGCAACTGGGCAAGACCGCCCCTGATCTCGCCGTCGCGCAGCAGGATGGGCACCCGAACGGTCAGCGCATCGCGCGCCCAGTGCCGCATCGAGATGCGCCATACCCTCCGTGCCGCGGTCGATGGCAGATATCCGGCGATGATCCCTGCCGCGCGGCGCACGTCCCGAAGTGTCTCGCCGGTGCGCATCTTGTTCGAGGTGCTCGACCCCTCGTGCAACCGGTAGTGCGCAAGACATTCCGGCTCGTACCAGACGGGATAGTTGGCCGCGATGCGACACCACATCTCCCAGTCTTCCGACCAGGTCAGCCGGGTGTCGAAGAAACCCAGCCTCTCGTAGACCTCCCGGCGCACCGCGATTGAAGGTGTCTGAATCAGCTGCCGCACGGCGATGCGCTCCAGCCAGTTCTCGAGCACGCCCGGCGTCTCGCGCTCGAGCTCCGAGGTCCAGACCGGCCGGTTGTCCGGCATGACGATGACATGCCGGCAAAAGGCCGCGCCGACATCGCGCCGGGTAGCGAAACCCGCGCCAAGCCGCTCATAGAAGCCCGGCACCACCGCATCGTCGCCGTGCAGCAGATGCACTATCTCT
Source organism: Frigidibacter sp. MR17.24 (assembly GCF_037095655.1). Classification (NCBI taxonomy): domain Bacteria; kingdom Pseudomonadati; phylum Pseudomonadota; class Alphaproteobacteria; order Rhodobacterales; family Paracoccaceae; genus Frigidibacter; species Frigidibacter sp. MR17.24. Next base: position 15,431 of record NZ_JBAWKE010000010.1, read on the forward strand.
CCACGCGACCGCTCGAGGCAGGTGCGGAAGTTGCGGGCATGACCCACGTTGCGCGGCTGGCGGTGGAACCCGACCCTGCCTCGGCCCAGTTCGGCCACCACCGCCTCCGGATCGTCCAGGGTCGAGGCATCGTCGACGACCTCGATCTGCATGACCTCTGGTCCCGGATCCTGCGCCAGAACCGAGGCAAGCGTCTCGCGCAGGTAGTGTGCGCAGTTGTAAGTCGGGATCATCACCGACCAGAGCGGGCGCGGCCCGTCGGCAACCGGCGCCAATATCTCGCGATGGGAAGAAGGATCAGACATTCGGCTTGGCCCAGACATGACGCAGGCGCCGCCGTGCACCGATCGTGGCAATGCGGGCGGCACGGCCAAGGACTGACGGATCCTGGCTGCAGAGCACCGCCTGGCGCAGGGCCGTGAACCCGGCCCGCAGGTCGCCGGCCTCGACTTGCTGCCAGGCCCAGTAAAGCGCCCACTCTGCCCAGGAGAAGCGGGCGCGCCGCACCAGCGCCGGGGCCGTGGGCCCGGGCAGATAGCCGGCGACAATGTCCGTCGCGCGGCGCACATCGCGAATGTTCTGGCCACTGCGCACCGAACGCTTGGTCAGCGAAGCAGGCGCATCGCGATAGAAGGCGAGTGGGGTCGGCTCGAAGACGACGGGTCCGAGCACGGCAAGCCGGACCCACATCTCCCAGTCCTCGCCGCAGCTCTTCATCCGCGTGTCGAACCCGCCGACGTCCTCATAGACGTCCCGGCGCACGACGACCGACGGGGGTTGCAGGCGCAGCTGGCCGGAAATGCGCTCGAGCCAGCCCGGGATCGGTCCCGGCTTCTCGACCTCGAGCGGAGAGACGTGCTGGGTCTGCCCGTCCGGTCCCACGATTGTGTGACGGCAGAACCCCATCACCGCCTCGGGAGAGGCCGCGAGCAGATCCTGCATGTGCTGGTAGAAGCCTGTGCCGACCCAATCGTCGGCATGCAGGATATGCACCAGCCGCCCCCTCGAACGCGCGATGCAGCTGTTGAAGTTTCGTGCATGGCCGCCGTTGACCGGCTGGCGGTAGAAGGCCACCCGATCACCGGCCAAGGCGCGCACGACGGCTTCGGGATCGTCGGCCGTCGAGCAGTCGTCGACCACCTCGATCTGCATGATTTCGGGGCCCGGGTCCTGAGCGAGAACGCTGCCGAGGCTCTGGGCGAGGTCGGACGCCCCGTTGAAGACGGGGATCATCACCGACCACAGCGGGCGCGCGGCCGCTGTGGGCACCGGCGGGACAGCTCCGCGATGACGCATGTCGCGCAGGGCCGCCTCAAGGTCGCGCATGGGCCGTTCCTCCGCCCGTGGCATCATGCTCACGAAGCAGCGCCATCAGATCCTTTCCCGCAGCCGCGGCCGACAGCGCGGTCTCCACGCGACGGCGCGCGGCAAGGCCCCGCGCACGTGCCGTCTCCGGTTCGGAGATCAGCGCCGCGAGCGCCGTGGCAAACGCTTCGACATCCCCGCAGGGCACACAGGCCGGCGCGTCCGGTCCGACGATGTCAGCCACGCCCGAGGCATCCGCGCCCACCACCGGCAGGTGGCAGGACATCGCCTCGATCGGCGCGACCGGGAACCCCTCGAGGCGCGAGGGAAAGGCGTAGATGTCGCCGGCCGACAGGAAGCGCCGGATCGAGGAGAGATCGGTGTCGAACCGGTCATCCCAGTCGATCGACGGACAATTCGCTTCGGTCAGCAGAGCCGCGAAGGCCCCCGCGTCCTCACCGGTTCCCTTCAGAAACAGGCGAGCCTTCAGATGCGGATGGCTGGCGCGCATCCGGCGCCAGGCCGCGACCATCACGTCCAGTCCCTTGGAATGGATTGCGATACGCCCGTGCCACATCACCGCGATCTCGTCGTCGGCCAGGCCGAGCCGCCGACGTTCGCCGTCGCGGCCCTCCGGACCGGGCCAGTCAGCAAGGTCGACCGGGTTGAAGATCTGCCGGATCCGCACGCTGCTGCCGTAGGCACGACGCACCCGGGCAACCTCGTCGGAGGCGGCGATCAGCAATGCGGCGCAACGTTCGAGCGATCGACGCTTCCAGCGTCGGCTCAGCACGTTGCTGTCCTGGGTGCCGCCCTGAAAGCTGGCGAAGACCGGGAGACCGCTGCGCCGTCCGGCCGCGAGACAGGCATCCAGCCGGAAATATTCGTATTCCTGGGCGATGATCGCTCGGCAACCCAAGCGGCTCAGCGTGGCGTCGAACCTCTGCCGCGGCGTGCTGCACAACGACAGCCCGGCACCGATGACCTGGCGCAGCACTGCCACCGCCCCTTGGCGCCGCGGGCCGAAGTTGACCTGGTGGTAGGTCGCGAACGGGCCGCGCAAGGCCAAATACCATCGCGGCGCCGGCAGCACGGCGATCACCGCGCCGCTCTCCGGCTGAAGATAGTAGCGGGCCGCCTTGATCCGTCCGGAGAACAGGATCATCGCTGTGCGCCAACCCTCCGACGACAGCGCCCGGACATGGCCGAGGATCCAGCCGCCGGGCCCCTCGGTGCAGAACCTGTCCAGATCGAGACCGATCGTGTCGAGGAAGTCTTCCCAGACCTCTCCCCCGGCGGGAACGAGGGCCATGGTCGGCCGGACATCCGCCGCGACTTCATCAAGGGATGCCAGGCGGTACCGGGGAGAGGAGCCGGTCATGCCGCACCTTCCCGGGGCGGCTTCGACATCCGAACCGCAGGCCCGGGCCGGGCTTGCTCGGCATCAGAGAAATCGCGCTGCCAGGCACAGGGTGCCGCGAGCACCCCCTTGCCGGAATGATAGCCGATTCCCACGATCTCCAGCTCGTAGACATGCGTATGCCTGTCGTAGAGCCTCTCCCAGTCCGCCTCATAGAGGCCGACATCGACGAAGTAGCGGCCCGGAACCAGATCGAGCCGGGCGATCTCGAGCCGAAACCGTCCTTCGGTCTCGGCAACCAGGACGTCCACCTCGTGAAGAGCGGTGTTGGTATCGAAGACCGGGGTGTCATCTTCCGTGCAGATCGTCACTCCGAGAACCACCCCGCCGGCAACGTTCATGCGCCGGCAGTCCATTTCCACCGTCAGCGCGGCGCCGCTCAGGATACGCTCGGCTGGTGCGCCGGCCGCATCGAGCAGACGAACCGCGGCAATCTGCGCCTCCTGAGTGCCGAACCGGTTTTCGTGCAGACGCAGGCGCCGACCACCGATGACGGCCACCTCTGCAACCTCGCGCACCGGCTCGCTTTCGGCGTGGTCGGTGTCGCCGCGATAGCGCGCCATCACCTCTGCCGTCGGCCCGAATGCCACCACCTCGCCCCGGCGCAGATACAGCACTTCGTCGCAGAGCGCGTGGATCATCGACTCGTCATGCGACACGAAGAAGATCGTGCAGCCCGCCTGCTTGATGTCCTCGATCCGCGCCAGGCACTTGCGCTGGAAAGCGGTGTCACCGACCGCCAGGACCTCGTCGACCAGCAGGATGTCAGGCTCGACATGGATGGCCACCGCGAAGGCCAGCCGCAGTCGCATACCCGAGCTGTAGCTGCGCAACGGCTGGTCGATGAAAGGCTCAAGTTCGGCGAAGGCAATGATGCTGTCGAGCTTCGCAAGCACTTCAGAGCGCCGCATCCCGGCGATCATCGCCACCAGCACCGCATTTTCTCGCCCGGTGAGATCGTCGGTCAGCCCGGCCCCCAGATCGAGCAGCGCCCCGACCCGTCCGACGACGCTGATCCGTCCCTCGTCCGGGCGACCCACCCCTCCGATCAAACGCAGCAGGCTCGACTTGCCGGCTCCGTTGCGCCCGATGACCCCGACCGTTCGCCCCGGCGCGACGCTGAAGCTGACCCCGCGCAGGCCCCAGAACCAGGTGGAGGGGGTGCGCCGCAGGCCTTGCAGGATCGCTTCGGCCAGAGTGTTGGCCCGGTTTGGCGGATGCTGGCGGTAGCGCTTGCCCACACCCTCTGCAAGGATCGCCCCGCGCATCACAGTTCCTCGGCAAAGCGCATGCTGGCGCGGGTGAAGGAACGATATGACCATGCCAGCAGCACGGCGGCGATGGCTGCCACGACGATGATGGGCCCTGCATCGGGCCATTCGCCATAGATCAGGATCTTGCGGTACCCGTCGAGCAGGATGGCCATCGGATTGAGCATGTAGACCGAACGCAGAGCGCCCGGCACGCGATCTGCGCTGTAGAAGATCGGGGTCAGGTAGAAGGCGGCCATGAAGATGACGGCCACCAGATGCTGGGTGTCCCGGAAGCGTACGTTGAGCCGCGCCACCGGCACGGCGCAGGCAAGGGAGAGCAGGAACTGCACCGCGATCAGCGGGACCAGTCCCAAGAGCGAGACCGAGAGGCGGCCGCCGTCGAAAGCGGCCCAAACCAGCAGCACCGGCAGTGCGATCAGGAAATGCACCGCGTTGCTGGTGACGCTCAGTACGGGCAGGACACCGACGGGAAAACCCGGGCGCTTCACCAACTCCGGATTGGCGATCACCGATCCGGCCGCCCCGATCACGGCCGTGCTGAACCAACTCCAGGACAGCACGCCGCAGAAGACGAAGGTCGTGTAATGCTCCACGCCAAGCGGCATCACATGCACGAACAGGAACGAGAAGATGACAATCTGCGCCAGAGGGTTCAGCAGCGCCCACAACAGCCCCAGGGACGACCGCTTGTAGCGGATGCGCAGATCCCTCAGGGTCAGTTCCCACAACAAGTCGGCGACCTGCAGCGGATCGATCCCATCTCGATGTGTCACTGAAGAGTGGCGGGTATCGCTCATGATCCTCGTGGCTGACGGTCCGCTGCGCGCGACCAGTGTGCAGCCATACGCGATGTCCCCTCCGGTGTGCGCCGAATTCTGAAGGAGACCGGTCAATGTCGGGCGACGGTAGCACATCGCCCACCCCGCGCAAGCACGCTGTTGCCGTCCCGCTGCGGATCCCTGCACAGGCCGGGAATACTCTGTTTCCAATGCTTAAGGGTTTCCAGCGTTTCAGGCCGTTGCGGCAGCCGGGCCCCGCCGCGCATGCCGCAGAAAGCCACATCGGGGCCACGACACCGCTTGCCCACGGATCGAACGGATCGAGATCCGGGCGGACCGGCGAGCCGCATGTTGCCCGTCGCAAATCGAGTAGCGCGGCGATAGCGTGGCCATCATTATCGATGCTGCTCCAAGCTCCGCGAGGCCGCAGGCCAGCTTCCTGATCGCCGCATTCAATGCCGCAGCCACCCTTGACGCCACTCTGGACAGCCTGCTGGCACAAGGTTGCCCCGACTGGGAGGCCGTGATCGTTGATGACGGTTCCACAGACGACACAGCTGCGATCGCGGCAGCGCGGGCGGCTCGCGATCCCCGCATCCGCGTGCTGCGTGGACCCAACGCCGGGGTCTGCGCGGCCCGCAACCGGGCCCTGTCCGATGCAAGGGCCGACTGGATCACCTTTCTCGATGCCGACGACAGGCTGCTGCCCGGATTTCTAGAGACGATGCTGGCAGCCCGGCAGGCCGCGGACGCAGTCTACTGCGGGTATCGCCGGGTCGACGCCTCGGGGGTCACGCTGAGCGAGGCTTTCAATGCCGAACTCGAGACCGGCGGGTTCGCGCTTTTCGCACGCCAGTGCGCGACCGTCATCCACAGCCTGCTGGTACCCCGTGAAGCCCTGCTGGCGCTCGGTGGCTTCGACGCGAGCTTCTCCGCCTGCGAAGACTGGGACCTGTGGCAGCGCTTCGCCCGCACAGGCGCGCGCTTCCGTGGTGTGCCCGAGATCCTGGCGATCTACCGGACGACACCAGGCACGCTGTCGGGCAATCGGCTGCGGATGCTTGAGAACGGGCTGCGCGTGCTGCGGATCGGCCATGGTCCGGATCCCCGGGTGGCGGAGCCCGACCCTGCGCATGCCGCCGGCGAAGAGCCGGGCAGGCTGCCGATGTGCGAGACCTTCTTTGCGGCCTGGTGTGCCGCGGCCGAGATCGGAGCAGGGCGCGACGGCGCAGGGCTTCTTGCAGGGGTGGATGGGCCGCTGGAGATCCTGGGCTGGGAAGATCCGCTGGTTGACTGCATGCTCAGCGCTCTGGGCATCGGGGCCTGCCTTCCCTTGTCTGAGGTCGCAAGGCATCTGGCCCCGCAGCCCGGGGTTCTGGCCGGGATGATCACCGCCCTTTGCGCCGGGCAGTCCCGCGTCGGCATCGCGCGCGATCTGGTCTATCGCCTCGAACATCGCCTGCTCGACAAGGCGCCCGCAGGCTCTGCAGTGCTGCTGTCGCAGATGGGCAAGATCGCGATCCTACCGGGACCGCCGCAAGACATCGACCTGCCCGATCACATCGACTGGCTGCTGATAGACATCCTCGACCACGGCGGGCCGCTGGCGCGGCGCGAGGGACCGGCCTTTGGCGGGCTGGCACGCCGGGATGTTGTCGATCATCTGGGATCGGCGCTGCCCGAACCCGCGGTCGCACACTATTTCGGCCTCGGCGGGGCGCCCGGGTTGCGAGAGATATCGCGGGCACTGCGGCGGCAGGGGTGGCGCGGGATCCGTCACTGGCACCGGACACGGTCGACTCTCGAGCGCCCCGGCGCCGCCTCCGCCCTGGCCGCGTTGCGGGCCGGGCCGTCGCGGATCGCGACGCGGCTCGACGCGGGCGGAAGCAAGCCGTCTGGCGAAGCTGGATCTGATCGCCGCGCACCGGCAGCCGGCCGGAGGCGCGGAGGCGGTCGCGCAGCCCTGCATGCAACTCCATGCCGCAGACGACACCCGCGTCGCCACCTGGGAGCAGGTCTTCGCCACCGAGGATCCCTTCGGCTACAGCTCGGCCTACGAGCAGGTGAAATACGAACGCACCTTGGAACTGCTGCCCCGGGGGCGGATCGGGCGGGCGTTGGAGCTGGCCTGTGCCGAGGGGCATTTCACCATGCAGCTGGCCGGACAGGTCGATGCGCTTCTGGCGGCCGACATCTCCGACCAAGCTCTGGCGCGGGCGGCCGCGCGCTGTGCTGGGCATGACAACGTCCTCTATCGGCAGATCGATGTCGCGCGTGACGCGATCCCCGGGGGGCAGGACCTGATCACCTGCTCCGAGTTTCTCTATTATCTCGACGGTCCCGAGACGCTTGCGGCGGTGGCCGCGAAGATCCGCGACGCGCTGGCGCCCGGGGGGGTGGTGGTGATGGCCAACCACTTCCTGTTACGCGACGATCCGTCGCGCACCGGTTTCGACTGGGACCAGGCCTATGGCGCCAAGGTCATCGCCGAAGCCTTCACCGCGACCGAGGGGCTGGTGTCCGACGCGGTGATCGAGACCGAGCTGTATCGTGTCGATCGTTTCCGCCGAAGCGATCCGGCCTTGCCCCCACCGGAAATCGATCACCAGCGCCGTGAGCTCGATCACCCGCTTGAGCCCCGAGTGGCGCGCCACATCGTCTGGAACGGGGCCTTCGCCCGTCGCCGCGAGGTCGAGCACCACGCGGCCCGGACCGTGCCCGTGCTGACATATCACCGCATCGCCGCCGAGGGCCCGCCGGCTCTGGCGCAGTGGCGCGTCGCGCCCAGGATGTTCCGTGACCAGCTACGGCTTCTCAGGCGCAACGGCTTCCGCTCGACCAGCACCGAGGAACTGACGCGCCATGCCCGCGAAGGCGTTCCCCTGTCGGGGCGGCCGGTGCTGATCACCTTCGACGACGGCTATCTCGATTTCGCCACCGAGGCCTGGCCGATCCTGCAGGCCGAGGATTTCCGCGCCGAGATGTTCCTGGTGACCGATCTCATCGGCACCGCGGCCAGCTGGGACCTCGCTGCGGGCCCGCCTGCCCCGCTCATGGACTGGCCCGAGATCCGGCGACTGGCCGAGGAGGGCTGCACCTTCCTCAGCCATCTTGCGACCCATGCCCCCGCGACTGGCCTGTCGAGCGGGGCCCTGCTCGACGAGGCCTTCCGGGCACGAACGGCGATCGAGGCGCGGCTCGGCCAGTCAGTCACCACGCTGGCGACGCCCTATGGCGCCAGCGATACCCGGGTGCGCCAGCTGCTGCAGACGGCGGGCTACACCGCCTGCCATTCCTGCCTGCACGGGGTGGCGGGCATCGACGGCCTGGGTTTCGAGGTGCCCCGGATCGAGGTGCGGGGCGACTGGACGCTGGAAGACTTCGCGCGGAACCTGGGTCTCGAGATCTGAGACCCGTTCCCGGCGAATGGCCCGGGCCTAGCGAAGGCGGGCCAGGAGACGGGCCCATTGCGCATACTGCTCATGCCAGACCCAGGGCGCCCCGCTCTGGTTCAGATGCGGCGCGGCACGGGCCAGGCCCTCGGTGGCCGCCTCGCGTTCCCTGGCATCCACGTCCTCCGTGCCGGTGGCCCCCGCGAAACGCGCCTCGATCCATGCCGCCCCACAGTGACGCAACAGGAAGGGGCGCAGATGGTGGCCGCGCCAGGGCTCGGCGCCCGGATCGAGATCGGTGGTCGTCAGCTGGCGATCACCATGGTGCAGAGCCAATTGAAGCGGTCGCTCGACCTCTATCCGTGCCTCGCAGACCCCCAGGCCCTGCGCCAGATCGAGTTTGAGCGGGAGCGGCGGCGCGCGCTGCGGTTCGGCCGGAAGGTCTGACCAGGCCGAGAACCGTTCCAGAACTTCGCTGGCGCCGCGCAAATACCAGTAGCGATTGAGAAGGCCGAACACCGAGATATAGGCTCCGCGCAATCCCCGCCGCTGGAAGCCTGGAAGCAGCCGCGCGAGGATGCCGGCACCGGCATCGAGCACGGGGCCTGCCGCGCACAGGGCGCGATGGCGCAGGGCAAGCCCGCGCGGGCGCATCGCGTAGAGCCTGAGATCCGCCTGCATCTGGGGATGTTTGCGCCAGAACGCGACCCCGGCACGTCCTTCATCGCGGGCACGGCGCAGCGCGGCGGCGGGGGTCTTGGTGAGATATTCGTAATGCAGCCCTCGTGCCCCGCGGGCATGCACCAGCGGCACGCCCGCCGTCAGCGCCCGCAGGCCGAGCTCATAGTCCTCATGCGCCTGCTGGAAGGCAGCATCGAGTCCGCCGAGCCGGTCCCAGACCGCGGCCGGCACCGAGAGATTGCCGGTCAGGACGTCAGTGTAGCGCATCCGGTGTCCGGGACGCGCCAGTTCAAGGAAATGCTCGCGCCACCACGCACGCAGCAGCAGCTGGAAATAGTCCGGTGAGGCATGGGGCGCGGAGGGATAGGACCCGACGACCATTGCCCCGTCGGCCATCGTTCCGGTGTCCTGATGGGCCGCGAGATGTGCGGCCAGAAATCCCGGCTCGGGGATCACGTCGTCGTCGAGAAAGACCAGAAGCGGTGCCCGCGCCTCGGCAGCGCCCCGGTTGCGCGCGCCGGCCGGGCCGAGGCCCGGCAGTTCGATCACCCTCAGCGGCAGGTCGACGCGCGCCTGCGCCGCCGCAACAGTGTCGTCGTGGCAGTTGTCGGCCAAGATCAGGATCTCGATCGGGTCGGGTCGCCCCGGATCGGCCGCCAGCGCGTCGAGCAGGCGCATCAAGAGGGCCCGCCGGTTGTGGGTCGGGATGATCAGGGACAGGACCGGGTCCATGGTCAGCGGTCCTTTCCGGTGACGGGTCCGGGCACGGGGCCCGACCTGGGCGCCGTCTCGGCCCGCTGTTGTCCATCGGCGATGCGCCGGGCGATGCCATAGGCCCTCAGCCCGATGAAGCCGCCCGCGATGCGGGTGCGCGAGACTGCCAAGGGTGATCCACCGCGGCGAAGGAGGCGGGCGGCGACCAGGGTCAACTCGCCGCGCAGCCAGAGCATGAACCGCAGCCCCGCTCCCCAGTTTCCCTCATGGAACATCGCCTTGGCCAGAACCGCTCCGCCGGCGACCTCGTAGCCATGGAGCTGTTCGCCAAGTTCCTTCAGCGACCGCCGGTGCCGGTGCCAGTTCAGGGCTTCCGGATCATGGGCGATGCGGTAGCCGGCGGCGAGCATCCTGCGGAACATGTCGGCATCGCCTCCGGCCCGGGTCTTCGTGCCCGCATCAAGCGCGTCGTCGAAGAGACCTACCTGGTCGATCACCGTGCGGCGCAGCGCCATGTTCACTCCTGCCCCGGCATGCCACCCCAGGAAGGGGTCAGTCACAGCGGCGTCGAGAAGCATCCGCTTGTAGCCGCGCAGGAAGCCGCCGTAATGCTGAAAGTCGATCTGTGCCTGGCAATCCAGCTCAAGCGGCAGCGTCGGGCCCGTCGCCGCCATCACCAGCGGATCGTCGAAATTGCGCAGCAGCGCGCGCAGCCACATGGGATCGGGTGCGGCATCGTCGTCGGTGAAGGCCACCAGTTCGGTGCGGGCCTCGGACAGGGCGCGGTTGCGCGCCACGTCGAGCCCGGGGCGCGGCTCGCGCAGGTAACGGATTTGCGGGAAGCGGGCGACCAGGTCGCGCGTGGCCTCGGTGCGCGGCGCATTGTCGACGATGATGATCTCCTGCCCGTCGTCCGGCAGGGCCAGCAGCGCGGCGATGCAGCGCTCGAGGTCCTCGGGCCGGTCGCGTGTGCAGACGGCGATGGTGGCGGCGGGCGCGGGGGCGGGGCGGGGGGCCGGCGGCAGGCCCAGGTCCTCGGCCAGCCAAGCCTCCCAAAAGGCAGAATCCGCGGCCGCCAGCAGCCGCGCCCGCAACCCTGTGCAGCGCCCCGTCTCGAGCGGCAGCAGAGCCTGCCCGACCGGACGCCCGCGCAACCGGATCAGCACCAGTGCCGCGACATCGCTGGGTCGCGCCTCGAGCGTCTCGGGCAGCGCGGTGAATTCAAGTTCACGGATCGCCATGGTCTGCGCCGACGAAGCGCCGGAGGCCGCGGAAGGGGAGACGGAAGAGTGCATGGCGGAGGACTTGAAGCAAGGGTTGGAGGGGGACATCGCAGGGCTCAGCCCCGGACCCGGCGGCAGGATGCAACGGTCAGAAATCGCGCGAAAGAAAACGACAGAAACGAAGACATGCGACTGATCAAGAGACGGGCTTCCATCGGGGCACTCTCCCGCGCGATACGCTCGCATTGGCGTGGCAGCTGCGGCAGGACAGGTGCAGGGGCGGGGGCAACGTGGGGAGGATGCCCCGAAGAAACCGTTCAATCGAAGTGACGTTACCACAGCGCGGAAAGGGCACAAGCCGCCTCTCGGGCGCCGGACGCACGCGAGAGGAAGGCGCACCGGTGAGCAGGATGTTCTGTCGGTGACCAGGACGGTGCCGTGCCGGCCCGGCGACTGGGTCTCGGTCGTGACCGGATGCTGGCCGCCGCGCGATCGCGGCGCCCCGGCCGTGAGCCGCGATCGCTTCCGAAACTGGAGACCGGCCCCCGGGGGGCCGAGGACGGTCCCCTGGTGCGCGGCGGCTGTCGCGACGGGCGGCTCTGGCTGGCAAGCCCGGACCGGGAGGGCCAGACCGGGAGGGCCAGACCGGTCGAGTCCGATCCAGATGCCCAGCCCGGATCGGCAGGCGCGACTGGCGGGCAAGGATCAGCGTGCCCGGTCGCAGGCCCGGTGCTCTGGCCCGGTGCTCTGGCCCGGTGCTCTGGCCCGGTGCTCTGGCCCGGTGCTCTGGCCCGGTGCTCTGGCCCGGTGATCTGGCCCGATCACGGGGCCCGGCGGCGCGCCAGTGCCAGCAGCGCCAGCGCCGGCACCAGCCAGATCACCCGGGTCTGGTAGCGGTCGGCCGGGGCCGAGAGACCGCCGAACACCATCGCGTTCACGCCAAGCCCCAGCACCAGAAAGCCCAGCATCACCCGCTCGCGCCCCGAAAGCCGCCCGGTCAGCGCCAGCCCCGCCAGCACCAGCGCCGCCAGCCCCGCCCCGAGGCGGAACACCGGGTCATAGGCCGCCAGCAGCGCCGCGCCGCGCGCCGTGGCGGGCGGCAGCGGCGCCATCTCGGCATCGAGCCCGGCCGAGGGCCGCAGGTCCTCGGTGCCGATGCGCAGGAACTGGCGCCGGGAATTGCCGAGGAAGCTGTCGAGCTGCTGCAGCGGATAGGCCTTGAAGGCGCGCCACAGGATCAGCGGCTCCTCGGCGCGGATCGCGGTCATCTGCGCCTCGGTGAGCGAGCGCACGCCGGCGGGATCGAACAGCAGCTCGCGCAGGTTGGTGGGCAGCCGGCCGCCGAAGGCCTCGCAGAAGGCCAAGGGCTCGGTCGGGCAGGCCGCCTGCAGGTACCACAGCGCCGGCCCGTCATCGATCGAGCGCGCGAGCAGGATCGGCATCCTGAGCGGGGCGGTGCTGGTCTCCTTCAGCGCGACCGTGCTGGCCGTCAGGTTCGCCACCGGCGAGAAGGCCAGCGGCGCCAGCCCGCAGACCAGCACCCAGACCCCGAGCCGCCGGCGCAGCGCCAGCCAGGCCAGCGCCGCGCCGTAAAGCGCCATCGCCATCGGCGGATTGCCGTAATGCGCCGCCACCGCGATGCAGCCGATCGCCGTGGTGACGATGCGCGCGCCCCGGCCCATCCGGTCGAACCGCCCGACCAGCAGCATCACGTGCAGCACGATCAGGGCCGAGAAGATGTCGGGGATCAGGTAGCTGGCGAAGAAGGCCACCGGCGTCGCCGCGACCAGCACCGCCCCCGCAAGCCACAGGCCCGGGCGGCGCAGGTCCGCGGGCTCGGGCAGCGCGAGCAGCATCGCCGTGGTCATCAGCCCCTGCAGGAAGACCAGGAACCCCGGCCCGCCAAGCGCCACCGCCAGGTAGCCGCCGACCGAATAGACGAAGGAGCGGATGAAATGCGGCCCCTCCTCGACGGCCCCGGCCCCTGCCCCGCCCCCGGCCCCACCGCCGCCCGCCGCGCCGGGAGACGCCGGCAGCAGCCGGCCAAGGTGGTCGGCCGCCATCTGCAGCGCCGTGCGCCCGCCGCGCAGGTAGCCCGGCGTGTCGTGGAAGGCGAAGGGCCCGCCCGTGGCCAGCATCGGCCAGGCCAGGGCGAGCCCGCCCAGCACCGCCACGGCCACCAGCACCGCCGGGCGTGGTCCCGCCCCGGCGTCGGCGCCCGGCATGCGGGAGGAGGCGCGTCCGATCATCCCGCCCCCCTCTCAGCGTCCGGGCATGGTCACGGGCTTCGGCGCGCCCGCGACCGCCATCGCGTCGCGCAGCCGCGCGAGACCCGCCTCGAGCGGGATCCGCGCGCGCCAGCCCAGCACCTCGGCGGCGCGGTCGGGGGTGCCGCAGAAGCCCTTCACGTCGAAGCTGCGCGCCGGCAGCACCTCGATTCCAGAACCGGACCCCGAACCTGACCCCGAACCTGATCTGGCGGTGGCGATCGCGGCCTTCGCCAGCGCGCCGAGGCTCGTCGGGATGCCGGTGGCCAGGTGCACGGTCGGCGGCGCCGTCTCGCCCGCGGCCAGCCGGTCCGCCATCGCCATCAGCCCGCGCACGCAATCCTCGACATGGACGAAGTCGAAGAAGTTCGCCTCGCCGGTGATCCTCAGGGTCTCGCCCTGCATCGCGCGCCACAGCAGCGAGGGCACCGCGCGGTCGGGATGGTCGTGCACCGTGCCGTAGACGTTCGACAGCCGCACCATGCCGGCGCGGCCGCCGCGGGCGACGAAGGCCTCGACCAGCTCCTCGCCCAGGGCCTTGCTGCGGCCGTAGTGGTTGAGCGGCGCGCGCGGCGCGGTCTCGGGGATCGGCGAGACGTCGGGATCGCCGTAGACCTCGCGCGACGAGGCGAAGACGACCCAGGGCGCGCGCGCGCCCAGTGCGGCGACCGCGTCCAGCAGGTGCGCGGTGCCGGCGACGTTGACCGCGTGGCACAGCTCGGGGTCGTCCTCGCCCCAGGCCACGCGCGAGATCGCGGCCAGGTGCAGCACCCCCGTCACCCCCTCGAGCGCGGCGGCCACGGCGGCGGGGTCGCGCAGGTCCTGGGCCGGGTCGGTGCCGATGTCGAAGCCGCGGACCTCGTGTCCGGCGGCGGCAAGCGCGGTCTTCAGTTCGCGGCCGATGAGGCCGGCGTCTCCGGTCAGAAGCAGGGTCACGTGCAGGGCACTCCGGTGGCTGAGACGGTGGTGTCGGTTGCGGTGGGGGGGCCAGCCCCGGGGCCAGCCCGGACGGTCACGCCGCCGCCGGGCGCCCTCCTCCAGCCCAGAAGCCGCGGCAGCGCCGACTTGCCCGAGCCGTTGTGCCCGACCATCCCCAGCATCTCGCCCGGACGCAGCGCGAAGCCCGCGCCGTCGAGGGCGCGGAACCGCGCCTCGCGGTGGGTACCGCGAAAGCCGCTCTCTCCCCGGTGGGGGAAGATGCGCGGGCCGGGCGCGCGGCGCTGGCGGAATTCCTCGACCAAGCCCTCGCCCCGGATCACCGACGGCAGGTCTCCGAACGAGTCGCTAGAAAGGGCAACTGCAGGCCTGGCGGCGCGCGGGCGGGCAGTGTCGGGGGCGCGATGTGCTGCAGGTCGCGGAAGCGGACGTTGTTCACCGCGGCCAGGCAACTGCCCGCCAGCGTCAGCGCGAACTGCACCGCCAGCATCGACCAGCCTGCCCGGGTGTCGCTGAGCCACGGGATCGTCACCAGCGTCGGAAGGTTCAACACCACGATCAGCATCGGCAGCGTCGCGCAGGGAAAGCCCGGCCCCGCGGCCCGCCGCGGAAGACGTCACGGAAGATGTCACGGGGCGCATCACGGGACGCATCACGGGGCTCGTCACAAAGGGTCTGATCCTGCACGGCAGCCCGGGGCGGCCCTGTCCTGCGCCACAGTGTCGTCAGTCGGCGGATGCGACAATCGTTAATGTCGCTCGGCGTGCTGCGGCGCCGATTGCAGGCAACGATACGGCGGCGGGTCTCCGATTGTGCAAGACAGGAGCATGTTTTCGCCGGGACGCACCGAGCTTCCTGTCAAAATGATGAAGCTTGAACAACTTTGTCGGAAACCCGGCCGGCGAGCCGTTTCCCCAAGTGCATGCCATCGGCAGCGGCACGTCTGCCCCGATCCCTGGCTGAGCCCCCCGGGAGAGAGCCACAGCGACCGACCTGCCCGAGACGATCGGCGCCCCTCCCCGACACTGCTCTCCGGCCCCGCGGACGACTGGAACGAGGTCCCCTCCGCAGCCTGCATCCGCTGAGGTGACCCATCGGCCGGGATGGGATTGATCCCCTTGGACTGCTACCGGGCATCGGACCGCAGGACCTGCGATTTCCCGGGTTGGGGCTCAGGGCAGCAGCGCCACTCCTGAGCCGTTCACCAACGACAACGGCGCCCGCCTCGGAACCGCGACCCGCCGCCCTGTACGGCAATAGGCCCGCCGCACGGGGCCGTCACATGGTCGCGGCCGATCGGCCATACTCAGTCCGAGCCGAAGAGGTCGCGGGTGAAGACCTTGTCGGCCACGTCGCCAAGCTCTTCGGCCATGCGGTTCGACACGATCACGTCGGCCTTGGCCTTGAAGGCCGCGAGGTCGTGCTCGAGCGGGGTGTTGTAGAACTCGGCCTCGGGATAGGCGGGCTCGTAGAGCACCGTCTCGATGCCCTTGGCCTTGATCCGCTTCATGATCCCCTGGATCGAGCTCTGGCGGAAGTTGTCGGACCCCGCCTTCATCACCAGCCGGTAGAAGCCCACGACCTTGGGCTTGCGGGCCAGGATCTGGTCGGCGATGAAATCCTTGCGGGTGCGGTTGGCATCGACGATCGCGCCGATCATCACCTGCGGCACCTCGTGGTAGTTCGCCAAGAGCTGCTTGGTGTCCTTGGGCAGGCAATAGCCGCCATAGCCGAACGAGGGGTTGTTGTAATGCGCCCCGATCCGCGGATCGAGCGAGACGCCGTCGATGATCTGCTTGGCGTTCAGCCCGCGCGACAGCGCATAGCTGTCAAGCTCGTTGAAATAGGCCACGCGCATCGCGAGGAAGGTGTTGGCGAACAGCTTCACCGCCTCGGCCTCGGCCGGGTCGGTGAAGAGGATCTGCACATCCTTCTTGACCGCGCCCTGCAGCAGCAGGTCGGCGAAGACGCGGGCACGCTCGGACTGCTCGCCCACGACGATGCGCGAGGGATGCAGGTTGTCGTAGAGCGCGCGGCCCTCGCGCAGGAATTCGGGGCTGAAGATCAGGTTCTTCGTGTTGTAGGTGGCCGAGGTCGCCTCGACGAAGCCCACCGGGATCGTCGACTTCACCACCATCACCGCGTTGGGCTCGATCTCGGTGACCATCTTCACCACCGCCTCGACGGTGCGGGTGTCGAAGCGGTTGGTCACGGTGTCGTAGTTGGTCGGCGTCGAGATGATGACGTAGTCGGCGCCGGTGAAGGCGTCGGTGGCATCGGTGGTGGCGCGGAAGTTCAAGTCATCGCGCTTCAGGAAGGCCTCGCATTCCGCGTCGACGATCGGCGAGAGGCCCTTGTTGACCATCTCGACCTTCTCGGCGACCACGTCGAGGGCCACGACTTCATTGTGCTGGGCAAGCAGCAGCGCATTCGACAGGCCAACGTATCCGAGGCCGGCAACGGCAATCTTCATGGTCACTCCGGGAGAACCGACATTTCCCGCAACCTGCCCGAGCGCGCGGGGGGTCTCAACCGGATTTTGACGGCTGGACGTGCGGCCCCGGCGGGCTATGGGCGCGGCTGTGGCGATGTTTCGCGCGCGAAACATCGCCGGCGGGGGCCGTCCCGCGGCGCAGCTTTCCCTTGCCAGCGGGGAAGCGGGGGGCCAGAAGGCCCCGACGCCCGCGCCCGCGCCGTTCCGTGCAGACCCCCGAGAGATCCGTCATGACCGCAGATGTCCCCGCCCCGCCGTCCACCGCACAGCCGTCCACCGCACCGGCCCCGCGCAGCGCGCTCGTCACCGGGGCCGCGGGCTTCATCGGCTTCTTCCTGATCCGCCGGCTGCTGGCCGACGGCTTCCGGGTGATCGGGCTCGACAGCCTCAACGACTATTACGAGGTCGCGCTGAAGGAGCGCCGGCTGGCGCAGCTGCAGCAGTCCGAAGGCTTCCGCTTCGTCCAGGGCAAGCTCGAGGAGCCGGGCCTTCTGATGGGGCTGATGGCCGAGGAGAGGCCGCAGATCGTGATCAACCTCGCGGCCCAGGCCGGGGTGCGCTATTCGATCGAGAACCCGCGCGCCTATGTCGAGGCGAACCTGGTGGGGGTGGCGGAGCTTTTGGAGGCCGCGCGCGCCCATCCGCCCGAGCACCTGCTTCTGGCCTCGACCTCGTCGGCCTACGGCGCCAATACCGAGATGCCCTATGTCGAGACGATGAAGGCCGACACGCAGATGTCGTTCTACGCCGCGACCAAGAAGGCGGGCGAGGCGATGGCGCATTCCTATGCCCATCTCTACGGGCTGCCGGTGACGATGTTCAGGTTCTTCACCGTCTACGGGCCCTGGGGGCGGCCGGACATGGCGCTGTTCAAGTTCACGAAGAACGTGCTGCAGGGCCTGCCGATCGACGTCTACAACCACGGCGACATGAAGCGCGACTTCACCTATGTCGAGGACCTGGTCGAGGGCATCCGGCTCTTGATCGACACCCCCCCGGAGCGGCCCGCGGACGGTGTCGTGCCTGCGGGCGACAGCCTGTCGCCGGTGGCGCCCTGGCGCATCGTCAACATCGGCAATTCCGAGCCGGTGCAGCTGATGGACTTCATCCGCGCGATCGAGGCCGCGACCGGGGTCGAGGCGCAGCTGAACCTGATGCCGATGCAGGCCGGCGACGTGCCCGCGACCTGGGCCGACACCACGCTTCTGGAGCGGCTCACCGGCTACCGGCCGCGGACCTCGGTGCCCGAGGGCGTGCAGCGCTTCGTCGACTGGTACCGGGACTACTACCGCAGCTGAGCCGCAGGCCAAGCGACGAAGGGCCAAGCGACGAAGGGCCCCGTGACGGAGGCCCCGAGGACGGCCGGCCCTGAAACGAACGTACACCCCCGGAGCGCTCCGGGGGCCTTTCGGGTCAGCGCCGGCTCAGAGGCACGCGACGCCAGGATGCGGCGCCAGGATGCGACGCGCCGGCCATGCGGCCGGTTCAGGCGCCCCGGTTCAGGCGCCCCGGTCAGGCGGCTGGCCTGCGCCGGCGCTTCGCCGCGAGGCCAAGCCCGGCAAGCCCTGCGAGCAGCAGCGGGGCGGCGGCCGGCAGCGGAACCGCGGCGGGCACGGTCGGGACCACGACGCCTGTCGGCGTGGCAAGGAAGGCGAAGCTGCTGACCGAGACCGGGCTCACGCCCGCGGCCAGGCTGAAGGTCAGGGTGAAGCTTGCGCCCGTGCCGAGCGCGAAGCCGCTGGCCGAACCGGTCAGGGTCGCGAAGGAGAAGCCGGGGAACAGCGTCGTCGTCGTGATCGAACCGCTGCCCGTCGAGCTTCCGAAGGACACGGAGAGCCCCGCGAGATCGGCCGCGGTGGCCGCGATGGCGCCATAGCTCAGGGCATTGATCGTCAGCGGGGCGCCGGCGATGTTGGAGAAGGTCAGGGATTGGCTCGCCCCGGCCGCGAGGGTGAAGGGCGCCGCCAGGGTGACGGTTTCGTTGGCCGTGACCGTCGCCGCGCTGGCAACCCCGACCATGGACGCCAGGGCAAGGGCCATGGCAATGAGGAACGTCTTCATCGAGAGGTCTCCAGAGGACAGGACCCCAGGCGGAGGTGCCTGGACGACATGCCACCGCATGCGATGAACCACCCGCCCGGCCACAAGGCCAGACAGGCGCCGCATTGGCTTGCGAAGCACAACCATGACGATACCTCAGCGACGAAATCCCACCTAGCGGAAAAGTGACGCGGCTGGCCGGATTTCGGGGAATTGGCCGGAAAAATGCTTAAAACTTGAACACAAAGCGCCCATTTCGCGAGAAATCCGGCAGTCCGGCCCTCTCCGTGAAGATCGACCCGGGGTTGATTTTCAGTTCCGAACGCCCGCGCCGGTCCTGCGCAATGCGACACGGCCCTGTCCCGCAGGACAGGGCCGTTCTGGCAGGACCGGGATGGTTCGGCCGCGGAGCCGGCCCGTGGCGGGTCGGCCGTCAGGCAAGAGGTCCCTCAGGCGAGATGGTCGGTGAGCTGCGGCATCGGCATGTCGTCGTCGATCGCCAGGCCCGAGACCTTGCCGTCGAAATTGCCGTTCCAGGGCGTGCCGATCATCCAGCCCCATTCCCGGCCGCCGGCACCGACGAAGTCGATGTCCTTCGTGGTGTCGTGCAGCACGAGGGTGCCGTCGACGTAAAGCTGCAGTTCGTCGGTCTCGGCATCGGCATAGACCGAGATGTTGTGGTTGTCGGTGTCGTTCAGCCCGAGGTCGTTGAGCCTGTACTGGGTGAAGCCCTCGCTGGTGGCGATGCGGAAATAGAGCCCGTCGTTGATGACCTCGATGCCCATTTTCATGTGGTTCCAGAGCAGGCGCTGGTAGCTGCCGTCGGCGGTGTCGCGGCTGTAGTCGAGCGAAACCGCGAGATGCTCGCTCTGCTCGAACTGGGTCAGCCGGCCGAGATCGGCCACGGCCTTGCTGCCGCCGTCGAAATCGATCGCGAGCTTGCCATCCGCCCCGGTCTCGAGCGCGACATTGCCCGACAGCTTGCCGGTGAAGGCGGCAAGATCGAGATGGTAGTCGTCGAAGACAGGCGCGACCTCGACGGGGGCGGCCTCGATGGCCTCGAAGGACGGTGCCGCCTCGATCGGCTGCACGGCCCAGATCGGCAGCGCCTCGGTCTGCGGCACCGTCCCGGCATAGTCTTCATAGCCGATGTCGTTGGTCGACAGGCTGAAGTCCAGGATGTCGCCGGAGAAGTTGGTCTGGCCCCAAGGGTTGCCGAAGTACAGGCCGCTCGAGTACGGCGCCGACAGGCCATCGCCGGCCGAGACGCTGCCCATGTCGACCCCGTCCACATGCAGCGATAGCGTGCCCGCATCGCCATCATAGGCCAGCGAGACCGAATGCGCGCCACCATCGAGGAACGACATGCCGACCGAGCCGACCTTGCTCACCTGGCCATCGGCGGTGGTGAGCGTGAACGAGAGTGCGCCAGCCGGGGTCACATAGGCAGTAAAGCTATTGGAGAGCCTGAACAGGTGACCGCCGTTCGCCTGCGCCGCAGTGGCCTGCAGGGTGAAGTCGAGCGTGAAATCATCGGCCCCGACCAGCGTCTGCAGTTCCGCGACGCTGGATTTCGCAGGCATCCCGGTGCCGGCGAGATGGATCGCCTCGCCATCGGCCAGAGACGCGCGCAGAGCCATGTCGTCGACCGCCGCGCTGCCCTTGACGAGCAGCCCCGAGGCCGTGTCCAGCCGTAGCACAGTCGTGTCCGGCGAAGCGAGAGCGAGCGTCGCGGTGTCGAGCGTCGCGTTGCCGACGAGAACCTGCAGCGACACATCGTAATTGCCGATCGTGCCATAGGCATGGCTGACCACCTTGCCCGTCGCGGTGGTGCCGTCGCCGAAGGTCCAGATGTAGGTCGCGTTCTCTGGCAACGCCGCCCCGCCCTCGCCGACCGAGGCCGAGGCGTCGAAGACCAGCCGGTAGCTGTCGCCGGCATCCTTCGTCACCTCGAAGAGCGCCGTGGCAGTCGTCAGGAGATCCTTCTGAACAAGATCGGAGCCGAAGCCGGCATAGCCGTCCTGCAGGACGAAGCCATGCGCCCCGGTCGCCCCGGCCTCGAGCGAGGAGGTCAGGAACACCTCACCGTAGTAGTTCGCCGCGTTGGACGAGGTGTTCTGCACCACGAGGTTGTCGGCTACGGTCCAGCCGGGCTGGGTCGAGGACAGGCCGGTGGTCAGGTTGCCGGTGATCGTGACGTCGGTCGACAGCGCACTTGTCCCGAGCGTCGGCTTGGCGACGACGCCGTCCGAGCCGGTGACCTGCAGCAGGGTGTTGTCGCTGATCAGCACGCCCGTCGCCGCCCCGAGCGCGATCCCGTTGACCATCGAGTTGTAGATCGTGTTCTGCTCGATGACGACGTTCTGATAGTACATCTCGGTCCCGGCGCGCCCCAGGTCGACCTCCTCGTTGCGCATGAAGATACCCTGGGTCTTGGTCCCGTCGCCGATATCGAGCACGTTGCCGCGGATCACGATGTCGGTGTTCGGAACCGTCGTGCCGTTGGTCCAGAACTGGATCATGTCGCAGTGATCACCCGAGGTGGGCGAGCCGGCGAAGTCGTGGATGTAGTTGTTCTCGATCACCACGCCCTGGACTGCCGAGAAGTTCATCCCGTCCATGCGCAGGTCGTGGATGTCGTTGTCCGAGAACGTCAGGTTGGTCGCGTCGGCGGCGACAATGCCGCGCATGAACCCGGAGATCTCATTGTTCGACAGCGTGATGTTGTCACCACCCGAGATCCGCAGGCCCCAGCCCGAGCCATAACCGTCCGCCGCGGTGGAGATCCCGCTCGCCACGTCGCCGTCGAAGGTCGAGTTGGCGATAGTGATGTTGGAACTGCCGAAGACCGCGAAGGGCTGGGTGTATTCCTTGTCGCCCTCCTGGAAGGTGTAGTCGAAGGTCAGCCCGTCGAAGGTCAGGTTCGCCGCATCGGCGAAGCGCATCCCCGAGAAGACCGCCGGCGTCTCGGGATCGGCCGAGGCGATGGTCACAGCCGAGGAGAAGCCGGTGCCGTATCCCCTGGGTACTGTGAACGAGCCGTAGTCTCCCTGAGCGAGCAGGATGGTCTCGCCGCCGGTGCAGTTCGCAAGGGCTGTCTGCAGTTCGGCGGCGGTGGAGACTTGGATCGTGGTCGTGCTGGACATGGAAGGGTGCCTCATCTGATGCCGGGAGGAAGGGCCGGGGTCGAACGGCCGCCGTCGGACGTGTCTAGCGGGCAAGTTCGCGCATGGGCTGGGCGCAAATGCGGCCTTTGAAAGGAGGGAAAACCCAAGCCTAGACAATCCTCCGCCCCCGGCTTCAATGTTTCATTAACCCTAAGGGCGGTGCCCCGGGGCGGCCGCTCGCGCAGGGCGGGCTTGCCACCCGCCGGTCAATCGGGGATCGTCGCCGCCAGACCCTGGCCGGGTGCGGGACCGCTGGCGGGTCCGGGATTCGGGCCGGGCAGGTCCGACCACCCGGTCCGCCGTCCCCGGCCGACGGACCCTGAAACGAGAGAGAGCCGATGACCTTCCGCTACACGGGCCGCTATCCCGACAGCTTCATGGAAGCCGTGCGCAACTATGGCTTCCTGGCCACCTGCCGGACCCGGATGCGCGATGTCGTGCTGCTGATCCGCCGGCTTTATCTGGTGAAGGTGTGGAAGATGGACATCCACCCCTTCACCCTGATCTCGATGAAGGCGCTGCTCGACCGCACCTATCCGCGCGGCATGCATGTCGGCGAAGGCTCGGCGATCTCGTTCGAGGCGGTGGTGCTGACCCATGACCACATCGCCGGCAAGCACACCCACACCTATGTCGGGAAATACTGCCAGATCGGGGCGCGCAGCATCATCATGCCCGGCATCACCGTCGGCGACCACTCCGTGATCGGCGCCGGCGCCGTGGTGGTCAAGGACGTGCCGCCGCGCTCGATCGTCGTCGGCAATCCGGGCAAGGTGATCCGCTCGGGGATCATGACCACCAACTGGGGCAAGATCACCGACCGCGGCATGAAACCCGAGGACTGGGACCCGGTGGCCCAGGCCCCCCGCGTCGCCGGCGCCGAGGCTGTCGCGGAGACGGCGGCGGCTCCTGCGGCCTCCTGAGGCTGCGCCGAGGGAACTGCGGGCCCGCGGCTTGCCGGCTGCGGGCTGCGGGCTGCGGGCTGCGGGCCGCCCTCGAGCCGGGCTGGCGCCTCGGGAAGGGGCCTTCCCCGACGGGCGCGGCGCCCTCCCCCGAGCCCAATCACGGGCCCAATCATGGGCCCCGGTCACGGGCCCCAGTCATGAAACCGGTCACGAAACAGGCCGAAAACCCCGTCTGCGATCCTGTCGGGCGGGGAGAGGAAAGGCCCGCCGCCGGCCCGACCCGGAGCGGCCATCGCCGGAGGCGCCGCGGATGGCGGCGCAGGGTGCAGGACCGGAACCGGGACGGGAACCGGTAACCAGAGCCGAAAACCGGGTCCGGGGACCAAGACGACCGCACATCGCAGATCACCCCGCACCGGACACCCGGCCCGGGCCCAGACCGGGCCCAGACCGGGATCCCGAGCCGGATCCCGGGCCGGGTACCGGACGGCGGACGGGTCCGAAGGGGCCTTTCGCCGGTCTCCCAGCCTGAACCGGTTTCCCGCAGGTCCCCCGATCCCCCGGTCCTTCCGTCGCGACACCGACCGGGCCGGGGGCCCGGCCCGCCGGCCGTCAGCGTTCGCGGAACATCCGGTCGATCTGGGTGGTCACCGGGTGCAGCAGGTAGTCGAGCACCGTGCGCTCGCCGGTCTCGAGATAGGCCTCGACCGGCATCCCCGGCACCAGGCTGCGGGTCCCGAGCCGGGCAAGCTCCTCGGGCGGGACCGAGACGGTCAGCCGGTAGTAGCTCGTGCGCGTCGCCTCGTCGGTGACGACCGTGGCCGAGATCCGGTCGATCTGGCCGAAGATCTGCGGCGTGGTGCGGCTGTCGAAGGCCGGCAGCACCAGGCGCGCGCGCTGGCCGGGATGGACCTGCTCGATCGCCCGCGGCTCGAGCCGCAGGTCGATCTCGATCCCCTCGCCGGTGGGCACCACCTGCAGCACCGTCTCGCCCGGGGTCACCACGCTGCCGGTGCCGGTGGGCGCAAGCTCGTGCACGATCCCCGCCACCGGGGCGCGGATCTCGACCCGGTCGAGCTGGTCGCCGAGGGTGCTGATCTGCAGCGCCAGCTCGTCGGCCTTGGCCTGCGCCTCGCCCAGGTCGGTCACCACCTGTTCCTGGAATTCGCGCTCGGCCTGGGCCTTGGCCAGCGCGGCGTCGCGCCGGGTGCCGGCCAGCTGCGCCTGCTGGGCGCGGTCGCTGGCCAGCTGGCCGGTCAGTTCCGACTGGCGGCGCTGCGCGTCGAGAACGTCGGTCAGCCGGGTCAGGCCGCGGTCCGACAGCTTGTTCAGCGTCTCGAGCTCGCGCGCGACGAAGGCCAGCTGCTCCTCGCGCGCGGCGATCACGCCCTCGAGCCCCTGGCCCTGGCTCTCGGCCTGGGCGATGCGCTCGTCCTGCTGGGCGATCTGGTTGACCAGCACCGCGTTGCGCGCCTCGAGGATCCGGGCCTGGGCCGCGAACTGGCGGTCGAGATCGGCGGCCTCGGCCAGGCCCGCCTGGGGGGCCGCGCCGATCGCGTCGCGGGTGAAGGCGGGATGGCGGCCGGGATCGCCCAGGGTCGCGGCCTCGGCCTTCAGCCGCGCGACCTGGGCCAGGGTCTCGGCCAGCTGGCTGCGGGCGATGCCGAGGCTGGCGGCGATCTGGCTGGGATCGAGCCGCAGCAGCACCGCCCCGGCCGCGACCTGGTCGCCATTGGCCACCGCGATCTCGCGCACGATCCCGCCGTCGAGATGCTGCACCGCCCGCGGCTGGCCGCGCACCGTCGCCTGCCCCGAGGCCATCACCGCGCCGCTGATCGGCGTGAGCCAGGCCCAGAGCAGGAGCGCCCCGAGCGCCCCGAGGCTGAGCCCCGCGCCGACCAGACCCAGCCGGCCGAGCCCGGTGCGCGGCCCCACATCGGACACCGCGTCGGAACCGGATCCGGTGGCGGCCTCGGTGAAGGCGGAGGCGGGCGGCAGGGCGGAGATCGAGGTCATCGGGTCGGGCTTTCCTGGTCGGGCTTTCCTGGTCGGGCTGTCGTGGTCAGGCTGTCGTGGTCAGGCTTCCTTGCGCAGCCGCACCGGGTCGGCGGCGGCGGCGGCAGTGGAGTCACGATCTTCCTGCGCATCCCATTCCCATTCCGTTACCGGCTCGGGCCGCGGGGCGGACGGCTTGCTCGCGTTGACCCGCCGCGCCCGCTCGACGAGCGCGAAGCTGATCGGCTCGCTCCCGGCGGCATCGCCCGCCTGATTGAGGAGCTGGTCGGGGGCGGGCTTGGGCGCGGCGACCAGGGCCGGGATCGGCTTGGCGGGGGCCGGTGCCGGTGCCACGGCCTGCGCGGCAACCGGGGCCGCAGACGCCGCCGGGGCGCGCGGGCCGAGGGCACGCCCGGCCACCGCTTGCGGCTTGGCGGAGGGGGCGGTTGCGGGGCCGGCGGAGGCGACGGCGGAGGGACCCGTGGACGGGACCGCCTGCGGCCGCGCGCCCAGCACCTCGTCGCGGCGCCCGAACTGGGCGATGCGGCCCTGGTTGAGCACCATGACGTGGCTCGCCACCGCCAGCACGCTGGGCCGGTGCGCCATGACCACCACGGTCGAGCCCGCCGCGGCCAGGGTCGAGATCACATGGGCCAGCGCGGCATCGCCCTCCTGGTCGAGATTGGCGTTGGGCTCGTCGAGCACCAGGATCCGCGGCCGGCCGACGATGGCGCGGGCCAGGCCCAGGCGCTGGATCTGGCCGCCCGACAGCGGCACCTCGGCCCCGCCGACGCGGGTCTCGTAGCCCTGAGGCAGCGCGAGGATCATCTCGTGCACGCCCGCAAGCTTCGCCGCCGCGATCACCGCGGCATCCTCGAGCCAGGGGTCGAAGCGGGCGATGTTGTCGCGCACCGTCCCCGGCAGCAGCGTGACCACCTGCGGCAGATAGCCCAGGTGGCGGCCCAGCGTCTCGGGGTCCCACTGCTCGGGCGTGGCGCCGTCGAGGCGGATCTCGCCGATGTCGGCGCTCCAGATCCCGGTCAGCACCCGCGCCAGGCTCGACTTGCCCGAGGCCGAGGGGCCGATCACCGCGAGCACGGTGCCCGGCTCGATCGAGAAGGCGAGCCCTTCGAGCAGGCGCGCGCGCTCGGCGACGCCCTGGCCGGCATGGGCGGCGGGGGCGAGCTTGGTCAGGCGGCTGACGGTGATCGCGCCGGTGGGGGCGGGCAGGTCCATGGCGCGGGCGGCGGGCGCGGCGCGGCCGAAGGTCGCCATCAGCCGGCGACGGGCGTCGCGGGCCCGGGCCAGGGCGCGCCACTGGCCGACGACCTGGTCGGCCGGGGCGAGCGCGCGGCCCGACAGGATCGAGCTCGCGACGATCGCGCCGCTCGAGATCTCCTGGGTGATGGCGAGATAGGCGCCCAGCGTCAGCAGCGCCGACTGCAGCAGCATGCGGAAGCTGCGCGAGGCGGCCGAGAGCATCTCGGCCCGCTCGGCCCCGGCCTGGTTGGCGGCCTGGGCGGCGGACTGGTGGCCGGCCCAGACCGAGGTCAGCCGGTCGGCGAGGCCCAGGGCCACGACCAGCTCGCGGTTGCCGCGGGCCTGCTCGGCGAAGAGCTCGGCCTGGGTCTCGGCGCGGGCGGCGCGCTGGCCGGGGGCGCGGGCCAGAAGCTGGCCGGCAAGGGCGAAGGCCAGGCCGACGCCGGCGCCGGCCACGGTCAGCCAGCCCAGAAGCGGGTGCAGCAGGAACAGCATCCCGAGGTAGAGCGGGATCCAGGGCAGGTCGAGCAGACCGGGCATCGCCGGGCCGCCGAGGAAGGCGCGCAGCGTGGCGAGATCGCGCAGCGCCAGCCGCCGGCGGCCGGCCTCGGCCTCGTCGCTGCCCTCGGCCCCGATCGAGCCGGCGAAGGCGGCGCGGTCGAGCGCGCGCTCGAACCGGTAGCCGGCGCGCGACAGCAGCCGCAGGCGCAGCAGGTCGTAGAGCCCGAGGAAGCCGTAGCACAGCAGCACCGCCGCGAAGAGCCCGACCAGCGTCGGCACCGAGCCCGAGGGGATCACCCGGTCGTAGACCTGCAGCATGTAGACCGAGCCGGTCAGCATCAGCAGGTTGATCGCGGCGCTGAACACCGCTGCCATCCAGAGGGCAGGACGAATGGCAGAAATGGCTCGCCGGTAGGGCGAGCCTTCCAGTGCGGGATGCGACATGGATGTTTCCCCGGATCATCGCGGGCCGCGCGGGCAGCGGGCTCGCCGTTGGGGGCAACATCGCGGGAAATTGGGGCGCTTTCGGGGCTGGGTCATGACCCTGCCGGGCCGATACCGTGGTGGAAATTGCCAGCCCGGGGCCGTGGCGAAACACCGGCGCAGGCTATCTTCCGCCGGCATCCGGCGTGGCTTGACAACCTGTACCCGACGCCGCGAGGCTGCCCTCCGCCACGCCGTTCCGGCGGCTCCTGCGACAGCCTTCGTCCCGCCTTCCGATCCCCCCTTTCGGTCCCCCCTTTCGGTCCCGCCGATCCCCCCTTTTGACGAGTTCGCCCGCGATGGCCGCGACCACATTCGACATGACCAGCCGCGCCGCGGCACTGCACAGCCAGCCCTACCGACCCGAGATCGACGGCCTGCGCGCCGTGGCCGTCCTGTCGGTGCTGATCTGCCATGCCTTCCCGGACCGACTTCCGGGCGGCTTCATCGGCGTCGACATGTTCTTCGTTCTCTCCGGCTATCTCATCACCGCAATCCTGCTGCGCGGACTGGCCGAGCGCCGCCCCGGCCTGCTGGTCGAATTCTACCGCCGCCGGATCCTGCGGATCTTCCCTGCGCTCCTGTGCGTGCTGACCGCGACCGGCCTCGTGGGGGGGCTGGGTGCTGACCGGTCCCGAAGCCTACTGGTTCGTGCGCCATGTCGCGGCCTCGGCCCTGTTCTTCGAGAATGTCCGCCTCCTGGGAGAGGCGAGCTACTTCGATCTCGACTCGGCGCTCAAGCCCACGCTGCACCTGTGGAGCCTCGCGATCGAGGAGCAGTTCTACATCGTCTGGCCGCTGCTTCTGATCGCCGGTCACAGGATGCGGGTGCCGGTGCCGGCGATGGTCGCCCTGCTGGCCGTCGCGAGCTTCGCGCAGTCCGCCCATCTCGCCGTCACCGAGCCGGCGTGGGCCTATTACGCGCCGACGAGCCGCGCCTGGGAGCTGCTGGCCGGCGCCGGCCTGGCCACGCTCGAGCGCTCGGGCGCCCGCGACTGGCTGGCGTGGGGCCGCACGGCGAGGGCGCTGACGGGCCTGGCCGCGCTGGTCGCGGGCCTCGTGCTGATCGGGCCAAACAGTGCCTTCCCAGGCGCCTGGGCGCTGCTGCCGGTCGGTGGCACGCTGCTGCTGCTGTCGGCCGGGGCCGGACCGGTCGCGGCGCAGGATCAGGTCGCGGTGGGCTGGTGGGGGCGCGGGCTGCTGTCCTCGGGCCCGGCGGTCTGGCTCGGGATGATCAGCTATCCGCTCTATCTCTGGCACTGGCCGATCCTGAGCTTCGGACGCATCGTGCTCGGCACGCTTCCGGCCTGGTACGCAGTCCTGGGCCTGCTGCTGTCGGTGCTGCTGGCGCAGGCGACCTTCCGGTGGATCGAATGGCCGTTCCGGGGGCCTGGGCACCAGGGCCTTCTGCGTCCCGCCCTGCTGGCCTGCGCGATGCTGGCCATCGTCGCGACTTCGGCCCTGGCGATCCGTGGGCATCTGCAACCCCGTCTCGCCGGCTTTCCGATGGCGAGCGTCAACGAGTGGGACTATCTGACCACGACCGCCGGCACGCCGCAGGACAACGACAACCTCACCGGGTTCTACGTGCTGCACCCCGAACGCCCGACCCAGCTGCTGCTGATCGGTGATTCCCACCTTGCGCAATATGCCTCGCGGCTCGGCCGGCTGGTCGGGCAGGATCCGACCCTGCCCGGACTGACCTTCGCCGTGGGTGGCGGCTGCTTCCCGGTACCGGGATGGGACTATGGCAAGATCGCGTTCCGTCCCTGCCACGCCATGATCGACGAGGCCTTCCGTCGCGCCGGAGAGAACGGCTACGACGGCATCATCCTCGGCGCGGCCTGGCGCTATCACCTCTTGGAGTCGGTGAATTTCAGCCGGATCGACGGGAGCGAGACGCGGCTGGCCACCCCGGCAGGGCGCGAGGCCGCGCTGGCCGAACTGGCCCGGCACATCGGCGACTGGACCCGGGCCGGCACGACCGTGGCGCTCGTGCTCGACAATCCCAGCGTAAGCGCCCCCGAGGCCGTGCCGATCGCGACCCGGCTGCTACCTGCCAGTCTTCTGGGCGGGCGCCGCCCTGCCCTGTCCGAACCGCTGTCGGATCCGGACCGCACGGCGCGCGACCTCATGGCCGCCTGGTCCGGACCGCTGGGGATCACCGTGGTCGATCCGCTCGCCACGCTCTGCCCCGAGGGCCGCTGCCCGCTGCGAGGTCCCGACGACCTGCGCCGCTTCCAGGACGCGTCGCATCTGAACCCGCTCTGGATCGATGGCCATGGCGGCTACATCGACGCGGTGCTGCCCACTGCCCGCTGACCCCCGTGGCCGACCTGCGGATCGGGCGCCGGGCAGGCGCTGCTCAGCGGCCGATCCGGCGCAGCGCCTCGGGCGAGAGCCGGCGGCGGATCGCGGCCGGCGGCGCGAGGCCGAAGGCCCCGGCCAGCATCGCGCCCACCTCGGGCACGAAGCCCTTGAGCAGGTACTGCCCGGCCTTGGCGATGGTGAAGAGATGGCCCGTCATCACGCTGCCCGGCAGGTGGCGGCGCATGAACATCATCCGCGCCCGGTGCTTGAAGTAGAGCGAGAAGGGCGAGGCCGGCCGGCCCGGCGTCGGCGAGCCGATCGCGGTGCCGCCGCGGTGGTAGACGATGCCTTGCGCGCAATAGGCCAGCGGCAGCGCGCCGCGCCGCAGCGCCCAGTCGACCTCCTCGTAATAGAGGAAGTAGTCCTCGGCCATCGGCCCGGTCGCCTCGTAGAAGTCGCGCGAGGCGACCATGCTGGCGCCGGTGATGAAGGCCATGTCCTCGACCTTCGGCGCGGGCGTGGCCCTGTGCGAGGCGAAGAGGTGGATGTTGCCGGTGACCCCGTCGCGCCGGCGCAGGGTGCCGCCGTCGATCTGGATCACGTCCGGCGTCTCCAGATACAGCACCCGCCCGCCCATCAGCGAGAAGCCGCCCGGCGCGGTGGCGAAGGCGCGCGCGGTTTCGGGCGGCACGGTGGCATCGGGGTTGAGGATCCAGAACCGGTCGAGCTCGGGCAGCTTCGCCAGCTCCTCGAGCCCGCGGTTGACGCCGCCGGCGAAGCCCGAGTTCACCCCGGTCTCGATCAGCATCACCCGGTGGCGCGTCCCCCCCGTCGTGATCGCCCCGGCCGCGACGGGCCCGAGCGCCTCGGCACCGGGTGCGAGGGGCAACGGCTTGGCGGCGGGGGCCAGTTCGAAGGGCAGGTCCTCGGGCGGGGCATAGGCCGTGCGGCCCGCGGCCCAGTCGCGGATCGTCTGCGCGGTGCCGTCGGTGGAATCGTTGTCGACGACCGCGATGGTCAGCGCCACGCCGGGCGAGGCCAGAAGCCCCTCGAGGCTGTCGAGGATGACGTCGGCGGCATTGTAGGTGACGAGGACGACCCCCATCGCCGGCAGCGGGCCGGCAGGGCTGGGGTCAGCGGCGTCGGAAGGAAGGGCCATCGGGGCTCCGGTCGTTGGCGAGAGAGGATCTGGGGCGGGCAAAGAGCGTCCCCGTGGCCCCAGGGTCGTGGGATTCGGGCGCGGCCGGCTGCGGCGCGGGCCGGACGGCAAACCGGCTGAAGGCCGGAGCTGTGGCGAGGGCAACGACCGGGCTGGCTGCCGATGCGGGGCGGGCGAAGCCGGTGCCGCGCAGATCGCGGGCGAAGATATTGCGCCGCTGCGGCGCGGCTTCGGCCGGCTGACCCGCGTCGTCCTCGCGGGGTCGGTAGCCGATCATCCAGACGCCCGAGCCCACGAAGAAGAACACCACCGAGTAGGTGGCGGTCCAGACATGGACTGTCGCCAGGCTGAAGCTCAGCGCGATCATCGAGAACACCCATGCGAGACGCATGTTGTTGAGCGACGCATTCGTGCCAAGATCGGCGCGCATGACCTTCCACAGCAGCCAGAGCCAGCCCGCCATCAGTGTCAGCACTCCCGGGAAGCCGTAGCGCATCGCCATGACCAGCCAGAAATTGTCGGCGCTGCCGCCGAGGAACCCGGGTCGCACCCAGTCGTTCAGGCCGATGCCGAACCAGGGATTGGCCCAGACGTTGACCATGCCCCATTCGAAGATCAGCTGCCGGATGTAGGCGTTGTGCGGCGAGAAGGTCGCATAGCTCATGAACACCTGCAGCGGCGCGCGGTTCGAGGCCATGTCGATGGCCACATACATCAGCGCGAAGATCCCGACGAGGATCTTCCAGCGCGCCTCGAACCGCGCCATCATCAGCGACCAGGTCAGAAGTCCTAGCTGCAGCACGATCGCCAGCAGCGCCCCGCTCGACAGCGAGGTGAAGCAGCAGATCGCCACCGCCGCCGCGGTCAGGTAGCGCCGGGTGTTCGAGACCGCCCCGCGCAGGGCGATGAGCGCGAGCGGGATCACCATCGAAGAGAAGACACCGAACAGGATCGGATGCGGGAAGCCAAGCTGGACCCGCGCCAGGCCCATGCGCCGCTCGTAGCCCATGACCTCGTGCACGGTGAAGATGCCCGGGATCCGCTGCAGGAACTCGATCACCAGGGACCGGTCGGTCACCGTCTCGTAGAGGGCAAGCGGCAGGGTCAGGCCGACGGCGAGCGCCAACCCCTTCGACAGCGCGAGGAAATCCTCGGGCGTGCGGATGTAGACCCGCGCCAGAAGGTATCCCCCCAGGAATTCGAGCGCGGCCGAACCGACATTCGCCACCACGAGGTTGGGGTTGTTGTACCCGAGAGCCACGGCCGCCCAGACCATGTGCAGCACGAACAGGATGTCCACGGGCAGGATCCGGCCGCATTTCCCCGACAGCAGCCGCATCAGCATCGGCGCGAAGAGGATCAGCAGCACCAGCCGCATCACGTTGAGCTGCAGAGCCCCGGTCGGGAACCCGATCGGGACCATCACCCCGAAGATGTAGACGACGATGCCGAGGTGCAACCGCCTCGACTTGCGCATCGCCTCTGGCATGAAGCCCCCGACAGCGGGGGCGGAGAGGAGTGCCGTCACCTTAGACCCTTGCCCATTTCGTTCTCGACCGTCTTCGGGTCACTTCTGTCCCGGGCAGGGCACCCGTTAAAGCCCCGTTCACGATGGCTCCCGCAGCCTGTCCGCCCCGATGCCTCGCTGCTGGAGCGGACCGTCGGGCAGGTAAGTATAGCCTGAAACTCCGTCGGCAGCCCGATGAAAAGGATCGCTGAAGAGCAGGCTGTAGAAGTTGCCATCGACACGCGTCATGTCCTGAATGGCAAGATTGTTCCCGACGTCCCATCCCGGCCGCGCGTCCGGAAAGCCCGCGGCCGCATTGTCACGCAGCACGACGTTGACGGCAGCGTCGGGAATGTTGATCCGGGGCCGCCAGAGCTTCGGTTTCGGCTTCTCACCGTCCGAGACCGGATTGTGGATCAGCGTGTTCTTCCGGATGGTCAGCCCGTCCGTCTCGCCCAGCGAGATCCCGTGCAGATGCGCGTTGATGATCACGTTCTGCTCGATCACGATGTTGCGGTAGTACATCTCGTGCCCGGCGCGGCCGGTATCGACCTCCTCGTTGCGCATGAAGATCGACTGGGTGTATTTCCCCACACCGGAATCCAGAACGTTGCCGCGAATGACGATGTCGGTCGAGGGCCGCTTCGTCTTGTTGGTCCAGAACTGGATCATGTCCGCATGATCCTTGGAGGTCAGTGACCGGCGGAAGTCGTGGATCCAGTTGTCGGCGATCTCGACACCTTGGATCGCCGCAAAATTCAGCCCGTCCATGCGGATGTCATGCACGTCGTTGCGGCGGAACACGACATCGTCGCTGTCGCCGAACAGGGCCGCCCGAAAGAACATCGAGATCCGGCTGTCCTCGACGGTCACGCCCTTGGCGCCGCGGACGCGCAGGCCGAAGCCGGTGGGATATCCGTCGTCGGAAGGATCGACGCTCCGGGCGAGATCCCCGGTCAGGGTCATGCCCCGCAATATGATCCGCTCGCCGCCCGCAATCGAGAATGCCACGGTGTGCGCCTTGTCGCCGTCGGCAAAGTCATATTTCACGGTGATATTCTCGAAGGTGACGTCGCGCGCGTCCCGCAGGGAGACCTCCGAGAAGACGGCAGGGTTGCGGGGATCCGCGGACCGCAGCGTCAGCGAGCTAAGACCAGACTCCGCCAGCGCGCCGTAGTTTCCCGGTGCCAGCAACAAAATCTTGCCCCCGAGCCGCCCCGGATCTTTCAGAAAACGCTGCAGTGCAGCGGCATCGGCGACATCGACCGTGTCGGCGGCAGCGTCGATCCTGATCGGCAGGACCGGGCCGGGCATCGCGATCGTGGCTGCGGCGGGCAGGGCGGCAAGGACGACGAGCAGCATCACGATCGATCCCAGAGGCCGCATCCTGCTTCCTCGGGACCAAAGCGGGATCTGCCTCTGTTCGTGCTGTCGCATGCCGCGCTCCGTGTTGCGTCACCGGGATCTTGCCGGACCCCTATCAAGGCGTTCGCCGGCGCAGGGTTCCGACAAGGTTCAGATCGCATGCTATCCTGCAGCGATTGTCCGGCAAGGCAAGGGTTCCCCGCGGATTCCCGCGCCAGTTGCGCGTCCATCCGATGACAATCGCGCGCAAACCGGAGGATTTCATGCTGCAACTCGCGATCTGCCTGCAGACTGCGCGCCCCCTGCCCCAGCTGCCGCCCGGCCCCCCGGTGCCGGTCACCCCGCGCCCCAGCGTGCGCGCCGACGGCTGGCGGGCGGATCTCTATCTCGCCGGCGCCGCCGTCCCCGGCACCTGGGGCACGCGCCAGGCCTTCGATCCCGACAGCGACGCCGCCGCGCTGAGCGTGCGCCGCCCGGGCTTCGACACCGCCGGCCTCGCCCGCAGCTACGACGACCTCGTCCGCCCGCTGAGCGAGATCCGCGCGCCCTGGAACGCGGCCTGGGACAATGGCGGCGACAGCTGGCCGCTCGCGCGCAGCGCAGCGACCGGCGGCGCGGTCTCGCCGGTCGGGCTGTCGGACTTCGTCTACCAGGGCGACCTGGTCGAGGGCGGCGACAATCTCTCGACCCGGCCCTATCCGAAGGCGGCCTTCGTCTGGCTGCAGCCCGACCATGCCGAGACCGGCAACCTGCCAGTGCTGCGCGCCTATGTCGACCACCTGCACGGCCGCGCCGGACGCCCCGTCGCCGCCGCCCGGCTGATCGCCACCGACGCGCAGGGCGCGCAGGTCACCGCGATGGCCGCGTTCGGCAAGGCCGACTATGCCGTCTCGGGCCTGTCGGTGCCCTGCCTGGAATGGACCCCCGACCTGACCGCGCTGGCCGAGGGGCCGGTGACGCTCGACGTGATCCTCTATCCCTGGCGCGGCCCGGCGCAGCAGCTGTCGGTGATGGGCCATCCCGCCCCGCACCTGCGCCGCGCGACGATGACGGTGCACAAGCGGCTGGCGGCGCGGCCCCTGGCCTATGTCTCGCCCGCGGGCAGCAACGCGACCGGGGTCGCGAGCACC
This sequence comes from Frigidibacter sp. MR17.24, assembly GCF_037095655.1. NCBI lineage: Bacteria > Pseudomonadati > Pseudomonadota > Alphaproteobacteria > Rhodobacterales > Paracoccaceae > Frigidibacter > Frigidibacter sp. MR17.24. Next base: position 49,738 of record NZ_JBAWKE010000010.1, read on the forward strand.
GACCCGGCCACGGCGGCCGCGAGCCCGTTCCTGACCACCGGCGCGGCGGTGGCGGCGATCAACGCGCTGGCCGGCCATGTCTCGGGCGGGGTGGTGCGGCTGCAGCCGGGGGTCTACGTGCTGGGCGCGGGCAGCGCCGAGAGCGGCGGCTATGCCACGCCGGGCGGGCCGCTGGTCTACGAGGCCGCCGATCCGGCGCAGCGCGCCACCACGGTGCTGACCGACAATTCGGCGACGAAATCGGCCAACAACGTCCCCGACCGGGTGGTGTTCCGCGACCTGACCCTGCGCCGGCAGTCGGCGACGGCGGGCTCGATCATCCGCCACAACACCGCCGTCGCGGCAAGCCTGTGCTTCGAGCGCGTGGCCTTCGACGCCAATGGCGTGGCCGAGCTGAACTACTGGCTGCGCAACACCGGGCGGTGCTGGTTCATCGGCTGCAGCCAGCCCAACGGCCGCACCGGCGTCGCGATGACCTATGCCAGCAACGCCAAGAACATGGTGGCCTTCGGCTGCAGCGGGCTGACGGTCTCGGGCAACAACGCGCTCTCGACGCTTTTGGCCAGCCGCACCGACCAGATCGGCACGCCGGCCTCGGGCCAGACCCTGTCGATGGAGGGCGGGGCCTTCGCCTTCAACATCGTCTCGGGCACCAGCACCACGGGCTTCCTGATGGGCATCGGCACCACCGACCTCGGGGCGCCCGACAGCGTGTTCTCGGTCGCGGGCAACGTGATCGAACGCTTCGGCACCGCCACCGCGCAGGGCGCGGTGCGCGCCTATGCCGACGGCGACGCGACCGAGGTGCACGGGCTTTTGCTGACGATGAACACCAGCCCCGCGCTGAACGAGGAGGGCCGGGTGAACTGGCTCTACAACGACCAGGCCGGGATCTCGACCCCGAAGGACGGGGCGCGGCGGTTCAACATCTACAGCCGCTCGGCCTGCAAGACCGATGCCTTCGCCCAGGATCCGAATGCCGTGGGCAATTGGCCGGCGGTGTTCCACGTCAGCTCGCTGGGCAATCTCGCGCTCGACGGCGGCGCCGCCAGCCAGGCCTGGCTCGGCCCCGAGAGCTGGCGGCGCGAGACCGACTATCCGCTCAGCCAGTGGGGAGGCGCAGGCGAGGCGCAGATGACCGCGGCGGGCTTCGTCAGCGACCAGAGCCTGACCGCGGGCAATGCGGGGGGCGGCGACTACCGGCTGGTGACGGGCTCGCAGGTGATGCGGCTGCCGGCGGGCATGGCGCCCTTCGGCTTCGACCTGCTGGGCCGGGCGATCCCCGACGACGGCACCGGCTTCGTCGGCGCGCTGCCGGCCCCGGCCTGAGGCCGGGGAGCCGGGCCGCACCGGCGGCTCAGGCCCGTCGGCTCAAGCTTGCCGGCCCTCGGCGCGCCGGCGGCGCAGCCCGACCCGCCAGAGCGGCCGGAAGCAGGCCAGCGCCGCGAGGAAGGCCAGCACGACCCCTGCCTCGAACCAGAGCGGCGAGAGCGCGGCGGGGCGTAGCTCGGGGCTGGCGACGCCGCCTGCAAGCGCCATGACCAGCACCGCGGCCAGGGTCGAGGGCAGCAGCGGCAGCAGCGGCACCCCCAGCCTCTGGCGCACCAGCGCGAAGGCCACGAGGCAGCCCACCGCCTCGCCCAGAACGCCCAGCAGCACCACCTCGAGCAGGCCCGCGCCCTGCACCAGCCACCACCAGGCCAGCCCGATCAGCGCCACCCGCGGCAGGTTGGCCCACATCGCGTTGCCGGTCTGGCCGCGCGCCAGCGCCACCGTCGTCGGCCCGCCGCGATAGAGCCGCAGCCCCTGCTGGATCGCGAGCCAGATCAGGATCGGCGGCAGCGCCGCATATTTCTCGCCGAACAGCCACAGCACCGCCGGCGGCCCCAGGACCGCCACCGCCACGATCACCGCCAGTGCCAGCAGCAGGTGCAGCTGGAAGCTGGCCAGCGCCAGGCGGTCGAAGGCCGCCCCCCAGGAGCGCCCCCCCGCCGTGGCAGGTTCCGCGCCGGCGGCCGGGCGGGCCGAGGACAGGCGCGGCAGGAACAGGCTCTGGACGCTGCGCGCCAGCACCTGAGTGGGGGTCAGCGTCAGCGTCAGGCCCATCGACAGGATCGCCAGCACCTCCATCCCCAGCTCGCGCCCGACGATCACCCGCTCGCCGTTGAACACCGCGAACAGCAGGATGCCGTTGATCAGCAGCGGCGCGCCGAAGCGGCTGCTTTCGGCGATGATCCGGCGATCGAAGCCCAGCCGCCAGCGCCGCTCGGCCAGCAGATGCGAGATCACCACCATCGCGGCATATTGCAGAAGGATCGCCCAGAGCAGGATCCGGTAATCGGCCGCGACCGTCGCGAGAGGCCAGAGCGCCGCCAGTGACAGAGCCGCCGGCAGGCTGGTCGACAGAACCTGCGGCAGGAACACCATCCGCCGCTGCAGCCGGTAGATGTCGAAATGCACCAGCGCGTTCAGGACCGGCACCAGGCCGAGCAGCCGGTACGAGGCCGTGGCGCCGGGCACGCCCATGAACTGCGCCGCCGGCCCCGCGATCGCGACCAGCACCGCGCCGGCGATCAGGCCCCGGATCAGCTGGAAGCCCTGCAGGACCGCCTGCAGCCGCGGATCGTCGCCGTCCTTCGACTGCACGATCTGCTGCTGCAGCCCCAGCTGGGTCATCATCTCGATCACCGCGATCACCACCGCGAAGGTCGAGGCGATCCCGTAGTCGGCCACGGGAACCAGACGGGCCAGAAGAAGGTTGCGGGCCAGAAGCAGCACAGAGGCCACGAGATTGCTCGACAACAGCAGGACGGCGGAACGTAGCACCCGGTTCTCCCTTGGACCCAGTCGCCGCGACCATAGCGCACCGCCGCGCCGCAGCAAGCTTGGACGGCCGCCAGCCGGCGCCGCCCTGGCGCCGGTTCACGGCCAGCGGGAACTAGCGACTTGATCTTTGCCCCCCGATTGCCGACGTTTCTGCAACAGCAAACAGTCGGGTGCCTGACGTGATGTCCCTCTCCTCCCTTCATGCCGCCCTGCCCGCTCCCGCCCAGCGCACGGCGCGCCACCTGTGGCATCGCGTGGTGCGGGCGAGATTCTTCTGCGCGCTGCTGCGCGACAACTGGCTCGACAGCCTGGCCTTCCTGCGCCATTCCCACGACGGCCGCACCGATCGCGCCCGCGCCCAGCAGGAGAACGCCATCGTCAAGATGTACCACGGCGTCGAGAAGGGCCTGTGCCTGGCCGAACCGCGCCCCGGCTTCGGCAAGGTCAAGATCCGCCACCTGACGCGCAAGATCGACGACTGGCTGGCGAAGAACCCGGCGACCCCGCTGATCCTGTCGGCGATCGGCAGCCTCGAGAGCTACCAGCGCTTCAACGCGGCCCATGACGCCGCCTCGCCCTGGCTCGAGGACTGGCTGCGCCGCACCCGCGCCCGGGTCTCGGGCGGCCACCTGCCCGCCGGCAGCGTCGAGCAGCACTGCGCCTTGGGCGGCACCCGGACCCGCAGCCGGGACGAGATCCTCGAGGCGGTCGCGGGCACCGGCGCGGCCTTCTTCGAGACCCGTCACTCGATGCGCCAGTTCGGCCCCGGCCCGGTGCCGGCCGCGGTGATCGAGGAGGCGGTGCGCCGCGCCCAGCGCGCGCCCTCGGCCTGCAACCGCCAGGGTCCGCGGGTCCATGCCTTCGCCAATGCCATCGACGCGCTGCAGTACCAGCCCGGCAACGCGGGCTTCGGCGCCTCGGCCGGCTACGGCCTTGTCGTGACCTCGGACCTGCAGTGCTTCTCGGGCGCGGGCGAACGCCACCAGGCCTATGTCGACGGCGGCATCTTCGCCATGGCGCTGGTCTATGCGCTGCATGCCCAGGGCTACGGCAGCTGCATGCTGGCCTGGAACGCCGCCCCCGAGCACGACCGCAAGACCAAGGCCGCGCTCGGCATTCCCGAGAGCGAGGTGATCGTGATGATGATCGCCGTGGGCGAGCTGCCCGAGACCTTCCAGGCGGCCCAGTCCGCCCGCCGTCCTGTCGAGGCAGTCCTGCGCCGCGCCTGAGCCACCCCGGGACCGGTCCCGAGGGTCGTGTCTGGTGTTCGGACGGGGGCCGCGGACGGGAAGCTCCGGCGAGCCGCCCGTCCCAGCCGCCCGTCGTGGCGATCTCACGCCGTGGGCGTGCTGCCCGACGGAAGCGCCGCCTTGCGCGAGCGCAGGGCGATCACCCCCGGCGCGATCACCAGCAGCGCCAGGATCGCCAGCGCTGCGAGGCTCATGATCCGCCCCGCGGACTGCTGCGGCAGCGGCGCCCAGACCGCCTCGATGCGGCTGGTACCCGCTGGCAGGTCCAGCTCGACAAGGCCGACCCCCTCGGCCCAGTTCAGTGCCACAGACTCTCCGTCCACCTGAAGCTGCCAGGCCGGAAAGGCGATCATCGGCAGGCGGAACCGCTGCGGCGCCGACAGCGTCACCGTCCAGACCGGGTGCTCGGGCGAGACCGGCTCTGCCCTGCACTCCGCCCCAGCCTCTGCGCAATAGGCCGGCCACCCCCCGGCCTCGAGGAAGGCCTTCCAGCCATCGCCCGCGCCGCGCAGCAGATGTTCCGGGGTCTCGTAGAACTCGGCGCGCACGGCCGGCGTCGGCGCCGCGAAATAGGTCTGCGGATCATGCAGCGCCTGCTGCATCAGCCGCGCATGCAGCGCGACATCGGTCAGCGCCCAGGCCCCCAGCATCAGGAGCGCGGCCGGGGCAGACCCGAAACCGCGCAGAGCCGCCGCGACGGGGCGTCCCTGCCGCGACCAGCGCGCCAGCAGCAGCGGCGCCAGCACGACAAGACAGGCCACGGTCGGGGTCAGGAAGCGGAACGGGCGCTGCACGTATTGCAGCGGCTTGAAGACCGCCCAGACCGGATAGGACGGCTCGATGCTCAGGAAGAAGCCGATCGCCGCGGCCCAGAGCAGCAGCCGCTCGGCCCGGCCGAGCGGCCGCAGCCGCCAGGCGAGGGCGGCGAGCGCGGCCAGCACCATCCCGATCCCGAGCGGGGTGATGTAGCTGACGGCGGAGCGGTAGACAGGCGTCAGCACCGGCAGCGCGAAGCTGTTGTCCCAGGCGACGTTCACCGTCTTCAGGAAGGCCGTCGGCGTGACCAGGTCGAAGGCCGAGACCGCGGGCCAGAAATTCGCGGCCGACAGCAGCATGCCCAGAAGAAGCGCCCCGCCGCAGGCAAGATAGGCCAGTCCCAGCCGCCAGCGCAGCCGGTGCAGCGCCCAGTCTGCGGCGCAGGCGAAGAACAGCACGAAGGCAAAGGTCAGCGTCGTCAGGCTGTGCAGCCAGGAGAGCGCCCCGCACAGCGCCGCGAGCAGCGCGAGGTCGCGTGCCCGCGGCATCCCCTCCGCGCCCAGCACCCGGACCAGCGCCATGACCACGAAGACCAGCAGCCCCGAGGCTACGGTCCAGGGATAGGAGTTCAGCAGCTCGCCCACCGCCACAGGCATCGGCGCCAGCACCGCGAGCCCGGCCAGCGCCCGCGCGGTCCAGAACCCGAGGCCGCAGCGACGCGAGAAGACCAGGACACCCAGCCCCGACAGCAGGCTCATGCCGATCAGCAGCATGCGCATCGCCAGCCAGATGTCCCCCGTCACCCGGTCGAGCAGCGCGACGAGATAATAGTAGAGCGGGACGTAGTAGACGAAGACCGGATCGCCGAGCCCGCCGCGGCTCACGGCCTCCCAGGACGGGCTGAGCACCCCGGCCGCCAGGCTGTCGGCAAAGGTGCTGGCCCAGCGGTAGTGGATGAAATGGTCCGTCGCCTGGGCGATCACGCCCATCAGCAGCGGCAGATGCGCAAGGCAGGTCGCGAGGATCAGCGTCGCCGCATCGAGAAAGAGTGCAGAGCCGCGCGGGGGCCGATTGCTCATGACAGATCCAATCCGTTTGGTCTCAAATTCCTGTGCCTGCCCGCCTGCCGGCGCGCCGGCAAAGCCAGCACATGCATAGCATCGGGCAGACAAGCCCCCAATGCCATGAGCTTTTCGCCGAACGTTCTCTCCCGCCGAGATCAAGAAAGCAACGAACGAGCGAAAATTCGATGACGAAACGGGCACCGCCTGTGCCGGGCGCGCGCCCGCGGCCTTGACGCCATGCTGCACATGCATTGTTCTGTCGCCCGAAGAGTTCCTCCCGACGCCCGGGGCCAGGCCCCGCCGGCCGCAGGCTCTGCCCCAACCGACAGGACCCATGCGCCCGATCCGTATCTGCCTGATCATGCACTCGACCCGCTCCGACAATCTCGGCGTGGGCGCCCTCACCATCTCCGAGATCGAGATCCTGCGCGCCCTCGGGCGCGAGATCGGCCGCGGGATCGAGATCACCGTCGTCGACTTCAAGGACAAGCGCGACAGCTACGTCTCGGGCCCCGACATCCGGCTGATCGACCTCGACGGCAGGTTCCTGAAAAGCCCCTCGGGCTATTTCGCGCTCGCCCGCCGCTCGGACCTGGTGATCGACATCGGCGCCGGCGACAGCTTCGCCGACATCTACGGCGCGGGCCGGCTGAACCGCATGTTCGTGATGAAGTTCCTCACCCACATGGCCGGCACGCCGCTGGTGATGGCGCCCCAGACCGTGGGGCCCTTCACCAAGCCGCTCTCGACCTTCCTCGCCAGGCTCACGATGCGGCGCGCGGCGGTGGTGGCGAGCCGCGACAGGCTCTCGACCGAGGCCGCGAAGAAGATGGGCATCGCCAAGGTGATCGAGGCCTCGGACGTGGCGCTGCGCCTGCCCTACGACCCGCCCGCCCCCCGCGCCCCCGGCGGGCCGGTGAAGGTCGGCATCAACGTCTCGGGGCTGCTGCTGAACGGCGGCTATTCCGGCAAGAACGACTTCGGGCTGACGATGGACTACCCGGGCCTGATCCGCGGCCTGATCGCGCATTTCCAGGCCCATCCCGCGGGCTGCGAAGTGCATCTCGTGCCCCATGTCATCGTCCCCGAGGGCGTGTCGATGTCGATGGAGGACGACTACCGCGCCTCGGCGAAGCTCGCGGACGAGATCCCGGGCCTGCACCTCGCCCCGGCCTTCGCCTCGCCCTCCGAGGCCAAGAGCTACATCGCGGGGATGGACTTCTTCATGGGCGCGCGGATGCATGCCTGCATCGCCGCCTTCTCCTCGGGCGTGCCGGTGATGCCGATGGCCTACAGCCGCAAGTTCGCGGGCATGTTCGGCTCGCTCGGCTACGGGCGCACCGTCGACTGCACCGCCGAGCCGGGCGAGGCGATCCATGCCAAGATCGTGCAGGCCTTCGAGGACCGCGCCACGCTGAAGGCCGAGGCCGATGCGGCGCTGGCGCTCGGGCGCGAGAAGCTCTCGGTCTATGAAGGCGCGCTGCGCGCGGTGATGGAGCGCGCCGGACGATGACCGCCTTCCAGGGTCGCGACGCCGTCGTCGTCATCCCGCATTACAACGACAGCACCCGGCTCGGGCGCTGCCTCTCGGCGCTGGCCCCGCAACTGGCCGCGGCGCCGCAGGTGGCCGCGATCGTGGTCGACAACGGCTCGACCGGGGCCGAGGCCGAGGCGCTGGCGGCCCTGCGCGCGGCCCATCCGGCCGTCAGCTTCGTCACCGAGACGAAGAAGGGCGCGGCCGAGGCGCGCAACCGCGGCGTGGCCGAGACCGGCGGCGCCGAGGGCCCCGAACTGATCTGCTTTCTCGACTGCGACTGCCTGCCCGATCCCGACTGGCTCGCCCGCGCGCTCGCGATCGGGGCGACGCGGCTCGCGCCGGGGGGCGACGCCGACCTCGTGGGCGGCACGATCACGCTCTTCGACGAGACCCCGGGCCCGCGCTCGGGCGCCGAGGCCTTCGAGGCGGTCTTCGCCTTCGACAACCGCGGCTACATCGAGCAGAAGGGGTTTTCGGTCACCGCGAACCTGCTGACGCGCCGCGCGGTCTTCACCGCGACCGGGCCGCTGATCCACGGGCTGTCCGAGGATCTGGAATGGTGCCGCCGCGCGGTGTCGAAGGGGTTCCGGCTGCGCCATGACGACGGGCTGCGGGTGGGGCATCCGTCGCGCTCGGACTGGGCGGCGCTGGCGAAGAAGTGGCGGCGGCTGACGCTGGAGAGCTACGGGCTGACCGGCGGCGGTGCCGTGGCGCGGGCGACATGGGCGCTGCGCGCGCTGGCGATGCCGGTCTCGGCGCTGGCCCATGGCCCCCGCGTGCTGCGCCACCCCGCGCTCAGCGGGCCCGAGAAGCGCGCGGGCCTGTGCACGCTCGCACGGCTCAGGCTCGCGCGGATGGGCTGGATGCTGCGCCAGGCGGTGACGGGGAGGGCCTGAGGCGGAAAACCTGCGGGCGATGCCGGAGCAGGCAGTGCGGCTCCCTCTGCTCTCCCAAGGGAACGCCGGCAGAATGCGCTGCCTCCGAGGCAGTCGACACCGTTTTCCGCAAGCCATGCAGGGTCCTTGCGCCGGAACGCCACAAAGAGGGTGCACCCGCGATGCTGCAGATGCGAAATGCCTTGGCCGCAGGGGTTCCTGACGGCAGAGTTCCTACAAATCTGTAAACTGACGACATCAGGAGGCTTGATGCGGCGATATGCTGAAATCGACGGGTTCCGGGGGCTGTTCCTGCTGCTGATGACCCTGACCCATGCCGGCTTGACCTTAGGTTCGAAACTGCCCCAGCTCTATCACGGCGTCACCTGGGCGGATGCCGCGCACGGCTTCGTCTTCATGTCCGGCCTTGTCATTGGCATCGTCTATACCCGCAAGCTCGCGCGCAGCGGGGCAGCCGCGATGCGGCAAGCCATGTGGGGCAGAATCCGGCTTGTATGGGCCTATGCTGTGGGACTGGCCGCTCTGGTCTACCTCTTCCGCTTCGCCCCGGATCTGTCGCCCACAGCTGTCACTCTTTTCGACCGCTACGGTCAGGCCCCGGAACTCTTCGTCCTTCTGTCGGCGGCGCTGCTCGACGGACCGAAGATGGCGGACGTGCTGCAGCTCTATCTGGTCTTCATGCTGTTCACCCCGACCGCGCTGCGTCTGATCGCCCACGGTCGGGCTCTCGGGCTTGGCGCCATCTGCCTCGGCCTGTGGGTCTTCGGACAGATCGGCACATTCGAGACCCTGCTCGCCGCCGCGGACCGGGCGCTGGGGCTGGACCGACAAGGACTGCACCTGGGCCTTTATTTCAGCTACTTCGGCTGGGCACCGCTGTATTTCGGCGGGCTCATGATCGGCGCGCAGGTCGCGTCCGGCAGGTTCGACCCTCTCCGGCTGCGCGAACCGCAATGGCGAATGGTCGCTTGGGTCTGCCTCGCGGGGGTGATCGCGATCTTCCTGCTCAAGCGGCTGTCCCCGTCCCCCCTGCCCCTCCCCGTCGAAAGCAAGGAGACGTTCAGCCCCCTCTACGTGTTCAACACGCTCTCCTATCTGGGCCTCTTCACTTGGTTGCTGATCGCGGGCCCGGTGTCGGGATCGGCCATCGTCCGACTCGCTGCCGCTGCCCTGCGCTGGATCGTCACCCTGCGACCGCTGGTCATGCTCGGTCAGCACTCGCTGCAGATCTATGCCTGGCATGTGGCGGTCTTATACGCCTGCCTCTGCCTGCTGCCTTGGACCGACTTCTCCCGTCTCCAGCGCGACCTTATCACCTTGGCAATCACGGCCAGCCTGTTCCTGCCTGCCTGGCTGCTGTCACGCGGCAAAGCGCTGCCGCCCGCGCCGTCGCTCTCCTCCAGCCCGGAATAGGCCGGGCAGGCCGAAAGCCGTCGCACAGGCAACAGTGCCAGCGGCACCAAGCGACCCGCGAGGCTTAGGTGTTCAGTCCCGGCATTTGGTGGATCGGGTTCACGATGAATCTGTCTGGCTCTGAAGTCCAGATTTTGCAGATGTATTCGTCGGGCGTGAGGCCATTGAGCGTCTTCAGGCGGCGAGCATCGTTGTAGGCTGCCATGTGGTCGCCGAGGTGGGGGCGTAGCTGTTCGTGGCTCTCGTAGTGGAAGCGTTTGACGTTCAGCGGGGAAACGATCCCCCGGATCGTTTTCTGGTCCTCCTCACTCCAAGGATGGTTCGGCTGCGGCAGCCGATGCGCGATCCCGCTCGACCATTGTCCTCGAAGTTGCCAGTGGTGCGCCACTGGTCCGAGCGCCCCTGGCGACGGCGGACAAGGTCTCGCCCTCGCAGATCATGTCGAAGCGCATCCGCCTGGAGCTGACCGTGTTCCGATTGCGGGGCTGATCGGCGAACTGGATCCCATCGTCAGTCAGGATCGTGTGGATGCGATAGGGCACGACGCTCAGCAGATGCTCGAGGCCCTCTCAAGCCGTCTTCCTGTCGGCCTTGTCGAAGAGCTGGCTGACCGCGAACAGGTAGAGCTTTCCCTCCGCCGTCTGCACTCCGGCTATGTCGATGTGAAAGGGCCCGATGGGGTGGCGTTTGAACCGCTGCCGCTTCGGCTTATCGCCCTCCACCTCTGGCAAACGCGAGATGTCGTGGCGCGTGATCGGCAGCGATGCAGGGCCGACCGGGTCAGATGCGAGAGTGAAGCTTGCGATCATTCGGTCCCGCCCTCGGACCGATGGCGGTCAGGCCCTCATCATTGCAGTTCGGACCGGTGGCGCCTGAGTGTCGGTGAAACGGGGGCAAGGCCACACCGTTAAACCGTGGGATCAAACACCTAGCTCCGCATATGAATGCGGCGACATCGAGGAGGAGGGCTTCTCGGTCACCGCGAACCTGCTGGCGCAAGCGCCGCGGGTGCTGCGCCACCGCGCGCTCAGCGGGCCCGAAAAGCGCGCGGGCCTGTGCACGCTCGCACGGCTGAGGCTCGCGCGGATGGGCTGGATGCTGCGCCAGGCGGTGACGGGACAGGCCTGAGAGACAGGGGGGCTCGAGCCCTCTGGCGCCCGCTGCAGCCCGTGCCCCGCCGCATCGGGCAAACAGTCACATGGGAAGGGTTCAGGCGCCCTCCTTGCAGAATTGCGCAACAAACCGCACCAAAGCCGAAATATGCGCAAAATTGTTGATGGTTTTCTCAAAAATTTCGTCTAAAGCACGGCGGGTATCACGAGAAGATAAATTTTCCGTTAAGAACAGGGGGGAGCCGATTCCCGAGCCCAAATGGTCTTGACGAGGATTTCATGCCATCAGCACGCATGCAGTGGATGGATCTGGCGCGCGGAATTTGCATCGGCTTGTCGTCTTCCTGCACACCTCTTCCGCGCTGTCATTTTTCGCCGAGAAAAATTATCCGGAACCGGCTCGCCTGTTCAACGACATCGTCGGCCCCTACCGGATGCCGTTCCTGATGTTCATGTCGGGCATGTTCCTGCACCGCTCGCTGAACGAGAGCGTGGGCGCGAACATCCGTGGCAAGTTCGACCTGATCTTCTGGCCGTTCCTGATCTGGAGCCTGGTGGTCTATGCCGCCGAAGGCCGGCTGACGCTGGAATACGTGCTCAAGACCCCGATCAGCGCCCCGTCGCTGCTGTGGTACCTCTGGTTCCTGACCGCCTACTACCTGCTGGCGCTGCTCGCGGATCGTCTCAGGCTGTCGTTCCTGGTCTTGGCAGCCGTCTTTCTCGCCGCATCGAGCGTGGCACCCGGGGGGCTGCGCATCGACCGGTTCTGCTTCCTCTTCGCCTTCTTCCTGCTCGGCCATGTCGCCGTGATCCGAGAGGTCAAGGACCGGGTCACGCTGCCCCTGGCCCTCGTCGGGCTCGTCGCCGCCCTGGCCGGCTCCTGGATTTCGGTCCGCTTCGGGACCAGCAAGTACGACCCGCTCTATGCCTGGGCACCGCTCGGGCTGATCGCCTTCGTCCTCTACATCTCGCGCTTCTATCACGAGAGCGCGCTGACCCGTCCCTTCGAATGGATCGGACGCAACTCGATCGTCTTCTACGTCGCCCATTTCCCGGTGCTGGTCTTCCTGGCACGCAAGGTCTTCTTCCAAAGCCCGATTTCCTCCGGCCTGCTCTACGCGATCCTCTTCCTCGTCACCCTGCTGGCCGCGTCGCTGCTGCAGGCGGCGCGATCGCGCAGCCGTGCCGTCGCCGCGCTGTTCGATTTTTCCCTCCTGCGCGGAAGCCCGCGCCCTTCCCCCTCGGCCCAGGCCACCAGCCTGCCGAAGTGAGGGCGTCCTCTCCCGCCAGCCCTTTACGAGACCGTTATGTTCAGACCCACCTGGTTGTTCACCCTCGCCCTGTCCACGCTCGCCGCCACCGGCGGCCTCATGGCGGCGATCAACTCTCCCGCCCCAGCCGAGGCCTATACCGACCTGCGCTACAAGGCGCGCAAGGTGCTGGGACTGGAGAAATACTGGCTGCCCCTTCCGGATGCGACCAAGGTGGCCGGTCTCGTGCCGATCGCCTGTCCCTCGGTGGCCGACACCATCGTCGTCGTCACCGGCGGCCAGTCCAATGCCACCAACGTCATCCCGACACTTCACACGGCAGGGCCCCAGGTTTCCGTGTGGTTCGAGGGCGCCTGCTACCCAGCCGCGGATCCGATCCTTGGCGCCAACAACTCGTCCGGCAGCCTCTGGTCGCTGATGGGGGACAAGCTCGCGACGGCGACGGGCAAGCCTGTGCTGCTGATCAACGGGGGGCTCGGCGGCACCCAGTATGCCGACTGGAACGACACGCGCTCGGGCTATCTCGCGGCCCTCACGCGGCGGATCGAGACCGCCCGCGCGGCCGGATACGAAATAGACCTCGCGCTCTGGCACCAAGGCGAATCCGACGCGCTGATCGAACGCGACCGCAACGTGATCCGCACGGAGCTGTCCACCCTCAGCGAAAAGCTTCTGGACGCGATGCCCGAGGCGCCGCTCTACATGTTCCAGACCACCAAATGCATCGGCGCCCTGCGCGCGAACGGGGTCGAGGAGGTGCGCGCGATCCAGGCGGACGTCGTTCAGGCCCATCCACGGATGGTGCTCGGCATGAACACCGACACGCTCGGCAACGACTATCGCTGGGACACCTGCCACTTCAACAGCCAGGGCCGGGCCGAGATCGTGCGCCAGGTGGTGCCGGCGCTGGTCGGCCTGCTCGATGGCAGGATCCCCGATCCGCCCGAGCCGGGACCGGCCGCCATTGAGCCCGGGCCGGCGGATGCGATGGTCAGCCTCAGCTCCTCATCCGGATGAGCCTTGCGGGGATGCCGGCGACGATCGCGTTCGCCGGCACGTCCTTCGTCACCACCGATCCCGCGCCCACGACGCAGCCGTCGCCCAGCGTCACGCCCGCGGTGATCACCGCCTTGGTGCCGATCCAGCAGTCGGCGCCGATGGTGATGTCGCGCTCGACCATCTCCTGCTCGGTGATCGGGATCCCCGCCGCCAGCCCGTAATCCGCGGCGGTGACGAAGCAGTCGGGCCCGAAGGTGGTGCGCGCACCGACCCGGATCCGGCTGGTCGTGCGCCCCGCCCAGAGCGCGCAGCGCGCGCCCAGCTGCACCTGGTCGCCAAGCTCGATCCGCTCGCCATGCGCGAAGGAGGCGTTGGGCGCGATGCGCACGTCGCGCCCCACCGTCATCGCCGCCCGCGGCCGGACATGGGTGTAGCCGTAGTAGTGCAGCATCCGCAGCGGATGCAGCCAGAGCCGCGGCGCGAGCACCGAGCCCAGGAGCCGCTTCACCTTCACCGCCGGACCGTTCGCCTTGACCATCGTCACCCTCTCTCGCAGATCGGCGAAAGGTAGGCCGACCCCGCCCCGGGGTCCAGATCGGGCGCCCCCCGGCCGGGCGAAAGATCGCCCCGGATCAAGGCTCTGGATCGGGGCGCACCCGGACGGGGGCCGCGCCGGTCAGCGCAGCGCGACGAGGTTGGTGGCGGTGGTGCCGGTGGCCAGCACCTGGTTCAGGCGCAGCGGATAGATCATGCCGCCGGCGAGGTTGCGCAGGGTGACATCGGCGCCCGAGACGAAGCGGACATGCAGGTCGCCGCCGGTGCCGACATAGACGGCGCGCGTCGCCTCGGCGAGGGCCGCGGCGTCGCTGGGCACCAGCGCCGCGCCGTCGCTGGCGGGCGCGGTCAGGTTCGGGGCGTGGGAGGCGAAACGGTCGGCCATGCGCGGGTCTCCTGGCGGCATCGGAACGCCCGCCATCCTGCCGCCCATTGGTTAACGCCGCCCGAGACCAGCGCGCGCAGCCTCCCGAACGCCCCGGCCCCCCCGTTCCGGCACCCTCGGTCCCTGAACCGCAGGCCCCGGAACCGGCCGCCTCAGCGATAGCCGTAGTAGCTGCCGTAGGATTCGTCCTTGGGCAGGAACTGGCACTTGTTGACCACCACGCCCATGACGTTGGTCTGGCTCGCGAGCTCGCGCTCGCAATGGTCGATCTCCTTGATCGAGGTCTGCCCCGCCGCCGCGACCAGCAGCACCGCGTCGAGCTTCGGCGCGATCGCCATCACGTCGTCGCCGGCCTGCATCGGCGGCAGGTCGAACAGCTCGACCGTCGGCGCATAGCGCGCCTCGACCCCCGAGAGCACCTCGTGCACGGCGCCGCCGTGCAGGATCTCGGCCGAGCCCGCCGTCGGCTGCTCGCCGCAGAGCACCGCGAGGTTGGTCCCGAGCCGCCGCGCCCGGGTCTCGAAGCCTTCGGTCCCGGCGAAGAACCCGCCCATGCCGCCGGCCCGGGTCAAGCCGAGCTTTTTGGCCATCGACGGCCGGCGCAGGTCGGTCTCGTAGAGGATCACCGACTGCTCGGCCTGGCGGGCAAGCCCGAGCGCGAGGTTGAGGCAGATCGTGGTCTTGCCGCAGTTCGGCCCCGGCGAGGTGATGCCGATCCGGCGCCAGCCGTTGTCGCGCTGGACCTGCAGCAGCCGGGTGCGCATCACGTCGAAGGCCATGACCACCGAGCCGCCGCCGGCACCGCCACCGGCGAGGATGTGCTCGCGCATCAGCTGGGCGGGATCGGGCACGAAGGGCTCGAGCGCGGACCAGTCGGCGGTGGCGGTGGCGCCCGGCACGGCCATCGGCGCGCGCGGTTCGATCGCCGCGCGCGAGCTGCGGGCCTTGGCAAGGGCTTCCTGGATCTTTTCCATCGGTCGGGTCCTTCCGTCAGCCGATCAGGTCGCGCAGGCGCAGGGCCAGCGCCCCGGGCAGCTGGTCGAGCGGCATCACATAGGTGTTGAGCAGCAGCAGCATCACCGGCACGCCGACCACCACCACCGCCAGCACGCCCCCGACCATCGCCGTGCGCCGGCGCCGCTCGCTGTCGGTGCGGATCAGCGGCAGGCTGGCGAAGGGGGTGATGCCGAGCTTGCTGGTCAGCTCGACCGGCCGCCGGATCGAGCGGTTCAGCAGCTCGAGCAGCGCCACCAGCGCCACGCCGAGGAACAGCCCGCCGCCCAGCCCGCCCAGCGCGATCAGCGTGCGGTTCGGGCTGACCGGGTCGCGCGGCACCGAGGCCTGCTCGATCAGCGTGACCTTCTGGCCCTTCGACATCGCCTCGATCAGGTCGCCGGTGGCGGCCTGGGCGCGGCGGGCGACGGCCTGGTCGTACTGCAGCCTGGCGTTGTCGCGGTCGCGGGCCAGCGCCTCGAGGCTCGCGTCATTGGCGCCGATCTGGGCGATCAGGCCGTTGACCTCGGTCAGCGAGGACTCGACCGCCTGGCGGTTCTGGGCGATCTCGGACAGCTGGGTGTCGTAGCTTGCCAGCTGCACCTGGTAGGGCGTGAGCCCGCTGGCGCCGCCGGCGCCGAGCGAGGCGCGCTCGAGCGAGGCGATCTGGTTCTGCAGCATCAGGATGCGCGGGTTCTGCGCCGAGTAGATCGCCTGCGCCGCCGAAAGCTGGTTGCGCAGCTCCTGCAGCTGGCGCTCGCGCGGGGTGGTCGCCTGGACCTCGCCGTTCGAGGCGATGATCTGGCCCGAGCTCTCGTAGGTCTCGACCATGGTGCGGCGCGCCGCCTGCAGCTGCGCCTCGCGGGTGTTGAGCTCGGTCAGCTGCGTCTGCAGGTCGCCCTGCCGGGTCCGGTTCATCTCCAGGTCGTCGGGCAGGGTGCCGCGGTTGTCCGAGCGGAACTGCAGCAGGCGCTGGTTGGCCTGCGACAGCGCGGTGTCGAGCCGCGAGACCTCCTGTTCGAAGAAGTCGAGCGTGTCGCGCGCCACCGAGGTGCGGATCGCCACGTCCTCGTTCTGGATCATGGTGACCACCTCGTTGGTCACCTGCGCCGCGCGCTGCGGCGAGCGGTCCGAGAAATAGACCGTGACCATGGTCGCGGTCTGCTGGGTGCGCGGCGGCGGGCCCTTCGTGTCGATGTAGAGCCGGCCCTGCAGGTCGGCGACGATCGCGTCGGGCGGCGGCGGGTTCGGCCCGTAGAGCTGCAGCCGGTTGGCCATGTCGATCAGGCTGGCGCGGGTCATGATCCGCTGCTGGATGATCTGCATCTGCTCGACCCCGGCGACCTGCACCGTGGATTCGGCGAGGTTCTCGGGGATCTGGTCGCCCTGCACCACCAGCCGCGCGGTGGCGGAATAGGTCGCGGGCAGGATCGCCGCCACCGTGAAGCCCACCACGGCCCCCAGGACCGCGAAGATCGCGACATAGTGCAGGCGTCGCAGGAACAGCTTGAGGTAGAATGAAATATCCATGTCGGATCCGTCGTCAGTCCCGGGTCACGGGCGTCGTGGCAAAGAAGACGCCATCCTCCAGGACCTCGCGCAGAAGCGGCGCATCGACGGTCTGGAGGTCGGCACTGAAAGCATAGAGCAGCGCGAGGTCGCACAGCCGGTTCACCAGCCGCGGCACCCCGCCGGTCGCATCGTAGATCATCCGGGCGGCGGAGTCCGAGAAGACCGCGGCCCCGTCGGGCGCGCCGGCGACGCTCAGCCGGTGCGCGATGTAGGGGCCGATGCTCTCGGCCCCCAGCGCCGGCAGGTGGAAGCTGGCCGAGATCCGCTGCGCGAACTGCAGCATGTCGGGCCGGCGGATCACGTCGCGCAGCTCGGGCTGGCCCACCAGGACCAGCTGCAGCAGCTCGTCCTTGTTGGAGTTCACGTTGGTGAACATCCGCAGCTCCTCGAGCGACTCGCGGGTCAGGTTCTGCGCCTCGTCGAAGATCAGCACCACCCGGCGGCCGGCGGCATATTCCGCGATCAGGAAGTCCTGGAAGCGGCGGAACAGGTCGACGTAGGTGTCGCCCTGCTCGGCCGGCTGGCGCAGCGCCAGCAGCACCCAGCGCAGCAGCTCGCCCCGCTCGCCCTGGGCATTGGACACCAGCCCGACGGTGACCTCGTCGCCCAGCGCATGCAGCATGTGGTGCAGAAGCGTGGTCTTGCCCGCGCCCACCTCGCCGGTGATCAGCGTGATCGGCGCCAGGGTGATCAGCCCGTATTCCAGCACCGTCTTGGCGCGCTGGTGGCTTTGCGACCAGAACAGGAACTCCGGGTCCGGCACCAGCGAGAACGGCCGCTCGCGCAGGCCGAAATGCGCGGCATAGACATCCGCCGACAACACGCCCCGGCCCGAGCCGAAGTCGTCGCCGCCCTCCCCGCCGGGATCCTCCGCACCGGGATCGTGCACGCCGTGATCCTCCACACCGCGATCGGGACCGCGCGCGCCGACCGGCGGCTCGGGCGCGGGGCGCGACGGGTGGGGCCCGGCCTCGCCGCCGATCCGGGGCACGACCCGCAGCACCGGCTCCGCCGGGGGGGCGGTCGTGTGGTTCGGGTCGGTGTCCTGCGGGCCGCGGCCGCGCCAAAATTTCCGGATCATGTTCAGGGACGACGTCCGTGGCTGCACAAGTTGAATAGCATCTTCCTCGTCCTGACCGCGCACCGCAACCCCGAGGCATGCGGCGCGACGCGGTTTCACCCAATTCTTCGCTGCGGTGCAGATAGACGCAACCTTCCCGCTGTCCACCCCGTGTTTTTTCAACAATCACGGCATGATTTGGCAACATGTGCCGCTTTGCGGTCAATCCGACGGGGATCTGGAGGAAGCGGGTTGCCGCAACCGCAAACTGCGTCATCTTGCGCGCGATCATCTTGTGGCGAGGTCCGGCCCGATCCGGTCCCCGCCGCTATGCAGTTCCCCGCGCCGGCAGTATGCTGCCCGCGTCCCAAGCAGAGAGTGTTCATGCCCGCCACGTTCCGCCCGGTCCTGACCGTCCCCCTCCTGGTCGCGACGCTGCTCGTGAGCGGCTGCAAGACCGACGAGGAGCGGGCGGCCGGCTTCCTGCAGTCGGCCAACGAGCTTCTGGCCGCGGGCGACACCGACCGCGCCATGATCGAGCTGCGCAACGTCTTCCGCTACGACGGCACCAACCGCGAGGCGCGCGAGACCTATGCCCGGCTGCTGACCGAGCGCGGCGAGATCGCCGATGCCTACAGCCAGTACCTGCGGCTGATCGAGCAGAACCCCAACGACCTCGACCTGCGGCTGCGCGTGGCCGAGATGGCGCTCAAGTCCGGCAACTGGGACGAGTTCCAGCGCCACACCGCCGCGGCCGAAGGGATCGAGCCGCGCAATCCCGCCGTGCGCGCGCTGGTGCTGGCGCGCGACTACCGCGAGGCCGTGCAGCGGCGCGACGCCGCCAAGCGGTCCTCGATCGCCGATTCCGCGCGGGTGATGCTGGCCTCGTTCCCCGATCTGCAGGTCGCCCGCCGCATCGTGATCGACGAGACCCTCGCCGGGCCCAGGCCCCTCGACGCGCTGCCCGAGGTCGAGGAGGCGCTGACGCGCGAGCCCGCGGCCTACGAGCTGAACCTGCTGAAGTTCCGCCTGCAGGTGCAGGCCGGCGATCTCGAGGCCAGCGGCGCGCAGATCCGCGCGATGTACGAGCGCTGGCCGGAGAATGCCCAGGTGCGCGGGCTGATGGTGGCCTGGCTGCGCGAGACCGGCGACACCGCCGGGGCCGAGGCCTTCCTGCGCCGCATCGCCGGGCCCGACGACGGCGCGGTCGACGGCCACCTGATGCTGGTGCAGTTCCTGCGCCAGACCGGCGGCGACGCCGCCGCCCTGGCCGAGCTCGACCGGCTGATCGCGGCCAACGGCGCGACCGAGGCCGGGCGGACCTATGTCTCGACCCGGGCCGGGATGGTCTTCGACCAGGGCGACCGCGACGGCGCGATCGCGCAGCTGCAGTCCACGCTCGAGGGGGCCGAGCCCTCGCAGGTCACCGACCGGACCCGGGTGATGCTGGCGCGGATGCTGCTGGCGACCGGCGACCGCGTCGGCGCCCGCGCCCAGGTCGAGCAGGTGCTGGGCCACGACAGCGGCCAGATCGACGCGCTGAAGCTGCGCGGGCGCATGCTGATCGACGAGGACAAGCCCGGCGACGCGATCATCTCGCTGCGCCAGGCCCAGGGCCAGGCCGCCGGCGACCCCGAGATCCCGACCCTGCTCGCCGAGGCGCATTTCCGCGCCGGCGACGCGGAACTCGGCGGCCAGATGCTGGCCCAGGCGGTCAGCGCCTCGGGCAACGCGGCCGCGGAATCGCTGCGCTACGCCAGCTACCTGCTGCAGGACGGGCGCACCAATGCCGCGAGCGGCGTGCTGGCCCAGGCCCGCCGCGTCACCCCCGATGACGTGCGCCTGATCGGCCTGCAGGCCAACATCGCGCTGCAGGCCAGCGACTGGACCACCGCGGCCCAGCTCCTGGAACAGCTGCGCCGGATCGACACGCCCCAGGCCCAGGACACCGCCCGCCGGCTGCAGGCCGCGCTGCTGACCGGCCAGAACCGCTTCGACGAAAGCATCGACTTCCTGCGCGGCCTCGTCACCCAGAACGACAACTCGGCCCAGAGCGTGGCCCAGGTGCTGCAGGCCCAGATCCAGGCCGGCCGCACCGACGAGGCGCGCAGCTATCTCGACGGCCTTCTGGCCGACAAGCCCGACGACCGCGACCTGCGCCTGCTCAGCGGCACGCTCGACGCCCTGCGCGGCGAGAACGAGGCCGCCGAGCGCGCGCTGCGCAAGCTCAACGACGAGACCCCCGGCAACGAGCAGGTGATCCGCATCCTGTTCGGCGTGCTGCAAAGCCAGGGCCGCGCCGACGAGGCGGCCGAGGTGCTGGCCGCCGGGCTCGCCGCCAACCCGACCTCGCGCCGGCTGCGCTGGATCCAGGCCGGCGAGTTCGAGCGCACCGGCAAGATCGAGGAGGCGATCGGCCTCTACGAACAGCTCTATGCCGAGAACAGCGACGACGTGGTCATCGCCAACAACCTCGCCAGCATGATCACCGGCTATCGCGACGACCCCGAGAGCCTCGAGCGCGGCTACACGATCGCGCGGCGGCTGCGCACGCTCAACCACCCGGCCTACCAGGACACCTACGGCTGGATCATCTACCGGCGCGGCGACGTGCGCGGCGCGCTGACCTATCTCGAGGCCGCCGCCCGCGGCCGGTCGAACGACCCGCTGATCCAGTATCACCTCGCCGTGGTCTACGACGCGCTGAAGCGGCCGGCCGATGCCGCGCCGCACCTGCGCCGCGCCCTCGAGATCGCGGGCGACAGCGCGCTGCCGCAGATGGAGGCCGCGCGCGAGATGCTGGCCCGGATCGAGAGCGGCACCCCGCCCGCGGGCGCGCCCGACGCGGCCCCCGCCGGCGCGCCCGACGGCGCCCCCGCCGCCGCCCCGACGGACCCCGCCCGCCCCGGCACGGAAGCGACCGACGGCTGAGGCGACCGACTGCTGAGGCCGCCGACCCGATTGCGCAAGGAAGCGCCCCGCCCTCCGGGACCGCCCCCGGAAACTTGGGGGGCGCTCGCGGAACGGCAGGTGACCGGCGGGCAGCCCGACAGGTGGCTGGCAGGTGGTCGGCGGGTGGCTGGCAGGTGGTCGGTGGGTGGTCGGTGGGCCCGGCCCCCGTCCGCCACCCCTCTGCGGCCATCCTGGCCGGCGGCGCCGGAGGGCGCCGGGGCCCCGCACCGGATCCTGCACCGGATCCTGCCCGGAACCCTGCGCGGAACCCTGCCCGGGACCCTGTCGGGGCTGTGACCTCTGCGGCACGACGCCGGGGTAACTCGCCGATCCGGCAAAATCCCCTTTTTCCGCGCCCTTGCCGCCCGTAGTCTTCGCGCGAACGCGGTCGGGCCCGGCCCGCCCCCGGCAGACCGCCGCCAGACCGCAGGCGCCCTGCCTTCCGAGGAGATGTGACACGATGAAATTCCTGAAGGCCCTGCTGGCCCTGACCCTGACCACCCTGACGCTGGCCCTGCCCGCCCAGGCCCAGAGCTACCGGGTCCAGCCCGGCGACGTGCTGCGCATCGAGGTGATCGAGGATGCCGGCCTGAACCGCGACGTCCTGGTCTCGCCCGACGGCACGATCAACGTGCCGCTGGCCGGCAGCCTCTCGGCCGCGGGCCGCTCGACCGGCGCGATCCAGTCCGACCTGGCCGAGCGGCTGTCGCCGAACTTCGCCTCGCGCCCCAACGTCTACGTCTCGCTCGGCCAGCTGG
This sequence comes from Frigidibacter sp. MR17.24, assembly GCF_037095655.1. Lineage (NCBI taxonomy): Bacteria > Pseudomonadati > Pseudomonadota > Alphaproteobacteria > Rhodobacterales > Paracoccaceae > Frigidibacter > Frigidibacter sp. MR17.24. The sequence goes on from NZ_JBAWKE010000010.1 coordinate 71,137, forward strand.
CCCAGGGCAGCGAGGCCGAGGCCGAGACGATCACCGTCTACATGACCGGCGAGATGGGCCGCCCCGGCGCGATCGAGGTCAAGCCCGGCACCACCTTCCTGCAGGCGGTCGCCGCCGCCGGCGGCCTGACCAGCTTCGCCGCCCAGAAGCGGCTGCTGCTGCAGCGCAACGTCGGCGGCAAGGCGATGACCTACCGCTTCAACTACCGCGCCATCACCCAAGGCGGCAGCCAGGCCGGCCTGACGCCGCTGCGCGAGGGCGACGTGATCGTCGCGCCGCAGCGCGGCCTGTTCGAGTGATGTCGCACCGATGACCCGGCGGCGGCCGGCCCCAGCCCGGGGGCCCGGCCGCCGCACCGCATTTCCCGCCCGTCACCCCCGCCAGAAGGGGTCAGGCCAGAAGGACAGTCGAGCATGCGTCTTTTCCCCACCCGCCCCGTCCGGCCGACGTCCCTGCGGCCGACGTCCCTGCGGCCGACGTCCCTGCGACCGACACCGGTCCGGCTCGCCCTCGGCCTCTCGCTCGCCGGCACGCTTGCGACGATCCTCGCCGCCCCGGGCTGGGGCCAGGACGCGGCGACCACCACGACGGGCACCACGACGGGCAGCACGACGGGCAGCACGACGGGTACAACGGCGGGTACAACGGCGGGCACCACCACCGGCACCACGACGGGCGGCACCACCGGCACCACGGCGACAGGCCCGCTGCTCGGCACCCTGCCCGCGGCCCGTCAGGCCGCCACCGGGACACCCGCCACAGACGGGACCGCCGATGAGGCGGACACCGGGGATGACACCCAGGATGACACCGCCACCGGACCGGGGATGGCCGACTACCCGCTGGGCGAGACCGTCGACGGCATGGCGTTCGACAGCACCGCCGCCGACATCGCCGCCGGCCGCGCCTCCTGGCAGGCCGCGACCGCCAGCCGCGAGACCCCGGTGCAGCGCGCCCGCTCGCTGGCCGGCGCCGCGCCCACCGTCCGCGCGGCGGGCCGCGCGCGGCCGGCGGCCGGGCGCCAGCCGCGGCTGAGCTTCGGGCTGACCCAGTCCCTGCGCAGCGTCGAGAACCTCGACCTCGACCCCGAGAGCCGCGGCCGCACCACCCTGGCCGAGACCGACATGGTCCTGCGCTGGCGCGAGTATCAGGGGCTGAACAGCTTCCGCCTCGACTTCGGCACCACGCTGCGCGGCTCGGACGGGCCCGCGACCACCAGCGACGGCCTGCGCGACCCCTTCGTCGCCTTCGGCTGGGAACGCAGCAACGGCAGCGCCCGGATCGGGCTCGACCTGCGCTATGCCAAGGTCGACCAGTCCTCGCTCAGCTACCGCAGCGTCGACGTGACCGACCCCGATCCCGAAGCCTATGACGTGACCGGCACCCGCACCCAGCGCAGCGCCGGGCTGTCGCTCGGGTTCGGGCTCGACGGCCCGCTGGCCACCAGCCTCGGCTACACCGCCTCGCAGACCGACTACAGCGGCGACACCACCCGCGACGGCTCGCGCACCGACACCGCCAGCCTGGGCTTCAACGCCCGCCTCGCCCCGGCGCTGACCGGCTCGCTCGGCTTCGGCTACCAGGTCTACGAAAGCGACACCCCCGGCGAGGACACGACCCGGACCCCGACCGTCAACCTCGGCCTGACCCGCGACCGCCCGGCCGGCGCGCTGACCGCCAACCTCGGCTACGAGGACCGCGACGAGGGCCAGCTGGTGAACCTGACCTTCGGCGGGCTCGAGGAACGCGCCCACGGCAGCGTCTCCTGGCAGCTCGGCGCCAGCGACTTCGACGGCGAGACCAACCTGATCGGCGCGCTGGGCTGGAGCCGCGATCTGCCCACCGGCACGGTCTCGCTCGAGGCGACGCGGGCGGTGCGGACCTCGGACCAGAACGAGAGCCGGCTGGTCACGGCCTTCAGCTTCGACTACCGCCACGCGCTGACCCAGGTCGACAGCCTCGGGCTCGGGCTCGGCTACACCGAATCCGAAAGCGTGGGCAGCGACGACAGCAGCGCCAACGGCTCGCTGCGGATGAGCTGGAACCGCGAGCTGACCCAGGACTGGACGCTGAGCACCGGCTACGAATACCGCCGCCGCGAGGAGACCGGGGTCGAGGACGCGGATTCGAACAGCCTGTTCCTGACCATCGGGCGCGACTTCGTGCTGCTGCGCTGACGCGGCGCCGGGCCGCCACCGGCCCAGCCTCGTCCGGGGCCTCGTCCGGGGCGTCGTCCGGGGGCATCGTCACGGGCGTCTTCCCGGGCTTCGGCATGAACGCCGGCACAATCCGGCGCGCATGACGCGATTGTGCCCGCCCGCGTCCGGCGGCGCAGCCCTTCCGGTCGCCTTTCGCCGCACCGCCGCTATAGTGAGGGCGACAGTTCCGCAGCCAGGGCTCCGCCATGACCGATACGACATCTTCCGCCGGCAGCCTGCGCGAGCGTCTCGACCCCGCGGGGCTGGCCTGGTTCGCGCTGCTGGTGCTGGCGCCGATCCCGGTGTTCTGGCTGGGCTTCGTGTCGCTGGCCCAGGCCTGGTCGACGCCGGAATACAGCCACGGGCCGCTGATCCCGCTGATCTCGCTCTATCTCTACCTGCGCGAGCTGCGCAACAACACCACCACCTTCGGCCACCGCACCGCCGCCGCGGCCGCCGCCGCCCCGGGGCGGCGGATCTATTGGCCCGGGATCGCGGTGCTGCTGGCCGGACTCGCCGTGGCGATCCTCGGCACGCTGATGCGCATCCCCGACATCGTCACCTACGCGATCATCATCTGGTGCATGGGCGTGGTGCTGGTGGTCTTCGGCTGGCACGAGGGCAAGGCGCACTGGGCGCCGGTGCTGCACCTGGTCTTCATGCTGCCGCTGCCGCAGATGCTGTACTGGAAGCTGACGATCGTGCTGCAGCTGGTCTCGTCGGAACTCGGGGTCTGGTTCATCCGCCTCGCCGACGTGCCGGTGTTCCTGGAAGGCAACGTCATCGACCTCGGGGTCTACAAGCTGCAGGTGGCCGAGGCCTGCTCGGGCCTGCGCTACCTGTTCCCGATCCTGTCCTTCTCCTACCTGACCGCGATCCTCTACCGCGGGCCGTTCTGGCACAAGGCGCTGCTGTTCGTGATGGCCGCGCCGCTCACCGTCTTCATGAACTCGTTCCGCATCGGCGTGATCGGGGTCATGGTCAACAGCTACGGCATCGAGCAGGCCGAGGGCTTCCTGCACTTCTTCGAGGGCTGGATCATCTTCCTCAGCTGCATCGCGATCCTGTTCCTGACCGCGATGGGCCTGCAGCGGCTGACCCGCGCGCCGAAGTCGCTGTCCGAGACGATCGACCTCGACTTCGACGGGCTCGGGCCGCAGCTGCGCCGGATGCTGGGCATCGCGCCCTCGCGCGGGCTGATCGGCGCGGCGCTGCTGTCGCTCGCGGTGGCGGCGGCCTTCGTGCTGGTGCCGCCGCCCGAGCGCCACCAGGTCACCCGCGACAGCTTCAGCCTGTTCCCGCAGCGCTTCGGCGACTGGCAGGGCCAGCCGCAGCCGCTCGATCCGCAGATCGTGCAGGTGCTGGCCGCGACCGACTACATCAACACCACCTATGTCGCGCCGGGCCAGGACGCGGGCGTGAACCTGTTCTCGGCCTGGTATGCCAACCAGACCGACGGCACCGGCATCCACTCCCCCGAGGTCTGCCTGCCGGTCGGCGGCTGGGAGATCGCGAGCCTGACCCAGAAGACGGTCTCGTTCCCCGACACGCCCTATGGCGATTTCGCGGTGAACCGGGCGGTGATCCAGAACGGCATGTCCCAGCAGCTGGTCTATTACTGGTTCGAGCAGCGCGGCAAGCGGATGACCAACGACGTGCTGGCGAAGATGAGCGTGATGTGGGACAGCCTGGTGCATGGCCGCACCGACGGCGCGCTGGTGCGGGTGATCACCCCGATCCGCGAGGGCGAGACCGAAGACCAGGCCGAGGCGCGGCTGACCGACCTGCTGCGCCAGGCGCTGCCGCAGCTGCCGGGCTACATCCCGAACTGAGCGCCCCCATGCCCGCCCCCCGACGCCCCGACGACCGGCCCGACGACCGGTCGGACGACTGCCCCGCCGACCGACCTGCCGACACGCCCGGCGCGGGCCGGCGTCCGCCCGGGGCGGGGGAACCGGCGGGGCCCGTCTCCCCTTCCGCAGACCCATTTGCAGACCCTTTTCCAGACCCTTCCCCGAGCCTGTCCGGCGCCGCCAGGGCCGGCGCCGGCCGTCCCGGCGGCTCTCCCGACAGCTCTCTTGGCGGCTCTCTTGACGGCTCTCTTGACGGGCGCCCGGCACCGCTGGTGGCCTGCTGGCCGGTCTGGGCGGCGCTCGCGCTCGCCGCGCTGATCGAGCTGGTGCTGACGCTCGCCGACCATGGCTTGGTCGGCAGCCCGCGCTGGCGGGCGCTGGCCTATGGCTACGGCGCGTTCTGGCCCGGCCTCTGGACCGGGTGGAGCGTCAACTACCCCGGCCAGTCCTGGGGGATGATGCTGAGCTACGGCCTGCTGCATGCCGGGCCCGGGCATCTGGCGGGCAATGCGCTGGTGATCGCGCTGATCGCCCCCGACCTCGCGCGGGCGCTGGGGCGGCGGCCGGCGCCGCGGCTGGCGGGGCTGTGGCTGGTCACGCAGCTGGGCGGCTGCATCGGCTTCGGGCTGCTGCATGGCGGGGCGCAGCCGATGGTCGGCGCCTCGGGCGTGGCCTTCGGGCTGGTGATGGCCCAGCAGCTCGCCCGCGCCCGGCAGGACCGCCTGCTCGGGCTCGAGGCCGGCGCCCGGCGCCGGATCCTCGCCACCTTCGCGCTGCTGATGCTCGCCAATGCCGCGAGCTGGCTGATGCTGGCGGGCCAGCTCGCCTGGGAGACGCATCTGGGCGGCACGCTCGGCGGGATCCTGGGCTGGTGGCTGCTCGCGCCCGACCCGCCGAACCCGGGCGCCGGGCCACGGCACGGGGCCACGGCACCGGACCGCGGCCCGGGACCGAAGCCCTGAGCCGTCACCCTGCCCCGTCACCCTGCCCCGTCACCCCGTCTCGGTGTCCGCGCTCATCCGCGGGGCGTTGTCCCATGACGGCCCCATGACGGCCCGGGGACGGCCCGGAGACGGAACGACTGGTGCCGGGGCCGCGTTGGTGCGAAGATTGCTGCAACTGCAAAACCACCGGTTCCCGACGTCACTTTCAGAAGGCCGCACCCATGTCGCTTCATTCAAGGCCCGAGCGGTCCGGCACCACAGGTTTTTCGCAGGCGACCGCCCCCCGGGCCGGCTGAGCCGGGACGGCCCCCCGCACGCGCGCCCCGCCCCGCGACGGCGCGCCCCTCCCCCTTTCCATCCAAGGAGGCCCGATGGCCAGCACAAGACGGATCCTGGCCGTGGCCTCTGGCGGCGGACACTGGCAGCAGCTGATGCTGATGCGCCCCGCGTTCGACGGCCACGAGGTCCGCTTCCTCACCACCCTGCCGGGCCTGCCCGAGCAGTTCGACGCCCGCCCCTTCGCGATCATCCCCGACTGCAACCGCAACGAGAAGATCGCCATGGCCCGCACCGCGGCGGCGCTCTTGCGCCAGGTCCTGACCTTCCGCCCCGACGTGGTGATCTCGACCGGGGCGCTGCCGGGCGTCATGGCGCTGGCGCTCGCGCGGGCCATGGGCGCGCGCACGATCTGGGTCGACAGCGTCGCCAATGCCGAGGAGATGTCGATGTCGGGCCGCCTCGCGCGCCGCGTCGCGCATCTGTGGATGACGCAATGGGAACATGTCGCGGCCGAGACCGGCGCGGAATACGCGGGGACGATCCTGTGATCTTCGCCACGATCGGAACCCAGCTGGGCTTCCCCCGCCTCGTCACCGCGCTCGTCGATCTCGCCCCGCGGCTGGGCGAGGAGATGCTGATCCAGACCGGCCCCGACACCGACCCCGCCTGGCAGGCCGCCGCCGCCGCGACCCCCGGGCTGACGCTGGTGCAAAGCCTCAGGCCCGCCGAATTCGAAGAGGCCTTCACCCGCGCCCGGGCGGTGGTGGGCCATTGCGGCATGGGCACGATCCTGTCGGCCCGGCGCTGGGTGAAGCCCCTGGTGGTGATGCCGCGCCGCCATGCGCTGGGCGAGCACCGCAACGACCACCAGCTGGCCACCGCCCGCCAGGTCGAGGCGCTGCCCGGCGTGCATGTCGCCTGGGAGATCGCGGATCTCGAGCGGCTTCTGGCAGGCCCCGCCCTGTCGCCGCCGCCCGAGCCCGGCGAGCAGAGCCCGGGCCAGCAGGCGCTCGTCGCCCGGCTGCGCGCCTTCATCGAGGCCTGAGGGCGCCGCCACCGCCCCCTTGCCCCGCGGCGCGAAATGTTTCGCGCGCGAAACATCCGCGGTCTCACCGGCGCCGCGCGACCCGAACCCGGGGACGGGGACGGAGATGTTTCGCGCGCGAAACATCTTCGACACCCTTTGCGGTCAGCCGTTCCGGGCCCTGGCCTTTCGGAACGGGCGCCGCAGCAGCCACAGGGCGGGGCCGCCCGCCAGCATCAGCGCCCCGCCCGCCGGCAGCGGGACCGGCGCCATGACCTCGGTGATGCGGTAGATCTGCTGGCTGCGCTCGAGCAGCAGCCCCGCCCCGCCGTCGCCGAAGGTGAAGAACCGCAGGTCGGCCCGCGACCGGCCCAGCCCCAGCGCCTCGCGCAGCGGCAGCGCCGTGCCGTCCGGGCCCGCGACCAGCACCCGGTGGACATCGGCCGGCACGCCCTCGCCCGCAGTGGCCAGCGTGGCGAACAGCGCGCCGGTCACCAGGTCGCCGAACAGCATCCCTATCCGCGAGAACGACACCGCCGAGATCGCCGGCCCGCTGACCGCGAGCGCGGTGCCGTCGGTGGCGGTGCGGCCGAACTCGGCGAAGGGCAGGCGCCAGGCCGTGTCGTCGGGGGACGTGCGGCCCACCACCTGCCCCAGCGCGTTCACCACCAGGCTGCCCTCGCGGGTGAGATCGTTCGCGTCCGCGCCCCAGCCGAAATTCTCGATCACCGCGGTGTCGGCCAGATCCGCGACCGAGATCCGGTTCACCTCCTCGACCGCGACCCAGCCGATGTCGCCGAAGGCGATCTCGGTCCGCTCGGGCGAGGTATAGGTCAGGTGCTGGACATTGCGCAGCCCCGAGGCCGCCACCGTGACCGCGCCCGAAACCGGGTCTATCACGAGCAGTTTCGACAGTGTCGAGCCCGGATCCTGCGGCGCCGCGAGCCCGTTGAGCGAGGCGGGCACATTGTCGCCGCGGGCATAGAGCAGCCGGCCGTCGGGCAGCACCAGCATGCCCTCGCCGCGGTGGCCGGTGCCGGTGGTCTCGAAGGCGGTGACCGGCACCGGGTTCGACAGGCTGCCGTCGGCGGCGCGCCCATAGGCATAGATCAGCTCGTAGCCGAAGGTCGCGGTGTCGTAGGCCGCGGCTTCGGGCAGCGGCGCCGGCGGGGCGAAGCCCGCGGGCAGGGTGGCCGAGTTCATGCCGACATAGGTGCGCGCCGCATCGCCGGCGATGTTGATCAGCGCCTGCGCCCCGACCGGCGTCACCCCGGCCGGAAGATGCGCGGCATCGAGAACCACCCGGCGTCCCCCGGTCGCGTCGAGGATCGACAGTTCGGCGGCGCGCTGGCTGACGATGTAGAGATGGCCGCCGATCGTCACCGGCGAGGCGATGTTGTTGTTGCCCACCGTCGGCCCGGCCTTGCCATAGGGGGTGAGCGCGACCACCAGCCCCGAGGACAGCACCGGCGCCACCTCGATCGTTGCCGCCAGAGCCGGGAGCGGGGTGGAAAACATCGCCGGAAACAGCAGGAAACCGAGGGCGGCGGAGCCGCATCGCAGGGCCGTTGCCATCGAGAGCCTCGTACCAGAGGGGGACCGAAACCGAATGCAGCGGATCATGCCCGCCCGCGGCGGCATCGGTCAACCGGCACGATCCTGCGCATGGCGCGCGGCGGATGTTTCGCGCGCGAAACATTCCGGCGGGCAGAATCAGAGCCTGTTTCGGGGAAAAAGGCTCTTCCCGTCAGGCCCGCCCGCTCAGACCTGTCCGCGCAGGAAGGCGATCAGCCGGTCGCGGAACGCTTGGTCAACCTTGTCGCCCGAAAGGGTCAGCACCGGCTTCAGCCAGCCGCCGCCGGTTTCCAGCAGGAGACCCGGCATGATCTCCTCGACCGCCGGAGAAGGGCGGGGGGCGGGGGGCGCGACAGGCTCTGATCCGGCGGATTTCGACCCTGAACCGACGGGGTCGGGTGTCTCGGGATCAGGTGTCTCCAGGTCGGGGGCGCCCCAGGCGCGGACGGCGGCGCCCAGGCGGGCCAGCTCCTCCTCGGGCGTGGCGGCGGGATCGGCGGCGAGCGTGCCCGCCAGGATCCGGGCCTCGCCGGGGTCGGCCTCGACCAGCCGCGCCAGTTCGAGCCCCAGCCGTTCCGGGATCGCGGCGGGGAAGCGCAGGGCGCCGTCGAGCGCGTGGTAGATCGCGACGAAGCTGCGGATCTTCGACCGCTTCGCCCGGCTCACGGCCGAAAACAGCTGAAGCAGAGCCTGTTTTTCCGTCTCGAACACGCCCTCCTCGACCGCCTTGGCCGCGATCCGGGCGCGTTCGTAATAGCTCAGGCCCAGCCGGACCTCGTTCTCCTCGACCATCGCCACATAGGCCTCCGAGGCTTCGGCCGGGCGGCGCAGCTGCGCCAGCACCCGCCCCGGCCCCTCGCCGGCCTCGGCCAGCCGCCGGAGCGCCGCGAGCCGCCGCCAGCCCGAGATCAGCCCGTAGCGCGCCCCCCCGAGCGGCTGCGCCAGTTCCGCCACCTCGATCGGGCTGCGCTGGCCATGGGTGCGGATCGAGGCCACGAGATGGCCAAGCTCCTCCTCGTCGGTCTCCATCCGGTCGCGCACCAGATAGGCCGCCGCCACCGCCTCGAGCGGCAGCGACAGCAAAAGCCGGCCCTCGGCCCGGGCCGCCGCCATCTCGGCCGACAGCTCGGCCAGCGCCGCCTGCGCCGCGCCATCGGCGGCGACATGGGCGATCGGCGCCACCCGCCCCGCGCTCATCGAGGGTCGCACCCGCGCCGGCCCGGCCCCGACAGGCGCGGCTTCGGGCGCGGGCTCGGGCGCCACCTCGGAAGCGGGGGAGGGCGGCAGGGCGGATTTCGTCTCGAGCGCGGGCGTCTCGGACAGGTAGAGCTCCTGGGCCGGGCTCAGGCGGCGGCGCTTGGCCATGTCAGATCTCTCCGTCGAAAAGGCGGCCGAAAGGGCGGGCTGCGGGGCAGGGACCAAGGGTCGGGCCCCGGGATGGCGATCCGGTCACCGGGCCGGGCGCCGCGGTCACGACCCGGCAAATGTTTCGCGCGCGAAACATCGGGGCGGCCATCTCAGGCCTCCTCGGACTGGCGCGCCGCCAGCTCGTCGCGGCGCCAGCAGCCGATCAGCAGCCGCTTGAAGGCGGCATAGGTCTCGTCGAAGGTGGCGCGGCCGCGGATGTAGGTGTCGCGGTTGAAGTCGCGGTAATCGGCCTCGTAGATGCCGTTCACCTGCTCGCCGGCCTGGCCGATCAGCGCGGTGAACTCCTGGCGCTGCGGGGTCAGGATCCGGCCCAGATGCGCCTGCATCAGCCCCGCGAGTTCCGCCTGCTGCGCGCCGTCATAGCGGGTGACGACCGCGCGCACCGCGTCCCATTCGAACGCCAGCTCCTCGCGCCCCAGCGCCCGGGCGGCGATGTTCTCGCCCTCCTCGATCGAGCGGAAGGTGGAATGCAGCATGTCGAAGAACCGCCCCGTGGAATCGAACTCGAGGAACGAGGCCCCGAGCGGCACCAGCAGGATGTCGGCGGCGGCCAGGCCGTTGATCGTGAGGTAGCCGAGCGCGGGCGGGGTATCGAGGAAGATCACGTCGTACTGGTCGAGAAGCCCGTCGGCTTCGAGCGTCTCGGCGAGCGCGTCCCACAGCTTCCAGCCCCGCGCCGCCATCCGCCAGACCGGCACCTGGAATTCCGCCCAGTAGAGGTTCAGCTGGCTGCCGATCAGGTCGATGTTGGGCCAGTGGGTCTTCTGCACGATGTCGGCGGCGGTGACCTTCAGCGCCTCGGTCAGCGTCTCGTCGAGCGGCACCGGCGGATCGCCGCGATCGACGCGGCGGTGGTTGTCCTGCTGCAGGTGGCGGGCGTAGTGGCGCGCCATCAGCGGAAAGACCGTGCCCCATTCGTCCTCGACCTTGCCGCCGAAGATCGAGGTCATCGACCCCTGGCTGTCGAGATCGATCACCAGCACCCGGTAGCCGTCGAGCGCGGCCGACATGGCGAGATGCGCGCAGGTCGAGGTCTTGCCGACCCCGCCCTTGAAGTTCGCCACCGCCACCATCTTCGCCGGCAGCCCCTCGGGGCGCCAGGGGCGGTACTCCTTCGACTTCTTGCCCTCGGCCGCGAAATGGGCGCGCAGGCGCAGCACCTCGTCGAGGGTGAACCACTTCGCGCCGCCCTCGGTCTCGGTCCGGCCCTGCGGCAGCTCGGGGTTCAGCCGCAGCACGCGCCGGAAATGCGCCTGGGCCACGGGGATCAGGTAGCGGGTGATCTCCCAGGTCGAGAACAGCCGCAGCTCCTTGCGCCCTTCGGCGTTCAGCCCGCGCGAGGCGAGGTCGTCGCGGCCCCGCGCGCAGGCCTGGGCGATCGCCGCCAGCCCGCCGGTGTCGGTGCCGCGCGCGGCGCCAAGCTCGGCCAGCGCCTGGTCGGGCTGGATGTTGAAATAGGGGGGCTGCTCTGCCGCCGGTTCGCGCATGATGACCTCATGTTCGCTGTTTGGGGCAATGTAACAGGTTTCGCCGGTCATGAAAGCATTCCCGGCACAAATCGCGGTTTTCTCAGCAATTTCGGGGGGTCTGGTCCGGGCGCGGCGGCGGGTTCCGGCGCCGGCTGCGGATTTTTCAGTGTTATGAATCGGTTAGTGATTCACGTTACGGCGCCGGGCCGGGCGCTGCCGGGGCGGTTCCGGCCTTGAAACTAAGGGCGCGGCGGGGCGGCTGTCGAGGGGGGGCGACTCTGAAACCACGACGGGGCGACTCCGATCCCACGCTTGCGCGACTCCGAAACCCCGATCGCGGGCGGCGGCGCCGGGCGGGCCGGGTGGACCTGTGGATAACCCTCGCGTAGGCTGGGGCGTAACCGAAACCACGAATCCGGCGACAGACCGGACCGGGGGACGGCAGGGTCCCGGATGAGGCGGGGCCCGGGTGGCAGAGCAGGCGCCGCGGGACCGGAAAGATCCGGCCGGGCAGGGACAGGCAGGACCGGATGGCAGGCAGGGCGACAGGGCCCGGGGCGGGCCCGTCGGCCGCGCGCGGAGCGCGGGCGCGGCCCAGGGCGACGAGCGCGACACCCCCGTCGGCGGGCGGGGTCGCGGCGGGCGCGGATGCGCCCAAGACTTCGGTCAGGGCGTCGGTCACGGGGGGCACCAAGGCGGGCCGGGCGGCGGCGAGCGCCGCGGGCACCCAGGGGCTGATGCTGCCCGAGCATCACCCGGGGCCGGACTTCTTCCTGTGCGACATCCTCGACGCGCTGCCCAAGGACGACCTCGCGAGCATGGAGCACCCGATCTTCTCGCTCGCGACCCGGCCCGACCGGCGGATCCTGCGCTATGCGCACAACGGCGCCGAGATCGAGGTCGTGCCCTCGGTCAAGGGGCTGGCGACGCTGTTCGACAAGGACATCCTGATCTACTGCGTGAGCCAGCTGATGGCGGCGGTGAACGCGGGCCGGCCGACCGCGCGCCGCCTGCAGCTGACCGCGCACGACCTGATGGCCGCCACCAACCGCGAGACCTCCGGCGACGGCTACAAGCGCCTGCGCGAGGCCTTCGAGCGGCTGGCGGGCACGCGGATCACGACCAACATCACCACCGGCGCGGTCGAGGCCACCACCGGCTTCGGCCTGATCGAGGGCTGGCGGATCCTGCGCCACGCGAAGGGCGGGCGGATGATCTCGGTCGAGGTGACGCTGTCGGACTGGCTGTACCGGGCGGTGATGTCGAAATCGGTGCTGACGCTGTCGCGCGACTACTTCCGGCTGCGAAAGCCGCTCGAGCGGCGGATCTACGAGCTGGCGCGCAAGCATTGCGGCCGCCAGCCCGAGTGGCGGATCTCGGTCGAGGTGCTGGCGAAGAAGACCGGCTCGGCCAGCCCGGTGCGGGTGTTTCGCAAGATGCTGCGCGACATGATCGCGACCGACCACCTGCCCGACTACCACCTGGCCGAGGACCCGGGCGACATCCTGCGCGTCACCCGGCGCGACGCGGTGGTCGATGAGGACGGCATGGTCGCGGCCTCGGGCTTCGGCGGCGGCGCCTGGGCGGCGGGGCCGGTGATCTCGGAGGCCGCGCGCGACCGGCTGCGCCGGCTCGCCCCCGGCTACGACGTCCACGCGCTCGAGGCGGAATGGCGCGGGGTCTGGGAACGCTCGGGCCGGGCGCGGCTGAAAAGCCCGGAAGCCGCGCTGCTGGGCTGGGCGAAGAAGCGGCTGGCCCGGCCCGAGGAGTGAGCGGGGCGCTTTGCGTGCGGATCCTGCCCCGCGGCGCCTCTTGCGGGCAGCGCGCCGCGGGATAGCGTGCTAGGCTGGCGCCATTCATTTTCATTCCGCGATAGAGACCGAGATGACATTGCCTTCCTTCGCTTCCTCCTCCTCCCCCATCGCCACCAGCGCCCCCGCCGTCCTCGTCACCGGGGGGGCGGGCTACATCGGCTCGCATGCCTGCAAGGTGCTGAAGGCCGCGGGCTATCTGCCGGTCACCTACGACAGCCTCGTCACCGGCTTCGAGGCCGCGGTCCGCTTCGGCCCGTTCGAGCGGGGCTGCCTGTCGGACCGCGCCCGGCTCGACCAGGTCTTCGCCCGCTGGAAGCCGGTGGCGGTGATGCATTTCGCGGCGCTGAGCCAGGTCGGCGAGGCGATGCGCGAACCGGGCAAGTACTGGCGCGGCAATGTCGCGGCCTCGCTCACGCTGATCGAGGCGACGGTGGCCGCGGGGGTGAGCGACTTCGTCTTCTCCTCGACCTGCGCCACCTACGGCGACCATGACGGGGTCACGCTCGACGAGGACACGCCCCAGCACCCGATCAACAGCTACGGCGCCTCCAAGCGCGCGATCGAGGACATGCTGCGCGACTTCGGCGCGGCGCATGGGCTGCGCTCGGTGATCTTCCGCTACTTCAACGTCGCCGGCGCCGACCCCGAGGCCGAGATCGGCGAGGCGCACGACCCCGAGACCCACCTGATCCCGCTGATGCTGCAGGCGGTGGCGGGCGAGCGTCCGGCGCTGTCGGTCTTCGGCACCGACTATCCGACCCCCGACGGCACCTGCATCCGCGACTATGTCCACGTGATGGACCTGGTCGATGCCCATGTGCTGGGGCTGAAGCACCTGGAGGCGGGCAGGGTCGCGCCGGGGCAGGCCAGGGTGTTCTGCCTCGGGACCGGGCGCGGCTTCTCGGTGCGCGAGGTGATCGAGGCCTCGCGCGCGGTGACCAACCGCGAGGTGCCGGTGGTCTACGAGGGCCGCCGGGCCGGGGATGCGGTCAAGCTGGTCTCGGGCTCGGCCCGGGCCGCGGCCGAGCTGGGCTGGGAACCCGCGCGCTCGAGCATGCTGCAGATGATCGGCGATGCCTGGCGCTGGCACCGGCGCGCGGCCGGGACGGATGCCCATGCGGAGACCCGGGCGGAGACCGATGCGGTGGGCGGGGCGGAGCGGGCCCCGGCGGGCGCGCGGCGGGCCTGATCCGGGCCTGATCCGGGCCCGATCGGGGCGTCCGGCCGGGACGGGTGCCAGGGGCCCGTTCCAGTGCCCGTTCCTGGGGCCGGTTCCGGAGGCGGGTGCCGGGGACGGCTCTGGCCTGTCTTTGGCCAGCCGTTTCCAAGGTGCGCGGGTCCCGGATCTTGGCGATTGCCTTGTCGGGCCGGGATGCGTCATTATCTGTTAACCTGACGCGCTGGACGGATTGAAAGACAGATCGTGCTGACCTTCCTGGGGATCTTTGGGCTGGGCGCGGGGCTGATCTCTGCGGGCGCGGCGGTCTTTCTGGGATCGCCGCTCTGGATCGCTGCGCTGGTCTTCCTGGGCATGGGCATGAGCGCGCCGCTGGTCTTCGTGCTGGTGCTGGTGCTGTTTCGCGGGCTCGACGCGCTGGCCCCGGCCGCCGGCCGCGCCGGGCGGCGCCATGACGAGGTCGCCGACCCGGCCCGCGCGCCGCGCCGGTCCGGGCGCTGAGGGTGCGCCCGGACCGGCGGGTCCGCCGCTGCAGGCCGGGCGCAGGCCGGGCTAGGGCGCGACCCGCGCCGCCCGGCGCAGCGCCGCGGCATGGACATGCACCACCTGCTCGACGCTGAAGCGGTCGATCGCCGCGCGCCGGAACCCGGCATGGGCGCGGTCTTCCCGCAGCCGCCCGGCGGCCCCGAGCNGCAGCGCCGCGGCATGGACATGCACCACCTGCTCGACGCTGAAGCGGTCGATCGCCGCGCGCCGGAACCCGGCATGGGCGCGGTCTTCCCGCAGCCGCCCGGCGGCCCCGAGCATCGCCTCGGCCAGCGCCGCCTCGTCGGTCACGGTGTCGCCGGTCACCGGCACCAGCCGCCCCAGCCGCGGATCGGTCAGGATGTCGCTCGGCCCGAAGTCGCAATCGGTCGCCACCACCGGCAGGCCGAAGCGCAGCGCCTCGCAGATCGCGAGCGACCAGCCCTCCCAGCGCGAGGACGAGACGTAGATGTCGCTGGTGGCGAGCGGGACCGCCGGGCTGTCGGGGAAATGCTCGAGGCTGACCGCCCCGCCCAGCGACAGGCTCTCGACCAGGGCGCGCAGCGCGGGCTCGTCGGCGCCGTAGCCCACCAGCCGCAGCCGGGCCCCGGGCAGGGTGCGCACCACCCGCGCGAAGGCGCGCAGCAGGATGTCCTGCCCCTTCTGGTAGTCGTAGCGCCCGACGTTGACGAAGACCGGCGGCCCATCGGAGAACCCGCCGGAGAGCCCGTCGGGCGCCGGTTCCGGTCCTGCCGTCCCGGCCGGAGCGAGGTCGCGCCTGTCGAGGTCGCGCCTGCCGACGTCAGGCCTGTCGACGTCACACCTGTCGAAGTCGCGCACCGGGTTCGGCACCCAGTGGTTGGCTATGTCGTGGGGATACATCTCGCGGAAGGCGCGCAGCTGGCGCGGCGAGGTGCCGAAGATCCCCGCCAGCCGGCGCAGCACCAGCCGGTCCATCAGGAAGAACAGGATCCGCGACTTCCAGTTCGCCCGCTCGCGCGCGGGGTTGCCGTGCAGGTGCAGCACCAGCGGCGGCGACAGCCCGAGGCAGGCGAGCCAGCAATAGACCGTCGGCTCGACCTGCGGCACGACGACGACGTCGTAGTCGCCCCGGCCGATCACCGTGCGGTAGGTGCGGAACAGCGAGATCTTGCCGCGCGCGACCTGCCGGATCACCCGGTAGGCGCGCGGCGCGGTCGGGAAGTCGCGATGCACCGAGGTGTGCAGCACCGTCACCTCGAACTCGGTGCCGCAGCGGGTGGCAAGCTCGGTCGCGATCGTGTCGACGACCCGCTCGACCCCGGCGAAGATCGTGGTGCCGGACTGGACGTAGAGCAGCCGCAGCCGGCTGCCGGTGCGGGCGGGCGGCGGCGGCGCATCCTCGCGCCCGGTCTGCAGGACCGGCCCGGCCGTGAGGGGTCCCGGGACGGGAAGCGGTGCCTGGGCGCGGCCCAGCGTGGCGGGGCTGTCGCTCATCGCGGCCTCACGGTCTGAGCAGGATCGCGTCGACGACCCCGCGGGCCGAGCGCGCGCCGAAATGGTAGCGGTAGGCCATCAGGCTCTGCGCCCGCGCCCGCGGCAGCAGCGCCATCAGCAGGAACAGCGCGGCCAGGGTGCAGCGGTCCTTGAGCGGCTTCGGCTCGTGCCGGATCGCGCCGATCAGCCGGGTGACCCGCCCCAGCCCCGCGCGCCGGCCCGCCGCCAGCTCGGCGCAGATCCGGTGTTCGAGGAAATAGTACATCGCCTCGGTCCGGGCGAGGCGGCGGCGCTGCGGCAGCCGCGCGAGCACCGCGCGCAGATGCGCCATGCGCGCGACGAAGCGGTCGAGATCGGTGGTCAGGCCGCGCTCGTCCGGGCGCTGGCCCTGGCCCGAGACGTTGGTGCCGTGCACCCGGTAGCAGCCGAGCTCGTCCGAGAGGCTGACGATGTCGCCGAAGAACGGCGCGGCGAACAGGGTCACCCCGTCGACGAAGGGATCGTAGTCGGCCTCGGCCATCAGCGCGCAGACGTCGCGGCGGAACACGTTGCCCGAGGTCGGCGGCGAGACGTAGACCCCGGTGCGCAGCACCTGGGCCGCCAGCTCGGTGCGCTTGCGGAAGTCGTCGAGCTTGGGGATCGCCGCGCCCAGCACCTCGCCCTCGGCGCCGATGCGGGTGAGCGAGAACTGCAGCTTGGCCACGCCGGGGTCGAGATGGGCCAGGATCCGGTCGAAGGCGCCCGGGGCGAGGCGGTCGTCGGCATCGAGGAACAGCACGAAGGGGGCGGTGGTGCGGTCGAGCCCGGCCAGGCAGGCGCGGCGCGCGCCGAGGTTGCGGATGCTGACCGCGTTGACGCCGGCGGCGCGGATCGCCTGCCACGAGCCGTCGGTCGAGCCGTCGTCGACGACGATGACCTCGCAGTCGTCGCGGCCCTGGGCGAGGACGCTGGCGATCGCGTCGCCGACGAAGCGCTCGTAGTTGTAGCAGCTGATCACCACGGCGAGCCGGGGCGCGGGCACCGCCGGGCGGACGCGGATCTCGTCGAGCACGACCTCGGGTGGGCCGCGGTGCACGGCCTCGGGCAGGGGGCGCGCGAACTGGCGGGCATAGGGCTTGCGCGAACGGCGCGGGCGGGAGGTGTGGGACCGGGTGGCAGAGGCCGGGGGGGCGGTGGCGGAATGGCTGGGCATCTGGGGACCTGTGGAAAATGGCTGGTGGTCGAAACTGGGGGGGCGAAACTGCGAGAGTAGAAACTGCGGGGGTCGAAACTGCGGGTCCAAACTGGGGGCCGGAACCGGGGCCGAAATCGAAAGGCGGTCTGGCCGGAAATTGGCCTGCGGAGGCTCCGCGGGGTCGCGACGGCAGCGGGGGCGGCGACGGTCCGAAACCGTCGCGCCCGGTATCGAGCCGCGCCGTCCCGCGGCGCGCGGGCAGGGCAGGCGCGGGGCAGGCGCGGGGCGGACCTGTTGCCGGTTCTGGTGCCGGTTCTGGTCCGGGTCCTTCGGTGGTCCTTGGGCGGTCCTTGGGCGGTTCGGGAAACGGTTCCGCCGTACTGTGTCCAATTTTCACTATTGCCGCGAAAAAAGCAGCGGCAAAGGCGGGGAGGCGGGTGTGCGGGGCGGATCGGGCCGCCGGTCGGCGGCAGTCCGCCGGGGCGGCGGGCGCGGCGCGGGGACTGTGCACAATCGTTGGGCACCGGCCCCGGCGGGCGGGCGGGCGCGGCGGCCCGAGTCGGTTGCGGAGCCGGCTGCGGGGGCGGCTGCGGGGCGGGGCAGGGCGGGGATGATTCTCTTTTCCGGTCCGCGGCCCCTCGTCCTGACGCCGCCATCCGCCGCCGTCGTTGGGGTGCCTCGGGCCGGTGCCGGGAAAACGTCTCCGGCCGCGCGGGACGCGGCGGGTGCCGGGCCCGGATCAGGCCAGTCGGGTCAGGCCAGGTCGGTGGGGGCGGGCGAGGCGCCCGGCCAGCGGGGCCCGGATCAGCGGGGCCCGGCGGGAACGTCGAGAACGTCCGGGGGGGCGGGGTCAGCGGGGGGGCGGGGTCAGCAGCCCGAGGCGCGCAGCACCACGGCCACGGTGCGCCACAGCAGACCGAGGTCGGTGCGGGCCGAGACCTCGGCCTCGTAGGCCTCGTCATAGCGGGCGCGGTCGGCGAAGCTGGAGGCGTGGCGCTCCGAGACCTGCCAGTTGCCGGTGATGCCCGGGCGCAGGCGGTAGTAGGCGCGCCCCGGATAGAGGCCGATCTGGCTGATCATCATCGGCCGCGGCCCGACCAGCGACATCTCGCCGCGCAGCACGTTCAGCAGCTGCGGCAGCTCGTCGAGGCTGGTGCGGCGCAGCAGCCGGCCGACGCGGGTGATGCGCGGATCGCGGGCGAGCTTCTGGTGGCGGTCCCATTCGGCGCGCGCCTCGGGATCGGCGGCGAGATGCGCCTGCAGCCGGCCCTCGGCATCGGGGACCATGGTGCGCATCTTCAGCATCCAGAAGGCCTGGCCGTGGCGGCCGACGCGCTTCTGGCGGAAGAAGGCCGGGCCGCCGTCGCGGCGCACCATCAGCACCATCAGCCCGATCAGCGGCAGGATCACCGGCGCCATCGCCAGGATCGCGACCAGGTCGAAGAGCCGCTTGCCCCCCGCCTGCCACAGGCCCTGCCACAGGCCCTTGCGGACCGCCACCGGCATCTCCCAGCCCTCGGGCCCGACCAGTTCCAGCGGACGCCGCGCGGCGGTCATCGCAGGTCCGGTGCGCGGCGCGGTGCGGGGGGCTGTGGTGAGATGGAACATCGGGCAGGGCATCCACTTGCTACGGTCCGCCGGACCTTGGCACAGAATTGCCCCAATCCCGACTTAATCCGGATCGGACGGGGGGCGGACTCCGGCCGATTTCCTCGCATCATGCTGAAGTTAATGAATTATTTTGTTAACTACTTTGTGGCGCAAATTCGAAGCATCGATGATGCAGGTGCAACGATGTCGGCCGGCCCCTTCGATTGTCGCGGATGCGGCCCCGGCGGGCCGGCCGCGGCGCGCGGCGCGCCGGGAAAAAGGGGCCGCGGCAGGCCCCGAAACGGGGCGCCGCGAATCTCCTGTCCGCCCTCGGCCTGCCCCGTCACCTGCCCCCTCACCTGTCCCGGGCACCTGTCCCCGCCACCTGTCCCGGACACCTGCCAGGGTCCTCTCCGGACGCCGTGACGCCCGGGACGCCCGTGACGCCCGGGACGGGGGGCCTCAGGAATAGACCCGGAAATAGTCGATGCGCATGTGCGCGACGTGGTGCTCGGGCAGCAGCGGGTCGGGATAGGCATAGTCGGCCCGCAGCGCCAGCGTCAGCAGCGGCCAGAACCCGTCGCCCTTTTCGGCCATCTCGGCGGCGCGGCCGATGCGCCAGATCACCGGCTCGCCGCTGGCCATGTCGCGGATCACCCGGCGGTTGAAGTAGACCACGCAGAGATCGTCGACCAGCAGCACGCCGTAGCGGTTGTAGCCCTGGGTCATGTCGGGCCCGGTCGGCACGCCCGCGCCCTCGTGGTGGTCGCCCGGCGGCACCCATTCGTGCAGGTAGGCGCCGTAGATATGCGGCTCGAAGCCCTTGTGCTCGACCACGTCGATCTCGATGCTGCTGTCGGGCTCGAGGATCGCGCGGTTGTTGAGGAACCAGAAGGCGGGCCAGGTCAGCGGGTGGGCGGGGAAGCGCATCCGGGTCTCGAAATAGCCGTGGCGCCAGCTTTTCAGCACGGTGCCGTCGCTGCGCGCGGTCTGCAGGTTGCCGCTGATCCACTGGTATTCGGGATCGTCGTTGCCGTAATAGCTCGGCACGTCCATCTTGCGCCCGATGTAGCCCGCCGACAGCTGCAGCGCGCGGCCGTTCTCGCAGTCGGGATCCTCAACGATGGCATAGGGGTTGAAGCCCGCCTCGCCGCCGAAGCGGGCGAAGGCCGAGCGGCCGTAGAAGCCGGGCTCGGCGGTGCCGGCCTTGGGCCCGGCGTTCCAGGTCGCGTGGTCGATGCGCAGGAACGGGTCCTCGAAGCTGATCGTGCGGCCCTCGGTCGGGTCGGTGTCGGGCTCGAAGGCGGTTTCGGCGGCGACCTGGGCGGCGGCGACGCGCACCCAGCCCGGCCCGGGCAGCGCCAGCGCCGGCAGCCCCACCGCCAGGCCCTGCACCAGCCGCCGCCGGCCCGGATCGGCGCCGCCGCGGCCCCGGGAGGGGGGCGGAAGACCTTCGGCCCGGGGGTCGGCCCGGGGGTCGGCCCGATCTTTGGCCCGATCTTCGGCCCGGGGTTTGGCCTGCCCCTTGGCGGGGCCTTCGGGGGCGCGCTGCGATCTGGTCATGGGTCCTGCTCCGCGATCTTGGGGACGGGGATCTTGCGCCGGAGCGCGCGGCCGTAGACGGCCAGCGTCTCGCGCGCGACGCGCTCGAGGCGCATCCGCTCGATGCCGATCTGGCTGTCGGCGCGCGCCTGCGCCAGCCGGGCCGGGTCGCCCAACAGCCCGCACAGCGCCGCGGCCAGCGCCGCGGCATCGCCCGGCGGCACCAGCCGGCCCGCGCGCCCGCCCTCGAGCATCTCGGGAATGCCGCCGACGCGGCTGGCGATCACCGCGCAGCCGGCCTCGCGCGCTTCCGACAGCACGAGGCCCGCCGGCTCGTCGAGCGAGGGCAGCACGAAGATCGCGGCGCCGCGCATCCAGGGCGAGGGATCGTCCTGGCCGCCGGCGAAGGTGATCGCCCCGGCGCAGGGCAGGGCGGCGGCCTGGGCGCGGTAGGCGGCCTCGTAGGGGCCCTCGCCCACCAGGCACAGCCGCGCCTCGGGGAAGCGGGCATGGGCGATGGCGAAGGCGTCGAGCAGGTAGGGCAGCCCCTTGCGCGGATGCAGCCCGGCCACCGACAGGATCGTGGGCCAGGGCAGCGCGGCCACGTCGCGGTCGCGGCCGCGGAACCGCACCGAGCCGATGGTGCCGTTCAGCACCGTCTCGATCCGGCCGCGCGGGATGCCGCGGCCGACCATCGCCGCGGTCACCGCCGCGCTGACGCCGATCGCCCGGGTGCCGAGCCCCATCAGGATCGCGCTGCGCTCGAAGGAATTGTGCACCGTGGTCACCAGCGGCAGCCCGGCCAGCCGGCAGACCGGCCAGGCCAGCACCGCGCTGGTCATCATGTGGGCATGCACGAGGTCGGGGCGCCAGTCGCGCACCAGCCGGCGCAGCGCCAGCGCCGAGCCCGCCAGCACCCGCGTCCGCCGCGCGTGGTCGATCCGCGCCGTCTCGATCCCGGCCCGGGCCATCAGCGCGTCGAAATCGCCGCCGCCCGAGGCGATCATCGTGACATGGCCGAGGTCGCGCTGCGCCGCCGCGAGGTCGATCGCGGCATGGACATGGCCGTTCAGCCGGTTGGTGTGGTTCAGAAGGTGCAGGATCCTGAGGCTCATCCGGGCTCTCCTGCCGTCTCTCCTGCCGTCTCCCAGCCGCGCTCGGGCCCCGAAGCGGTCGCGGCAGCGGTCGCGGCAGCGGTCGCCTGTCCGGGCACGGGTCCGGGCTGCGCGGCCGCGGCGAGGCGCGCGGCGATCACCGCCGCCATCCGGGCGCGGAACACCGCCGGCGAGAAGGTCGCGGCATGGGCCGTGAGCGCCGCCGGGTCGAAGCGGCCCGCGTCCAGCGCGGCCTCCATCCGCTCGACCCCCTCGGCGATCGCCTCGAGCGACTGGGTGTCGAAGAACAGCCCCGTGCGCCCCTCGACCACGGTCTCGAGCGCGCCGCCGCGGCCATAGGCCAGCACCGGCCGGCCCGAGGCCATCGCCTCGACCGGGACGATGCCGAAATCCTCCTCGCCGGGGAAGATCAGCGACCGGCAGCGGGCATAGTGGTGGCGCAGCACGTCGAAGGGCTGCGGCCCGAGCACGGTGACGCCGGGCCCGGCGATGCGGCGGATCTCTGCCAGCATCTCGCCGCCGCCGATCACCACCAGCCTGCGCCCCGAGCGGTTGAAGGCCTCGACCGCGAGGTCGGGGCGCTTGTAGGACACCAGCTCCCCCACCATCAGGTGGTAGTCGCCGAGCTGGTCGGGCGGCACCGGGGCGAAGTCGTCGACCGCGACCGGCGGGAACACCACCTCGGCCTCGCGGTGGTAGTAGCGCCCGATCCGGCGCCGGACATTGTCGGAATTGGCGACGAAGCCGTCGACGCGCTGCGCCGTGGCCGCGTCCCAGTTGCGGATGTAATGCGTGAGCGGCCGCATCAGCAGCCGCTTGAGCCGCCCCGAGCGCGCGCCGTAGTCGTGGTACATGTTCCAGACGTAGCGCATCGGCGAGTGGCAGTAGCAGACATGCACCGCGTCGCCCATCGGCACGATCCCCTTCGCCGGGCCGCTTTCCGAGCTGATGATCAGGTCGTAGCCGCGCAGGTCCAGCTCCTCGAGCGCGAGCGGCATCAGCGGCAGGTAGGACTTGTAGTGCTTCTCGGGCCTGGGCAGCCGGCCGATGAAGGTGGTGGTGACCTTGTGGCGCCGGATGGTCGGCGAGACCGCCTCGGGCACGTAGGCATGGGTGAAGATGTCGGCCTGCGGATACATCTCGCACAGCGCCTCGAGCACCTTCTCGCCGCCGCGCATCGTCACCAGCCAGTAGTGGATCAGCGCCACCCGCAGCGGCCGCCCGTCGCGGGTGGCGGGGGCGGGGATGTCGGCCGGCAGGGCGGCCGGGATGGCGGCGGAGAGCGGCCGCCCCGGATCTGGCCCCGGATCTGGCCCCGGACGGCTTTCGGCCCGGGGTTCGAGACCGATTTCGAGACCGATTTCGAGACGGGCTTCGAGACGGGCTTCGGCGGGGGTCCCGGGACCGGAGCCCGAACGGAAGCCCGAGCCGGTTCCGCTGCAGGTTCCGCTGCAGGTGCCCGCACAGGGGCCGGCACAGGGGCCGGAGCCGGGCGCGGGGGGCGCGGGGGTCGTGGGGCGGGGCGAGAGGGCGTTCATCTACTGGGCTCCTTTCACGCGGCGGAAGGGGCCGCGCAGCAGCCGGCCGATGGCGGGCGGGGCCGTGCGGTCGGGCTCGGTGCCGGTCGCGGCCTCGGCCGGGCCCGGGCGCCGGGGCCAGGGCAGGCGGCGGGCGCGGCCGGGGGTGTTGACCGCGACGCCCATCACCTTGGCGCCGCCCTGCTCGAGCTGCACGCGCGCGGCGGTGACGTCGTCGAGCAGCATCTCGGGGCTCGCGACCAGGATCACCGCGTCGGCCTGCAGCGCCAGCGCCCGGGCATCGGCCGATTCCGACAGCGGCGGCAGGTCGATCAGCACGTCGCCCCAGGACTGCACCTGGCGGAACAGGTCCGAGACCGCCGGGTCGCGGGCATTGGCGAAGCTTTCCGACAGGCCCTTGAGCGCGCGCGCGGGCAACAGCCGCACCCCTTCGGCATTCATCACCGTCAGCCCGCCCGGCGCCGCCTTCGAGGGCGCGTTGCGGTGGCGCCAGGTCAGGCCGCGGGCGCCGCCGCGGATGTCGGCATCGACCACCACCACCGAGCGGCCGGCCATGTGCATCATGTGCGCGAGGCTCATCGCCAGCGTGCTGCAGCCCGCGCCCTCGCCCCAGGAGACCAGCGCGATCGAGCGGGTGCGGGGCTGGGCATCCATGCCGAAGCTCATGTCGATGGCGGTGCGCATGTCGCGCAGCGCCATGAAGAACGCGCCCTCGGCCCCGGTGCCGCCCTTCGACGGCCGCGCCGCGGCATCGGGCAGCACCGCCAGCAGCTCGAGATCGCAATCGGTGCCCAGCCGGCGGCCGTCGCCGACCCGGCGGTCGAGCGCCGAGCGCAGCGCGATGGCGAAGAGCCCGCCCAGAAGCCCCAGCACCCCCCCGAGCGCGGCGATCAGCTTGACCCGCGGCGCCGAGGGATAGAGCGGGGTCAGCGCGGCGCCGATGACGCGGGCATCGGCATTGGGGATCTGGATCGCGGGCAGGGTGCCGTTGCGCACCGCCGTCGCCGAGGCCGCGACCTCGTTCTGCAGCGCGTCGAGCCGGCTTTGCACGAATTCGCCGCCGCCCTCGGCCGCGGCGGCCTTGAAGCTGACCGACTGCAGCAGGTAGGCCGAGGCGCCGGCATTGGCGACGCGGGCCGCCAGCTCGGGATCGGCCGAGGCATAGTAGATCTCGATCACGTAGGACTGGCCGATCCGGCGCGCGCCGAAGCGGTCGCGGAACCGGGCGAAGGCGGCCTCGTGGCGGCGGGCGGCGGCGCTGCCGGGGGCCTCGGTCCCGGCGGTCGGCGGCGGGAAGGCGGTCTGCGCCGCCCCCGGGCCCCGGGCCGCCTCGCGCGCCTGCGCGGCGGCGGCTGCCGCCGCGGCCGCGGCCTCTGCGCCTGTCCCGGCGCCTGCTCCCGTGCCTGCCCCCGTGCCTGTCCCGGTTTCGGCCTCCGGCGCCGGCCCGCGGGCCAGGCTGTCGGCCAGCCCGCCGACCAGCCCGCCGATCAGGCCCGGCGCCGCCGCCCCGGTATCGGTCCCGGCATCGGTGTCGGTGTCGTCCTCGGGCTCGCCGCGCAGCTCGGGGTGGTCGGCCAGGCGCAGGCTCTCGAACACCAGCCGCTGCAGCCGCTCGGAGCGGATCACCTGCAGCTCGCTGTCGACGCGGTTGAGGTCGATCGAGGCGCTGCCCGCGGTCACGCCGGGCCCGGCGCGGAAGTCGCGCGGCGCCTCGAGCACCAGCTGCGAGGCCGCCGAATAGACCGGCGGCAGCGAGCGGGCATAGAAGAACGCGCCCAGCAGGCACAGCGTCACCCAGGCCCCGAGCGGCACGATGTTGCGCCGCACCGCCGCGATGATCGCCTTGATCAGCGCGATCGGGCCATCCTCGCCGGCCTGGGGGCCGTGGGGGGACCCGTGATGGGATCCGGTGGGCGACTGTGGCCCCTTGCGATGCCGGTCGGCCGTCATGCCCCTGCCTACTCCGCCCTGGATCATGGTGCTTTCCCTGCTGCGCTCATCTGTGCCGCCGGCGCGGGGGGCGCGCCGATCCGCGCCGCCCGTTCCGGGTCGATCCGGCCGCGGACGATGTCGCCCAGGGCCATGAGATTGCCGCGCAGCCGGCCCCGTCGGTCGACGAAGGCCTCGGGCCGGGGGGCGCGGGCGAGATTGCTGGAGACGTTGCGGAAGATCTGACCCGCGACTTCGGCCGGTGTCATCGTCTTCTTGCCCAGCATGTAGACCGGATTGGCGATCTGCGAATATCCGAGGCGGTCTCCGGCGACGCGGCCGCTTTTGACGCCCATGTGCACCCCGCGCAGCGCCGCGGCGCGCGCGCAGCGCCCGCCGGCGCGCGCCAGCCCGGCCGCGAAGTCGCGATCCTCGAGCCAGCCGTAAAGCACCAGCCGCTCGTCGAAGCGGTGCGCCCCGATCGCCGCGACCCGGTAGGCCATGTTGCAGCCATAGGGGCTGAAGGGCTCGGTCCAGGCCGGGATCGCGGGCTCGGGCGGGGCGGCGGCGACGATCGCCACCGCCGCGTCGAAGGGGATGCCCGCGCCCTTGATGCCGTCGGCCAGCACCTCGCCGGTCAGCGCGACGAGGCTCGATTCGTCGCGGAAGATCTGCGCCGCGGCCGCAAGCCAGCCCGGGTCGCAGACGAAGTCGTCGTCGAAGAAGGCCACGGTCTCGATCCCGGGCGGCAGCGCCGCGAGGCCGGTGTTGCGCTGCGCGGGCAGGCCCGGCGGGCCGGTGACGACGCGCACCTCGGGCAGGGCGGCCAGCGCGCCGGCATCGGCGGGGTCGTTGCACGAGATGATCACGGTGGCGGGCCGCAGGCTCTGGGTGGCGAGCAGGTGGCGCACGGTGTCGCTGACCACCGCCGGCCGGCCGCGGGTGGCGACGATCACCGCGACGCCGGCGGCATCGGGCGCGGGGCCGGCGGTCGCGATCGTCTCTGTCCCGGCCCGAAGCGGCGGTTTCGCCGCCCTCCGGCCCCCATCCGCGCCGAGGCCGTCCATCAGCGCGCGATAGCCCGCGGCGCTGGCGGCCCAGCTGAATCGGCGCACCTGTTCGTGGCCGCGGCCGACCAGCTCGCAGGCGAGCTCCGGCGCGGCGGCGAGCCGGGTGATCCGCTCGACCCAGGCGGCGGGATCGGCGGGCGAGGCCATCAGCGCGGCGGTGCCGCAGACCTCGGGCAGGCTCGCGCGGTCCGACGAGACCACCGGGCAGCCGCGCGCCATCGCCTCGACCAGCGGCAGGCCGAAGCCCTCGGTCCAGGACGGGAAGGCCAGGCACAGCGCCCGGTCCATCAGCCAGGCCAGGTCGTGGTCGCTGACCCGGCCAAGCTCGGTCAGGTTCGCGGGCCGGGGGGCGGTTCCGGTTCCGGCCCCGGTCCTGGCCCCGGTCCCGGCTGCGGTTCCGGCTGCGGGTCCCGGCCCGTCCTCGGCGGCGAAGACCGTGCCCGCCTCGCCGGCGATGACGATGTCGATGCCGCGCGCCTCCAGTGCCGGGGCGATGGCGGTCAGCAGCCCGAGGTTCTTGTGCCGCGCCCGCGAGCCGAGGGCGAGCACGAAGGGGCGCGCACCGCCCACCCGTGCCGGCGCGCGCTCGGCCAGGGCCGGATCCCAGGCCAGGGCATGTTCGTGCCCGTTCGGCAGCACCGCGATGTCGGAGACCTTCAGCGGCAGGTGGCGGGCAAGCTGGCGGGCCGAGGCCTCGGAGACGGTGGCGATGCGCGCGGCGCGGCGCGCGATCATCGGGTGCAGCACGTGATAGAGCCGCCGGAACGCCCGGCCGTAGCTTTCGGGGGTGATGAAGACATTGGCGTCGTGCAGGCAGACCACCTGGCGGGTCTTGGCGACGGGGGCGGTGTTGCCGAGGTTCAGCAGCGCCCCCCCCGCGGCCAGCCGCGGCAGCACCAGCTGTTCCCAGGGGTGGCCCGACAGCGGGCCCGCGGCGCGCAGCCGCATCGCCGCGAAGCCGGGATCGGGCGTGCCGGCCGGGGCGAGCAGCGTCGCGCGCCGGCCGGCGGCGGCGAGATCGGCGTCGAGCGCGGCGGCGATGGCGCGGGCATAGCGCTGCACCCCGGTCAGGCGCTGGCCGAGGAACCGGCCGTTGAGGAGGAGGTCGTCGCTCATGCCGTCTTCCTCGTGCCGGGCAGGGGAGGGGCGGGGCGCCGCCCGCGGGCGGCCAGGGGCGGCGGCGCGGCCGTCTCCGGCCGGGTCGCGGCCGGGGGGGCTGCGCGGGTCGCGCGTTCGGGCCGGGCGGCGGCGATGCCGGCGATGGCGAAGAAGAACAGGCCCTGGTCGACGCTCGAGCCGATCAGCAGGTCGCCCGCGGTCAGCCCCAGGCAGGCGTTGCGCGCCGCGAGCCGCGCATCGGTGACGAAGCTGCCGCGCGGCCCGGGGTTGCGCAGCAGCGTCAGCCCCATGAACACCGCGTAGAACAGCGTGCCGATCACCCCGAGCCCGCCCAGAAGCGCCATCGCCAGGCTCGAGGTGCGCACGGTGCCGAGGCCCACGCCGATGCCGCCGCTGTCGAGGAAGTTCTGCAGCGCCGAGGTGTTCCACGAGCCGCGCTCGATCCCGGAATCGGTCGAGCCCTTCGACAGCACGATCGTGTCGAGATAGCCCATCACCACCTGCGACAGCACCGGATGCGCCGCGATCCCCAGCACCACGGCGATGCTGATAAGCGGCAGGGTGACGGCGACCACGGCGCTGGCGCGGGCGCGCCGCGAGGTGCCCGAGCGGCCGATCGCGGTCAGGTACAGGATCACCAGCATCACCGGCATCACCGCCAGCGCCGTCGACGAGGTCGACAGCAGCGCCAGCACGAAGGTCAGCACCGTCAGCGTCCCGGTGAGCAGCGGCCGGCGGCCGCAAAGCCACAGCGTGCCGATGAAGCCCAGCGATCCCAGCGACGAGCGCGCGAAGCTCGAGGCCTCGGTGAACGAGCCGACGATGCGCTTCATCCCCTCGACATCGGCCTCGGTGTGCAGCGCGTAGCGGGCGTTGCGCATGAACTCGAGCATCGCCTGGGTCCCGGTCAGGTAGGTGGCGAGGTCGAGAAGCGCGAAGAGGACGTTGGCGGTGACATAGGCGGTGGCGGCGATCACCGCGGTGCGGAAGCCCTCGGGGGTGGCGGCCGAGCTGGTGACGAGCAGGAACACCAGCAGGCTCGCCACCATGTAGATGCTTTGCGTGAAGTTGCTCGAGACCGGGCCCAGCGGCACGGTCGAGCCGGTGTCGTCGAAGGCCGAGTTGCCCAAGGGCACGATCTGGGTCTGGCCGGCCATCACCCGCGGATAGAAATAGGCGGTGACGAGGCCGTAGACCACGAAGCACAGGATCCAGAACCCGGGGCGGTCGGGATGCAGCGCGCGGATCAGCTCGGCGCATTGCCGCGGGCGCGACAGCGTCACCACGGTGACCGCGCCCATGAACAGGTGCGCGGGCGGGATGTTGGCGCCGCCGATGAACAGCGCGGCCGCGCTGCCGAAGACGGTGGCGACGACCAGCGCCGTGATCATCACCCCGTAATCGAGGAACAGGCAGACCAGGGCCAGCGCCAGGGTAAAGAGGCCAATGGGCTCGATGCTCATGAAATCACAGTCTTGGGGGCGGGGGCCGCCGAAATGGGGGGGCAGGTCCCGCGGTCGTCGGAGGCTGCCCGGGCGGCCGGTGCGCCACGGGGCAATATCCCGCGGTCGAGGCGCGCCGGCGTCCGGGCCCCCGCGGCCCGGCAAATCCCGGCGCGCGGAGAGACGGTCCCGCCGCGGCCCGGCAGGTCCCGGCGCGGAGGGGGTCGGCCGCGACCCGGCAGGGCCGGGCGCGGAGGGGATCGGCCGGTTACTTGCCGGTCCTGCGGACGACCGCGCCGGCGGTGCGCAGGATGATCTTCAGGTCCTGCACGAAGCCGAGGCTGCGGGCATAGTCGACGTCGAGCGCGACGCGCTCGTCATAGGACATGTCGTTGCGCCCCGAGGCCTGCCAGGGGCCGGTCAGCCCGGGCCGCATCTGCAGGTAGGCCCCGATCGAGGCGCCGTAGCGCACCATCTCGTCGCGCACGATCGGGCGCGGCCCGACGATGCTCATCTCGCCGCGCAGCACGTTCCACAGCTGCGGCAGCTCGTCGAGGCTGGTCTGGCGGATGAACCGGCCGAAGCGGGTGATGCGGGGATCGTCGCTGAGCTTGTGGGCGCAGGCCCATTCCGCGGCGGCGACCGGGTCCTCGGCCAGCACCCGCGCCAGGCGCAGGTCGGCATCGGCCACCATCGAGCGGATCTTCAGGCAGCCGAAGACCTCGCCGTGCCGGCCGATGCGCTTGTGGCGGAACAGCGGGGCCGCGCCGTCAAGCGCGGCGAGCGCCATCAGCAGCAGCATCGTCGGCGCGAGCAGCACCAGCATCACCGCGGCGAAGGCGATGTCGAACAGCCGCTTGCCGGTCGTGGCATAGAAGCCCTCGCGCGGGGCCGGATCGTCGCCGGCATAGCCGCGGCGGGCGCCGGAAAGCTGCACGGGGGTCAGCTGCACGGGGGCCAGCGGCGCGACGGGAAGATGCGCCGATCTCAGCTGAGCCGCGGGCAGGGGCGCCGCCGGGCGGCGCGCCGCGGAGCGGTGCCCCGGAACCAGCGAGGGGGATGCCAGCGCGGGAGAGGTCAGTGCAGGAGAGGTGAGCGAAGCGGGGGAATGCGCGGTGACGGCACGGTCGGAAGCGGAAAAGCGATCGGTGGAAAAAAGGGTCGCGGAATATCTGGCGGTCTCGGACAGGCCGGTGTGGGGCCCAGTAAACTCCGGGGGCATGACAAACTCCGGGAAAAATGTGTGTTCAAACTGTGGCACTGTGGCGTCGACAATGAGGCGAAATTCTGCCGATCGATCGCTGCGCCCATACTCACGCAGCTTGGGCGAGAAGTTTAATGTTTTTTAATGTTTGACGAACGGTTTCTGTGCGGGAATCATCGAAAAAGCAGCCTATAGTTGATTTGCTTGCATAAAATTCATATCGGCTATGATATCACGTCATGGCTCGTGCCGAATAATCAGGCAGATTGTTCGCAAACATCGGCGAAATCCCGCCCGAGCTCGCGCGCAGGGATGATTCGGGCCCCGCTCCCGGAGACAGTGTAGCGGGATGCACAGCCGCTGCCTGCCCCCGCGCCGGCGGCCATCGGCGGGTTTCCGTCGCCGCCTCGGCAAGCCTTCGCCGATTCCCGCCTGCCCCATTTCGCGGCGGCCGACCCCGCCCGGGGGCCGGGTGTGGCGCGCCGGTGCCACGCTCGCCGCCCGATCCGGGCCGCGGCCGATGCCGCGCTTGAACGCGGTCCCGGGGCCGGGTCTTCTCGGGGCAGCATCGCCGCGGTCGCGGCTGCGGGGCCGCGGCGCGGGAACGCGCGGGCCGGCCCCGGCGGCCGTCGCGGCAGGTAAGGGGTATCGGACCCGAGGCCGGGCCGCGCCATGGCGGGCGCCCGGGCCCGGGCCGCTGGCGGGATGGTGAACGGCGATGATGACTGGAATGCTCACCGGCAGGGCGCTCACCGGGGCGGTCTGGCTGGTGCTGTCGCGCTTCACCGGGCGGTTCATCGACCTCTTCACCCTGGTCGTGCTGGCCCGGATCCTGTCGCCGGCCGATTTCGGGCTGACGGCGCTGGCGATGACGCTGATCTCGACGCTCGACATGGTGCTCGAGGTGCCGATCATCCAGGCGCTGCTGCGCCGGCGCAGCTTCGACGACGAGGACCTGAACACCGGCTTCACCCTGGGGCTGATCCGCAGCCTGGTCTTCGTGCTGGTGATCCTGGCCGCGGCCTGGCCCTTCGCGCAGCTCTACGACGACGACCGGCTGCTGCCGCTGCTGATGGTGCTGTCGGTGGCGCCGTTCATGCGCGGGATCAGCAACCCCGCGATGGTGCGCTTCGCGCGCGACCTCAGCTTCCGGCAGACCTTCCTGACCGAGGTGGTGGGCAAGGTCACCGCCTTCGCCGTGGCGGTGATCATCGTGCTGTCGGGCGGCGGCTACTGGGCGATCGCGGCCAACACGGTGATGGCGGCGGTGGCGACGGTGGCGGGGACCTATGTCATCGTGCCCTACCGCCCGCGGCTGAGCCTGCGGCGCTTCCGGCAGTTCGCGGGCTTCGCGGGCTGGTTCAGCGTGGCCCAGGTCTGCGCGGCGCTGAACTGGCAGCTGGACCGGATCCTGCTCGGCCGCCATCTCGATGCCACCAGCTTCGGGCGCTATGCCATCGCCTCGGACCTGTCGGTCTTCCCGACCCAGAGCGTGGTCGGCCCGGCGATGCAGGCGGTGATGGCGGCCTTCTCGTCGATCAACACCGACCCGGCGCGGATGCGCACCGCCTTTCTCAAGGCCGCGCGCTTCGTGATGATGGTCTCGATCCCGGTCGGCGTCGGCATCGCCGTCACCGCCGACCTGGTGGTGCAGATCGTGCTGGGCGACAAGTGGCTGCCGGCGGCGCCGATCCTGCAGGTGCTCTCGCTCGCGGTGCTGCCGGTCGCCTACCACCAGGTCTTCGCCTCGTTCAGCCTGGCGCTGGACCGGCCGGCCTACCTGTTCCAGATCAGCGCCGCGGAATGCCTGCTGCGGCTGGCGGCGATCCCGGCCGGGCTGTGGCTGGCGGCGGTGCCGGGGGTGCTGGGAGCGCGGCTCGCGGTCGCGGTGGTGATGTTCGTGGTCTACATGGCCTATGTGCGCCGGCTGGGCGGCATCGGCCTGCGGGCGCAGCTGCGCAACCTGTGGCGGGTGGTGCTGGCGGCGGCGGCGATGGGGGCGGCGGTCACGCTGCTGCGCCCGGTCGTCGACCCGGTCCTGCCCGGGGCGATCCTCGATCTCGCGGTGCTCGCGCTGGCGGGGGCGGCGGTCTATGTCGCGGCGCTGCGCGCGCTGGGGATCGTGATCTCGCCGCGCAACCGCTTCGGGCTGCGCGACGGCTGACCCGCCCGGGGCGTTGGGGCCCGGGGCGCGCGGGTGGGGGGGCGGCGCTACTGGACCGGCGCGGCCTGGCTCATCTGCACCTGCAGCACGTCGCCGGGCTGCAGGCGGAAGTCGTCGCCCACCACCTGCTCGCTGCGCCCCGAGTCGCCGTTGCGCACCACCCGGTATTCCGGGGTGAAGCCGTCGAGATCGGCGCTGTCGAGCGTCTCGAGCGAGCGCGACATCGCGAGCGTCACCAGCGCCTGCGCGGTCTGCAGCTGCTGGCGGTTCGCCTCGAGCTGCTGGCGCGTCGTCACCAGGTTGTCGAGCGCCTGGGTGCGGTAGCGCGCGCGCAGGTCGATGATGTCGCGATCGGCCTGCTGCAGGCTCTGCTGGGCGCGCAGCGTGGCCAGCTGCACGTCGAGCTGGCTGCTCTGCACGTTCAGCTGCGAATTCTCGGCCGCCACCTGCCGGCTCTGCACCGTCAGCCCGCGCGTCAGCAGGTCGGCGCTGATCTTGGCCTCCTCGTCGTAAAGCTCCTGCTGGCGGTTCAGCGTGTCGGCCTTCTTGGCCAGCTGCTCGAGCTCCTGGCCCAGCAGCGCGCGGCCGTCCTCGATCGCCTTCGCCTCGGCGCGCAGCGCCTCGCGCCCGGCCTCGTAGCGCTCGGTCTCGTGGCGGATCGCGGTGGCGATGCGGGGGTCCTGGGCGGCGCGGGCGGCCAGTTCGGGCGGGAAGGACAGCGCGGCGGTGCCGCCCTCGCTCTCGGCGGCGAAGCGCACGAGCTGGGCCTGCAGCACGATCCCCGCCGCCTCGAGCGAGCGCACGTCGCCCCCCGCCGCGATCGCGTCGCGCTGGGTGCCCGAGACGTCGGGCGAGCGCACGAAGCCCTGCGCGGTGCTGAGCGCCTGCAGCACGGTCATGCCGGGCTGGAATTCGTAGCGGCCGGGCTGCTGGACCGAGCCCATGACATAGACCGGGCGGTAGGTGGTGACCTCGACGGTGGTGAACGGGGTCTCGGCCAGGTTGGCCACGTTCTGCAGCGCGGTGCTGATCGAGGCGGCGAGCGCGTCGGGCGTGGTGCCCGCCGCGGTCAGCTGGCCCACGATCGGCAGGAACACCGTGCCGTCGGCTCCGATCGAGAAGGTGTCGCTGAGCGGCGCCCAGGTGTAGATCTCGCCGGTGTTGCGCCGCAGCGAGTTCACCCGCACCGACAGCTGGTCCTGCGGTCCCAGCACATAGGCCGCCTCGGGCGCGGCGCGGGCCGGCTGACTCTGGCCCTGACTCTGGCCCTGACTTTGGGCCAGGGCACCGACCGGTGCCGTCGCGGCGGCAAGCCCGAGCGCGAGCGCCACAAGGCCGGAGCTGAGGCCGGCCGCGAGGCCGGGCCCCCGGCGTGACAGGTCGCACCGTTCTTCCGAAGACCGCATCGCGTCACATCCCGTGGTCAATGGTTTCAGCGTCAATGGTTTCAGCATCATGCCATGGGCCGGGCCCTGCGGCGAGTGTCCTGCGGGCGGCGTCGCCGCAGACGGGACCCGCAGGGCCCGAAGCTGTCCTGTCCTGGGCGGCTGGCCCTGGGGGCGGCGGGGAAGATTACGCAATGCCACTGGTCCGTCATGAAATAGCGAAAAGGTATCAAGCTCGTGTCGGTCCGTCTGCCGCAATGGCAGGGCCCGGCAGGGGCGGGAAAATCCCCGTCCCGATCATGCAGGCGCAACCGCCCGGCGCACAACCGGTGCCGTGCGGCGGCCGCGGCGAAAAGTCGATGGGCGGGCAATTGATTAATTGTTATGCATCTCCGGTGCCCGCCGGGCGCGACAGGGTCGCCACCCGTCCCCGGGGCGGCGAAATCCGCCATGGCCCGGCCCCGGCCCCGCCGCGGCATTTGACGCCCGGCCGGACCGGGACATTCTGGGGGCACGCGCGCCCGCCGCGGCCCCGCCCCGCCGCGGACCCGCCGCCACCGGCCGCGCCCCTTTTTTCAGACGGGCCCCCCGGGGCCGCCGCATTTCCAAGGACCGGAGATTTTTCGATGACCCTCACCTGTTTCAAGGCCTATGACATCCGCGGCCGGCTCGGCCATGACCTCGACGCCGGGCTGGCCTACCGGATCGGGCGCGGCTTCGCGCGGGTGCTCGGCGCGGGGGAGGGTGCGGGAGAGGGTGTGGGGGAAGGCGCGAGGATCGTGCTGGGCCGCGACATCCGCGCCTCGTCCGAGGAGCTGGCCGCGGCGGTGGCGCGGGGGCTGATGGACGAGGGGGCCGAGGTGCTGGACCTCGGGCTTTGCGGCACGGAAGAGATGTACTGGGCCGTGACCGAATTCGGCGCCGACGGCGGGATCGAGGTCACCGCCTCGCACAACCCGATGGATTACAACGGCATGAAGATGGTGCGCCGCGGCTCGGCCCCGCTCGATGCCGCGACCGGCCTCAGGGCGATCCACGACCTGGCCGAGGCGGACGACTTCGGCCCCGCCACCCCCGGCGGCCGGCTCACCGACATCGCGGCAAAGGCCCGCGCCGCCTATGTCGCGGGCGTGCTGCGCTTCGTCGATCTCGGCGCGCTCCGGCCGCTGAAGATCGTGGTCAATGCCGGCAACGGCGCCGCCGGCCCCACCTTCGACGCCATCGCCGGGGCGCTCGCGGCGGCGGGCGCGCCGCTCGAGTTCGTGCGCATCCACCATGATCCCGACGGCAGCTTCCCCAACGGCATCCCCAACCCGCTCCTGCCCGAGAACCGCCCCGCGACGGCCGATGCGGTGGTCGCGCATGGCGCGGACCTGGGCCTGGCCTGGGACGGCGATTTCGACCGCTGCTTCTTCTTCGACGCCAGGGGCGGCTTCATCGACGGCGAGTACATCGTGGGCCTGCTGGCCGAGGTGTTCCTGGCCAAGGAGCCCGGCGCGCGGATCGTGCACGACCCGCGCATCATCTGGAACACGCAGGACCTGGTGACGGCGGCGGGCGGCACCGCGATCCAGTCGAAGACGGGCCATGCCTTCATCAAGCAGGCCCTGCGCGACCACGACGCGGTCTATGGCGGCGAGATGTCGGCGCATCACTACTTCCGCGACTTCGTCTGCTGCGACTCGGGCATGGTGCCGTGGCTGCTGGTGGTCGAGCTGATGGGCCGGCGCGGGGGGCCGCTCGCCGGGCTGGTGGCCGAGCGGCAGGCGGCCTTCCCCTCGTCGGGCGAGATCAACTTCCACCTCGACGATCCCAAGGCCGCGATCGCGCGGGTGACCGGGGCCTATGCGGGCGCCGCCCGCGACGAGACCGACGGCATCGGGCTCAGCTTCGCCGACTGGCGCTTCAACCTGCGGTCCTCGAACACCGAGCCGGTGGTGCGGCTCAATGTCGAATCCCGCGGCGATGCCGGGCTCGTCGCCGCCAAGGTGGCCGAGATCCGGGCGCTTCTGGGCGCGGAGTGAGCGCGGAGGAGTGGGGGGGCGGCACGTCGGGCCCGCCAGCCAAGGCGCGCCCCGGAGGCACTGCGGGGCTGCCGTGGCCCTTCGCGGCCCCGCGGATGCGCGAAGCTGTGGACGCAGGCGCGATTTTAAGGTCTCCTTCACGTTGTGCCGTGCGCGGCCCCTCCGGGGGCATCCGGGCGCGCGGTGCCGGCGCTTTTTCGCCGCCCTTCCGCCGTCCCCCGCGACCATTTCAGGCGGGGGACATGCGCCGCCATGGTCCTTTTGAAACAGCAAAGCGATAGTCGTCCCATGATCACGCCCGTCATTCTCTGCGGGGGCTCCGGCACCCGGCTCTGGCCGCTCTCGCGCAAGGCCTATCCCAAGCAGTTCCTGCCCCTCACCGGCAGCGAGACCCTGTTCCAGGGCACGCTGCGCCGGCTCTCGGGCGAGGGCTTCGACGCGCCGCTGGTGCTGACGGGCGAGGATTTCCGCTTCATCGCCACCGACCAGGCCCAGGCGATCGGGCTCGACGATGCGAAGGTGGTGATCGAGCCGAGCCCCCGCGACACCGCGGCCGCGGTGCTGACCGCGGCGCTGATGCACGAGGACCGGCCCGAGCAGATGCTGCTGGTCGCGCCTTCGGACCACGTGATCGGCGATCCCGACAGCTTCCGCGCCGCGGTGCGCGCCGGCGCGCTGGCCGCGGCCGAGGGCAGCCTCGTGACCTTCGGCATCGCGCCGACCCGCCCCGAGACCGGCTATGGCTATCTGGAACTGGCCGAGCCCGCCGCGCTCGGCCGGCCGGTGCCGCTGGAAAGCTTCCGCGAGAAGCCCGATGCCGCCACCGCGGCCGAATTCCTGGCGGCCGGGCGCTACCTGTGGAACGCGGGCATCTTCCTTGCCCGCGCGGGCGACCTGATCGCCGCCTTCGAGCGCCACGCCCCCGAGCTGGTGGCCCCGGTGCGATCGGCCATCTCCGGCGGCGTCGAGGATCTGGGCTTCCTCAGGCTCGAGACCAAGCAATGGGGCCGCGCGCCCTCGATCTCGTTCGACTACGCGGTGATGGAGAAGGCCGCGAACGTGGCCGCGGTGCCGGTCGACTGCGGCTGGAACGACCTTGGCAGCTGGGACGCGCTGATCGAGCCGGGGCAGGACGTGACCACCCATGGCGCGGTCACCGCGATCGACGTCACCGGCAGCTACCTGCGCTCGGAGGAGCCGGGGGTGCACATGGTCGGCCTCGGGCTCAAGGACGTGGTCGCGGTCGCGACCCGCGACGCGGTGCTGATCGCCGACCGCTCGCGGCTGCAGGAGGTCAAGACCGCGGTCGCGCTGCTGAAGCAGGCCGGCGCGCCGCAGGCCGAGGACTATCCCCGCTTCCACCGGCCCTGGGGCTGGTACGAGACGCTGTGCCTGGGCACCCGGTTCCAGGTGAAGCGGATCATGGTGAAGTCGGGCGGCATCCTGTCGCTGCAGTCGCACATGCACCGCTCCGAGCACTGGATCGTGGTCGCGGGCACCGCCGAGGTGACGATCGGCGACCAGGTGCAGCTGGTGACGGAAAACCAGTCGGTCTACATCCCGCTGGGCGAGAAGCACCGGATGGCCAACCCCGGCAAGGTGCCGATGTACCTCATCGAGGTGCAGACCGGCGCCTATGTCGGCGAGGACGACATCGTGCGCTACGAGGACATCTATCACCGCGCCTGAGCGGGTCGCCGTCGCCGGATCGCCCTGCCGGGCCATCCGGCCGGCGTGATGGCCTGGTCGGGCCCGGGCCGGATCGCGGTCAGCTGGGGGGGGCGGGGCCCGGCGGGGGCCCGGCTGCCGCCCAGCTGCGCAGCCCGGCGACGGCGCGCGCCCGCAGCCGTTCGCAGGGGCGGTCGACGAGCAGGTAGAAGGCCAGGCCGGCAAGCAGGCCGGCGGCCGCCGCCAGCGGCTTGAAACCGGGCATCGCCGCCAGCGGCGTGTCGCGCAGCACCACGAACAGCGCGAAATGGACCAGGTACAGGGAATAGGAATAGTTCCCCAGATGCCGGTCTAACCTGCCCGAGCGTCGCTGGAGGTTGCGCAGCAGGAAGGGGGCGAGCAG
Source organism: Frigidibacter sp. MR17.24 (assembly GCF_037095655.1). Taxonomy (NCBI): domain Bacteria; kingdom Pseudomonadati; phylum Pseudomonadota; class Alphaproteobacteria; order Rhodobacterales; family Paracoccaceae; genus Frigidibacter; species Frigidibacter sp. MR17.24. The sequence goes on from NZ_JBAWKE010000010.1 coordinate 108,266, forward strand.
AAGCGTCCAGAGCATGCCGAACAGCTCCACCGGGATCGGATCGGGGCGGCCCTTGTAGAGCAGCGGCTGCAGCGACGGCATCGCCCATGTGCCAAGCCCCGCGGCCAGGAACAGTGCGACAGAGGCCGCCCCGACCGCCGGCGGACAAAGCCGCAGCAGCCCGGCGCGCCAGCGCCACAGCGCGCCGCCGCACAGGAACGGGATGGCGAAGGCCGCCACCGTCACGATCCCCATCGCCTGCAGCTGCAGGCCCGCCCAGAACAGGGCCGGAGACAGGACGCCCAGCCAGGCCGGGTGGCGGCGCAGGGCCCAGCAGAGCGGGGGCGCCAGCAGGTAGAACTGCAGCTCGATGTCGAGCGACCACGATATGCTCAGCAGATCCTGCCCATGCGTCGCCAGCCCCAGCAGAAACAGCCCCCGGTGATCGCGCGGCAGGGCATGCCCCGACCAGGCGAACAGCAGCGCCACCAGCAGCCAGGCGGCCGCGAATGGCAGGAAGATCCGCAATCCGCGCGATGCCCAGAAGATCGTCAGCGCCTGGGGCCCCGCGCGAAATTCCCTGCGAAGATCTTCGTGAATCGCGGCGACCCAGTAGCCCGACAGCATGAAGAAGACCATCACCGCGGGCAGGCCGACATCCAGCGCGCTGAGATGGGACACCACGACCGCCAGCGCCAGAAGGACGCGAAACGCTCCGGGGCCGGGGCTCCACCGATCCGATATGGCGCGAATTCCCGTCTCCCAATCCGCAGCATGGCCTCGCGGTCCCGCTCCGGCGGCCGCTTCGGCCGGCCGGATCGGGACACGCGGACATCTGATCCCGGAATCCCGCTGCGGGAAACACAAATGTCACGCCGGCCGATCGCCCGCAGGTCCCGGGGCCGCCTGCCGCGCGGATCTCTCCGCCGCAGGCGGCCGCCCGGTCACTCGCCGTCCGTCACTCGCTGTCCGTCACTCGCGGCCCGGTCACTCCCTGAGCAGCCCCGCGAGATAGCGGCCGTAGTCGCTCTTGCCGAAGGTCTTGGCATGGGCGGCCAGCTGGTCGCGGTCGATCCAGCCCTGGTTGAAGGCGATCTCCTCGGGGCAGCCCGACTGCATGCCCTGGCGCAGCGACAGCGTGCGCACGAAGTTGCCCGCGTCCAGCAGCGAGCCGTGGGTGCCGGTGTCGAGCCAGGCATAGCCGCGCCCCATCCGCTCGACCGAGAGGCTGCCCTCGTGCAGGTACATCTCGAGCAGCGTGGTGATCTCCAGCTCGCCGCGGGGGCTGGGCGTGACCTGCTTGGCCCGCTCGGTCGCGCTGCCGTCGAGGAAATAGAGCCCGGTGACGGCATAGTTCGAGGGCGGCACCTCGGGCTTCTCGATGATCTGCTGCGCGCGGCCCTCCCTGTCGAAGGAGACGACGCCGTAGCGCTCGGGATCGGCGACATGGTAGCCGAAGACGGTGCCGCCCTCGGGCTTGGCATCGGCCGCGGCCAGCATCTCGGGCAGGCCGTGGCCGAAGAACAGGTTGTCGCCCAGCACCATGGCCGAGGGCGCGCCGGCGAGGAAATCCTCGGCCAGCAGGTAGGCCTGCGCCAGCCCGTCGGGCGAGGGCTGGACGATGAAGGTGAAGGACATGCCCCACTGGCTGCCGTCGCCCAGCAGCCGGACGAACTGGGCCTGGTCGTCGGGGGTGGTGATGATCGCCACCTCGCGGATGCCCGCGAGCATCAGCACCGAGATCGGGTAGTAGATCATCGGCTTGTCGTAGATCGGCATCAGCTGCTTCGACACGCCCATGGTGATCGGGTAGAGCCGGGTGCCCGAGCCCCCGGCGAGGATGATGCCCTTGCGCCCGCTGGGCGGGCTGGCGGTGGTGGTCATGCGCTGTGCGTCCTTCGATCGTGTGTCCCGGATGACCCGCCCGGCGCGGGGCGCGCGGTCACGTTCGGGTCAGGCGGGCGTGGGGCGCGCGGCGAGAGCTTGCCGCGCGGGTTGTCGCATTGCAGCATTGTCCGGAAAGCGGAAAATGCAAGGCCGGGGCGACTGGAAACCGACCTTGACCCGCGGCGTTGGCCTTTTGCTGCCTTGCGGCGAGACGAAAGACGAGACGGGGATCGATGGACCTTTCGATGCGGATGCCTTGCGGGGCGCGGCGATGAGCCTGGGCTTCCTTGTGTCCTACCTGGGCGGGGCGGCGGTCTGGACCGCGGTCTGGGTGGCGGTGATCTGGGCGGGGTGGCGGCTTTGGGCGCGGCTCGCGGGCGGACCCGCGCCGGTCCCCGCCCGCGAGCTGCCGGTGCTGGTCAGTCTGGGTTTCTTCCTGATGCTGACCCAGTATCCCTTCCCCGACCGGGCGACGATGATCTGCCCGGTCCCGGGGGTGCGGGCCGAGGTGATGCCGTTCAACACGGTGCCGCAGCTGATGGGCATCTACGGCCGCTGGGGCTGGGAAGGGGTCTTCGACAGCACGCTCATTCCGGCGGCGGTGATGAACGTGGTCTTCTGCCTGTTCATCGGCGCGGCCCTGGTCTGGCAGGGACGGCTGTCGGACCGGGCGATCCTGCTGTTCGGCGCCGGGCTGACGCTCGCGGTCGAGACGACGCAGCTGACCGGGATCTGGGGGCTCTACCCCTGCGCCTACCGCCAGTTCGACACCGATGACCTGATCACCAACTTCCTCGGCGTGGCACTGGGACTGCGCCTGGCGCGGTCCCGCGGCTGGGGTCGGCCCCGTCTGGGCCAGCCCGCCGAGTGAGCCGGCGGGCCTGAGCCCCGTGAACCTCCTGAGCCTCCCGCCGGCCGTTAGCCTGCCGTCAGCCGGGCACGGCGACCCCGAGATCGGCGAGCACTGCCTCGAGGCCCGCGCGCCAGTCGGGGCGGGGGATGCCAAAGGCGGCCTCGGTCGCGCTGCAGTCCATCCGGCTGTTGGGCGGCCGCACCGCCGGGGTCGGATAGGCCGAGGTCGGAATGTCCTCGACGCTGGTCGTGCGGCCCGCACGGGCGAGGATCTCGCGCGCGAAGTCGGCCCAGCTCACGTCCGGCGCCCCCGAGAAGTGGTAGGTGCCGCTCTTCGAGGGATCGGCGACCAGCGCCCCCGCGATCGCCTGCACCGCCGCCGCGATCGCCGCCGCGGGCGTCGGGCCGCCGATCTGGTCGGCGACCACGGTGAGTTTGTCGCGGGTCTCGGACAGGCGCAGCATGGTCTTGACGAAATTCGCGCCATGGGCCGAGAACACCCAGGAGGTGCGCAGGATCGCATGGGTGCCCCCCGCCGCCGCCACCGCCCGCTCGCCGGCAAGCTTGGTGCGCCCGTAGGCGCCCAGCGGCCCGGTCGCATCCCCCGGCGCCCAGGGCCGGGTGCCCGAACCCTCGAAGACATAGTCGGTCGAGATGTGCACGAAGGGCAGGCCAAGCTCTGCCGCCGCCCGCGCGAGCGCGCCGGGGGTGGTCGCGTTGACCAGCGTCGCGGCCTCCTCCTCGGCTTCGGCGCGGTCGACGGCGGTCCAGGCGGCGGCGTTGATCACCGCGGTCAGCGGCGTCTCGGCATGGGTGGCGCGCAGGGCCGCGACGCAGGCCTCGGGGTCGGAGAAGTCGGCGCGGTCGCGACCGAGCTGCACGAGGCCGGACTGCACGAGGTCGGGCAGGCGGGCGAGTTCGCGGGCGACCTGGCCGGTCTGGCCGAAGACGAGATAGGTCATGAGGATCCTTGGCTGGTGGCGGGGCCGGGGACCGGACCTGGGCACCGGGCCTGGGGACCGGGGCCGGGACAGGGGACCGGGGAGATGATCCCAGAAAGCGTCGATCCGCGGCCGAAGGCAAGCCCCGGGTCATCATCCGGGGGCGGTGCCCCGGTGTAACCGCGCCGTGCCGGCGTCCTGCCGCGGGGCCTGGTCCCGGGGGGTTCCCGTCTCAGGCCGTGATCGTGGGCCCGACCGCGGGTGGCGCCGCGGAGGGCGCCGCGGCCGGGGCGGGTGCTGGCCCCTGGGCCGGCGCGGCGCCCGGCAGGACAGCAGAGACAGGGCTGAAGGCGGGGCTGAAGGCGGGGCCGGACAGGGGCGCCGCCACCGGGGCGGGTGTGGACTTGCCGTTCAGCATCAGCCGCAGCAGCGGCACCCGGCGCACCAGTCCCAGGTGCAGCCCCAGCGTCGCGACACTGCTCGCCGCCGCGATGGTCCAGAAGGCCGCGGCCCCCAGCGGCAGCCCGGCCGAGAGCCAGAGCCAGCCGAGGCTGAAGATCACCAGGTAATGCAGCAGATAGACGGTGTAGATCCCGTCCGACAGCGCCCGGGTCAGGGGCGTGCTGCGGTCGAGGAACCGCGCGAACAGCGCCAGCAGCGCGAAGCTGATCGCGCAGCGCATCGTCGCGGTCGCCACCAGGCCAAGCAGCGCGCCGGCCGGCCCCGGCGGATGCAGCCACAGATGCGCGCCGATCGCGGCCGCGGCCAGCGCCATCAGCGCGGGATCGACGCGGTGGCAGGCGGACCAGAGCGCGGGCGCGCGCCACAGCAGCATGCCCAGCAGGTAATAGGGCCAGTAGCCGAGCGTGGCCCGCAGCAGCCAGGCTTCGGTGAAGGGCCCGCCAAGCGCCTTCGCCGCGACCTGGATCGCCAGCACGGTCGCGACCAGCCCCAGCGTCAGCGCCACCGGCACCGCCGCGCCGCCGCGCCAGGCCGCCAGCCGGGCCAGCGCGCGGCTGGCCGCCAGCCGGCGCAGCGGCCCGGCGGCGAGCGGCGCGGCCAGCACGTAGCAGACCAGCGAGACGAGGAACCACAGGTGCAGGTGCCAGACCATCGGCCCGCGCGCGGGGCTCTCTCCGGTCAGCGCGGCGATCACCTCGGGCCAGCCGGCGGGGCCGGGGTTGTGCACGCGGTAGACCAGCCAGAGCGTGACCGGGTTGAGCAGCAGCAGGCAGCTGACCAGCGGCAGCACCAGCGCCTGCAGGCGCTGGTCGAGGAACACCGCGACCGGCCTGCGGTCGAGCAGCATCATCCCGAAATAGCCCGACACCAGGAAGAAGGTCGCCATCCGGAACCAGTCCGAGACCTCGGCGAAGGCCTCGAGCCGGCCGAACTCGCCAAGCGCCGAGGTATGGACGAAGATCCCCAGCGCCATGCAGGCGACGCGCAGATTGTCGATATGGGCAAGCCGCCCGGACGTGCCCTGGTGATGTGCCGACCCTGTCATGAAACCCTCCCCGGTTGAGGAAAGGTTTCGGGATCATGGTTAAGGAAGGATTACCGTGACAGGGTACGGGCACTTTCCCGTGCGTTCGGGGACGCCGGGGGAGACCTTGTCGGTGCGCTCGACAACGGCAAAGCGCTTGGCCTGGGTGTCGAGCCTATGGTCCGCGAGCGGCTGGCAGATTGGGATCAGCAATCTTCGGTCCGGTGATCCGCAGGCCGGAAGTATGGGGTTGTGGCGGGGTCGCCGCATCGCCGCTCCTTGGGTGTCCATACGCCGTTAGGGCTTGGACGCATTCTGATACAGCGCCCAGCCCGCGCCGGAGGCCGCGACCCGGGTGCCGTCGGGGACGGGCGCGGTGTCGGGATCGCAGGCCACGACGCTGTCGAACCCGGCACCGAGCAGCGCGGGCAGCTGCGTCGCGAGCGGCGCGCCGGGGGCGGCCTGGGCGCCCGCTGCCGTGGCCAGCGGCCCGGCCAGGCGCAGCGGCTGCTGGGTCGGGTTGGCGAAGGTCGGCACCGCCGTGCCGTTGCGCAGCTGCAGCAGGTAGAGCAGCGGCTTGCACGCGCGCGACGCGTCGCGGGCCCGCGTCTCGCCCGGGAAGGCGGCCGCGGCCATCGCCCCGGTGTCGATCTTGCCGCTTTGCGCCAGGAAGTCGCGATAGACCGTCCCCGCCTGCGCCAGCGCCCAGACCACCAGCAGCAGGTGCAGCGGGAACAGGGCCATCAGCGGCCGGTCGGTTCCCGCGCCCCGTTCCGCACCCCGTCCCGCGACCGGTCGCGGCGACAGCCCGGCCACCAGCACTGCCAGGAACAGCAGCGGCATCCGCTCGTCCAGATGGCCGACCCCGAACAGGTTCGGCGGCATCAGCCCGATCAGCACGAAGCACAGCGCCGCCGCCGGCCAGATCCGCCGGTCGACGCCGATCCTGCCGCGGACGAGCGCGGCCCCGAGCAGGCCCCAGAGCACCAGGCCGAAGGCCCGGTCCGGCCAGGGCCCGAGCGAGGTCTCGACCACGCGCAGCACGGAATCGACGCGCTTGAGCAGCTCCTCGACCAGCCGCAGCACAAGGCCGCTGCCACCGCCCTCGGCCGCGATCCCCGCCAGGTTCTGCAGCGCGCCGGTCGCCCCGCCCTCGCCCTCGGCGGTCTGCATCTGGGTGAAGAGCAGCACCGGGATCACCGCGAGCAGCAGCAGCCGGCCGGCGCGCCGCGCAAGGTCGAGCGGGCGCAGGCGGCCCGCCTGCAGCGCGAGCCCGAGCTCGGCCGCGCCGAGCAGCAGCCCCCAGAGCGCGAAGACCAGCCCGTGGATGAACAGCACGAGGATGCCGACCGGCACCATCACCGCCAGCTGCAGCCGCGGCCGGTCGGCGCGCGAGATCCACCAGCCGAGCGAGCCCAGCGCGATGCCGAAGCCCAGCAGGAAGTTCGCGAAGCCCCAGAACAGGATCAGATTGTAGCCCAGAAGCCCCGCCAGCAGCGCCGCGATCGGCTCGACCCGGCCGTTGAGCGCGCGCGACAGCGCCATGCAGCCCAGAACCGGAGCGGTGATCACGATCGCGGCCAGCACCTTGGCCCCGACCAGCGGCGGCAGCGCCAGCATCAGCGCGGTGCCCAGCACGTCCATGCCGAGGTTGGGCAGCAGCGCCCAGTGCGGCTGATAGTGGGTGGCGAAGGCGTCGGGATGGGCCAGCACGTTGTAGCGCACGATATGGGCGTAGAAGTCGATGCTGGGCAGGGCCGGCGTCAGCAGCAGCGGCAGCAGGTTCAGCAGCACCACCGCGCCGGGCAGCAGGCGCTCGAGCGAGAGGGGACGGGAGACGGTCGAGCTCATCATCGTGCGGTGCTCCTGAAAACCCAGAACTTGTTCAAGAAATAACTCGCCACCGGCACCAGCACGAGCCCCGAGACGAAGCCCGCCTGATAGGGCAGCCCCAGCACCCGGGTGCAGAGCGCCATGATCGCCATGTTG
>NZ_JBAWKE010000011.1:0-101299 GCF_037095655.1 Frigidibacter sp. MR17.24
TTCTGACCGGTTCTCTGCTTGTCGAAACCGCCGAAGCAATCCCGCCAAACAGTGAAGCTGACACCTTCATCATCGCATCCACCAAAAGGCTTCAGCTAGAAGGCCGATATGTAAGAGCTTCGTCCGTCGAAACGAACCAAACCGCCCACATATCTCTTCAGTCATCCATCAATGTCAAAGAGCGTGAAGACAAAATCAAACCGGACCGCCAATCCCTTGGCGCCACCCGCTCCAACCGTCTTCGAATTTTTCTTAGCGTCTTCAGTGTCTTGCGACCCGTCCAGCGCCCCGTTGCAGTGTTGTCCGCTTCGGTGAGGCGGTATCTACGGATGTCGGCCGGGGGGCGCAAGAGGATTCGTCGAAAAACTTTCGCTGCCCCCGCGGCAACCTGCGCGGGTCCTCTCGCGGTCGCAGTCCCGGATCAGGCGGCGGTCAGGAGTCGAAGCCGAACAGGTGTTCGACCGCCTCCCAGCTGCGATCCATCGGCCAGGCCGCCGACAGGACCGGCACGCCGATATGGCCATAGTAGATCGACAGCTGGTCCTCGGCGCTGTCCTCGTCGGCGCCGGTGACCCCCGCCAGATACAGCGCCGAGACGAGCCCGGTGCGGTCCGAGCCGGACTTGCAGTGGATCAGCAGCGGCTTCGGCAGGTCGCGCAGCAGGGCGATGATGCGCTGCGCCTCCTCGGGCGGGACGTCGCGATCGGCCTTCATGCGGTAGTCGACATGCTCGAGGCCAAGCCGCGCCGCCGTCGCGATCTCGTCGCGGTACCAGTCGGCGTGGGATTCCGCACCGCGCAGGTTCACGACGCTGCGGATGCCGTAAAGCCGGACCAGCCGTTCCAGCGTCTCGCCATCGGGCTGGGCCGAGCGGTAGACCTCGCCCTGCACGACGGCATGGATGTTCCCGGTCAGCTGCAGCCAGCCCAGATACAGCCCCACCGACAGCAAAGCCGCCCCGACCAGCGCGCCGCCGCGCCATGTCCGCCGCCATCCCCGTCCGCGCATGAGGTCCGTCCTCCCAAACGCCGCATCGCTGCCCCCCGGGCAATGCTTAGCCGATCCGATTCGAATCGGTTAGCCTTTTCCGGCCAGCGCCGAAGATTCCGCGGGGAATCGCAGCCGCACCCGCAGGCCCGGCGCGGCGTCGCCCAGCTGCAGGTCGGCGCCGTGCAGGTCGGCGATCACGGCGACAAGGCTCAGCCCCAGGCCGCTGCCCGGCGTGGTGCGGCTGCGCTCCAGCCGGTAGAGCCGGCGCAGCACGCGGCCATGCTCCTCGGCCGGGATCCCGGGGCCGTCGTCGCTGACCTCGAGCACCACCGCCCCCGCCTCGCGCTGCAGTCGCACGCGGATCTCGCAGCCGGCGGGGGTGTGGCGCAGCGCGTTCTCGATCAGGTTCGCCAGCACCTGCCCCAGAAGCGCGCGGTCGCCGGTCACCAGCAGCGGCCCCGGCGCAAGATCGGTGCGCAGCAGATGGCCGCTGTCCTCGGCCGCGGGGGTATAGACCTCGGCCAGGGTCTCGGTCACCGCCGTCAGGTCGACCGCGCCGAACCGCGCCCGGGGCGAGCCACCCTCGATCTGCGCGATCTGCAGCAGCGCCTGGAAGGTCGCGGCGATGCCCTCGGTCTCGGCCACGGCGCGCCCGGCCAGATCCTCGGCCGCCGGCGGCAGCTCGGGCAGGTCGCGCAGCCGCTCGAGCAGGACCGACACCCGCTGGATCGGCGTCTTCAGATCATGGGCGATGTCGGCCGAGACCTGGCGCAGCGCCTCGGTCGCGGCCTCGCGCGCGGCGGCCATGTCGTTGATGCGCTCGCCGATCACGGTCAGGTCGTCGCCACGCCGCGCCGTCTCGGGCACCCGCGCGGCCAGATCGCCGGCGGCGATGCGGTCAAGCACCCGGCCCAGCCCGTCGATCCGCCGCCCCGTGCGCCGCGCGATCCAGACGCCGCCGGCCATCGCGATCACCACGCTGGGCAGCAGGCTGACCAGCAGCAGCGTGACATAGGCGCGGCCCAGGTCCTCGATCTGGCTCTGGCTTGCGGCGACGGTCAGAAGCCCGCCCCGCAGCCGCGCGGTCAGCGCGAGATACGGCAGGTGGTTCTGCAGCTGCAGATCCTCGAGCGGATAAAGCCGGAACCCCTCCTCGCCCGGCGCGAGATAGCCGTTGCCATAGCGCCGGCCATCCGGGGCAAGGTAGCTGATGATCCGGCGCCGGGCATCGGTCGCCTCGGCCTCGGCCGCGACCAGCTCGCCGATCGCGCCGGGGGTCGGCGCCGCGGCATAGCCCGCGACCGCGCTGCGCAGGTCGTCGCGCAGCCCTTCGGCCAGCGCGGCGCGGGTGACGACATAGGACGCGCCCAGCGTGCCCATGCTGGCCAGCGTGAACAGCGCCACCAGCCCGCCCGCCAGCCGCACCGGCGTCGACAGCCACAGCCCCCGCGCCGGCCGGCGGCTCATTCCGCGATCCGGTAGCCGGCGCCGCGCACGGTCTCGATCAGCTCGCGATCGAAGGGCCGGTCGACCTTGGCGCGCAGCCGGCTGACATGGGTTTCCACCACGTTGGTCTGCGGATCGAAGTTCAGGTCCCACACCGCCTCGAGCAGCATGGTGCGGGTCTGCACCCGGCCCTTGCGGCGCAGCAGGTGTTCCAGCAGCGCGAATTCCCGCGGCAGCAGGTCGATCTCCTGCCCCGCCCGCGTCACCCGGCGCCGGATCAAGTCCATCTTCAGGTCGCCCGCCGCCAGCACCGTCTCCTCGGCCTTCATCTGCGGCCGCCGCGCCAGCGCCGACAGCCGCGCCGACAGCTCGCCGAAGGCGAAGGGCTTGGTCAGGTAGTCGTCGGCGCCCGCGTTCAGCCCCTCGATCCGGTCGTCGACCCCGCCGAGCGAGGTCAGGAACAGGACCGGCGTCAGGTTGCCCGAGGCGCGCAGCGTGCGCACCACCGACAGACCGTCAAGCCCGGGCAGCATCCGGTCGACCACCATCACGTCGTAATCGGCGGTGGTGGCGCGGATCAGCCCCTCGCGCCCCTCGGTCAGCAAATCGACGGAATGCCCCTCGCGCGCGAGCCCGTCGACGATGTAGTCGCCGGTGGTGCGGTCGTCCTCGAGCACGAGTATCTTCATGTCGTCTCCCGCGGGTGTCCGGGTCGGGGTGGCAGCGTCGGGCATGGCCCTTCCTCCAGTTAGGCGAAACCCGCGCCGATGGCGAGTGTCCCCGCCGGTCTGGCGCGCCGCCCTCTCGCCGGCCTGACGCGCAGATTACAGAACCGTAACCCCCCGGCCCGGCCCGATTACACAGATGTAATCGCGACGACAGGCAGCGGCGAAACCGGCGGCCCAGATTGACCACCATGCCGAGACGGCGACGGGACGACCCCGGCCACGGACCACGGCACCAGACAGTCACACCGGAGGATCTCATGTCCATTCGCACCATCACCCGCTCCAAGGCCTCCCGCTCCGCGCTTGCCGGGCTCGCGATCACCGCGGCCGTGGGCGCGAGCGGCGCCGCGATGATGACGGCCTCGCCCGCCCTCGCCGTGCCCGCCGGCGGTTATGCCGATCTCGTCGAGAAGCTCGCCCCCTCGGTCGTCTACATCGAGGTGACCGAGAAGCAGCCCGAGATGTCGGACCAGCAGAAAGAGCAGATGCAGATGATGCAGGAGCTGCAGCGCCGCTTCGGCATGCCGGGCATCCCCCCGGGCGCGATGGAGGGCAACTCGAAGCCGGTGATGGGCGTCGGCTCGGGCTTCATCATCAACAAGGACGGCACGATCGTCACCAACAACCACGTCGTCGACGGCGCCGAGACGGTGAAGGTCAAGCTGTCGGACGGCCGCAGCTTCGACGCCAAGGTGATCGGCACCGACCCGATGACGGACGTGGCCGTGATCAAGATCAGCGCCGATGTCGACCTGCCGGCGGTGAACTTCGGCAACAGCGACACGATGCGGGTCGGCGACGCGGTGCTGGCGGTCGGCTCGCCCTTCGGGCTGGGCGGCACGGTGACCTCGGGGATCATCTCGGCCAAGTCGCGCGACATCCAGGCCGGGCCCTATGACGACTACATCCAGACCGACGCCGCCATCAACCGCGGCAACTCGGGCGGGCCGCTGTTCAACGAGCAGGGCCAGGTGATCGGCGTCAACACCGCGATCTTCTCGCCCGACGGCGGCTCGGTCGGCATCGGCTTCGCCGTGCCCTCGGACCTCGTGCAGAACGTGGTCGGCCAGCTCGAGAACGGCGGCGAGATCAGCCGCGGCTGGCTCGGCGTGCAGATCCGCCCGATGAGCGACGAGGTCGCGCAGGTGCTGGGCTATGACAACGAGAAGGGCGCGGTGGTCGCCGCGGTCGTCCCGGGCAGCCCGGCCGACAAGGCGGGCCTGCAGAACGGCGACATCCTTCTCAACATCGGCAAGACCAAGATCGACACCGTGCACGACCTGACCCGCGCCGTGGCCGACACCAAGCCCGGCACGACCGAGAAGCTGACCGTGCTGCGCCACGGCGAGAACCGTGATCTCGACGTCACCATCGGTGACCTTTCGCACTCGAAAGACGCCTGAGGTCGCGCAAGACGCCTCCGCCTGTACCTCGGAGCGCGCGAGGGGGGCCGGTCACCCGTGGGGAGTGGCCGGCCCCTTTTGCTGTCCGTCGGCGCGCCCGGCCAGCGCCTCGGTCAGCGCCTCGGCCGCGCGGCGCACGACCTGCGCCAGCTCGGGCACCGAAGCCTGCGTCACCCGCGCCGCCAGGCCCGAGATCGACACCGCGCAGACCGGCTCGCCGCCCGCGTCGCGCACCACGGCCGCGACGCAGCGCATCCCGGCCACGAATTCCTCGTCATCCACCGCATAGCCCTGCGCGCGCACCCGCGCGATCTCGGCCATCAGCGCCGCCGGTGTCGTCAGGCTGCGCGGCGTCTTCGGCGCCAGCCCGTGGCGCGCCACCAGCGCCTCGATCGCGGCATCGGGCCAGGCCGCGACGATCGCCTTGCCCATGCCCGAGCAGCCGACCGGCGTGCGCCCGCCCGGGCTGGCGATCGCGCGCATGATCTCGCGGCTTTCCACCTGCGCCACGGTGCGCACCACCCCGTCCTCGATCACGCCCAGGTTCGCCGTCTCGCGCGTGGCGTCGCGCAGCCGGCGCAGGATCGGCAGCGCCGGCGCCACCAGGTTCTCGCGCCGCGAAAAGGCCGCGCCGACCGCGAAGGCCCGCCGGCCGACATACCACCGCCCCGTCGCGGCGGCGAACTGCACGAAGCCGCGCTGCTCCATCGTCGTCAGCAGCCGGTGCGCGGTCGAGGGCGCCAGCCCCACCGCCCGCGCCGCGTCCGACAGCCGCGCGCCCTCCTCGGCCTCGGCCAGATGCTCGATCAGCGCCAGCGCCCGATCCACCGCCTGAACCATTCCCGCCCCCGCTTCCACATCGTGGAAAGCCTAGCGGCCCTGCCGGGCACGGGAAAGCCGCGCCCCGACGCCCCCGCAGGAATTCTGCGGCGGGAATTCCGCGGCGGCGCCAGTGCGGCGGGAAAAGTTTCGGGCCCCCGCGACGGAACCGCCGCGCCAATGCGTGCAACCGCAGCGACAGTCGCGCCACACTGGTAAATATTCCGTACCACGGGCACAGCGCACAGTTGCGGAAGCGCTCTCAAACCAATATTTCCTACCCTGCTTAGGAGATTTGTATCATGCGCGCGCGTTCCCTGCCCCCGCCGATCCCTCCGGAGACCGACGCGACGGGCCGACAGCGCATCGTGCGGCGCAAGCTCTCCGACGGTGTCCTGGACCGACTTCAGGAGATGATCGAGAGCGGCCAGCTTGCCCCGGGGGACAACCTGCCCTCGGAACGCGAACTGATGGAGCGGTTCGGCGTAGGCCGCCCCGCGGTGCGCGAGGCGTTGCAGCAGCTGCAGACCATGGGCCTGATCACCATCGCCCATGGCGAGCGCAGCCGGGTCAACGTGCTGACGGTGGGCAGCGTGCTGCAGCGCATCGACGCGGTCGCGCAGCTGATGCTGCTGGCCGAACCGCAGCAGCTTGGCCACCTGAAGGAAGCGCGCCGGATGTTCGAATGCGGCATGGTGCAGGCCGCCGCGCAGCGGACCACGCCCGAGGACATCGCCGAGCTGCGCGCCATCCTCGCCGATCAGGCCGAGATGATGCGCGACGCCAAGGCCTTCATCGCCGCCGACATCCGCTTCCACAGCCGGATCGCGATGATGACCGGCAACCCGCTGTTCGCCGCGATCAGCCAGACCATGCTGCGTTGGATCTTCCGCTACCACGAGGGGCTGCTGCACTGGTCGGGGCAGGAGGTGGTGACGATGGGCGAGCATCACCGCATCGTCGATTTCATCGAGGCCGGCGACGGCCACAACGCCTGCTTCGCGATGGGCGATCACATCGACCGCTCGAACGCGGTCTACATCAAGTCGCTCTGACCCGGCGCGGGGCCCGCTAGCGCGGGCTGCGCCGCCGCACGGTACCCGGCCGGCCCGGGATCGCGAGCGTGGCATCGGCGCGCGGGCTGCGCGCGATCACCCGGCCCTTCGACACCACCGCCAGCCGCGCCGGGCGCAGCCGCAGCGCATCGACCGGGTCCTTCGCATCCAGCACCACCAGCGAGGCCGTCTTGCCCGCCGCGATCCCGTAGCCGTCCAGCCCGAGGATCGCCGCGTTGGTTTCGGTCACCATCTCGAAGCAGCGCGCCATCTCGGCCGGGTGCGACATCTGCGCGACATGCAGCCCCATGAAGGCCACGTCCAGCATGTCGGCCGTGCCCAGCGAATACCACGGGTCCAGCACGCAGTCCTGCCCCCAGCCCACGCGGATGCCCGCGGCCTGCATCTCGCGCACCCGCGTCAGGCCGCGGCGCTTGGGGAAGCTGTCGTGCCGGCCCTGCAGCATGATGTTGATCAACGGGTTCGGGATGGCCGAGATCCCGGCCTCGGCGATCAGGGGCAACAGCTTCGAGACATAGTAGTTGTCCATCGAATGCATCGAGGTCAGGTGGCTGCCCGCCACCCTGCCCTGCAGCCCGTGGCGGATGGTCTCGTCCGCCAGCGTCTCGATGTGGCGGCTCATCGGGTCGTCGGTCTCGTCGCAATGGATGTCGACCATCAGGCCGCGCTCGGCCGCGATCCGGCACAGCTCGGCCAGCGAGGCCGCGCCGTCGGCCATCGTGCGTTCGAAATGCGGGATGCCGCCCACCACCTCGACGCCCATGTCCAGAGCGCGGATCGTGTTGGCCCGCGCGGTCGGGTCGCGCAGGAAGCCGTCCTGCGGGAAGGCCACCAGCTGCAGGTCGATGTAGCCCTTCACCTTCTCGCGCAGCTCGAGCATCGCCTGCACGCCCAGAAGCCGGTCGTCGCAGGTGTCGACATGGCTGCGGATCGCCAGCAGCCCCATCGAGGCCGCCCAGTCGCAATACTGCAGGCCCCGCTCGACCATCTCCTCGACGGTGACGATCCGCTTCAGCTCGCCCCACAGCGCGATGCCCTCGAGAAGCGTGCCGCTGGCGTTCACCCGCGGCAGGCCATAGCTCAGCGTGGCGTCCATGTGGAAATGCGGATCGACGAAGGGCGGGCTGACCAGATCGCCGGTCGCGTCGATCACCTCGCCGGCGATGGCGCCCTCGGGCAGCGCCCCGACCGCGACGATGCGGTCGCCGCGGATGGCGATGTCGGCCACGCGGCCGTCGGGCAGCGTGCCGCCCGTCACGATCAGATCGAACTCGGCCATCTCAGAACGTCCTCATCTCTCGCCCTTGCGGAAGGGCAGCATCAGCGCGGCCGGCACCGCGGCGCGGCGCGACATCGCGATCAGCGCCGCGATCGACAGCAGGTAGGGCAGCATCAGGAACAGCTGGTAGGGCACCGCCGCCCCCATCGGCGTCTGCTGCAGCCGGATCTGCAACGCGTCGAAGGCCGCGAACAGGAACGCCCCCGCCACCGCCTTGCCCGGCCGCCAGCCGCCGAACACCACCAGCGCGATGCAGATCCAGCCGCGCCCGTTCACCATCTCGAAGAAGAAGGAATTGAACGCCGACAGCGTCAGGAAACTGCCCCCCACCGCCATCAGCCCCGACCCCGCCACCACCGCAAGCGTGCGCAGCCCCGAAACCGACAGGCCCTGCGCCTCGACCGCGGCCGGGTTCTCGCCCACCGCGCGGATCGCCAGCCCCAGCGGCGTGCGCGCCAGCACCAGCGCCAGCGCGACCGCGACCCCGTAGGCAAGGTAGGTCAGCGGCGTCTGGTCGAACAGCGCCGGGCCGATCAGCGGGATCGCCGACAGCCCCGGCACCGGCCAGGTCGCGAAGGCCTCGATCCGCGGCGGCGAGGTGACCTCGGGCAGCGCGAGGCGATAGGCGTAATAGCTGGCCGAGGTGGCCAGAAGCGTGATGCCGATGCCGACCACGTGCTGCGACAGGCCGAAGGCCACGGTCAGGCCCGCGTGCAGCGCGCCGAAGGCCATGCCCGTCGCGAAGGCCACCGCGACGGCGGGCCACAGGCCCAGCCCGGCATAGGCCGCGTACCAGCCCGCGAAGGCGCCCGCGACCATGATCCCCTCGATCCCCAGGTTCAGCACGCCGGCGCGTTCGCACAGAAGCTCGCCCAGCGTGGCGAAGATCAGCGGCGAGGCGATGCGCACCATCGCGACCCAGAAGCTGACGGACAGAAGGATGTCGATCATGCCCGCCGCACCCTGTAGCGCGTCAGCATCAGCGCCAGCACCATCGCCAGCAGCGCCGCCGCCAGCAGCATGTCGGCGATGTAGGTGGGCACCCCCGCCGCGCGGCTCATGCTGTCCGCCCCGACCGAGATCGCGGCGACGAACAGCGCCGCCGCCACCACCCCCAGCGGGTTGAGCCCCGCGAGCATCGCCACGACGATGCCGGTGTAGCCATAGCCCGGGCTCAGATCCATCGTCAGCGCGCCGCGCAGCCCCGCGACCTCGGACAGCCCCGCAAGCGCGGCGAGCGCGCCCGACAGCGCCGCGGTGGCGATCACCACCCGCGGCACCCGGATCCCGGCGAAGCGCGCCGCGGCCTCGCCCGCGCCGACGGCGCGCATCTCGAACCCGGCGACGGTGCGCCGGTCGATCACCCAGACCGCGACCGCGGCGATCAGCGCAAGGCCAAAGCCCCAGTGCAGTCGCAGGCCGGTGACGATGCGCGGCAGCCGCGCCTCGCGCAGGATCGCGGGGGATCGCGGCCAGCCCATGCCCATCGGGTCCTTCAGCGGCCCCTCGAGCAGCATCGAGACGAACAGCAGCATGACGAAGTTCAGCAGAAGCGTGGTCACGACCTCGTCGACGCCAAAGCGCAGCTTCAGCACCGCCGGCCCGATCAGCATCAGCGCGCCCGCGGCCATCGCGGCGGCCAGCATCGCCGGGATCAGCGCATAGCCCGGCCAGGGCAGCGCGCCGCTGCCCAGCACCACGGCCATCAGCGCGCCGGCGTAAAGCTGCGCCTCGGCGCCGATGTTCCACAGCCGCGCGCGGAACGCGACCGCCACCGCAAGCCCGGTGAAGATCAGCGGCGTCGCGCGGTTCAGCGTCTCGAGCGCGGCGAATTTCGACCCGGCCGCGCCGGTCACGATCAGGCCGAAGATCGCCAGCGGATCGGCCCCCGCCAGCGCCGCGAGCGCGCCGCCGAAGACCGCGACGCAGCCCAGCGCGACGACCGGCGGCAGCAGGCGGCGCGCCAGCGTCGGCGCGGCGATCGGTTCAAGCCGCATCGTCGAACCCCTGCCCCGCCATCCACAGCCCCAGCCCCGCCGCGGTCATGCTGCCGCGCGCGAACCCGGGCGACAGCCGCCCCTGCGAGATCACGTGGACCACGTCCGCCAGCGCCATCACCTCTTCGAGATCCTCCGAGATCAGCAGGACCGCCGCCCCGCGCGCCCGCGCCGCCAGCAGCCGGTCCTGCACGAAGCCCACCGCCCCGATGTCCAGCCCGCGCACCGGCTGGTTCGCCAGGATGATCGCCGGATCTTCCTCGAGCACGCGGCCCAGGATCAGCTTTTGCATGTTGCCCCCCGACAGAAGCCGGATCCGCGCCTCGGGGCCGGGGCAGCGGATGTCATAGCCGCGGATCAGCGCCTCGGCATGGGCGCGCACCGCCGCCCGGTCGATCCAGCCGCGGCGCGAAAAGCGGCGGTCGCGCAGGCGCTCCAGCACCGCGTTCTCGGCCAGGGTGAAATCGCCGATCGTGCCGTCGTGGTGGCGGTCCTCGGGGATGCGCGCGATGCCGTGCCCGACCGCCGCGCGCGGCGACCAGTCGGCGACGGCGCCGCCCGCGATCTCGATCCGGCCCGCGGCCGGGCGCGCAAGCCCCGCCACCAGCGCCGCAAGCGCCCCCTGCCCGTTGCCCGACACCCCGGCCAGCCCGGTGATCCGCCCCGCGACCAGATCCAGCGACAGCGCGCGCAGGTCGGGCCGGAACCCGGCGGTCGACACGCCCGACAGGCGCATCGCCACGCCCCCCTCGCGCGCGGGGGCGACGGCGGGGGCCGCGACCTCGGCGCCGACCATCATCGCGGCCAGCCGCGCCGGGTCGGTCATCGCGATCCGCGCCTCGCCCGCGACGCGGCCGTGGCGCAGCACCACCACCCGGTCCGCGATCGCCATCACCTCGTGCAGCTTGTGCGAGATGAAGATCACCGCAAGCCCCTGCGCCACCGCCCGGCGCAGCGTGGCAAACAGCGCCTCGGCCTCCTGCGGGGTCAGCACCGCGGTCGGCTCGTCCAGGATCAGCACCCGCGCCTGCCGGTAGAGCGCCTTGAGGATCTCGACCCGCTGCCGCTCGCCCACCGACAGCTCGGCCACCCGCGCGCCGGGGTCCACCGCCAGGCCGAAGTCGCGCGACAGCGCCGTGATCCGCGCCCGCGCCGCCGTGCGGCCCGCGCCGGGGCGCCACAGCGGCCGCGTCCCCAGCAGCAGGTTGTCCAGCACCGTCAGGTTCTCGGCCAGCGTGAAATGCTGGTGCACCATGCCCACGCCCGCCGCCAGCGCCGCCCGCGGCTGGCCCGGCGGCAGCGCGCGGCCCGCCACCTCGATCGTGCCCGCATCGGCCGTGTAATGGCCGAACAGGATGTTCATCAGCGTGGTCTTGCCCGCGCCGTTCTCGCCCAGCAGCGCCACCACCTCGCCGGGCTGGACCGACAGCGAGATGCCGTCATTGGCCAGCGCCGCGCCGAAACGCTTGGTGATCCCGGTCAGTCTCAGCGCGGGCCATCTCTGCGCGGGCAGCGTCATCAGGCCGAGGGTTCGCTGTCGTCGATCTCGACCTCGAAGCTGCCGTCCATGATCGCGGCCTGCTTCGCCGCGATCAGCTCCAGCGCCGCGGCCGGGATCTTGCCCTCGAAGGTGCCGAACGGGGCGAGCGAGGCGCCGCCCTCCTTCATGAAGGAATAGATCCCGTAGTCGTCCGAGGCGAAGTCCCCCGCCTTGACCTTCGCCAGCGCCGCCGCCAGCGTCGGCCCGAAGTCCCACAGCGCCGAGGCGACGACGGTCTGGGGATAGTCGGCCTGGGTGTCGATCACGTTGCCGATCGCCAGCACGCCCTTCTCCATCGCCGCGTCCGACACGCCGAAGCGCTCGGCATAAAGCACGTCCGCGCCGCCCTCGACCATCGCGATCGCGGTCTCCTTGGCCTTGGGCGGATCGAACCACGACCCGATGAAGCTGATCTGGAAGGTGGCGTCGGGACGCGTCTCCTTCACGCCGGCCATGAAGGCATGCATCAGCCGGTTGACCTCGGGGATCGGGAAGCCGCCGACCATGCCGATGTTGCCGGTCTTCGACATCGCGCCCGCGACGATGCCGGTCAGGTAGCTGGCATCCTGGATGTAGTTGTCGAAGACGCCGAAGTTCTCAAGGCTGCCGTCGGGCTTGAACGACGACCCGACGAGGAAGGCGGTGTCGGGATAGTCCATCGCCACCTCGCGCGCCTCCTGCTCGACGCCGAAGACCTCGCCCAGGATCAGCTGGGTGCCGCCCTCGGCATATTCGCGCATCACCCGCGGGTAATCGGTGTTCGAGACGTTCTCGGTATAGGTGTACTCGATCTCGCCGGCCTCCTGCGCGGCGACGGCGGCCAGGTGGATGCGGCTCACCCACTGCTGCTCGACCGGAACGGTGTAGATCCCCGCGACCTTGATCGGCGCGGCCTGCGCCCGCAGGGGCAGCCCCAGCGCCAGGGTCGAGGCGGCGGCGCCGCTGGCCAGCAGGTGGCGGCGGGTCAGTCGGATGGTCATGGCAGTCTCCCCGTTCGTTCGTATGGCTATGGTTTTCCGCCAGTGTCCAAAAATTTGACCGTTTGGAAAGAAAAACCCGCGCCGGACCGGGCCGGCGCGGGTCGTCTGCCCATAGTTCAGGCAGAGCGGAACCGCGCCACCGCGGTCAGGCTTCGGCGGTCACACTGCGCCGGTCACACGGCGGCAATCATGCCGCGGCGGGGCGGGCCATCAGCTGGCGCGCCGCGACCGGCGCGATCAGCACGAGGCCGATCACCGTCACCGTCAGCTCGGGCGCGATCAGCAGCAGCGCGGCCAGCGCGAGCAGCAGCCGCTCCCACGACCGCAGCGGCGCGAACAGCCAGCCGGTGACGGCCGCGGCCAGCACCCAGACCCCGGCCACCGCCCCGAACAGCGCAAGCGCGAAGGCCCCCCAGGTGAAGCCGTCGGTCACCAGCAGCAGCGCGGGCTGGAAGGCGAAGACGAACGGGACCAGCACCTTGCCCATGCCCAGCCGGAAGGCGGTGTTGCCGGCCTTGAAGGCATTGGCGCCCGCGATGCCGGCGGCGGCATAGGCCGCCATCGCGACCGGCGGCGTGATGTCGGCCAGCACGCCGTAGTAGAACACGAAGAAATGCGCGACGATCGGCTGGACGTTCAGCATTCCCAGCACCGGCGCCGCGACGGCGACCATGATGATGTAATTCGCCGTGGTCGGGATGCCGCAGCCCATCAGGATGCACACGACCGCCGTCAGGATCAGCGTGAACAGCAGCGTCATCGTCGCCACGCTCATCACCTCGAACGGCAGGAAGGCCAGCGCGCCCGACAGCCCCTCGGCCCAGCCGGCGGCGACGCTCGTGACCATGTAGGCGATCTTGAAGCCGACGCCGGTCAGGGTGACGACGCCGATGACCACGCCGACCAGCGCCGCGGCGGCGGTCACCGACAGCGACTGCTTGGCGCCCAGGATGAAGCCTTCCCAGACGCCGCGCGCGGCCTCGGCCACGCCCTTGGCCACCCCGTTCGCCATCACCTGCTGGATCACCAGCACCGCGATGCACGAGGTGATCGCCCAGAAGGCGGCGGCAAAGGGCGTGCGCCCCGACAGCAGGATCGCCACCAGCAGGATCAGCGGGATCGTGGACAGCCAGCCTTCCCTCAGCACCTTCCAGGCATTCGGCAGCTCGTCCCGGCTCAGGCCGCGCAGGCCCAGCCGCCGCGCCTCGAGATGCACCTGCACGAGGACGCCGAAGAAGTGCATGAACGCGGGCACCAGCGCCGCGGTCAGGATCGTGGTCAGCGGCACGCCCAGGTATTCGATCATCAGGAAGGCGACCGCGCCCATCACCGGCGGCGTGATCTGGCCCCCGGTCGAGGCCGCGGCCTCGACCGCGGCGGCGAAGTGGCGCGGATAGCCGATGCGGATCATCGCCGGGATCGTCAGCGCCCCCGTCGTCACCGTGTTCGCGATCGACGAGCCCGAGATCGAGCCCAGCATCGCCGACGACACGACCGAGACCTTGGCGGGCCCGCCCGCATAGCGCCCGGCCAGCGCCGAGGCGACGTCGATAAACAGCTGCCCCAGCCCGATGCGCTGCGCCATCACCCCGAACAGCACGAAGTGGAAGACATAGGTCGCGATCACCCCCAGCGCGGTGCCGTAGATCCCCTGCGAGGTGAGATACAGGTGGTTGACGATCCCCGACCAGCTCGCCCCCGGATGCACGAGGATGCCGGGCATCGAGCGGCCGAACCAGGCATAGGCGATGAACAGGCAGGCGATCACCGGCAGCGGCCAGCCCATCGAGCGGCGCACCGCCTCGAGCAGCACCACGATCAGCACCGTGCCCATGATCACGTCGATCGGCAGCGGGTTGCCGACCCGGAACGCGAGATCGTCATAGATCCACGGCACGTAGAACGCGGCCACCGTGCCCGCGATCGCGAAGACCCAGTCGATCAGCGGCAGCCCGAAGGGCGCCAGCGCCGAGGGCGCGACCTCGCGCCGGCCGAAGGCCGAGAAGCTGAGGAAGGTCAGCGCCAGCGTCGCCGCCAGGTGCCCGCCGCGGTGCACCACCGCCTGCGGGATGCCGAAGCCGGCGGTGTAGTAGTGATAGCACGACAGGCCGAACAGGATCAGCGCCGCCAGCAGGCTCAGCGGAAACGCGAGCGTGCGGAACCGAAGCTCGGGGTCGAACTTCTCCTCCAGCGCCTGCAGCTCCTCGGCCGACAGGCTGCGGATCTCGTCATCGCCCGCCGCGCGGTGGTCATGCGTCGCCATCGGCCCGCTCTCCGTCCTTCGGATGCAAGAAGGGCGCGGGGGCATGAAGACCCCCGCGCCGCAGATCGTCAGCCGCGGCCGATCACTTGATCAGGCCGGCTTCCTTGTAGAACTTCTCGGCGCCCGGATGCAGCGGGATGCCAAGGCCCTTCACCGCGTTCTCCTTGGTGATCGCCTTGCCCTTGGCATGGCCCGAGTCGAGCAGCTTGCGCGTCGAGTCGTTCCACATCGCCTTGGTGATCTCGTAGATCAGCTCCTCGGGCTGGTCGGCCGAGGTGATCCACTGCGCGCCCACCGCCAGCGTCGGCGTGTCCTCGGCGACGTTGTCGTAGGTGCCGCCCGGGACGGTGTCCTCGGCGAAGAAGGTGTAGTTCTCGCAGATCGTCGGCGCCTCGGTGCAGCTGATCGGCACCAGCGTGATCTCGTGCTGGCTCGCCAGCTCGGCGATCGCGCCCGCGGGATAGCCGCCGACGAAGAAGAACGCGTCCATCGCGCCGTCGCGCATCCGGTCGGCGGCCTGGTCGGGCTTGAGGTTCTCGACCGTGATGTCGCTTTCCGACAGGCCGTAGCCTTCCAGGATGATCTTCGCGTCGACCAGCGTGCCCGAGCCCGGCTCGTCGATCGAGACGCGCTTGCCCTTCAGGTCGGCCACCGATTTCACCCCCGACGCGGCCGAGGCCACGAGGTGGATCGATTCCGGATAGAGGTTGGCGATCGCGCGCAGGCTCTCGACAGCGGGCTTGCCCTCCCAGATGCCGGTGCCGTTATAGGCCCAGCTGGCGACGTCGGACTGGGCGAAGGCCGATTCCAGCGTGCCGCCGGCGATGGCGTTCACGTTGGCGACCGACCCGTTCGAGGCCAGCGCCGAGGCGACGAGCCCGGGCACCCCGCACGAGCCGCCCGCGTCGCAGGCGCGCGAGCCCGGCGGATTCGAGATCGCGTTCGCGATCAGGCCGCCGATCGGATAGTAGGTGCCGGCCGTGCCGCCGGTGCCGATGCGGAAGAAGCTCATCTGCTGCGCCGAGGCAGCCGTCGCGATCAGGCCGAGCGCGAGCGCCGCGCCGGTAAAGGCTTTGGCGTAGGTCATTCCCATGTCTCCCCCTAGGGCAAAGTCTTGGCCAAGCTTTTGCTTGTACATAACGGAAACGTTACGCGCGACACTCCGCCGCGCGCAAGTCCGTTAACCAATGCCCCGAAGTCAACGGGACCGCCCGCCCCGCGCAGCGGCAAAGGTGCCGCCGCCTGGAGAGGGCGGGATCAGGTGATGGTCTCTTCCACCGCCGGCTCTTCGCGCAGGGTGGTGAACAGCCCGGTGGTCGCCTCGCGCCACTGGGTGATGTTCCACCGCTTGGCCGAGGTCCGCAGCTCCTTCATCCGCGCCCGCTTCTCCTCGGGCGACATCGCCAGCGCCTGATCCAGCGCGCGGTCCATCGAGGCGTGGCTGAACGGGTTCACCGGGATCGCGCCGTTCAGCAGCACCGCGCAGCCGGCGAATTCCGACAGGATCAGCGCGCCGTCCTTCTCGTGCCCCTTGGCCACGCAATACTCGGCCGCGACCAAGTTCAGGCCGTCCGCGAGCGGCGTGATCGAACAGACATCGGCCGCGCGGTAGTAGCTGACCAGTTCCGCCAGCGGGATCGCGGTCGAGATCAGCGACACAGGCTGCCATTCGAAGGTGCCGTGCGTGCCGTTGATCCGGCCGGTCAGCTCCTCGATCTTGGTCTGCACCTCCTCGTAGGCGGTCATGTTGCGGTTCGCGCCGACCGACACCAGCATCAGCCGCACCTGCCCCTTCAGTTCGGGGCGGCGGATCAGCAGCCGCTCGAAGGCCTCGAGCTGCTCGATGTTGCCCTTGGTGTAGTCGGTGCGGCTGACCGACAGCACCAGCTGCCCGTCGCCCATCCAGTCGCGGATCGCCTGCACCTTCTCGGCGACCTCCTCGCCCTCGGACAGCTCTTCGAGATAGTCGTAGTTCACGCCGACGGGGTTGGTCTCCACATGCACCTTGCGGCCCTTGTAGATCATCGTGTCGGGGGTGAAGCGTTCCGACAGCGCCGCGCCGCGCGGGGTCATGTTCTCTTCGGTGCGGTGATCCTGCACCGTGCGCGCCGAGGTCAGCGAATGCGCGACGCTCGTGAAGTTCTGCGCATAGCGCGGGATGTGGAAGCCCACGGAATCGCAGGCCAGAAGCGAGCGGATGATCTCTTCGCGCCAGGGCAGCACGTTGAACATGTCGGCCGAGGGGAAGGGCGTGTGGTGGAAGAAGGCGATCTTCGCCTGCGGCTTCAGCTGGCGCAGATAGCCCGGCACCAGCCACAGGTTGTAGTCGTGGATCCACACCACCCCTTCGTCCGAGACGATGTTGGCGGCGGCCTCGGCAAAGGCCCAGTTCACCTCGCGGAAGGTCGGCCAGTCGACCGGGTCGTAGTTGTAGCGTTCCTTGAAGCCGTGAAGGATCGGCCAGAACGCCTCCTTGGAGGTGACGTGATAGAAGCTCGACACCTGCGCCGGGGTCAGCGGCAGGCGGCTGACCTTGTAGCTGCCATAGCTGTCCTCGATGTCGATCACCCGCTCGAACTCGGGGTTCGACGGGTCCTCGGCATGTTTCCACGCCACCCAGGCGCCGTTGCCCATCTTGCCCATCACGCCCTTCAGCGTCGGCACGACGCCGTTCGGGCTGCGGTTCTCGCGCAGCTCGACGGTGCCGTCCTCGCGGACGTGCTCCTCGTAGGGCTGGCGGTGGTAGACGACGACGAGATCGGATTTCTGGCGGCTCATGCTGTCACCTCTGCCGGGGGCGTGGGATGCAGTCCGAAGGCCCGGATCGCCTCGGCGATGCCGCCGGTGCCGGGCAGGTCGCAGTGCCGGGCGAGCGGCAGGCCGCGCGTGGCCTCGAGCAGGCCCGCCTCGCTCTCGCCGACGACGGCGCCGTGCAGGCCGGTCTGGAACATCGACAGGTCGTTGAGCGTGTCGCCCGCGACCAGCACCCGGTCCTTCGGGATCGACAGCTGGCCCAGCAGCCGCAGCAGCGACGGGCCCTTGCTGACGCCGCCCGGCAGCACGTCCAGGTAGCAGCCGTGCGAGATCAGGATGTCGAGCCCCGCGGCCTCAAGCTCGGCGACCGAGGCCGGGTCATAGGCGACCGGGTCCCAGTGATAGGACACCCGGTGGCGGAACGGCGTCTGCTGTTCCGACAGGCCCGGCGCATCCTTCAGCACGCCGCGGATCCAGTCGCCGCGATCGCCCCAGGCCTCGCGGATGTGCCCCTCGAGCGCCGCGATCGGCGCAAGGCCCCCGGCCTTGCGGTCGACGCCGGCGATGGTGGTGCCGACATCGCCCACGACATAGTCGGGCCAGGGCGCCTTCCCGGTGCCGCACAGCTCGGCGATGAAGCCGGGATCGCGGCCGGTGACGAAGATCAGCCCGACCTCGCCGCGCCGCGCCTCGATCCAGTCGTAGAGGCTCTGGCGCATCTCGTCGGTCCCGCCAAGGAAGGTGCCGTCGAGATCCGTCGCCAGCACGAATTTCCAGGCGCTTCGGTCCGACACCAGCGTCGCGGTGTCGATCTCGTGTTCGGCAAGCAGGGTCATCCGGTCATATCCTCGAAGCGGCGCGTCACGGCCTCGACGGCCGGGTGCGCGAATTCCAGTTCCAGCCCGCGCCGCTCGGCGCGGATGGGCGAGGCCCAGTAGGCGGCGAAGGCTTCGCCGATGGGCGCATCCTCGGCGACGATGGCGCGCACCATCTCCGAGATCGGCATGTGCAGGTTCAGCCGCCGCGCCAGGTCGGTGACGGTGACGGCATTGTGCCGGCCCTCGACCACCACGGGCTTGCCGTCGAAGACATCGGCATCGGCGACGCCCTGCCCGCGCTGGAACCCGTAGTAGAAGTTGCGCGACTGCTGCGACGAACAAGTCAGCATCAGGTCGCCAAGCCCGCCAAGGCCGGTGACCGTCTCGCGCCGGCCGCCCAGGCGCACCGCCAGCTCCTTCATCTCGTCGAGACCGCGGGTGATCAGCGCCGCGCGGCTGTTCTCGCCGAAGCCCGCCCCGGCAAGGATGCCGCAGGCGATGGCGATCACGTTCTTCACCGCGCCGCCGACCTCGACCCCCGGCATGTCGTCCGAGACATAGGGCCGGAAGCTGTCGGTGGTCAGCGACAGCGCCATCCGCGCCGCGGCGCGCTGCCCCGGCGGGGTGCGCACGTCCGAGGTGCAGGCGACGGTGACCGCGGTCGGATGGCCGGCGGCGGTCTCGGTCGCGAAGGTCGGGCCGGTGACGGTGCCGACCGGGCGCTCCGGCGCCATCTGGCTGGCCACGTCGGACATCAGCAGGCCCGAGCCCTTCTCGATCCCCTTGGCGCAGACGAAGATCGGGATCCCGCGCGGCGACAGCGCGGCGATCTTCTCGGCCATGTCGCGGATCGTGGTCGAGGGCGTGACCAGCAGCACCGCCTCGGCGCCCTTCAGCGCCGCGGCCATGTCGGTCATCGCCACCAGCCGCTCGGGCAGCGCGATGCCGGGCAGGTAGCGCGAATTGACGTGGTCGCGGTTGATCTCGTCGGCCAGCGCCGCGTCGCGCAGCCACAGCCGCGTGTCGCGGCCGGCGCGGGCGGCCACGGTGGCAAGCGCCGTGCCCCACGAGCCGCCGCCGATCACGGCGATGGCGCTGTAAGGTCGTGGCGCACCGTCGCGGGGGACGGGGATCTCCGCGCCGGGTGGGTCGGGCGGCTGGGTCACCGCGCGCTCTCCCTGGTCGGGTTTCGATGAGGGCCGATCAAGCCCGGCGACGGTCGGTTGGCTGTCGTCTGGTTTCTGCATCTGCACGGTATAATAGGGCGATTATCCGCTCATGGCCAGCTAAAGCCCCGCCAGAGGGGAACGGGACACCCACAAGACGCCGGGATCAGGGGAAAAGTTCCCGCCGAAAAGCCCGCCCCCGCACCGGTGACGTTTCGCGAATTATGCGTTTTATCCCGGGGTGTTGCGCGAATTGCCAATCGGCAATTCCGGGCCTTCGCCCGCGGCGGTCGCGCCCCGGGCCGCTGTTTTCGATCCCGCAACAACCGCAGCGGTGCCTGCGGGCACGGAATGACAGCCTGCGGCTGCCATGCAGGCGTCCGGTCCCCCGCCGCCGGCGGGGTGATTCAGCCCCGCCGGCCGGGTCCCGCCGCGCCGCCCAAGGCCCGGCGATCGGCGGTGTGTCGCGCAGTCGTGAAGCCGCGCCGGGCGGATTTCGGCCGGCGGGCGCTGGCGGGGACGCGGCCCCGGCTTAGCTCACCCGGCAAGACAACCCGACAGACCGCTCCCCGAACCGCGGCGCGCGACCGGGACGACCGCCAGCGTGGCCGGCACCTGACCGGCGCGTTCCCGGCCTTCCCCGACAGGGCCCCGCCGCCCCCCAAGGAAGGACAGACCCATGCCATCCCCCACCCGGTCCCGCCGACGCGGCGCAATCGTCCTCTTCGCAGGCGCGATCGGCGGCTGCGCGGTCGCGCTTTACAACTATTTCGTGCCGCTCACCGGCGTCACCGGCTCGGGCGGCGCGCTTCTGGTGATCGTCAGCTCCGCGCTCGTCGCCGCCGCGGCGCTGGTGCTGCCGGCGCTGGCGGGGCGCGCCGGGCGCGTCGTGCTGCGCACGCTCGCGGGCCTTGGCATCCTCGGCACCGCGCTGGCCGGGCTCCTGCTGCACGAGGGCTGGCTCGTGCTCGCGATGGCGATCGCGCTTGCCGGGCTCGCGATCGATCTCGCGCAATCGCGCGCCCCGGCGCGCCGCGGGGTGGCGGCATGACCCGCGCGCCCCTCGCCCTCGCCCTGCTGGCCGCCACCGCCCTGCCTACCGCCACCCTCGCCGCACCCGCGGGCTATGCGCCCGAGACCGGCACCGTGCACGGCGCGCCGCTGCCCGCGCCGACCGACCGGCCGCTGGTGCCGCCGACGGCGACCTGGGACAGCTTCCACGGCCAGCTCAACGCGCAGAAATACGCGCCGCTCGACCAGATCACCGCCGCCAACGCGGGCCAGCTGCAAAAGGCATGGGAGGTGCATACCGGCGATGTCGACGACGGCAGTGGCGGCGGGACCGAGACCGTCTGGTCGGCGACGCCGATCTTCGCCAACGACACCCTCTACCTCGGGACGCCGTTCTACCGGATCCTCGCGCTCGACCCCGGGACGGGCCGGCAGAAATGGGCCTTCGACACCAAATCCGAACTCAAGCCCCTGACCCAGCCCGCGCTGAAGAACCGCGGCGTCGCCTATTGGCAGGCGGCCGCGCCCGAACCGGGCGCCTCGTGCCAGAAGATCGTCTACATCGGCACGATGGACGCGCGGATCTTCGCGGTCGACGCCGACAGCGGCACGCCCTGCGCCGGCTTTGCCGACAACGGCGTGCTGGACGTGAACCGCTGGAACACCACCAACGCGCGCTGGCCGCTGTCGGTGCTGCAGCCGCCGACCGTGGTCGGCGACCACCTGATCTTCGGCTGGGCCGGCAAGGACTGGGCCTATGAACAGGCGCCGCCGGGCTCGGTCTTCTCGGTCGATGCGCGCACGGGCCGGCTGGAATGGACCTACGACACCCTGCCCGCCGGCATCCGCGACCAGACCGGCACCGCCAACGTCTGGGCCGGCATGTCCGTCGACGAGGCGCATGGCCTTGTCTACCTGCCGGTCTCCTCGCCCTCGCCGAACTACTGGGGCGGCAACCGGACCGCGGCGCTGCCGACCACCACCGCCGTCACCGCGCTCGACCTCGCGACTGGCAGGATGGTCTGGACCCGCCAGCTCGTGCATCACGACATCTGGGACTACGACATCAACTCGGCGCCGACGCTGGTGGACATCGACGTCGACGGCCAGACGGTGCCCGCGCTGATCCAGGCGACCAAGATGGGGTTCCTGTTCGTGCTGAACCGCCTGACGGGCGAACCGGTCTGGCCGATCGAGGAACGGCCGGTGCCGCAGGGCGACGTGCCGGGCGAGGTCTATTCCGCGACCCAGCCCTTCCCGACCCGGCCCGCGCCGCTTCTCGACCAGTCGGCCAAGCCCGAGGTCTGGTGGCTGGCCGACCTCGTGGGGTTCGGCGAATGCTCGCGGCTGTTCGACAGCCTGTCCTACGAGGGCATGTATTCGCCGCCGACGACCACGGGCGGCGGCGTGCTGGCCTATCCCGACAGCTCGGGCGGGGTGCAGTGGGGCGGCGTCGCCGTCGACCCGGTGTCGCAGACCGCGGTCGTGAACACCTCGCACATCGTGCAGTACCTCAAGCTGTTCGACCGCGAGACCTACGACCGGGTCGCGGGCGCCTCTGGGGCCGAGAACGGCTATTACCCGCAGGAGGGCGCGCCCTATGGCATGATGCTGGACGTGGCGCGCAACTGGCTGGGGATGCCCTGCTGGAAGCCCCCCTTCGGCGAGCTGGTGGCGATCGACATGAAGACCGGTGCGGTGAAATGGCGCCGCCCGATCGGCGCCTCGCAGCAATACGGCTTCTACATGCCCGAAAGCTGGGGCTCGCCGACGATCGGCGGCCCGGCGGTGACCAAGGGCGGGGTGATCTTCATCGGCGCGACCATCGATTCCAAGGTCCGCGCCTACGACCTCGGCACCGGCCGGGAACTGTGGTCGAGCATCGTCGAGGCGCCGGCCGTCGCCACCCCGGCGGTCTACGACTACAAGGGCCGGGAATACGTGGCCTTCGTGGCCGGCGGCAACCCGATCATCAAGGACCAGGTCGGGGACGAGGTCGTGGCCTACGCCCTGCCGCAGTAGCGCGGGCCCCCTGCCCTGCCCTGGGCGCCCTTCCCGAGGCGCGCCCGGGTGCCCCCCGGGTGCCCCCCCGGGCCAGCCCGGGCTCAGTCGGCGGCCAGAACCTGTGCCAGCGGGCTGCGCGCGGGCGGCGGCGCCGAAAAGTCGATCTCGTCCTGCAGGTGCATCAGGTGGTGGTCCAGCAGGGCCACCGCCAGCGCGGTGTCGCGCGCCTCGATCGCGGCCAGGATCTCGTCATGCTCGCCCGAGGCGCAGAGCCGGTCGCGGCTGGTGCCCCAGCAGCCCAGGATCAGCGCCGAGCGCAGCGTCAGCTCGGCCAGGTATTTCTCCAGCACGGCGTTGCGCCCGATCTCGGCCAGGATCAGGTGGAACCGCCGCGACAGCCGCAGCACCTGCGACCGGCTCATTGCCGTGCCGGCCCGCGCCTCGTCGGCCAGATGCGCCCGCAGCCGCGCGAAATCGACCTCGTCGGCATTGGCCACGACGTTGCGGCAGATCACCGCCTCGATCGCGCGGCGCGCCTCGAAGACCTGCCGCGCCTCGTCGGGGCCGGGCACGATGACGAAGGCGCCGCGGTTGCGCCGAAGCTCGATGACGCCGTACTGGGCCAGCATCGCCAGCGCCCGGCGGATCTGGGCGCGGCTGCACGCGAAGATCGCGGCCAGCTCCAGCTCGCCCAGCTTGGTCCCGGCATGCAGCTTCTGATCCGCGATCGCATCGAGGACGTGCCGCACGATTCGGGTCTCGGTCTGAAGCGCCATTCCCAAGGGATACGGCCCGGCCGCGCCGCCAAGCAACAGTCTAGAGCGTGTCCTCGCCCGGGACCGCGATCGTGCAGCGCAGACCGTCGGTTTCAAAGGCGACTTCGGTGCCGCCGCCGGGGGCGTGCTGCATGCTCTGGGCGATGACCGCGGTGCCGAAGCCCTGCTTGACCGGCGTCGTGACCGCGTGGCTCACCTGTTCCTTCCAGACGATGACCAGCCCGCCCGGCGCCGCGACCCGGCGCGCCGAGACGGTGATCACCCCGCTGTCGCCCCGCAGCGCGCCGTACTTGGCGGCATTGGTCGTCAGCTCGTGGAACAGCATCCCCAGCGAGACCGCCGCCCTGGGCGAGATCGCGCGGTCGAGATCGTGCAGCACCACCCGCCCGCTGCCCTCCAGCCCGAAGGGCGCCAGCTCGGCCCCCAGGATCTCGCCCACGGTCAGCTCGGCCCAGGATTTCTCGGCCAGCAGGTTGTGCGTCGCCGACAGCGCGTGGATGCGCCCGGTGAAGGCGCCCATGAACTGCTCGATCCCGTCGGTGTGGCGCTGGGTGCGGCGGCTGATCGACAGCACGACCGCCAGGATGTTCTTCACCCGGTGGTCCAGCTCCTGCATCAGCAGCAGCTGCTGACGCTCGAGCGCCTTGCGCTCGCCGATGTCGACCAGCGTGACCACGCAGCCCGCGACCTCGGCCTCGCCCACGATCAGCGGCGCCGCGCTGACCAGCAGGTCGACCGCGGTCGCGCCCTGCGGCGCCCGCGCCTCGAGCCCCTGCACCGCCTCGCCCGCCATCGCGCGGCGCAGCATCTCGGCCATGTTGCAGGGCGCGTCGGGCGCCACGAACTCCAGCGGCACGATCTGCGCCAGCGGCTGGCCCTCGGGCGCGCCGGCAAAGACCGCGCGTGCCGCGTTGTTGGCATGGGTGACGATGCCCGCCAGGTCGCAGACCATCACCGCCTCGGCGGCCGAGGCGATGATCGCCGCGGCGACCCGGCCCGAGCGTTCCAGCTGCTCGGCCCGCAGCCGCTCGGTCAGGTCGGTCAGCGTCAGCGCGACGCCCCGCGTCGTCCCGAGGCTGAGCGGCGCGGCCGCCGCCAGCACGTCGCGCGGCGCCGACCCGGCCTGCAGCCGCAGCGGCAGGCCCGACCGGCAGCCCTCGGAGCCCGAGATCACCTCGGCGATGACGCCCGCGGCGGCCTCGTCGAACAGCGACGCGACCACGCGGCCCCGCAGCGTCTCGAGCGGGGCGCCCATCATCTCGGCGAAGACCGCGTTGGCGTAGAGCAGCCGCCCCTCGCCGTCGATCGCCGCCGCGCCGGGCTGCATCGCGTCGAGGAAGGCGCGGAACGCATCGACGTCGCCGCCGATCGGAAAGACCTCGGCCCGGTCCTCGAGCCCGACGACCAGCGCGTCGACCTCGCCCTCGCGGATCGCGCGGATCGTGTCCTCGGCCTCGCGCAGCCGGCGTTTCAGTTCCGCGATCGCCTCGGGCGAGATGTTCATCCCTCGACCTTCAGGCTGACCAGCACCTTCTCGTCGTCCGACAGGTCGCCGATGATCTTGCGCAGCGGCACCGGCAGTTCGCGCACCAGGGTCGGGATCGCGACGATCCCGTGCTCGCGCGCCAGCTTCGGGTTCTGGCGCAGGTCGACCACGTCGATCTCGTATTCCCCGGGCAGGTGGGTGTCGCAGATCCGCTGCAGGTTCGCGATCGCCGCCAGCGACTTGGGCGTCTGCCCCGCCACGTACAGCACCAGTTTCTTGGTCTTCGGCAGTTCGGTCATGGTCATCTGATCCTGGCTCAGACGCGCCGTCCGCGCTTGAGCGCGTCGGCATCGTCTTGGGCTTGTCTCTGGTATGTGTCCTCGTTGCGGCGCAGGTCGGCGAGTTCATCGGCATCGGCCTCGATCTCGGCGGTCAGCGCGGCGATCTGCGCCTCGGCCTTGCGGCGGCGTTCCTCGAGGCGGCGCGCCACGCGCTCGATCTCGGCCAGACGGTCGACCTCGGTGCGCCGCGCGCGCGCCTCGGCCACGCGGCGGGCCGAGCCGGTCAGCGCCCCGTCCTCGCCCAGGTAGGGGGGCAGCAGCCGGATCCCGTCGTTGTCCAGCACGAATTCGCGCACCTGGTTCGAATGCGCCTGCCCGCGCGCCTTGAGCAGGTAAAGCTCGCGGTTGAACTCGCCCCCGGTCTCGCGGTTCAGCATCAGCACCCAGACATCCATCAGCGACGACAGCCCCGCATCGGTCATCGCGCTGTCGATCGTGCCATGGGTCAGGTGGGTGAACACCGCCGAGATGCCGCGGTTCTTCAGGTAGTCGATGACGCGCAGCAGCATCGACTGCACCTCGGCCCGGTTGCCGGTGTCGAGGAAGGCCGAGATCGGGTCGAGGATGACGATGTCGGGCGCGTGGCGGTTCACCTCGCGCAGCATCACCGCCAGGTGCATCTCGAGGCTGTAGAAGGTGGGCCGCGCCGCGATGTAGCGCAGCCGCCCCTCGTCGAGCCAGCTTTGCAGGTCGATCCCGATCGAGCGCATGTTGCGCGCCGCCTGCGCCGCCGATTCCTCGAACGAGAAGTACAGCGCGCGTTCGCCCGCGCCGCAGGCCGCGGCGGCGAAGCTGGCGGCGAGCGAGGATTTCCCCGACCCCGCCACGCCCGAGATCAGGATCGACGAGCCACGGTGGAACCCGCCGCCCGACGCCATCGCGTCGAGATCCGGCACCCCCGACGAGATGCGGTCCTCCATCACCTTGTGGTCGAGCCCGAGCGAGCTGACCGGCAGCACCGAGAAGCCGTCCTCGTCGATCAGGAACGGATATTCGTTGGTGCCATGCGCGGTGCCGCGGTATTTCACGATCCGCATCCGGCGGGTCGAGATCTGGTCCTGCACCCGGTGATCAAGCAGGATCACGCAGTCCGAGACGTATTCCTCGAGCCCCTGGCGGGTCAGCGCGCCGTCGCCGCGTTCGCCGGTGATGACGGTGGTCAGGCCGCGGTCCTTCAGCCAGTCGAACAGCCGCCGGATCTCGGCGCGCAGGATCGCGGGATTCGAGAAGGCCGAGAACAGGCTTTCGATCGTGTCGAGCACGACGCGCTTGGCGCCGACCTGCTCGATCGCCAGCTCCAGCCGCAGGAACAGCCCCTCGAGATCGTATTCGCCGATCTCGGCCAGTTCCGCCGGGTCGACGGCGATGTGTTCAAGCACGATCTTCTCGTCGGCGACCAGCTGGTCCAGCTCGAAGCCCAGCGACGAGACGTTGCTGACGATGTCGACGGGGCGTTCCTCGAAGGTGACGAAGACCCCGGGCTCGTCATGGTGGCGGGCGCCGTTGATCAGGAAGGTGGAGGCGAACAGCGTCTTGCCGCAGCCGGCCGATCCGCAGACCAGGGTCGGGCGCCCGGTGGGCAGACCACCCAAAGTGAGATCGTCAAAGCCGGAGATCCCGGTCAGTGATTTCGGGATGCCTCTGGTGGGGGACATGGCCTGCCTGTTCTTATGTCGCGAACAGGTGATAGGCGATGGCGGGGGTGGTGCCAATCGGAATCAGTCCGCCTGTTCCGGAACGGACTGTCCCCGCGGGGACATCTCAGCCCCGTGCGTCGCGGACCGCGGCTTCGCGGATCGCCTGCAGGGCGGTGAAGCCCAGGGTAAGCCCGCTGGTCAGCGCGACCACCAGCGGCATCAGCGCCACGGCGTTCCAGCTGTCCATCGGCACCATGGCCAGCGTCGCCAGCAGCGCGAAGGGCAGCGCCAGCAGCACCGCGCCCAGGATGTTGATCTGCCGCTGACCCGTCATGCTGCCATCGCCTTTCTGCGACGCGACATGCCAGATATCGGCGGTGATGGGATGTTGCATCGCAACGCTCCTGTTTCGGCGGGAGATCTGGCGTTCTGCCGGATCGGAACTGTCCCGTGAGGCCGAGATTTCACCCCGAATGTGGCAGCAATCCGGCGGATCCGGGGAGTCTTTGGTACTCGTGTAACCAGCGGCGCGCGGCCTGGCAGCCCCGCCACGGATCGCCAGCCCTGCGCGTCTTCAAACCTAATTATTCAACAATATCAGTGCGTTAAGCCATTTCGCGCCGGGATTTCTCCGGCGCGCTGACCCTGCGGGGACGGCGCCGTCACTCCTCCAGCGCCAGAAGGAAGGCCTCGACCGCCTTCTCCAGAGTGTGGCGATCGACGGCCGAGAAGTCGCGCTCCATGCGAATCTCGACCCGGCCGTCGCCGGCGGTGAGTCGCGCGACCTCGTCCATGTAGGCGACGCGCATCGCGGTGCGCGCGGCCCCGGTCGGCGCCGGCCGTGTCCCCGCGGGGACACGCTCGCCCCCCGTGGCCCCCTGCCCCGCCGCCTCGGCGAACTGGCGCAGCAGCGCCAGCTCTGCCGCCTCGTCGCGCCCGGTCTCGGCCATCAGCGCCCGGCTCAGCGCCGAGGTCGCGCCCGGCTCGCGCTCCAGCCGCTTCAGCAGCGACAGGCCGAGCGCGCGCGGGATCGCATGCGGATGCGCCACATGCGCGCCGATCCGGTCGAGCAGCGTCGCGAAGTTGCGGATGTAGATCCGCTTCTGCCGCCCGGCCGAGGAATAGAGCGTGGCGATCGCGGCATCGATGTCGCGCGCCTCGGTCTGCGGATCGGCGAGATAGCTGCGCGCCAGCTGCGCCATCTCGGCGAAGGAGATGTCGCGCCGCACGAGGTTCTCGTCGACCATCCGGCGGTACAGCGCCTCGAGCGTCTGGCCGCGCGCGACCAGCCCCGCGGGGATGAAGGCGAAATGCTCGTCGCCGGTCTCGGCGAACAGCTCGCGATAGGCCGACAGCCGGCGGAAGCCCTGGATCAGCTCGAAGCCGCCCTCGCCGTCCTCCTCGACCCGGATCGGGTTCGACAGGCCGATGGCGCGGATCGACTCCTTCAGCTCGTCCAGCTCGGGGTCGCGGTTGGCGGCGCGGTCGCGGGTCAGCTTGCCGATGCGGATCGCGTCGACCGGCAGGCTGTCGACCACCAGCCCCAGCTGCTTGAGCCGCACGAATTCATGCGCCAGCCGGTCGTTCTCGGCCCGGATCGCCGCCTCGGCCGCCTGCCGGCTGCGCAGGGCCCCGGCATTCTCGGTGATCGCCGCGGCCATCGGCCCGCGCCGGCCGCGCTCTTCTGTCCCCGCGGGGACAGGCTCGGGCGCGGGCGCCGGCGCGCTGTCGAAGTCGATGTCGAAGACGCGACGCTTGCTCATGCCTCAATCTCCTCGGGCGCCCCTGCCGTGCTGGCCGGCGCGCCATCCAGCCGCCCCCATGCCTCGACCAGGTGGTCGCGGAATTCCTCGTAGGCCTTGTCGAACGAGGTGCGCGCGCGCCGCCAGGTCTCGCGCGTCATCTCGCGGTAGTCGGTCTCGTAGATCGAGGCGAGGAACCGCCCCGACTGCTCGACCGCCCGGGTCATCTCGATCGGGTTCGACGTCACCCTGTCACCGAAAACCTTGCGGAAGGCTTCCAGCATCGCGCGGTGCAGATCGTTGTTCGGCTCGTAGCGGGTGATCAGGAAGCGGATGTCGTGGAAGACCTTCGGCAGCTTCAGTGTCCCCGCGGGGACAACGCCCTCGAACTGGCTGAGGTCACCCAGCGCCTCGGCCAGCTGGCCGACGAAAGAGGTGGTCGAGTCGTATTCCCAATAGCCGGGCCCCGAGGGGATGTAGAGCACGTCGGCCGCGAACACCGCGTTCATCGACTGGTAGCCGATCGCGGGCGGGCAGTCGAAGAGGATGATGTCGTAGGCATCGTCGGGCAGCGCGTCGAGATAGCGCGAGACGGCGGCGAAGAACGACCATTCCGGGTTCAGGTGCCGGTACTGCGCCGAGGCGAATTCGACGAAGGCCGCGTTGGCGCAGGAGGGCACGATGTCGATCGTGGGCCACGAGGTCGGCTTGATGAAATCGGTGGTGCGCAGCTCGTCGAGGCCCATGTCGGTGATCGCGGCGGGCAGGCGGCGTTGCGGCAGGGCGGTGCCCGACTCGGCGCCGCGCAGGCCCGCGTTCATCCGCTCGGTCTCGCGGATCAGGTCGCGCGCCATGATGCCCCAGACGGTGTAGTCCTCGGCCACGTCGCTCAGCCCCATCGAGTGGCTCAGCGTCGCCTGCGGGTCGAAATCGACCACCAGCACCCGGTAGCCGTCGAGCGCGGCCGCATGGGCGAAGTGCAGCGCCACGGTCGACTTGCCGGCGCCGCCCTTGAAGTTCGCGACCGCGGCGCGGATCGCGCGAACCCCGTGGGGACGGGCGGGCAGCAGCGACTTGCGGTTGATCTTCAGCCGGCGACGGATCTCGTTGATCTCTTCCAGCGTGTACCAGCGCTGGCGGCCGTCCTCCTCGACCTGGCCCTGGGGCAGGCTAGGGTCGGCGGCAAGGCGGCCGCGCAGGGTGGACTGGTTGACCTTGAAGATCAGCTCGCCCAGCTCCCAGCTGGAAAAGCGCCGCAGCGTCTTCTCCATCTCGGGCGAATAGGTCTGCTGGCGGATCCAGCCCTGCATCTTCAACGACTGCGCCTGCAGGCGAGCGAGGTCTTCGTGCGTGAACATCGTCTCTCCGGGGGTGTGGCTCGGGGTTGCGGTGATGCGGGACCGACTGCCTCGGACGGCCCCGCGGGGAAGAAGCTGTGGGGCGGCAACGCAACGTTGATCACCCCGTCAGGATCATTTACGCTGAATTTCGGGAAAACGCAAAATGCAATCTCACCGGATTTAGCGTTGATGTCCCCGCGGGGACAGATCGGGCGTCCGGCGCGCCCCGGCCGCAAGGTTAAGGAAGCGTTAATGGGGGACGCGCCGGCACGCCAGCGGCTCTAACACGGGACATTTCCGGCGCGATTGCGGGACTCCCAGGCTGCCCCCCTATACCGGAAACCTTTTCCGATTCAGGATCGGAATAAGGGTCTTCGCCCCGGATCCCGGCCGATCGGCGCCGGGCGGCCGCGGGGCTGACGGCTTGACAGAATCGAACCTCCCAACGCAAATCGAATGAGGCGGATGAAAAGCGTTGTGTCGGAAGGCGCGACACGGCATCCTGCCCCCAGAACAAGAGCCCGGCGTGATTCCAGTCTGAGTCCGGGCCGTTACGAGGCAGAGCACCTTCAACCCGCATCTCGCGGGGCGGGGAAGAATTGACGGGCGGCAGATGGTCAGGATCGAAGGACAGCACGGGTCGTCGGCGACGGGCAACGTTCCCGTCCAGCTGATGAGCGGTGCCGGCGCGGCGTCGCGCAAGTACGACCTGCTGAGCGCGATCGGTGCCGCGGGGCTTGCCGGCGATCCCGCGGACCAGCGCCGGGCCCTGCGGCTGATGGTGCTGGTCACCGCGCGCTATGACTGGCGCCGCGACCGGCTCGCGGTCGGCCAGCGCGAGATCGCGGCGCTCTGGTCGGTCGACGAGCGGACGGTGAAGCGCGAGATGGCGCGGCTGCGCGATGCCGGCTGGCTGATCCTGCGCCGGCAGGGCGCGCGCGGGCGTGTCAGCGAATATGCGCTGGCGATCGAGACGATCCTCGCGGCGACGCGGCCGCACTGGGCCGCGGTCGGGCCAGATCTGGTCGAGCGGCTGTCAGCCACGGCTGTCCCCGCGGGGACAGATCCGAAGGTCATCCCGTTCCCGGGCGGCACGGGGACGGAACCCGAGGCCTCCGCACCCGGTGTCGCCGCGCCGGCAATCGAGCCTAAACCGCGGGATCAGGGTCTTTGGGGCCGGATCTCTGCCAGCCTCTCCTCCGACAACCCGGCCCGGCACGCCGCCTGGATCGCGCCGCTGGTCGCGGCGGAAACCGCCGAGGACCGGCTGGTCCTGCGCGCGCCGAGCCGGTTCCACGCCTCGTATGTCGAGACCCACCTGGGCGACGTGCTGCGCCGCGCCGCCCGGCGGCTGATGCCCGACCTGGCCCTGGTGCGGGTCATCGCCGACTAGCGGGGCAGGGGCCCAGGCACCGGAATTCGACCCTGATGCGCGCTTTAGGGTCGAATGCGGGCAGTCCGTGCAAGCCACTCGCCGCGCCTGTCCCCGCGGGGACAGGGCACTGCAAGCGGCAGGCGGCCCCGCGGATGTGAGGGGATTGGGGCTGACAATCGCATCATCCGTGGCAATATCATGATCTGAATGAACGGGACGATCGCCTCATGCCCTGGATCTGGCAAAGCCCGGCCTGGCCGGAATTCACCTGCGACGCGGCACGGCTGGCCGCGCCCCTGGCCCGTGCGACCGAGGCCATCGGCGAGATCGGCGGGCTGCAGCAGGGTCTCGATCCCGCCGAGCGCGAGGAGATGCTGCTGCGCGAGATCGTGTCCGAAGCGCGGGCCTCGTTCGGGATCGAGGGGGTGACGCTGGACGCGGCCGAGATCGAGGCCTCGGTCGTCGCCTCGCTGCGCCACCGCGACCGGGCCGGCTTCGCCCGACGCTCGGACGCGATCGCGGCGCTGATGCTCGAGGCGCGGGGCCATGGCGCGCCGCTCGACGCAGCCGTGCTGGGGCGCTGGCACCGGCTCTTGTTCCACGGGATCGAGGTCGAGGACCCGGGCCGCTGGCGGCAGGCGGGGATCGAGATCGTGCGTTCGGCCGCGGCGGGCCGGCAGGAGGTGCTGTTCGTGGCGCCGCCGCCCGAGCGGCTGGAGCCGGAGATGGCGCGGTTCCTGGACTGGCTGGCGGCCGAAACACCCGAGCCCCTGCCGGTGCGCGCGGCTATCGCGCACCTGTGGTTCGAGACGATCCACCCGTTTTCGGACGGCAACGGCCGGATCGGGCGCGCGATCGTGGAACATGTCTTCGCCCGCGGCCGGGCGCTGCCATTCTCGCTCTCGCGCCAGATCGAGCGCGAAAAGCGGGTCTATTACGAGGCTTTGCAGGCCGGCCGGCACGAGGCGGGCGGGCGCATCGATGCCACGCCCTTCGTGGAGTGGTTCCTAGACTGCCTCGCGCGGGCGGCCGGGTCGGCGCGGGACGAGGCGCTGTTCCTTCTGGGCCGCAACCGCTTCTTCCTGCGCTGGACGCCGAAGATCTCGCCCCGCGCCGAGGCGGTGCTGCGCCGGATCTTCGCGCAGGGCGCGCCGCGGGTGGCCGAGGGGCTGAGCGCGCGCAGCTATGCCAGGATCGCCGGCGTCTCGGGGCCGACGGCGACGCGGGATCTTGCGGCGCTGGCCGAGGCCGGGGTGCTGCGCCGCTCGGAGGCGGGGGGGCGGTCGACCAGCTATGCGATCGTGCTGGACTAGACCCTATTCCGCCGCCGCAGACCCTTTGGCCAGATGCGCGCGCCAGCCGCCGAGCGCGGTGATCTCGACCGCGCCCTCAAGCGCGTAGGCCTCGCACAGGAAGCCCTTGCAGCTGCCGCCGTCGGCCAGCGCGACGGTGCCGATCCCCAGGGGCGCCGCGATCCCGGCCATGAAGGCGCCGACCCGGTCGGTCGGCAGTGCCCAAAGCTCGATCTCGATCGCGGCGCCGGCCGGGTCGCGGATCATTCCGGGCTTGGGCACCGGGCCGCCCGCCAGCGCGAACAGCCGGTAGTGCGGCGCGGTGCGCGCGGGGCCGAGGCAGCGCGCGCCGAGGCGGGTGAGTTCGTGGTTGAGCGGCAGCCCGGTCATGTGCGCGCCGACGGCGGCGATCACCGTCTCGTCGGGTGCGGCCGCGGGCACGGCCAGCGGCGCGGGCGGGGCAAGGCCTGCGCCGGGCGACAGGGCGGCGTCGGTCTCGATCCGGGCGGCGAGGGCGGCGAGCCGGCCGTCGGCGCCCGCGGGCGCGATCAGCGTCACGCTGGCGGGCAGCCCGTCTTCGCGGGGCGCGGTCGGCACGGTCAGGGCGCACATGTCCATGAGGTTGACGAAATTGGTGTAGGTGCCGTTGCGCGCATTCGGGCCGATCGGGTCGGCGGCGATCTCGGCCAGGGTCACGGGCCGGGGATAGGTCGGCACGCACAGCAGGTCGAGCCCGGCGAGCGCCGGCTCTGCCGCACGGCGCAGCTCTGCCAGCCGGTAGAGGCCGCGGAAGGCGTCGACGGCGGTCAGCCCGCGCGCGGGGGCGATCACCTGGCGGGTGACCGGGTGCAGGTCGGGGGCGGCGCCGGCCATGAACGGCTCGGTCGCGGCCATGCGCTCGGCGACCCAGGCGCCTTCGTAGAGCATGCGCGCGACGGCGAAGCAGGGCGCGAGGTCGATCTCGCGCAGCGTGCAGCCGAGCGCGGCGAGCCGGGCGAGGGCGGCGTCGAAGGCGGCCTCTTGCAGGGTGTCGCCGAAGAACAGGCGCGAGGCGGCGTCGGGGATGCCGACCACCGGGCGGGGCCGGGCGTCGAGCCGCGGCGGGGGCAGGGGGCGGGAATAGGCGTCGGCGGGATCGAAGCCGGCGGCGAGGCAGGTCACGGCCCAGGCGTCGGCGATGCCGGCCGCGAAGACCGAGACGGTGTCGAGCGTGCGGCAGGCGGGCACCATGCCCGCGGCCGAGAGCAGCCCCAGCGTGGGCTTCAGCCCGGTGATGCCGTTCAGCCCCGCGGGGACGCGGCCAGAGCCGGCGGTGTCGGTGCCGAGCGCGAAGCTGGCGAGGCCGCGCGCCACCGCCACCGCCGAGCCCGAGGACGAGCCGCCGGGCACCAGCGCCGCGTCGCGGGCGTTGCGGGGCACCGGATAGGGGCTGCGGGTGCCGACGAGGCCGGTGGCGAACTGGTCGAGGTTGGTCTTGCCGGTGACGATGCCGCCGGCCGCGCGCAGGCGGGCGACCACCGCGGCGTCGCCCGCGGGCGCATGGGCGAAGGCGGGACAGGCGGCGGTGGTGGGCAGGCCCGCGACGTCGATGTTGTCCTTGACCGCGAAGGGGATGCCCCAGAGCGGGTGCGCGGCCGCATCGAAGGCGGGCAGGGCGGCGACGGCGGCGGCCAGCGCCTCTGGCCGGGTCGGGGTGATGTAGATACCGGGATCGCCGAGGGCGGCCGCCCGGGCGGCGATCTCGGTCAGGACGGTCGCGGCCTCGGCCTTGGCGTCGTCGGCTGTGGCGTAGCGGGCGTGCAGCGCCGCGATGGAGAGGTCGGCCGTCATGCCGCGCCGGTCTCGCCGGCCAGGAAGGCCACCGGGCGCTCCCACTGGATCAGCACGACGCAGCCCTCGTCGGACCAGACGGAATGTTCGGTTCCGGGCGGGTTGAACACCACCGAGCCCGCGCCGTAGGTGCCGGATTCGTCGCTTTGCGCGCCTTCCAGCACCAGGATCGTCTCGAGCCCGTCGTGGCGGTGGCGCGGGGCCACGGCGCCGGGCCGATAGCGCAGCAGCGCCACCGAGGGCGGCCCCTGCCAGAGCGTGCAGATCTCGATCCCGTCGCGGAAGGGGACATAGGGCTGGTCGTGCCAGCCGCGCGGCGTGAGCAGGCGCGACAGGTCGGGCGGGGGCAGGGCGGCGGCGTCAGGCATCGGTGGTCTCCAGCACGGACAGGATCTGCGCCGTCTCGGCCGTCCATCCGACGATGGCGCCCTGGGCGCGGATCATCTCGATCGCGGCGGCCTTGAAGGCGGGGAAGTAGCTTTCGGTGGCATCGGTCGCGAGCAGGCAGTCGAAGCCGCGGTCATTGGCCTCGCGCATGGTGGTCTGCACGCAGACCTCGGTCGTGACCCCGGCGAAGATCAGCGTGCGCGTGCCCATCCGCGCCAGATGCGCGCCGAGGTCGGTGGCGTAGAAGGCGCCCTTGCCAGGCTTGTCGATGACGATCTCGCCGGGCGCGGGAAACAGCGCGGGCACGATCTCGGCCCCCGGCTCGCCCGCGATCAGCACCCGGCCCATCGGGCCCGCGTCGCCGATGCGCAGCGCCGGCGCGCCGCGCAGCCGCTTCGAGGGCGGGCAGTCGGCAAGGTCGGGGCGGTGGCATTCGCGGGTGTGGATCACCGGGATGCCGGCGGCGCGGCAGCCGCCGATCAGCGCCGCGACCGTGGGCACGATCGCCTGCAGCAGGGCGACGTCATTGCCGAGCGAGGCGCCGAAGCCCCCCGGTTCGATGAAGTCGCGCTGCATGTCGATGACGATCAGCGCCGTGGAGCGGGGCGCGAAGTCGAGCGGGAAGGGGGCGGCGTCGAGGATCATGCGTGACCTCCCATGTGATGGCCGATGACGGCGATGTCGGCTTCGGCGGCGGGGCACTGGTAGACGAGGCTGCCCTCGGCCATCACCATCACCCGGTCGGCGAGTTCGAGGATTTCGTCGAGATCCTCGCTCATCAGCAGGACCGCCGCACCGCGGTTGCGCGCGGCCATGATCCGGGCGCGGATCTCGGCCACGGCGGTGAAATCGAGCCCGAAGCAGGGGTTCGAGATCACCAGAAGCTCGACCTCGCCGTCGAGTTCGCGCCCGAGCACCGCGCGCTGGACATTGCCGCCCGAGAGCGCGCGGATCGGCGCGTCGATGCCCGGCAGCCGGACCTTGTAGTCCGCGACCAGCCGCTCGGCCCGGGCGCGCATCGCCCGGCGCGACAGCCAGAAGCGCGGCCGCTCGGTATCCTCGGCGTCGAAGCTGCGGAAGGCGATGTTCTCGGCCACGGACATCGCCGGCGCGCAGGCGTTCACCAGCGGCTCTTCGGGCAGATAGCGCACGCGGTGGCGGCGGCTTTCGGCGCGGGTGGCGCCATAGGGCCGGCCATGGACCGTCACCGTGCCGGCGCTGGCCGGGCGCTGGCCGGTCAGGATCTCCATCAGCTCCATCTGGCCGTTGCCGGAGATGCCGGCGATGCCCACGACCTCGCCGCCGCGCACGCTCAGCCCGTCGATGGCGATCTCGCCATAGCCCGAGCGGTCGCGGGCGCGCAGCCCGTCGACCACGAGCACCGGGGCGCCGTCGGTGGCGCGGCGCGCGGCGGGCTTGAGGGGCTTCGCCTCGCCCATCATCATCGCGGCCATGTCGGCGGGCGTCAGGTCGCGCACGAGCCCGCCGCCGACATGGGCGCCCCGGCGCAGCACGGTGACGGCATCGGCGAAGGCCATCACCTCGCGGAACTTGTGGCTGATCATCAGCACCGTGATCTCGCCCGCGTCGCACAGGCCGCGGAC
The DNA here is from genome assembly GCF_037095655.1 of Frigidibacter sp. MR17.24. Lineage (NCBI taxonomy): Bacteria > Pseudomonadati > Pseudomonadota > Alphaproteobacteria > Rhodobacterales > Paracoccaceae > Frigidibacter > Frigidibacter sp. MR17.24. The sequence continues at coordinate 36,085 of NZ_JBAWKE010000011.1, forward strand.
ATGGCCCAGCACCTCGTCGGCCTCGTCCGGGGTCAGGACCGAGGTCGGCTCGTCCAGGATCAGGAACCGCCGCCCGAGGTAGAGCTGCTTGAGGATCTCGAGCTTCTGCTTCTCGCCGGCGGCGAGCCGGTGCACGGGCTGGTCGAGCGGAACGCGGAACGGCATCCGGGACATGAAGTCCGACAGGGCGCGCCGCTCGGCCGCCCAGTCGATGACGGCGGGCACGTCGGGGCGCGAGATCACTAGGTTCTCGGCCACGGTCAGGGCCGGGACCAGGGTGAACTGCTGGTAGACCATCCCGAGCCCGAGGCGGTGGGCGTCGCGCGGGTCGGTCACGCGCGCCTCGCGCCCGTCGACGACCAGCTGGCCCGCGGTCGCGTGGTAAAAGCCCATGATGCATTTCACCAGCGTCGACTTGCCGGCGCCGTTCTCGCCCAGAAGCACGTGGAAGCTGCCGGGCGGGACCGAGATCGAGACCGCGTCGAGCGCGGTCATGGCGCCGAAGCGCATGGTCATCGCGATCGTCTCGATGCCGATCGCGGTGGCGGGCGGGGGATCGGCGCCGATGACGGTCATGCGACCGCCATCAGCAGCGCGTCCGAGGCCGCGACCGCGCCGAAGACCCCGCCCTGCATCTTGATCATGTTGATCGCCGCCTCGTGGTTGGCGGGGTCGGTCGCGGCGCAGCAGTCGGTCAGCATCACGCATTCGAAGCCGCGATCGTTGGCCTCGCGCATGGTGGTGTGGACGCAGACGTCGGTGGTGATGCCGGTCAGCACGATGTTGTCGATCCCCTTCAGCCGCAGGATCAGCTCGAGATCGGTGGCGCAGAAGCAGCCCTTGCCGGGCTTGTCGATGATCACCTCGCCCTCGACCGGCGCGAGTTCCGGGATGATCTCCCATCCCGGCTCGCCGCGGGTCAGGATCCGGCCCTGCGGCCCCGGATCGCCGATGCCCGCGCCGATGCGGCGCGAGCGCCACTGCTTGTTGGCGGGCAGGTCGGCGAGGTCGGGGCGGTGGCCTTCGCGGGTGTGGATCACCATGAAGCCGCGGTCGCGGAAGGCCTTGAGCAGGCGGCCGATCGGCTCGATCGGGGCGCGGGTCAGCGAGATGTCGTAGCCCATCGCGTCGACATAGCCGCCGATGCCGCAGAAGTCGGTCTGCATGTCGATGATGATCAGGGCGGTGTTTTCCGGGCGCAGGTCGCCGTTCCAGGGCCAGCGGTAGGGTTCGGAACGGATCGTGGTGCCGCTTTGCGGGGCGGTGGACTGCACGTTCATGGCAACGGCCTCCGGTTGTGTCGGGCAGGGTTACTTGGTGAGGGACAGTTCGCGCGGGGCGCCGGTCAGCGCCGCGGTCTTCGACGACGAGATCACGAGCACGATCAACGTCAGCACGTAGGGTGCCGCATAGGAGAGGTAGTAGCCCCCGGTGATACCCACCGATTGCAGCGCGGGGCCGAGGGCACCCGCCGCGCCGAACAGAACAGCGGCCCCGAGGCAGGCCGTCGGCGACCAGCGGGCGAAGATCACCAGCGCCACCGCGATCAGCCCCTGGCCCGAGGAGATGCCCTCGGTCCAGCTGCCCGGGTAATAGAGGGACAGGTAGGACCCGCCGATGCCCGCCATCGCGCCGCCGAGGCTGGTGGCGAGGATGCGCACGCGGGCGGGCCGGATGCCCAGCGCGCGCGCCGCGTCCGAGCTGTCGCCGACGACGCGCAGGATCAGGCCGGCGCGGGTCCGCTTCAGCGCCCAGGCCAGCGCGAAGGCCAGCGCGATGCCGATCACGAACAGCACGTTGACGCGCAGCGCCGCCTGCACCTGCGGCAGGTCGGACCAGGCGCCGAGGTTCAGCGCCGGCAGGTCGGGCGCGACGGGCTGGATGAAGGGCTTGCCGAAGTAGAAGGCAAGGCCCATGCCCAGCAGCATCAGCGCGATCCCGACCGCGATGTCGTTGACCTTGGGCAGCGAGCACAACAGCCCGTGGACCAGCCCGAACGCCGCCCCCGCCAGCGCCGCCGCCGCGACCCCGAGCCAGGGCGAGCCGGTCAGGACGGCGGTCGCGTAGCCCGCCATCGCGCCGAAGACGAGCGTGCCCTCGAGCCCGAGGTTGATGCGGCCCGAGCGCTCGGTGATCACCTCGCCCAGCGAGACGAAGAGGAAGGGGGTCGAGACGCGGATCGCGCCGCCCAGCATCGCGAGGGGAACGGCCCAGAGGCCGATGTCGTCGGGCATCTCAGCGCTCCTTCGGGAACAGGCGGCCGGCAAGGTCGAGCCGGCCCTGGAAGCTGTCGCCCACGAGGAGCGCGACGAAGACGAAGCCCTGCAGCACCAGCATCGTGGCGTCGGGCAGGTCCATCCGGCGCTGCACGAGGCCCGACGAGGCTTCGAACCCCGCGAGCAGGATCGCGACCGGGATCAGCGCGAGCGGGTTCTGCCGGGCGAGGAAGGCGATCAGGATGCCGGTATAGCCGTAGCCCGCCGCGAGCGAGGCATTGGCCGAGCCGTGCACCGCCGACACCTCGAAATACCCCGCGAGGCCGGCGAAGGCGCCGCCGAGCGCGGTGAAGCCGACGACCAGCCGGCCCACGGGCAGGCCCTGGACCTGGGCCGCGCGGATGTTGCCGCCGGCGATGCGCGCGGCGAAGCCGATCGTCGTGCGCTCGATCAGCACCCAGGCGATCAGGCAGCCGCCAAGCGCCACGGCGAGGCCCCAGTGCACCGACCAGCCGGGGATCTCGCCCACGCGCAGGCTGGCCTCGAGCGGCGCGGTCGAGGGCTTGTTGAGGCTGGCGGGATCGCGCAGCGGCCCCTCGACCAGGTGGTTCATCAGCGCGATGGCGATATAGGCCAGCAAGAGCGAGGCGATGGTCTCGTTCACGCCGCGCCATTGCCGCAGCAGGCCCGACAGGCCGATCCAGGTGGCGCCGGTCAGCGCGGCGGCCAGCGCCAGGAGCGGCATCGCGACCACCGGCGGCAGGCCCGCGACGTGGAAGGCAAGCCCGCCGGTGGCCACGCCGCCCAGCACGATCGCGCCCTCGCCGCCGATGATGACAAGGCCGAGCCGCGCCGGGATCGCGACGCAGAGCGCGGCGAACAGCAGCGGCGCCGCGCGGGCGAGCGTGTTCGACCAGGAAAACGCCGTGCCGAAGCCCGCCTTCAGCACCAGCGCGTAGAAGTCGACCGGGTTGCGGCCCTGCAGGGCCAGGAACACCGCGAAGATCGCCAGCCCCGCCAGCAGCGACAGAAGGGGCAGGCTCAGCGCCTCGATCCGTGCGGCCAGGGGGATCACCCAGGCCGGTCGGCCGGCCTCGGCCGGCCGCTTCATCCCGATGCCGACGCTCATCGCCCCGGCCCTCAGGAGGTCGAGCCGAGGACGCCCTCGACGAGGTAGCCCATCGATTCGAGCGCGACGTCGGTTTCGGCGAAGTCCTGTCCCTCGGTCGCGACGGTGTTGCCGGCGTTGTCCTTCAGCGGTCCCTTGATGACCGCGAAGCCGCCCTTCATGATCTCGGCCAGGGTCGCGTCGAACTGGGCGCGCGCGGCGTCCGAGTTGGCGGGGCCGAGCGGCGACATCTTCACGAAGCCCTCGGCGAGGCCGCCGCGGACGAAGTTCGGGATCGCCTCGCCCGCCATCGTCGCGGTGACCATGTCGGTGTAGACCTTGGCCCAGTTCCACTCGGCCCCGGTCAGGTATTTCTCGGGCGCGAGGCTCGACTGGTCGGCATGGTAGCCGCAGACATAGGCGCCGCGGCCCGCGGCGGTCTCGATCACCACCTTGGGGCTGTCGACATGGCAGGTGATCACGTCGGCCCCGGCATCGGCGAGCGCGTTCGTCGCCTCGGCCTCTTTCACCGCCATCGACCATTCGCCGGTGAAGATCACCTGGCAGGTGATCGCGGGATCGACCGAGCGGGCGCCGAGCAGGAACGAGTTCACGTTCAGCAGCACCTGCGGGATCGGCTTGGCGGCGACGAAGCCGATCTTCTTCGACTTGGTGGCATGGCCGGCGGCGATGCCGTTGAGGTACTGGCCCATGCCGATATAGCCGAAGTAGCTGCCGGTGTTGTCGGGCATCCCCTCTTTCCACAGGCCGCCGCAATGTTCGAAGCGGACCTCGGGGTAGGTCGGGGCGACGGTGAGGATGTGGGGATCGAAATAGCCGAACGAGGTCGGGAACAGCAGGCCCGCCCCGTCGAAGTTGATCATCGATTCCATCGTCTGCTGGACGTCCTGCGTCTCGGCGACGTTCTCCTCCTCGACGACGGTGACGCCGGCGATCTCCTTCACCGCGGCGGCGCCGAGCGCCTGGGCCTGGTTGTAGCCGTAGTCGTCGCGGGGGCCGACGTAGATGAACCCGACGGTCAGCTCGCCCGCGGCGCGGGCGGGGCGGGCCGGCAGGCCGGCAAGGGCGGTCGCCCCGACAAGGCCCGCGCCGCCCGCGAGGAAGCGGCGGCGGTCGAGCGCGGGGGCGGCGAGCAGGCGGGGGCGGGGGGCGGGCATCCGGAAATCGGCCATGCGTCTGAACCTCTTGGCTGGGGTGACGTCGGTCCTGGGCGGGCGCGGAGCGGCGTGGACACCAAAAGGTTACGCTTGGGAGTGCTGCTGTCTGCTGCTAAGTTATCACTGAACCGATGCATGGAATGCAGCACTCATGCCGACGATGACCCCGCTGGCCTTCATCGAGGCGATCGCGCGCGCAGGCTCGATCCGGGCGGCGGCCGAGGGGCTGGCGATCACCTCGACCGCGCTCAACCGCCGGCTGCTGGCGTTGGAGCGGGAACTGGGCGCGCCGGTGTTCGAGCGGCTGCCGCGCGGGGTGCGGCTGTCGCCGGCGGGCGAGCTGCTGGTGCAGCACATCCGCAGCCAGCGCGCCGATCTCGACCGGGTGCGCAGCCAGATCGCCGACCTGTCGGGCGAGCGGCGGGGCCATGTCAGCGTCGCCTGCAGCCAGGCGCTGCTGCCCTATTTCCTGCCGCGCGAGATCGCGGCCTACCGCGCCGGGCACCGGCAGGTGACCTTCGACGTGCGGCTGCGCGACCGCGAGCAGGCCGAGCGCGCGCTGGTCGCGCACGAGGCCGACATCGCGCTGGTGCTGGAGCCGGTGCGGCTGTCCGAGGTGCAGGTGCTGGCGACCGCGATCCAGCCGATCCACGCGGTGATGCGCGTCGGCCACCCGCTGGCCGCCAAGGCCGAGATCCGGCTGTCGGACTGCGTGGACTATCCCGCCGGCCTGCCGAACGAACCCTATGCCGTGCGCCAGATCATGGATCACGCGATGCGCCGCACCGGGGTCGTGCTGACGCCGGCGATCACCTCGGACAGTTTCGAGTTCCTGCGCTACTACCCGGGGCTCGAGGATTGCGTGACGTTCCAGATCCCGATCGGGCTGCCGCCCGAGCTGGAGCGCGACCGGGTGGTGTCGCGCCCCGTCAGCCAGCGCGACCTGCCGGCGGGGGTGCTGTACCTGGCGCAGCTGCGCGGCCGGTCGCTGCCCGTCGCGGCGGCGAACTTCGCCCGCCAGCTGGCCCGGGCGCTGGACGCCGACCATCGCGGCTAGCGCGCCGCGGTGACCGCGACGCCCGTCGTGACCGCCGGATCGACTCGCGTGCCATATTGTCGCAGACTGTGCCCAGGCCCGGCCGCGCCGGGCGAGACATGCCCCGCGTCGCAAGCAAAGCCCTTATTATCAAGGCGCCTGTGGCGTGTGTGCATTGGAATACCGTTTTTTGAGTTTGAAGCTTCACAATGTCGCAGCGGCGATATATCCCCCGATTGTCGACAATATTGTTGGCCTCCCACCTAACGGCAGGAATGGACATGACCGATCTTCCCGGTATTCCCAGCCGTCGCAATTTCCTGAAGGCATCCGCGGCTTCGGTCGCGCTGGTCGGGGTTGCGGCGCAGGCCAAGGCGCAGGGCAATGCGCCCGCGGTTGCCCCGCTGGACCAGTATCAACCCGAATTTCTGAACGCCGACGAATGGGCCTTCGTCATGGCCGCGACCGCGCGGCTGATCCCGTCCGAGGGCAATGGCCCGGGCGCGATCGAGGCCCGCGTGCCGGTGTTCATCGACCTGCAGCTGGCCGGCAGCTACGGCACGGCCGACATGTGGTACATGGAAGGTCCGCATGACCCGACCGCCAGCGCCGACCGCGGCTGGCAGACGCCGCTGAACCCGGCCGAGCTGTACCGCCAGGCGATCCCGGCCTTCGACGCCTGGTGCGAGAGCACCCAGGGCGCCAAGTTCGCCGAGCTGGACGCCGACAAGCAGGATGCGGCGCTGACCGCGCTGCAGAAGGGCGAGCCCAAGCTTGCGCCCGAGCTGTCGATCTTCTTCACGACGCTGCTGGCCAACACCAAGGAAGGCTACTTCGCCGACCCGATGTACGGTGGCAACCACGGCATGGCCTCGTGGGTCTACCTTGGCTTCCCCGGCGCCCGCGCCGCGTTCCGCGAATGGCCGGAACGCCACAACATCAAGTATCCGCTCGGCCCGGTGTCGATCAAAGGCGAGAGGGCCTGAGCATGGCACGTCAGGAAAAGAAAAAGGACGTCGTCATCGTCGGTCTCGGCTGGACGGGGTCCATCGCCGGGATCGAACTGGCGCAGGAAGGCCTGGACATCGTCGCGCTGGAGCGGGGCGAGGACCAGTCGGTCGTGCCGACCTTCAAGTATCCCAACCAGATCGACGAGCTGAAATACGGCGTGCGGAACACGAACTTCCAGCACCCGTCGCGCCAGACCGTCACGGTCCGCCGCAACGAGGGCGAGAACGCGCTGCCCTACCGCGTGCTGGGCTCGTTCCTGCCGGGCAACGGCGTCGGCGGTGCGGGCACGCACTGGAACGGCCTGAACTGGCGCCCGCAGCCGGTCGAGCTGCAGCTGCGCAGCCACGTCCGCGATCACTGGGGCGAGCAGATCATTCCGGACGACATGGTGCTGCAGGACTATCCCGTCACCTATGACGAGATGGAGCCCTTCTTCACCCGCTTCGAGAAGGTCGCGGGCATCTCGGGCTACGCGGGCAACCTCAAGGGCGAGATCCGCGAAGGCGGCAACCCGTTCGAGGGCTGGCGGTCGGAAGACTATCCGATGCCGCCGATGAAGACGACCTATGACGCCTCGCTCTTCGCCGAGGCCGCCAAGAAGGCCGGCTGCCACCCGTTCCCGGCGCCCGCCGGCATCGCCTCGCAGGCCTACACCAACCCGTACGGGATGCAGATGGGCCCGTGCAACTATTGCGGGTTCTGCGAGCGCTACGGCTGCTACCAGTATTCGAAGTCGATGCCGCAGACCGCGACGCTCGACGCGCTGAAGGCCTATCCGAACTTCTCGTACCGCACCGGGGCCGAAGTCCTGCGCGTCGAGATGGCGGAAGACGGCAAGACCGCGACCGGGGTCACCTATTTCGACCACGCCGCGCAGGAAGAGGTCTTCCAGCCCGCCGACATCGTGATCCTGTCGTCGTACCAGCTGAACAACGTTCACCTGATGCTGCTGTCGGGGATCGGCCAGCCCTACAACGCCGTGACCGGCGAGGGCGTGACCGGCAAGAACTATGCCTACCAGATGAACGGCGGCATCACGCTGTTCTTCAAGGACAAGAACTTCAACCCCTTCGTCGGCCACGGTGCCAACGGCCAGGCGATCGACGACTATTCGATCAGCCAGATCGACTTCGGGGCCGAGGGCTTCATCGGTGGCGCCTACTGGCGCGCGGGCACGTTCAACGGCCAGCCGATCCGCTCGATGCCGCTGCCGAAGGGCACGCCCACCTGGGGCGCGGGCTGGAAGGAAGGCATCGGCGAGTGGTACGGCCACGCGATGTCGATCGGCAGCCACGGCTCGCACATGTCCTACAAGACCAACCACCTCGACCTGGATCCGACCTACAAGGACCCGCACGGCCGCCCGCTGATGCGCATGACCTTCAACTGGAACCAGAACGACCTGCGGATGAACCAGTTCCAGAAGCGGATGATGGAGCCGATCGCCGAGATGATGGGCGCCGACAGCTGGCAGGCCGGGTTCAAGGACGTGGGCGCGCAGTACGACGTGCGCCCGTACCAGACCACGCACAACACCGGCGGGCACATCATGTCCGACAGCCCGACCACCGGCGCGGTGAACAAGTTCAGCCAGGCCTGGGACAAGCACAACGTGTTCTGCATGGGCGCGGGCAACTTCGTCCAGAACACCCAGTACAACCCGACCGGCATGGTCGGCGGCCTGGCCTATCACACGGTGCATGCGATCCGTACGCAGTACCTGTCCAACCCGCGTCCGCTGGTCTGAGGAGAGCGTAGATGTACAAAGCACTTCGCATCCTCGCGGGCCTCGTCATCCTTGGCGTGGTCTGCCTGCTGGCCTTCATCTTCGTGCCGGTGCAACGGACCGAGCCCGCGACCGAACTGGCCGCGGACTGGACCCCGGCCCCCGGCCAGGGTGAATACGTGATGAACGCGGGCGACTGCGTGGCCTGCCACACCGCGCCCGACGGCGAGACCCTTGCCGGCGGCCGCGCGATCGAAAGCCCGATGGGCACGATCTGGTCGACCAACATCACGCCCGACAAGGAAAACGGCATCGGCGACTGGTCCTTCGCCGACTTCCGCGCCGCCATGATCGACGGCGTGACGCCGAACGGCACGCATCTCTACCCGGCGATGCCCTACGAGAACTACCGCCTGATGAAGGAAGAGGACCTGCGCGCCCTCTACGACTACCTGATGGCGGACGTGAAGCCGGTCGCGGTGGCGAACAAGGAAACGAGCCTGTCGTTCCCGTTCAACATGCGCTTCGGCATCCGTGCCTGGAACTGGCTGGCGCTGTCGCACGGCCCGGGCTTCACCCCGCTGGAGAAGACCGAGGCCGAGGATCGCGGCCAGTACCTGGTCGAAGGTCCCGGCCACTGCGCTGCCTGCCACTCGCCCCGCAACACCTTCATGGCGCAGGACGGCGTGACGGCGGACAACGGCTCGTTCCTGTCGGGCGGTGTCATCGGTGGCTGGAACGCGCCCTCGCTGCGCGGTGAAGGCTCGGCGCCGCAGCAGTGGTCGGTCGAGGAAATGGCCTCGTACCTGGCCACCGGCCGCAACGCCCACTCGACCGCCAACGGCGAGATGGGTCTCGTGGTCGAGCACTCGCTGCAGTACCTGACCGACGAGGACAACATCGCCATCGCCGCCTTCCTCAAGGGCATCGACGGCGAGAAGGTCGCGGTGCCGTCGAGCTTCGCCAACGCCGGGCCGATCGTGACGCCGACCGCACCGGCCGACGACGCGGGCAAGGCCACGGCCGAGATGCTGACCGCCGCCGAACCGGGCCTGCCCGAAGGCGCGCGCCTCTATCTCGACAACTGCTCGGCCTGTCACTTCGTGACCGGCAAGGGCGCCGCCGGGATCTTCCCGGAACTGCAGGGCAACCACCTGGTCACCGGCTCGGAAGTCGGGCCGCTGGTCTCGGTGATCCTGCACGGGGCCGAGGTGATGCCGACCGCCAAGCGGCCGATGCACCTGGTGATGCAGGGCTATGCCGACCGCCTGTCGGATGACGAGGTCGCCGAGCTGTCGACCTGGCTGCGCCAGGCCTGGGGCAACGACGCGGGCGCCGTCTCGGCCGCCGATGTCGCCGCCCAGCGCGAGGCACCGACGCACTGAGCGCCGGCACGGATGAAAACGGGGGCCGCGGGCATCGCCTGCGGCCCCTTTTTCGTGCGCGCTCAGCCGTCGGCGGGCAGCACCCGGTTCAGCGCCGCCAGCGCGATGTCGTCCGGCGCCTGGTAGGGGATCGGTGCCACGAAGTCGCCCGCGGCATCGAACAGCAGCACGCTGGACGAATGGTCCATCGTGTAGCCGCCGCCCTCGAGCGGGACGCGCCGCGCGAAGATGCGGAAGGCGCGCACCGCCTTGTCGATCTCGGCCCGCGGGCCGGTGACGCCGGTCACCCCCGGCACCCACGAGACATAGGGTCCCAGCGTCGCGGCGGTGTCGCGTTCGGGATCGACGGTGACGAAGAACACCCGCAGCGCCGCCGCGCGCGGGCCGAGCGCCTCGGTCCAGGTGGCGATGTCGCCAAGCGTGGTCGGGCAGACGTCGGGGCAGTGGGTGAAGCCGAAGAACACCGCCGAGGGCCCGCCGCGCAGGCTGGCCTCGGTGAAGGGCGTGCCGTCGGTCGTCGTCAGCCGGTAGTCGCCGCGCCCGAAGGCGAGCGCGGCGTCGCGCGCGAGGCGCGGCGCGAGGACGCCGAACCACAGCGCCGCCGCCGCGGCCAGCGCCACCATCGCCCAGAGCCCGAGCCGGATCATCCGCAGGTCGGTCATGGCCGGTCCCCCCTCAGTGCCCGTGCGGCGCGGTCGCGCCCGGCGCGGTGACCGCGAGCGGCACCGTGACCGCGCCCGCCTTCTCGAACCGAAGCACCATCTCGGCGCGGGTGCCCTCGACGAGCGGCGCAGTCAGGTCCATGAACATCACGTGGCGCCCGCCGGGCGCGAGGGTGACCGTGCCATGGGCCGGGATCCCGACCCCGCCGGGCAGCGCGCGCATCTGCATCCGGTCGCCCTGCATCGACATTTCGTGGATCTCGGTCCGGGCGGCGAAGGGGGCGCTTGCGGCGACGAGGCGGTCGTCTTCGGCGCCGCGGTTCTCGATCGTGACGAAGGCGCCCGCGACCGGCGCGCCGGGCGGGGTCGCGCGGGCGAAGGCGCCGGACAGGGTCAGATCGCCCAGCGTCACGGCATCGGGCGCAGCCCCGCCCGGCATCGCCATCGCGCCGTGGTGGCCGTGGCCGGTCGGCCCGGCCGCGGTTACGGTCAGGGCAGGGGCGGGTTCGCCCGCGCCGGTGCCGGTCGCGGTCCAGGCGATGCTGGCGGCGCCGCAGGACTGGATCACCGGCACCGCGATCACCGTTCCCGGCGCCAGATCCGCGGGCAGCGTCGCGCGGAAGGTGAATTCGTCGTACTGCGCGTCGGGCAGGGCGCCGCCCGACCAGCCGATCGCGGCGAGGCCGCCGCCGGGCGCGGGCTCGGTCGCGAGGGTCCAGCCGGGATGCGGCATCGGCTTGGCCATGCGCAGCGCCGCGGGCAGCTCGATGCGCAGCGCGGTGGTCGCGGCGCCGTCGCAGCCGTGCGGCACGCGCAGGACGGCCTTCCAGGCCGATCCGGCCGGGGCCGCGGCCTGCTCGAAGCTGACATGGGCCAGCGCGGGCGCGGCGGTGGTGGTGGCCGCGATCAGCGCGGCAAGGGTCAGGATGCGGGACATCTGCGTCTCCGGTTGTGCGATGGGTCAGGTTGGGCGGATCGCGGGGGCGCGCGCCGGGGGGCCGCGCGGCCGGTGGCGCCGGCGCGGCCTGCACGGACGGGGCGCGCGGGGGCGATGGCGGCCCGCGACGGCGGCTGCCGGCCGGGCGGGCGCGGCGGGAAGGCCGGGGCCGGGGCCGCCGGGCAGAAGCTGCGACGCCGCCGCGTGGACCGGGCAGGCGAGCGCGCGGGCGCGGGCATCGGCGGGGTCCGTCCCCTTTGGCGCGCCCGGCGGCGCGGCCCCGGCCTGCGGCCGTGGGCCGGTGGCGGGGCCGGTGGCGGTGCAGATCGTCCAGCCGCCGGCCGCGCCCGCGCCGGCCGCGCGCAGCATCGACAGCGCCGAGCCCTGGTGCAGCGGCGCGAGCGTCGAGAGCAGGAGGAGCGAGAAGAGCGCGGCCAGCAGGCCGGTCTCCTCGCGCCAGCCGGCGCGCGCGGCGCGGCTGGCCGGGCGGGGTCGCGCGGGGCGCATGACCATGCTCCGGAAAACGGGAACGGGGGCGGTGGGGCCCGGCGGGCGGCGCGTCGGCCGCGGGCCGGGGCAGGCGGCCCGCCCTGCCTCCGGTGTCAGCCGTCGGGCGTCACCGGTCGGGCATCGGGCCGGTCAGGCGCGGGCCGGGGGGCCGCGCGGCGGCACCGCCGGGTCGCGGGCGCGCCCGAAGCTGCGCGCGAGGCGCGGCAGGGTGACGGTGGCGACCACGCGGTATTCGAGGCTGCGCAGGCCTTCCTGTGCCGGCGGCACCACGGCGGCGCCGATCAGGTGGCAGATCGGGCAGCCGGGGGCGGCATGGTGGCCCGCGCCGCCGTCGGCGCAGAGATCGGCGATCGATCCGCCCGCGAGCAGGTGCGCCTCGAGCCGCAGGTCGCCCGCGTCCGGCACATGGTGCGCATGGCCCGCCGCCCCGAAGGCGAGGGTCAGCAGGGCCACCAGCATCAGGCCGAGCATGCGCAGGCGAGGGATCGCGTCCATGCCCGCCAGATCGCATGTTCCGCCCTGCGCGGCAAACCTTTCGGCTGCGACGTGACGTCCTAGGGGGTGCCGGGACCGGTGCCGGGTCCGGTGCCCGGATGGGCGGCAAGCCAGGCGGTCAGGCGCCGGCCCTCGGTCTCGTCATGCTCCCAGGCGGCGCGGGCGGCCTCTTCGGGGGCGCGGGCGCGCAGGGCGGCGATCAGCGGCGCGTGCTGGGCGATGATGTCGTCGGGCCCGGTGGCGACGAAGCTGTTCGAGGTCGAGACGAACAGGCGCACCTGCGCCTCGACCACGCGGTATTGCGCGGCAAGGCGGCGGTGGCCGGCGGCCTCGACGATGCCGCGGTGCAGGGCGACGTCGGCCTCGATCATCTCGCGCAGCGAGCCGCGCGCGCAGGCGGTCTCGAGCGCGGTGAAGAAGGTTTCCAGCCGGTGGTGGACCTCGGGGTCGGGGCGGGCGGCGGCGAGGCGCGAGGCGAGGCTTTCGAGGCTGCCGCGCAGGGTCCAGATCTCCCAGATGTCCTCGGCGGTCAGGGCGGCGACGTGCCAGCCGGTATAGGGCACCAGCGTCACCATGCCCTCGCCCGCGAGCCGGTGCAGGCTCATGCGCAGGGTCGAGCGGGCGACGCCCAGCTGTTCGGCCAGCGCGATCTCGGTCAGGCGGGCGCCGGGCGCGATCTCGCCCGACAGGATGAAGTCGCGCAGGTGCTCGGTCACCATCGCCTCGGTCGACTGGCGCGCGACGGGCTTCAGCCCGCTGATCGTCGTCTCACCGCCCACGCCATCCCCTCAGTGCTGCGGTTCGGCGATGCTTACCGCCCAGCCCCGCGCCTCGATCGCCTCGGCCGCCTCCAGCGCCACGTCCTCGCGGAACCTGCCCGCGACGATCTGGATGCCCAGCGGCGTGCCGTCCCCCGTCAGCCCGGTCGCCAGCGTCAGCGCCGGCAGGCCGGACACCGGCAGGCCGACCTGCACGTCCTGTGCCGTCCAGACGCGCTGGTAGTCAGCGGTGCTTTTCAGGTCAAGATCGTCGGCGAAGGGCAGCTCGGCGCTGGGGGGCAGCAGCACGACCGGATAGCGCGCGGTGAACTGCGCCCAGAGGCTGGCGATGCCGAAGCGGCGCACCAGCGCGTCCGAGAATTCGGCCTGCCCGATCGTCTCGGCGAAGGCGCGCTGGCCGTCCAGCGCGGCAAGCGCGCCCGGATCGCCCTCGGCCTCGGCGGCGGCGCGCATCGCCTGATAGCCGTCGCCCATCCACAGCGTGCGCTGGATCACCGCGGCCTCGGCGATCGGAGGCAGGGCGTCGACCTCGTCGACCTGCCAGCCGGCGTCGCGCAGCCGCTCGGCGGCGGCCAGAAGTTCGGCCATCAGCTCGGGCGCGGTCTGCATCCCGTCGGGGCGCAGGCAGAGCGCGGCGCGGCGCGCGACCGGCGGGCCCGCGAGCGGCATCGCCACCGACCAGGGGTCGCGCGGATGCGCGCGCGCCATGGCCGAGAGCGCGAGGCGCAGGTCGCCGACGCTGCGCGCGAGCGGGCCCGAGACCGCCATGATCTGCCCGCCGATGGTGCGGTCGCGCCCCGAGGCGTTGTGCGCCGCGATCCGCCCGATGGTCGGGCGCAGGCCGTGGATGCCGCAGGCATAGGCCGGATAGCGCACCGAGCCGGCGATGTCGGTGCCGTGCCCGATCGCACCGATCCCCGCCGCCGTCGCCGCCCCCGCCCCGCCGGACGAGCCGCCGGGGGTCAGGTCGCGGCGGCGCGGGTTGTGGGTGTGGCCGTGCAGCAGGTTGCCCGTGAACCAGCGGTAGCTGAAGGCGGGCGTGTTGGTGCGCCCCAGCGGCACGGCGCCGGCCTGAAGCAGGTGCGCGACGACCGGGTTGTGGCTGGTCGCGATCAGGTCCTTCTGCGCGGTCAGGCCGTTGGTGGTGGCATAGCCCGCCTGGTCGACATTGACCTTGATCGTCACCGGCACCCCGGCCAGCGGCCCCGGGTCGCGGCCCGCCGCGATCGCGGCGTCGACGGCCTCGGCGGCGGCGAGCGTGTCCTCGGGGCGATGCTCGACCACCGCGTTGATCGCGGGGTTGGCGGCGGCGAGGCGGCCCATCGCCGCCTCGGCCACGGCGACGGCGGTCACGTCGCCCGCCCGCACCATCGCGGCGATGCGTGTCGCGGGCAGGGCCCAGAGCGGGGTGTCGGTCATGGTCTCAGCCTCGCTGGTAGCTGTCGGGCAGGGTCATCACCGGCGTGCCCTCGGCGACGGCGGCGGCCCAAGGGTGCCAGGGATCGGTCATGCCCTCGGTCACGCCGTCCTTGCGGCGCACGGCGGCGAGGGTGGTGAAGGCCTGCGGCTGCGCGACCCGGTCGGCCAGCACCAGCGGGAAGGCGGTTTCCAGCAGATCCAGCGTCGCCGCGCCCAGCCGGGGATCGGCCACGAGCGTCGGCGGCGCCGACAGGTCGAAGCGCGGCGCGGCGATCGCGTCGGCCAGCGGGAAGCCGTAGTCGGCAAGGTGGATCAGCGCCTGGTAGACCGCCGGCAGGATCTTGCGCCCGCCCGAGCCGCCGAGCGAGACGACCTCGTCCCCCGGGCCGGTCATCAGCACCGGCGCGTAGTTGGCGAGGGCCTTCTTGCCCGGGCCGATGGCGTTGATCCGGCCGGGGCGCGGGTCGAACCAGTTCACGCCGTTGTTCATCAGGATGCCGGTCGCGGGCGAGATCACGCCCGAGCCGAACAGCGACAGCAGCGTCTGGGTCAGCGACACCGCCATGCCGTCGCGGTCGATGACGCTGAGGTGGGTGGTGCAGGAGGGCAGCCGCCGCTCGGCGCCGTCGCCCATGCGGGTGAAGCGGTGCTCCCACGCGGCGGCCATCGCGGTGGCGCTGGCGAGGATCTCGGCCGGGGTCGGATCGGCCCCCGTCGGCGCGGGGGTCCCGGCCAGCCCGCGCAGGGCGAAGGCCACGGTGACGGCGCCGTTCAGCTCGGGCGCGAAATGCAGCTGGTGGTCGCGGTAGGGCTCGGACGCGGCCTCGGTCACCACCGCCTCGAACCCGGCGAGGTCCGCGGGCGAGAGATAGCCGCCAAGCGCGCGGATGTCGGCGGCGAGCGCCTCGGCCAGGGGCCCGTCGTAAAGCGCGGCGGCGCCTTCGGCGGCGATGGTGCGCAGCGTGGCGGCAAGCGCCGCGTTGCGGATCCGCGCGGTGCGGCCGGTGACGGCGGCGGGCTGCGCGAGCGGCAGGCCGCCGGGCAGGAACAGCGCCGCTGCCGCCGGATCGCGCCCGATCCGGGCCATGTCGGCGGCGATCATCGCGGTGGTGTGGGCATCGACGACCGGGCCCGCCTCGGCGATCGCGATGGCGGGGGCCACCAGCTCGGCCCAGGGCAGGCGGCCGAAGCGGTCATGCGCGGCGGCGAGCCCCTTCAGCAGGCCCGGGATGCAGACCGACTTCGCGCCGATGACGTTGCGGTCCTCGAGCACCGAGGGCCAGCCGAACAGGTCGTCGTCCGATCCGCCCGCAAGCGGGAAGTCGGCCGGGTCGAGCGTGGCGGGCGCGCGGGCGCCGGCATCGATCGCGGTCACCGGCCCGCCGGCGGGGCGCACCAGCATCGCGCCGACGCCGCCGACGCCGCTCATCCACGGTTCCAGCACGCCGAGCGCGAAGGAGGTGGCGATGGCCGCATCGACCGCCGAGCCGCCGCGCGCGAGGACGGCGGCGCCGATGGCGGCGGCCTCGCGGTTCTGCGCGGCGACGACGCCGCCGTCGGATCGGGTCGCGGTGGCCGGGGCGGCGGGGCGGCGGGCGAGGTTCGGGGAACGCAGGTCGGTACGGGTCATCTCTTGCTTCTTCCGGAGGGGGTCAGGCGGCGCGGGCTTCGTCGGCGGTGGGGCCCCCGGGCATCAGGCGCATCCAGCCGGGCAGGGACTGCCACTGCCAGTCGGTGGCGCGCATCATCATCGCGCC
The DNA here is from genome assembly GCF_037095655.1 of Frigidibacter sp. MR17.24. Classification (NCBI taxonomy): domain Bacteria; kingdom Pseudomonadati; phylum Pseudomonadota; class Alphaproteobacteria; order Rhodobacterales; family Paracoccaceae; genus Frigidibacter; species Frigidibacter sp. MR17.24. The sequence goes on from NZ_JBAWKE010000011.1 coordinate 52,304, forward strand.
CGGCGCGACGGCGGTCAGCACCGCCCCGGCGATGGGCGCGAAATGGGCGCGGAAATGGATGGCGCTTTTCACCACGACGATGGCCGAGGTCGTGGGCTCCATCCCGAGGTAGCGGAACATCTCGAGATCGGCCATCTGCGCGATCCGGGTCGCCACGCCGACCCGGACGCCGCCGATGCGCAGGCAGGCCGAGGGGCCGAGATCCATGGCGAGCCGGCCGTAATAGGGCCCCGAGGTGTGGAAGCGGCCGTCCGACAGCGTCTCGACCACCGCCTCGGTCTGAAACGGCGTGTCGCCGGCGATGCCGGCGCGGCCGCCGAGCGGCAGGCGGATCGTGGCGCCGGGGCCGGCGGCATGGGCGGCGGCGGCGGCGGCGGGGTCGTGCAGCAGGCCCAGGATCGCGTCCTGCGCCCCCGCCGCGACCAGCGCCCGCAGCAGGCCGGTGGTGTCGCCGCTGCCGCCGGCGCCGGGATTGTCCTGCGCATCGGCGATGACGACCGGCGTCGTGGCAAGGCGCGCCGCCTCGGCCACCGCCGCGTCGGGGGCGTAGAGCGGGCCGGCAAAGGCGGGTTCGGCCGCGACGACGGCCGCGTGCAGCGCGGCGGCAAGGCGGTCGGCCTCGGCCTGGGTGTCGGCCAGCGCCCAGGTCAGCGCGCCGCAGTCGGGAATGTCGGCGGCGGGAAAGCCCATGGTGAAGGACAGCGAGGCGGTCGTGCCGGCCTCGAGCCGGTCGAGCGCGGCATAAAGCCCGCGCGCGGGTTCGACATCGGTCGACTGCCAGCAGATCGGCGTCATGTAGGGGGCGCGGGTCCAGGCCTTGGCGAAGGGCCGGCCGAGCGCGACGCGCCGGGTCAGCAGCGCATGGGCACGCCGCCCGGTCGCGGCCATGTCGACATGCGGATAGGTGCGGAAGGCGACGGCGCCGTCCGCCAGTTCCAGCAGGCGCGACGAGATGTTGCCGTGCAGGTCGAGGCTGACGACCACCGGGCGGTCGGTGAGCGCGCGGATGCGCGCCAGAAGCTCGCCCTCGCCGTCGGGCTGGTGCTCGGCCACCATCGCGCCGTGCAGGTCGAGGTAGATCGCGTCGGCCCCGGGGTCGGCGGCGATGGCGGCGGTGATCTCGTCGGCGACCTCTTCGTAGATCTCGCGCGTGACGAAGCCCGAGGGGCAGGCGGCGGTCCACAGGATCGGCGTCACGGTGTCGCCGGCTTCGGCCGCGGCGGCGAGAAAGCCGGCGGCGGGCAGGTTGACGGCCGGGTGCATCGCCGCGCGCACCGCCTCGCCGCGGCAGCGGGGCGGGAAGCCGCCGCCATGGGCGAAGGCCGCGTCATCGGCGCGGCTGGTGGCGAAGGTGTTGGTCTCGTGCTGGAAACCGGCAAGCAGGATGCGCATCGTCGGGGCTCCGGAAGGGCGTGGGCGGCGCGGGATCAGTGCGCCGCCTGCCGGAAGTTCTGGAAATCCCAGTCCGGGGCCGGCGCGGCCTCGATCAGGGTGCGGGTGTAGGGATGGCTGGGGGCCGAGAGCACGTCGCGTGCGGGCCCCTGTTCGACGATCCGGCCCCGGCTCATCACCACGACCGAGTTGCAGATCTGCGCCGCCACCCGCAGGTCGTGGGTGATGAACAGGATCGACACGCCGGTGTTGTCGCGGATGTCCTCGAGCAGCTTCAGCACCTGGGCCTGCACGGTGACGTCGAGCGCCGAGACCGCCTCGTCCGCGATCAGGAGGTCGGGCTCCATCACCACGGCGCGGGCGATGGCGATGCGCTGGCGCTGGCCGCCCGAGAACTGGTGCGGATAGCGGTTCATCACCGAGGCGGGCAGGTTCACCAGTTCCAGCGTGCGGCCCACGCGGGCGCGCGCCTCGGCCTCGGGCGTGCCGTAGTTCGTCAGCCCCTCCATCAGCGACTGGCCGATGGTGCGGCGCGGGTTCAGCGAGCGGTAGGGGTCCTGGAAGATGTACTGCACCTGGCGGCGCATCTCGCGCAGGTTGCGCAGGGGCACGATGTCGCGCCCGCCGACCACCACCGCGCCGTCGGTCGGGTCGGTCAGCCGCATCACGCAGCGCGCGACCGTCGACTTGCCCGAGCCGCTCTCGCCGATGATGCCGGTGATCTCGCCCTTGTGGACGGTGAAGCGGATGTCGTCGGCGGCCAGCACGCTCGTGTCGCCGAAGATCGACTTCTTGCCGTAGCGCTTCTGCAGGCCGATGACCTCGAGCAGCTTCGGCGCGCCGCTCAGCGGCTCGCGGCGGGGGATCAGGCTGGGGACCGAGGCCACGAGCATCCGGGTATAGGGCTCGCGCGGAGCCGACAGGATCTGGTCGCGGGTGCCGGTCTCGACCAGCGCGCCGCGGTTCATCACCACGATGCGGTCGGCGATCTCGGACACGACGCCGAAATCGTGGGTGACGAAGACGACCGCGGTCTGTTCCTGCTCCTGCAACTCGCGGATCAGCGACAGGATCTGCTTTTGCGTGGTCACGTCCAGCGCCGTGGTCGGTTCGTCGGCCAGCAGCAGGCGCGGGCGCAGGATCAGCGCCATCGCGATCACCACCCGCTGGCGCTGGCCGCCCGACAGCTCGTGCGGATAGGCGCGGTAGATCCGCTCGACATCGGGCATGTGCACCCGTTCGAGCATGTCGAGCACCCGGCGCCGCCGCTCGGCCGCCGACAGCGGGGTGTGCAGGCGCAGCACCTCGTCGATCTGGTCGCCGACGCTGCGCACCGGGTTCAGTGCCGTCATCGGCTCCTGGAACACCATCGCGACCGAGGCGGCGCGCAGCTGGCGCAGGCGCGCGGGGCTGGCCTTCAGCACGTCCTCGCCGTCGAGCAGGATCCGGCCCGCGGTGACCTGCAGCGCGTCCTTGGGCAGCAGGCCCATCACCGCCATCGAGGTCACCGACTTGCCCGAGCCGCTTTCGCCGACGATGCAGACCGTCTCGCCGGCGCGGACCTGGAACGAGATGTCGCGCACGATGGGCTTGGCACCCGCGGGCCGGGTGTCGATGCTGACGCCTTCGACGGAGAGCACGACGTCGGGGGATGTGTCGGTCATCTGGATCTCCGGGATCAGAGGCGCTTGGCCATGCGCGGGTCGAGCCGGTCGCGCAGCACGTCGCCCAGAAGGTTCACGCTGAGCACGGTGAGCGAGACCATCACGCCCGGGTAGAGGATCAGCTCGGGCTTGAGCAGGAAGTAGACCCGCCCGTCGGCCATCATGTTGCCCCAGCTCGGCGTTTCGGGCGGGACGCCCGCGCCGAGGAACGACAGGATCGATTCCGTCATGATCGCCGAGGCGAAGATGTAGGTGCCCTGCACGATGAGCGGGGCGACGGTGTTGGGCAGCAGGTGGCGCCAGATCATCTGCAACGTCCCGGTCCCGAGGACCGAGGCGGCCTCGACATAGGGTTCGTTGCGCACGCCCAGGATGACCGAGCGCACCATGCGCGCCACGCGCGGGATCTCGGGGATGGCGATGGCGATCAGCACGGTGGTGATCGTGGCGCCCGAGATCGCGACGAGCGCGATCGCCAAAAGGATGCCCGGGATCGCCATCAGCCCGTCCATGAACCGCATGACGATGATGTCGGCCCAGGCGAAATAGCCGGTCAGCACGCCGAAGAAGATGCCGAAGGCGATGGCCGCGATCGCGGTGCCGGCGCCCACGGCAAGCGAGACCCGCGCGCCGTAGACGATGCGGGAATACATGTCGCGCCCGAAGCTGTCGGTGCCCAGCCAGTGCGCGGCCGAGGGCGCCTGCAACCGGATCGAGGGATCGAGCTGCACCGGGTCGACCGTGCCCAGAAGCGGCGCCGTCACCGCCATCGCGACGATCAGCGCCAGCACCGCCGCCGAGATCCGCGCGGGCCAGCTGGACAGCACCCCCGCGATCAGCGCGCGGGCGCCGGAGGCGTTGCCGGCCTCGGCCATGTCGGGCAGGGCGAGGGGTTCGGGCGGCAGGCCGTTGGCAGGCAGGCCGGTGGCGGGCAGGCCGCTGGTCGGCAGGCCGGTCGTGGGGGGGGCGGTTTCGCGGGTCATCCTGCCTCCGGTGGCGGTGGGGGCGAAGCCGCGGGCCCGGGCGGGCCCGAAGCGGTCAATAGCGGATGCGGGGGTCGAACAGCCCGTAGAGCAGGTCGACGGCGAGGTTGATGAAGACGTAGATCGTCGAGAACAGCAGGATCACCGCCTGGATCACGGTATAGTCGCGCGCCAGCACCGCCTCGAGCATCAGCCGCCCGAGGCCGGGGATGTTGAAGACGCTTTCGGTGACCACCACGCCCGAGATCAGCATCGCGATCGACACGCCGATGATGGTCACGATCGGCACGGCGGCGTTGCGCAGCGCGTGCTGGGTCAGCACCCCGCGCTCGGTCTGTCCCTTGGCGCGGGCGGTGCGGATGTAGTCCTCGCCCATCACCTCGATCACGTTGGTGCGCACGATGCGCGCGATCAGCGCGATGTAGGGGAAGCTGAGCGCGACCGCCGGCAGCACCAGGCGCGAGAAGAATTCCCACAGCCCCGCCGAGGGCGGCTTGTAGCCCTGCACCGGGAACCAGCCGAGGATCCGGGCGAAGACCAGGATCATCACGTAGCCGATGATGAACACCGGCACCGAGAACCCGAGCACCGAGGCCGCCATCACCAGCCGGTCGACCCACTTGCCCTGCTGCCAGGCGGCGATCACGCCGACGGGCAGGGCGACCGCCACCGCGATGACGATGGTCACCAGGCTGAGCCAGAGCGTGGGGCCGATGCGGTCGCCGATCAGCTCGGCCACCGGCTTGCCCGAGATCAGCGAGGTGCCGAAATCGCCCTGAAGCAGGCCGCCGAACCACAGGAAGAACTGTTCGAGCAGGGGCCGGTTCAGCCCCATGCTCTCGCGCAGTTCGGCCAGCTGGTCGCCGGACGCGTTCGGGCCCGCGATCATCGCCGCCGGGTCGCCGGGCGACAGCCGCAGCACCAGGAAGACGATGACCACCACCATCAGCAGCACCGGCACGGCCGAGAGCACCCTCTTGGTGACGAAGCCCATCATGGTCGGATCACTCGGCCTTTTCCATGTTCCAGAAGATCGGCGCCTCGGCGTCCATCTGCGGCGTGACCGCCGAGGACCAGGCGGCGACGTTGTAGAACTCGCCCATCGGCACCATGACGCCGTTGTCGATCACCAGCTGGTCGATCTCCAGCGCAAGCTTCTTCTGCTCGTCAAGGTCGGCGGTGCGGGCGATCGCCATGCGCCGCTCCTCGATCGCCGGGACGTCGGGCCAGCCGAACCAGGCCGCGTCGCCGCCGGCGGCCGCGCCGATGAAGCCGATCGCGTCGCCGACGTCGGGCAGCACGTTGGTGGTCGAGAACATGTTCCAGCCGCCGTCGGCCACCGGCGCCTTCGAGGCACGACGGGCCACGACGCTCGCCCAGTCCATCGACACCATGTTGACGTTGAAGCCCGCGTCGCGCAGCTGCTGCGCCAGCACCGGCCCCTGCGCGTTCAGGCTGGGGATGTCGGTCGCGTGCATCAGGAAGATCGGGCTGCCGTCATAGCCGGCCTCGTCCAGCAGGGCCTTCGCCTCGGCCGGGTGCGACTCGATGATCTTGTCGGCGGCGTAATCGGTCTTGTAGAGCGAGGTGCAGCCGTAGACCGCGGCGCAGGTCGAGGCATTGGGCGAGCCCGCGCCGACCTGGGCATCCAGCATCGGCTGCTGGCCGAGCGCGAGGATCACCGCCTGGCGGATCTTCGGATTGTCGAAGGGCGGCAGCTTGTGGTTCATCCGCGCGAGGTTCTGGCTGCCCTGCTTGGCATAGGTGCCGGTCTTGATGTCGGGATTGCCCTCGATCAGCGGCAGCAGGTCCTGCGCGGTCTGCTCGATATAGTCGATCTCGCCCGACATCAGCGCGTTGATGCCGGTCATCGGGTCGGGCATCGAGGTCCAGACGACCTTGTCGACCTTCACGACCTTGCCGCCGGCAAGCCCGTCGGCGGGTTCGTCGCGCGGCACGTAATCGGCGAACTTCTCGAAGGTGGCCGAGACGCCGGGCTGGAACGACTCGGGCACCAGCCGGAACGGGCCCGAGCCGATGGTCGAGGTGATCGGGGTGGCGACCGGGGTCGCGGCGACGTCGGCGGGCAGGATGAACGGCGGCAGGCCCGAGGGCTTGGACAGCGCCAGCAGCGCGATGCCCGTCGGTTCCGAGAAGGTCATCGTGAACGACTTGTCGTCGACGGCCGCGATCTCGGAGGTCAGCGTCATCATCACCTGGCCGGTCTTGTCGACCTGGGCCCATCGCTTGATCGAGGCGATGGCATCGGCGGTGGTCACCGGCTTGCCGTCGTGAAACTTCAGCCCGTCGCGCAGGGTGAAGGTATAGGTCTTGCCGTCGTCCGAGACGGTCCAGTCGGCCATCTGCGGCTTGACCTCGCCCGAGGCGTTGCGCGCCAGCAGCGTGTCATAGACCATGTAGCCGTAGTTGCGCAGGATGTAGGCGGTCGAGATCTGGACATCGACGGCGCGCAGCGGCGCGTGCATCACGGCGGTGATCGTCTGGGCCTGGGCCGCCAGGCCCGAGGTGCCCAGAGCGAGCGAAAGCAGCGTGGTCTTCAGCAGGCTGGAAGCGAAACGTCTGGGAAACATTCTTCGGATCCTCGGTCTGGTGGGGAAGACAAGGACGATTGACGTCAATCATCTTCCGCGAGGATACGCGCCGGATTTTTCGCATGGCAACGCCGCAGTCGGCACGGCGGGGGATTTTTCGACCTTTCGGTCCACCCTGCCTAGAAATTGATATTCGTCGTTATTTATCAGTCAGTTGAAGATGGTTCGGCATGCTTATTAACTAAGCGCAATACAAACTTTATGCTGAGCCGGCGCCCCGGGGCGGGCCGGACCCGCCCGGGGGCGGGCCCTCTGCCTGGCGGTGAGGGCCGTTTGCGTTCAAATGTTCTCGGTTCCGCACCAATCGGCGATGAACAGCGCCATAGATTGCGTGACCTTCTTCAGCGACGACAGGCTGACCGCCTCGTCGAATCCGTGGATGCCGCGCGCCTTCGGCCCGTAGCAGAGCGTCGGGATCCGGTTGTAGAGCGCGTAGACCCGGGCATCGAGATAGGCAGCGGTGGTGAAGCTTTCGAGCGGCGCCGCGAAGGCGGTCTCGTGCGCGCGTTCCAGCGTCTGCTCGGCCTCCGAGCCGGGGGCGAGGATGTAGCCTTCCGAATTGAAGCCGTTCTGGGTGAAGACCGGCGGGTTCTGGTTCAGGAAGCTGTCGGCGCGGGCGAAGGCCATGGCGTGGTCGATGATCTCGGCCAGCTTCGCCTGCGCCTTGTCGGCGGCATAGATCGAGATCCGCACCTGGAACCGGCACCAGGCCGGCACCGACGACCCCCAGTCGCCGCCCTCGATCAGCCCGATGTTGAGGTTCACCGGGTGGTCGATGCCGTCGCATTCGGGATGGGCGGAGGCCTCGGCGTTCCATTTCGTCTCGATCTCGCGCAGGGCGCCGATCAGGCGGTAGGCGGCGTCGATCGCGTTCGCGCCCTCGCCCATCTCGCGCACGTGCACGGGGATGCCGCGGACCATGACCTCGAACCACAGCACGCCCAGATTGGCGCGGGCGAGCTTCTCGTCCTCGGGTTCGGGGATCAGCGCGGCGTCGGCGGTATAGCCGCGCAGGAAGGTCTGCAACGCGCCGTTGCCGGTCGATTCCTCTTCCACCACCGACTGCAGGCAGACGGTGGCGGCCGGCTGCAGCCCGATGCGGCGCAGCGCCTCGAGCGCGAAGACATTGGCCGCGGCGCCGGCCTTCATGTCGCCCGCGCCGCGCCCGTACATCCAGTCGCCCTCGATCTCGCCGCCGTAGGGGTCATGCTCCCACATCTCGCGCGGGCCGACCGGGACCACGTCGAGATGGTGCTGCAGGATCAGCGAGCGCCCGGTCTCGTCGCGGGGATGGTGCAGGCCCACGACGATCGGCGCGCGGGAATGGCGCGCCGAGAACGGCGCGCCGCCCTCGTGCGCGGTCAGCGCGGCCTCGTCCATCTCGAACCGGTCCATCTTCAGCCCGCGCGCGGCATAGTCGCGGAAGATGAAGTCCTGGATCGCGAATTCCTCGCCGCGCTGCGAGGCGAAGCCCACGAGCCGTTGCAGATAGGCGATCTGGTCGTCGAATCCCGCCTCGACCGAGGCGAGGATGCGGTCGCGAAGTTCTGGCGTCAGCGTCATGGGCAGTCTCCGGGGGTCAGGGGCAGGTGTCGGCGAGGACCTCGGCCAGGGCCGCGAGCAGCCAGTCGACATCGGGCTGGGTGAAGGTGATCGGCGGGCGGATCTTCAGCACGTTGCCCGCGGGGCCGGTGGCCGAGATCAGCACGCGCCGCGCGCGCAGCCCGTTGACGATGGCGGTGGCGAGGGCCGCGTCCGGCGTCCGCGCCGCGCGGTCGGCGACCATCTCGACCCCGATGTAGAGCCCTGCGCCGCGCACGTCGCCGATGGCGGGGAAGCGCTCGGCCATGGCCGCGATCCCGGCCTGGATCTGCGCGCCCATCGCTTTGGCATTGGCCTGAAGATCCTCGTCCCGGATCACGTTCAGCACCGCCATCGCCGCGGCCATCGCGACGCCGTTGCCGCCGAAGGTGTTGAAATAGCGGGTGTCGCGGCCGAAGCGTTCGACGATCTCGGGCACGACGGCGAGGCCTGCGACCGGATAGCCGTTGCCCATCGGCTTGCCCATGGTGACGATGTCGGGGTCGATGCCGTGGCGCTGGAAGCCCCAGAAGGCGTCGCCCGACCGCCCGAAGCCCGACTGCACCTCGTCGGCGACGAAGAGGCCGCCGGCGGCGTGCACCGCCTCGATCACCGGTTTCAGCACGCCCGGGGTGGCATAGATCCCGTCCGACGAGAACAGGCTGTCGACGATGAAGGCGGCAAGGCCGTCGCCGTTGCGCTTCAGATGCCAGGCCTGTTTCGTCACCGCCTCGGCCATCTGCTGGCCCAGCGCGTCGGGGTCGCGGCGATAGCTGTCGGGCGCGGGCACGGTGCGCACCCACTGCCCGAGCGGCGAGGCCTCGCCCAGCGAGGCCGAGAAGCTGGCGGTCAGGTCCGAGTTGCCGTGATAGGCCTCCTCGGTGATGATGATCCCGTGCCGGCCGGTCGCGTGCTTGGCGATCCGCATCGCGAGGTCGTTCGCCTCGGAGCCGGTGCAGGTGAACATCATGTGCCCGCCGGCCGCGATCCGGCCGCCATAGGTCGGCAGCATCGCCGCGGCATAGTCGAGGATGCCGTCCTGGATGTAGCGGGTATGGGTGCACAGCGTCGACATCTGCCGGGTCACCGCCTCGATCACCTTCGGGTGGCAATGCCCGATCGAGACGACGTTGTTGTAGGCGTCGAGATATTCGTTGCCCTGGCTGTCGAACAGCCGGGTGCCGCGACCCTCGCGCACTTCGACCGGGTCCTGGTAGAACAGCCGGTAGGCGGGCCCGAGCAGGCGCTGGCGGCGCTCGATCGCGGCGCGGCGGCCGGGGTCGAGCGCGGCGAGGCTGTCGGGGTTGAAGGCGTTCACCATCTTGCCGCGCGTGGCGATCGGGGCGGTCATCGGGTCGTCTCCTTGAAGGTCAGGAAGTCCTCGGACAGCGCGTCGGCGCTGCGGGCGAGGAACCAGTCGAGCTGGGCCCAGCCCTGCTCGGTGTTGCGAAGGATGTAGGTGCGGTTGTCGGGGAAGGTCCGCGCGCGCCAGAGCGAGATCAGCCCGCGCGTCACCGCCCGCCCCATCACCAGATGCGGCAACAGGGCCATCTCGTCGTCGCCGAGGCTGGCCGTGCGCAGATAGGCCGCGAGGATGCGCTTGCCGTCGTCGAGGATGTCGTCGCGCGGGTTCGTCGCCTGGTCGCGCGGCAGCCAGTTCAGCATCGCCGTCGAGACGTCGATGGCGATCGCGGTCTTCACCACGTCGCCGAAGTCGATGATCCCCGACAGCCGCGCCGGCCCCGTGCGGTCCACGACGAGGTTCGAGCGGCTGAAATCGTTGTGCAGCACCTGCCGCGGCAGCGCCTCGATCCGCGGGAAGAGATCGCTGAAGCGGTCGAAGGCGGCCTCGAGCCGGCGGCGGTGCGCCGGGTCCTCGACATCCGCCAGAAGCCCGGCGAGACCGGGCAGGCGGCGGATGTCCCAGGCCAGCACCCGGTCGGCGCCGCGATGCTCGAACCCCGCGAGCGCGAGGCGCAGCCGCGCCAGCGTGGTGCCGATCTCGGGCAGTTCGTCGGGCAGGGTCGCGGTGGTGTCGAGCACGGTGCCGTCGAGGAAGCTGTAGAGCCGCACGAAGCGGCCCGCGCCGGGCCCCGCGGCGATCACCGGCAGCAGCTGGCCGTCGCGGGTGTCGAAGACCCGCGGCACCGGCAGCGCGGGGTCGGCGGCGGCGATGTGGCGCAGGGTGCGGACCTGCAGGTCCAGCTCGTCGGCCCGCTCGCCGGGGTTGGCGATCTTCAGGACATAGCCTGCGCCGTCGGGCGACAGGATGCGGAAGGTGTCGTCCTGTTCGCTGGCAAAGCGGCGGAAGTCGCCGGTCACGCCATAGAGGTCGCGCGCGATCGCGGCCGCCTCGTCGGCCGTGACCGAGGTGAAGGGTGTCGAGAGCGAGCCCATGTCGACGGCAGGGGCGATGGGGGGCGTGGGAAGCGGAATGGTCGGTGGTCCTTGCTGGTGGTCGGGCGCGCGGCGCGGGCCGCGGGCGCGTGGTCGTGTGGATCAGGCGGACAGGGTCATGAACAGCCCCGCCAGCAGCCGGGTGCGCGGCACGATGCTGGGAATGTCGACATGTTCGTCAAGCGTGTGCAGCCCCGCGCCCGCGACGCCGAGCGAGCACAGCGACGGCACCCGCAGCGCGCCCGAGAAATTCGCGTCCGACCCGCCGCCCGACGACACGCAGGGAAGCTCCATCCCGATCTCGGCCGCGAGGCCCTTCGCGATCTCGTAAAGCGCCATGGTCTCGGGCTGGCCGTTGTTCCACACCGGGCGCACCACCGTGGTCTCGACGGTGAAGGCGACGCCGTTGCGGGTGCCCGCAAGCGCGAGCATCTTCGCGGTGCCGGCGTCGAGGTCGGCCTGTTCCTTGGCCATCGACAGCACCTGAGCGCGCGCGAAGCTGGGCACGCAGTTCACCCACTTGCCCGAGGTGACGTCGTTGCACGAGAAGGTGCAGCTGTCCGAGGTCATCGCCTCGATCTCGATGATCCGGTGCGCAAGTTCGCGCACGGCCGAGACGCCCCCCTTCACGTCGGCGCCCGCGTGGCTGGGGCGGCCCGAGGCCGTGATCTCGTAGCGCGCGATGGCGAAGCGGCCGGTGGTCACCGCGTTGTTGGCATGCGCGGGCTCGGGGCACAGGAAATAGCGGTTCGCCAGCGCCTCGGCCTCGATCAGCGCGCGGGTGGCGGGAGAGCCGATCTCTTCGTCGGGGGTGAAGAGGAAGGTCACCGGCAGCGGGGTCCGCAGGCCCGCGCGCAGGATCTGCCGCATCGCCTCGAGCGCGATGTAGTTGCCCGATTTCATGTCCTGGATGCCGGGGCCGAAGGCGCGCTCGCCCTCGATGCGGAACGGGTTGCGGGCAAGCGTTCCGACCGGGTGCACCGTGTCCATGTGCCCCGACACGAGGATGCCGGGCTTGCCCATGTCGGGGTGGGGGACACGCGCGCGCACCGAGGGGCCGCAGCCCATCCGGCCCGGGATCATCTCGACCGTGGCGCCGAGCGCTGCGCAGTCGAAGGCCACCAGCTCCATCATCCGCGCGACCGCCGCCGGGTCGTAGGTGGGGCTTTCGCATTCGATCCACGGGCGCAGGCCCGCGAGGATGGCGGTGGCGTCGAAGGGCAGGTCGGGCAGGGTCATGCGGTCAGCGCTCCGGTTCGGGCAGGGGGCGCCGTCGGCGCCCTGCCAGAGAAGTCAAAATGACGATTGGCGTCAATCCTGCGCGCAGGACTCGGGCAGCTTCCGGCGCGATTGCGGAAAACTGCCGCGCGATTGGGCATCGCGGCGCGACGGCGGGCGGTGCGATTGACAGCGGGAGGGGCGGGCCTAGCGTCGGGCCTAGGATCGGGGCAGGCCCGCCGCGCACGGACGGCTGGCCGCAACACGGGACGGAAAGAACATGTCGCAAGTGATGAGCTGGGAAGACTGGGCGGCGCAGGACGGCGTCGGCCTTGCGGGGCTGATGCGCGCGGGAGAGATCACCGCGGCCGAGGTCGCCGCGCAGGCCGCGGCGGCGATCGCGAAGGTGAACCCCGCGCTGTGCGGCGTGGTCGAGGTCTTTGACGATGCCGTGGCCGACCCGGGCGTGAACGGCGCCGATCCGGCCGGGATCTTCGCCGGGCTGCCGTTCCTGCTCAAGGACCTCGGGCCGACGCTGGGCGGGCGGCTGCAGGAGCAGGGCTCGCACCTGATGAAGGGCAACCGGCCAGCCGCGGACAGCTTCCTCGTGTCGAAGATGAAGGCCGCCGGGCTGAACATCATCGGGCGCAGCACCACGCCCGAGTTCGGCTGCTGCTCCTCGGCCGAGAACCCGACGATGTACGTCACCCGCAACCCCTGGGACACCGGCTTCACCAGCTGCGGCTCGTCGGCCGGGGCGGGGGTGATGACGGGCGCGGGCGCCGTGCCGATGGCGCATGGGTCCGACGGCGGCGGCTCGATCCGCATTCCCGCGGGCTGCTGCGGCGTGCTGGGCCTGAAGCCGTCGCGCGGGGTGTTCTCGATCTCGCCCTACGGGTCCGACTTCGCCTCGGTCGTCTCGTCGCAGGGCTGCCTGACGCGCAGCGTGCGCGACAGCGCGGCCTTCTTCGACGCCTGCCGCGGCGGCGCGCCGGGCGAGTTCATGCCGTTCTGGCAGCCCGACGAGCCCTACCTGTCGCTGGTCGAGCGCGACCCGAAGCCGCTCAAAATCGCGCTGTCGCACGAATGGGGCCCCTACAGCGCCACGCCGCACATCGCGGCGGAACTGGTGCGCGCGGGCGAGTTCCTGCAATCGCTTGGCCACCATGTCGAGGCGGTGGTGCCCCCCGTCGACTTCGCGCGCGCCTATGCCGCGCAGACCACCTGCTACATCACCAACTTCGCCCAGACCGTGCGCGGGCTGCTGGCCGCCAAGGGGCTCGACGCGCCGCCCGCCGACCTGGTCGAGCCGATGAACATCCGGATCTGGGAGCAGGGGCTGGACGCGGGCTATTCCCAGCGCGCCGACATGCAGCTGGACTTCAACGCCACCGCCCGGGCCTTCGGTGCCTTCTATCAGGACTGGGACATCATCCTGACGCCCACCACCGCGCGCGAGACGCCGCCGATCGGCACGACGGAATACCTCACGACGACCGACAATCCCTCGGCGCTGGACTGGTTCGGCAACCTGTGGGGGTTCTTCGCCTATACCCCGCTCGACAACCTCTGCGGCACGCCGGGCCTGTCGATGCCGCTGGCCAAACACGCCAACGGCCTGCCGCTGGGGATCCAGGCCCATGCCGCGCAGGGCGGCGACGGGCTGCTGCTGCAGCTTGCCGCGCAGGTCGAGCGCGCGCTGGGCGGGCGCTGGAACGGCGGCGCGCTGCCCGCCGTCCACGTCACTCGCGACTGACGCCGGCCCGGGCGGCCGTCAGGCCGCCTGCGCCCGCCGGGCCAGGATCGCCAGCGCCGCCGCCTCGTCGATCACGTCGCAGATCTTGAACTGCATGTCGAAGAGCGAGGCGGCGTGGCTCATCTCGATGCGGTCGAACACGCCCTGTTCGACGACGCTCATCCGGTAGCCCATCGCCTCGCCGTCGACGCAGGTCGCGCGCACGCAGCCCGAGGTCGAGTTGCCGACCACCACCAGCCCGTCGACGCCAAGCTCGGCCAGGATCAGCGGCAGGTTCGTCGCGACGAAGCACGAGGGCGTCTGCTTCTCGATCAGGATGTCGCCGGGCTGCATCGCCACCGCGGCCTCGATCTCGGACCGCGGGTCGGTCGCGGCGAAGACGCCCGATCCGGCTTTCGCAAGGCCGGTGTAGCCGTGGAAGACATGCTTGGAATAGATCACCGGCACGCCCGCGGCCCGCGCCGCGGCCAGAAGCCGCTGCTGAACCGGGATCGCCGCCCAGGCATGGGGCCCGCAAGACCCGGGGAAGCGGTCGAGCTGCTCGGCGATCGGGCGGTCCTCGCCGCAGGCGGTGACCTGCATGTCGATGACCAGAAGCGCGTTGACCCGGCCCGGCCCGCGCGGGCTGCGAAGCGCGCCATTGGCGAAGACCTTGCGGTCGTCCTCGGTCATGAACCTGTCCCAAGCGCGGGTCGTCATCGTCTCGTCCTTCCGGGGGAAATGCCTGGGGCGGACCTTGCCTGCGCGGGCGCGCGCGCGCCATCCGGGCGGGGCTGAGAAAACGTCAGCCCGGCGCGCGCGATCGTGTCGAATCGCGCCGGGGCACGGGTGCGCGAACTGCCCGGAAAAGCGCCGCAGCGCCCGCGCGCTGCACAGATTTCACCGCCTGCGGCGGCGGCCTGCGGGCGCTGTCGCGCGGGGCATGGGCGCGGCCGGCGCGGGCTGGCAGGACTGCGGGCAGGGGAGCCGTTCCGGGAGGAGTGAGGAGTATTCCGCGATGCGCAGACGCGTTCCGCTGAACGCCATCCGGGCCTTCGAGGCCGCCGCGCGCAACGCCTCGGTGGTCAAGGCCGCCGACGAGCTGTGCGTGACCCCGACGGCGGTCAGCCACCAGATCCGCATCCTCGAGGACTTCCTGCAGGTCGAGCTGTTCGCGCGGCGCAACAACCGCATCGTGCCGACCGAGGCGGCGGCGGCACACATGTCGTGCTTCACCCGCGCGCTCGACCTGATCGACGAGGCGGTGCAGGCCTTCGGCGAGGCCGTCCCGCCCGAGACCCATCGCCGGCTGTCGATCGCCAGCTCGGCCTCGGTCGCCTCGCTGTGGCTGGTGCCGCGGATCTCGCGGTTTCTCGAGATCGAGCCGGACGTGGACCTGGACCTGACGACCTTCGTCACCCGGGCCGAGGCCGAGGCGCGCGACTGCGACGTGCGGATCTGCAACTGGAAAAGCGACCTCGACTGCCGGATCGAGCCCTGGGTGGAAGAGGACATCTTCCCGGTCTGCGCGCCCGCGCTGGCGGCGCGGTTCGACGGCGATGCCGGGCAGATCCTGGCGCGGGCGCCGCTGGTCCATGTCGACCGTCGCGCCACCGGGTTCGAGCCGAACCAGTGCGACTGGGAGGAATACCTTGGCGATTGCGGGATCGCGCGGCGCGGCGTGATGCACGGGCCGCGCTTCAACCAGGCCAGCACCGCGATCGACGCGGCGCGGGCGGGGGTGGGGGTGATCCTCGGGCGCTCGCTGCTGGTGGCGCAGGCGCTCGCGGCCGGAGAGCTGGTGCGCGTGGGCGAGGCGCATCCGCGCCGCAGCCCCTATTACCTGATGACCCCGCACCGCCCGGGCAACGGGCCGCTGCTGCAAAGCTTCCGCGACTGGCTGATCCGGCTGGCCGCGCCCGCCCCGGAACCTGCCGACGCCTGATGTCCGCTGCTTGGCCGCCGCGCTGCCGTGCCCGCGGGCCGGTGGTGCGGCATGAGATTTTCTCTGGCCCCGTCGCACCGCCCCGGCTCGCGCCCGGGGCCGGCCCATGCGACACCTGATCGAGGATTGCACGGGCAGGCACGGGGCAGGGCGATGACGGACCATTTCGAGGCGGGCGGGATGACGGTGACGCGGATCACCGACCTGCCGCGATTCGCGCTGGCGCTGGATTTCCTGTTCCCGGGCGCCGACGCGGGCATGCTCGCGCCGCACCGGGCGCTGCTGGCGGGCGACCATGTCGATTTCGACACCGCCGAGGTGCTGTTGGGCGTCCACAGCCTGCTGGTGCGCCGCGACGGCCTCGTGATCCTGATCGACACCTGCGTGGGCGAGTGCAAGCCGCGTCCGCGCCGGGCGGACTGGCACAACCGCAAGGCCTCGGGCTATCTCGAGGCGCTGGCGCGCGAGGGGCTGCGGCCCGAGGATGTCGACATCGTCCTGTGCACCCACCTGCATGCCGATCACGTCGGCTGGAACACGCGGCTGGTCGACGGGCGCTGGGTGCCGACCTTCCCCAAGGCGCGCTACATCTGCGGCGCGGCGGAATTCGCGCACTGGCAGGCGCAGGAGGCCGCGGCGCCGGGCGCGGCCAACCACGGCGCCTGGGCCGACAGCGTGGCGCCGCTGCTCGAGGCCGGCTGCCTCGAGCGCCTCTCGCCCGGCGAGGCGGCGATCGAGGGGCTGGTGATCCGAGACCTTGCCGGGCACTCGCCGGGGCAGATCGGGCTGGAGATCACCTGCGCCGAGGGTGGCGCGGTGTTCTGCGGCGACGCGATCCATTCGCCGGTGCAGATGCTGCTGCCGGACTGGACCAGCCGCTTCTGTCATGATCCGGCGCAGGCGGTGGCGACGCGGCGGGCGCTGCTGTCGCGGGCGGCGGATCTTGGGCTGATGCTGTTCCCGGGCCATTTCCGCGGCGCGCTCGGCGCGCGGGTCACGCGGGCGGACGAGGGGTTCGTGCCCGACTGGCTCTAGGTCCGCCCCCCGGCGCCGCTTCCGTGTCAGGCGGGGCGGGCTCAGGCG
Source organism: Frigidibacter sp. MR17.24 (assembly GCF_037095655.1). NCBI lineage: Bacteria > Pseudomonadati > Pseudomonadota > Alphaproteobacteria > Rhodobacterales > Paracoccaceae > Frigidibacter > Frigidibacter sp. MR17.24. Next base: position 68,914 of record NZ_JBAWKE010000011.1, read on the forward strand.
GGGCGGGCGAAGCGCCGCGCGGCGAAGCTGGCAAGGGGGGGGCCGAACAGGACGACGGCGAACAGACGGAACACCTGCAGCGTCATCACGAAGGACAGGTCGACATGGCTGGAATAGCCGATGGCGGCCACAGCGTCGATGCTGCCCGGCACCGCCGACAGCACGCCGCTCAGCGGGTCGAGCCCGAACAGCATCCCCAGCCCCGCGCCCATCGTCGCGCCCAAGGTGACCAGCGCCGCCGCCGCCGCCACCAGCGCCGGCAGCGCGCGGCCCGCCCGCGCCAGCAGCGCGCGGTCGAACCCCAGGCCGACACCGGCACCGATCACGAAATACGCGAGCGCGATCACGCCATGGGGCAGCGCGATCGGCAGGCCCGCGGTCTTCAGCGCGACGCCCGCCATCATCGGCACCATCATCGAGGCGGCGGGGATCATCCGGGCGAAGCGGTCGGCCAGCGGCGCCAGCGCCACCAGCCCCAGCGCGACCAGCATCGCCGCCAGCGGCGGCGCCGCCGCGGCCGCGCCGCCCGTGGCCCCGGCGCCGCCCAGCACGGCGGCCAGCCCGGACATGCCAAGGATCACCACGATCAGCCGGATCACCTGCACGATGGCGACGGCGCGGGCATCGAGATTGCGCGCCTCGCTCATCGCGATCACCGCGCCGGCCATCCCGGGCAGGAAGCCCCAGATCGCCTCCTCGCGGTCGATCGCGCCCATCCGCCCGATCATCACCCCCGCGGCGATCGCCGACAGCAGCGTCACCCCCACGACCGAGACCGCGGCGGGCCAGAGCGTCGAGAGCTGGGCGAAGGTGTCGGGTCGCAGGCTTTGCGCGATCAGCACGCCGGTGACGCCCTGCGCCGCGGCGCGCGGCACCGGCGCGAAGCGCAGCGCGATCCCGCGCAGCCCGAAGGCCATCCCGGCCGCGATCGGCCCCAGCAGCAGCGCCGAGGGCGCGCCCACCGCCCCGAGCGCGGCGGTGCAGGCAAGCCCGAGCGCCGCCAGCGCCAGCCAATGCGCGGGCCGGCGGCCCGGTCGGCGGCCCGGTCGGCGAAGGCTCACGCAGGCACCCGCCCGTCGCGCGGCCGCAGCAGGAAGTGCTGCGCCAGAAGCGCCAGCCCGAAGGCCGTGACCGCGAGTTCAAGCGCCATCGACGCCTCGGACAGCGGCGCGATCGTCAGCATCCCGGTCGCGGCCCACAGCAGCCGCAGCGGTCCGCGGATCGGGCGGAAGCCGAAGCCGATGATCCCGCCCGCGACCAGCACCAGCGAGGCGGTCGAGCTGACGGCGACATAGGCGATGTCGAGCGCGCCGCCCTCCATCAGCAGGCCGGGCTTGTAGATGAACAGGAACGGCAGGAAATAGGCGACCCAGCCGACGCGGAAGGCCTCGAGCCCGGTGCGCACCTGCCCCGCGCCCGAGATCGTCGCGGCGGCGAAGGCCGCAAGCGCGATCGGCGGCGTGATCATCGACAGCATGCCGTAGTAGAAGACGAACATGTGCGCCGCGATCGGCTGGATCCCGGCCTGCACCAGCGCCGGCGCCGCGAGCGAGGCCAGCAGCAGGTAGACCGCCGTCGTCGGCAGCCCGAGCCCCAGCACCACCGCGACCAGCGCCGTCACCACCAGCATACCGAACATCGAGGTCCCGCCAAGGTCCAGCAGCAGGATCGACATCGAGAAGCCAAGCCCCGTCACCGACAGGATGCCCACGATCATGCCGGCGGCGGCGGTGACCAGCAGCACGTCGGCCGTGCTCGACCCCACCTGCCAGAAGGTGCGCCACACCGCCGCGGGCGACAGCGCCCCCGGCATGCCCGGGCGCAGGGCATGGGCCGCCACCGCGGCTGCGACCAGCGCGAAGATCGTCCAGGTCGCCGCGACCTCGGCCTGCAGGTTCAGCCCGAAGATCCCGCCCAGCAGCACCACGAAGCCCAGCAGCGTCGGCCAGCCGTGCAGCAGGATCCGCCCCATCACCTCGCGCCGCTCGCCCACCAGCGAGCCGGTGCCGTCGCGACGCGACAGGAAGTCGATCTGGATGTAGACCGACAGATAGTAGATCAGCGCCGGCAGCAGCGCCGCGACCAGGATCTCGCGGTACGAGACCTGCAGGATCTCGGCCATCAGGAAGGCGGCCGCGCCCATCACCGGCGGCATCAGCTGGCCCCCGGTCGAGGCCACGGCCTCGATCGCGCCGGCCTGCGCGGGCCTGATGCCCGAGCGGATCATCATCGGGATCGTCATCACGCCGGTCGACATCACGTTCGACACCGCCGAGCCCGAGATCGAGCCGAAGAGGCCCGAGGCGGTGACGGCGATCTTGGCGGTGGCGCCCGGACCCTTGCCCGAGACGCGCATCGACAGCTGGGTGAAGAACTCGCCGCCGCCGACGGCCAGGAGGAAGCCGCCGAACAGCACGAAGATCACCACGACATAGGCCGCGACCTGCAGCGAGCTGCCCCAGGTGGCCGAGCTGTCCGAGGACAGGTACTGCAGCACCTCGGTCAGCGACATCGCCCGCCCCGCGATCGCGCCGGGCAGGTGATCGCCCCAGAGCGCATAGGCGATGAACAGCGCGAAGATGCCGATCAGCGTCCAGCCGATCACCCGGCGCAGCCCGTCCAGCACCAGCGCCACGACCAGCACGCCCAGCCACAGCGCCTCGGCCTGGTGGAACATGGCCTGTTCTGACAGCACCTGGAAGCGGGCGAAGACCCAGACCCCCAGCACCAGCGACAGCGCCGCGCCCAGCAGGTCGGCCAGCGCCGGCAGCTGCGCGCGCCCCAGCGTCTTGAGGTAGACCGCCGCCAGCGACAGCGCCAGCATCAGCGCGGCCACCTGTTCGGGAAAGACCAGAAGCCCCATCCGCATCGGCAGCTTCAGCACCCAGGCCAGCGCGAGGGCGGGGATCGCGGCGCCGAACAGCGCGGTGGTGGCGGTGATCGCGGGGCTGTCGGCGGACAGTCTCATGGGGAGCTCCTGAGCCATCATCTTCGGGGTCGTCGGGAAAAGGCGGCCGCGGGGGGGCCCGGGGAGAGGCGGNGCTGTCGGCGGACAGTCTCATGGGGAGCTCCTGAGCCATCATCTTCGGGGTCGTCGGGAAAAGGCGGCCGCGCGCGGGCCCGGGGAGAGGCGGCCCGCGCGCGACCCTGTCAGCGCGTCACTCCGCGACCGGCACGCCCTGCGCCTGGTAGAAGGCGATCGCCGCGGGGTGATAGGGCAGCCCCTTCGAGCGGCCCATGCGCTCGGGCGCGAAGCTTTCCCACAGCGGGCCGGTGGCATCGAGCGCGGCCTTGCCCTCGTACAGGGCCTTGACCATCGCGGTCACCACCGCGTCGGGCGTGTCCTTGTTGGTGAACAGCATGTAGTCGTAGCCGAAGATCTTCGTCGGCCCCTCGACGCCCTCGGCCTGCATGCCGGTGATGTCGAACAGCCGCGTGCCGGGCAGCACCGCGTCCATCTTCGCCTCGTCCTCGGGGCCGTCGAGCGACAGGAACGTCACGTCGCCGGCCGAGGCCTTGATGTCCATCACATGCGCCGCGCCGGCCGTGGCGATCGAGGTGTCGAGCGAGCCGTCCTTGAGCCCGTCGAACATCGCCGGAAAATTCGCGGTCGGCACCTGGGTCACGTCGTCATAGGTCAGGTCGGCGGTGGCCAGGACCGCGCGGATCACCAGATCGCCCAGCGAGTTGTCGGGGAAGCGCGGCACCTTGTGGCCCTTGAGGTCGGCGACCGAAGCGATCCCCGATGCCTTCAGCACCAGCATCCCCGACGTGAAGTCCATCAGCGAGGCGACCATCATCAGGTTCGGCGCGGGCATGCCCGCCGACATGCCGGTGCCGGTGACGGCGAAATAGGTCTGCGGATAGTTCGCGATCCCGAACTCGGTCCGGCCCTGGTCCACCATCGGGATGTACTGGGCGGTGTTGGCGGTTTCCTGCGGGATCACGCGGATCTCGCCCGCCTGGGTCGCGACATTGGCGATCGCGGTGCCGACCTGGCCGGTCGAGCCGCCCGAGGTGGTGCCCAGCGCGACGGTCTGCGCGCCGGCGGCCCCGGCCAGCCCGAACGCCACGGCGCCCGCCAGTGCAAGCCTGGTCAAGTTGATCATCTTTTACTCCCGGTTGCCGTTGTTTTGGGCGATATTTGTATACATCTCTTGTGCTTGAACATTGGCACAGTTCCGCACCGATCCTGCCATGAGTTTTTCTCTGGCAAGGTGTATCGGCCCCTCCGCTTTGCCGGATTTGCTGTGTGCGCTGGGAAAAATTCGGGAAATCGATGCCGGGCCGGGCTGGTGGGTGGTGGCGGACAGGGTGAGGAAAACTTGATTGCTCTGCCATCCCGGCGTTGGGCACAAACAGACTTGGATACAAACTGCGAGGACAGCAGATGGGCAGCCCCGAGGCTCCAGTCATCATTTCCGGCGCCGGGCCCGTCGGCCTGATCGCCGCGGCCAACCTTTCCAGGGCCGGCGTGCCCGTGGTGATGCTTGAACGCACGACCGACGTGCCGCGCGACCTGCGCGCCTCGACCTTCCACCCGCCGACGCTCGACATGCTGGCCAAGTTCGGCATCGCCGACCGGCTGGTGGAAAAGGGCCTCGTCTGCCCGCACTGGCAGTATCGCGACCGCGACACCGGGGTCGTCGCGACCTTCGATCTGGGCGTGCTGTCGGACGACACCGCCTATCCGTTCCGCCTGCAATGCGAGCAGTGGAAGATGTCGGACATGCTGCGCGAGGATTTCGCGCAGGCCGGCGGCATCGACCTGCGCTATGGCCACACGGTGACTGGCTTCGTCCAGGACGAGACCGGTGTGACCGTCACCTTCGCCGATCCCGCGGGCGCGCCGGGCGAGATCCGCGGCCGCTACCTGATCGCGGCCGACGGCGCGCACAGCCCGATCCGCAAGCAGCTGGGCGTGAAGTTCGACGGCCAGACCATCCCCGAGATCTTCCTGTCGGTCTCGACCACCTTCGACTTCGGGACGGTGATCCCCGACCTTGCGCCGATCGCCTATGTCTCGGATCCCGACGAATGGAACGTGCTGCTGCGCACGCCAAGCCTGTGGCGGGTGCTGCTGCCGACCGACGCCACGCTGTCGGACGAGCAGATCCGCGATCCCGAGACGATCGAGCGCCGGCTGCAGGGCATCCAGGCCAAGCCCGGCCGCTACGAGATCGTCCACGCCACCGCCTACCGCGTGCACGAGCGCGTGGCCGAGGCCTATGTCCACGGCCGGGTCTTCCTGGCGGGGGATGCCGCGCATCTCAACAATCCGCTGGGCGGGATGGGGATGAACGGCGGCATCCACGATGCGCTCAACCTCACCGACAAGCTGATCGCCGTGCTGGCCGGCGCGCCGGCCGAGACGCTGGGCCGCTACGAGCGGCAGCGCCGCAAGGTCGCGCTCGACACGGTGCAGGCCACGACCCTGCGCAACCGCAAGATGATGTCGGAAAAGGACCCCGCCGCCCGCGCCGCCTATCACGACGAGCTGCGCGGCATCGTCGCCGACCGCGCCAAGCATCGCGCCCACCTGCTGAAGGCCTCGATGATCCAGTCGCTGCGCGACCTCGACGCCGTCGCCTGACCCTTTCTGAACCGGAGAAGACCCGATGACCGACTCGCTCGGCTACCGCATGAAGTTCGGGGTGATCGCCCCCTCGACCAACACGTCCGTGCAGCCCGAATTCGACGATCTGCGCCCGGTGGGCGTGACCAACCACTTCTCGCGCATCGTGATCCCGAACGATCCCGTCGCTAGCGACGCCGATTTCAACGAGCTGGTGATGCGCATCCGCGCCAAGACCATGGAAGCGATCGACAGCGTCATGACCTGCGAGCCGCAGGCGGTGATCATGGGCATGTCGGCCGAGACGTTCTGGGACGGCAAGAGCCGCGCCGACACGCTCAAGGGCCAGGTCGAGGACCGCGCCGGCGTGCCGGTGACCATGGGCTCCGACGCCTGCCGCGCCGCGCTCGAGGCCTATGGCAACATCCGGCGCATCGGCATTGTCACCCCCTACATGCCGATCGGCGACGACATGGTGACGAAGTTCTTCGAGGACTGCGGCTACGAGGTCGCGGGCGTGAAGGGCCTGAAGTGCAAGGGCCCGATGCTGATCGCGCACGAGACGCCGCAGACCCTGCGCGACGCGATCATCGAGATGAACGAGCTTGGCGTCGATGCCGTGATCCAGGCCGGCACCAACCTTGCCATGGCCCGCGTCGCGGCGATGGCCGAGTTCTGGCTCGACAAGCCGGTGATCGCGATCAACACGGCGACCTACTGGCACGCGTTGCGCACCGCCGGGATCACCGACAAGGTGCAGGGCTTCGGCAAGCTGATGTCGCACTTCTGAGCGCGGCCGGCGGGGGAGGGGAAGCCATGACACGTGACGCGATGACGCCGCCGGCGGATCCGGGCGCCGAGGCCGACCCCTCGGCCCGGGCGGCGGTGCGCGCCTACCTGGGGATCCGCGCCGCGATCCTGTCGCACGACCTGCCCCCGCGCAGCCACCTGCGCGAGGAGACCCTGTGCGAGATGACCGGCACCTCGCGCACCCCGGTGCGCGAGGCGCTGCGGCGGCTGGTGGCCGAGGGGCTGGCGACCGAAGAGAACCGCCACCGCTACGTCGCCGATTTCTCGATCTCCGAGATCATGGTGATGTTCGACATGCGCGCCCGGATCGAGGGTTATGCCGCCCGCGTCGCGGCCGAGCGCATCACCGCGCCCGAGATCGACCGCCTGGCCGGGCTGATCGCGGCGATGGACGCGATCGACCTTGCCGACCACGACGCCGCGACCGAGCAGTTCCTGCGGCTGAACGGCCAGTTCCACGACGTGCTGATCGAGGCCTGCCACTCGACCCAGATCCGGATCATGATGCGCCCGGTGGTGGCGGCGCCGGTGGCGATGATCAAGCGCTTCGTCATGGGCCAGCCGCTGAGCATCCGCGCGTCGAACGACCAGCACCGCGAGATCCTGCGCGCGGTGGCCGCCGGCAATCCCGACTGGGCCGAGATGGCGATGCGCGGGCACATCCTGTCGACGCGGCCCCGCGTCTGCCCGCTGCCCGCCGCCCCCGGGCCGCGACCGTGAGCGCGCTGTCGCAGGGCGTGGTGATGCTGACCGGCGCCAGCCGCGGGCTGGGCCGGGCGATGGCGCTGGCACTGGCGGGGCAGGGCGCGCGGCTCGCGCTCTGCGGCGCGACCGGCGGCGCCACGCTCGACGCCGTGGCGGCCGAGGCCCGGGCGGCGGGGGCGGGCGCGGTCTCGACCCATGGCTTCGATGTCGCCGATGCCGCCGCCTGCGCCGCAGCGGTGGCGGCGGCCGAGGCCGCGCTCGGGCCGCTGACGGCGCTGGTCAACAACGCGGGCCTCGGGATGCGCCTGATCTCGGAGCGGTTCACCACCGAGCCCGCGCCCTTCTGGCAGGCCGACCCGGCCGCCTGGCAGCGCATCGTCGCGACCAATGTCAACGGCGCCTTCCACATGGCGCGGGCCGCGGCACCCGGCATGGTGGCGCGCGGCGCGGGCAAGATCGTCAACATCTCGACCTCGGACGTGACGATGGTGCGGCGGGGTTATGCGCCCTACGGCCCGTCGAAGGCCGCGCTCGAGGCGGCGAGCCGCATCTGGGCGCAGGATCTTCAGGGCACCGGCGTGACCTGCAACGTCTTCCTGCCGGGCGGCGCCGCCGATACCGACCTGCTGCCGCCGGGGCCCGACCGGCGCGGGGCCGATGGCAACCTGCTGTCGCCCGCGGTGATGGCGGCCGGGATCGTGTGGCTGTGCGGCCCATGGTCCGACGGGACCACGGGGCGGCGGTTCATCGGCCGGTTCTGGCCCGATCCCGGCGATCCCCCGCCCGCGGCCGCCTGCCCGCCCGTTCCCCGCCCCGCGATCCTGTGAGACCCGCCATGACCCGCCCGCTGTCGACCTATTCCACCCGTGCCCGCATCGGGCTGATCGTGCCGCCGACCAACACGGTGAACGAGGCCGAATGGGCGCGGATCCTGCCCGAGGGCGCGACGGCGCACAGCCAGCGCATGGCGCTGCACACCGACACCACCAGCCCCGCGGGCCGCGCCGCGCTGAAGGACGACCTCGACGCGACGGTGGCGATGCTGGCGCCGATGAAGCCCGACGTCGTCGCCTATGCCTGCACCGCGGGCTCGATGCTGGTGCCGTCCGAGACGCTCGGCGCCGAGATGACCGCGCGCTGCGGCCTGCCGGTGGTGACGACGGCCGATTCCATCGTGCGCGCCCTGCGCGCGCTGGGCGCGGCGCGGATCTCGGTCGTCACGCCCTATGCGCGGAAGACCAACGCCCACGAGGTCGAATTCCTGGCCGCGCACGGGATCGAGGTGCTGGCCATCGCCGGCCTCGGGATCGGCGCCGGCGGCGCGTCGGAATTCCCGCTGATCGCGCAGACCCCGATCGAGCGCATCCGCGCGCTGGTGGCCGACACCTTCGTGCCAGGCAGCGAGGCACTGCTGATCACCTGCACCGATTTCCCCAGCCTGCCGCTGATCGACACGCTCGAGCAGGATCTGGGCGTGCCGGTGATCAGCTCGAACACCGCGACGCTCTGGGCCTGCCTTGGCCATACGCCGGGCGGCCGGGCGGGGATCGGCATCGGCGGTCGGCTGCTGCGCGGCGCCTGACGGGATCAGTCCGCGGCCAGCCTGCGCAAAAGCTCCTCGACCGCCGCGCGCCCGGCGCGGGTCGCGCCGATCGTCGAGGCCGAGGGGCCGTATCCCACCAGATGCAGCCGCGGCTCGGCCGCGACCTGCGTCGCGAGCCGCCCGGTCATCTCGATCCCACCGCGGTCGTTGACCAGCCCCAGCGGCGCGAGATGGTCGAGCGCATTGCCAAAGCCCGTGGCCCAGACGATCGCATCGGCGCGCTGGCGGCGACCGTCGGGCCAGGCCACCCCGTCTTCGGTCAGCCGCTCGAACATCGGCTGCGGCACGAGGATCCCGCGCGCCCGCGCCGCCGCGATCGCGGGCGAGGGTGGCAGCCCGGTGGCCGAGACGAGCGATCCCGGCGGCAGCCCCGCGCGCACCCGCCGCTCGACCCGCGCGACCGCGGCGCGGCCATGCGCCGGGGTGAACGGCCCCTCGTGGAACAGTGGCTGGCTGCGGCTGACCCAGGTCACCTGCGCCACGCGCGAGATCTCCTCGAGGATCTGCACCGCCGAGATCCCGGCCCCGACCACGATCACCGCCTGCCCGGCGAAGCTGTCGGCGGTGCGGTAGTCGCGGGCGTGGATCTGGCGGCCGCGGAACCGCCCGGCGCCGGGATAGGCGGGCCGGTTCGGCGCGTCCCAGGTGCCGGTCGCGTTGATGATGCCCTCGGCGGCCAGCGGCCCGCGATCGGTCTCAAGCCGGAAGCGGCGGCCCTGGCGGGTGACCGACCGCACCGTGACCGGGCGGTGCACCGGCAGGCGGTGGCGATCCTCGTAGGCGCCGAAATAGCGCGGGATCGCCTCGGAGGCGCGGACCTCGCCCGCGGCCGCGGGCGGGGCGACCTCGGCCAGCGACAGCCCGCCCGGCAGGTCGTGCACGCCGTTCACGGTGCTCAGCGTCAGCGAGGGCCAGCGGAACTGCCAGGCGCCGCCGGGGCCCGGCGCACGGTCGAGGATGGTGAAGTCGCGATCGCCCGCCAGCCCCGCCGCCTGCAGGTAGTGCCCCGCCGACAGGCCGGCCTGTCCGCCGCCGATCACGACGACCTTCAGCTTGGGAATTGCGCGCGGGGCCGTCACGGTCGGGCATCCTGTCTGGCGGCTGCCCGGTCGAGGTAGGCGCGCGCCCCCGCCGGCGCAAGAGTGCCTGACCGGGGGAAGACCGGGGGAGCGCCGGTGGGAGGCTCAGGGGCGCGCGGTGGCCGGCTGCAGCCGGCGGCACAGGTGCAGCAGCGCCCGCGCCATCGGCGGTCCCAGCAGCACCACCGCGAACAGCCGCACCGTCTGCAGCGACATGATGAACGAGATGTCGCTGCCGGTCGACAGCGCGATCAGCGCGATCGAGTCGATCGATCCCGGCACCGTGGCAAGCATCCCGCTCATCAGGTCGACCCCGGCGATCAGCGACAGCGCCGCGCCCGAGGCCGCGCACAGCACCAGCAGCAGCACGACCGAAACCACCAGCATCGGCACCGCCCGCGCCCCGCTGCGCATCAGGTCGGGCGTGAAGCGCAGCCCGACCTGCGCGCCGAGGAACAGGTAGGCCAGGGCCACCAGCCAGTGCGGCGCGGCGATGTTGATGCCGTTCAGCCACAGCAGGCTTGCCACCAGCAGCGGCACCAGCGAGGCGCCGGCGGGGATCATCGGCGCGAACCGCGCCGTCAGGATCCCGACCGCGCCCATCGCCGCCGCGATCAGGGTCGAGACGACATCGGGCGGCGGGGCGCCCGCGTCGTGCGGCTGCGCCCCGCCCACCAGCACCGCGCCGACGCCGATCATCGTCGCGATCACCATCAGCAGGCGCAGGATCTGGATGAAGGCCACCATGCGGCTGTCGACGCCGCGCTCGTGCGCCATGGCGATCATCGTGCCCGCCATCCCGGGCAGGAAGCCCCAGACCGTCACGTCGCGGTCAAGCCGCGTCAGCCGCGCCGCGACCAGCCCGACGACACAGGCCAGGGTCAGCGTCAGCACCACGAAGGCGATGACCGTCGGCCAGATCTCGAGCGTGCGGCCCAGCACGGCGGGGTCGAGGTTCAGCGCGATCAGCACGCCGGCGATCGCCTGCCCGAACTGGTGCGGCGCCCGGCCGATGCGGATCGTGGCGCCGCGCAGCGCCATCACCGCGCCGAACAGGATCGGGCCCAGCATCAGCGCGGCCGGGACATGGGCGATCTCGAACACCCGCGCCAGCGCGGCGCCGCCGCCAAGCAGCATCGCCCACTGACCGATCCGAGGCCAGGGCAGGAAGGCAGTCTGGATCATGGATGTCATTCCGGCCGCGACGGCAGCCCGGCCCTCCGTAGCGCGTCCTCGAGGGCGGGGGCAAGCGCGAGAAGCTGCGCATCCGCCCCCGGGCGGGCCACGACCTGGATCCCGACCGGCATCCCTTCGGGCCCGAGGCCCGCCGGCAGGCTGAGAGACGGGGTCCCGAGCAGCGTCCAGCGGATGTTGTAGGCGGCCTGCCCGGTCGAGCCGAGGCCGCGCGGCGCCTCGCCCGGGGCGGCCTGGGTGATCAGCAGGTCGCACCCGCCGAACAGCGCGTCGAGATCGGCGAGCGCCGCGTCGCGCGCCGCGATCCCGGCCTGCCAGCGGGCGAAGGTGATGCCGTCCTGCGCGCGCAGGAAGACATGGGTCGCCGGGTGCAGGCTGTCCCAGTGCAGGTCGCGCTCGGGCGCGAGGCAGGCCGAACCCTCCCAGGCGAAGACGTCGGACTGCGCGGGGCCGAGGCCCTGCCACCAGGCCGGCGCGGTGCGGGTCTCGACCCGGCCGAGGAGGCCCGCCGCCCGGTCCAGCACCGCGATCGCCACATCGGACGGCACGTCCGGGTCCGGCGGCGCGAACAGCCCGATCCGGGGCAGCGCCGGCGCGTCATCGGCAGGCAGCAGCTCGGGCCGGCGCATCGCCGCCGCGGCGAGCAGCGCGCAGTCGCGGCTGTCGCGGGCCATCAGGCCGACCACGTCGAGGCTTTCGGCCAGCGGCTTGACCCCGGTGCGGTCGATCACCCCGCGCGACGCCTTGTAGCCCACGACCCCGCAGAACGAGGCCGGCCGCACCGTCGAGCCCGAGGTCTGGGTGCCGAAGGCGAGCGGGAACAGCCCCGCGCCCAGCCCCGCGGCCGAGCCCGAGGACGATCCGCCCGGCGTGCGCGCGGCATCGAACGGGTTCGTCGTCGCGCCCGGCGCGGCGGTGGCGAATTCTGTGGTCACCGTCTTGCCGATCGCGACCGCGCCCGCGCGGCGCACGATGTGGACCACGCCCGCGTCGCGCGCCGGCCGCACGCCGCCATAGGCGCGCGACCCGTAGCCGGTGGGCATGTCGCCGGTGTCGAGCACGTCCTTCACGCCGATCGGCACCCCGGCCAGCAGGCCGTCGCGCCGGGTCGCGGCCTCGGCCCGGGCGCGGGCGGGGTCGAGATGGGCGAAGGCCCGCAGGTCGGGCTCGCGCGCCGCGATCCGGTCGAGATAGGCCTCGCAGACCGTCTCGGGGGCGAGGGTTCCGGCACGGACCGCGGCGGCGATGGCCCGGGCGGTGGCGGTGGCGGGATCGAAGCGGGTCATGCGGCAAGACTTTCCAGGGCGGGACGGCGGGCGGCCCAGGGGCGCGCGGCCTCGAGCTGACCCGCGAGCGAGAACAGAAGGTCCTCGGCGCCCTGCGCGGCGCCGAAATGGATGCCGACCGGCAGCCCGGCCGGGGTCCAGTGCAGCGGCACCGACATCGCCGGGCAGCCCGAGGCGTTGAACACCGCCGTCAGCGGCGCATGCGACCAGAACCGGTGGAAGAACTGTTCGGGCCCCATGCCGGCGCCGGCCAGCGTGCCAAGCGGCGGCGCCACCTCGGCGGTGACCGGCGACAGGTAGATGTCGTGGCGCGCGAAGAAGGCCCCCATCGCGCGCGAGGTCGCGTGCAGCGCCTGCACCGCGCCAAGGTAGTCCTCGCCCGAGATCGCGGCCGAGCGGCGGACCCAGTCCGCGTTCACCGGCTCGAGCAGCGCCAGCGGGTCGGCGATGCCGCGCGCGGCGGCCAGGCCCTTCACGCCCCGGGCGACGTTGACGGCGGCGACGGTGAACCAGGCCGCGCGCAGCGCCTCGGTGTCATAGGCGGGGGTGGCGGGCTCGACCTCGTGGCCGAGATCGGCCAGCAGCCGCGCGGCCTCCTCGGTCGCGGCGACGACCTCGGGCGCCAGCGGGAAGCCGTCGGGGCCGGTCGTCTGCATCCCGATCCTGAGCCGCCCCGGCGGGCGCGCGACGGCGGCGAGAAACCGCCCCGCCGGCGCCGGGTTGCTTCCCGGGCAGGCCCAGGGATCGCCGATGTCGGGCCCGTGCACGGCGTCGAGAAGCGCCGCGCTGTCGCGCACCGAGCGCGAGATGCCGTGCAGCGTGGCCATCCCGGCCATGCCCTCGGCCTGCGCCGGGCCGGCGGGGGTGCGCAGCCGCGTGGGCTTGAACCCGAAGGTGCCGGTATGGGCGCAGGGCACCCGGATCGACCCGGCCCCGTCCGAGGCCTGCGTCAGCGGCGCCACCCCGGCCGCCACCAGCGCCGCCGCCCCGCCGGACGAGCCGCCAGGCGTGCGCGACAGGTCCCAGGGATTGCGGCAGGGTCCGTGGAAATCGCCCTCGGTGGTGAAGGACAGCGCCAGTTCGGGCGTGTTGGTGCGGCCCATGAACACGAAGCCCGCCCGGCGCAGGCGCGCGCCGGTGGTGCTGTCGGCCGGGGCGCGCAGCCCCTCGTGCAGGCGGGTGCCCGAGGTGATCGGCTCGCCCGCGATGGCGACGCCGGTGTCCTTGAGCCACAGCGGCACGCCGGCAAAGGTCCCCTCGGCCGGGGCGGCCATCGGCGCGAAGTCGTGCACGACGGCGTTCAGCGCCGGGTTCACCGCGGCGGCGCGGCGGCGCGCCTCGGCGACGAAATGGTCGGGCGCGACCTCGCGCGCGCGCACCAGCGCGGCCATGCCTAGCGCGTCGAGCGCATCGTAGTCGGTCATTTCGGGTCTCCGTCGGATGGGGGCGCGTGCCAGTCGAGGCTGTCGGTCGCGCGCGGCAGCGCGGCGCGGGCGCTGCCGTCGGGGCAAAGATCGATCGTGGTGCGTGCCAGCGTCCGGCCGGCGCCGTCGCGGGCGGTGACCGGCCAGCGCCCGGCGGGCGGCAGCAGCTGGTCGGGGGCGAAGTGCCAGCGCGTGCCCTCGCCGGGCGCCGCGGCGCGCAGCGGGGTGGACCAGCCGTGGCCCAGAAGCGCGATCGCCTCGGCCAGCCGGCCGTCGCGGATCGCCGCGCGGATCGCCGAGGACGAGATGCGCCGGCCGCAGGCGCGCTGCTCGTCCAGCACCCGCACCGCGATGCCGTGGCGCCCGGCGCGGGCGACAAGGCCCGCCACCGTGCCTTCGCGCCCGCGGCCAAAGCGGAAATCGGGGCCGACGACGACGGCGCCAAGGCGCAGCCGGTCGTGCAGGATGCGGTCGACGAAGGCATCGGCGGGGGTCGCCGCGAAGGCCGCGTCGAAGCGCGGGGCATAGACAAGCCCGATCCCCGCCGCGGCCAGCAGCCGGTCGCGGGCGCTGCCGGCCGCGATCCGGAACCGCGACGGGCCGGCGAAATACAGCCGCGGATGCGGATCGCACTGCAGGATCGCCAGCGGCACCGCCCGGCGCGCCGCCTCGGCGCGGGCCACGGCGACCAGCGCCGCGTGGCCGCGATGCATCCCGTCGAAACTGCCCAGAAGCATCACCGCCCCCGCCAGGTGGTCGGGCAGGGGCAGGGTGCCGTCGGTCTCGAACGGCGGTGCGGTCACCGGGTCGTGCAGGGGGTCTTGCAGGTCACGCAAGGGTTTCCAGCCAGTCGAACACCTCCTGCACCGCGATGCAGTCGGCGTATTTCTTGTGCATGTCGTAGAGGTTGGCGAAATGGGGGCTTTCGTGCAGGTCGGCCACGCATTCGATCGGCACGATGGTGCGGAAGCTGCGCGACAGCGCGTCCACCACCGTCGCGCGCACGCAGCCCGAGGTCGAGCCGCCGGTGACGATCACGGTGTCGATCTTGTGGAACCGCGCGAGGCTGTCGACATGGGTCTCGAAGAAGGCCGAGGGCATCTTCTTGTTCAGCAGCACGTCCTCGGGCCCGATCTCGGCGCGCGGGTCGATCGCGGCGCGGTCCGAGCCGATCTTGATCATCTTCAGCGCGTCGACATCGTCGCCGCGGGTGCCGAAGACGCCGCAGTCGTCGCCCGAGGGCGAGAAGGCGACATAGGTCCAGATCACCGGCAGCCCCATCGCCCGCACGTGGGTGGCCAGCCTGTTGGTGTATTCGATCTGGCGGGGATCGGTCTCGTAGGCGGTCTTGTAGACGGCGGGCTGCGTATAGGCGCACTGCATGTCGACGTTGATCAGCATCGGGCGGGTGCCGAAGCCGTAGCGGGGGCGCGGGTTCGCGGCGAGGGCCTCGAACATCTGGCGCGCGGTCATGTTGGACAGTTCCATGTCGTCTCCGGGGCGTGATGCCCGGGCGGGTGCCGCCCGGGCGGACTTCGGTCAGCTGCGCGACATCCACTCCAGCCACCTGGGCTGGACGGCAACGGTGTTCTCGGCCCACCAGGCCTCGTCGATGTGCATGTTCTTGGCGGCGTTCTCGGGGAAGCCGGGAAGCTGGCTCTGCATCTCGGGCGGGATCGCGCCGTAGATCGAGGTGTTGGCGACATTGAACGGCAGGGCCGAGGCGTAGTCCAGCATCCCCTCGGGCTGCATCATCCACGCGATCAGCTTCTGCGCCTGTTCGGCCGAGGGCGCCGATTTCGGGATCGTCCAATAGGACTGCTCGACGATCGACTGATTGAAGGTGAAGTCGACCTTGCCGCCCTCGCGCTTCTTCTCTTCCAGCGTGCGGGCGAGCGACGAGCCCATCAGGTCGACCTCGCCGTTCTGCATCAGCACCGCCCATTGCGAGGTCTTCTCGACCCAGAGGTCGATCTTCGGCCGGATCGCGTCCAGCGCCTCGAAGGCCTCGTCGATCTTGATCGGATAGATGTCCTCGGGCGCGACGCCGGCGGCCATCAGCGCGATCTCGAAGCTGGGGCGCGGCTGGGCATAAAGCGCGCGGCGGCCCTTGAAGCGCCCGGTGTCCATCCACTCGGCCCAGCTTTGCGGGCCCTCGGTGCCGAACAGATCGGTGTTCCACGCGATCACGGTCGAGAAGGCGACCGAGCCGATGCCGTATTCGGTGATCACCTTCGGGTCGATCTGCTCGCGCGGGACGACCGAGAACACGAGGTCGTAGTCGATCGGCTGCAGCAGGCCCTTCTGGATGGCGATCTGCATCTGCACGCCTTCGGTGTCGATCAGGTCCCATTCGACGTTGCCGACGCCCTCCATGACCTCGAGCTTGGCCATGTCGGGGATCGAGGTGGTCGAGACGTCGATGCCGGTCGCCGCGGCGAAGGGATCGAACCAGACGCGCTGCATCGTGTCGGAATAGCCGCCGCCCCAGGTGCAGACGACGACCGAGCCGTCGCCCTTCAGCGCGTCGAGGGCGGCGGATTGCGCCAGGGCGCGGCGCGGCGGCAGGCCGGCCAGGCCAAGCCCGGCGGTGGCGCCGAGACCGGCAAGGATCTGGCGACGGGAAGGCGTGCGGATCATGGGCGAAACTCCGTGTGGCAAGGGGAAGCCTCGAAACCGCCGGCCGGTGTGAAAGGGGTCACCGGCCGGCGTCGTCCGGTCCGCCCGAGGGGGGCGACCGGGATCCCGGGCGGGCGGTTACTGACGGCTCAGCCAGTCGAGCCAGCGCGTGCGCACCTCTTCTCCGTTGTCGAGCCACCACTGGGCGTCGATCTTGTGGGCGGTCTTGGCGTTGTCGGGCGCGCCGGGCAGCTTGGCCTTCAGCTCGGGTGCGAGGTCGTCATAGACCGCGACGTTGGTCATGCCGTAATAGGGCAGCAGCTCCAGCGCGGCCTTCGCGCCCTGCTCGCGCACCGTCCAGGCGACCAGCTTCTGCGCGTCCTCGACATTCGGCGCCCCCTTCGGGATCGTCCAGTAGGACTGCTCCGAGATCGACTGGCTGTAGGTCAGGTCATAGGGCTCGCCCGCGATGATCTGGGCCATGGTGCGCGCCAGCGACGAGCCCATCAGGTCGACCTCGCGGTTCTGGATCAGCACGTCCCACTGCGAGGTCTTCTCGACCCACAGATCCACCTTCGGCCCGATCGCGTCGAGCGCCGCGAAGGCCTCGTCGATGTCCATCGGGTAAAGGGTGTTGGGCGCGTGGCCCGCGGCCATCATCGCGATCTCGAGCGCGGGCTTGGGATTGGCGTAAAGCGCGCGGCGGCCGGGGTAGGTGTCGGTGTCGAAGAACTCGGTCCAGGTCTGCGGCCCGCCGTCGGGGAACAGCGTCTTGTTCCAGGCGATGACGGTCGAGAACGACACCGAACCGACGCCGTACTTGGTCAGCACCGCCTGGTCGAGATCCTCTTTCGGCACCAGCGAGAGCAGCAGGTCGTAGTCGATGGGCTCGAGCAGGTCGTCCTGCATCGCCATCAGCATCTGGTTGCCCTCGAAATCGACCATGTCCCATTCGACATTGCCGACCTGGGCCATGATCTTCAGCTTGGCGACGTCGGGGACCGAGGTGAACGAGATGTCGATGCCGGTCGCCTCGGGGAAGTCCCCGTACCAGGCCTCGTGCATCTTCTCGACGGTCGGGCCGCCCCAGTTGTTGACGATCAGCGTGCCCGAGCCCTTGAACGTGTCGGGGATGCTGTCCTGGGCCAGCGCGGGCGAGGCGAGGCCGAGGGCCGTGGCGAGCGCGAGCGCGGCTCGAAGCTTGGTCATGTGTGGGTTCTCCTGTCGGGGGAAGCGGGCCGGTTTTCCGGCCTCGTATCGGGAAGGCGGGTCGCGGCGGCTCAGCTGGCCATCGCGTGGCTCATTGCCGGGGCCCAGGACAGGCGCCGGACATCGCCGGGGACCGGGGCCACCGACAGCCCGTCGGTCTGGCGGGTGACGATGACGGGTCCAAGCTCGGTGTCGAACTGGATGCGCAGCAGCGACCCGAGGAAGCGCGCGTCGGTGACGGTGCCGGTCAGCGCCCAGCCCGGGGCCTCGGGATCGTCCATGCGGATCACCTCGGGGCGCACGCACAGCACCGCCCCGCCGCTGCGCGGTGCCGGCAGCGGCAGCGACCGACCGCCCAGCGACAGCGCGCCGCCAAGCGCCGTTCCGCGGAACAGGTTGGATTCGCCGAAGAAGTCGGCGACGAAGCTGTTCGCGGGCGCCAGGTACAGGTCCTTGGGCGTCGCCACCTGCTGGATCCGGCCGTGGTTCATCACCGCGACCCGGTCGGACATGTTCAGCGCCTCTTCCTGGTCGTGGGTGACGAAAATCACCGTCTGGCCAAGCTCGCGCTGCAGGCTGCGGATCTCGCGCTGCATGTCGACGCGCAGGTTGCGGTCCAGCGCCGAGAGCGGCTCGTCCATCAACAGCGCCCGGGGCGAGAAGGCGATGGCGCGCGCCAGCGCGATGCGCTGCTGCTGGCCGCCCGACAGCTGCGGGATACGCCGGTCGGCGAAATCGCCCATGTGCACCCGGTCGAGCGCCCAGGCCACCAGCCGCGCCTGCTCGGCCTTCGGCACGCCGCGCGCCTTCAGCGGATAGGCCACGTTCTGCGCCACAGTCATGTGCGGGAACAGCGCATAGCTTTGGAACACGACGCCGATGTCGCGCTGGTGCGGCGGCGTGCGCGAGATGTCGCGCTCGCCCAGCATCAGCCGGCCCGCATCGGGCGAGATGAAGCCCGCGATCAGCATCAGCAGCGTCGTCTTGCCCGAGCCCGAGGGGCCGAGGATGGTCAGGAACTCGCCGGGCTGCACGGCGAAGTCGGCCTCGGCCACGGCAGCCTTGTCGCCGTAGAACTTCGTCAGGCGCTGGAACTGGATGCCGAAGCCGCGCTGGGTCTCGGTCCGGGCGGGCGGCGGAGGGGAGATCGTGTCTTTCATCGGGGGCATCTTTCCGGTCGGGGAAGGTCCGGTCGGGGAAGGGCGGGGGGACGGGGAAGGGCGGGGGGGCGTGCCGGGCAGGCCCGTGGTGTCGGGGGCGAAGCGCTCGGCCGTCGCCGCGGCCGAGAGAGAGCGCGGCGCGGCGCGGCGCCGGCGGCGCTGCCACAGCGCGTGCAGCGCAAGGAAGCCCAGCACGAGGTAAAGCTGGATCGAGGCGATCGAGGTGATGGTCTTGTCGAGCCCGTTCTGCGTCAGGCTTTCGTAGATCTTGCGCGGCAGCGTCTCGAACCGCGGGCCCGCCAGCAGCTGTGCCAGCACCACCTCGTCGAAGGAGAAGACGAAGGCGAAGACGGCGGCGGCCAGGATCGCGGGCAGCAGCAGCGGCAGCGTCACGAAGACCAGCGTGCGCCACTGCCCCGCCCCAAGCGAGGCCGAGGCGCGTTCCAGCGCCGCATCGAGCGAGGCGAGGCGGCTCATCACCGGCATCACCACGAAGGGCAGCACGACGATCGCATGCGCCATGGCCAGCGGCCAGACCGCGCCCAGAAGCTTCATCTTGGCGAAGACGATATAGAGCCCGACGCCGATCACCATCAGCGGCACGATCATCGGCGCGATGAAGAACATCTTCATCACCTTGGCCACGCGCTTGTCCTCGATGCGGTGGATGCCGACGGCGGCGGCGGTGCCGATCGCCGTGGCCAGCAGCGTCGCCAGCCCCGCGACCTGCAGCGACAGCCACGCGGTGCGGCCCCAGCGCGGGTCGTCCACCAGCTCGGTGTACCATTCGAACGACAGCTCGCGCGGCGGGAAGGTGATCGCCTGTCCCTGCCCGAACGAGATCGGCACCAGGAACAGCACCGGCAGCGCCAGCAGCACCAGCGCCACCCAGCCGTAGATCTTCATCGCGGTCAGGGTGCGCCCCTTGGCCAGAAGCTCCATCTCAGCGCCCTCCGCGGTCATAAAGCCGGTCGACGCCGGCGATGCGGTCGTAGATCACCAGCAGCGCGAGGCAGATCACCAGCAGCACCATCGAGGTCGCGGCGGCCAGCTGCAGGTTGCCCAGCTGCTGGATCTGGTCGCGGATCGCCAGCACGATGGTCGGCGCGCGGCCGCCGCCGAGGATCGCGGGCGTGATGAAGAAGCCGAAGGCCAGCGTGAAGACCAGCATCGACCCCGCCACCAGCCCCGGCAGCGACAGCGGCAGGTAGATCTGGCGGAACACCATCGCCGGCGTCGCGCCAAGGCTCAGCGCGGCGCGGACATAGGCCGGGTCGATCGCCTTCATCGCCGGGATCAGCGTCACGACCATGAACGGCAGCAGGATGTGGATCATGCCGACATAAACCCCGAACTGGTTGTAGACCAGTTCCAGCGGCTGGTCGGTCAGGCCGGTGCCGACCAGGAAGTTGTTCACGATGCCCCGGCGCTGCAGGATGATGATCCAGCTGAAGGTGCGCGCCAGGAACGACAGCCACAGCGCCACGAACAGCGTCACCGCCATCCACTGGTTGAAGCGCGACGGGATGTTCACCATCAGGTAGGCGATCGGGTAGGCCATCACCGCGCAGATGACGGTGGTGATCACCGCCAGCTGCAGCGTGAAGCCCAGAAGCCGCAGGTAGACCGGCTGCAGCAGCGCCTCGTAGCCCGCCAGCGGCGGGTTCGACGACCCGCCGCCGAAGCTCATCCACACCAGCACGAGGATCGGCGCCACGAACAGCACCACCATCGCGATCATCGGCACCGCCATCAGCGAAAGCGTCAGCCCCCGCCGCTGCCGGTCCCAGGCGGTCATGCCCACCGGCGCCGAGGGGCGCAGCGTGCCGAGCCCGGGGTTGAGGTCTGCCTGCGCCATGAAGCCTCCTCAGACCGCCATCTCGGGGATCGCGATGCGGCCCCGGTCGACGATGGTCACCCCGTCGAGCGACAGCGAGGTCTTCCGCAGCGGGATGTCCATGTGGCACATCGTGTCGTTCTTGCCGCCAAGCTCGGTGTTCGGCCCGGTCGAGAACAGCACGTTGCCGTAATAGCTCAGCGAGTTGACCGAGATCTCGGCCGGCCGCGTGCGGGTGATCGCGCGGTGATACCAGGTGGCGCTGTCCAGCAGGCCCCAGCCGATGTGGCTGATCGCATAGGCGCGCGGGTCGTTGAAGCTGGCCATGTAGTCCGACAG
Source organism: Frigidibacter sp. MR17.24 (assembly GCF_037095655.1). Classification (NCBI taxonomy): domain Bacteria; kingdom Pseudomonadati; phylum Pseudomonadota; class Alphaproteobacteria; order Rhodobacterales; family Paracoccaceae; genus Frigidibacter; species Frigidibacter sp. MR17.24. The sequence goes on from NZ_JBAWKE010000011.1 coordinate 89,754, forward strand.
CAGCGCCGCATCCATGCCGTCGCCGTCGATCCCGGTGACGAAGCCGTCGGTGATCGTCAGCTTCACCGGGCTCTCGATCATCCGCTGGAAGGCGGTGACCGTGTCGCCCGGCATCACCATGACCGTGCCGTTGACGCGGCCGTCATGCGCCTGGCTCAGCACCTGGCCGGTACCCATGTGGTCCCAGCGGCCGGGGGTGTCGGTATAGCCGTACTGGGTCATCACCCGGTAGCCGCCCATCTCGAAGGTGCAGTCGGTGCCGGCGTCGGACCAGATGCGCAGCACCTCGGCCGTCTTCAGCAGGCCCTCGCCGAACTCGATCCGCCGGCGCAGGTCGGGGTTGGGGAAGTTCTGCACGAGGATGTCGAAGGGCTCGCGCACGAACAGCATCCGCGCGCCGGCGGCGGTGATCTCGTCCTGCTCGGGCGAGAACAGGGTGCCCATCACGTCGACGATCAGGTCGGCCTTCTTCAGCGCCTCGATCGCCGGGCGGTTGCCGGCAAGCGCGTTCTTGCCCGTGGTCTGGCGGTCGGTGCGCCGCTCGCGCAGCGGCACCGTGACCTGGAACGGCGTCGCCCCCAGCTCGCGCGCGGCGATCAGGAACGCCTGCGCGTAATCGGCGCGGATGTCGTCCTCGCACAGCACGATCACCGTCTCGTGCGGCTGCAGCTTGCACAGTTTCAGCTGTTCGGTGAACAGCCGCACCATCTCGACCTGGCTTGCCATGGCAGGTTCCTCCTTACAGACCGGCCGCGATGCGGGCCTTGCCGACAAGGCCCGAGCGGTCGAATTCGTTGACCAGGCGCTCGCGCATCCGCGGGGCGGGGCTGGCGTTGACGTTCTCGAACAGCGCCACCCGGCCGGCGAGCGACGAGCAGGTCAGGTCCCAGATGAAGTTCATCAGCTGCTCTTTCTGCATGCCGCTCACGCCCTTGCCCGGCAGCAGCTCGGCCAGGTGGTGACCGATGTCGGGGTTCTCGAACGCAGCGCGGCCGAAACGCATCACCAGGCCTTGGCCGCACATCTCCTGCAGGACGTGGATGATGTGGGGATAGTTGCGGATCGCATAGAGCCGGCCGGTGGTCAGCATCATCACGTCCGGCACCATCACGCCCGAGTCGTTGACGAAGGCGCCGGCCTCGGCCGCCAGCACGAAGGCCTCGAGCGTGCGGTTGTACTCGATGATCTCGGCCAGCATCGAGCGGACGGCGGGGATCTGGTCGGTCCCGAGGATCTCGGTCACCATCTGCGCGCAGCCGACGAAGATCTCGGATTTCACCTTCAGCCGGGTCAGCACGTGCCAGTGCGCGAAGATCGTGGCCTTGCCCGAAATCGCAAGCCCGTGTTCCGACCCCAGATTGAAGATCCGGTTCTTGGGCACCCAGACGTTGTCGAAGATCACCAGCTGGTCGGCTTCCTCGCCCTTGTGGGTCAGCGGATGGTCGAACGGGTCGGCGCCCGGGTTCGACAGCATCTCGCGCGACACCAGCTTGATGCCGTCCGAATTGATCGGCACCGCGCCCCAGACGCAGGCCTCGGGCGGGGTGCCCGGATAGCCGAGGTTCGAGAAGAAGATCTCGTTGGTCTGCGCCGCGATCGAGCCGACGGACTTCGCGCCCGAGATGCGGATCCCGTCCTTCTCGACCGACTTCACGCGCAGCAGCGATGCCGCCTGCGCCATCGGCGACGAGCGGTCGTTCTGCGGGCCGGTCAGGCTCTCGGCGCAGGTGATCGAGTTCATGCGCCCGAACTCGACATAGTCCTGCACGTTCTGCGCGAAGTCCGGCTGGCAGGCGTCGAAGGCCGACTTGAAGCCCTGGAACATGTGCAGATGGGCAAGGATGCCGACGGCGAGCGTCGGGCCAAGGTCCATCGGCCGTCCGAAGGTCCCGACCGAGCGCAGCGCGGTGTGCTCCATCATCTCGCGGCGGCCGCGGATGTCCTCGATCGTCTCGGGCACCTGCCACGACCGGCCGACGCGCAGGCCGGTCTTGCGGTCGATCGTCGTGGTCGCCTCCTCGAAGGCCGGGTCGAACTGGTCGTCGAAGATCGACGCCATCAGGTCGATGCCGGCTTCCAGCGCCGGCTCGTCGGTGACGCGGGCAAGCTTGCGGCCATTCACCCAAAGCTGGCGGCCGTCGTCGAGCGAGGCCTTGAACTGGGCGCCGGTCTTCAGCGCATGGGCGGGCTTGGTCTGGGGGGCGAGACTGTTCATGCGAGGGTGTCCATCGGTCCGGCATCGGCAGAGGTCGCGGTTGGCCGGAGGTTGGTTGGTCGAGCGATTCGGCGTCAACCAAATCGTCCTGATGCCCAACCATAGGTCTGGTTGTTGATTGCAAAAAAGCGGAGAGTTTTCGCAGATCGCAACGATGACGGGAAAATGACGGCCTGAAAGTCCGCGCCGAATATCAATAAATTGCTGTTTGTAAGGTATTTTATCCGTTCATCTTTCGCCTGAATTTAGGGCGTGCCGGATCTGGCAGCGGCGGGAAAACGCATCAACCAAAATCGCAACCAAAGTGGTTCCGGGTCATCGACCAAAGATGAAGGTCGAATGGCTCAATTTGGTTTGCCTTTTGGCCCGCGGTTGGTCGAAGCTTGGGCAAGACCCCCGCGATCCGGCCGGCAGACCCGCCGGTGCCGCGATCCCGGGGCCCCTGACGGAACGGACGGCGCAGATGAACGACCCCCAGGCGATGATCGACGAGGTGGCAGAGCGGATCCGCGCGCTGTCGGGAGAGGGGCGGCTGCCGGCCGAACGCGCGCTGGCAGACCGGCTGGGGGTGAACCGCTACGTGCTGCGCAAGGCGCTTGGCCAGCTGCGCGCCGGCGACGAGATCCCGGCAAGCCAGCCGCGCAACCGCGGCAAGCGCCGCGCCGCCGGGATCGCGGCGCATGACATCGCCGAGCTGACCAGCCCGGCCGAGCTGTGGGAGGTGCGCCTCTCGCTCGAGCCCGAGCTTGCGCGGCTGGCCGCGGTGCGCGGCACCACGGCCGAGATCGAGGCGATCGCGGCCGCCCATGCGCGGTCGCAGGCGGCGGTCTTCGATCTCGAGATCGACATCGCCTTCCACCGCGCCATCGCCGTCGCCAGCCACAACGCGCTGGCGCTGCACCTGATGGAGCAGGTGATGGACGTGACCCGCGATCCGGCGTTCCGGCAGAAATTCCCCGCCTTCACCGCCGAAACCGGCTGGCGCCACCACCAGATGCTGGTCGACGCGATCCGCACCCGCCACGCGACCGAGGCCGAGGAGGCGATGCGCCTGCACCTGACCGCGATCCTGCAATGGCTGAACGGCGGCGCCGATCCCGGGCGCTATGCCCTGAAGTGACCCATCCCCCAGCACAAGACCGGAGGCCCGGATGACCGACCTCAGCCCCACCCCCGTCCTGCCGCCCGATGCCGGCGGCTTCCGCGCCGCGATGCGGCTGCCCGCGACCTCGGTCACGGTGATCGCCGCCGGCACCGGGGCCGCCCGCTCGGGCCTCACCGCCTCGGCGGTCTGTTCGCTGTCGGACAGCCCGCCGATGATCCTGGCCTGCGTGAACCAGTCCTCCCCGGCCCTTGCCGTGATCCGCGAGACCGGCTGCTTCAGCGCGAACTTCCTGACCGACGCCCAGGCCGCGGTGGCCGAGCGGTTTGCCGGGCGCACCCGCATCTACGGCGCCGAACGCTTCGACGAGGGGGACTGGGGCACGCTCGCCTCGGGCGCCCCGGTGCTGCGCGACGCGCTCGCCATCTTCGACTGCGCGCTGGAGCAGGAGCACGACAGCCCCACCCATGCGATCCTCGTCGGGCGCGTTCTTGGCATCCTGCATGACGACGCGCGGCGCAGCCTGGTCTATTCCGCCGGCCGCTTCGCCTTTCCCGCGGCGCTCGCGCCCTGACGGCCCCCCCCGACTGCGGCCCCGACTGCGGTGCTGCGACCGCGCCCGGCGCCGGGTCAGGCCAGCACGGCCGACAGGATGCGGTGGATCGACTGCAGGTGCAGCCGCATCGCGGTCTCGGCGGCGTCGGCGTCGCGCCGGGCGATCGCGGCGACGATGGCGTGATGCTCCTCGGCGTCATGTTCGGGGTGCATGTGCGCGACCTGCGAGCTGACCCTCACCTCGCGGTCGATCGCGCGCAGCAGGTCGTGCAGCCGCCGGGCCAGGCCGTTTCCGGCGGCGGCGGCGATCATCCGGTGCAGGTCGGCCGGGCGCGCCGCCTGCGGGCCGCGCCCGGTCCCGCCGAAGGCCGCGCGCATCTCGGCGATCTGGTTGGGCGTCGCGCGCAGCGCCGCAAGCCGCGCCAGCGCCGGCTCGATCATCAGCCGCATCTCGATGACCTCGACCGGGTTGGTGTCGCCGGCCAGCGCATCGGCCCGCGCCGCGTCGGGCGCGGCCCGTGCGGCGGCCCGTGGCGCCGGCCGGGGCAGGGCGCCGCGGTCGCGCAGCGCCTGCAGCGCGCGGCGCAGCTGGTGGCGCCTGACCCCCAGCCGGTCGGCCAGCGCCCGCTCGGCCGGCAGCCGGCCCTCGGCTCCGGCCACGTGCAGGATCTCGGCCGAGAGATGCGCGATCCAGGGATCCGCCACCTCCGGCCCGCCGGTCCCGTCCCTGCCTCCGGTCTCGTCCCGATCGGCTGTCATCTGCACTCCTTCGCCTGTGCTGCCGCCAGTCTGGCCCGCCGGCGGCGGGGTTTCAACCAGATAGCCGATTTGGTTGTCTGGTTGGCGCGCGATTCGCGCCGGGGTGCGCAGTGCCGCCACAGGCGTCAATCGGGCGGGCATCGCGCCTGTTATGTGGGCATCTCCGGTGGGCGCGGCGCTCAACCACTGGTTCAACCAAAATTCTGGTTTTGCATCCCGTTGACCTGATCGCCGGGCTGGCCCGCAATCGGCGCAACGGCCGCGACAGCCAACGATCGCGCCGATCGCCAGCCACTGGTCTCCAGACAGGGAACTCCCACCATGCCTCAGCTGCTCCGCACCTCTGCCGCGGTCCTCGCCCTCATGGCCCCGCTCGCCCCCGCGCTTGCCGCCGATGTCGACACGATCGCCATCGTCACGCCCGAACAGGGCACCGACTTCGGCTGGAACCAGCAGGGGATCGAGGGGCTCGAGGCCGCGGCCGAGGCGACCGGCACCGAGGCGATCGTCGCCCAGGGGCTTGGCTACGGCAACGTGCGGCCCACCTTGCGCGAACTGGCCGAGGACGGGGCCCAGCTGATCATCGCCCATGCCTCGGGCTATGCCACCGAGGCGATCGAGGTCGGCCGCGAGATGGGCGTGCATGTCGCCACCGGCAATCCCTCCGAGCCGCCGCTGATCGGCAAGTACGAGCTGATGGGCGAAAAGGGCGCGTTCCTCGCCGGGGTGCTGGCGGCGAAGATGACCAGGACCAAGGTCATCGGCATCGTCGTGTCGTCCGAAAGCCCGAACTGGAACGCGCAGTCCGCAGGCTTTGCCCAGGGCGTGCGCCACGTCTCGCCCGAGATCGAGCTGCGCTATGCCATCATCGGCCCCGCCGCCTATGCCGACGTCGCCGGCGCCCGGCGCGTGACCGAAAGCGTGATCGCCTCGGATGCCGACATCATCTTCGGCCAGGGCAACGGCTCGTCCTTCGGCATGATCCAGGCGGTCGAGACGGTGACCCCGCCCTCGGGCGAGAAGGTCTGGTTCATCGACGTGATCGGCGACAAGACCTCGATCGACAAGGGGCACCTGCTGTCCTCGGTGATCTGGGACATGGCCCCGGTGTTCGAGCAGATGGTCGCCGACGTGCGCGACGACAGCTTCGGCACCAAGGAATACGCGCTGCGGCTTGAAGATGGCAGCCAGCGCCTGCTGAAGACCGACCACATCCCCGCCGAGGTCTGGGACGAGATCGAAACGGTCAAGCAGCAGATCATCGACGGCACGATCGAGGTGACGGTGGTGACCGAGCCCGCCGACACCCGGGCGATGATGTCGACCACCCTGGCCGCGGCCGAGTGATGGCCGCGCCGATTGTCTCGCTGTCGGGGGTCACCAAGCGCTTTCCGGGCGTGGTGGCCAACGACCGGGTCACGCTCGATTTCTTCCCCGGCGAGGTGCATGCCCTGCTGGGAGAGAACGGCGCGGGCAAGTCGACGCTGATCTCGATGCTCGCCGGTGTGCAGCGCCCCGACGAGGGCGCGATCGAGGTGGCGGGCGCGCCGGTGGCGATCGCCTCGCCGCGCCACGCGCTGGGGCTGGGGATCGGCACGGTCTACCAGCACCGGATGCTGGTGCCGACGCTGACGGTGGCGCAGAACCTCGCGCTCGGCGCGCCCTGGTGGCGGCGCCCGGCGCTGGCGGGCCTGCGTGCGCGCTTCCGCCAGGCGGCCGGGGCCTTCGGCGTGCAGGTCGATCCCGATGCCGTGGTGCGCGACCTGTCGCTGGGCGAACAGCAGCAGGTCGAGATCATCCGCGCGCTCTGGCGCGGCGGTCGCCTGCTGGTGCTGGACGAACCCACCGCGATGCTCTCGCCCCGCGGGGTCGAGGAGCTGGGCGCGATGATGGCGCGCATGAAGGCGCAGGGCATCGGCATCGTCTTCATCACCCACCACCTGACCGAGGCGCTCGAGTTCGGCGACCGGGTCTCGGTGCTGCGCGGCGGCCGGTCCGTCGGCGGCATCGATCCCACCGCGCTCGCCGCGATGGACCGCCCCGCCGCCATGGCCGAGGTCGTGCGGCTGATGTTCGGCACGGGCCTTGCCGGGGCGGACCTCGCCGCCGCCGATCTTCCCGCGGCCGATCTTCCCGCTGCGGGTCCCGTGGCGCCGGCCGCGCCACGCGCCGCGCGGGGGCCGAGGATGCTCGAGGTCATCGGGCTCTCCGGCCGCTCGCCGCGCTCGGGCGCCAGCTTCGCCGATGTCAGCTTCACCGTCCGCCGGGGCGAGGTCTTCGGCATCGCCGGCGTCGACGGCAACGGCCAGACCCCGCTGGCCGAGGCGCTCGCGGGGCAGATCCCCGCCACCGGCGCCGTGGTGCTTGACGGGCGCGAGCTTGCGGGGGCCAGCGTCGCGCGCCGCTACGCGCTCGGCCTGCGCTATGCCACCGACGACCGCAACGGCGAGGGCATGGTGGGCCAGCTGCCGATCGCGACCAACATGGTGCTGAAAGAGATCGGCGCGGCCCCGTTCTGGCGCCGCGGGATCGAGCGGCGGGCCGCGATCGACGCCCATGCCCGCACGCTGTTTCGCGACTTCGACGTCCGGGCCCCCTCGATCGCGACCCCGGTCGGGCGGCTGTCGGGCGGCAACATCCAGAAGGTGCTGCTGGCGCGCGAGCTGTCGGGCAGCCCCAGGGTCATCGTCTATTCCAAACCCACCCACGGCCTCGACCTGCGCAACATCGAGACCACGCGCACCCGCATCCGCGAGACCGCGGCCAAGGGCGTCGCGACCGTGCTGATCTCGACCGACCTCGGCGAGGTGCTGGCGCTGTCGGACCGCATCGGCGTGATGGTGCGCGGCCGCATGGTCGGCATCGTCGAGAACGGGCCCGGCGCGCGGCTGGCGGTCGGTCGGATGATGGCCGGCGTCACCGAAGGAGAGGCGGCATGACCGACAGCACCACGATCGCAACCCCGGCCCGGACCCCGGCGACCCCGGCGCGCCTGGCGGCGCTGGTGCCGCTGGCGCTGGCGCTGCTGCCGGTCCTGGCCGCACTGGTCGCGGCGGGGCTGGTGCTGCTGGTCCTCGGCTCGGACCCGCTGCACTACTATGCCTACGTGATCGAGCGCGGGCTGCTGCGCTGGCGCGGGCTGCAGGCGACCTTTGTCAACATGGTGCCGCTGCTGATCCTTGGCGGGGCGCTGATCGTCAGCTTCCGCTCGGGTCTGTGGAACCTCGGGATCGACGGGCAGTACCTTCTGGGCACGCTGACCGCGGGCGCGACGGCGCCGCTGCTGGTGCAGGCGGTCCCGCCGCTGGTCGCGCTGCCGCTGGCGATGGCGGCGGGCGCCGCGGTCGGCGCCGCCTGGGCGCTGCCGCCCGCGATCCTGCGCGCCACCGCCGGCATCAACGAGGTGATCTCGGGTCTGATGATGTCGCTGATCGCAAGCTCGCTTGCCGCTGCGGCGATCAAGCTGTGGCTGAAGGACCCGGCCTCGCTGGAACCGCAGACCCTGACCCTGCCGGTCGAGGACCGGCTGCCGCTGATCGGCGCGACCGACGTCAACATCGGCCTCGTCATCGCGCTTGCGGTGCTGGTCGCCTGCCACCTGGTGATGCTGCGCACCGCGCCGGGGCTGCGGTTCCGCATCCTCGGGCTCAATCCGCTGGCCGCGACCCACGCGGGCTTCGGCGTGCCGCGGCTGACGCTGTCGGTGCTGTGCCTGTCGGGCGCGCTCGGCGGGCTTGCCGGCGCGGTCGAGGTCACGGGCGTGCTGGGCAAGATGCAGGCCAGCTGGCACCCCGGCTACGGCTTCGCGATCGTGCCGCTGGTGTTCCTGGCGCGGATGAACGGCTGGGCGCTGATCCTGTTCGTCTTCGCCTTCTCGGTGCTTCAGATCGGCTCGGCCTCGGCCGCGACGCGGCTGGGCGTGCCGCAGGACTTCACCCTGGTGCTGGTGGGCTTCCTGCTGCTGTTCCTCGCGCTGTCGGAATATGCCGGCGAGCGCCTGCGCACCCGGAGGCTGTGAGCATGGCGATCTTCAACGAGGCCTTCCTTGCGGCCCTGCTGTCGGGCGCGCTCATCGCCGCGGTGCCGCTGATCCTGGCGGGCCTGGGCGAGCAGATGTCGGAGCGCGCGGGCGTGATGAACATCGGGCTCGAGGGGATGATGCTGGCCGGCGCCTTCGGCGGCTTCTCGGCCACGCTCGCGGGCTGGGGCATCTGGGGCGGGCTTGGCGCCGGCGCGCTGACCGGGGCGGCGGTCGCGGTGATCATGGTGATCTTCTGTGTCCGGCAGGGGATGAACCAGATCATCACCGGCATCGCGATCACGCTCGGCGCGACCGGCGTCACCTCGCTGATGCACAATGCCTGGTTCGCGCGCAGCTACCCCCGGCTCGACGCGGCCGAGCGCATCGCGCTGCCCGGCCTGTCGCAGATCCCGGTGATCGGGCCCGGCCTCTTCACCCACCACCCGGCGACCTGGGCGGCGCTCGCGCTCGCGCTGGCCTTCGCGGCGGTCTACCGGCACAGCTTCCTCGGGCTCAACCTGGCCGCCGCGGGCGAAAAGCCCGACGCGCTCGATGTCGCGGGCATCGACGTGGTGCGCACCCGCTCGGCCGCGGTGCTGGTGGCGGGGGCGATGGCGGGCCTGGGCGGCGCCTACATGGCCGTCGTCGGCTCGGGCATCTTCGTGCCGCACATGACCGGCGGCGCGGGCTACATCGCCATCGTGCTGGCCATGCTCGCCCGCGACCGCGCCACCTGGGTGGTGGGCGGCGGCGTGCTGTTCGGCCTGTGCCTTGCCGCCACGACCGCGCTGCAGGTCGCCGGCATCGAGGTGCCCACCGATTTCATCCAGATGCTGCCCTTCCTCGCGGTGATGGCGGTGCTGGTCCTGTTCGGGCGCAGCGCGCGCCTGCCCTCGGCCCTCGGCCAGCCCTACCACCGCGGCCAACGATAGGAGATCGCCATGAACGACATGACCCGACCCCGCGCCGAACGCCAGCTGCGCACCGGCGCCGAATACAAGGCCTCGCTGAAGGACGGCCGCAAGGTCTGGCTGGACGGCGAGCTGCTGGGCGACGTCTTCGAGGCGCCGCACCTGGCCGCCGGCATCGACCTGCTTGCCGAGATGTTCGACGACCAGTTCTCACCCGAGCACGAGGCCGCCACCACCTATTACGAACCCAAGGTCGGCAAGGTCGTCACCCGGTCGTGGCAGGCGCCGATGTCGCCCGAGGAGCTGGTCGAGCGGCGGATGATGATCGAATACACCGCGCGGAAGACCGCGGGCACCTACGGCCGGCCGCCCGATCTCGGGCCGACGATCGCGATGGGGCTCTGGGCCTACCTGCCGACCTTCAGGACGCGCAGCTCGGCCTTCGCCGAATGCCAGCCCGATTTCGCCGAGAACATCGAGCGCTACATGGAATACGGGCGGCTCAACAACATCACCTGCGCCGAAAGCCTGACCGGCCCGCAGAACGACCGTTCGCAGCCGATGGCACAGGCGGCCTCGCTGCTGCGGGTGAAGAAGGCCACGAAGGATGGCGTCTACATCTCGGGCGCGAAATCCGTGGGCTCGATCGCGGCCCAGACCAACGAGCTGTTCTTCACCAACCTCGCCTACGAGGGCACCCCGCCCGAGGCCTGCATCTGGGGCTCGGTCCCGATCGCGACCGAGGGGCTGAAGCTGGTCAGCCGCGAATGCCTGTCGAACCCGGGCGCCGACCCGTTCGACCACCCGCTGAACCACAAGGGCGAAGAGGCGGACCAGCTGTGCATCTTCGACAACGTCTTCGTGCCGAAGGACCGGATCTTCAACCTTGGCGACCCGCAGCTGGTGACGATGTACGGCAAGACCTGCAACTGGGCGCACTGGCACATCCTGACCCGGCTGATGGTCAAGGCGCAGCTGTTCGTGGGCACCGCGCAGGTGGTGCTCGACATTCTCGGCACCGGCAAGATCCAGCCCGTGCAGGCGCTGATGGCCGACATCATCCAGTATGCCCAGACCCTGCGGGCCTTCGTCCTCGCCGCCGAGGCGCAGGCCCGCCCGACCGAGAACGGGGTGATGGCGCCCGACATCCCGCTGCTGACGGCGGGCCGGATGTATTCGATCCAGCACTACCCGAACATCATCCACACCCTGCAGGAGCTGTGCGGGCAAGGGCTGGTGATGCGCTTCGGCCGCAAGGCGTTCGACAGCCCCGACATCGGCCACCACCTGGCGGATCTGCTGCCCGGCCACGGCGTCACGGGGATGGAAAAAGAGCGGGTGATGAACTTCGTCTGGGACCTGACCACCTCGTCCCATGCCGGCCGCGTCGCGCTGTTCGAGAACGTGAATGCCGGGGCCGCGCCGATGCTGCGGATGCGCCTGTTCTCGGAATACGACCGGTCCGAGCATGTGGCCCTCGCCCGCAAGCTAGCCGGGGTGTGACCGGTGGGGCAGGCAGAGCTGATCGCGGCCTTCTACCGCGCCTATAACAGCGGCGACGCCGCGGCGGCCGTCGCGCTGTACGCGGGCGACGGCGCGCATGTCGAGGCCGCCTCGGGCCAGTCGCGCACCGGGGCGGCGGCGCTTCAGAAGGGGCTTGCGGGCTTTCTGGGCATGTTCGACGGGCTGCGCTTCGACACCCAGCCGCCGGTGCGGGCGGGGTCGAAGGCGGTGGTGACCTATGTGATGCACGGCACCGTCAATCGCGACCTCGGGCCGCTGCCCGCACGCGGCAAGGCCGTGGCGCTGCGCGGCGTCCACCTGTTCGAGATCGAGGACGGCGCGATCCGCCGCACCACCGATTTCTGGGACATGGACGATTTCCGCGCGCAGGTGGCGGCATGAGGGCGGCCCTCGCGCCCGGGCTGACGCTGGCGGTCGCGCTGGTCGCGGTCGCCGCGCCCCCGGGGCGCGCGGCGACCG
>NZ_JBAWKE010000011.1:101444-114554 GCF_037095655.1 Frigidibacter sp. MR17.24
GCGCCTGTCGTCGTGCTCACCGGCCCGGCGCCCGGCGCGATCTGCGAGGTGACGCTGGCGCATTGGTACATGCTGCGCGTTCCGGCCGACGCGGGCGGCCGGGTGGCGCTGCCGCTGCGCTTTGACCCGGCCACCCAGACCGTGTCGATCCTGAACGGCCCGGGCGAAGAGATGGCGGTCGAGGCGCTGGCCTGCGGCCCCGCCGCGGGGCTGCACGCGGCGGGGCGCCGGCTCGACTTCCGCACGCTGGCCGCCCGTGCTGCCAGTCGTGCGGCCAATCGTGCTGCCACCCTCGACGTCACCGCACCGCTCGAGGTCGACTGCGCCGATCTGGGCTGCACCGCCGCGCGCTGACCCTGCGGCAGCGGCGAAAATGGGCAGGCGATCACACGTCCGTTACATTCGGATGGCACCGAGGGGCCAAGCCCGCAAGGGCAAGTCCCAGCCGATCCGGAGTGACCGATGTTCAGATCCTTCTCCCTGTCCGCCCTCGCGCTTGCCGCGGCCACCACCGCCGCCGGCGCGCAGGACATCGCCCAGTCGGGCAGCCAGTGGTACACCGACGCCGAGGCGCTGATCGCCCGGATGACCGCGCACCAGCCCAACACCGGGCGGGCGAAGAACGTCATCCTGTTCGTCGCCGACGGCAACGGCGTCGCCTCGAACTACATGAGCCGGATGTGGGCGGGCCAGCAGGCCGGCGGCATGGGCGACGACTATGTCCAGCCGCACGAGGCCTTCCCGGAACTGGCGCTGGTGCGCACCTACAACATCAACGCCCAGACGCCGGACTCGGCGCCGACCGCGGGCGCGATGAACACCGGCGTCAAGCAGCGCTTCAACCTCATCAACCTTGGCGAGAACGCGGTCACCGAGGACTGCACCACCGAGGCCGCGAATGAACTCACGCTGTTTTCCGAGCTGATGACCGAGGCCGGCAAGTCGGTGGGCGCCATCACCTCGGCCCGCCTGACCCACGCCACCCCGGCCGCCGTCTACGCCAAGACCGCCTACCGCGACTGGGAGGGCGAGGTGCCGGCCGAGTGCACCAATTCGCGCGACATCGCCCGGCAGATGGCGGACGCGGTCGCGGCGGGCACGCTCGACGTGGCTCTGGGCGGCGGCGCGCGCTATTTCGTGCCGCAGGGCCAGCAGACCGATTTCGGTGGCAAGTCGTCGCGCAAGGACGACCGCGACCTGATGGCGCAGATGCGTCAGGCCGGCGCCACGCTCGTCAGCGACAAGGCCGCGCTCGCGGCCGCGGCCGATGACGACACGCCGCTGATCGGCCTCTTCTCGGACAGCCACATGAGCTACGAGGCCGACCGCCCCGACAGCGAACCCTCGCTGTCGGACATGGTCGCGAAGGCCATCGCCAAGCTGTCGACGAACGGCAACGGCTATTACCTCGAGGTCGAGTCGGGCCGCGTCGATCACGCCAACCACGCCACCAACGCCAAGCGCGCGATGATCGACGGCAAGGCCTTCGCCGACGCGATCGCGCTGGCCGACGAGATGACCGACGATGCCGACACGCTGATCATCGTCACCGCCGACCACGAGCACGCGATCGCGATGAACGGCTACTGCGGCCGCGGCACGCCGATCGACGGGCTGTGCATGGACATCTCGACCACCGGGATCGAGCATTCGGGCGAGCCGGTGCTGGCCGACGACGGCAAGCCCTATACCGTGGTTGGCTATCTCAACGGCGCCTCCTCGGTGATGGTCGAGCAGGCCGACAAGACCTTCGCCGCCCCCGAGGGCCGGCCCGAAATCACGCAGGAGATGGCGCAGGACATCGACTACAACCAGCAGGTCCTGATCCCCAAAAGCTCGGAATCGCACTCGGGCGTCGATGTCGCGCTTTATGCCAAGGGTCCCTGGGCGCATCTGTTCAACGGCACGATCGAACAGAACTACATCTTCCACGTGATGAACTACGCCGTCTCGAACGGCGAGTGATCCGGGATCGCGACCGCAGAGGTCCGACCCCGCAGGCGGGGGCCCGAAGCGGGCCCCCGTTCCCCATCAAGGAGCCTGCCATGCTCTCCCGCAGAACCCTCGTGCTGTCGGCGCTGGCCGCGCCGCTGGCCCCCTCCCTGCCGACCCCCGCCCGCGCCGCGACCGACGCGCCGATCAAGCTGCGCGACCTCTACAACCGCGACCGCGGCTTTTCCGATCTCGCGCTGTCGCTCGAGGGACAGCGGATCGAGGTCGAGGGCTTCATGGCCCCGCCGCTGAAGGCCGAGGCCGATTTCTTCGTGCTGACCAAGATGCCGATGGCCCAGTGCCCGTTCTGCGAGCCCGAGACCGAGTGGCCCGACGACATTCTGGCCGTCTACACCCGCCGCACGGTCGAGGTGATCCCGTTCAACGTCCGCCTGACCGCGACCGGCGTGCTGCAGCTTGGCCCCTACACCGATCCCGCGACCGGCTTCTGGTCGCTGGTGCGGCTTGGCGATGCCCGCTACCTGCGCGCCTGAGATGAGCCCCGCCCTCTCCATCGCCGGGCTCGAGGTCGCGGGCGCCGGCGGCCGGCGGCTGCTGACCGTCGAACGCCTTGCGATCGCGCCCGGCACGCTCGTGGGCATCCGCGGCCCCTCGGGCGCCGGCAAGACCACGCTCCTGCACGCGATGGCGGGGCTGCTCGACGGCCTGCGGGGCGATTTGCGCTGGGGCGAGACGCGGCTGACCGCGCTGTCGCCGGCGGCGCGCGCCCGCTGGCGGGCCGCGACCGTCGGCATGATCTTCCAGGATTTCATGCTCTTCGACGAACTCGACGCGCTGGCCAATGCCTGCGCCCCCGCCATGTTCCGCCCGGGCCCCGAGCGTGCGGGGCTGCGTGCCCGCGCCGGCGCGCTGCTGGCGCGGCTCGGCCTGCCCGAGGACGGCCGCCCGGTCGCCGGCTTTTCGGGCGGCGAGCGTCAGCGCGTGGCCGTGGCCCGCGCGCTCGCGGCCGAGGCGCCGGTGATCCTGGCCGACGAACCCACCGCCAGCCTCGACCGCGCCGCGGCCGACCGGCTGATCGACGATCTCGCGCGGCTGGCCCGCGACGGCGGGCGCACGCTGGTCGCGGTCAGCCACGACCCGGCGCTGCTGGCGCGGATGGACCGGGTGCTGACCGTCGCCGACGGCCGGTTGCAGCAGGGGGACGACTGATGCTGGCCGATCTGTGGTACGATCTGCCGCCGCTGGCGCAGGACCTCGCCGTGACGCTCGCCTGGCTGGTGCCGCCGGCGGTGCTGGCGGCGATCGTGCTGCGCGGCTTCGCGCCCGGCCCGCTGGTGCGCGCGCTGCTCGGCCGCTTTCGCGGGGCCAACGCGATCTTCGTCGCGCTGATCGCGATCTCGGTTGCGATGGGCATCGGGCTGACCGCGCAGGAACGCGGCCTGCGCCGGGGCATGGCCACGGCCGCCGACAAGTTCGACCTTGTCGTCTCGGCGCCCGGGTCCGAGATGACGATGCTGCTGGCCACGGTCTTCCTGCAGCCCTCGGACGTGGCGCTGCTGGACGGCGCCGCCTTCGACCGCATCGCCCGGGCCGAGGGCGTGGGCATCGCCGCGCCTCTCGCCTATGGCGACAGCCACGGCACCGCGCCCGTCGTCGGCACGATCGCGGCCTTCGTCACCCACCTGTCCGGCGGCCGGATCGAGGGCCGGCTGTGGCGCACCAGCCACGAGGCGGTGGTCGGCGCCGCGGTGCCGCTGGCGATCGGCGACCGCTTCACGCCCGCCCACGGCCAGGGCGAGGCCGCCGACCACGACGCCCATGACGAGGATCACCTGACCGTCACCGGCCGGATGGCCGCGACCGGCACGCCCTGGGACCGCGCGATCCTCGTGCCGGTCGAGACGGTGTGGGAGGTGCACGGCCTGGCCAACGGCCACCGCCCCGACGAGGGCGACCGCCTTGGCCCGCCGTTCGATCCCGCGCGCTTCCCCGGCACGCCGGCCGTCGTCGTGCAGGCCAGCGGCCTGGCCGCGGCCTATCGGCTGCGCGCGGAATTCGCGCGGGGCGAGGGGACGATGGCCTTCTTCCCCGGCACCGTGCTGTCCGAGCTCTACCGCGTGATGGGCGACGTGCGGCAGGCGATGTCGCTGATGGCGGCGGTGTCGCAGGCGCTGGTCGCGGCGGCGGTGCTGCTGGGCCTTGGGATCCTCACGCGGCTGTTCGCGCGCCAGGCGGCGATGCTGCGCGCGCTCGGGGCGCCGCGGCGCTTCGTGGTCGCGGTGATCTGGAGCTATGGCGCGGTGCTTCTGGCCGCGGGCACGGTGCTGGGGCTCGGGCTTGGGCGCGGCGCCGCGGCGGTGCTGTCGCGCATCGTCACCGCGCGCACCGACGTGCTGGTCGAGGCCGGACTCGGCTGGCCCGAGGTCCAGCTGGCCGCGGCCTTCCTGTCGGTGACGCTGCTGGCGTCGCTGGTCCCGGCGCTGGCGATCCTGCGCCAGCCGGTGGCCGCGGGGCTGCGGGCCTGATCCGCCGACCCCACACGCCGGCCCCACCCGCCGCCCGGCCTGACAGCCGGGCGGTGGGCGCGGCTCAGTTCACCGCGGTCAGCAGCGGCGCCTCGGCAAAGAAGGCGTCGAGGTTGTCGATCGTCAGCTGCGCCATCCGCGCCCGGGTCTCGACCGTGCCGCTGGCATGGTGCGGATAGAGCGTGACATTCGCCAGCCCGGTCAGGGCCGGGTCGGGGTTCGGCTCGTTGCGGTAGACGTCAAGCCCGGCGCCCGCGATCGTGCCCGCCCCAAGCGCTGCGATCAGCGCCGCCTCGTCGATCACCGTCCCGCGCGAGATGTTGACCAGAAGGCCGTCGGGCCCCAGCGCCTGCAGCACCGCGCCCGAGATCAGCCCCGCGGTCGCCGCGCCGCCCGGCGTCGCCACCAGCAGCACGTCGGCCCAGGCGGCCAGCGCCTCGGGCGTCGGGAAATAGGCATGGGGCACGCCCTCTTTCCGGGTCCGGCCGCTATAGCCGATCTCCATCCCCATCGCCGCGCAGCGCCGCGCGATCGCCTGGCCGATGTTGCCAAGGCCCACGATGCCCGCGCGCCTGCCGGCGCTGGCGCGCGTCAGCGGGAACATCCCCTTGCGCCCCCACTCGCCCGAACGGACATAGGCATCGGCCTCGACCAGCCGGCGCCGCGACGCCAGCATCAGCAGCACCGCCATGTCGGCGACGTCATCGACCAGCGCGTCCGAGGTGTTGGTCAGCCGCACCCCCCGCCGCGTCATCTCGGGCAGGTCCATCAGGTCGAACCCGGCCGAGGAACAGGCCGCCAGCTCCAGCGCCGGCAGCCGGTCGAGAAGCGCCGCGTCGACGGTGACATGGCCGTTCACGATCATCGCGCGGCAGACCGGGCCGGCCTTGGCCAGCACCGCGTCCCGGGCGGCGGCATCTGTCGCCTGGTCCAGCCGGTGCAGGGTATAGCGCTCGGCCACCTGCTCCATGAACGGGGCGATCAGCGGATAGGCGACAAGGACATCGGGTTTCATAGCGTCTCCAGCTGTCGGGCGGCCCGCCGCGCGGCCTGCACCTCGGGATCGGGGTCGAGGCTCGCGGCCAGAAGCTCGCGGGTGTAGGGCTCGCGCGGGGCCTCGAAGATCTGGCGCACCGGGCCTTCCTCGACGATCCGGCCCTGCCGCATCACGATCACGCGGTCGGCGAAGTCGCGCACCACCGGAAGGTCGTGCGCGATGAACAGGTAAGACAGATCCAGCTCGCGCCGCAACCCGTCCAGAAGCTCGATCACCTGCGCCTGGATCGACACGTCCAGCGCCGAGACCGCCTCGTCGCAGACGATCAGCTTCGGCTCCATCGCCAGCGCGCGCGCGATCGCGATGCGCTGGCGCTGCCCGCCCGAGAACTGGTGCGGATAGCGGTTCGCCATCTCGGGATGCAGGCCCACCTTCACCAGAAGCTCGGCCACCCTCTCGCGCCACCGCGCCTTCGGCAGGATGTCGCGGTGGATCACCCAGGCCTCGGAGATGATCTGGTAGACCGACATCCGCGGATTGAGCGACTGCGTCGGATCCTGGAACACCATCTGCAGGTCGCGCCGCACCCCGAACAGCTCTTTCGGCGCCATCGTCATCAGGTCGCGCCCGCGGTACAGCACGCGGCCAGACTGCGGATCGTCCAGCCGCAGCACCGCGCGCGCCAGCGTCGACTTGCCCGAGCCGCTCTCGCCCACCACCGCCACCGTCTCGCCCGGCATGATCGAGACGCTGACATCCTTCAGCGCGTGGAAGGCGCCGTAGTATTTCTGCAGGTTCTCGGCCCGCATCAGCGGCTCGGCCGCGCGGGCGCGCTCTTCGGGCATCGCGCCGCGGCCGGGCGCGGCGCCGATCAGCTTGCGGGTATAGGGATGCTGCGGGTTGCGATAGACCTCGGCCGCGTCGCCGGCCTCGACGATGCGGCCGCCGTTCATCACCACCACCCGGTCGGCGATCTCGGCCACCACGCCCAGGTCGTGGGTGATCAGCAGAAGGCCCATCCCGGTCTCCTGCTGCAGCTCCTCCAGAAGCTCGAGCACCTGCGCCTGCACCGTGACGTCCAGCGCCGTCGTCGGCTCGTCCGCGATCAGGATGTCGGGCTTGCACGCCAGCGCCATCGCGATCATCAGCCGCTGGCGCTGCCCGCCCGAGAACTGGTGGGGATACTTCTCCATCGCCACCTCGGGCTCGGGCACGCCGACGCGGGTCAGCAGCTCCAGCGCGCGGGCCCGGGCGCGGTCCTTCTGCCCGCCGTGGATCGTCACCATCTCGGCGATCTGCCAGCCCACGGTATAGACCGGGTTCAGGTGCGCGAGCGGGTCCTGGAAGATCATCGCGATCTTCGCGCCGTTGATGCGCCGCCGTTCCTCGGGCGTCATCTTCAGCATGTCGCGCCCGTTCAGCAGGATCTGCCCGCTCGTGATCTTCCCGGGCGGCATGTCGATCAGATCCATCACCGCCGAGGCCGAGACCGACTTGCCCGAGCCGCTCTCGCCCAGGATCGCCAGCGTCTCGCCGCGGTCGAGATGCCAGCTGACGTCCTGCACCGCCTTCACGACGCCGGCGGCGGTGTGGAACTCGACCGACAGGTCGCGGATCTCCAGCAGGTGTTCAGTCATTCTTCCGCCCCCTCATTTCCAGCCGCCAGCGCTGGGTGGGATCAAGCGCGATGCGCAGCCAGTTCGACATCAGGTTCAGCGACAGCGTCGTCAGGATGATCGCGAGACCGGGCCAGAACGACAGCCACCACGCGGTGGTCAGGTATTCGCGCCCCTGCGCCACCATCAGCCCCCAGGTGATCTCGGGCGGCTGGATGCCGATGCCCAGGAACGACAGCGAGCTTTCGGCGAGCATCACGAAGGCGAAGTCCAGTGTCGCGATCGTCAGCATCGTGGGCAGGATCACCGGCAGGATGTGGCGCAGCACGATGCGCCGGTCCGAGGCCGCCATCACCCGCGCGGCCGACACGAACATCCGCTCGCGGATCTCCAGCACCTCGGCGCGCGCGGTGCGCAGGTAGACCGGGATCCGCGTGATCGCCAGCACCAGCACGATGTTGGCCACCGACGGCTCGAGCATGTAGAGCACGATCACCGCCAGCAGCAGCGACGGGAAGGACATGATCACGTCGCCCAGCCGCATGATCGCGCCGGCCTGCCTGCGCCGCGAATAGCCCGCGACCAGCCCCAGCCCGGTGCCGATCACGGCCGAGCAGGCGACGGCCGCACCCGCGACCAGCATCGTGTTCTGCGCCGCGACGATGATGCGCGCCAGCAGCGGCCGGCCCAGCGCGTCGCCGCCCAGGATGTTGACCCAGCCCTTGGCAAGGTCGAAGGGCGCCGCGTTGCGCGCCCGCAGGTTCTGCTTCACCGCGACATCGCCCAGCCACAGCGGGCCGAACAGCGCGCACAGCACCGCGATCGCCAGGAACAGGGCGGCGAAGAACGCCAGCTTGTCCGCCCAGAGCATCGCGAACCATGTCGCGAAGGCGCCGCGCGGCTTCGGCGCGGGCGCCGTACGTGTCGTGTCTGTCATGGCCATCGCTCAGTACCGGATACGGGGATCGAGCAGCCCGTAGGCGATGTCGATCAGCAGGTTCATCAGGAAGATCGCGGCGGCCGAGACCATGATCGCGGCCAGCACCACCGAGAAGTCGCGCAGCAGGATCGAATCGATCATCAGCTTGCCGATGCCCGGGAAGCCGAAGATCGTCTCGATCACCACGGCGCCGTTCAGGATCGAGGCCGCCTGGTCGCCGATCACCGTGATCACCGGCAGCATGCCGTTGCGCAGCCCGTGCACGAAGATCAGCGGCCGCGGCCGCACGCCCTTGGCCCGCGCGGTCTTGATATAGGCCGAGGACAGCACCGTGATCATCGAGCCGCGCACCACCTGCAGCACGAGGCCGAAGGGCCGGATGAACAGCACCGCCACCGGCAGCACCCAGTGCAGGATCGATCCGGTCCCCGAGGTCGGCAGCCAGTGCAGGTTCACCGCGAAGATGACGATGGCCACGATCGCCAGCCAGAAGTCCGGCGCCGCCGCCCCGATCAGCGAGAAGAAGGTGGCGATGCGGTCGAAGACCCCGCCGACCCGGAACGCGGCGAGCGAGCCGATGGTGATCGCCAACACGATCACGCAGCTCATCGTCACCACCGCCAGCCGCAGCGTCCAGCCGAAGGCCTCGAGCACGACCTCGAGCGCCGGGCGCGCATGCTGCAGCGACTGGCCGAAGTCGCCGCGCGCAAGGTCGGCGACATAGCGCAAGAACTGCACGATCAGCGGATCGTTGAAGCCGTGGATCTCGCGGAATTCCTCGCGCGCGGCGACCGAGGCGTCGAGCGGCAGGTACAGGTTCGTCGGGTCCCCGGTCAGTCGCGACAGGAAGAACACGAGGATCAGTAGTCCGACCAGCGATATCGCGCTCGCCATCGCGCGCTGTCTGATGAAGCTTGTCATGCTCCGCCCCCTCCTCTGGGTGGTGGCGGGTCGTCGCATCGCCCCGAAGACGACTTCGGTGCTGGGGCGCCGGCTCCTCTCCGGTGGTCCCCGGGCGAATCGACGGCCCTTGAACTGAAATATTAGTATACGTCTTGCATCCGGCCAAGCCCCGTCATGCGTCGCGCCGCCTGATGGGCGGGGGCGGGGGCGGTCACGGCGCGCGGCGGCGCAGGGTCAGCATCGCCGCCCCGCAGATCACCGCGGCGCCGATCCAGGTGGTGGCCGGTGGGTACTGGCCGAAGACCAGCATTGCCAGCAGCGCGACCGCCGGCAGGCGCAGGAAGTCGAGCGGCGCCAGCAGCGAGATCTCGGCCAGGCCCACCGCGCGGGTCACCGCGGTCATGTTCAGCGCGCCGATCAGCCCCTGCGCGGCCAGCAGCCCCAGCGCGGTCCACCCCGGCCATTCCCAGACCGGCCAGGCCGCGAGCGCCGCCAGCGGCACCATCGAGATCAGGTTCCACGCGACCAGCCGGTCGGCGCGGTCGCGGCGCGACATCGCGCGCAGGATCAGCTGGATCACCGCCGTCAGCACCGCGCCGGCCAGCGCCGCGACCAGCCAGGGATCGAAGGCCGCCGCGCCGGGGCGCAGGATCACCAGGATCCCGCCGAACCCCACCGCCGCCGCCGCCGCCCGCGCAGGCCCGATCCGCTCGCCCAGCCACAGCCCCGCGCCCAGCGTGACCAGGATCGGCGTGGTGAAGGTCACCGCCATCGCATCGGCCAGCGGAGCATGGGCGAAGGCCAGGAACAGCGCCACCAGCGAAGCCAGCTTCAGCCCCGCCCGCAGCACGTGCATCCAGCGGTAGGGCGATCCGCGCAGGTCCACCCCGCGCCCCAGCATCGGCACCACCACCACCAGCCCGAAGGCGGCGCGGAAGAAGCCGATCACCAGCGGATGCACCTCGCCGGCGAGCAGCCGCACGATCACCGCGTCGCAGCCCGCCAGCACCGCCGCCGCCACCATCAGCGCGACGGCGCGGGCCGTTGGCGTCATCGCCAAGGGTCAGAGCGGCGCGGGCGGGGCGACGCCCAGCCGCTCGGCATGGCGCGCCATCCGCGCCACGTCGGTCTCGGCCACCGGCACGCCCTCGGCCAGCGCCGCCCGGCGCTTGACCGACGCGCTGTCGCCCGGCACCCGCACCGGCCCGCGCGCCCAGGGGGCAGGGGGGTTGGTGCGGCAGGCCTCGGCCAGCCAGTCCGACTGCTCGGTGAAGGCATCGAGCCCGGCGAAGAACGCGGGGTCGATCACCTGCAGGAAGGCGCTCTGCGCCAGCGGCCCCGGCGCCTCGGTATTGGCGCGGCCCTTGCCCGACAGCCCCTGGCCCAGCAGGTCGACCATCAGCGCCAGGCCATAGCCCTTGTGCCCCTTGGCCGCGCCCCCCAGCGCCATCAGCGTGCCGCCGCGCTCGGTCACCTCGCGCGGGTCGTCGGTGGGCTCGCCCGCGGCGGTCAGCGCCCAGGGCTCGGGATAGCGCTCGCCCTTCTTGGCCAGAAGCTGTGTCATCGTCGTGGTGGTGATCGACGCCGAGACGTCGACCAGGATCGGGTCGCCGCTGGTCGGGAAGCCCATCGCCAGCGGGTTGGGCGTCATCACCGGCCGGGTGCCGCCATAGGGCGCCACCCGCCGCGCCGCCGGGTTCGAGGCCGACAGCTGCACGATCAGCCCGCGGTCGGTCGCGCGCCGCATGTAGGCCGACAGCGCGCAGGTGTGGTGGCAGTTGCGGATCGCGGCGCCGACGATGCCGTGGGTCGCCACCCGCTCCATCGCCTGGTCGAGCGCCTGCGACAGCAGCCAGGCGCCCGGCAGCAGCCGGCCGTCCCAGACGAAGCCCGCGCCCTTGTCGGCCACCACCTCATAGCTGCCGGTGCCGTTCAGGCTGCCGTCGGCCAGGCATTCGAGATACCAGTGCATCAGCTGCAGGCCGTGGGTCTCGTGGCCGATCATGTCGCCCTCGACCAGCACCTCGGCGGTGGTCGCGGCCTTGTCGGGTTCCATGCCCCCGGCGGTCAGCAGCGCTTCGGCATAGGCCAGAAGCGCCGCACGGTCGTAACGCGGCATCGCAAGCTCCTTCGCAAAGGGACGGGGGGCCGGGAAGATCGGCCCCCCGACGGGTTCAGGCGGGACGACTCACTTGAACCCGATCTGTTGCAGCTGAAGCTGCGAGTTGGTGGCGATCGTCGGCTTGAAATCCAGCCGCGGCGAGACGCGGGTGAAGCCGACCATGTGGAACATCGGGATGTCGGCGATGTCCTGCTGCTCGGCCCGGGCGAAGACCTCCTGCCACAGCGTCGCGCGCTCGTCGCCGGTGGCCGAGGTGGCCTTGGCGATCATCGCGTCCAGCTCGGGGTCGCGCAGCATCGAATGCGTGCCGTCGCTGGCGTATTTCACGAAGGCGGTGAACACCGGGTCGCCGGTCGCGTTGTCGTGCTGCGACTGGGTCAGCGTCGGGCCGGCGTCGGCCACGAAGGGCGAGACGAAGTAGTTGTTCCAGACCGACACGTCGTACATGTCGAGCTTCACGGTGAAGCCGACCTCCTGCAGCATCGCCATGATCGCCTCCATCGCCGGGGCGCCGTTGGCGTAGATGCCGTTGCGGCCGATCAGCCGGATCGGGGTGTCGACCGGCACGCCGTCGGCCTTGGCGGCCTCCAGAAGCTCGGTGGCCTTCTCGGGATCGTAGGGCCAGACCGGGATGTCGGGGTTGTGGCCCATGGTCGTCGGCGGCACCAGCTGGGTCGCCATCTCGACGCCCTCGGGGAACAGCGTGCCCACCATCGCCTCGCGGTCGATGGCCAGGTTCAGCGCCTCGCGCACGCGGCGGTCGTCAAGCGGCGCCGCCCGGGTGTCGATGCGCAGATAGCTCGTCTCCGAGTTCGGATAGGAGAAGTCGGTGTCGGGGTTGGTCGCGTCCTGGATCGCGATCGAGGGCACGATGTCGGCCTCGCCGGTCTCGACCATCGCCGCGGCGACGGCGCTGTCGGCGCGGAAGACATAGGTGGCCGTCTCGACCTGCGGCTGCTCGCCCCAGTAGTCGGGATTGCGGGTGAGCGTGATCGACTGGCCGGTCTGCCAGTCCGAGAACACGTAGGGCCCGGTGCCGTTGGGCTTGCGGTCGAACTCGGCCTCGGGCGTGGTCGCGGCCGACTGCACCGGCATCACCGTCATCAGCAGCGGCAGGATCGGCTGCGGCGGCTCGGTCTTGATGCGGATCGTGTGGTCGTCGGGGATCTCGAAGCTGAAGGTGGTGCCGCCGAAATACTTGCCGCCGGTCTCGCACGACAGGTTGGCGTTCTTGTTGCGCTCGATCGAGAACTGCACGTCCTTGGCGGTGAAGTCGCTGCCGTCGTGCCATGTCACGCCGTCACGCAACTTGAACTCCCAGGTGCTGTCGTCGATCTGGCTCCACTCGGTGGCCAGCCGCGGCATCAGCCCGCCATTGGCATAGTCGTATTCGACCAGCATCTCGTTGACGTTCTCCGAGATCACCCGGCCGACGTCCTGGCGCGCGGCCATGCAGGGCTCGACCACGCTGACGTTCTCGGACAGCACGACGGTGACGTCGCGGTCGCTGCCCTGCGCCAGCGCGGGCAGCCCCGCGGTGACGAGCGCGGTGCCCGACAGGAAAATCGCAAGCCTCTTCATAAGTCCTCCTCCCATGCCCCCGCGGGGGCCTTGCATGACGGGCCGCGGCTCCTCAACCGCGCCGGCCTCTGGCCGGGTCACCCGCCGGTTTCTGGTGCCGGCCCCCGGTGCGTCCGGGGGCCGGAAGCTTCGGGGGCCCCCCTCAGGCGGGCACCGCCTCGCCGATGGCGATCCCGGCCTCTGGCACCAGCGCCTCGGGCAGGTTCTGGAAGGCGACGGGTCGCAGGAAGCGGCGGATGGCGAGGGTGCCGACCGATGTGGCGCCGAAATTGGTCGAGGCCGGATAGGGCCCGCCGTGGACCATGGCATCGACGACCTCGACCCCGGTCGGGAAGCCGTTGGCCA
This sequence comes from Frigidibacter sp. MR17.24, assembly GCF_037095655.1. Classification (NCBI taxonomy): domain Bacteria; kingdom Pseudomonadati; phylum Pseudomonadota; class Alphaproteobacteria; order Rhodobacterales; family Paracoccaceae; genus Frigidibacter; species Frigidibacter sp. MR17.24. The sequence goes on from NZ_JBAWKE010000011.1 coordinate 114,427, forward strand.
GCACCCGCCCCGCCTTGCGCTCCAGCACCGGCAGGAGCGCCCGCGCGACGGGGGCATCGGCCTCGTCCATCAGCAGTGTCGCCGTCAGCTGCCCCTCGAAACCCTTGGCCAGCGCGACCATCGCCTCG
>NZ_JBAWKE010000012.1:0-109349 GCF_037095655.1 Frigidibacter sp. MR17.24
GGAGATCCGTGTCGCTCGGGTCGAGATCACCGCCGCCCGAGCCGCCGATCGCCAGATCGACGTCGCCGATCAGCGCCTCCGCCGCGTCGAGCGGGACATCGGCATCCACCGGGCCGAGGTCGACGGCCAGGTCGGTATCCGCCGGCGCGTCGTCGCCGACAGGGGTGCCCAGCCCGAGGTCGACATCGCCGAGCAGGCCTTCCGCGAGGTCGAGCGGCACGTCGGCCTCGACGGGACCGAGATCCAGCGGGAGATCCGTGTCGCTCGGGTCGAGATCACCGCCGCCCGAGCCGCCGATCGCCAGATCGACGTCGCCGATCAGCGCCTCCGCCGCGTCGAGCGAAACGTCGGCATCCACCGGGCCGAGGTCGACGGCCAGGTCGGTATCCGCCGGCGCGTCGTCGCCGACAGGGGTGCCCAGCCCGAGGTCGACATCGCCGAGCAGGCCTTCCGCGAGGTCGAGCGGCACTTCGGCCTCCACGGGACCGAGATCCAGCGCAAGATCCGTGTCGCTCGGGTCGAGATCACCGCCGCCCGAGCCGCCGATCGCCAGATCGACGTCGCCGATCAGCGCCTCCGCCGCGTCGAGCGAAACGTCGGCATCCACCGGGCCGAGGTCGACGGCCAGGTCGGTATCCGCCGGCGAGTCGTCGTCCGGCATTCCGCCGATGCCGATGTCGATGTCGCCGACGACGGCTTCAACAGCATCGAGCGGAACCTCGGCCTCGATCGGGCCGAGATCCACCGCAATATCGATATCGGATGGATCCACATCCTCTCCCCCGGACCCGCCGAGAACGAGGTCGATGTCGCCAACCAGCTCTTCTGCCACGTCGAGAGGGACTTCGGCCTCGATCGGGCCTAGCTCCACCGCAATATCCGTATCGGATGGATCGACGTCCTCTACCCCGGGACCACCGAGGACGAGATCGATATCACCAACCAGATCTTCAGCCGCGTCGAGCGGAATCTCGGCCTCGATCGGACCGAGATCCACCACAATATCCGTATCGGACGGATCAATGTCCTCTCCCCCGGGGCCTCCGACGACGAGGTCGATGTCGCCGACGAGGTCCTCCGCCGCATCGAGCGGAATCTCGGCCTCGATCGGACCGAGATCCACCGCAATATCCGTATCGGACGGATCGACATCCTCTCCCCCGGGGCCGCCGACGACGAGGTCGATGTCGCCGACGAGGTCTTCCGCCGGATCGAGCGGGATCTCGATGTCGATCGGACCAAGCTCGACGTCGATGTCGGTATCGACGGGTTCGGTCGTCGGGCCCGGGTCCTCGCCAAGCGTGTCCTCGATCGCGCCGACGACGTCGTCCACAGGGGCGAGTGTCACCGGATCCTCGGCAGGCGTGGAGATGACGGGGGGGGAGCCGCCGGGTGGCAGGCCCGGCCCGGCCAGATCAATCTCCGCGGGCGCCGTCGGCCCGCCGGGCGGGAAGTCGATGGTCACGCCTTCCAGCAATTCGGTCAGTGCCGGATCCGAGACCTGCAGGGGCGGCGCCTCGACCGGCGGGACCGGGGCAGGTGCGAGGTCGAGATCGGTCGGGGGAGCGGTTCCGTCGGAGACGGTTCCCTGTTCCGGAGCCGGCGCCGCGACGACCTCTGCCGGGCCGGCGGACGGGCCATCGGCCGTCGTCGGCAAGGCGTCGGCGGGCAAGCTGCCGGGACCGGCATCATCGGTGGGTGCGACATCGGCCGGATCCGTCGCGGCCTCGATCGACGGGCTGGCGGCTGTCCGCCCGCCATCGGCGGCCGGCAGACCCGCGGCAGACGCCGCGCGCGCGGGCCCGCGAAGGGTCGGCGCAGCGACATCCGCCGTGTCGGCAGGCGCATCCAGGGGGGCGACACCGACGGGCGCGGCACCGCTGCCGTCGACCGACAGGGCCTTCAGCTCGGCACTCGCCGCGCGCAGAAGATCCGTATCCGCATCGAGCGGAACGGCCGCCGCGCCGTTCAGCGCGACATCGCGCAGCACGGGATCGAGAAGCTCCGCCCCGGCCTGGGGCTGCGCGCCCGCGGTCGTGGCTGCGGCGGTCAGGTCGGCCGCCTCGGCGCTCGACACCCCGATCGATGCGGCTTCGGCGATATCCAGGTCGTCTGCGCTGAACCGCTTTGCGTTCAGCCCGCTCATGTTGGTCACGTTTTCCAACCGCGCCTCCTGCGGCTTGTATTCCCCCGTCTTCGGACCCTAGCCGCGCAGCCTTTGCGAAACGTGAATGGGGCTGGCCGTCTTCGGAAGACGGTAAACGGCACGGCGGCGCCGGCGAGAGCGGCACTGGGGCGAGTGGTCGGCGCGGACGCGTCACGCCGACGACTGCGCCACGTGCGCTGACCGGACGCACCCGTCAAAAGGGTTGGCAAGAGGCGGCGCGGATACAAGGTGCCGGAGCAGGCGGGCAGGCTGACGGCAACCGTCCGATGCCGCGCGGACGTGGCCTGATTCGCGGCGCCCGGGCCGATCGGCACGGCACGGAGGCACCCGGCCACCGCCGACCGGGTCCGGAAGCCCTCTCTATTTCACACTGTGAAATCGATGCCGCAATATGAAAATAGGTTTGCCCGTTCTCCCCGATCGCACGCAGGGTCGGCGTCAGGGAGGCACCAATGGACCAGATTTCGCCAGAGAGCAGGACCGCTCCGGCCGAGAGGCCGATCCAGTCGGTCGACAGGGCGCTCAACATTCTCGAGGTGATGGCGCGCCGGCGCGGTGAAGTGACACTGTCGGAGATCTCGGACGAGCTGTCGCTGAACGCCTCGACCTGCCATCACCTGATCAAGACGCTGATGGCACGCAACTACATCCGTCCCGGCACGGCCCGCGGGCGCTACATGCTCGGCTCGCAGCTGGTGCTGCTGGCCGATGCGGTGAACGTCAAGGCCGAGCTGCCGGGCCGCGCCCGACCGGTGCTGGAAGAGCTGAACCGCGTCACCGAGGAGGCCGTGCACCTGGCCGTCTTCGACCGCGACGAGATGATCACCCTGATCAAGCGCCAGGCGCGCCACGCGCTGCGGGTCGATGGCGGATCGCTCGGCAAGTCGCGGGCGATGCATGCCACGGCCACCGGCAAGGTGCTGCTGTCCGGGATGGGCGACGAAGAGGTGCGCAGGATCACCGCGCTGCACGGCCTGACGGCCTTCACCGCCCACACCTGCACCGATGTCGATCGCCTGATCGAGGAACTCGCCCGGGTCCGCGCCTGCGGCATCTCCGAGGATCGCGAGGAATTCCAGCTTTATGTCGTCTGCCTCGGGGCCGCCGTCCGCGATCCCTCGGGCCGGACCATCGCGGCGATCAGCGTCTCGACCCCGATCAACCGCGCCACCGAGGACCACCTCGCGCTGGTCCGCCGCGAAGTGACGGCAGCGGCGCGCAGCCTGTCCCTGACATCGATCGACATGCCCGAGGACCGCGAGCCATGAACGTGAGAGAGTTTCCCCCCGGCCTGCTCGACGGCGGCACCTCCGGGATCGAGACGCGCGCCGCAGCCATCGCCGAGGCCGGCGGCCTGGCCGAGGCCCGCGCCAAGGGCCTGTTGCCCGAGCGGCTGGAACTGAGCCTGTCCGAGGCGCTGGTGCTGGCGTTGCTGAAGCAGGGCACGCGCAAGTACCTGGCGATCTTCGGCCACGGCTCGACCGACCTCGGCGAGGTGCTGCGGATCTACGACGCCGCCGGCGTCACGCGGACCTTCAACTTCCGCAACGAGGTCGAGATGGCCCATGCCGCGACCGCGCTGGCCTGGCAGTACGGCGAGACGCCGGCGCTGGTGACCTCGATCGGGCCGGGCGCGCTGCAGGCGATGGCGGGCTCGCTCGCCGCCGCGTCGAACGGGGTCGGCGTCTGGCATGTCTATGGCGACGAGACGACCTTCGGCGAAGGCTACAACATGCAGCAGGTGCCGAAGCCCGAGCAGGATCTCTACGCCCGGATGAGTGCGCTGATGGGGCAGAGCTACCTTCTGCACACGCCCGAGGCGCTGCGCGACGCGATGCGCAAGGGCGTGCAGCGGGTCCATGATCCGGTCAAGGCGGGCCCCTTCTACCTGCACCTGCCGATCAACACCCAGCCCGCGCGCGCGGTCTTCAACATCGACGCCTTCCCCGAGCGCCCGCGCTTCGACGCGCTGTCACCCGACGACGACGCAAGCTTCACCGCCGCGGCGGCGCTGATCGCGGGGGCGGCGAAGGTGACGATCAAGGCCGGCGGCGGCACCCGCGGCTTCGATGCCGAGCTGCGGGCCCTGGCGCGCGCGGCGGGGGCGGCGGTCGTGCTGTCGCCGGGCTCGACCGGCGTGATCGCCGACGACGATCCGCAGAACATGCATGTCGGCGGCTCGAAGGGCTCGCTCAGCGGCAATTTCGCGATGGAAGGGGCCGAGCTGCTGATCGTCGCGGGCTCGCGCGCCGTGTGCCAGTCGGACTGTTCGGGAACCGGCTATCCGAGGGTTCAGCAGGTCGTGAACCTGAACGGGGACCGGACGGACGCGCTGCACTACAACCGCACCACCTCGCTCATCGGCGATCTGGGCGCGCTGATGCGGCGGCTGACGGCGGCGCTGGCCGCCCAGCGCGCCGTGCCGGGCAAGGCCGAGTGGCTGGCCGCCTGCGCGGCGAAGAAGGCCGAGTGGCGCGCCTTCCGGGCCGAGCGCCTGGCGCTGCCGCCGGTCATGGACGCGGTCTGGGGCCGCCCCGTGCTGGCCCAGCCCGCCGCGATCGGCATCGTCGACCGTTTCGCCCGCCGGGTGGGCGCGGTGAAATACTTCGACGCCGGCGACGTGCAGGCCAACGGCTTCCAAGTCGTGGCCGATGCCCGGTCGGGCGAGACCTTCACCGAGACCGGCGCCAGCTACATGGGCTTCGCGTCGAGCGGCATCCTCGCCTCGGCGCTGGCCGACCGGCCCGAATACGTGATCGCCTTCACCGGCGACGGCTCGTTCATGATGAACCCGCAGGTGCTGATCGACGCGGTCGAGCATCGGCTGCGCGGCATGGTGGTGATCTTCGACAACCGCCGCATGGCCGCGATCAGCAGCCTGCAGATGGCCCAGTACGGCCGCGACTTCCGCACCAATGACGGGGTGGCGGTCGACTACGCCCGGATGGCCGGCGCGGTCGAGGGCGTGCTCGCGATCAGCGTGACGGACGGGCCCGAGGGGCTGGAACGCGCGCTGGCGCAGGGCCATGCGCATGCCGGTCTCAGCGTGCTGCATGTGCGGGTCTACAGCGGCGAAAACCCGAAGGCGGGCATGGGCAGCTGGGGATCGTGGAACGTTGGCAACTGGGTCGAGGAGGTCCAGGGCCGCTGGATGCGCCAGTCGCTCTGACGCGGCCGGCCGGGAACCGGGGCGGCGGCGCCGTCCCTGACGACAACGCGCGGGCAGAGGACCCGCCGGAGGAGGAAACGAGATGACCAAGAGAACCGTGGGCTTCGTGGGCGTGGGCAACATCGGCACGCCGATGGTGCTGTCGCTGCTGCGCGAGGGCGTCGGGGTGCTGGTGCGCGACCTGCGCAAGGAGCAGGCGGCCGAGTGCCTGGCCGGCGGCGCGCGCTTCGCCGAGTCGAACGCGCAGCTTTGCGAGGAGTGCGACACGATCGGTGTCGCGGTGGTCAACGACCGACAGCTGAACGCGCTCTTCCGCTCGGAGGGCGGGCTTCTGGACGTGGCGCGCCCCGGCACCACCTTCATCGTGCACTCGACCGTGCTGCCCGAGACGATCCGGGCAATTGGCGAGGAGACCGACAAGCGCGGACTGAAGCTGGTCGACGCCCAGGTCTCGGGCGGCGATCTGCGGGCGCGCAAGGGCGATCTGGCGATCATGTGCGGGGGCGACCCGGCCGACATCGAGGCCAATCGCGACTATTTCGACGCGATCTCGCGCATCACCCAGCACATGGGTCCGCGCGGTTCCGGCGCGGGCGCGAAGCTGTCGATCCAGATGATGACCTTCGGCAACTGGATGGCGGCGATCGAGTCGATGCGGCTGGCGCGCTCGCTCGGCCTCGACGAGCAGGTGCTGGCCAAGTTCGCCACCGACACCACCGCCGACAGCTGGGTCGCGCAGATGTGGGGCAACTACGACCGCCTGCTGCACAACCACCCGCTGGCCGGGACCGAGGACCTGTTCCGGATGTTCGACAAGGACCTGTTCAACTCGGTCCTCGTGGCCCGCGACCAGGGGATCGAACTGCCGCTGACGGCACTGTCGAGCCAGATCATGAAGGCCGCCATGCAGGAGCGGATCGACTATTCGGCCGACACCTATGCCCCCGCCGCCCAGCCCGCGAAGCGGAGCGCCTGACATGCCCGAGGACATGAAGATGCCCGCGCTGTCGCGCACGAAACCGGTCGTGACTAAGGCCGCCGCCGAAGAGCTGATCGCCCGCGCCATGGCCCATGCCACCAAGATCGGCAAGACGGTCTCGGTCGCGGTGGTCGACGACGGCGGCTTCCTGATCGCCTTCTCGCGGATGGATGCCGCCAACCCGGCCTCGGCCCAGATCGCGATCGACAAGGCCTACACGGCGGCGGTGTCGCATATCGCCACCCACAAGTGGCAGGAGATCATGCAAAACGACGAGCCGCTGCGCATCGGCGCGCCGCCGGCCGTGCACCGGCTGATGACCTTCGGCGGCGGCCAGCCGATCGTGATCGACGGTCAGGTCGCGGGCGCCATCGGCTGCTCGGGCGGCCACTGGACCGGCGACACCGAGATCGGGACCGAGGCGCTGAAGCTTTTCGCCTGACCGTCGTCACCGCCCGACCGGGCGGCGGCATGCCCGCCGCCCTTCCCCAACCGGAGATCCGCCGATGCTGACCACCTCGTTCCATACCGGTTTCCTGTCGGATCTGTCGGTCTTCGACGCCGTCCGCCGGATCCGCGATCACGGCTACGACGCGGTCGAGCTGAACGGCGAGACCCTGCCCTGGGGCCCGGCCCATGTCTCGGTCGGCATGGCGGCGCGCGAGCTCGACCGGCTGGCCGCGATGGGGCCCTATTCTGCGCTGTGCATCCATCACCGCGACTTCGGCGCCGCCGGGGCCGACCGGCGCGACGCGGCGCGGCTGTGGACCGAGGCGATGATGGACCGCGCGGTCGATCTGGGCATCGGGCTCGTGCATGTGATCCCGGGCGAGGACACGACCCTGCCCGCGCTGCACGACGCGCTGGCCGCGGGCGTCGAGGCCGCCGCGCGGCGCGGCCTGACCTTCGCGCTCGAGCCGATCGTCGGGCGCGAGATCGGCACCACCGCCACGGCGCTCGACGCGATCGCGGCCGCGCCGGGGCTGAAGATCAACTTCGACCCGTCGCACCTGAAGCCGATGGGCGACGATGTGACCGAGGCCGCGCGCCGGCTCGCCCCGCACATGGTGCACCTGCACCTCAAGGACGTGACCGGCACGCCCGAGACCTTCCGCTTCGTCCCGATCGGGGCGGGCGAGATCGATCTGCCGGCCATGCTGCGCGCGGCGCTGGCCGCCGGCTATGCCGGCCCGGTGTCGATCGAGCATGAAAGTCACTGGTTCGCCGAGGATGCCCGCGGGATCGACGCGGTGCTCGCCGACGGCCTGCGCGACATCCGCCGCATCGAGGCGCTAGCGCAAGACACGATCGCCGCCGGCTGAGGCCCGCGGACCGACCGGGCCGGGCACCGCGGAGGAGGCGGTGCGGGGCCCGCCAACCGCCCTGGCCCGACCCGGGACCAGGCAACCGAAACGACAGGGAGGACGACATGACCAACTTCACCATCTCTCGCCGTGGCCTGCTGCAATCGGCGGGCATCGCCACGCTGGCCGGCAGCTTCGGACTTGGCCCGCATGTCGCGCGCGCGGCGGGCGTCAAGCTCAAGCTCGGCCACCAGCTGGGCTCCACCCATCCGACCTTCCAGGCGGTCGAGCAGATGGCCAAGGCCATCGCGGAGCGCACCGGCGGCGAGGTCGAGATCGCGATCTTCCCCAATGCCGCGCTCGGCTCGCCGCCCGACATGGTCAAGCAGGCGCAGATGGGCGCGCTCGACCTCGTGATGTTCAATCCGCCGAACATCGAGGCGCAGGACCGCACCGCCAGCGTGATCCAGATCCCCTACCAGTTCGACAGCTACGATCACGTGCACCGCGTGCTTGGCGGCACCGCGAAGCCTTGGCTGATGGAATTCTTCGACCGCAACAAGCTGCAGTGGATCGCGAATTTCGAATACGGCTTCCGCGCCCTGTCCAACAGCCGCCGCCCGATCGAGACGCCCGAGGACGTGGCCGGGCTGAAGCTGCGCGTGCCGCCCGAACTGTCGATCAAGGCCACCTTCGACGCGCTCGGCGCCAACACCCAGACCATCCCCTTCGACGAGCTGTACCTCGCGCTGTCGAGCGGCGTGGTCGATGGCCAGGACAACCCGGTCTCGGTCGACTACGCCAACAAGTTCTTCGAAGTGCAGAAGCACATCGCCACCACCCGCCACATCTATACCTCGTTCATGCTGGTGGGCTCGCCGCGGGTCTGGAAGGGCCTGTCGCCCGACGTGCAGGCGGTGATCTCGGAAGAGGCCGCCAAGGCCGGCGCCTGGGCGCAGCAGGCCGTGCGCGACGGCGAGGAGGAGATGCTGTCGAAGATGGCCGATGCGGGCGTGCAGATCACCCGGCCCGATCCGCAGCCGTTCCGCGACAGGATGGAACCCGCCTGGGCCCAGATGCGCGAGCGCATCGGCGAGGACACCTGGACGACCTGGATGGGCTTCGTCGACAGCGCCCGCTCGGCCTGACCCGACCCCGGCGCGGGACCCGGCCGCCGGGCCCGCGCCAGCCCCTCCACCCCAGACAGGGAGCCGCAGATGAGCGTCTTCGTCATCATGTCATCGCTCGTGTCGCTGATCCTGATCGGCACGCCGATCGCGATCGCGCTCGGGCTGATGGCCGCCGGAACCATGTGGTGGGCCGCCGGGCCCGACCTTCTCGGCATCTTCATCCAGCGGTTCTACACCGGGATGACCTCGTTCTCGCTGCTGGCGATCCCGTTCTTCATCCTGGCCGGCAACCTGATGAACACCGGCGGCATGACCAACCGCATCTTCAGCACCGCCGAGGTCTTCGTGGGCCGGGTGCGCGGCGGGCTGAGCCATGTCAACGTCGTGGGCTCGATCCTCTTTGCCGGCATGTCGGGCTCGGCCGTGGCCGATTGCGCCGGGCTTGGCGTGGTCGAGGTGCGCGCCATGCGCAACGCGGGCTACCGCCCCGGCTATGCCGCGGCGATCACCGCCGCCTCGTCCACCATCGGGCCGGTGGTGCCGCCCTCGATCCCCTTCGTGATCTACGGCAGCCTTGCCAATGTCTCGGTCGGCGCGCTGTTCCTGGCGGGGATCCTGCCCGGCATCCTGATGGGCGTCTCGATGATGGTCGTCATCGCCCTGACGGCCCGGTCCAAGGGCCTGCCGCGGCTGGAACACCGCCCGAGCCTGGCCGAGGGCACCCGCACGATCCTGAACGCGCTGCCCGCGCTGATCATGCCGGTCTTCGTCGTCGGCGGCCTGCTTCTGGGCTGGGTCACGCCGACCGAGGCCGCGGTGATCGCCGCCGCCTATGCCGCCTTCATCGGCATCGTCGTCTACCGCGAGCTGAAGATCTCGGACCTGCCCGAGGTGCTCTGGGCCTCGGGGCGGCAGTCGGTGCAGGTGCTGTTCATCATGGCCGCGGCCGCGCCCTTCTCCTGGGTGCTGGTGCAGCAGCAGATCCCCAACGCCATCGTCGAGGCGATGCTGGGTGTCAGCGAGAACCCGGTCGTGATCCTGCTGATGATCAATCTGGTGCTGCTGCTTCTGGGCATGTTCATCGAGGGCATCGCGATCATGGTGATCTGCATGCCGATGCTCTTGCCCGTCGTCACCCAGATCGGGGTCGATCCGGTCCATTTCGGGGTGATCGTGGTGCTGAACCTGATGATCGGCCTGATCACGCCGCCGGTGGGGCTATGCCTCTACACCGTGTCGCAGGTGGCCGAGGTCGACCTGTTCGAGATCATCAAGGAGATCTGGATCTACCTGATCGCCCTGCTGACCGTGCTGTTGCTCATCACCTTCTTCCCGGGCCTCGTCATGTGGGTCCCCGCACTCTTCGGGTTCTGATCATGCACACCATCACGCGCCTCATCTCGATCGCCGATGCCGCCGTCGCCCGCCTGACCCGGCTTGGCGTGATCCTCGCCCTCGTCGTGCTGTTCGTGCTGCTGATGGCACGCGTCATCGCCCGCACGACCGAGATCCCCTTCGCGGCCTATGACGAGATCGTCGAGCTGGCCACGGTCTGGATGACACTGCTCGGCACCGTCGCGCTCTGGCGCGAGGGCGCGCTGTTCAAGGTCGAGATCGTGACCGGCGCCTTCCCCGCCTTCGGCCGCCTGGCCGAGATCGTGGTGCAGGCGCTGATGCTGGCCTTCGCGCTGATGCTGGTGATCGTCGGCGGCCGGTTCACGCTGGACAGCAACGAGCTGACCTCGTTCATGCAGATCGACATGCGCCTCTACTACGGCGCGATCCCGGTCACGGGGGTGTTTATGGCCTGCTACAGCCTCGCCGGCCTTGTGCGCGCCGGCTGCACGCTCGCCCGAAGTGGCACGGCCGGATCCGCCGAGCGGCCGCTGACCAAGCCCGCCGTCGGCACCCACCTCTGAAGCGGAAGCTCCCATGACCCATTACGACCGATACGGCCTGTTCATCGCCGGCCACTGGCAGCCCGCGGCCGCGGGCGGCACGCTCGAGGTGATCGATCCCGCGACCGAGGACAGCCTCGGCCGCATCGCCCGGGCCGAGAGCGCGGACCTCGACCGGGTCCTGGCAAGCCTCGCCGAGGTCGCCGGCCCCTGGCGCGCGACCCCGGGCTGGAGCCGCAGCGCCATCCTGCGCGAGACGGCCCGCCGGATGGTAGCGCGCGCCGACGCGGCCGCGCAGGCGATCAGCGCCGAGACCGGCAAGCCCCTAGCCGAGGCGCGCGGCGAATGGCTGGCCGCGGCCGAGCAATTCGACTGGCAGGCGGATGAGGCACGGCGGATCTTCGGCCACAGCCTGCGCGGACGCGAACCCGGCGTGATCCTCGACGTGCGGTACGAGCCCGTGGGCCCCGTCGCGGCCTTCACCGCCTGGAACTTTCCCGCGCTGCTGCCCGCGCGCAAGGTCGCGGCGGCGCTCGCCGCCGGCTGCCCGATCGTGGTGAAGCCTTCGGAAGAGGCCCCCACCGCGATGTTCCTGATCGCCGAGTCCGCTGCCGAGGCGGGACTGCCCGAGGGCGTTCTTGCGGTGGTGACCGGCGATCCGGCCACGATTTCCTCGCATCTCGTCGCCTCGCCGGTGATCCGCAAGGTGTCGGTCACCGGCTCGGTGCCGGTCGGGCGGCTGCTGGCCGAACAGGCCGCACGCGGACTGAAGAAGGTGACGATGGAGCTTGGCGGCCATGCCCCGGTGCTGGTCTTCGCCGATGCCGACGCGGCCGCCGCCGGCGCCGCCTGCGCACGCACCAAGTTCCGCAACGCGGGCCAGGTCTGCATCTCTCCCTCGCGCTTCTTCGTGCACGAGGATGTCTATGCCCCCTTTGCCGCCGCCATGGCCGACACCGCGCGCGCGCTGCGCATCGGCCACGGCCATGAGCCGGGGACCGAGGTCGGACCGATGGCCAACGCCCGCGGCCGCAGGCGCATCCTCGACCTGATCGCGGACGCGCGCGAAAAAGGGGCAGAGGTGCTTGCCGGCGGTGGCGTGCCCGCGGGTCGGAATCGCGGCTATTTCGTCGAGCCGACGGTGCTGGGCCGGGTACCCGATCACGCCCGCATCCTGTCCGAGGAACCTTTCGGCCCGGTCGCCCCGATCCAGACCTTCCGCGACGAGGCCGAGGTGATCGGCCGCGCCAACGCCCTGCCGTTCGGGCTGGCGGCCTATGTCTTCACCCGCTCGATGGCCACCGCGGACCGCGCGGTCGACGCGCTCGAGGCGGGGATGGTCGGCGTGAACGACCTGCTTCTTGCCACCGCCGAGGCGCCCTTCGGCGGCGTCAAGGACAGCGGCATGGGCCGCGAGGGGGGGCGGATCGGCATCCTCGACTATCTTGAACCGAAATACGTGAAATATCGCAGCGCCTGACGGGGAACAGACATGACGGACAGCAAGGCAAAAGGCATCGCCCGCGGCCTGACCAACTACGGCGACGCCGCCTTTTCGAAATACCTGCGGCGCTCTTTCGCCAGTTCGATGGGCTACAGCCGCGAGATGCTCGACCGGCCCATCGTCGGCATCGCGCAATCGGGGTCGGGCTTCAACAACTGCCACCGCCACTTCCCCGAGATGATCGAGGCGGTGAAGCGCGGCGTTCTGGCCGCAGGGGCTTTGCCGGTCGACTTCCCGACGATCTCGCTGGGCGAGGTCTTCGTCTCGCCGACCTCGCTCAAGTTCCGCAACCTGATGTCGATGGATGTCGAGGAGATGATCCGCGCCCAGCCGATGGATTCGGTGGTGCTGCTGGGCGGCTGCGACAAGACGGTGCCCGCGCAGCTGATGGGGGCGATGTCGGCCAACCTGCCGGCGGTGCAACTGGTGGCGGGGCCGATGTCGACCGGCCGGCACAAGGAGCACCGGCTGGGCGCCTGCACCGACTGCCGCCGGTTCTGGCAGCAGTACCGCTCGGGCAAGATCGACGATCAGGAGATCGACGTGATCGAGCAGAAGCTTGCCTCGACCGCGGGCACCTGCGCGGTGATGGGCACCGCCTCGACCATGGCGAGCCTGACCGAGGCGATGGGCATGATGCCGGCCTACGGCGCCGCGATCCCCGCCGTCTCGGCTGACCGGCTGCGCATGGCCGAAGAGACCGGGCGCCTTGCGGTCAGCCTGATCGGATCGGGCCGCACGCCGCGCAGCATCCTGACGCAGGAGGCGCTGGAAAACGCCGTGACGGTGCTGCTGGCGCTTGGCGGCTCGACCAATGCCGTGCTGCACCTGGCGGCGATCGCCGGGCGCTGCGGGCTGAACCTCGACCTGCAGCGGCTGAACGAGATTTCGGACCGCACCCCGGTGCTGGTCGACCTGAAGCCCACCGGGGCCTTCTACATGGAGGATCTGCATTACGCCGGCGGCATCCCGGCGGTGATGCGCGAGCTGCGTCACCTGCTGCATCTCGATGCGAAGACAGTGACCGGCGAGACCATCGGCGACCGGATCGAGGCTGCGGACGACTGGGTCGACCGGTCCGTGATCCATCCGGCCGCGACGCCGCTGCGCGACAGCGGGGGCCTTGTCGCGCTGTTCGGAAACCTCGCGCCCAAGGGCGCCATTCTCAAGCGCTCGGCCGCGGATCCGAAGCTGTTCGAGACCGAGGCCCGGGTGGTGGTCTTCACCTCGCTCGCCGATCTCGCCGCGCGGATCGACGATCCGGACCTGGACGTGACCGCCGACGACATCCTGCTTTTGCAGAACGCCGGACCCACCAGCGATGCGGCGATGCCCGAGGCAGGCTATCTGCCGATCCCGAAGAAGCTAGCTCAGGCCGGCCTGTCCGACATGATCCGCATCTCGGACGCGCGGATGAGCGGGACAGCCTATGGCACGATCGTGCTGCATGTCTCGCCCGACGCGGCCTCGGGCGGTCCCATCGGGCTGGTGCGCAACGGCGACCGGATCCGGCTGAGCGTCTCGGAGCGGCGGCTCGAGCTTCTGGTGTCGGAAGCCGAGCTCGACAGGCGGCGCGCCGAACAGCAGCCGGTCCGCTCCGTGCCGACGCGCGGTTATGCCCGGCTTTACGCCGACGAAATCCTTCAGGCAGAAGCCGGCTGCGATTTCGGCTTCCTGGTCGGCGACGGCACCTAGCCCTGTTCCGCCGGCGCGCCGATCGGTGCGCCGGCCACCACGACCCGGGCGGTGAAGCGGGGGGGGGGGGGCGAGACCGCCCCGCCCCTGGCGCGCTGCCCGGCAGCTGGCATCTCCGAAGGCCCCGCACCCGTCACCGGCGGAACAGTCGCGCCGGGTCCGGGACCCGCGCGCCACACGTTTTGCCACGCGGCGGTCAGCACTGGCCGATGCACCGCGTCACCTCCCCGGTCGCGCCGTGCGCAGCGCAAGACGCGGGCTGGCGCGGACCGCGAAAGCGGTGCGGCACCCGGCGGCACATACGCGTGAAGCCTAAGATTTGAACAAACCTCCATGGCAATCCCGATTTCGGCGGGTCACACAGCGTCAAACGCCCGCACGCGGTTGACAGGCTGCCTCTCACTCTGCGCTCTGTATGCAGTATTCTGAACTTTGGAGCCCGTCATGTCCTTCCCCCTCTCCCGGCGCGCGGTTCTGGCTGCGTCCGCCCTCCTCGGCCTCGCGGCCACGCCCGCCTTCGCGCAGGACAAAAGCATCACCGTCATGATCTGGGGCACGACGTGGCAGCTTGCCGTCGAGCAGATCGCGGAGCAGTTCACCGCCGAGACCGGCATCGACGTGCAGATGATCGCGCAGTCCAGCTCGGGCGAGTCGCTGGCCAAGCTTCAGGCGCAGCGTGCCAACCCGGGCGTCGACGTCTGGTTCACGACCTCTTCGGTCGCCAGCCGCGCGGTCAAGGATGACGGCCTGTTCGCCAAGATCCCGGTCGACAAGCTGAGCCACACCGGCGAGATGATCGACGGCTCCTACAACGAGGGCTGGGTCGCGGCCTATGCCTACCCGCTGGGGATCGTCTACCGGCCCGACCTGGTGGATGGCGAGATCACCTCGTGGGAAGACCTCTGGAAGCCCGAGTTCGACAACGCGCTCGCGGTCCCCGCGCCGTCGACCTACCAGGGCCGCATCGTGCTGATCGCCTCCGAGCTGGCCGGCGGATCGATCGACGACGTCGACCCCGGGATCAAGAAGCTCGAGGCGCTCGAGCCGAACGTGGCCTTCTGGTACACCTCGGATGCGCAGGCCCGCCAGGCGCTGGCCAATGGCGAGGTGAAGGTGCTGGTCGCGCCCCCGTCGGGCGCCAAGACCGTGCGTGACCAGGGCGTCGACGTGACCATGATCTCGCCGAAGCCGGCGGCGATGATGTACGACGTGATGACCATCGTGAAGAACGGCAAGGAAGACATGGCCGCGCAGTTCATCGACTTCATGACCAGCCAGTCGTCGCAGCAGATCATCGCCGAGAAGAACCAGAACATGCCGGTGAATGCCACCGCGTCGGTTCCGGAAAAGCTCGCGGGTCAGTATCCGCACCCCGAGGACACGATCACCTACGACGAAGACAAGGTGAACGCCGATTTCAACGGTTGGAACGAGAAGTTCCTGATGACCGTGTCCCAGTGAGCCTGATCAGGGACCGGTCTTCTTGGACATGACTTCACCTACGCCCGCCAAGGCGCAAGAGCGGTCGCCCGCCTTGCGCATTTCCGATCTGACAAAGTCCTACGGTGACATGATGGCCGTGCGGGGCGTGTCGCTCGACCTTGCGCCGGGCGGCATCCTCGCGCTGCTGGGGCCTTCGGGCTGCGGCAAGACCACGATCCTGCGGATGATCGCGGGCTTTGCCGAGCCCGACGGCGGCTCGATCGTCCTGCATGATCGGGACATCACCAACCTGCCGCCGGAGAAGCGCAACGCGGCGATGGTCTTCCAGTCCTATGCGCTGTTTCCGCACATGACGGTGGCGGAGAACGTGGGCTACGGCCTGAAGATCCGCAAGATGGCGAAAGCCGAGATCGAGACGCGGGTCGCAAACGCGCTGAAGCTTGTCCGCCTGGACGCCTTCGCGCATCGCTACCCGTCGGAACTTTCGGGCGGACAGCAGCAGCGCACGGCCTTGGCCCGAGCCGTCGCGACGGAACCGGACCTGCTGCTGCTCGACGAACCCTTCGGCGCGCTCGACCAGAACCTGCGCGAGGCGATGCAGATCGAACTGCGCAAGCTTCAGGAAACCCTGGGGCTCGCGACGGTCATCGTGACCCACGACCAGCAGGAGGCGATGATCCTGGCCGACCGCATCGCGGTGGTGAACCAGGGCCGCATCGAGCAGCTTTCCCCGCCCGCAGAGCTGTACGACCATCCGCGCACCGCCTTCGTGGCCGAGTTCATGGGGGTCGAGAACATCTTGGACGCAGACTGCGACGGCGACGGCGTCACCCTCGGCGGCAGCCGTCTGCCGGTGGGCAGGGGCACCCCCGGTCCCTGCAGGATCGCCGTCCGGGCCGAGGCGTTCACCTTCGTCGACGGTGTCGGCGTGCCGGGCAGGATCGCCTATGCGACGAACCTCGGAGGGCGCGTGCTCTACGAGGTGACCCTGTCCGACGGGCAGATGGTGAAGGTCTCGGAGCAGCGCGCCCCCGGCCGCGCGACGCGCGCCACTGGCGACGCCGTGACCCTGCAGGCCGCGCCCGACAGCATCACTGTGCTGGAGCGGGCGGCATGAGGCAGACACCCGTCCTCTGGCTGATCTGGCCGCTGGTCGCGGTGATGGCGGTCTTCTTCCTGGCGCTGCTGCGCTTTGCCGATGTGAGCCTTCTGCACCAGATCCCCGGCACCGCGATGTTCGAGGGGCCGCGTCACCTTGGCAACTATGCCGACACCTTCGCGTCGCCGCTGGCGCGCCAGGCGCTGCTGGACACGCTGGTGCTGTCGCTGGAAATCACCGCGCTGACCATCCTCGCGGGCTACCCGCTGGCCTATCTGATGGCGCGCTCGCCCTCCGACGTGCTGCGCAACGCGATCTTCTTCACCCTGATCGTGACCTTCCTGTCCGGCGGCATCACCCGCGCCTATGCCTGGATGCTGGTGCTGGGCACCACCGGGCCGGTCAACGGGCTGATCCAGGCGATGGGGTTCGAGCGTGTGCGGCTGATCAACAACCAGTTCGGGGTCGT
This sequence comes from Frigidibacter sp. MR17.24, assembly GCF_037095655.1. Classification (NCBI taxonomy): domain Bacteria; kingdom Pseudomonadati; phylum Pseudomonadota; class Alphaproteobacteria; order Rhodobacterales; family Paracoccaceae; genus Frigidibacter; species Frigidibacter sp. MR17.24. The sequence goes on from NZ_JBAWKE010000012.1 coordinate 16,858, forward strand.
GATCTCGATCGTGCACTTCATCCTGCCATTCTTCGTGCTCACGCTGCTCGGCGCGATCAAGAACATTCCCGCCACGCTGGAGGAAGCCGCCCGCAGCCACGGTGCCAGCCGGTGGGAGGCGTTCCGTACCGTGACCCTGCCGCTGTCGGTTCCCGGGCTCGTCAGTGCCTCGCTCTTGGCCTTCACGCTGGCGATCAGCTCGTTCCTGTTCCCGCTGCTGCTGGGCGGCGGCCGGGTGCAGATGTTCGCCAACCTGATCTACGACAGGATCCAAAGCAGCTTCGACATGCCGACCGCGGCCGCGATGGCAATGATCTTCCTCATCTTCGCGCTGATCCCGATCGCCTTGTTGAACCTGATCCGAGGCAGGCTGTCGCGCCGTTTCGGAGGCACCCGCCGATGAGCAATCGCCCCTATTCCCGCGCGGTGCCGCTGTCGGCCGCGGTGGTGCTGCTGTTCCTGATCGCGCCCACGGTGGTCATCGTCTACTCGTCGTTCAGCCCCACAAGCCGGATTTCCTTCCCGCCGCAGGCCGTGACGCTGAAGTGGTTCGTGAACTTCTTCCACAACGACCAGTTCCGCGGCGCGCTTGCCAACAGCCTTGCGGTGACCGCGCTGGTCACGCCGCTGACCCTGGCCGTCGCCCTGCCAGCCTCGCTCGCCATCGTGCGGCGCCAGTTCCCGGGCCGCAAGCTGCTCAGCGCGCTGGCGCTGTCACCGCTGGCCGTGCCCGGCGTCGTGATCGGCGTGGCGCTTCTGAACTTCTTCAGCTGGGCCGGGCTTTACACGGGTTTCTGGAAGATCTCGATCGCGCTGGTGATCATCACCCTGCCCTTCGCGATCCGTGCGCTGGTGGCGACGCTCGAGGGGCTCGACCTGTCGCTCGAGGAAGCCTCGCGCAACCTCGGGGCGGGTCGGCTGCGCACCTTCTTCCTGATCACGCTTCCCCAGCTGCGATCGGGGCTGCTGGCCGGCGGGATCTTCGTCTTCGTCGAGGCGATCGACAACTTCTCGACCGTGGTCTTCCTGACCGACATGCGCACGACCGTGCTGTCGGTGCAGGGCTACGGCTACATCCGCGATTTCAACGACCCCACCGTGTCGGCGATGGCCACCATCCTGATCGTCCAATCCATCGTGCTGGTCCTGCTGCTGCAGCGCTTCGCCGGGTTCGACAAGGTACTGGCCGGAAAGTGAGACCATGACCTACTCCCTCATCGGCATCTGCCCCGACACCGGGATGCTTGGCGGCATCATCGCGACCTCGAGTCCCGCGGTCGGCGCGCGCTGCCTGTTCGTCGGCAATGCCGGCGCGGCGCTCAGCCAGTACTGGACCGATCCGCGACTGGGGATGGACACGCTTGCCGCGCTCGAGGCAGGCACCAGCCCCGACGCCGCGCTGGACGAGATGATGACCCGCGAATACCACGAGGTCCGCCAGCTTGCGGCCCTGACGTCGCAGGGCGCCGCCTGGCGCTCTGGCGCGCGGGTCGCGGGTGCGGTCTCCTGCGCCACGGGGTCCGGATGCGTGGCCATCGGCAACATCCTGGCCAACGACACCATCGCGACCGCGATGGTCGAGGCGTTCTGCGCGCCGGTGACGACGGCATCGACGACCCCGATCGCCCACCGCCTGCTGGCCGCGCTGAAGGCCGGCAATCGGGCGGGCGGCGAGGTGAAGCAGGTGCTCTCGGCCGCGATGAAGATCATGTCGGGCCAGCGTTTCCCCCGGGCCGACCTGCGGGTGGATCTGAGCGACACGCCGATCGCCGCGCTCGACGCGCTCTGGTCCCGGTACGAACCCGACGTCGAGGCGTACGAAAGGCGCGCTCTGGCGCCGTTCTGAGCGCGCGCGACAAAGACGAACGCCCGGCGGCCTCGCGGCGCGCCGGGCGTTTTGCGTTCTGTCGCGGCGGGATCAGGCCAGCGCCAGATCCGGATGCTCGGCCAGCGTGATCATCAGCTGGGCGTAAAGCGCCGCGCGTTCGTCCATCGACGCGAGGATGATGCGTTCGCGCCGCGAACAGGTGTCGAAGCAGATGGGCCCAAGGCCATCCAGCGTCGGGACGCCGAGCGCGGCGCCGAAGCTGCCGTCAGATCCGCCGCGGGTCGTCACCCGCCCGATGTCCTTGCCCCACGCGGCCGCATTGGCGAGGTAGAGGTTGCACAGCGCCTCGCCCACGGCCACCGGGAAGGCCGGGCGCGTCACCCCACCCTCGATCGAAATGCTCACGCCCGGCGCGGCGGCCGCGACATCCGCCACCAGCTTGCGGATGTCGCTTTCCAGCGACAGGGCGCCCTCCTGGGTCGGCGCGCGCAGATCGACATGCATCTCCGCAAGCTCGGGCACCACCTGGCGCGCCGCGCCCGAGCGCAGGATGCCGATCGAGGCCTGTGCCCCGCCCGGCCCGGCGAGCGCCGAGATCGGCCCGACCAGTCCCGCGAGCGGCACGAGCGCGGAAATCCCCTCGGTCGGGTTCACGGCCACATGCGCGGTGCGGCCGCGCGCCCTGAGGACCATCGCGCCGACGGCCCCCCGGCCGACGACGATCTCGCCGCCGGGCCGCGACGGCTCGAGCACCAGCACGGCGCGCGATGCCAGCGCCTCGGTCTCGATGATGGCGCGGGACCCCGGCGATCCGATCTCTTCGTCCGGGACCAGCAGCACGGCGATTTCCGACGGGCAGGCCGACCCGGAATCCAGCATCGCGGCCACGGACAGCCAGGCCATCGACAGCCCGCCCTTCATGTCACCGACGCCGGGACCGGTCGCGATCGCGCCGTCGTCGGCATAGGTCCAGCCGGCGCTGTCCTCGGCCGCCCAGACGGTGTCGAGATGACCAAGAATCAGGACGCGGCCGCCCTGCCCGTGCGGGAAGCTGCGCGACAGCCGGCGCAGACGGCCCCGGCCCTCGACCGGCAGCGGCGCATCCGAAAAGCCAAGCTCTTCCCACGCCGCCACGACCCGGTCGCCGACCGCGTCGACATCGGCGGCCCCGTAGCTGCCCGACGGCATGTTGACGAGCGTCTCCAGCAGCGTCATCGCCTGACCGCGGCGCGTCTCGATGGCCGCGAGCAGCGCCCCGGACGGGGCCGTGCCGCCGTCGGCCACATGGGTGCCCAGCACGAGATCTGCCATGCTCAACGCCCCGCCATCGCCATGCGCCGGGCAGGCGCCGCGGGCTCGTCCCGGATGCCCGCCCACTTGCGCGCCGTCTCCAGCGCGGCCTTCGTGTCATAGCTTGCAAACAGCGCGTTCTCCTGCGCGAAGACCGGCGTCTCGGCGAAGAGCTGGTAGGACTGCGTGCGACCGGCATAGGCCGAGGCGGTCAGTTCACGCGCGAGGTGCATCGCCTGGATCCGGGTCCGGGCGTCGAAGCCGGCCCCCGCGAAGTACTTCTCGATATCGCCGCGCGTGTCCGGCGCGATCAGCATGGCCTCGTCGGGCAGCATGACCGGCTGGCCGCCGATGATCTCGCGCAGCAGCTGCACCATCTGGTGATAGCTTTGCGAGCAGAAGATGCGGCCGGCATTCTGGATCGGCTGGTCGGGCATCGTGAAACCGCCCGGCGAGGGCTTGCACGAGGCCTCGGAGGCGATGACGAACGCCTCGATCGCCTGCTTGTGCATCATCAGCTGCGCGATCTTCGAGCGGACCGGCGGGATCTTGATCGTCCCGGTATGCTCGGCCACCAGCAGCGCCGCGCCCACCAGCAGCTCGGCCTTGGACAGGCAGCGCACGAGATAGCCCTGCGCCGCCCAGCGCGAGAATTCGGCGCGCATCATCGCGGCCATCTTCGGCTTGCGGCAGAACAGCACGTTCTCCCACGGCACGAAGACATGATCGAAGACCATCAGCGTGTCGAGTTCGTCGAAGCTGCCCGACAGCGGGTGATCGTAGTCGTTGGCATTCTCGGCGCCGTTCGCCGTCAGCGGCATCCGGCAATGCATCCGCACCCCGGCCGAGTTCAGCGGCACGATGGCGCTGACGGCATAGTCGGCATTCTCCTGGATCCAGTTGCCGACGGTGGGCTTGACCAGCGCCACGTTGGCATAGGGCGCGCCGGTCTCGAACTTGGCGCCGGAGATCACGATGCCATCGGCACGCTCTTCCACCACGCGCAGGTAGAGGTCGGGGTCCTCCTGCTCGAACGGCTGCAGCGAGCGGTCTCCCTTCGGGTCGGTGTTGCCCGAGGTCATGAACAGGTTCTCACGCGCGAGCTTGTCCAGCCAGCGCGCGGCATTGGCGGCATAGCGGGGATCGAAGCTGTCGCAGATGTCCTTGCGGTCGACCATCACGAAGAGCGGGGTCACCGTCTCGTCGCCGAAGCGGTCCATCGTCGGCGACACGTGGGACAGGATCGCCGAGGTCATCTTGCGGCGCAGCATCAGGTCCTCGGGCGTCTCCGGGATCTTGTAGAAGCGCGAGCCCTTGCCGCCGTCGGGCAGATCGAAGGTCAGCAAGTGCTCGAACGCCGGGTCGCGCTGCATTTCGTAGATCTTGGCGATCGCGCGCACCATCGGTGCCAGCGCCGGATCGGTGGCGACGTTGTCGACCTTGCGCCCGCTGACCCAGACCTGCCGCCCGTCATTCAGGCTCTCAAGATACTCTGCGCGGTTCATAAGCCCCATGGCGGCCCCTCGGATGTCGTTTTCTCGGCGGTCATCATTGACCTCTATGCCATCTATCTGCATTCTGTATGCAGAACTCAAGTCAGAATGACGCGTCCAGGATTTTTCCGATGGAAACGGAGCCTTTGATGGCAAAAATTGACGCCACCCGCCCGAACATTGACCAGTTGCAATTCCGCGAGGCGATGTCGCGCATCGCGGCGGCGGTCCATGTCATCACCTCCGACGGCGCGGCCGGCCGCGCGGGGTTCACCGCCTCGGCCGTCTGCTCGGTCTCCGACACGCCGCCCACGCTGCTCGTGTGCATGAACGGCGCGAGCCGCCAGAACCCGATCCTGCGCGAAAACGGCGTGCTGTGCGTGAACACGCTCTGCCCCCAGTCGCGCCAGCTTGGCGATCTGTTCTCGGGTCAGCGCGGCATCGCGCACGACGAGCGGTTCGACCATGCGGAATGGGTCGCCGGCCTCACCGGGTCACCCGTGCTGAAGGGCGCCGCGATGAGCCTCGAGGGGCGGATCTCCGACATTGCCCGCGTTGGCAGCCACGACGTCTTCTATGTCGAGGTGCAGGCGATCCACGGCATGGCCCAACGCGACGCGCTGCTGTACTTCGGCCGCTCCTACCGCGCGCTCGCGCGGACCGCGGCCTGACAGGGACCGCGGGCAACGAAGAAAGGGGCGCCCGTCCGGGGCGCTCCTTCTGTCTTGATCACTGGTCGTAACCCGGGTTGCGGCGATCAAGCAGCCGCAGCATCGCCGGCCAGCCCCGCACGCCGGTGCGCACCGGATCGAATGCCGAGGCATACTGGCTGGCCGTGTGCTTCTGCACCGCTTCCGACGGGGTGACGATCCTGCCGTTCGAGGCCATGACATCCATCTGAACCTTCGCCGCCTGCTCCATGTAGTAGAACAGGTAGAAGGCGCCCGGGATCGTGTGCGCACAGGACAGCATGCCGTGGTTGCGCAGCACCAACGTGTGGCTGTCGCCAAGATCGGCCACCAGCCGCTTCTGTTCGTCGAGGTCCAGCGCGATCCCCTCGTAATCGTGGTAGCGGACCTTCTCCGAGAACTCGAGCGCGAACTGGTTGATCGGCAAAAGCCCCTCGGCCAGGCAGGACAGCGCGACGCCGGCACGGGTGTGCGTGTGGATCACGCAATCGACCTCGGGCCGGGCGTCATGGATGGCCGAGTGGATGACGAAGCCGGCCGCGTTGACCGATGTCACGCCGTCGACCGGCAGGCCCGAATGGTCGACCTTGACCAGCGACGAGGCCGTGACCTCTTCGAACATCATGCCGTAGGGGTTGATCAGGAACTCGTTCGGGCTGCCGGGCACCCGCGCGGTCGCATGGCCGTAGATCGTGTCGGCCATGCCGAAATGCGCCAGCAGGCGATAGCAGGCAGCCAGATCGACGCGGGCCTTCCACTCGGTGTCGCAGACGTAGTCCGGCGGCGTGGGATCCTTGAGCATCGTGCCGGATTGATCGAGGTCTTCCATGTGTCGTCTCCTTGTCGCGGAGGGCGTCAGCCCGGGTTCCGCAGGTTGTCCCGAAGGGTCCGCCCGGCGTAGTCACGCCGGAACAGCCCGCGTTTCTGCAATTCCGGCACCAGAAGGCGCGCCGCGTCCTCGAAGGTGCCGGGATAGACGGTCGGCGGCAGCACGAACCCGTCGCAGGCGCCGCTGGTGAACCAGTCCTCCATCGTGTCCGCGATCTGGCCGGGCGTGCCCACGAACAGGTCGCGCGGGCGGCGGACGGTCTCGGCGAAGCTGGTTTTGCGCGCGGCGGCCGTCGCCGTCATCCGGTCGAGCGTGCCCTGCACCCCCTGGTTTCCCACCTCCGCCGGCGCCGGCTGCTTCAGGGTCTCGTGCAGATCGACGCCCATGAGCGACGAGTTCGAGGCCAGGACCAGCTCGGGATCGACCAGCGCTTCGAGGTAGGCGGCGCGATCGCGGGCGATCTGCTCGGTCTCGCCCAGCACGATCGACATCGAGGTCAGCACCTTGCAGCTGTCCGGCCCGCGGCCGGCGGCGCGCAGCCGCTCGTGCAGGTCGGCGCGGAAGCCGATGCCCGCCTCCTTCGTCGCGGGCGAGGCGAAGACCAGCTCGGCCCATCGCGCCGCGAAGGCGCGACCGCGGTCCGAGGCCCCCGCCTGCATCAGCACCGGCCGGCCCTGCGGGCTGCGCGGGATCCCCAGCGGTCCCGCCGTCGCGACATGCGGGCCGCGGTGGTTGGCGGCGTGGATGCGGGACGGGTCGGCAAAGACGCCGCTCTCGCGGTCCATCACCAGGGCCCCGGGCTCCCAGCTGTCCCAAAGCTTCGTGCAGGCCTCGAGCACGTCATCCGCCCGTTCGTAGCGGCTGCCCTTGTCGGGCATCGCCGCCATGCCGAAGTTGCGCGCCTCGGCATCCATGGTCGAGGTCACGACGTTCCAGGCTGCCCGGCCGCCGCTGATCAGGTCGAGCGAGCCCAGGCTGCGGGCAAGGTGGTAGGGGTCGTTGAAGGTCGTCGAGAGCGTCGCGCCAAGCCCCAGATGCGATGTCGCGGCGGCCATGATCGGCAGGGCGATCATCGGGTCCAGAAGGCTCGCCTGCCCGCCGCGACCGATGTAGTCGTCGATCCTGCCCTTGTAGAGATCCGGCAGCGCGAGGTTGTCAGCGAAGAACCCCGCATCGAAGCGCGCCGTCTCCAGAAGCCGCGCGAGCGACTGGTACCGCTCGGGCGACCAGACATCCGCCAGCGGCGCCGACGGATGGCGCCAGCCGCCCGCATAGCTGGCGGTGGAATTCGTGCGCAGGTAGGCAACGAGATGCATCTTGCGCGTCGTGGTCATGGCAACCTTCTCTCGCCCGCCAGCCGGCAGGCGCACTGTCCCGGTCGCGGTCCCGGCGGGCCGCGTGAGGGATCGTTAGACTGTGGGAGAAAGCCTCAGCCGCTGGACCTGAGGCTCTTGTACGCCCTCTCGATATGGTCGCGCAGCGCCTTGGCGGCCGCGTCCGGGTTCCGCGCGGCCATTGCCGCGACGATCTCCCGGTGCTCGGACGCCAGACGCTGGCTTTCCTCGGCCGTCAGGCGGCCAAGGGTCTCGGCACTCAGGAAGAATTCCTGGTACTGCTCGATCATCGTGACCAGCCGGGGATTGCGCGACGCCCGCCGGATCAGATCGTGCAGCTCCCTGTTGTTGCGCGACCGGCCTTCCGTGTCGCTGACGTCCATCTCCTCGCGCTCGCGCACCAGCGCCCACAGCGTCCCAAGCTCTTCCTCGGTGACGCGCTCGGCCGCCAGCCGCACCGCGGTGCAGTCCAGGCCCACGCGGATCGCGTGGATGTCGTCGCGCTCGCTCTCGATGTCGACGACTTCGACCCCACCCTTCTCGAGCGGCGTCAGCAGACCGTCGCCAGCCAGCCGCGACAGCGCCTCGCGCAGCGGCGTGCGGCTGGCACCGACCAGTTCGGCCAGCTCGACCTCGCGCAGCCGGGTACCCGCCGCGATATCACCGGTGATGATCGCCTCGCGAAGGCTGACATAGATCTGCTCTGCGAGCGCCGGGCCGCGCCGGGCTGGCTTCATGCCTCCTGCGGAGATCTGCATACGTGACGAACCTCATCCGAAATCCTGTATGCAGAATGCATCCGCGGGAAGGTGTGTCAAGAGACGAACGTCGCCAGCCATCGCCCGCGCCGGGCCGAGGCCCGTCTCAACACAAGGACCAAGTCGACCGAGCCGACGGAGAATCCCGCATCGCCGGCCATTCCCGGCACCGTGCCGGCCGCCCGGCGCAGGCGCATCACCACAGGGCTGTCCGCAGGTTTTGCGGACACTCGAGCGCTGACCTGCCCGCGCACCGCCCTCGTCGTCGCGAGCGTCAAACGGGCTTTGCCCCTGCGCGGGCCGACCCGGGCAAAGCCCCGAACAGTCCCGCGATGCAGCAACAGGCCGTCGTCGCGCCCGGACGCGGCCGTCGCGCGGCACCGCATAGCGGCCGGTGCGGACGGCCCGCCGAAACCGGCCCCGTTGGTCGAGCCGCTCATTGACCGATCCGCGGCGGTTCGGCAGATGTGCCCGACGCCCCGGGTGATGAGATGCGGCTCGAGCTAGACAGACATTCCGGTGACACGATCCAGGCCCAGCTGCGCCGGTCGGTCATCGACGCGATCCACGCGGGCCAGTTGACCCCGGGCCAAAGGCTGCCGCCGTCGCGGCAGCTGGCCGGGCGGCTTGGCATCGCGCGCAACACCGTCACCGCCGTCTATGACGAGCTGGCCGCGCGCGGCTACCTGCACAGCATCCCGCGGCGCGGGCATTTCGTGATGGCCGGCATCGCGGCCGAACCCGACGCCACCCCCGACGCCAGCGCTGCGGCCGTCCCCGTGCCCCCGCGAAGCCTCGCGGCGGTGACCTCGTCAGGACCTGCGCCGGGGCCCGCATCGGGACGCCCGTCGGCCATCGACTGGCAGGCGCGGCTGAAACAGCGGCCCTCGGCCCTGCGCCACATCCACAAGCCCTCGAACTGGCAGGACTATCCCTTTCCCTTCGTCTACGGGCAGGTCGACCCGCGCCTGTTTCCCCTCAACACCTGGCGGGCCTGTTCGCGCGATGCGCTGGGCCGGTCCGCCATCGACTGGTGGACCGCCGACCGCGCGGTCGAGGACGACCCGCAGCTGATCGAACAGATCCGGACCCAGATCCTGCCGAAGCGCGGCATCTACGCCCGCGAGGACGAGATCCTGATCACCCTCGGCTCGCAGGAGGGCTTTTTCCTGCTTGCCCGGCTTTTGGCCCGCGCGGACACCCGCGTCGGCGTCGAAACCCCCGGCTACCCCGACAGCCGCAACATCTTCGCAGCCGAGGGCGCGCGGATGGTCGACATGGCCATCGACGGATCCGGGGCCCGGTTCGATCACCCCGACCCGCTGGACGTGGCAATCCTCACCCCCGCGCATCACTGTCCGACCATGATCACGATGTCGCCGGCCCGCCGCCGCGCGGTCATCGACCGGGCCACGCGCGACGGCACCATCCTGATCGAGGACGATTACGAGGGCGAGACCTCGTTCGCCGCAGACCAGACCACGCTCAAGTCGATGGATACCGGTGGCCGTGTCGTCTATCTCGGCACCCTGTCCAAGGTGCTGGCCCCGGGCGTGCGCATCGGCTTCATGGTCGCCGATGCCGCCCTGATCGCAGAGGCGCGCTGGCTGCGCCGGCTGATCCACCGCTCCGCGCCGCTGAACAACCAGCGCACCGCGGCGATCTTCCTGGCCGAGGGCCACTACCTCGCGCTCCTGCGCCAGCTGCGGGCGGCGCTGGCCCGGCGCTTCGATCGGGTGGCTGCCGGATGCGACCGCTACCTGCCCGATTTCCTGCGTGCGCCCGGCAGCGGGGGGTCCTCGGTCTGGCTGGAATGCCCGCCGGGGCTGGATGCGCGAGCGCTGCATGTCGCCGCGCGGCGCCTTGGCGTGCTGGCCGAGGACGGCGACCCCTTCGTGCCCGTCGCGCAGGCGGGACGCTTCCTGCGGCTCGGGATATCCTACATCGACGAAGACAGGGTGTCCGAAGGGCTGCGGCGTCTTGCCAGGGCCGCGGACCAGGCGGGCTGACCCGACCCCGGCGGCAGGCCGGACCGCCGGGCCCTGACGGTCGCGGGCTGCACCGGTGCCGCAGGTCTCGGGGCGCGGAAGGGGCAGAGTTCGCGCGCGCCCCCAACAGGAGACATGCCAAGCGCTGGACCAAGACGAACGGCGCCGCTGGCCCAAGACCGGCGGGCGGAGGGCGCGGTAGCTGGGGCCATGATGGAACACACCAAGATCTCCCCGACACCCGACGCGGCCATCGCGGCCTATAGCGGCATCAACCTGATCGGCGGCGCGCGTGTGCCCGCGGCCCGCACGCTCGCGGTCCTGAATCCCGCGACCGGCGCCGTGCTCGGCCACGCGGCCGCGGCGGATGGCGCCGAAACCGCCGCCGCCGTCGCGGCCGCCCGCGCCGCCTTCCGCGGCTGGGCCGCCCTGCCCGCGCGCGAGCGCGGCAAACGCGTCGCGGCCGCCGGTCGCGCGCTCGGGGCGGATGCCGAGACCGTCGCGCGTCTTCTGGCACTGGAAACCGGCAAGGCGCTGCGGACCGAATGCCGGGGCGAGCTGACCGTGGCCGCCGACCTGCTGGAATTCTACGGCGGCCTCGGGTCCGAACTGAAGGGCGAGACGGTGCCCTACAACCCGCGCATGCTGACCATGACCACGCGCGAGCCGCTGGGCGTCGTTGCCGCGATCCTGCCCTGGAACGTGCCGCTGGTGCTGATGATGCTCAAGATCGCGCCGGCGCTCGTGGCCGGGAACACCGTGGTGGTGAAGGCCTCCGAAGAGGCGCCCTTCGCCACGCTGATGGCGGCCGAGATCGTCGCGGGCTTCCTGCCCGAGGGCGTGCTGAACGTCGTCTGCGGCACCGGGGCCAAGTGCGGCGCGGCCCTGACCGCCCATCCCGACGTCGCCAAGATCACCTTCACCGGTTCGGAGGCGGCGGGCGAGACCGTCTACGCCGCCGGGGCACGGCGCATCGTGCCCGTCAGCCTGGAACTTGGCGGCAAGTCCCCGATGATCGTCTGCGCCGACGCGAACCTCGAGCGGACCGTGCCCGGCGCCAACGCCGGCATGCGCTTCACGCGCCAGGGCCAAAGCTGCACCGCGGCAAGCCGGATCTATGTTCATGCCTCGCTTTATGATACGTTCATCGAACGGATCACCGCAGCGCTCGACACGCTCGTCATCGGCGATCCCCTGGACGAGGCGACAGACATCGGCACCATCATCTCGGCGCGCCAGAAGGCAACGATCGACCGCTTCGTCGCCCTGGCCGAGGGCACCGAGGGCGCGACGGTCATCCGCTGCGCGACGATGCCCGAGGATCCCGCGCTTTGCGGCGGCCTGTTCATGCAGCCGACCCTGATCACGGGCCTGCCCGAGGATCATCCCTGCGTCACAGACGAGATCTTCGGCCCCGTCGCCGTGATCCAGACATGGACCGACTACGACGAGGTGATCGCGCGCGCCAACGACAGCCGCTATGGCCTGGCCGCGACGATCTGGACGACCAGCATCGCCACCGCGCTCGACGCCACCGCCCGGCTCGAGGCCGGCTATGTCCAGGTGAACCAGAACCTGACCATCCAGCCCAACGTGTCCTACGGCGGCTTCGGGCGTTCGGGCCTTGGCAAGGAGGCCTCGCTCGAGGCGATGGTCGAGCATTTCACCCGCAAGAAGACCATCGTGATGTCCTTCGACGCATGATGCTGGCCGGGATCATCAGCCTCGCCGTCTTCGCGGCGGCCGTGCTGCGGGGGCTGACCGGCTTCGGCTTCGCGCTTGCCGCCGTCCCGGCGATGAGCTTCGTGGTCAGCCCCGCCCGTGCCGTGGCCATCGCCATCCTGCTTCAATGCCTCGTCGGCCTGCGCGACCTGGTGACGATGCGGGCCCTGATCGACCGCAGGGCGCTGGCGCTGATGTCGGCGGGGGCGCTGCTCGGCACCCCCGTCGGGATCGTGGCCCTGACCCGGCTGTCGCCCGACGCGATGCGCATGGTCCTGTCCGCGATCGTCGTCGTGGGGCTGCTGGCGCTGCTGGCCAGGGTCAGGCTGCCGGCCGGTCGTGGCCCCGCGATCGGCGCGGGGCTGCTGTCGGGCATCTTCTCCGGCCTCGCGGCCATGCCGGGCCCGCCGGCCATCGCCTATTTCCTCGGGCGGGCCGTGCCGGCAGCGAACATCCGCGCCTCGCTCATGGTGTTCTTCTTCCTGACCTCGCTGATGGCGCTGCCCGGCCTCTACCTTGCCGGCCGGCTGGACACCGAGACCGGCCTGCTCGCGCTCACGGCCTTTCCCGCGCTGCTGGCAGGCACCTGGGCGGGCGGCCGCGCCTTCCTGCGCCTCGGCGAGGGCGGCTATCGCACCGCCGCCATCGCCTTGCTTGCCCTCACCGCGCTGGCCACCGGCCTCAAGGGCCTCGCCGCCTTTCTCTGAGCGGCCCGCCCCGGCCCACGGTCACGCCCCGGCCGCTCCCTCCGCCGGCTGAGCCGCGTCGTCGGGCGTCACCTGCAGGATCACGGCCAGCGTCGCGGCCATGTGCTCGGCCATGAGGGCCTGCGCCCGCGCGCCGTCGCGTGCCGAGATCGCGGCCAGGATCGCGCGGTGCTCGGCCTGGGACGTCGCCACGCGGTCGTGCTTGAGCCGGAACTGCACCGCGCGCAGCGGCAGCGACCTCAGCTGCAGATCGACAAGCACATCGCGCAGCACCGGGTTCTGCGCCCCGGCATGGATCGCGGCATGGAAGCGGATGTTGATCTCGTTGAACGCCTCGGGCGCGGCGTCGGCCTCGTCCACGATCCGCGACAGCGCCTCGATCGCGGCCGCGTCCATCCGCTCGCTCGCCAGCCGGGCGCAGGCCCCCTCGACCTCGCCGAGCGCCTCGAACAGGCCGCGCACCTCGTCGCGGCGCATGCGGCGGACCAGCAGGGTGCGGCGGGGCCCCGGCATCAGCACGTTCTCGCGCCGCAGACGCTGAAGCGCCTCGCGCACGGGCGTGCGCGACAGGCCGGATTCGGCGGCCAGCGCCACCTCGCTCAGCACGTCTCCGGACCGGATCTCGCCACACAGGATGCGGTCGATGATGGCAGCGTACAGGATTTCTGCCGACTTTTTACTCATTCTTCACCTCTGCCCGCGCCTCCGTCCATCTCGCCGTTAAAATGTATACATATCGCGCGATCATTCTCACGTCACCGGCCCAGCGGGATCATCCGCACGGCCCGGCACCGAAGCAACATGGGACACAGGGAATGGCGAACGGCATGATCGATCACAAGGCAATCCTCGCGTCGCGCCTCGCGGCGCAGCTGGGACGGCGCAGCCTGCTCAAGGGCTTCGGGGCCGCGGGCCTTCTGGCGGCGGGCGGCGGGCTTCTGCCCGGCGAGGCGAAGGCCCAGCAGGCGGGCCACCTGAAGATCGCGGCGCTCAAGCACATCGACACGCTCGACCCGCATTTCACCTTCTTCCTCTCAGCCGTGCAGGTGATCAACAACATCCACAACGGCCTTCTGAAGATCGTCTACAACGGCGAGACCGTGACCTTCGAGCCCGACCTGGCCGAGACCTGGGATCTCGAGGACGAGGTCACCCACGTCTTCAAGCTGCGCCCGAACGTCAAATTCCACGACGGCACGCCCTGCGACGCCGAGGCGGTGAAATTCTCGTTGATGCGGGTGAAGACCGGCACGCCCGCCTCGCCGCATGCCTGGAAGCTCGCGCTGCTGAACGAGGTCGAGATCGTCGACCCGCTGACCGTGAAGCTGCATTTCGAAAAGCCCTACGCCTTCCTGCCGGTGGCGCTGAACGGCTCGACCGGCCGCGCGGGTACGATCGTCAGCCCGGCGGCGGTCGAGAAATACGGCGCCGACTACGGCCGCAACCCGGTCGGCACCGGCCCGTTCAAGTTCGTCTCGTGGAAAGAGAACGACGCGATCGAGCTCGAGGCCAACCCCGACTACTTCGAGCCCGGCCTGCCCAAGGTCGAGAAGGTCTCGTTCATGTTCGTCGACGAGGCGTCGACCGCGGTCGCGGCGCTGGTCTCGGGCCAGATCCACGGCATGAACGACTGTCCGATGCAGCTGGTGCAGCAGGTCAAGAACATCCCCTCCGTCACGCTCTACGGCGAGATCGAGGGCAACTACACCTATGTCGGCATGAACACCCGCAAGGCCCCGTTCGACGACGTGAACCTGCGCCGCGCCGTGGCCTTCGCCATCAACCGCGACACGGTGATCAAGCAGGCCTACTTCGGCCTCGCGCAGGAAGCCTACACCCCGATCTCGCCGCCGATGTCGGGCTATTTCGATCCCGACATCGCGACCTCGGGCCGGGGTCACTTCTTCGACCTCGAGAAGGCCAAGGAATTCCGCGCCAAGGCCGCCAACCAGGACCCGATCGAGGTCACCTACCTGATGACCGAGCGCAACGCGATCGGCACCCGCGTGGCGCAGACCGTCGCGCCGATGCTGGCCGAGATCGGCATCACCGTGAAGCTGGAACTGATCGAACCCGCCGCCTGGGTCCAGCGCATGAAGGAGGGCAACTTCGAGATGCTCGACTTCGACTGGGTCGCCGACCTCGACCCCGAGGAGACGCTCTATCCCGAATTCCGCTCGGACGGGTCGTGGAACTACTGGGGCTGGGTCAGCACCAAGTTCGACGAGCTTTGCGCCCAGGCCTCGGTCGAGCTTGACGTCGAGAAGCGCGCGGCGATGTACCACGAGGCCGAGGACCTGCTGATGGACGAGGCGCCGATCGCGATGATGTGCCACCTGCCGATCTACAAGGTGCTGTCGAAGAAGGTCGAGGGCTTCGAATACGTGCCCTGCGACCTGATGAACCTGCACACGGTGAGCCTGGCCTGATGCTTGCCCAGCTGACGGCGAAGGTCCTGCAGACGGCGGTGGTGCTGCTGATCGTCTCGGTGGCCAGTTTCAGCCTGCTGAAACTGGCGCCGGGCGATCCGGTCACGCTGATGCTGGGGTCCGAATATTCGCAGGACACCTATGACGACCTGACCCGCCAGCTGGGCCTCGACCGGCCGGTGCCCGAGCAATACGTCACCTGGCTCGGCGACTTCGTTTCGGGCGACTGGGGGCAGACCTATGCCTCGCGCACCGACATCTTCACCTTCATCGTCACCGAGGCGCTGCCGGTCACGCTGACCCTGACCTTCTTCGCGATCCTGCTCGCGCTGGGGGTGGGGGTGCCGCTGGGCGTGCTGTCGGCGGTCAAGAAGGACAGCGCCTGGGATGTCGCCGCCGCGGTCTTCGCGCTGACCGGCACGGCCTTCCCGTCGTTCTTCCTCGGCATCCTGCTGATCTGGTTCCTGGCGGTGAAGCTCGGCGCCTTCCCGGTCATGGGCTTCGTCGCGCCCTGGCAGGATCCCTGGGGCGGGCTCTACCACATGGTGCTGCCGTCGCTGACGCTCTCGACCTATTTCATCGGCATGATCGTGCGGATGACCCGTGCCACCATGGTCGAGGTGCTGGAACAGCCCTACATCGCCGCCGCCCGCGCCCGTGGCGAGCCCGAGTGGCGCGTGATCTGGGTGCACGGGGTGCGCAACATCCTGATGCCGCTGGTGACGATCGTCGGGCTGCAGCTGGGCGGCATCCTGCAGGGCGCGGTGCTGACCGAAACGGTGTTCTCGCTGCCCGGCCTTGGCCAGATGCTGACCGGCGCGGTGCTGGGGCGCGAATACGGGCTGGTGCAGGCCGGCGTCATGCTGACCGCGACCCTCTTCATCCTGGTCAACCTGCTGGTGGACCTGTCCTATCCCCTTCTCGATCCCAGGCTGAGACCGCGTTCATGACCGCGACCGACACCGCCCCCACCGCGCCGCGCCGCGCCGGCATGATGCGCCGCCGGCCGTTCTTCACCCTCGCCAGCCTCGTCGCGCTGGGCTTCGTGGCCTGCGCGATCTTCGCGCCGCAGATCGCCCCCTACCCGCCGACGCTGCAATCGATCGACGCGATGATGCAACCGCCCTCGGCCGCGCATCCGATGGGCACCGACAGTTACGGCATGGACATCCTGTCGCGCGTGATCCACGGCGCGCGCTACGCGCTGCTGATCGGCCTCAGCTCGGTCCTGATCGGCGCCGCCGGCGGGCTGGTGCTGGGGCTGGTCGCGGGACTCAGCGCGGGCTGGGTCGAGTGGGTGATGCTGCGGCTGATCGACTCGATCCTCGCGCTGCCCTCGCTCATCCTGGCGGTGGCCTTCATCGCCATCCTCGGACAGGGCGTCGACAAGGTGATCCTCGCCGTCGGGCTGTCGCTGATCGGCCCCTTCGCCCGGACCGTGCGCGCGGACGTGCTGCAGGTGAAGGTGCAGCTGTTCGTCGAGGCGGCCGGGCTGATGGCGATCCCGCGGCTTGCCGTCATCCGCCGCCACATCCTGCCCAACGTCATCTTCCCGCTCTGCGTCCAGATCACCATCCGCATCTCCGAGGCGATCCTCGTGTCCTCGTCGCTGTCCTTCCTGGGCATCGGCGTGACGCCGCCCACGCCCGACTGGGGCCTGATGATCTCCGAGGGGCGCGGCTTCGTCAGCTTCGCGGCCTGGATGTCGGGCATGCCGGGGATCGCGCTCGCGACGCTGCTGATCGCGCTGGCCATCGTCGGCGACGGCATCCGCGAGGAATTCGACCCCAAGCTGAGGACCGGCCGATGACCGCCCCGATGACCCGGCCGATGCCCGCGCCCATGCCCGAGCCCGAGCCCGCGGCGCTGCTTGAGGTTTCGGGCCTCAGCCTCTGGCGCGGGTCCCGCAAGATCCTCGACGAGGTGTCGCTGCGCCTCGGCCGGGGCGAGACGCTGGCGCTGGTCGGCGAAAGCGGCGCGGGCAAGTCGACGATCGCCGTCGCGCTGATGGGCCTGATGTCCGCGCGCGAGGCCCGCGTCGAGGGCCGGCTGCGCTTCGACGACCTGCCCGACCTTCTCGCCCTGCGCGAACGCGACTGGGCCGGGCTGCGCGGCCGGCGGATGTCGATGGTGTTCCAGGATGCCGGCGCGGCGCTCAATCCCTGCTACACGGTCGGCAGCCAGCTGGTCTCGGTCCTGCGCCGCAAGCTGGGGCTGGGCCGGGCCGAGGCGCGCACCCGCGCGGTCGCGCTTCTGGAGGGCGTCGGCATCAACGACGCCGCCGCACGCCTCTCGGCCTATCCGCACCAGCTTTCGGGCGGGATGCAGCAGCGGGTGATGGTCGCCATCGCGCTCGCCTGCAACCCCGAGCTTCTGCTCGCCGACGAACCGACCTCGGCGCTGGACGTGACGATCCAGGCCCAGATCATCCGGCTGATCCTCGACCAGACCCGCGCGCGGGGCGCAAGCTGCATCTTCGTGCTGCACGACCTCGCGCTTGCCAGCCAGTCCTGCGACCGCATCGTCGTGCTCTATGCAGGCCAGGTGATGGAGGCGGGCGCGACCCGCACCGTGCTGGAACGCCCGCTGCATCCCTATACCCAAGCGCTGAAATCCTGCGTGGTCGAGATCGGCACCGACGAGCTTGCGCCCCTCGACGGCGGCGTGCCGGCCTATGACCGGATGCCCGCCGGCTGCCGCTTCGCCACCCGCTGCCCCCGGGCCGCGCCGCGCTGCGCCGCCGAGCGCCCGCCGCTCGCGACGCTCGACGGGCGCGAGATCGCCTGCTGGAACCCCGGAGACCCCGCATGAGCGACACCCTCTTTGAGCTGCGCGAGGTCGAGAAGACCTACCAGATCCGCCGCAGGCGCCAGCGCGTCGGGCTGAAGGCGCTCGACGGCGTGCGCCTGACCATCCGCCAAGGCGCGAGCCTCGCGCTGGTGGGCGAGAGCGGCTCGGGCAAGTCGACGCTCCTGCGCGTGCTCCTTGGCCTCGAGCCGCCGACCGAGGGCCGCGCGCTCTACCGCGGACGGCCGATCGCAGAGGTCCGCGCCGAGGGACCCGAGTTCGCGCGCCGCGTGGCGATGGTCTATCAGGACGCGCGCGGCAGCCTCGATCCGCGGATGACGGTCGAGGCGCTGATCGGCGAGGCGCTGCTGCATTTCGGCATCTGCGCGCGATCCGAGGTCCCGGCCCGCGTGCGCGCGCTTCTGGCCCGCGTGGGCCTGCCGGCCGAGGTCGCGGCGCGCTACCCGTCCGAGATGTCGGGGGGCCAGGTGCGCCGGGTCGCGATCGCCCGCGCGCTCGCCTCCGAGCCGCAGGTGCTGGTCGCGGACGAGGCGGTCTCGGGCCTCGACGTCTCAAGCCAGGCGCAGCTTCTGAACCTGCTGCGCCGCCTGCGGGCCGAGATGGGCCTGACGCTGGTCTTCATCACCCACGACCTCGGCGTCGCGAGCTATCTGTGCGACGAGATCGCGATCATGTACCTCGGCCGCGTGGTCGAGACCGGACCCACCCGCGCGGTCCTCGACACCCCCGCGCATCCCTATGCCCGCGCGTTGCGCGGCGCGGCCCCCGCCTTCTTCGCCCCGCTGAGCGACCCGCTGCCCGGCGAGATCCCGAGCCCCATCGATCTTCCCCCCGGCTGCCGCTTCGCCGGCCGCTGCCCCGTCGCCCGGCCCGATTGCCGCGACACCGATCCCGCGCTTCTGCGCCTCGACGACAGCCGCGCCGCGGCCTGTCTCCATCCCCTGACCAAAGAGCCCGCGCATGTTTGACTTCTTCTCCGCCCGCCGCCCGGAAACGCTGGGCAGCAAGGCGATGATCGCCACCTCGCATCCGCTGGCGACCGCGGCGGGGCTCGAGATCCTCGTGCTTGGCGGCAAGGCGGTCGATGCGGCGCTGGCCGCGGTCGCGGTGCAATGCGTGGTCGACCCGCTGATGACCGGGATCGGCGGCGACTGCTTCGCGCTTTACGCGCCCGCCTCGGGCGGCGTCCGCGCCCTCAACGGCTCGGGCCGGGCGCCGGCGGCGGCCAGCGTCGCCGCGCTTAAGGCCGCGGGCCTTGGCGACGCGATCCCGCAGACCTCGCCCCATGCCGTCACCGTCCCCGGCGCCGTCTCCGCCTGGTGCCTGCTGCACCGCGACCTCGGCACCCTGCCCCTCGCGCGGATCTTCGAGCGCGCGATCGGCTATGCCGAGGCCGGCTTCCCGGTCACGCCACGCGTGGCGCAGGACTGGGCCAACCACGCGGGCCTCGTCGGGCAGGACGCCCATGCCGCGGCAGTCTTCCTGCCCGGCGGCCGCGCACCCGCGCCGGGCGAGGTGATCCGCCAGCCTCTGCTCGCCGCGCGCCTGCGCGAGATCGCCGCCGGCGGCGCCGACGCCTTCTACGCCGGCGCGACCGGGGCGGCGATGGCCGGTCACCTCTCGGGCCTTGGCGGCCTGCACACCGCCGAGGATTTCGCCGCCGGGGCCGGGGCGGCGTTCTGGACCGATCCGATCCATGCCAGCTACGCCGGCCACGACATCTACGAATGCCCACCGAACGGTCAGGGGCTGGCGGCGCTGGTGATCCTGAAGATCCTCGAGGGCTTCGACCTGGGCCCAGACGTGCCGCTCGCCGACCGGCTTCACCTGCATGCCGAAGCGGGCAAGCTTGGCTATTTCCACCGTGACGCCCTGATCGGCGATCCGGCCGGCTGCCCCGACCTGACCGAGCGGCTTCTGTCGGACGAAGTGATCGGGGCACTGCGCGCGCGCATCCGCATGGACCGCGCCCTGCCGCCGGCGCTCTGGGACGAGCCCGAGCACAAGGACACGATCTACCTCGCCTGCGTCGACGAGGATGGCAACGCGATCTCGTTCATCAACTCGATCTTCCATGCCTTCGGCTCGACCCGGCTCGACCCGGTGTCGGGCGTGCTCTTCCACTCGCGCGGCGCGCAGTTCCGCCTGATCGAGGGCCATCCGAACGCGATCGGCCCGATGAAGCGGCCGATGCACACCATCATCCCGGGCATGGTGATGAAGGATGGCCAGGTGGCGATGCCCTTCGGGGTGATGGGCGGGCAGTATCAGGCCTCGGGCCATGCCCAGTTCCTCTCGAACGTCTTCGACCGCGGCATGGACCTGCAGGCGGCGATGGACGAGGCCCGCAGCTTCGCCTTCGACGGCGTGCTCGAGCTTGAGCCCGGCATCCCCGAAGAGGTGCGGCAGGACCTGGCCGCGCGCGGTCACGTCCTGCGCATCGCCACGAGCCCGATCGGAGGGTCGCAGGCGATCGCCATCGACCGCGCGGCGGGCGTGCTGCGCGGCGGATCGGACAGCCGCAAGGACGGGATGGCGCTGGGGTTCTGACCGCGCGCCGACCGGTCACCGACGCGGCGCCGCCCGGCGGTCCGGCGCCGCATCGCGGATCTCGACCGGCCTCGCCCCCGCCGCGTCCTCGCGGACGGCGGGCGGCGGATCGGGTTTAGATTTCCCCTCGGCGGCCGTCGGGGCCGACGGGGGCGCTCACCCGTCTGACACGGCCGGCCCGCATGTCGCCCGCGCCCCTTGGGAACCGACAGTCGACAGGGCGGTCCGAACGGCGGTACCGGCGACCGGACCGTTCCCACGACATGGCCACGCGCCTTGGGTGCCATCGCCGCCGGGCATGACGGCGGGATGATCCGGCGATCCGGGTACCTGTTCATGAGAAGGGCCGCGACGCTGGCCCAAGGCGTCCGACCGAAACGCCCTGTCGATGCGTCGCCCTCCCTCTGCCGATCCGCCCGGAAACCGCCACGGGCGCGCTGCCAAGCCCATCGGCGCCGCTCAGGGCGCATCCCGGGCCAAGGTCGCGACGGCGGGCGCTCAGCCGTCGCAGGCCCAGAAGCCGCGGTAGCCGATGCGCGGACCGTCGGTCAGCGCGAAGACCATCTCGGCATTGGCGCGCGGACCGGGGTCGGCCTCGGGCGTCACCTCGACGCGCAGCCCCTCGGCGACCCAGGCCGTCGCGCCTTCGGTCATGCCCTCGGTCGGGCTCTCGGGCTCACTCTCCGGGGCCAGCCGCACCAGAACGCCGTTCACGAGCAGCCCCGCCCCCTCGGCCCCGACCGCGAGGATCGCCGGCGCCGCCGCCGTCTGCCGGAACCGGCACCGGGGCGCGGCGACGACGCGGGCGATCTCGTCCTCGGTCATCTGCGCCGGGTCCAGCCCGGCCAGCCGCGCGGCGGCGAGCGCCTCGGCCACGGTCCCCGGCCGCGGCGCGGGGTCGTGATAGATCGCCTCCACCCGGCCGCCGCGCGCGATATCGGCAAGCAGATAGCGCATCTCGGCGATCTCGCGCTCCTGCGCCTCGATGATGCCGTCGGCCAGCTTGCGCACCCGCGGGTCGGTGATCCCCGCCCGCTCCGAGGTCATGATCGCGATCGAATGGTGCGGGATCATCGCGCGCATGTAGCTGGTGCCATCGACCGTCGCCTGGCTGCGCACGAGCCAGAGCGCGCCCGCGAAGACCAGCGCCGCGACGCCGAGGACGGCGAGCTTCGCCCCCCGGCCCCGGTACATGCCCCACATGAAGCCCAGCATGACCGGCGCCATGGCCGCGCCCATGACCAGCGCCATCCAGGCGCGGGTCTCGCTGAAGAACACGTGCTCGACCGCGTAGGTGTTGAGATACATCAGCCCGAACATCACAAGCGTCGATGCCAGGATCATGAGCGAGAAGCGGAGGTAGGACATGGACGGTCTCCTGTCGCGAAGGGTGTCGGATCGGCGGGCCGGCGTCTGGCCGGCGGCAGTCTGGCCGGCGGGCGTCTGGCAGGCATGGCTCGGGCCGGCCGCGCTCAGGCAGGCGGGGCGGGACCGTGACCGCGCCCGAGGCTGGCCTCGAGCCGTTGGCGCAGCCCGCGCTGGTGGCGCCGGCCCCGGATCTGGTGCGCGCCGGTCGCCCGGGCGGTGATGCGCGCCTCGGGATCGGCGGGGTCCGACAGTTCGTAATCCCGCCGCGCGGCGGCCAGCACGGCCTGGCCCGGCGTGGCCGCGATGACCAGCAGCGACAGCTGCAGCGGCTCGCCCGCCCGTGCCCGCGCGCCGGCAAGCGCGCGCCGGATCAGCGTGCCGAAACTGCCGATGTCGCGATGCGCGCCGCTCGCGAGCGGGCCCTGCGCCGTCACCAGCGCCTCGGTCGTCGCCTCGGCCGCGTCGCCGTCGGTCACTTCCATCGTCCAGACCAGCGCGCCCTGCGAGACCTCGATCTGGATGTCGAGCACGTAGATCGGCTCGAGCCCGAGGTTCGCCACGAAGCAGCGCGCGGCAAGATCGCGCCCCGCCCCCGAGGTGACGAGGATCTCGGACCGCCGGTGCCGGCCCATGCTGGTCAGGAAGCCGTGCAGGTAGACGATCCAGACCAGCGCCGTCACCGCGCTGAAGGCCGCCTGCAGCAGCGCCGCATGTGTCTCGATCCAGTCCACGCCGGTCCCCCTGCTGTCCGAAACGCCTCAGCCCGCGAACAGACGGGAGGGCAGGAGGTTCCCGCCTCCCTGCGACACCGGGCCTGCGACACCGGGCACCGGCGGCGGAACAATGACCGGCCCGCCCTGTTCAGGGGGCCGCACCTACAGGGAGGATGGCCATGCGCCCCCGAGACACCCGTCCCGACGACACCTTCGACGACGGGCCCCGAGACAGGACCCGAGATAGGACCCGAAACGGGCACCGAGACGGGCACCGCCCCCGGACGCGCGACCTGCTGCGCGACTGCCTGCCCGCGATCGGCATCGCGGCGGCGGTGGCGGGCCTCGCGCTTCTCCTGCCGCGCGAGGCGCATCGCCCGCCCGACAGTGCCCCCGGCCGCGCCGCCCGCCGGGCCCGCTTCGGCGACCGGGTGGTCGAGGGCCGCAGCGTGACCATCGCCGCCCCGCGGCAGGCGGTCTGGGACCGGTTGCGCGACACCGACCGCTGGCCCGATTTCATGGAGACGCTGCGCGATCCCGAACACCGGCCCGACGGCACGCTGGGCTGGACCCTTGCCACGCCCTTCGGCCACGCCCGCGTCGTCGCGCGCATCTGCCGCGAGGAGGAGGGCCGCGCCATCGCCTGGGTCTCGACCGATGCATCCGAAGTCGAGGCCGAGGGAAAAGTGATGCTTCGCGACGCGCCCGCCGCGCGCGGCACCGTGATCGAGGCGCATGTCGCCTATCGCCCGCCCGGCGGCCTTGCCGGCCACTGGATCGCCAGGGCCTTCGGCCGCTCGCCCGGGGTCCAGGGCCGGCAGGAACTCAAGCGGCTGAAGATGCTGATCGAAACCGGCGAGATCGCCACCAATTCGAACCGCCGCAGCCCCGCGGCACGGGAGGCCTGACATGCGCGCCCTCACCTGGCACAGCACCCGCGACGTCCGCGTCGACACCGTCCCCGATCCCCAGATCGTCAACCCGCGCGACGCGATCATCGAGGTCACCGCCACCGCGATCTGCGGGTCCGACCTGCATCTTTACGACGGGGTGATCCCGGGGATGAAGCCGGGCGACATCCTTGGGCACGAGTTCATGGGCCGCGTCGTCGAGACGGGCCCCGGCTCGACCCTCACCCCCGGCCAGCGGGTGGTGGTGCCCTTCACCATCTCCTGCGGCGCCTGCCTGTTCTGCCAGCTCGGCCAGTTCTCGGCCTGCGACAACTCGAACCCGGTCGAGACGCAGGAGGCCTCGGAACTGCTCTACGGCCACGCGGTGAGCGGGCTGTTCGGCTATTCCCACATGACCGGCGGCTATCCCGGGGGGCAGGCCCAATACGTGCGGGTGCCCTTCTCGGACGTGGGCCCGATCGTGATCCCAGAGGGGCTCGCGGACGAACAGGTGCTGTTCCTGTCCGACATCCTGCCCACCGGCTGGATGGCGGCGGCCAATGCCGACATCGGCCCGGGCGACACGGTGGCGGTCTGGGGCTGCGGGCCGGTCGGGCTGTTCGCGGTGCAGTCGGCGCGGCTGATGGGCGCGGAGAAAGTCGTCGCGATCGACCATCACCCGAACCGCCTCGCGCTCGCGCGCGGGCTCGGGGCCGAGGTGATCGACTACCGCCAGACCCATGTGCTCGAGGCGCTGATGGAGATGTCGGGCGGCCTCGGCCCCGACGCGGTGATCGACGCGGTGGGCATGGAAAGCCACGGCTTCTCGCCCGACAACCTGCTCGACACGGTCAAGCAGAAGGTGGGCGTGGGCGCCGACCGCGCCCATGCGCTGCGCATGGCGCTGATGGCGGTGCGCAAGGGGGGGCGGGTCTCGGTGCCCGGGGTCTACGGCGGCTTTGCCGACACCTTCCCGCTGGGCGCGCTGATGGAGAAGGGCCTGCAGCTGCGCACCGGCCAGACCCATGTGCAGGCCTGTTCCGAAGACCTGCTGCGCCGGATCGGCGAGGGCGAGATCGACACCACCTTCCTCATCAGCCACCGCCTGAGCCTCGAAGAGGCGCCGCGCGGCTACGCGGGGTTCAGCGACAACCAGGACCAGTGGACCAAGGTCGTGCTGCGACCCTAGGGCGGACCGGGCACGCGGGCGGTCATCGCCACGGGCCGCGGGGCCGGCCGCCCCGCCCGCTGTGCCGCGCCATCTGCGAAGGCGTGACGCGCCCGGGACGACGCCGACCCGATCGTCCCGGGTGCGCAGGCAGGGACAGGGTGTGCACGGGGCTGGGCTTGCACGGGACTGGGCTTGCGCGGGACCGGGTCCCCGCGCCCGCGCCGGGTGCCGCGCGGCCTTTGGAGACGCGCGCCACGACCGTGATGGGACCCCGTCAGGGATCCTCGTCCGGGGTGCCGGCCTCGCCGACCCGCCGGACGGCGGCCCTGGCGCGGTCGCGCGCGGCCTCGCCGGCCGAGGCGCCGATCTCGCCCAGCTCGTCCACCGCGGCCTCGCCCATCCGCGCCGCCGCCCGACCCGCGTCGCGCGCGGCCGCCCCGGCCTCGTCGGCGGCGGCCTGCCCCATGCCGCGCAGCCGCTCGGCCTCGTCCTCCAGCATCTCGGCCTCGAGCCGCGACTGCGGCAGCACCCGTGCCGCCAGCGCCCCGAGCGCGAAGGCCAGCGCGCCGGCGACGAACGGATGCTCGCCCGGCAGCGCCGCGCCCTCGTCGGCCAGATGCCGCGCCCGCGCGGTCCAGTCGCGCTCCGCGGCACGGGGATGGCCGCGGAAGGCCTCTGCCTCGCTGGCATAACCCGGGCCGCCGGGGGCGCGCGGCCCGCCGCCCTGCCCGGCCCCGCCGCGGAGCGCCCCGGCCAGAAGCAGGCACAGCCCCGCCCCCGTCAGCCCCACCGCCAGCGGGTTGCGGCGCGCCTGCGCCATCGCCGCCTGCAGCGCATCCTCGCCGCCAAGCGCCAGCCGGTCGGTCACCCGCCGCCCGAGGTTGCCAAGATCCAGCGTCTCGCGCAGCTCGTGCAGCGTGCCGCCAAGCGCCGCGCGCTCCTCGGCCAGTTCCGCCTCGATTTGGTTCGGATCTCTCATCTCACGGCTCCTCCTTCAGGGTTTCGACATCGGCGCCGAGCGAGCGCAGGCTGCGCGTCGGCGCCAGCGACACCAGCCGCAGGTCGCGCCAGCCCTTGCCCGCCATCGCCAGCGCGATCAGCGCCAGCGCGCCGCCGATGATCAGCGCCGCCCAGCCGGGCGCGAGCCCCAGCTGCGCAAGGCCCGCGACGATCGCCGCCGCCAGCGTGTTCAGCGCCACGATCAGCACCACCAGCGCCGCCGCAAGGCAGCCGAGCGCCACCGCGATCTGGCGCAACGCCCGGTCGATCTCCGAGCGCAGCAGGTCCAGCTCGCCGCGCATCAGCGTGCCAAGCTGCCCCAGCGCCAGCCCGATCAGCCCGCCCGTGTCGCGCAGCGGGTGACCGCGTTCCGGGGCGGGTCCGGTCATGGCTCGTCCTCCGGGGCATAGGGCGGCGCATAGGGCTGCGCGCCGCCGGGAAGGTCGTCGGGACTTGCCGGGGGATCGGCCGCGTCCGGGCCGGTGGCACCGGACCCGGTGGCCCCCAGCGGCCCGCCATCCTCGGGCCGCTCGGCCGCAAGGCGCGCGATGCGGCTGGCCGCGAAGCCCGCCAGCGCCGCCCCGCCAAGAAACAGCAGCGGGCTGCTGGCCGCGAAGCGCCCCGCATCCTCGACCAGCCGGTCGACGGGGCGGCCCTCGATCCGCTCGGCCGTGCGGTCGAGCCGGCGCGACAGCCCGTCGGCGACCGACTGCTGCGGCGAGCCCGGGCGCAGCTCGGCCCCCGCGGCATCAAGCGCGCGCGCGAGGTCGGCGATCTCTGCGGCAAGGCCGCCCAGCATCCGCTGCCCGCCGCGCCGCGCGCCGCCCCTGACCTCGTCCGCCGCCGTCTCCGCGGCATCGCGGGCGCCGCGGGCAAACCGCCCGGCAGCCTGCCGGGCCTCCCGCCGGACCTCGGCCCCGATGTCGTCCATCGTCTCGCCAGCACGTGACATGGCTCTCTCCCGTTCTCAGGTGATCAGGTTGATAGCGAACAGGACGACGACCACCAGGCCGACGATGTAGATGATGTTGCGCATGCGGTCCTCCGTTCCTGCTGCGAGGCCTTCGAACAGACCAGCGGCCCGGATGTTCCCGCAGGCCCCGGCGCGGGCCTCAATCGCCGCGGTCGTGTTCGGGCTTGCCCTTGCGCGGGGTCGCGGCCAGTTCGCGCAGCTCGCGCTCGGACATCGAGCGCTCCATCTCGCGCGCCGGGCCCTTGAGATCGGCCTTCGCCGTCTCGCCGCGCTTCGCCGCCAGCGCGGCCCCCGCCGCCTTCTGCTGCGCCTTCGATTTCGCCGGCATGTCATCCTCCCGTGTTGCCGGACGCCGGAACATCCGGGCGGCCGGGATGTTCCCGGCGCCTCGGACACGCAGCGCCGACAGACAGGGAGAGACAGATGACAGGACCGGACCCGAGCATCACCGACACCGAGCTTCGGCGCCTGACGCGCGAGCTGCGCCATTTCGGCTGGGGCTCGCTCACGGCGCGGGGGGGCGCGGTAGCGCGCGTGTCGGACTGGCTGCGCCGCACCGCCGGTCTCGACGCGGTCTTCGTCGACGGCTCGTTCGACGTCTGGATCCTGCGCGACCACTGGGGCGTGTCGGAATTCGAGCGCTGGCGCGATTTCCGCGCCGCGCGCCGCCGCGACCCGACCCTCACGCCCGAGGATTTCGGCCTGAACCGGCTTGCCCCGGACCCGCTTGCCCCGGACCCGTCCGACGGGGACCGGGACAGAGCAGACGAGGACTGACGCTTCAGGCCAGCACCAAGACCACCGAGAGTGCATACAGCCCGAGCACCATCGCGCTTTCAAAGCCGATCCCGGCGATGCCGCGCCGCTCGCGCCGGATCATGCCCAGCATCAGCACCGTGACCATCAGGATCGCGACCTGCCCGGTCGAGCGGTCCGTCGACGTGAACGCGGCATAGATCGAGCCGGGGGTGACAGCATCGGCAAGGCTGAGGAACATGACCTCGAAGGCGTTGCCGCCGATCACGTCGCCGACCGCGAGGCTCACCGCGCCGATGCGCACGGCGGCCACCGCCGTCACCAGCTCGGGCAGCGAATTCGCGACGGCCGAGAACAGCGTGCCGACGACGCTGGCGCGCAGACCGCCGCGCTCGACCAGCGCGGTGCCGACCTCGCCGATGACGAAGCCCGCAACCGCCGTCAGCCCCGCCAGCACCCCGAACCGCAGCCATAGCGCCCGCCCATCCTGCGCACTGTCGGGCGAATCGCCGGGCGCACCGTTGGGCGGCGACAGCTCGGGCCGGGTGTCGGGCGTCGCGACCGGGGTCCACATCGGCTCGGCCCGGATCGCGGCCAGCAGCCTGAGGCCCGCAAGATAGCCAAGCACGATCGCGACCGAGACCGGGTGGATGCCCCGGACGGCCCAGCCCGGCTCGCTCGTGGCCAGAAGCGGCAGCGTCAGAAGCGCGATCAGCAGCACCCCCTGCCCCAGCCCCGCGGGGCTCGCCGCGGCATGTTCAAGGTTGGCGCGGCGATAGCAGATGTCGGCCACGGCCAGAAACGCCGTCTGCGCGGTCAGCCCGCCCAGCGCGTTGCCGATCGCGATCCCCGCCTGTCCCTGCAGCGCCGTGGTGACCGAGGTCACCGCCCCGGGCAGCGAGGTCGCGGCCCCGACGAACAGCGCGCCCGCGACGATCTCGCCCAGCCCGGTCCGGTCGGCCAGCGCGTCGGCCACATGCGCAAGCCGCGTGCCCGCGAACGCGATCACCGCCGCCGACAGGACGAACAGCCCGGCGAGGGCCCAGAGCGGCAGTCCGCCCATCATCGCCGCCGGATCCCCAACAGCAGCACCGGCCACCGCGGACGTGCCGGCACCGAAACCGGCAGAGGCCAGTCCGGCCCCAGCCCGGCGCCGCGCATCGCCCTGGTCATCGCGGTCAGGGTCAGCGCCCTGCCTGGGCAGCAATGGCCGGTCCCGGCCGTGCCGCAGACGTCGGGCAGCAGCCCGCCATCCGGCGCGATCGCGTGGCCCTGCCAGCGCAAACCCACGCGGACGATGCCGCCGATCGCGGGAGATAACCGGCACAGGCGGCACGCCTCGCCGCATCGCACCCCGCGCGTCGGACCCGGTGCGCCGCCCCCGCCTTCGGCAAGCCCACATTCGGCACCTCGGGCACGCGCCCCCGGGACGGTCCGGCGCGGCAGACCACGGCCGTCGCGCACCGGCGCGGGCGCCTCGGGGCCGCGCTGGCGTAGAGCGGGGCGCTGCATCGGCGGCGCCCGGAACCGGTCCGCGCCCGGCCGCTCGCGGCGAGTGCCGCCGACGGCATGGCCCTCTCGCGGGAAGGCGGGCGTCAGGACCGTGGGCCTGTGGTCGAGACCGTCGAGCGTGGCAAGCGTCATGCGCCCTCGAACCGGCGCCGGTCGCGAATGTTCCCGCGCCGGCCGGGAACATCGCGCGCCGGCGCCTGTTCAATGCCCCCGTGACCGGCCGCGGCCGGCCCGCCACCACAGGAGAGACCAATGGCACATGCCTCCGGAAAGCAGTTCGGGCGCGGCGCGAAGGGCAAGAACGACGCCTCGGGTGCCGCGAGCCGCGTGGATGTCGAGGACATCCCCGAAAACGC
Organism: Frigidibacter sp. MR17.24; assembly: GCF_037095655.1. Taxonomy (NCBI): domain Bacteria; kingdom Pseudomonadati; phylum Pseudomonadota; class Alphaproteobacteria; order Rhodobacterales; family Paracoccaceae; genus Frigidibacter; species Frigidibacter sp. MR17.24. The sequence goes on from NZ_JBAWKE010000012.1 coordinate 46,021, forward strand.
GCCGCTGTCGAACCGCGACGAGACGCTGGGCGACACCCATGCCGGCGGGCGGGACGGGCGCTGGACCAAGAGCCAGCAGCGCACCGACCACCCCGAGAACCGCCATCCCCGCGACCGGTCCGGCGATGACTGACCCCGCCCTTGCCCCTGCCGCGCTGCTCGACGCGCTCGCGGCCGATGCGCAGCGCCGGGCCGACGAGGCGGTGACCCGCGAACGCGCGCTGCGCGCCGAGCAGGCCACCCTGCGCGCCCGCCTGCGCGAGATCGACGTCGAGGCCGGGGCGCAGACGATCCGCGCCGACCGGCTTCCGGCCTACCGGATCCGGCTGAGCGAGCGGCGGCTCGATTGCCCGAGGTGCTGGATCGAGGAGGGCGAGGTCGCGCTGCTGACCTGCCGGCGCGACCTGCTGACCTGCCCGCGTTGCGACGCGAGCTTCGGCGGCGCCGAGACCGGCTGACCGATGGCCCGCAAGGACATGCCGCGCGACCGCCCCGATGCGCGTCGCAAAGCCCGGGCTGGGATCACCGTCGTGGCGATCCTCTTCGTCACCGTCGCGCTGTTCTTCATCGGCAACGTGATCTCGCACGGGCGGGTCCAGAACGAAGAGCAGCGTCGCGAGAGCCCGACCCAACCCGTCGGCGACCCCCGCCCCTGACGCGGCCGGGACCGCCCCGCGAACGCCCCCGGCGGAAAGGCGACACCATGGCCAAGTCGAACTGGAAAACCCGCGGCACCGCGACGGCACTGATCGCGGGCGGCCTCGTGCTGGTGGTGCTGCTGTTGCTCGCCACGCTGCGCGAGCCCGACACCGCCCCCGAGGGCAGCCCCGCGAACGAGGCGGGCGAACGTCTCGACACCTGAACCCGATCGGCAGGAGACCGCGATGACCGAGATCACCGAAAGACTGCAGCGCGACCACCGCTTCGTCGCGCGCCGGATCGGCGAGGGCCTGCATCCGGTCGCCGCCTGGCGCGAGCGGCGCGGTCTCTCGTCCGAGGGGCTGGCCGGGCGCGCCGGCCTGACCCCGCGCGAGGTCGCGGCGATCGAGAGCGGCCTGCTGCTGCCCGATCCCGCGCAGCGCGCCCGCCTCGCCCGGGCGCTCGGCACCGACCCGGCGGCACTCCTGCCCTGAGGCGGCACCGGGTCGCGGCCCCCGTGCCCGCCCGTCGATGCGGCTGGTCGGCGAGGGGAGAAGACCGCAGAGGCGGCGGAGCGACCGACCAGAGCGCGACCGCCGCCCGCGACGACAAGGGCCGCGCGGGGCTGTCAGGGCGAGCGGTCAGATCGAGCGGTCGGCGATTTCGTCCATGATCATCTGCCGCGCCCGGTTGACGCGGCTTTTGACCGTGCCCATGGCGCAATCGCAGATCCGCGCGCTGGCCTCGTAGCTTTCGCCCTGGATCACGACCAGCCGGAACATCTCGCGGAAGGGTTCGGGCAGGCGGCCCACCGCGCGCATCGCCTCGTCGGCGCGCAGCACCCATTCCTGCGACGGCGCCACGCTGGCGCGCGACGAGACGGACACGCAATCCGCCCGGCCCGGCGCCTCGCGACGGCGCAGGCGGATCTCGTTGTAGAAGATGTTGCGCATGATGATCGACAGCCAGGCCCGCAAATTGGTGCCGGGCTCGAATTTCTCGATGTTCTCGATGGCCCGCAGCAGCGTGCTCTGCACGAGGTCGTCGGCGGCGTCCCATTGTCGCGTGAGACGCCATGCACGTCGGCGCAGCACCGGCAGCAGCTCGAGGATGTCGTGCTGCACGATGATCTCGCGGCGGTCCGCCGCGTTCTCCGGCCTCGTCATGCTTCCCCCAATCAGATCGGAATTGTCCGATGAACGGAAACGCAGCGGCGCCGGATATGTTCCGGTGCGGGCCCCCGGCCGGGGCGCCGCGACGCCGCCGAGGAACGCCGCGCCGGCTGCGAAGTCGGCGACGAATTCGGCGGGGAATTCGGCGGGGAAGTCCCGGGAACAAAAGGACCGGGCCGCTGTTCACGGGCCCTGATCCGGCATTCGCCACGCGATCGGGGAAGGAGGTTCCATGACATTCGCCACATCCGCCGCAGGCGCGGCACCACCGAAGCGGGCCGGTGGCAGGACCGGCGGCTGGACGGTCGCCGCCCGCATCGTCTCGGTCATCCTCGGGCTGATCGGCCTCGCGCTGCTTGCGGGGGGGATCTGGCTCATCGGGCTGGGTGGCAGCTGGTATTACGCCATCGCCGGGCTCGGCCTCGGGCTGACCGCCGCGCTCTTGTGGATGCAGGATGCGCGCGCGCTGCGGGTCTATCTGGTGACCTGGCTCTTCACCCTGGCCTGGGCCTTCTGGGAGGTGGGCACCGACTGGTGGGCGCAGGTGCCGCGCCTTGTCGCGCCGACGGTGATCCTCGTCGTCCTGCTGATCCTGATCCCCGCCCTTCACAGCCGTCCACGGCCCCGGCCCGACGGGTCCTGAGCCGGAAAGGAGACATCATGACCCAGCGTCTCACCCACAGCTTGCGCGGCCCGGCCGCCCTGATCCTCTGCCTTGGCCATCCGGGCCTCGCCACCGCGCAGCAGGACACCGGGACCACCCCGCCACCGCAGGACGCCCCCCCGCAGCAGGCGCAGCCCGCCCCGCCGGAGGCGCCGCAACCAACCGTCCCCGAGCGTCTCGCCCCCGGCGTGCGCAGCGAGCCCGCGCCCGACAGCAGCCGGGCCGAGCCCGACGCGACCGGCGCAGCGGCACAGACAGATGGCGGCACGGACGCCGGCGGCGCGACACCCGCGGCGCCGCCGGCCGAGACGCGCGGCGCACAGGAACAGGGCCCGCCTGCCGCGGTCCCGGCCGGGCGTGATCCCCGCCCGCCGCGCGAGGTCGGCGCGGACTGGCCCTATTGGGGCGGCGGCCCGAATGCCCGGCGCTACTCGCCGCTGGCGCAGATCACGCCCGACAACGTCGGCCGGCTGGAACGCGCCTTCGTCTTCCGCACCGGCGACATGCCCTCGGCCGCGGCCAAGGGGAAATACGCGGCCGAAACCACCCCGCTCAAGGTCGGCGACAGCCTCGTGATGTGTTCGGCCAAGAACATGCTGATCTCGATCGACGCCGCCACCGGCGAGGAGAACTGGCGCTATGACACCGGCGTGCCGGACGAGGCGATCCCATATTCCGCCTCGTGCCGCGGGGTCTCGGTCTACACCGCGCCCGAGCTGGCCGAGGACGACATCTGCAAGACCCGGATCATCGAGGGCACGATCGACGCCAAGCTGCTGGCCGTCGACGAAGCGACCGGGGTCCCTTGCGAGGATTTCGGCGAGAACGGCATGGTCGACCTGTGGACCGACATCGGCGAGCGGGTGCCCGGCTGGTACGCGGTGACCGCGCCCCCCGCCATCGTGCGCGGCATCGTCGTCACCGGCGCGCAGGTCAAGGACGGCCAGGCCGAGGATGCGCCCTCGGGCGTGATCCGCGGCTTCGACGCGGTGACGGGCGCCTTCCTGTGGGCCTGGGACATGGACAATCCCGAGAATGCCGACGGCCCGGCCGAGGGCGAGACCTACACCCGCGGCACGCCCAACATGTGGACCACCGCCACCGGCGACGAGGAATTGGGCCAGGTCTACCTGCCGCTGGGCAATTCCTCGGTCGACTACTACGGCTCGAACCGGATCGAGAGCGAGAACGAATGGGCGACCTCTCTCGTCGCGCTCGACGTGACCACGGGCGAGCCGGTGTGGCACTTCCAGACCGTGCATCACGACGTCTGGGACTACGACCTCGGCAGCCAGGCGACGCTGATCGACTATCCCGGCGCCGATGGTGCGCCCGTGCCGGCGGTGCTGCTGCCCTCGAAGCAGGGCGATCTCTACATCCTCGACCGCCGCACCGGGGAGCCGCTGACCCCGGTGGGCGAGATCGAGGCCCCGACCGGCGGCAGCGTCGAGCCCGACTTCATCTCGCCGACCCAGCCGGTGTCGGAATGGCACACGCTGCGCAAGGACCCGCTCAGGGAAAGCGACATGTGGGGCTTCACCGCGCTTGACCAGCTCTGGTGCCGGATCCAGTTCCGCCGGGCGAACTACGAGGGCTTCTATACCCCGCCCTCGACGGACCGGCACTGGATCCAGTATCCGGGCTACAACGGCGGATCGGACTGGGGTTCGGTCGCGGTCGATGTCGAACGCGGCGTGATCGTGGCGAACTACAACGACGTGCCGAACCACAACCGGCTGATCCCGCGCGAGGAGGCCGACGCGCGCAACCTGCGCCCGATCACCGAGCAGGTCAGCGGCGGCGACGGCGGCAGCAACGCCGAGGGCGCGGGCGACCCGCAGGCCGGCGCGCCCTATGCGATCGAGGTCAACGCGGGCTGGCGCAACGACGTCACCGGCATGCCCTGCACCGCGCCGCCCTATGGCGGCATCCGCGCGATCGACCTCGCCACCGGCGAGACGCTGTGGGACGAACCCCTGGGCACGGCGCGCCGCAACGGCCCCTTCGGCATCCCGTCCTACCTGCCGATCAAGATCGGCACGCCCAACAACGGCGGCTCGGTGCTGACCGGGTCGGGGCTGATCTTCATCGGCGCCGCGACCGACGACCTGTTCCGCGCCATCGACATCGAGACCGGCGAGACCCTGTGGTCCGACGTGCTGCCCGCCGGCGGACAGGCCAACCCGATCACCTACGAGGTCGACGGTCAGCAATACGTGCTGATCGCGGCCACTGGCCACCACTTCATGGAGACGCCGACCGGCGACTACCTGGTCGCCTACAAGCTTCCCTGAGGTCGAGGGACCGCAGCGTCCCGGGCCCGGCCGTGACATCGCGGCCGGGCCTCCCTATGGTGCAGGACCGACGCGCGAGGAGCCGAACGCAGGCCATGACAGACACCCGCCCCAAACCCGGCCCGGCGACTGTGCCCGTCTGCGCGATCGGCGCCTCGGCCGGCGGGGTGACGGCGCTGCGCGCGCTGTTCTCGCAGCTGCCGCCGAACCTCGGGCTGGCCTATGTCGTCATTATCCACCTGCCCCCCGACCGGCCAAGCCAGCTGCACCAGATCCTGTCCGAAGTCACCGGCATGCCGGTGGTGCAGGTCGACGACACGCCCGAACTGCGCCCCGACACCGTCTTCGTGATCCCGCCCGACAGCGAGCTGGTGATCGAGGGCGACGCGGTCACCACCCGCGAATTCATCGAACCACGCGGTCGAAGAGAGCCGATCAATCGATTTTTCAGATCGATCGCCAAGGGCCGCGGCGACGGCATGGCGGTGCTGCTGTCGGGCGGCGGCTCGGACGGCGCCGCCGGCGCGCGGGCGGTGAAGGAGGCAGGCGGCGTGATCCTGGCGCAGGAGCCGGCCGAGGCCGAATTCCCGATGATGCCCCGCGCGGTGATCCAGGGCGGCGGAACGGATGTCGTCGGCCCGATCGCGACGCTGGCCCGGCGCATCGCCGAGATCGCCGCGACCAAGCACAGCCTGCGCGAGACCGCGCCCGAGATCGCCGAGCCGGTCTATCGCGAGATCCTGACGCTGGTGCGCGACCGCACCGGCCACGACTTCCTGGGCTACAAGGATGCGACCGTGCGCCGGCGCATCGCGCGCCGGATGCAGATCACCCGCAGCGCCAGCCTGCCCGACTATGCCCAGCGTCTGCGCTCGAACGCCGACGAGGCGCAGGAGTTGTTCTCGGAACTGCTGATCTCGGTCACCTCGTTCTTCCGCGACCCCCAGGCCTGGGACCAGCTGTCGGCCGAGGCGGTGGCGCAGATCCTCGAGGCGGCGGACGAGGGCGGCATCCGGGCCTGGGTCGTCGGCTGCGCCACGGGCGAAGAGGCCTACAGCCTTGCCATGCTGCTGCTCGAGGCGATGGAGACGCGCGGGCTGAGCCTGCCGGTGCAGATCTTCGCGACCGATGTCGACGAGACCGCGCTCGTGTTCGGGCGCGAGGGCCGCTATGGCGCGGGCATCGCCGCCGATGTCGGCGAGCGGCGGCTGCAGCGGTTCTTCGAGCGCGACGGCGAGGGCTACCGCGTCCGCAAGGTGCTGCGCGACTGCGTGCTTTTCGCCCGCCACAGCCTGATGCGCGATCCGCCGTTCATGCGCCTCGACCTGGTGTCGTGCCGCAACCTGCTGATCTACCTCAATCGCGGGGTGCAGCGCGACGCGCTGGGCACCTTCGCCTATGGCCTGCGCCGCAACGGCTACCTGTTCCTGGGGCTCGCCGAGAACCCCGACCTGCTGTCGGACGATTTCCTGCCGGTCGAGCGCAGCGCGCGGATCTACCGGCTGCGCACCCGCGCCGTGCGGCATTTCCCGGCCCGCAACGCAAGCCCGCAGGGCGAGTGGCCGCGGGCGATCGACAGCACCCGCACCCGGACCCGCGAGGGGCAGGCGCGCGGATTTTCCGAAACCCATGCCGCCGCGCTGGAACAGTTCGCCCCACCCAGCGTCCTCGTCGCGCAGGACCTGTCGGTGCAGAACCTGTCGCCGCTGGCGGGGCGCTACCTGCTGCCCTCGGCGGGACCGCTGAACAACAACATCGCCAGCCTCGTGCGGCCCGAGCTGCGGCTGGACCTGCGCGCCGCGATCCGGCGCGCGGTGGACCGGGGCGAGCCCACGCTGACGGCGCCGGTGCCGGTCGCCTTCGATGCCGGCGCGCGGTCGGTCGCGCTGCATGTCGCGCCGACGGCCGGGCCCGAGGGCCAGCCCGCGGTGCTGATCCTGTTCCTCGACGGGGGACCGGTGCTGGCCGGCAATCTCGCCGAGGTGCCCGACCAGCCCGCCGGAACCGAGATCCGCCGCCTGCGCGCCGAGCTGGAAAGCGCCGAGGCGCGGGCGGTGACGGCGGGCGGCGAATACGAGGTGACGCTGGAGAACCTGCGCATCGCCAACGAGGAGCTGCAGTCGGTCAACGAGGAATACCGCTCGACTGCCGAAGAGCTGGAAGCCTCGCGCGAGGAGCTGCAATCGACCAATGTCGAGCTTGAGGCGCTCAACCGCGAGCTGGAGGACAACCTGACCTCGATCCGCAGCGCGCACAGCGACCTCGAGAACGTCATCGCGGCCTCGGACATCGGCACGCTGTTTCTCGACACCGACCTGAAGATCCGGATGGTGACGCTGCGGGTGAAGGAGCTGTTCAACGTCACCGAGGGCGACACCGGCCGGCGGATCACCGACTTCAACCACCGCCTGACCTGGTCGAGCCTGCCCGAGGACGTGGCGCAGGTGCTGGCCGACCTGCAACCGATCGAGCGCGAGCTGCCCACCACCGACGGGCGCTGGCTGCAGATGCGGCTGCGCCCCTACCGCACGATCGACGACCACATCAACGGCGTGGTGCTGACCTTCGTCGACGTCACCTCGGGGCGCGAGGCGCTGACGCGGCTGCGCGAGAGCGAGGCGCGGGCCAATGCGCTTGCCCGGGCGACGGCGCAGGTGATCTACCGGATGTCGGCGGACTGGAGCGAGATGCTGGAGCTGAGCGGCGACGGCTTCCTGGCCGACTGCCCCACGCCCGACGCCGGCTGGCTGGCGCGCTATATCCATCCCGAGGACCGGCCCCAGGTCGACCAGGCCATCCTGCACGCGCTGCGCGAGAAACGGGTGTTCGAGCTTGAGCACCGGGTGATCGACAAGGACGGCGGCATCGGCTGGACGCTGTCGCGGGCGGTGCCGATCCTGAACGCGGATGGCGAGATCGCCGAATGGTTCGGCGCGGCAAGCGACCTGACCGCGCGCAAGCGCCACGAGGAGGAGCTGCGCGCGACCCGCGACGCGCTGGCGATGGCGACGCGGGCCTCGCGCCTGGGGTGGGGCAGCTGGGACTATGCGACCGGCCAGGCCGAGTGGGACGCGCGCGCCCGCCAGATCATCGGCCTGGCGGCGGGCGAGGGCCGGATCGACGACTGGATGACCCGCCTGTCGGCCGAGGACCGGGCGGCGATCGAGGACGAGATCGCCGCCAGCCTGCGCGAGGGCCGCGCCTTCGAGGTCGAGTTCCAGCCCGTCGCCGGTCCGGCCGCGGGGCGGATCGTGCACGCGACCGGCATGTTCCAGAGCGGCGACGAGGGCACGGCGGCCCATGGCACGGGCCTTGTGCGCGACGTGACCGAGCTGCGCCGCTGGGAGGCGCGCCAGCGGATGCTGGTGGGCGAGCTGAATCACCGGGTGAAGAACCTTCTGGCGGTGATCCAGTCGATCGCCGCGCAGACCCGCCGCGGCAGCACCGACCTTGAAAGCTTCGGTCGCGCGTTCGAGCAGCGGCTGTCGGCGCTGGCCGCGGGTCTCGACACGCTGACGCGGTCAAGCTGGACCGGCACCGACCTGGCAGAGCTGATCGAGATGACGGCGGGCGCGCTGCGCCCGGGCGAGGGCCGGCTGTCGTGCACGGGCGAGCCCGTCACGCTCGCGCCGGACGCGGTGCTGACGCTGGCGCTCGCGCTGCACGAGCTGGCGACCAACGCCCTGAAATACGGGGCATGGTCGTGTTCGGGCGGCAAGGTCGCGGTGGACTGGGCGCGCGAGGGCGAGGATCTGCTGCGCCTGCGCTGGCGCGAGACCGGCGGCCCGCGCCCCGTGCCCCCCGACGCCCGCGGCTTCGGCTCGGCGCTGCTCGAGACGGGGGTCGCCTGGGATCTCGACGGCAACAGCAGCCTCGAGTTCGCCGACGAGGGCGTGATCTACACGCTTGTCTTCCCGGTGCCCGCCGCGGGGTGAGCGGGAGGCTGAGCAGGCCCGGAGCAGGCCCGAAGCAGGTCAGTGCAGCCAGCGGGGGCGGCGTTCGGTGACACCGTCGGCCTTTGGGCGCGGACGGCGGCGCTGCAGCCGTTCCTCAAGATCCCGTGCCAGATCCACCAGCCGCTGCGGCGGGTCGGGCATCTGGGCCGTGTCCTTGTCGGGCTGGCTGGACGTGGGCGGCAGGGCCTTTTCCTGCTTGTCGTCTTCCGGCATGCGCTTGCTCCGTCCTCGCGACAGCGCGGTGCGCCGGCGCTGTCTCCCTGAAAGGTCTACGCGCGGGCGGGGCAACCGGATCAGTTCGGAACCATGCCGCCGCCGCCCTGCCGGTCGGGGTCGGATGCGCCATCGGCCGGCCCGGCACATGCCGGACCGGCCACCCGTCGCAGGGGACTGCAGGAACTGGAGGCCTGGGGGCCTCCGCAGCGTCGAACAGGCGCGGGCGCGGAATGTTCCCGGCGCGGCCGGTCCCGAGGGCCGGCCGTATCCGTCAGTCCGCAAGCGCCAGCGCGGTGGCGACGAAGGCGACCGCGACGGGACCGACCCAGCCGGCCCAGACCGCCGCAAGGAGCCCGGGGTGATCGAAAACGGGCCGCGCCCAGCCCGCCGCATCGGCGCCAAGGCCGATCATCACCGCCAGGAAGGCCGTCCCCAGAAGGATCCCGGCCAGAAAGTGCGCGCCAAGCCAGCACAGCGCCGCCCGGTCGTCACCCGCCGTGTCGTCATCGGTCATGGACAGCCTCCCTTCCGGACCTGCCCCGACCGGCGCGGCGACCGCCATGGCCCGCCGCCGGCCGGGCGGGCCCTCCGCGCAAGGTCCGGGCAGGAGCGGCGCTGCGGCTAGGCATCCGGGGCGAGGATGGCGAAGGCGAGCGGGCCCAGGGCGATGCCATGCGCCTCGCGCTGCGTGGCGCAGCCGGGGGCGGACAGCATCCGCCAGCGGCCGGACACGGGCATGAAGGCGGCATCCTCGGAGAAATTGACGACGATGCGCCGCTCCTGGCCCTGATAGGCGCGGGTCCAGGAGATGATCGGCGCACGCTCGCCCCGGGCCATGCGTTCTTCGCCCAGGCGCAGCACCGGCTCGTCCCGGCGCCAGGTCAGGAAGTCGCGGGTGAAGGACAGCACGCTGCCGGGGTCCGCCGACTGGCGGCGCACGCAGAGCGCCGCGTGCGTGTCCATCACCGGCAGCCAGGGCGTGGCCTTGCCGAAGCCGCAGTGCTTTTGCCGGTCATTCCACGGAAACGGCGTGCGCGCGCCGTCGCGCCCCTCGAAGGTCGGCCAGAAGGCCTTGGCCCAGGGATCGACGATCTGGTCGTAGTCCAGATGCGGATGCGGCAGGCCCAGCTCGTCACCCTGATAGAGGATGCAGCCGCCCTTGAGCGTCATCTGGGTGAACAGAAGCATCTTCGCCGCCGCTTCGCGCAGGCCCTCGCCCGCGAAACGGGTGAGATTGCTGACCGCGCGGATCGTGTCGTGGTTGGTGAAGACGTTGAGAAACCAGCCGTTGCCCAGAAGCCGCTCGCGCCGTTCGAGCTGGGCGGTGATCGAGTCGACCTCGGGGTGGCAGTTGATCAGCCCGAAATCGTAGACCGCGTGCAGCGCGCGGCCCTGCTCGGTGAACTCGGCCGCGGCCTGCGAAGTGTCGATGTCGGCCAGCTCGCCGATCAGGACGATGTCATTGGCATCGGCGAAGGCACGGAAGCGTTCGAGGATCGCGCGCGTGCCCTCGGCGGCGCGGTCGAAATAATGCAGCTGCGCGGCGAAGGGATTGGTCGGCCCGCCGCCGATCAGCGCGTTCGAGCCCCCGCGCCCCACGGGCGGGTTCGAGCGCAGGTCGCGGTCCCACGCCAGGCACTGCACCGCGTCGATGCGGAAGCCGTCGACGCCGAGATCGCTCCAATAGCTCATCTCGGCGATCAGCTGGTCGAGAACGGCCGGGTTGTGCAGGTTCAGCGCCGGCTGCGAGGCGAGGAACGGATGGTAATAGTATTGCGACCGCCGCGGCTCCCATGTCCAGGCGGGTCCGCCGAAGGACGACAGCCAGTTGTTGGGCGGGCCGCCGTCGCGGGCGCGATCGGCCCAGACGTACCAGTCGGCCTTGGGCGTGTCGCGCCCCTCGCGGCTTTCGGCGAACCAGGGATGGTCGTCCGAGGTGTGGCAGGGGATGAAGTCGAGAAGCAGCTTCAGGCCGCGGTCATGCACCGCGTCGCGCAGGCGCATGAAATCCTCCATGCTGCCGGCGGTCGGATCGACGAGGCGGAAATCCGAGATGTCGTAGCCGAAATCCTTCTGCGGCGACTTGTAGAACGGCGAGAGCCAGACCGCGTCGACCCCGAGCCCGGCGATGTGGTCGAGCCCTGCGAGCACGCCGCCCAGATCGCCGATCCCGTCGCCGTTCGCGTCGCGGAAGCTGCGGATGTAGACCTGATAGATCGCCGCGCCCCGCCACCAGTCGGCGGCAAAGCCGTCGGCCAAGGGCTCGTAAGGCCCCGGCCGGGCCATCGGCGCGCCGGTCATGGCGCGGCGCGGGCGAAGAACGCCCCCCATGCCGGCAGGTGGATCTCGTCGCCGCGGCGGATGCCGCCGAAGCCGTGGCCGGTCATCTCCGGCCCCGTCTCGGCCTCGGGCAGGCTCAGCACCTGTTCGGCCCCGGACAGGTTGAAGGCGCAGGTCAGCACCTCGTCGCCCAGGGCGCGGCGGAAGCCGAGGATCGCCGCCGAGGTCGCGACGAACTCCATGCCGCCCTGGCGCAGCGCGGGCTGGTCGCGCCGCCAGTGCAGGAAGCGGCGCAGCCGGTTCAGGGTCGAGCCCGGCAGCGCGTCCTGCCCCGCGACCGAAAGCGCAAGATGCGCCTGCGGCACCGGCAGCCATGGCTCGACCTGCGAGAAGCCGCCCGAGGGGGCGTCGCCGGTCCAGGGCATCGGCGTGCGTGCCCCGTCGCGGCCCTTGTAGGCCGGCCAGAATTCGCGGCCATAGGGATCGACGACGCGGTCCTGCGGCAGCTCGGCCTGCGGCAGGCCCAGTTCCGCCCCCTGGTAGAGACAGAAGGCCCCGCGCAGGCAGGCAAGCGCCGCCATCAGCACGGTGACGGCATCGGGCGTCTCTTCGGACCCGAGCCGGGTGATCGCGCGGGTGAAGTCGTGATTGTCGAGCGCCCAGGCCGGCCAGCCGGCATCCTCGTCATGGCCAAGGTCGCGCGCGACGTCGCGCAGAAGGCCCGGCGGGACGTGGTGCGCGCCCAGAAGCCAGTAGCCATAGGCCAGCTGCAACCGCTTCACGGCGGTGTATTCGCGGTGCACGCGCACCGCCTCGGACTGGTTCAGTTCGCCCAGAAGCGCGCGACCGCCGTAGCCGTCGCAAAGCGCCCGGAGCCGTTCGAGGAAGCTCACCGTCTCGGGGCGGACGATGTCGTGGATGTGAAGCTGGCGCGAATAGGGATTGAACTCGAAGGCCTCGCCCTCGGGGATCGAGGGGTTCGGGGGATTGTCGCGCAGCTCGGCGTCGTGGACGTAGAAGGTGCAGACGTCGAGCCGGAAGCCGTCGACCCCCATGTCGAGCCAGAAGCGGCAGGTGTCCAGCACCGCCTGCTGCACCGCGGGGCAGTGATAGTTCAGGTCGGGCTGCTCGCGCAGGAAGTTGTGCAGGTAGTACTGGCTGCGCCGCGGCTCCCACTGCCAGGACGAGCCGCCGAAGACCGACAGCCAGTTGTTGGGCGGGCCGCCGTCTGGCTTGGGGTCGGCCCAGACGTACCAGTCGGCCCTGGCGTTTCCCCGCCCCTCGCGGCTTTCCAGGAACCAGGCGTGCTGGTCCGAGGTATGCGACAGCACCTGGTCCATGATGACCTTCAGGCCGCGGTCATGCGCACCCGCGAGCAGATCGCGAAAATCCTGCAGGTCGCCGAACAGCGGATCGACGGCGAGATAGTCCGCGACGTCGTAGCCGAAGTCCTTCATCGGCGATTTCACGAACGGCGAGATCCAGATCGCGTCCACGCCGAGCGAGGCCACGTGATCAAGCCGTTCGGCGATGCCCCGAAGGTCGCCGATGCCGTTGCCGGTCGTGTCGAGATAGCTGCGCGGGTAGATCTGGTAGATCACCGCGCCCTTCCACCAGTCGTCGGGGGCGGGTTCGAATGCCATGGGGTTCCTGTGCCTTGCCGTGTCCGGGGGGCTGAATGGCGCAGGGGGCCGAATGTTCCCGGCGGCGGCGGATGTCGGCTCAGTGCCCCGCCGTCGCGTCCTCGACCGTGCCGCTGTCGTGATCTGCGCGCACCTGCGCATGGCTGATCAGCGCGAAGATCAGCGTGCCGCCGATGACGTTGCCCGCCAGCACCGGCAGCCAGAAGCGCAGGATCGCCCCGGCCAGCGACAGCTCGCCCAGGAAGACCAGGTACAGGACCTCGACCGTGCCGACGATGACATGGGGGAAGTCGCCGATCGCGATGAGATAGGTGGCCAGGAAGATGATCGCGAGCTTGGCCTGGCTGGTGGCATAGATCGCCCAGACCATCGTCGCGATCAGCCAGCCCGAGATGATGCCCCCGCCCAGCATCTGCAGCGCGGGCTTCTCGACAAGGTGGTGGCCGATCTCGACGAAGGCCTCGCCCACGTCGGGCGGGAAGACCGGCATGAAGGCGAAGACCGCCGCGGCGATCAGGCTGCCCAGCGTGTTGCCGGCAAGGACCACGCCCCAAAGCCGCAGCAGCCGCACCAGGTTGCGCCGGTCGGGGCGGGTCATGAACGGCAGCACCGCCGTCACCGTGTTCTCGGTGAAAAGCTGCTGGTTCGCGGCGATGACGAAGAGGAAGCCCGCCGTGTAGCCCATCGCCTCGAACAGGAAGCCGAAGTCGGTCTCGGGCAGGTTCGCGCGCAGGATGCCGCGGGCCATGAACGAGGTGCTCATCGTGATCCCGCCCGCGACGGCCGACCACAGAAGCGCCATCGCCTCGCGGTTCAGCTCCTTGTCGCCGTCGCGGCGGATGACCTCGTGCACGGCGGCCGAGGTCGAGGGCAGGCGCGTCTCCAGNCGCCATCGCCTCGCGGTTCAGCTCCTTGTCGCCGTCGCGGCGGATGACCTCGTGCACGGCGGCCGAGGTCGAGGGCAGGCGCGTCTCCAGCTCCTCGAGCCCGTCGCCGGGCTGGTCCTGCCGGATCCCGGGCGCCGGGGCCGCCGACGCGGGGTCGGGGGTCCGCTCATCGGGCCGCTCATCGGGCCTGCCGCCGTTCGCGTCGTCGTCTTGCCCTGTCCTGTTCATCAAGCACCTTCTCCTCGGGGGTCAGCGGCCCGTCCGCATCCGCGCGCTTGACGCGCCAACCGCTGCGACCGGGATCGGTCTTGGCCGCCGCGGGCCCGGGCGGCTGCCCGGCGGCCTGGCCCGCGGGCGGCTCGGAATGGTGTCGGGGACCCGGTCGGGGCGGGGTCTTGTCGGGGCCTGTGGTCACGGTGTGCCTCGCTGTCAGGGGAAGTGCCCCGAACAGGCAGGCCCGGCGGATGTTCCCGCGCCGGGCGGGGATGAAGGCGCGGCTCACCCGTCATGCCGGTCCCCCGCCTCGAGCCGGTCGGCGACCAGCTTGAAGGCCCACAGCACCACGATCGTCGTCACGGCGGCGATCGCGCCGAGGCCCGCGAGCCCGACGCCGCAGGCAAGCCCCACCGCCCCGGCCATCCACATGCCCGCCCCGGTGGTCAGCCCCCGCACCCGCCCGCCCGCGGTGATGATCGAGCCGGCGGCCAGGAAGGCGACGCCCGCCGTCACCGCCTCGATCAGGCGCAGGATGTCGATGCGTTCGTCCGCCGCGCCGCCGCGCGTGTCGGCCGCCGCGATCAGTTCGAGCGCGATGAGTGCGAACAGGCAGCTTGCCGCTGCGATCAGCACATGGGTCCGAAGGCCCGCCGCCTTGTCGCGCAGCTCCCGCTCGAACCCGATCGCGCCGCCCAGCACGATGGCCAGCACGATGCGCAGAAGCGCCACCCCGGGCGGGGTGGCCGCGAACGAGACCGAAAGCTCCGACATGACCAGATCCATCGTTGCCAAACGCCGCCGCCCGGCGCGCGTTCCCTGCCGGCCGCCGCGGGCTCAGCCGCCGCGCGCCCAGGCCCGCAGCGCGCCGCAGCGGGCGATGAAATCGCCGGCGCCCTGCGGCGCATCGAGCGTCACGACACCCGGCAGGTCTGCCCCAAGGCCCGCGGCTTTCAGGAGTTGCCCCGCCCCGCCGGCCAGAGCGACGAATTTCTGATGCGCCACCGCCTCGGCGCAGAAGATCCGGGCCGGGTGCATCGCGCAGAGGCTGTCGGCGCCTTCGTCGGACAGGACCAGCGCCACCGCGTCGTAAAGCGCCGAGGGCGCGCCGTCGATCTTCTGATCCGCCGCGAGGCGGCTGCCGTCCGAAAGGGTCACGCCCCCGATCCGCGCCGCCACGACCTCGACCAGCCCGCCCGCCTCGTTCACCGCCGCGACCATCCCCGCCGGTGCGCCGTCGCTGACCAGCAGGCCGAGCTTGCGCCCCTCGAACCGGCCCGGCCCGTTCTTCAGGATCGACAGCGCGTCCGAGGGCGGCAGGTCGATGGGCGCGCGGGCGGGCACGGCGGCCGGGGGCAGGTCCATGCCCAGCCCGTCGGCCACCTTTTCCGCGAGACCGGCGTCGATGTTGGGCAGGTGCGCCAGCATCCGCGTGCGGATCGCCGGCGTCTCGACCTTCGACAGTTCGAAGACCAGTGCAGCCACGATGTGGGTCTGCTCCACCTTGGTCTGGCTGACGTAGAACTGCCGCGCCTGGCTGTAGTGATCGGCGAAGCGTTCGGGGCGGATGGTGCGGCGTTTCTCGCCCTCGACGCGCTCGGGATGCGAGCGGAAGCCGTCGGCGGCGGCGCGCGGCCCGCCCTCGGCCCAGCCGTTCGGCTCGTAGTTGGCGCGTCCCTTCGGCGCGCGCATCGCCATGTGGCCGTCCTGCTGGAAATGGTGGAACGGGCAGCGCGGGGCGTTGACCGGGATATGGGTGAAGTTCGGGCCGCCGAGGCGCTTCACCTGCGTGTCGAGATAGCTGAAGTTGCGCCCCTGCAGCAGCGGATCGTTGGTGAAGTCGATGCCGGGGACGATGTTCTGGGTACAGAAGGCGACCTGCTCCGTCTCGGCGAAGGCATTGTCGACGCAGCGATCGAGCACCAGGCGGCCGATCCGGCGCACCGGCACCAGCTCTTCGGGGATGATCCTCGTCGCGTCGAGGATGTCGAAGTCGAAGCAGTCGGCGAAGTCGTCGTCGAAGACCTGCACCCCCAGCTCCCGTTCCGGGAAGGCGCCCGTCCGGATCGCCTGCCACAGGTCGCGGCGGTGAAAGTCGGGATCGGCGCCCATGATCCGCACCGCCTCGTCCCAGACCACCGATTGCAGGCCCAGCTTCGGCTTCCAGTGGAACTTGACGTAATGCGATCTCCCCTCGGCGTTCACCACGCGGAAGCTGTGGACGCCGAAGCCTTCCATGAAGCGGAACGACCGCGGGATCGCGCGGTCGGACATGATCCACATCACCATGTGCATCGCTTCCGGCATCAGCGAGATGAAGTCCCAGAAGTTGTCATGCGCGGTCTGCGCCTGCGGAAAGCCGCGGTCGGGCGCCTCTTTCGCGGCGTGGATCAGGTCGGGGAACTTGATCGCGTCCTGGATGAAGAAGACGGGGATGTTGTTGCCGACGATGTCCCAGTTGCCCTCGGGCGTGTAGAGCTTGACCGCGAAGCCGCGCACGTCGCGGGCGAGGTCGGCCGACCCCTTGTTGCCCGCGACGGTCGAGAAGCGCACGAAGGCCTCGACCTTCGTGCCCGCCGTCTGGAAGATCGCGGCCGAGGTCAGCTCGGGGATCGCCTCGGTCACCTCGAGGTAGCCGTGCGCGCCGAAGCCGCGGGCATGGACGACACGTTCGGGGATGCGCTCGTGGTCGAAGTGGAACAGCTTCTCGCGCAGCGCGAAATCCTCCATCAGGACCGGACCGCGGGCCCCGGCCCTGAGGCTGTTCTGGTCGTCGGCGATCGGTGCGCCGTGCGCCGTCGTCAGGCGCGCGCCGCCGCGCCCGGGGCGCTGGTGCAGCTCTCCTCCCGGCCGGTCTCGGCGGGATGGTCCGTCGTCTCGGTTCCGGTCTGGCTGTGCGCGCTTGCGGGGGTGTGGCCGTCATCGCTCATCGGTGGCTCCCTTTTTTGAGCCCCCTCGAACAGGGGTGGCCCGCGCATGTTCCCGCGGCGGGCGGGCTGAAATCCGCCGATGCGGCGAGGGTGCGAATGCGCAGCCTTTCGCGGGCCTTGCCTGACGGGCGGCCGGGGCAGCCGGCCACGCCGGCCCGATTTGCGAAGCCCGCGCGTGTTGGCGGTTCCTCCCGCCCCCATGCGCGGCCTAGACTTCGGGGAAGCAGAATCCTTAGGGGAGGTGGACGTGCGGATCCTTCTGGTGGAAGACGACTACATCCTCGCCACCGGCCTCAGCGCCGAACTGGGGCGGCTCGGGGCCGAGATCATCGGCCCGTTCCGCACCCATGGCGATGCGCTGGCCGCGGCCGACGAGGCCGGCGGCGCGATCCTCGACATCCGGCTGCGGCAGGGCACCTCGTTCGCGCTGGCCGAGCGGCTGATGGCGCGCCGCGTGCCCTTGCTGTTCTACACCGGCGCACGCGATGCGATGCCGATCCGGTTCAGCGAGATCCCGCTGTTTGCCAAGCCCACGGCCGCGCAGCGCCTGCTGAGCGACCTGGAGCGGCAGGCCGGGCGGCCGCTGCCGCCCTCCCCCTCCGATCCGCTGGCGGCGCTGCCATTGCTGCGCGCCGAGGCGCGGCGCCTGTTGAGCGACGGCACCGCCGCCGACCGGCTGGTCGAGGCGACGCTGGAGCGCGCGATCCGTCTGGCCGCCGAGCGCGACAGGTCCGAACCGGTGGCGATCTGGCTTGCCCGGCTGTTGCGGGCCGAGCACCGGCGGCGCGGCACCCGCCTTCTCAACTGAGCACCGCGATCGCGGCCTAGTGCAGCCGGGGCGGCTTGGTGCCGCGATCGCCCGGCGTCATGGCCGTCGGCGTGGCGCCCGACAGATGCTCGCCCAGCCGTTCCTGAAGCCTGCGCGCCAGCTCGATCATCCGCTCGGGCGCGGCCGGCATCTCCGGCACGTCGCCCGCGACGGCCGCAGGCCCGGTGCCCGGCATTTTCTCATCGGGCTTTTTCGCGTCGTCATCCGCCATGGGCGTCTGGTCTCCGGTTGCACGTCCGCGCGGACGCGGCGTCATCCTATCGGCTTCCGCCCCCCGATCCTACCGCGAATGCCGGGGGCGGCAGAGCCGTTCATGATCGCGATGCGGAATTGGCGCTTGGCGAGCTGTCGATCGACGTCCGGCGCCAGTGGGCGCCGCTGCCGGCACCTGCACACAGGGCATCGTCGTCCCGGCGACGGTATCCACTCCATCATCGCCGGAAGGCCCCGCAGAGGTCGTCGGGGGCGCGGATTTTCAGCGTTCCTCGTCGATCCCGGGGGGATCTTGCGTCAGACCCGTCGTTCGGGATTACCATGCCGGCGTCAGGCACCGACCCGCCGCGGCAGGTTTTCGGCGCCTTCAGCCCTCGGCCGGCGCGCCATGGTGGACAGGCCCTTGATCGACGAGGCGACTTGACTGGCGGCGTCGTTGCAGGCCCCCGGCGCCTGAGCGCTTCGCCACGGGCGGGCCGGCACGGCCGAACCCATTCGATATCGGAATAGGCTGGTCGCCAAAGTCGTTGGACCCCGTCCGCCGTTGCTTCCAAGCTTCGCCCCGGAACCGATGCAAGCCGGACGTCAGATGAACCACAGCCTTCCGAACCCCTCCCCGCACGCCGCCGATCTCCGGGTCCTGCCGATGGACGGCCTGATCCGGATGCGCGAGGCCCGGTCCGAGGCGGTCTCGCCCGACGGGGCGCTGATCGCGAGCATCGAGAACGCCTCGGGCCTGCCGCAGCTGTGGCTGCGGGCGGCAGCGGGCGGCAGCGCCTGGAAGGTCACCGATCTGGCGGAACGGGTGGTGCAGATCGCCTTCGCGCCCAAGGGCCGCGACCTGCTGTTCACCACCGACTGCGGCGGGGACGAACGGTATCAGTTCTGGCTTGTCCCCGAGGCGTCGGGCACGCCACGGCCCCTGACCCATGCGCCGGGCGTGGTGCATGTCTGGGGCAGCTGGTCGCCCTGTGGCACCCGGATCGCCTATGCCGCCAATCCCCGCGACGCCCGCGTCATGGACCTGTTCGAGATGGTCGTGGCCACCGGCGAGACGCGCTGCCTGCTGCAAGGCCGCGGTTTTCAGGAGGCGCTTGCCTACAGCCCCGACGGCACCGCGCTGCTGGTGCGCGATTCCTTCAACGGCAGCAATCGCCAGAGCCTCGGGCTTGTCGACCTGGCGAGCGGCACGCTGCGCGATCTGGCGCCCGAGACCGGGCGCACGCGCTATGTTTCGGCGAAATTCCGCAAGGATGGCGGGGCGATCCACCTGGTCTGCGACCGCGGGCGGGAGTTTCACGCGCTGCAGCTGCTGGACCTTGCGACCGAAGCGGTGACGCCGCTCGTCGCGGTCGAGGGGCAGGATGTCGACCTCTGGGCGCTGCATCCCAACCAGACCGACCTCGCGGTGGTGACCAATGACGAGGGCTTCTCGCGCCTCTGCCTCGGTGATCTGGCAGGGGGCGCGCTGCGCCCGGTCGATCTGCCGGCGCCCGGTGTCGTGCAGTCGCTGCGCTATGCGCCGGACGGCGCGCTTCTGATGACGATCGAGGGCGCGGACCGCCCTGCCGACATCTGGCGCTGCGATGCCGGCGGGGCGGGGTTCGCCAACCTGTCGAACGCACCGAAAGCCGGGGTCGAACTGACGGACAGGCCCGCGCCGGTGGTGGCCCGCCTGCCCAGCTTCGACGGGCGCGAGATCGCGCATTTCGTCTATGCCCCGACCGGCCCGCAACCCGCCGCGGGCTGGCCGGTGCTGTTCATCGTGCATGGCGGGCCCGAGGCGCAGTGGCGCCCGACCTTCCGCGCCGACATCCATCACTACACCTCGGCCGGCATCATGGTTGTCGCGCCGAACGTGCGCGGATCGACCGGCTATGGCCGTGCGTTCCACGAGGCCGACGATGTCGAACGGCGCATGGACAGCGTCGCGGACCTGAACGCGCTGGGCCGCGCCTTCGCGGCGCGCCCCGACGTGGACGCGACCCGGATCGGGGTCATGGGCCAGTCCTATGGCGGGTTCATGGTGCTGGCCGCGGTCACCGAGGCGCCCGATCTCTGGGCCGCGGGCATCGACATCTACGGGGTCGCCAATTTCACCACGCTGATGCAGACGACGGGCCCCTGGCGCGCGGCGCTGCGGGCCGCGGAATACGGCGACCCGGTCACCGATGCCGCCTTCCTGGCCGAGGTCTCGCCCGTCCACCGGCTGGACCGCGTCACGGCGCCGATGCTGATCGTGCATGCGACCGACGATCCGCGCGTGCCGATGGAACAGGGTGAACAGGTCTTCGCCCGGCTGCGCGGGCGCGGGCACCCGGTCGAGATGCTGCGCATCGACCACGAGGGCCACGGCTTCGTGCGGATGGCGAACCGGCTGACAGTCTTCGGCAGGATCGCCGACTGGCTGCAGGACAATCTATAAGAACCGACAGGAGAGTGAGATGAGAAAGACCCTCTGCGCGTTGCCGCTGGCCGCGCTGATCCCCGGGCTTGCCCTGGCCGAGACGCCGGCCTCGGCGCTGGTCATGGCCTACAACATCGACGCGATCAGCACCTTCGACCCCGCGCAGGTGGCCGAGGTGGTGACCGACGAGATCCTGATGAACACCTGCGACGCGCTGGTCGATTTCGACCCCGAGGACGAGGCGAATTTCCTGCCCTCGCTGGCCGAAAGCTGGGACGTGTCCGAAGACGGGCTGACGGTGACCTTCCACCTCAAGGACGGCATCGTCTATCCTGACGGCACGCCGGGCAGCGCGGGTGACCTGGTCTGGGGCATGCAGCGGGTGCTGGGCCTGGGCTATGGCAATGCCGCGCAGCTGACCGATTTCGGCTTCACCAAGGACAATGCCGCCGACCGCATCACCGCGCCCGACGACAGCACCGTGGTGCTGACGCTCGACCGGCCCTATCCGCTGAACCTGGTCATGGGCTCGGTCGCGGCCAACCGCGTGTCGGTCATGCTCAACCGCGCCGAGATCGAGGCGAATGCCAAGGGCGACGACATGGGCAACGCCTATCTCGCCAACCGCACCGCCTGCGTCGGCCCCTACACGCTGGCGCGGTGGAACGCGGGCGAGGTGGTGATGCTCGAGGCGTCCGAGAACTACAACGGGCCGGCGCCGAAGCTGTCGCGCGTGATGATCCGCCACGTGGCCGAACCGGGCACCCAGCGGCTGATGCTGGAACAGGGCGACATCGACGTCGCGCGCAACCTCAATCCCGACGACCTGACGGCCGTCGAGGGCACCGAGGGGCTCAGGGTCGAGCGCGCGCTGAAGCCCTCGCTCTTCTACATGGCGATGAACAACGCCATGCCGCCCTTCGACAATCCGAAGGTGCGCCTCGCGATGCGCTACCTGATCGATTACCAGGGGATGGAGAACACGGTGATGAAGGGCATCGGCGTGCCGCGCGCGAGCTTCGTGCAGCTGGGCGCCTTCGGCGCGCTCGACAAGGACGAGGGCCAGCCCTTCCGCCTCGACATCGACAAGGCCAAGGCGCTGCTGACCGAAGCGGGCTATCCCGACGGCTTCACCGTGCCGCTGATCCTCGGCTCGCATCCCTATGCCGACCCGATCGCCCAGACGATCCAGGAGGCCGCGTCGAAGGTGGGCATCACCTTCAAGATCGAGCGGATGGCCAATTCGCAGCTGTTCGCCAAGACCCGCGCGCGCGATTTCCAGGCGGCGATGCTGGGCTTCAAGACCTCGGTCCCCGATGCCCATGGCATGGCCTCGCGCCACGTCGCGAACCCCGACAACACCGCCGAGGCGGGCCTGGGCCAGTATCCCAGCTGGCGGTCGGGCTATTATGATGCGGACATGAACGCGCGCATCGATGCCGCCCTCTTCGAACGCGATCCGGCCAAGCGGGCCGAGATGTATCACCAGCTGCAGCGCGACGTGATGCAGGAGGGCCCGCAGGCCTACATCATGCAGACCTCGGAGGCCGCGGCGGTGACCGATGCGCTGACGACCTGGTCGTGGAACGGCTTCCGCACCTATTACGACGCCGCCGCCAAGTGATGACCGAACGCGGCCCCGCGGGGCCGCGTCCTTCCCTTCCGAGGATCCCCGATGCTGACCATGACCGACACCGCCGCCGCCGCCCCCTGGGCCACCGCCGCCTGCGACTGGGACATGTCGCGTGTCGACGC
This sequence comes from Frigidibacter sp. MR17.24, assembly GCF_037095655.1. Taxonomy (NCBI): domain Bacteria; kingdom Pseudomonadati; phylum Pseudomonadota; class Alphaproteobacteria; order Rhodobacterales; family Paracoccaceae; genus Frigidibacter; species Frigidibacter sp. MR17.24. The sequence goes on from NZ_JBAWKE010000012.1 coordinate 68,119, forward strand.
GCTCTGCGCCGCGCAGGAAACCGACTGCCTGCTGATCGTGCAGGGCGGGCGGATCGTGCACAGCTGGGGCGACATTGCGCACAAGTACCTGTGCCATTCGATCCGCAAGTCGTTCCTGGCCGCGATGATGGGCGAGGATGTCGAGGCCGGCACCATCGCGCTCGACGCCACGCTCGAGGATCTGGGGATCGACGATGTCGAGGGCCTGTCAGAGGTCGAGCGCAAGGCGCTGGTCTACGACCTGCTGACCGCGCGGTCCGGGATCTATCACCCGGCGGGCTATGAAACCGCCTGGATGAAGTCGATCAAGGAAAAGCGCCATTCGCACGGGCCGGGCACGTTCTGGTGCTACAACAACTGGGATTTCAACGCGCTGGGCACGATCTTCGTGCAGGCGACCGGCCTGTCGGTGGCCGAGGCCTTCGCCCGGCGCATCGCCGCGCCGGTGGGGATGGAGGATTTCGACCTCGCCACCGACGCCTGGACCGAAAGCTTCGCCGAAAGCCGGCACGACGCCTATCCGTTCCGCATGTCCTCGCGCGATCTGGCGCGGTTCGGGCAGCTGTTCCTGCAGGCGGGGCGCTGGGGCGGGGTGCAGGTCCTGCCCGAGGGATGGGCGGCCGAGAACGTGATGCCCTATTCCCATGCCGGGGCGCGCGGCGCCTATGGCTACATGTGGTGGCTGGAACGCGACGGCGTCTTCGCGCCGGGCTGCGTGACGCCGCGGGGCAGCTATGCGGCAGTGGGCGCGGGCGGGCATTACTGCCTCGTCGTGCCGGAGCGCGACATGGTGATCGTCCACCGGGTCGACACCGACATCAAGGGCCGCGCGATCAGCAAGCACGGGTTCGGCCGGCTGCTGCGCGCGATCTTCGCGGCCTCCGCATGACCGGGGCCATCGACCGCGCGCCGGACTGGCAGGCGGCACGGGAGGCGGCCGCGCGCGCGCTGGCGATCTGGGACGGCGCGGGGCCGGGGGCCGTGATCCTCGGCTTCGGACCGGCGGGCGAGGCCTTCGCGCAGGCGGCGGGGCACGAGGCGCCGGGCGGCGCGGCGCTGTCGGCGGGCAGCGTGCTGCGCTGGGCCTCGATGACGAAGCATGTCTTCGCCAATGTGCTGATCGAGTCCGGTCTGCTGCCGCTCGACACGGCGCTCGGCGCGGTGCTCGACATGCATCCGGTGCCGGGGGCGGTGACGGTGCGCCAGGCGCTGTCGATGCAGGGCGGGCTGCCCGACACGCGCGAGATGCTGACGCTGGCGGGCCTGTCGGCCGACGAGGTCACGCGCGCGGACGACCTCTTGCGATGGTCGGCGGCGCTGCCGCGGCTGAATGCCGAGCCGGGGACCGAGGTCGCCTATTCGAATGCCGGCTACCGGCTGGCCGAGGCCGCGCTGGAGGCGCGCGGGATGCGCTTCGACGCGGCCGTCGCGGCGATTTCCGCGCGGCTGGGGCTGGGGATGCGCGCGGCGCAGTTCTGGTCCGACCCGGTGCCGGGGCTGGCGCCGGGGCATGTGCCCGATCCGGCCGGCTGGCGGAATGGCGCGCAGGGCATGCACCTGTCGGCGGCAGGGTCGCTGGCAGGGTCCGCGCGCGACCTGTCGGGCTGGCTGGCCGACCTGATGACCCGCGACAGCTTCGCCCTGCAGGCCGCCCCGGCGGTGCTGCGCGACGGCCGTCCCACCGACTATGGGCTGGGCCTGCGGCGCACCGCAGTCGCAGGGCGGGTGCTGATCGGGCATGGCGGGTCGCAATCGGGCTATCGCGCGGCCTTCCTTCTGGCGCCCGAGCTGCGCGCGGGCGTCGTCGTGCTGAGCAACCGCGACGATGCCGATGCCGAGGGCATGGCGCGGCGTGTCCTGTGCGCCGCGCTGGGCCTTGAGGCACCGATGCGCCCGGCGACCGGCTGGGCCGCGCCCGGGCTTTATGTCGGCGAGGGCAACCTCTGGGCCGAGGTCCGCGACGCCTCGATCGTGCTGCGCGACGCCGAAGAACCGCTGTTCGCGGACGCGGATGGCTGGGCCTCGGCCCGACCGGGCCGGCCGGTCACCCGCCTGCGCCAGGACGGCGCGGACCTTGTGGGCGAGATCGGCTATCTCGCCTGTCGCCTGCGCCCGGTTCGCCCCTGCGCGGACGCGATCCCCGAGGGGGTGTGGCACAGCGACGGCCACGTGATCACCCTGCGCGACGGCGCGGTGACCTGGGGGCGCGGCCCCAACCGGCGGCAATCCGCGCTGGAGCCGCTTGGCGGGGGCCGGTGGCTGTTTCGCGCGATGGGGCGGCGCATCTGCCTGCGCCGGACGGCCGCCGACCGGATCGAGCTGTCGCTGGCACGCGCCCGGGTCGCGGAGTATTCGCCGCTGGGTCAGGATGCCGCCCCCGGCCCGGGCTGATGACCAAACCCTGGGCAGTTGCACAATTCACGACCAAAGAGGAAGCGGGCTGCGGTTGACCGCCGGCCCCCGATCGCGCTGATATCGGCAGGCTGCAGCAATGAGGTCGCCGATGGAACTCAAGCTTCTCGAGGATTTTCTGTGTCTGAACGACACGCGGAATTTCTCGCGCGCGGCCGAGGTGCGCAACATCACCCAGTCGACGCTGTCCAAGCGCATCCGCACGCTTGAACACTGGGTCGGCGCGACGCTGGTCGACCGCTCGTCCTACCCGATCGAGCTGACGCCCGAGGGCGCGGCGATGGTGCCGCAGGCGCGCGAGCTGGTCAGCACCTTCCAGGGCATGCGCGCGGGCATCCGCGCCTTTGCGACGCCTGCGCGCAATTCGATCCGCATCGGCGCGCTGCACACACTGCGCGTGACCTTCCTGCCGCAGCTGCGCCGCCATGCCGAGGCCGAGCTGGGCCCGCTGATGGTGGAAAACAACGGGTCGAGCGCGGCCTATGCGCAGACGCTGCGCCAGTTCCGCAATGGCGAGACCGACGTGCTGTTGACCTATGTCCACCCCTCCGTGGCCAACGGGCTCGACAGTTCGGGCTATGACACGCTGCACATGGGCCATGACCGGCTGGTTCCGGTCTCGGCGCCCGATCGCGACGGCTCGGCGCTGCACCGGCTGGATACAGGGGGCGTGGTGCGGTTCCTCAGCTACGGCCAGTCGTCGTTCTTTGCCCAGGCGCTGGCGCCGCTGCTGGCCGAACGGCCGATGGCGCTGAACGTCGCGGCGACCAATGCGATGAGCCTGGGGCTGCAATCGCTGGCCAAGGTCGGCTGCGGCGTGGCCTGGGTGCCGCATTCCCTGGCCGCCGACGACCTCGCCTCGGGCGAACTGGTGCCGGCGGCGGGGCCGGACTGGGCGCTCGACCTGGAAATCCGCCTTTTCCGCCATCGCCGGTCCTGCCGCCCGGTGACCGAACGGTTCTGGGCGGCCGCCGCCGGCATGGCCGAGGCGGAGGCCGGGCGCGATGCCGGCCTCCGCGCGCTGCATCACGCCGGCTGAAGCACCCGGTCCTCGAGCGCCCGCGCGCCGCGCGCGATCACCGCGCCGATCAGCGACAGGTCGGGCAGCTCGTCCATCGCGCAGAGCCGGTCATAGATCGCGCCGGCGGCGTCGCCGCCACCAAGGCAATCGACGAATTTCGCGCGCTTCTGCGCCGCGTGCAGCGGGTCGCGGATCGTGCCGCGCGCGAAGTCGCGCATCGCCTCGAAGCGGCGACCGTCCTTCAGCACGATCGTCGCCCGGTGCGGCGCCTTCAGCGCGGCCTGCTGTTCCTCTTCGGACAGCAGCACCATCTCGACTTTCGGCAGGAAGGCACGGATCACCGGATCGGTCACCGCTTCGGGCGTGAAATCCTGCAGCGACAGCACGTCCTGATACATCGCGCGCGCGATGCAGTACTGCATCGAGAAGCGCGCCTCCATCTCGTCCTGCGGGTCGCCATAGGCGAGGTTGCGGTAGTTGGCGAGGGCGACGGCGATGGTGATGCTCTCCACGTCCTCGGGGCCGAAGCCATGGGCGTGGCGCAGGTCGTGAACCATGTCGATGCCGTTGTGGGTCGATCCGCAGCAGGGATGCAGCTTGGGCGACAGCCCCTCGACCCCGATGACATGCGGCGCGGCGGGGTCGATGTCCCAGGCCGCCGGAACGCCCGCACCGAAAAGATCGCCGAAGCCCTGCGGCCGTTCGAGGATGTCGGCCCGACCGCGCAGGCCCGCCCCGGCGAACAGCGCGGCCTCGGCCGCGTTGCGCGCGGCGACGCCCGCGTGGAACGGCTTGGCCGAGGTGCCGAACTGCCCCTTCGGCCCGCAGGCCGTCGAGGTCGCAAGCGACATCGCCTGGGCGATCCCCTCGGGATCGAGCCCGGCGATCAGCGCCGCCCCCGCCGCCGAGCCGATGGGCGCCACGGTCGAGGTGCCGTGCCAGCCGGCGGTGTAGTGATGCGGCCGCACCCCCTGCCCCGCCAGCGCCTGCGCCTCGAGCCCGGCGAGATAGGCGTCGACCAGCGCGCGGCCCGTGGCACCGGCCTGCTGTCCCACGGCGATCAGCGCCGGCACCATGACGGCGGAGGCATGGCTCATGCCGGGGCCGAAGTTGTCGTCGAAGTCGAGCGCATGGGCCGCGACGCCGTTGATCAGCGCAGCTTCGGCCACGGTGGTGCGCTGCCCGGTCGCGGCGTCGCAGACGCCGGGCGACGGCGTGCGGGCGGCCAGCACGGCCTGGGTGGCACCGTCGTCGCGGCCTGCGACCATGCAGGCGAGCGTGTCGATGATCGCGTCGATCGCGGCGCGGCGGTCGTCGGGCGTGACGGGGCATGCGCCGCTCACACGGGCGGCGATCTGGGCCAGAACAGTCATGGAGTCCTCGGGGAAAGGGGGGTCAGGCGGTGATGGCGGGGGCCGATGCGGCCAGGAAGTCGCGGGTGTAGTCCTCGCTCACGCGGCCCGCGCGCACGTCCTGCGCGCCGACCTCTTCAAGGATGCGGCCGTGGCGCATGATGGCGACGCGGTCGCACATGTGGGCGACGACGGCGATGTCGTGGCTGACCATCAGATAGCTCAGCCCCAGCTCGCGGCGCAGGCGCGCGAGCAGGTTCAGGATTTCCGCCTGCACCGACACGTCGAGCGCCGAGGTGGGTTCGTCCAGCAGCAGCATCTTGGGCTCCACGATCAGCGCGCGGGCGATGGCGATGCGCTGGCGCTGGCCGCCCGAGCATTCGTGCGGGTAGCGGAAGCGGAATTCGGGGCCGAGGCCAACGTTTCGCAGCACCTCGTCGATGCGGCGCTGTTCGTCGCCAAGGCCCATCCGGCGGACGGGTTCGGCCAGCACGCTCTGCACCATCTTGCGCGGATGAAGCGAGCCGTAGGGGTCCTGGAACACCATCTGCATGGCGCGGTAATGTTCGCGCCGGCGGGTGTCTGGCAGCTCGACCCCGTCGAACAGCAGATCGCCATCATACTCGGGATTGAGACCCGCGACCGCGCGCAGGATCGTGGACTTGCCGCAGCCCGACTCGCCGATCAGGCCGAAGGATTCCCCCCGGCGGATCTTGAAGGCGGCCCCGTCGACCGCGGTGACGGCGGTCGCGCCCTCGCCGAATTCGATCGTCAGGTCGCGCGCCTCGAGGATGATGTCGCTCATGCCTGGCCTCCGATCGGCGCGGTGCGCCAGCTGTCCTGGCGCTGCATCACCGCCAGTTCCGCCCGCGGATCGTCGAGCCGGGGCAGGCTGTCGAGAAGCGCGCGGGTATAGGGGTGCTGAGCGCGGCCGAGGTCGCGGGCGGGCAGATCCTCCAGCACGCGCCCCGCATACATCACCAGCACCCGGTCGCAGAAATCGGCCACCAGGTTCAGGTCGTGGCTGATGAAGATCAGGCTGGCCCCGGTACGCTCCACAAGCTCGTCGAGCACCGCCAGCACCTGCCGGCGCACCGTCACGTCGAGGGCCGAGGTCGGCTCGTCCGCGATGATCAGCTTGGGTTCCGGGATCAGCATCATCGCGATCATGATCCGCTGGCCCATGCCGCCCGACACCTCGTGCGGCAGGATCTCATAGACCCGCTCGGGGTTGCGGATGTGGACGCTTTCCAGCATGGCGAGCGCCTTCTGGCGCGCCTCGGCCGCGCTGACCCTGTGGTGGATGCGGTAGGCCTCGGCGATCTGCTTGCCGACCTTCATCAGCGGATTGAGGCTGAATTTCGGGTCCTGCAGGATCATCGCGATGTCGCGGCCGCGGATGGTGCGCATCTGCTTTTCGGAGGCGGCCATCAGGTCGGTCGCCCCGAAGCGCAGCGCATCGGCCGTGACGCGGGCCGAGGGCGCCGAGAGCTTCATGATCGCGCGGCCGGTCTGGCTTTTGCCCGACCCGCTTTCGCCGACGATGCCCAGCTTTTCATGGCCGAGATCGAAGCTGACACCGCGCACCGCGTGGGTGGTGCGCGTGGCGCCGTGGAAGTGGATGTTGAGGTTTCTGACGGAAAGGACGGGATCAGTCATTGCGGGGATCCAGCACGTCGCGCAGGCCGTCGCCCACGAGGTTGAAGGCGATGGAGGTCATGAGGATCGCGAGGCCGGGCGCCGCCGCGACATGACCGTTCGACAGGATGAACTGGCGGGCCGAGGACAGCATCGCCCCCCACTCGGGGCTCGGCGGCTGCGCGCCGAGGCCGAGGAAGCCGAGGCCCGCGGCCGACAGGATGATCGAGGCCATGTTCAGCGTGACCCGCGCGATGACCGAGGGCACGCACATCGGCGCGATATGTCCGACCATGATCTGCCACGAGCTTGCGCCCTGCAGCCGCACGGCGGCGATGTAGTCCGAGCGGCGCACCATCATCGTCTCGGCCCGCGCCAGCCGCGCGATCGGCGGCCAGGCGGTGAGCGAGATCGCGATGATCGCGTTCTCGATGCTGGGGCCAAGCGCCGCGACGAAGGCCAGCGCCAGGATCAGCGAGGGGAAGGCCAGGAAGATCTCGGTCACGCGCATCAGCACCATGTCGAGCCAGCCGCCGTACCAGCCCGACAGCATGCCCACCACCAGCCCGATCGGGGCCGAGATGACGGCGGTGAGGCAGGCGATGTAGAGCGTGATCCGCCCGCCGTAGAGCAGGCGCGAATAGATGTCGCGGCCCAGTTCGTCGGTGCCGAACCAGTGGTCGGCCGAGGGCAGCGCCAGGCGGTTGCCGAGGTCCTGGGCGAAGATGTCATGGGTGGCGAAGAGCGGGGCGAAGATGGCGCCCGCGAAGATCACCAGCAGGATGACGAGCCCGATCATGGCCGAGGCGTTGCGGCGCAGTTTCAGCGCGGTAATGCGCAGTTGCTGCAGGCGCGCCTCGGCGGGGGTGCGGGGGCCAAGGGCGGCCGGGGTGATGTCGGTCATGGAAGCCTCACCGCGTGCGGGGGTCGAGGATGCGGTAGAGGATGTCGCAGATCAGGTTCAGGGCGACGAAGATCACCCCGATCAGCAGCGTGCATCCGACCACCGAGTTCATGTCGGCCGAAAGAAGGGCATTGGTCATGTAACGGCCGAAGCCCGGCCAGGCGAAGACGGTTTCGGTCAGCACCGCGCCTTCCAGCAGGAAGGCATAGGACAGCGCGACGACCGTGATCACCTGCACCGCCACGTTGCGGAACACGTGCAGCCAGACGATGCGCCAGAGGCCAAGGCCCTTGGCGCGGGCGGTGACGACGTATTCCTGTTCCAGCTGCTCGATCATGAACGACCGGGTCATGCGGCTGATATAGGCCAGCGACGACAGTGCCAGGATCGAGGCGGGAAGGATGATGTGGCTGAAGACATTGCCGAAGACCTCGAGATTGCCGGACATCAGCGCGTCGAGCAGGAAGAAGCCGGTCACGGGCGTCAGGTCGAATTCGTAGATGAAGTCGAGCCGCCCCGGTCCCCCGACCCAGCCCAGCGTCGCGTAGAACAGCACCAGCCCCATCAGCCCCAGCCAGAAGTTCGGCGCCGAATAGCCGATCAGCGACAGGATGCGGGCGGTGTGGTCGATCCAGCTGTTGCGGTAGACCGCCGCCACCACGCCCAGCGGCACGCCGATCCCGGTGCCGATCACCATGGCGACCGTCGCGAGTTCCAGCGTGGCGGGGAAGACGCGGGCGATCTCGTCCACCACCGGGCGCCCCGACAGCAGCGAATTGCCGAAATCGAGCCGGGCGAGATCCAGCAGGTAGTTGCCGAACTGCACGATCAGCGGCTTGTCGAGGCCCAGCTGGATCGTCATCGCCCGGTAGGCCTCGGGCGTGGCATTGTCGCCCAGCACCGCCAGCACCGGATCGAGCGGCAGAAGCCGCCCGATCATGAAGGTCAGCCCCGCGAGGCCGAGAAGGGTGACCAGCACCGATCCCGCCCGCGCGAGCACCGCCGCGACCTTGGGCGAGAGGGCGCCCTTGCGGCGGCCACGTCTGCGCCGCCGAGGCGTCGCACCGACCAGGGTCGCGGCGTCTGTCATTTGCTTGCCTCCGAATAGTAGGTGCGGAACCCGTTCCAGGTCCAGTTCTTCACCGTGTCACGCACCGCGGCCACGTTGTAGCTTTGGAACATCACCGCCATCTCGCCGGTCTTCATCCATTCGACCTGCATGTCGCGATAGATCGCGCGGCGCTTCTCGTCATCGGTTTCCGTCGCGGCGGCCAGCACCTTCTCGTTCAGCGCAAGATCCTGATAGCCCGCCCGCCAGGACGGATACTGGGTCAGCTTCGCCTCGTCCGAATTGTCGGGGTTCATCACCAGGCGCGAGGCGTTGCCATGGGCATCGGGGATCGAGGTCTGCCAGGCCATGATGATCGAGTCGAAGTCGCGGGCGCGCGCCCGGGCGAAGAGCTGGGCGTTGGCCATCTGCTCGATGTTCAGCTTGACGCCGATCTTGGCGGCGTTCTGCTGCAGGTGCTGGCCCAGCGGCGAGGACCAGGGCAGCGACCCGATGAGCAGCGTGGATTCGAACCCGTCGGGATAGCCCGCCTCGGTCAGCAGCGCCTTGGCCTTTTCAAGATCGAGGCTGAAGGGCTGGCCCTCGGCGCCTTCCAGCGCGCCCCAGGCGCCCGACTGCGCGAAGCTGTTCCAGGGCTTGCCCAGGTACTGCATCACCGTGTCGCCAAGGCCCTGGTAGTCGACCAGGTATTTCATCGCCTCGCGCACCTTCGGATTGTCGAAGGGCGGGCGCAGGACGTTCATCGTCTGGAAGATCAGCTGCGGCTTCAGCGCCGACTTGATCGAGATGCCGTCCGTGGCCGCAAGCTCGGTCAGGTCGTCGGGCGTCAGGTCGCGGGCAATGTCGACGTCACCCTGTTCGACGAGCAGCCGCTGGGTGCCGGTTTCGGCGACGTGGCGGATCAGGATGCGCGGGATCGCGGGCGCCTCGCCGTAATAGCCCTCGTTGGCCTGCAGCACGATGCCTTCGCCCTGGTTCCATTGCACCAGCCGGTAGGGGCCGACGCATTCGGTGCGCGCGTTCAGGTAGGCATTGCCGAAATCGCCGTCCTTCTCGTTGGCCATGATCGTCTTGCTGTCGAGCGTGGCCGCGACCCGGTAGGCGCCGATCGCCTGCAAAAGCAGGTTCGTCGGATAGACCTTGTCGAACTTCAGCACGACCGTCTTGTCGTCGGGGGCAAGGATCAGCTCGTCCATGTTCTCTGTCGAGAAGCCGTATTCGGTCAGCGCCGCGGCATTGCCGAAGCCCAGCGACAGCACGCGCTTCAGCGACCAGACCGTGTCGGCGGCGGTGACCGGGTTGCCCGAGGGGAAGGTCGCGCCTTCGGTCAGGTGGAAGGTCAGCGTCAGCTTGTCATCGCTGACGTCCCAGCTTTTGGCGAAGGCGGGCACGACGCGGGATTCCTCGTCCTGCGCGAATTCGACGAGCGAGTCGCAGATGTTGCTGACCAGCTCGGATGTCACGACCTCGCCGATCTGGGCGGGGTCGAAGGTCGAGATGGCGTCGATGTTCCAGGCCATGACAAGCGTGTTGTCGGGGGTGGCGGCCTGGGCGGAGAGCGCGGCGGAACCTGCGGCAAGGCAGGCCACGCCGGCCAGAAGCCGGGTGCGAAGGGTCATTCGGGTTTTCCCTGTTGGTGAGGAGGAGGGGGGCGGGTTGTCCCCGCCCTTCGGTGGTTATGCGTGGCACGGCGGCGGTTCCGCCGCCGGGGTCACTCGGCCGCGACGGGGCGCGGGACGAGCGGGGGCTGCACGTCCGTGGGGATCGGGCAGACATAGGGTTCGCGGGCCAGCCGGTCGGCATGGTCCTTCTTGGCGCGGGCCATCAGCGTCTCGTCGGTCAGCAGCATCCGCCCGACGACGCCCATCACCTTGGCGGCATAGGTCATGCCCTTGTGCGCCGCGGGCGCCTTGCCCTGCGCGGTGATCTGCCAGCTGTGGCCCGGCGTGCCGATCGCCACGGTGGCCACGCGCGCCTGCACCAGCGGCACCTTCCACGACACGTCCGCCACGTCGGTCGAGCCCATCATCTTCACGCCCTGCATCTCGCGCGGGACGACGTAGTCGCACAGGGGCTCGTTCTCGCGGATCTCGTAGCCGTTGGCGCGGTAGGTCGCGGCGATGTCCTCGGCCGTCAGCGTCTCCTGGATCTTCGCGGCATAGGCGCGGTCGGCCTCGTCGAAATCGACGCCGCCCAGCTCGTCCATCGCCTTCTGCATCGCCTCTTCGAGCGGCGTGTTGCCCAGCATGTTCGAGACCGCCGACATGATCGAGATGTCGACCTTGGTTTCGGTCATCATCGCGGCACCCTGCGCCACCAGCTTCACCCGCTCGTTCAGCGCGAGCATGCCGGCGAGCGAGGTCGAGCGGATCGCGTAGCGCACCTTGGTGCGCGCCTGCACGACGTTCGGCGCGGTGCCGCCCGCATCGAGATAGGCGTAATGGATCCGGCTTTCCTGCGGCACGTGTTCGCGCAGGTAGTTCACGCCCGAGTTCATCAGCTCGGCCGCATCCAGCGCCGAGCGGCCCAGGTGCGGCGCGGCGGCGGCATGGCTCGCGCGGCCGGTGAAGGTGAAGTCCATCCGGGTGTTGGCAAGGCTCTGCGCCTCGTCGACCTTGGTCATGGTCGCGGGGTGCCAGGTGATCGCGGCATCGACATCGTCGAACGCCCCGTCGCGCACCATGAAGGCCTTGGCGGCGCCGCCCTCTTCGGCGGGGCAGCCGTAATAGCGCACGCGGCCGGGCGTGCCGGTCGCGGCCAGCCAGTCCTTGAGCGCGCAGGCCGCCAGCAGGGCGGCCGACCCCAGCAGGTTGTGGCCGCAGCCATGCCCCGCGCCACCGGCCTCGGCAGGCATCGGCTCGGCGATGCCCGCAACCTGGCTCAGCCCCGGCAACGCATCATATTCGCCGAGGATCGCGATCACCGGGCCGCCTTCGCCCGCCTCGCCCATCACCGCGGTCGGGATGCCCGCGACCTCTTGCGTGACGCGGAAGCCCTTGTCGTTCAGCATGGCGGCATGCTCGGCGCAGGAGCGGTATTCGCCATACAGCAGCTCCGGCATCCCCCAGACGCGGTCCGACAGACCGATCAGGTCCTCGCGGTGCGTCTCGACATGTTCCCAGATCGGATCCGAATTCTTCATCGTGGTGCCCTTCACGTTGCTTTCACAAACGGTGGTTCGGCATCCGGTTCGCTGTCCAATGACAATCGGATCTAGAACAAGTCGGATAGGGAATAGACAATCACATCAGGGACTTTCACGGTGATCAGTCTGCCGCCGCCCGGGCGGAAGGCTTGCCGCGGGCGGTGCTGCACAAATACGGGGCGCCGCGCGATGCCCCGGCGTGGCGCCGCGCCCCGGTCCGCATCGCCGCTCTTCTCCATGGGGGCGAGGGGCTCCATCATCGGTTTGGGGATCGAAGCTTCCGTTCGGTTCGGGCCTCTCCGGTTCGCCCGACCCACGTGGCCCCCACCCGCCCGAAGCCGGCCCCCGACCCAGCCGAGACACCCGATGGCCACCGCCAGCGACGGCGTGCACCGGGAGGTCACCACCAGCGCCTCGCCTGCGTAGCTCGGCACCGCCAAGGGTGAGATCGGTCTGGTCCTGCGGTCTTAGATCTCCTCGCGCTCTGAAGGCCGCGCTGGACGGTCCATACTTGGGTCTGCCCCGTCAGGATCGCGCCGGTCAGACGCCGGCCCATGAGCGTGGCGGGCTTCGGCAGCGTCGCATCTGGTCCGGGCACCAGACGCCCCGGGCAGTGGCCGCTGCGTGGTCCGGCCGGGCGAAGGCTGTCGCGATTACAGCGGAGATCACGCGGCCCGGCTGCTACTTTTTCTTTGAAAACAATACTTAGTCGGAGGCCGCAGGCCCGGGTGGTCAGGGGATGTGCGCAGCGCCTCGTTCAGTGCCGTCGATGTCGTCAGCGACCATAGCCACGCGACCGCCTATCGACATCCGCACCTAACCGACGGGGGAAGCGGCGGTGTTGCAGAACTCTCTGCCATGACGGGTTCACACCGGGAGTCCATGCTCTTGCACGAGCCGCATGAGCAAGCCGAAGCCCGCTCGCTAGCGCGACGAACTGGTCCGCCTATCGCGCCATTGAGGCGCCATTGGTCCGGGCACAATGGCGAGGCTGTCAGGTGCTTGCGCGGCGCCACCGGGGCGACCGTCCGCTTCAACTTGGTGGCCCCTCCTCCGAAGACGCACCCCGCCACCTCAAGCCGTTGCGATCGATGAAGACGATGCCACCCGGGAAGCGCCTCTTCGGGGCGAGGGGCAAAAGGCGCTCCGTTTGTGTCTTTGTCTGCCGGAACAGGATGCTCGCCCATACCCGCCTCCTCGCGGCACCGCGGGTCACGAGGGGCCGAACTGCTCTATGGGTCCTGAGACTGCATCAGTCGCGCCGGGCGCCGTGCCCGGCTGCAAGATCGCCCAGCCGCGCGATCATCGCTGCCCCGGTACGAATTCCGTCATGAAAACAGTGGATCTTCAGGTTCTCATTCGGGGCGTGGTTCGCCTCGTCGGCATTGGCATAGGGCACCACGAAGGCAGGCACGCCAAGGATCTTGGTGAAGACGTAATCCGGCAAGCTGCCACCAAGCGCCGGATACAGGAGAGGCGGACGGCCGTGCGCATCCGTCACCGCCGCCACCAGCGCTGCGGCGAAGGGCTGATCCATCGCGGTCTTCGACGGCAACATGCCGGCGCGGCGGACCACACGGACATCGGGCGCGTGGCGGGCGACATGCGCTTCGACCTTGTCGAGCACGTCTTCGGGCGTCATCGCTTCGACCAGCCGAATGTCGCATTTGGCGATGGCCGCGCTGGGGAGGACAGCCTTCGACCCTGGGCCGGAATAGCCGCCGTGCAGACCGTTGATGGTCAGCGTCGGATGGAACATCAGCCGGTCGTTGAAGGGGCGGTCCCGCGGCGCGTCGAGCTCGCGCAAGCCCATGTCGGCCATGACATCCGCGACATCGGCAGGCAGGTCCGCCGCCGCCTGCCGTTCCAAGGCGGTCGGCGGGATGATCGCGTCATGCAGGCCCTCGATCATGATTTCACCTTCCGGCGTCTTCATCGTCGACAAGAGATGCACAAGCTTCCAGACCGCGTTGGGCATCACGCCACCGTAGTTCCCCGAATGGGCATCACGGCTGGCGGTTGTCACCTCCAGATCGAAGCTGACCATCCCGCGAACGCCGAAGACGATCAGCGGTTGGCCCGAGATATGCATCGGCCCGTCCGAGGTGACGACCAGATCGGCCATCAGCCGTTCGGCGTGGGTGCCGACGAAATCCGCGATGTGCGGGCTGCCGACCTCTTCCTCGCCCTCAAGCAGGAACAGGAGGTTGATCGGCAGATCGCCGTGAACGGCGAGCCAGCTTTCGATCGCGAGCAGCTGAGCGAAATGCTGGCCCTTGTTGTCGCCGACGCCGCGCGCGTAGATGCGGCCATCGCGGATCGTCGGCTCGAACGGCGGACTGTGCCAGGCCTCGAGCGGCTCGGGCGGCTGCACGTCATAATGGCCATAAAAGAGAACGTTGGGCTTTTCCGGATCCGTGCCCAGGCGGCCCAGCACCATCGGATGGCCCTCGGTCGCGATGGCTTCCGCCTCCATCCCCAGCGTTTCCAGCATGCTCACCAGCAGCGCCGCCACCTCGGCGATGCCCTTGTTCTGCGCGCTGATCGAGGGGCGGCGGACATAGTCCACCAGCCGCTCGACGAAGGCATCCTCGTTCGCCGCGATATGGGCATAGACCGGGTCGAGCGCCGGGTGACGGCGATGGGTCATTCGTGGTCCTCCATCCGCGTCAGAAGCAGCGCGCCCGAGGCATGCATGTCACCGCGCCAGCCGGGTGGGACGACGGTGGTGGTGTCGAGCTGGGTCAGGATCGCGGGGCCTTCGAAGCCCGCACCGGCCCCGAGGCTCGCGCGGTCGATCACCGGGACCCGAACCTCGCCAGAGGCGAAGCTGACCGGGGTCTGGTCGTAAGGCGAGATCTCGCCACCTGCGGTCAACGGCGCGGCATCCGGGCGATGCGCGCGGCCCACGGCTTCGGCGCGCAGCGTCACCAACTCGACCGGGACCGAGAGCGAGAAGCCGTAGAGGGCACGGTGGGCGGCGACAAAGGCCGCCTCGGTCGCAGCCGCTTCGCCGGCCCAGGGCACCGCGATTTCGCCGCCCTGCCCCAGATAGCGCAACAGCGCCACGATCTGTACCTGACGGCGGTCGGCGGCGACAGCTTCGGCAGCCAGCCAGCTTTCCGCCTGCCCGGTCAGCTCATCGATTAGCGGGGCGGTATCGACGGCCGCCAGCGCGCCCGCCTTCGGCAGCGTCCGGCTGAATTCGGCCCGCAGATCGGCCGAGAGCAGGCCGTCGGCGCACAACACCCCCGGCGCGGGCGGGATCAGCACCTGCCGGATGCCCAGCAGCTCCGCAAGCGCGCAGCCGTGCAACGGCCCCGCGCCGCCGAAGGGCACCAGCGTGAAGTCGCGTGGATCATGGCCGCGCTCGACCGAGATCACGCGCACCGCGCCGACCATGTGGTTGTCGGCAATCGCCAGAATGCCCCGCGCGGCCGTTATCGGGTCAAGCTGCAGCGGTCCGGCCACCCCGCCCTGCACCACCGCCAGCGCCGCATCGCGGTCCAGCGCCATGCGCCCGCCCAGCAGGCGTTTGGGCAGGTGTCCCAGCACGACGTGGGCGTCCGTCACCGTCGCCTGCGTGCCACCATGGCCATAGGCTGCCGGACCGGGCCGCGCCCCCGCGCTTTGCGGGCCGACGCTCAGCGTTCCGTCCGACACGCAGGCGATGGAGCCGCCACCCGCGCCGATCGTGACCATGTCGACCATCGGCAACGACAGCGGCCAGTCCCCGACATGACCCGTCTGCGTCAGACCGATCTGGCCGTCCTTGATCAGGCAGATGTCGGCGCTCGTCCCGCCGATATCGACCGTGATCAGATCGGTGATCCCGCAGGCCGCCGCGACCGCTTTCGCGCCGACGACACCTGCCGCGGGCCCCGACAGCGCCGTGAGCGCCGGTGCCCGCCGGATCGTCGCGGCACTCGCCACGCCGCCGTTCGACTGCATCAGCATCAGCGGCACGGTCACGCCATCCGCGCCCAGCCGGTCCTCCAGCCGTCCGATGTAGGTCGTGACGCCGGGCATGACCGAGGCGTTCAGGACCGTCGTCAGCGAGCGTTCGTATTCGCGCACCACCGGCTGAACCTCGCACGACGCGGTGACGGCGACACCGGGCAGCATCTCGCGCAGGATCTCCGCCACGCGGATCTCGTGCGCGGGGGCCGCGAAGGCGTGGATCAGACAGACCGCGACCGCCTCGACCTCCATGTCACGCAAGGCTTCGCCCGCCGCGCGAACACTGGCTTCGTCGAGCGGTTCCAGCACCACGCCGCCTGCGCCGACCCGCTCGGTCACCTCGACGATCCGCGACGCCGGGACAGGCCGGGCGGGCTTTACCCAGGTATAGAGGTTCTCCTTGCGCGGAATGTCCTGCCGACCGATCGCCAGCACGTGGCGGAAGCCCTTGGTCGTCACCAGCGCCGTCCGCGCGCCCTTGTGTTCGAGGATCATGTTGGTCGCGACGGTCGTGCCATGCAGCACCCGGTCGAGCGCCGCGGGCGTTTCACCGATCTGCTCCAGCGCAAGGCGGATGCCATTCATGAAGGCGATGGAGGGGTCGGAGGGCACGCTCGGCGTCTTCGCCCGCCAGGTTTGGCCGGTGGTCTGGTCGATCAGCGCCACATCGGTGAACGTCCCGCCGATATCGACGGCGACGGCAAGCGACTGGTCAGAGGATGGCATCGACATAATCCTTGCGGTGGAAGGCCTTGGTGGCAGGGCGATCCGCCCGGCGCGTTGCGGTGGCATCCGCGTCGACGCGGTTGCCCGACAGGATCACGCCATAGTCCCGTGCGGCACTCTCCCGGCTGACGAAGCCGCCGAGCACGTCTTCCAGCACATCCGCCTCGGCGCGGTCGAACGGATGGCCGTAACCGCCGCCGCCGCCGGTGGTGATGCGCAAGAGATCCCCCTTGCGCAGCAGGTTGCCATCCGACAGGCCCGGCAGCAGACGCTCGTCGGGGGTTCCCGGATTGACCACGGCCGCCCCGCTGCCGCCGCTCATGCCGCCAGCCGTGCCCCAGGGCGGATTCTTCACCGTGTCGATGCGGATCGACAGCCGCGCCTCGTCGGCCAGGATCTCATATTCCCGTACGATGCCGGTTCCGCCACGCTGCCGCCCCGGCCCCCCGCTGTCCTCGGCGATCGCGTATCTCTTCAGCCGCACGGGATAGGAGGTTTCGAGGAATTCGACCGGATAGTTCTCCTGCGCCACGAAATAGACCGCGTCGATCCCGTCCGCATGGTCGCGCGCGCCGTAGCCCACGCCCAGGCCATCGGCGAGCAGGAAGCGTTCCGGCTGCCCCTGATCATTGGTGAACGTCCCGCGCAGCATCGCCACGACATAGGCCGAATGCGCGGCGGGCGCCGTGCCGCCCGCGACATTCACCAGCCCGTTCATCGCGGCAAGGAAGCGCATCATCGTCAGACCGCGCATCCCGAGCGCGGCAGGTTCGAGCGGTTGCAGAACCGAACCGGGGCGCAACAGCACCTCGTCCATCGACTGGGGTCCGCCCGCGTTGCAGACATGGCCGCTGCCGTCGCCGAGGTAGAACATGCCAAGCGCCATTCCCGGCACCGCCGGGTTCAGCAGCAGGTTCACCGGACCGCGGGTCTGGTCGTCCGAGGCGCGGGCGTCGAAGATGAAACGATCCTCGCCGCCGGGCACCGCTTCGCGCGTCAGCGACAGGCGCAGTTTCACCGTGTCCGCGCCATGCCCGTCGCTGTCGATCGCATCGGTGAAGCTGTGGGTGCCATAAGCGAAGGTCTCGGCCATCTTCGTCCGCACATGCGCCCGCGTCCGGGCCAGCAGCTGCGCCAGCGCATCGCCGACCACCGGCGCACCGAAGCGCCCGAAGATCTCGTCCATCCGCACCGCCCCCAGCCGCACCGAGGCCAGAAGCGCGCTCATGTCGCCCACGCTCTGATCGGGGAAGCGCGAGTTGCGGTGGAAGATCGACAGCGTCGCCTCGTTGGTGACGCCACGGTCGATCAGCTTGGTCGGCGGGATGATGATCCCTTCCTGATAGATCTCGGTCGTCTGCGGGCTGATCGAACCGGGATGCAGGCCGCCGATATCGGCGAAATGCGCCCAGCTCATCACGAAGGCGACCAAGCTGCCGTCATGGAAGACCGGGGCCAGAAGAACCTGGTCGTTGGAATGCGAGACCGCGCCTTGCGAGGCGTAGCAGTCGTTGTACCAGTAGACGTCGCCATCGCACATCGTGTCCTTCGGGAAGACCTTGAACACCGGGCCGGTGATGTCCCCGAAGATCGGCACCAGCGAGCCGACGGCCATGACGCCATCGGCATCGAAGAGCGCGGTGTAGAAGTCCTTCTTTTCGCGGATGAAGGCCGAAATCGCCGTACGCTCGATCAGCGCCTCCATCTCGGTCTGCGCGGCCCCGATGGCGCCGCGGATGATTTCCAGCGTGACTGGATCGCAAGAGGCGACCGGCGGTTTCGTCTCGATACTCACGTCATCTCCCCAGGGTTTGGAACGCGCACGCGGGCGCCTGCGGCCCGCGTTCAGACCGCCGCTTTCGCGCCCTTCAGCCGGCCCGACTGCAGCGTCGGCGCCGCGGCCAGCAGGGTGCGGGTGTAATCGTGCTGCGGGTCGGCAAAGATCGCGGCCGTCTCGCCGGTTTCGACCACCCGGCCGCGCTGCATGATCGCCACGCGGTCGCACAGGTTGCGCACCACCGACAGGTCATGGCTGACGAACAGATAGGTCAGATCGAATTCCTGCCGGATGCCATGGACCAGCGTCAGCACCGTCTTCTGCACCGACATGTCGAGGCCCGAGGTCGGCTCGTCCAGAATGACGATCCGCGGTCTCAGGATCAGCGTCCGCGCGATGCCGATCCGGCGCTGCTGACCCCCCGACAGCTCATGCGGATAGCGGTTGCGGAACGCCGGCGTCAGCCCCACCGCTTCCAGCATCCGGTCGATGAGCCTGGTGCGCTCGGCCCCGTCACGGTTGCCGTGGATCACCAGCGCCTCGTCCAGCGTGCGCCCGATGCTCCACCACGGGTCCAGCGCCGCGCCGGGATCCTGATGGACATACTGGATCGCGCCGCGCGCGCGGCGGACCTGACGGCGGCTGCGCCACGGGGTTTCCGCGCCATCGACAAGGATCGAACCGGAGGTCGGTCTGTACAGCCCGAGGATCGTCTTCGCCAGCGTCGACTTGCCCGATCCGCTTTCGCCCACGATCCCCAGCACCTCGCCCTTGCGCACCTGCAGGCTGACGCCATCGACCGCCCGCACGCCGGGGCGCGGCTTTTGCAAGAGGCGCTTCGGCGCCGTGAATTCCGTCACCAGATCCAGCGTCTCGAGAATGAACCTGCTCATGCCTGCGCCCCCTCGAAGAAGCAGAACCCGCCGCGGTCGGGATGGGCGTCGATCAGCTTTGCCGTATAGGCCTCGCGCGGGGCGTCGATGATCTGGCGGGTTTCGCCGGTCTCGACCACCTGCCCGGCCAGCATCACCGTCACCCGGTCGCACAGCTGCGAAATGACGCCGAAGTCATGGGTGACGAACAGCATCGACGTGTCGAATTCCTCTGCGAGATCCTGCAAAAGCTTCAGGATCTCCAACTGCGTGGTCACATCCAGCGCCGTCGTCGGTTCATCCGCCAGCAGCACCCGCGGGCGCGAGGCCAGGGCGGCGGCGATCAGGATGCGCTGGCGCTGCCCGCCCGAGAATTGATGCGGATAGCGATCGAGCGCGCCTTCGGGATCGGGCAGGTGAACCGCCTTCAGCAAGCTGACCAGATGGGCGCGGTACCGGGCGCGGTCGCGCCAGCGGATCGGGCGCGGTTCCTCGCCGGGCAGGCCGTTCCAGCGCAGGATCTCCATCATCTGGGTGCCGATGCGGAACAGGGGGTTCATCGCCAGCCAGGGGTCCTGCGGGATGAAGCCGAAGCTGCGGCGCAGTTTCGCGCCCTCGGGTGTCAGCAGATCCTGCCCGTCGAGCAGGATGCGCCCCGTGTCGATGCGCGACCTGCGCGGGCTGATCCCGAGGATCGCCTTGATGAGGGTCGACTTGCCGCAACCGGATTCCCCGGCCACGCCCAGAACCTCGCCCCGGTTCAGGGACAGATCGACACCCTTCAGGATCTCCACCCGACCCTGTTCGCCCGGAACCGACAGCCGCAGGTCCTGAACTTCGAGAATGGGACCAGCCATCAGCGCGACCTCCGCAGCTTGGGATCGACCAGATCGCGCAGACCGTCACCAAGCAGGTTGAAGCCCAGCACCGTGAGCAGGATCGCGAAGCCCGGGAAGGCCGCATACCACCAGCTTTGCGGCAGGTACTGGCGGCTTTCGGCGACCATCAGCCCCCATTCCGGCGAGGGCGGCGTGGCACCGATGCCAAGGAAGCCGAGCGTCGCGGCGGTCAGGATCATGAACCCCATCCCGATCGTGGCGCGCACGATCAGCGGGGCGGCGATGTTGGGCAGGATATGCAGCGCCACGATCCGCAGCGGGCTTGCGCCCAGCCCCTCCAGCGCCTCGACGAACAGCGACGACCGGATGCGCAGGGTTTCGGAATAGGCGGTGCGGGTGAAGAACGGCCAATAGGTCAGCGACAGCGCGATCATCGCGCTTTCCAGCCCCCGCGACAGCAGCTGCGCGACGGCCAGCGCAAGGATCAGCTGCGGCACGGCCAGGAACAGATCGGCCAGCCGCATCACCGCGCTCGACCCGAAGCCGCGGCTGTAGCCCGCATAAAGGCCCAGCGGCACGCCGATCAGCATCGACAGGCCGACGACGCCCAGGGCGATGATCAGCGCCGACCGTGCGCCAAGGATCACGCGCGAAAAGATGTCGCGCCCCAGCGCGTCGGTGCCCATCCAGTGATCCGCGCTCGGCGGGCGCAGGCGGCGCAGGATGTTGGTGCCGTAGATCTGTTCGGGATGCGGCGCGATCTGCCAGGCGAAGATCGCGAGCAGGGCCACGGTCAGGATGATGACAAGGCCCAGAACGGCCGGGATGTCGCGAAGAAGCTTTTTCAGAACGAGCATCGGTTACAGGTCCTTGCCGATGCGCGGGTCGATCAGGCCCTGCACCAGATCGACCGCGATATTGACGAGCGCGTAGATCACGCCGACGACCAGCGTCACGGCGAGCGTCGCGTTGAAATCGGCGGTCAGGATCGCGCCGACGAGATACGAGCCAAGGCCCGGCCAGTCGAAGATCGCCTCGACCACCACCGCGCCGGAGATGAAGCCGCCGAACAGCAGGCCGATCTGGTTGAGCGGCGAGACCAGCGAATTGCGCAGCGCGTAGGGCAGCACGATCCGCCAGCGCGGAAAGCCCACAGCGCGTTCATAGGTGATGTAGTCGTTCTGCAATGTCTCGAGCAGCGACGACCGGGTGAAGCGCGCCACCGTCGCAAGCCCGCCGAACGCCAGCGTCGCGCCGGGCAGCGCCAGATGCCGCAGGCTGGCCCAGAGCGTGGTGCCGTTCAGCGTCAGGATCGAATCCACTGTATAAAGCCCGGTGATCGCCATCGGCGGCGTCATGCCCGTCGGCAGCCGCCCACGCAGGGGCAGCCAGCCAAGGTCCATCGAAAAGACGAACTGCAGCATGATGGCCAGCCAGAAGCTGGCCATCGCCAGCCCGGCCACCGTCACCAGACGGATCAGGTGGTCGAACCAGCTGTTGTGCCAGACCGCCGCGGCAGTACCGATCGCGATGCCGCCGACCGCCGCGAAGATCAGGGCGACGAACGTCAGCTCCAGCGTCGCCGGCAGGCGCTGCAGGATATCCGCCCCGATCGCGCGGTTCGAATAAAGCGAGACGCCGAAATCCCCCTGCAGCACCTGTCCCAGATAGGACAGGAACTGCAGGACCACCGGCCGGTCCAGACCAAGGTCGGTCCGGATCGCGGCGATCTGCGCGGCGGTGGCGTTTTCACCGGCCAGGGCCGCCGCGGGATCGGTCGGCACCATGCGGATCATCACGAAGGTCAGCAGGAGCAGCCCCAGCAGAACGGGGATGACCAGCAAAAGCCTGCGGATCAGGAACAGGATCATCGGAACGTCTTCGCTTTGTTCAGGGGCCGGCTCAGTCGGTCAGCGACAGGGTGCGGAACTCTGCCCCGGAGCCGACGGGCGAGAAGTTGTAGCCCTTCACCTTGTCCGACATGCCCCGCATCTGGATCGTGTTGTAGATCCAGATGTCGGCGGCCTCGTCCACGACGATCCGGCTGGCGTCTTCGTAATCCGCCTGCCGCGCCGCCTGATCGGTGCTGGTGCGCGCCTTGCGCAGAAGCTCGTCGACCTTGGCATTCGTGTACCAGGACGACGCCTTCCAGGTGCCATGGAACTGCGAGTCGTACATCTGGCCGATCCAGTTTTCCGGGTCGACGAAATAGGTCGACACCCAATGGATCCACATGTCGGGCGTGGTGTCCTTCGACCCCATCGACCCGGTCAGGTTCGCCCAGGTGTCCGGCACGATCTCGATGTTCAGGCCCAGACCCATGGCTTCGGCCTGCAGCACCTGCGCGGCCTGCAGCGTCAGGTCAAGCTCGGACTGGGTGTGGATCTCCACCTTGCGGTCGATGGGCGCGCCTTCGGATTTCGCCAGATCGCAGGCGGCTTTGGCCTTGTCCAGATCGTAGGTGTAGCCCTTCAGATCGGCGGGCGAGCCCCAGAGCGTGGCCGGGATCGGGCCGGGATTGCGCTTGGCATGGCCCTGCATGATGACATCGATGAAGCCGTCATAGTTGAACGCATAGCTCAGGCAGCGCCGGAAATTCGCGTTGTCGAACGGCGGCTTGGCGTTGTTCATGCGGATCACCATGACGCGCATCGACTCGTCGGTCGCGACATGGGTGCCCTCGGCGCTTTCCACCCGCTCGACCTGATCGGAGGGCAGATAGCTGTCGGTCGCCTGCACTTCGCCGTTCAGCAGGGCGAGGATGCGGGTGCTGTTTTCCTTGATGAACCGCGCATGGACCGTGTCGATCGGGGCTGCATTGTCGGCCCAGCCGCGGAAGTGGTCGGCAAAGCGGGCCATATCCACCGTGTCCTGCGGGACGTAAGTCGCGGCGTCGAAGGTGTAGGCGCCCGAGCCTGCCTCGTTCGACGAGAGCCAGGCCGAACCCCAGTCGCCATTCACCTCGTGCGATTTCACCACATCGGCATTCAGGATCGACACCAGCGGCATCGCCGACAGGAACGGCGCATAGGGCGTGTCGAGCTTGAACTGCACGGTCAGCGGATCGGGCGCGGTGACGTTCTCGGGCTTCAGATAGGTCAGGAAGGCCGAGGCCGGGCCGCGCTTCAGGCCCAGAACGCGCTGGAAGCTGTAGACCACATCCTCGGCGGTCAGATCCGAGCCGTCGTGGAATTTGACGCCCTCGCGCAGCTTGAACTTCCAGGTCAAACCGTCGTCCGACACCTCATGGCCGGTGGCCAGCCAAGGCTCCAGCACCGGCGGGTTGCCTTGGTAGCGATACAGGTTGTCGTAGACATTGAGCATGTACATCTGCATCGGCACGTCGAAGACGACATGCGGATCCAGGCCCGAGGGCAGCGTGTCGGCCCAGACCATTTCGGTGGCGCTGGCCGCGCCGGTGGTCACGCCGAAGACGGCGGCAGTGGCAAGGGCGACGCTCGCGGCACCGGCAAGCAGGCGGTTGCGCAAGCTTTGCGAAAGGATCTTCGTCATCAGTCCAGCTTTCCCTGTTGTTGGTTTGGTCTGTCATCTGCGGCGGTTGATCCGCCGTCTGGTCAGCGCCCCATCTGACGATGCAGATCGTCGATCAGGGCGATGGAATCGGTCATCGTGTCCGCAACCCGGTTGCGGGCGCGGCGCAGCGCGGTCTCCAGCATCCAGCGCTCCTCTGCCTCGGGCAGGGTGGCAAGGTGCGGGATGTCATAGAGACAGGGGATCATCGTGGTCTGCGGCGTGTAGCCGTAGGGGTCCTGGCCATAGGTGCCCTTGACCGTGCTCTGCAGCGGCACCAGCAGGCGGCTCAGCCGCTTGAACGCCCGGTTGACCAGCCGCGCCGCATCCTCGTCGCCCTGCCCCGCGTCGAAGCCTACGCGGACCCGATCGGCCAGCACGTCCAGCCGTTCGGCCGCCGCCGCGAACTGCCGCGCCTTGCTCAGCGCCCCGTCCAGCCCCACCGCAGCGCCGGGCGCGGCCAGCTGTTCCAGCCGCTCGATGATCTGGCGCGCGACCTCGACATGGCTGAAGGGCAGCACCGGAGCGGTCAGAAGTTCGATCAGCCAGGCGGCGTAGATGTCGACATGGACCTGCATCCAGTCCCAGTCGAGCTTGTCCATCGTGTTATGCACCGAATGGTGCCACCAGCCGAGGCTCGCCATCGCCGTCCGCGCCATCTCTTCCTCGGAAATGGTGCCTTCGCCGTGGAACATCGGGATCCCGAGCCCGAAGAACGAGGAATCGCCGTTCTTCACCGCCCGTTCCCAGACCGCGGGGATGCCCTTCAGATGCTGCGCCTCGATCCGGCTGTGGAACTTGCGCAGTTCGGCATTCGACGCCGTCGCCCAATGGCCCAGGGTGTTCACGCAGGCGGGCTGGTCGATCTGAAGATAGGCCACGGCGTTTTCCCGAAGCCGGTCCCAGTTCCGGTCCGCGAACCACGCGGACCCCGCCATGGTCCCCGTCTCATGCGCGGTCCAGAAGCCGAAGACCGCGCCGCGACGCAGGTCGGCGCGGCTTTCCGCCACGATCCGCGCCAGCTCGATCGTGCAGGCCGAGCCTGCGGCATTGTCGGTGGCCTGCGCGCCGGGCCAGCTGTCCTGATGCCCGCCGACCAGCACGAAATCCTCGAACTCGGGACTTGCCTCGGGCGCCTTCACCTCGCCCACGGTGATCTGCACCGGGCGCCAGCCGTTCTCGACATGGGTGCGGAACCAGACCTGCACCGGGCCCGCCGCGCAATCGTCCTTCAGCTTCAGCCCCGCCACGCGCGAGATCCCGATGCAGGGGATCGTCGGCATCTCATCGCGGAACGTGTCGGGCGTGGGCGTGCCCCAGGCGGGCTTCACCGAACCGAAGGGCACCGCCTCGTTTTCCGGATGGCCCCAGTTCATCATGACCGCCCCTGCCGCCCCCATCAGCGCCGCGATCCGCTGCTTTTCATGGCGCGCAGGCGCATAGGAGAGTTCGGTCAGGATGATCTTGCCGCGAACATCCTTGCCCTCGTAATCGGCGAAGGCGCCCGAGCCGACATAGACCAGTTCGCCCTCGATGCCCTCGGGCAGGGTTTGCAGGCTGTGGCCCAGGGTGTTGGCCTGCACCCGCAGGTCCTGTGCCCCGCGCACGATGAAATCGGCATGGTCCGGGAAACTGACGATGGCGGGCAGGTCCTGAACCTCGGCCCCCGCCACACCGACGCGGATCAGCGCGTCGCGGCTGTATTCGGCCATCCGCCGCCCGTTTTCGGACCCCGCGGCGCGCGACGGGATCGTGGTGGTGATGGCTTCCACATCTTTGCGGATATTTTCAGCACTTGCCGGAACTTTCGGGGACATCGACGGCAGGCTCCGTATTTTTGTCAGACAGTCTGATTAACAGCTCATCAAACACTTGAAGCCCCTGTCAAGCTCTGTCGGAATGGCATCGACAGGGCGGACACCACGGCCAAGCAGGGAAAATCGGAATGAACGCAGATGAAGCGCGGATGATGAATTATCTGGCAGAGCATGAAGGTGAAGCCATCGACCTGCTGGAACGCATCGTCAATATCGACAGCGGGTCCTACGACAAGGCCGGCGTCGATGCCGTGGGCGAGGCGATCATGGGCTTTGTCGCGGCACAGGGCATCCAGACCGGCCGCGAGGCGCTGGACACGGCCGGCGACGCCTTCACCGCCCGCCTGCCCGGTACGACGAATGGCGCGCATCTGCTGCTGATGGGCCATCGCGACACCGTGTTCAAGACGGGCGAAGCCAAGGTCCGGCCCTATACGGTGAAGGATGGCCGCGCCTACGGACCCGGCGTCGCCGACATGAAGGCGGGCCTCGCGATGAACGCGCTGGTGATGACTGCGTTCGCGAAACTCGGCCTGCCGCATCCGCCGCTCGTCATGCTGGTGACCGGGGACGAAGAGATCGGCACCCCGGCCAGCCGCCCCGCCATCGAAGCCGCCGCGCGGGGTGCCCGCGCCGTGTTCAACGCCGAACCGGGCCGGGTCAGCGGCAATGTCGTCACCGGCCGGCGCGGCGGCATCTTCTTCCGCGCGGCCTTCACCGGCCGCGCCGCCCATGCCGGCCTCGATTATGAATACGGCCGCAGCGCCATCCTTGCGCTTGCGCGCAAGATCGAGGCCTGGACGGCGCTGACCACCAAGGATCCGGACGTGTCGGTGAACGTGGGACTGGTTTCGGGCGGGCTGTCGGTCAACACCGTGGCCCCCGTGGCGGCCTGCGAGATCGACCTGCGCTATGGCAATCCCGCCGACCGCGACGGGCTGATCGCCAAGATCATGGCCGTCGCAGCCGAAATCAGTGTCGAAGACACCACCTGCACGGTCGAGATCATCGGGGAATTCCTGCCCGTGGTCACGACCCCGGAACAGGACACGGTGCTGGCGCTCTACACCGGTGCCGCCGCGCAAGCCGGCCTGACGCTGACCGGCGAATTCACCCGCTCTTGCGCCGACAGCGGCATCACCGCGGCGCTCGGGGTCCCCACGATCTGCGCCACCGGCCCGGTTGGCGGGCGCGCGCACAGCGACGAGGAATATCTGGAACTGACGACCTTCCTGCCCCGCGCGCAGGCGCTGGCGCTTTCGATCCTGCGCCTTGCCGAGGGCCCCGACGCGTGATGCGCGCCCATGTCTATCATACCTTCGGTGCCGCGGCGGATGTGCTGCGGGCCGAAGATCGCCCCAGACCAAGCCCCGAACGCGGCGAGGTTCTGGTGCGCCTGCGCACTTCGGGCCTGAACCCGCATGACACCAAGCGCCGCTCCGGCTGGCTGGGCGGCGCGGTGCGCGCCGGCGGCCAGATCCCGCACAGCGACGGCGCGGGGGACATCGCGGGCCTCGGCCCCGACGTGACCGGGCGCGCCATCGGTCAGCGGGTGATGGTCTTCGGCGCGGGCCATGGCCGGATCGGGGGCACAGCCGCCGATTACGTCTCTGTCCCCGCCCAATTCACCATTCCCCTGCCTGCGACCTGCAGTTTCGAACAGGCCGCAGCGCTTGGCGTTCCGGCGATCACCGCCGCCCACGCCGTCCTGTCGGGCGGACCCGTGGCCGATCGCTGGGTCCTGATCCACGGCGGGCTTGGCGCCGTCGGCCGCGCGGCGGTCGACATCGCGGTCTGGTCCGGGGCGCGCGTGATCGCCACGCATGGCACTCCGGCGCGCGCCGGTGACCTAACGGCGCTTGGTGCCCACCACATCCTCGACCGGCACGCCTGCGACATCGCAGCCGAAGTGGCGCGGATCACCGGCGGCCATGGTGCGGATCTGATCGTCGATGTGGATTTCGGCGCGAATGTCGCGATCGACGCCGCCTGCATCGCGATCGGCGGCCGCATCGCGGCCTATTCCGCCACCTCGAACCGCACGCCGGTTCTGCCCTATTACGACTTTGCGCTGAAGGGGGCCGTGTTGCAGTTCGTGCAGGCGACGCTCCTGTCCCCCGAGGCCAGCCGGGCCGCGGCGGCCATCGTTTCCGCCCGGCTGGCGGCTGGCGGGCTGCAGCCGTCGATCGGACATGCGCTGCCCCTGTCAGAGATTGCCGAAGGCCACAGCCTGCTTGAAAGCGGGACGGCAAAGGGCAAGATCATCTTTGTCCTCGACTAGCCGCCGCCAGAGGGAAACCTTGCGAAATTTCCACCGATACGGTTTGACACGGCAAGTCACGCCCCGAGCCACGGGCGCAAGACGCGGAGCGGACAGGGCATGAGCATCAAGGCATTGAACACAGTCGGCCCGCCCGTCCTGGTGCGCCAGCAGGCCTTCGACAACCTGCGCAAAGCCATCATCTCGGGCGAGATCGCGGCGGGCACCCGGCTGATCGAGCGCGAGCTGTGCGAAGCACTCGGCATCAGTCGGGCCTCGGTGCGCGAGGTGATCCGACAACTTGAAGCTGAACGACTGGTCGATGTCGAGCCGCGCCGCGGCCCCGTCGTCTCGCGCCTGACGCTGGCACAGGCGCGCGAGATCTATGAGATGCGGGCCGTGTTCGAAAGCCGGATCGCCGAGGCCTTCACCCGTGCCGCGACGGATCAGGACATCGCCGACCTCAAGGCGATCCATCTGCGGATCCAGGCCGCGGCGAAATGCGACGACGTCCTGCCTTTGGTGACGCTGATGGTCGAGATGAGCAATCACATGGGCCGCGTCGCAGGGCTGGAGATCACGCTCGATCTGCTGAATTACCTTGGCGCGCGGATCAGCGCGCTGAGGGTCAAGTCGGTTTCGAAGGCGGGACGGATCGAAGAGAGCATGGGCGAGATCGCCGAGATCGTGCAAGCGATCACGGATCGCGATGCGGAAAAAGCCGCGCAGGCGACGACGGTCTACGTCAAGAACGCCGGGCGTGCGGCGCTCGAACAACTGCTCTGATCCAGATGCGGCACCTGGGCGATCGAACTGTCCGCAGCCTGCGCCACACCCATGCGATCCGCTTGGTCTACTGGCGGTGACCTGCTCTCCGGAACGGCCGCCTTGGCGTTGCTGCACTTATTGGTGAGACGGATTCACGTTGTGGATGTGAGTCTCAGCTTCGGTCCATGCCGAAGCCTTCCTCGCCCCGTTATCGCGCGACGAACTGGTCAGACGACAATGCGGCTCTGCGCCGCCACGGGTCGCTCTTGATCCGGTTCGACCCGGCGATGACTTGGCTCGCAGCCACGACGGGCGGACGCGGTCATGCTGAGACCTTCTCCGAAGGCGCGATTCAGACTTGCCTGACGCTGAAGGTGTTGGTCGGCCTGCCTCTGGCGAACGGGCTGGTTGCCAGCTTGATCGGGATGGCGGGGCTGGACTGGCCCGTGCCGGACTAAGAGGATCGCCCGGCCGTGCGCGCCGGAAACGACACCCTGCACGAAACGCGGCGCTTGGGACGAGCCAACTGGAAACGTTCGGTCGGCCACCACGTCCGAAGTCGGGTCGAGGCTCAAGGCCCTCGGCGAGCGCATCGCCATTATGAACCGATACGACACCCTCGGCGACGCCGAGATCACTGCCATGGGCCTGAGCGCAGAACGGGAAAGGAGCAGATCGGCATTCAGACAATCAGCGCACCAACGCGACGCGCAGGCCCGTGCCGGTCGTTCCCGGGCCCGCGCGCGGCCGTCGCGTTCATTGCATCAGGCCCGGGATCGCCAGCGAAAGCTGCGGGACCAGTGCCACCAGCGCAAGCACGGCCAGACAGATCGCGATCAGGGGCACGGCCTCGCGGATGACGCGTGTGACCGGCTCCCCGGAAATCGCCGAGGTGATGAACAGCAGGATGCCCACCGGCGGTGTCGCCATGCCGATCACGGTGTTGAGAACCACGACCATGCCGAACTGCACCGGGTCCATGCCGATCAGCGCCTGGAATTTCAACAGGATCGGCATGGTGAGGATCAGGATCGAGATCGGTTCGAGGAACATGCCGAGGATCAGGAGGAACAGGTTGAGCAGCAGCAGGATCATCCATGGATTGTCGGTGATGCTCAGCATGCCCTCGGCGATCATGGTCGGCACCTGTTCCAGCGTGAACACGAAGCTCACGATCGAGGCCATCGCGGTGATGAACATGATCGAGCTCGAGACCAGGGCGGTGGCGATCATCGCCTCCCAGATCCGGGTCGGCGTCAGGTCGCGATACAAAAGACCGATGATCAGCGCGTAACCGACCGCGACCGCCGCGGCCTCTGTCGGAGTGAAGATGCCGGCCTTGATGCCCACGAGGATGATCGCGGGAAGGATCAGCGCCGGCAGGGTGCGCCGGGTCTGCACCAACCGCTCGCGCGCGGACATCCTGTCGGTCACGGGAAAGCCGTCTCGGCGCGCGCGCCAGCTTGCGTACAGCAGCAGGCCGCAGGCGATGGCGATGCCGGGCAGCACGCCGGCCAGGAACAATTGCCCGATCGAGGCGCCGGACAGGACGCCGTAGATGATCATCGTGATCGAGGGCGGGATGATCGGTCCCATGATCGAGCTTACCGCGATCAGGGCGGCCGCGTAGGCCGGCGGCATCCCCTGGCGCGCCATGGACGGGATCAGGATCGAGCCGAGCGCCGATGCCTCTGCCGTGGCGCTGCCGGAGATGCCGGCGAAAAAGCCCGAGGAGAGGATCGACACCGAGGACATCCCCCCTCTCCGGTGGCCGACCATCGCGCGCGCGAAGGTGACGATGCGGTCGGTCACGCCGCCGACGTTCATCAGTGCGCCGGCGAGAAGGAAGAGCGGGATGGTCAGGAGCACGAACTGATCGACGCCGGCGATCATCCGTTGCGGCAGCATCAGCGCCATCATGCCGTTGCCCGAGGCATAGAGATAGGCGGTGCCCGCGATGCCCAGCGCAAGCGCGATCGGGACGCCCGAGGCCAGAAACCCCGCGAAAAGAAGAAAGAAGCTGGTCATCATGCCCCCTGATCGACGGCGTCGCGGGTCGGTGTGGCGCGGTTGTCGAGACATTGGCCGCGGAAGGTCGTCAGAAGGTCGGCGATGACGTGGATGCCCAGAAGGCCCAGCCCGACGGTCACCGAAATGTAGACCCAGCGGATCGACAGCCCGAGCGTCTTGCCGGCGATGGCGGTCCAGATGAAGTCGAGCGCCGGGATCGTCTGCCGATCGAAGCGCGAGGCGAAGTCGTAGCCATACCACGCCATCACCCCGAGGAAGCCCAGGATCGGCACCGCCATCACCGCGCGCAGGATCCAGCGCCACCGGGCATTCAGCGCGCCGGGCAGAAAATCGAGCGCGACGAACTCGCCCCGGGAATAGGTCAGCCCGAGGACGAGAAAGGTCTGCCAGATCAGCAGGTAGCGGCACAGCTCCTCGGCCCAGATCAGGCTGCCGCCAAGCGCGTAGCGGAAGAAGACCTGCACGAGCATGATGCCGACGATCAGAAGCATGCTCAGCCCGGCCAGCAGGCGGAGCATGCTCAGATAGGCGCGGACGAGACCGGAGAGAACTCGGCCAGTGGACTGCATTCGATGTGCCTCATGGGTCGTGGAAGCCCCCGAGGTTCATCTGCAGGGGCGACGTCAGGGAGCGGGCTGGTCAGCCCTGCTGGGCCACGGCACGGACCATCTCGGCAATGAGCGGGTCCTTCTCCGTCCAGGTTTCGGTCAGCGCCGCGACCCGTGCCTTCATCTCGGTCAGATCCTCGAGCTGCACGATCTCGACGCCCTTGCCCTTGAGCGTTTCGCGCCCTTCGAGGTCCTGGGTCTTGGCATAGTCCAGGGTTGCCGTGACCGAGCGGCGGCCGGCTTCGGTGACGGCGGCCTTCTCCTCGTCGTTGAGCGCGTCCCAGCTGCGTTGCGACATCAGCGTCGCCATGTGCCACGGATAGTGGCCCGTCAGCGTGAAGTGCTTGCCGACCTCCCAGAGGTTTTCACCCAGCATGGACGAGACGTTGATCTCGACGGCATCGATGACACCGGTTTCCAGCGCCCCGTAGACCTCGCCATAAGGCATGCCGACAGGCGCGGTGCCCATCGCTTCCCAGATCTGCTGGTGAAGCGGCACCGGGACGATCCGGGTCTTGAGGCCCGCGAAGGCCGCGACATTGGTGGCGGTGCTCTTGGTCGACAGGAAGTTCCGCTGCCCCGTGTCGGCGGTCGCCAGCCCCTTCAGCCCCGCGGGCGCAAGATCGTCGAGGATCTTCTGTCCGATCTCGCCCAGGGCAAGTTCGCCGAAATGGTCGTAGTCGCGCACCAGGAACGGCATCTGCCAGGCATTCATGCCCTGACGGCCGGTCACCAGCGGCACCAGCACCCCCGAGACGCTGACCAGGTCCATCATTCCCGCGACCGCCCCCTCGAGCAGCTGCTTGTCATCGCCAAGCTGCCGGTTGGGGAAGATCTGGACGTTGAAGGCGCCGGGCATCAGCTCTTCCAGAGCCTCGGCGAAGCTGGTGGACATCTTGTGGCCCGGATGCACCTCGTTCGCGGCATGGGCGAACCGCAGGGTCCGCCCGGAAGCCCGCGCCACCCAGGGCGTCGCGAGCATGATGCCGGCGGCCGCGCCGGATTGCAGAAGAAGGCGTCTGCTGATGGTCATTGGGTTCTCCTCCCAGAAAACAAGGTGGGTCGGTGTCGCCGGTCCCCCCGACCGTCACGCCACACCGACATTCCCGGTCGCCGATCTCAACCCTTCGGCGAGGGGACGGGGTAGTCCTCCGCATTCAGCACCCATCCCGCCTTGGCCGAGAAGTCTTCACGCGGGGGTCCGAAAATGTCGATCAGAAGGTTGCTCCCGGGCCCCGTCGCCCGCGTCGTGTGGATCACCGGCGGCGGGATCACGAGCATCGAGGGCGCGGGCATCTCCAGCGCGGCATCGGGCCGCCAGTCGGACATGTCGCTGGTCCAGCTCCACCGGAGATAATGGGTGAAGTCCCCGCTGAGCGCGAGCGATCCCTGCTCGAAATCGTCGTGATGGTGGGGCGACATCTTCGCCGGATCGCGCGGCCCCTCGAACGGGTCCAGAATGTTGATCATCAAGGTCGTGCAGCGGAAGATGCGTCCGAACCGGCCCGGCTCGGGCGCGACATCCAGCGAGTAGCTGCGCAGCTTCCAGCCTTCCGGCGGGTCGGGCCAGGGTGCGAACGGCGGGATGTGGTCGCGCGCCACGGCGTAGCCGCCGGCATTGCCGCACAGGGCCGCGAGGTCGGCACTCCGCGTGGAGAAGATGCGGACAAGGGTCCCCCCCCCGGGCATCTCGACACTGCTGTCGCCGGGCGGGACAAAGGCAAGCGAGAAGCCCGGGACCTCGGCGACGGTGCCCTCCCAGGTGATCCGCGCGCCCGCCTCCGGCAGCAGGACGGCATATTCGTCGACTTGACCGATCCGTTCGAAACGGCCGCCCGGCACGGCCTGGCTGTAGGCGACCAGAAAGTTGTGGCCCCGATGGAGCCAGCTTTCGCCGGCATCATCGACGATTTGCGGGGCGGTGCCCTGAAACTGGGCCGCCTGCGGTTCGGCCACGAGGCCAGTGCGCGATAGCATGTCGCCCGGTTTCGCAGCTGCCAGCGCCGCGCGCGGGTCTGTCTTGTCGTACATGGTCGAACCTCCCTCGAACGGCCTGCGCCGTTCGCCCTCCTCGTCCCGCCTCCTCGCGGCAGGACCTGCGGTGCACTCCACCGCGCCGCCGATATTCGTCCCGTTCAGCGGCACACGGTTTCTACAAACGGAACATACGGGCGTCTCGCCCAAGCTGTCAAGACGCTTCCCGTGAAGCGGCGCGACACGGGCTTCACGGACATGCGTGACATCGCGGGCCCGTGTTCCGGGCCCGTGTCGACGATGCGGGGATGGATGGCGATGACCGGTCAGGCCGGCGGGTAGATGCCCGAATAGCCCATGCGGATCGAGATCTTGCGGCCGGTGTCGAGGACCGCCTCGACATGCGCCGGATCAGGCACCTCGCCCATCACCTGGGTCAACTCGACCACGCCGCAGGTGCCGCAAACGGCGCCCGAGCCGTCGATGACCGGACAGGCCAGGGTGTTCAGTCCGAAGGCGGCCTGATTGGGGGCCACCGCCCAGCCGGACGCGCGAATGGCCGTGAACTCGCGGCCAAGCTGCACCGGGTCGGTGACCGTCGCGTCGGTGAAGGCCGTGAGCCTGCCCGAAAGCACCCGCTGGCGGAACGCGTCGGAGGAGAAGGCACTGGCGACCTTGCCCTGGGCCGAGCCGTGGAATGACAGCAGCGAGCCGACCCGCACCCCGATCTCGATCAGCGAGGGGCCGGGCACCGTGTCGATCACCAGCATGCCGTCCGGCGTCATCTGCGCCGCGACCGCCGAGCGCCCGACCCGGTCGCGCAGCTCCAGCAACGGATCATGCGCCGCGTGGATCAGGCCCGTGTTCTCAAGCACGGCCTGCCCCAGCGACACCAGGCGATGACCGATCTCGTAGCGCTCCGAATCCTCGTGCTGGAACACGTAGCCCTGCTGCACGAGCGTCTGAAGGTGGCGGTGGATCCGGCTCTTGGACGTGCCGAGCGCCGTGGCGAGGCTGGTGACCCCGACGCCGCGTCCCGTGCGGGCGACATGTTCCACGATCTGCATCGTCAAGGTTACCGATTGCAGACCTTCGGCGATCTTCCTGTCGTCTTCGGCCATTCGATCGCGCCTCCTTCATGGTGATCGACGCATACAGCGGCTCGCATTCCTCGTGCAACCGCGGCCGAGCGCGGCGAGCGAGGCCGAAACCCGCGACGAGTGGCTTGACTCCCGCCGGGCGTCACAAATAATCAGAACATGGTTCCGCTGATCGGGACAAGAGGTGATTTCCCTGACCCGCCATCCGGCAGCCGTCCTGGGATCGCCCTGATCGTCTGGGAGGACAGGATATGACAGCCGCCGACACGATGAACCGCCCCGATCCGGCGCAGATCGCCGAGATCCTGCAGGGAGCGGTCGATCCGCATGTCCACTCCGGCCCGTCGATCGCGCCGCGCGCGCTCGACCATCTCGATCTGGCACGGGATCTGTCGCAGGCGGGATTTGCGGCGGTCGTGACCAAGGACCACGACTATTCGGGCGTGACCTGCGCCGAACTCATCAGGGCGCACAATCCGGATCTTGCGACCCGCGTCTACTCGGGGATCGTGCTCAACAACGTCGTGGGCGGTCTCAATCCCTATGCCGTCGAACATACCGCGGCGATGGGGGGCAAGATCGTCTGGCTGCCGACGCTGGCGGCCGAGAACCATCTGAAATGGGAAAAAAGCTCGGGCTGGCAGCATCCCGCATCCACCCAGAAGATCAGACCGGCCTCGGCCGTCCCCCTGGCGGATGAACAGGGGCGGCTGCGGCCCGAACTTCTCGACATCCTCGATGTCTGCGCCTCGACGGGGCTGGCGCTGGCATCCGGCCACATCCACGTCTCGGAGACCAAGGTGGTCTTCGCCGAGGCGAAGCGGCGCGGGGTCGAGCGGCTGATCTTCACCCATCCCGAGGACATCGTCGGCGCCACGTTCGACGACACGCTCGAGATCGCGAACATGGGGGCCTATGTCGAGCATTCGCTGGCCTTCTTCCTTGAAGGGTCGAAGTTCCGGAACCGCTCGACGGAAGAACTCGGGGCGTTCATCGACCTGGTGGGGCCGGAACGCACGATCCTGTGCTCGGACCTCGGGCAGGTCGGAACGCTGACACCGCTGCAGGGCTTCCGGCAGGCGGTCGGCGACTGCCTCGGGCTCGGGTATGGCGCCGCGGCGATCAGAT
The DNA here is from genome assembly GCF_037095655.1 of Frigidibacter sp. MR17.24. Taxonomy (NCBI): domain Bacteria; kingdom Pseudomonadati; phylum Pseudomonadota; class Alphaproteobacteria; order Rhodobacterales; family Paracoccaceae; genus Frigidibacter; species Frigidibacter sp. MR17.24. The sequence goes on from NZ_JBAWKE010000012.1 coordinate 103,051, forward strand.
CCATGGTGGCGGGCAACGCGGCAGCGGTCATCGGCCTTGAGGACTGACGCGATGGGCACGACCGACGTCTACATTCTCGGGGCGGCGCGGACGCCGATCGGCAGTTTCGGCGGGGCGCTGGCGGGGTTCGGTCCCGATGTGCTGGGCAGGATCGCCGCGGCCGAGGCGATCGCGCGCGCGGGCGTCGCCGCCGCGGATATCGACAATGCCGTGGCCGGCAACGTCATCCCCACCTGCCCGCGCGACATGTATCTGGCGCGCGCGGTGGCGATCGACGCGGGGCTGCCGGCCAGTTCGCAGGGGTTGACGCTCAACCGCCTGTGCGGCTCGGGCGCGCAGGCCATCGCGACCGCCGCGACGATGATCCGCGCCGGGGAAAGCCGCATGTCTCTGGCCTTCGGGGCCGAGTCGATGAGCCGCGCCCCCTTCACCGCCCCGCAAGTCCGCACCGGCCGGAAAATGGGCGACGCGCTGCTGGTCGACTGGCTGACCGGGGCGCTGACCGATCCTTTCGGGTGTGGTGCAATGGGGATCACGGCCGAGACCGTCGCCGAGCGTCATGCGATCGAGCGGGAGGACCAGGATGCGTTCGCGGCGGAAAGCCAGGCCCGTGCCGGGCGCGCGCTGGCCGAGGGGCGGTTCCGCGAGCAGATCGTGCCCGTGAAGATCGAGAGCCGGCAGGGCGAGCAGTTCGTGAGCGAGGACGAATATCCCCGCCCGGGCACCACCGTCGAACAGCTGTCGGCGCTGCGCCCGGTGTTTCGTCGGGACGGGACCGTCACCGCCGGCAACGCCAGCGGGATCAACGACGGTGCGGCGGCACTGGTGCTGGCCAGCGCGGAGGCGGTCGAAGAACGAGGCGCGACCCCGCTCGGGCGACTTCTGTCCTGGGCCGTCGCGGGGGTTCCGCCAGAGGTGATGGGGCTGGGGCCCGTCGAGGCTGTGCCGCTCGCGCTTGCGCGGGCGGGGCTCGCCCTCGGGCAGATCGATGTCGTGGAGTCGAACGAGGCCTTCGCGGCGCAGGCCATCGCGGTCAACCGGTTGCTGGGGCTGGACCCGGCGCGGGTGAACCCGAACGGCGGCGCGATCGCCCTTGGTCATCCGCTGGGCGCGACCGGGGCCATCCTTGCCGTCAAGGCATTGTACGAGTTGCGGCGCACGGGTGGACGCTATGGGTTGGTGACGATGTGCATCGGCGGCGGCCAGGGGATCGCCCTGGTGATCGAGGCCATGGCCTGACGGTCTGAAGGGGAGAACGGACATGACGAAGACCCTGCGCCAGCGCGTGCTGGCAGGCGAACTGCTGGTCGGCTGCTTTCTCAAGACACCCGCGCCGCAGGTGGTCGAGATCCTCGGCCATGCCAGCCTCGACTTCGTGGTGATCGATCAGGAGCATGCGCCGATCGACATCGGTCAGATGGACATCCTGGCACTGGCCGGCAGGGCCGCGGGGCTGCCGCTGATCTCGCGGCGATGGGGCAGCGGCACGGACTGGATCGCCCCGCTTCTGGATCTCGGGTTGGACGGGGTGATGGTTCCGCATGTCGTCAGTGCAGACGCGGCAGAGGCCGTGTGCGACGCGGTGCGGTTCGCCCGTGGCAAGCGCGGCCTTTCGCCCTCGCCGCGGGCGGGCAATTACGGCGGGATGACCATCGCTGACTACCGTACCGCCAGCGATGCGCGCAGCCTCGCCGTCGTGCAGATCGAGGATGTCGAGGCGCTGGAGCATCTGGACGCGATCGCGGCGATCGCCGATGTCGACATGCTGTTCATCGGTCCCGCGGATCTGTCGCAATCCATGGGCGTAGCGTTCCCCTCGGCCGCGCTGGACGCAGAGATCGAGCGGATCATCGCGGCGGCGACGGCGGCGGGAAAGGCTGTCGGACTGTTCGTCGGGTCCGCCGAGCAGGTCGCCCCGTGGCACGCCAAGGGGGTTACCGTCTTCGTCTGCGGGTCGGATCAGTCGCTGCTGCGGCAAGGGGCGGCGCGGCTTGCGGCCGTGGCGCACGCGGGTTCTGCCACGACGGCGTGACGGCGCAGCCCGTACAACCGGACCTGGGCCGGGCGATGACGAGCCGCCATCGCCCCGCCGCCGCACGGGCTGGCCACCACGGCCGCTGCTTGGCAAGAGCTGTCGCAGCTCGTGCTCCAGTCGTCAGCGCGACGGGTAATCATGCCCGCGCTTCAGCGGCTTTGATCGTAGAAGGTTCTCGCGTCGCAAGCCGCGGAGACTTGGATGAAGAAAAGAGCCGTTTCACTGAGGCGCAGATCATGGCGGTGCTGCGTCCGACCGAGAGTGGCGGAGGCCGTGCCCGAGCTGTGCCGCGAGCACGGGGTCAGCACGGCCAGTTTTGACAAGTGGCGATCCAGGTATTGCGGCATGGACGCTTCGATGTTGAGCCAGATGAAGGCGCTCTAGGACGAGAACCGCCGGCTGAAGTGCATGTTCGCGGATCTCAGCATGCAGGCCGACCTGCTGAAGGAAACCTTGGAGGAAACGTAGCGCAGCCGGCTCAAAGCCGCAAAGTGGCCGTGAAGGCTGTGGCGACACGAGGGGTCAGCATCGCATTTGACCATATTCCTTCGACCAATGGCGGACATGGTCCCATCCTGTCGCGGCTTCGGCGTCAGCGAGACCCGCTTTCGCTACAGCCCGAAGCGCGACGAAGAGACCGAGACGATCGCGCACCTGCCGGTGGGCCTGACGCGAGCGCGCAGGAGCTTTGGGCTTTGCTTCCTCTGCCTGCGCAATGTCCAGGTGCATCCGTGGAACCATCCGTCGGGCATTGTCGCACTTAGTGCTGAGGCGCATTCAGGTCGTGGGGTTTGAGCGTTAGCCTAGGCCATGCCGATGCAGTCTTCCTTCGCCATCGCGCGACGACACGGTCCGACGACAATGCCGCTCTGCGCCGCCGCGGGTCGTTCTCGATCTGGTACGCACCGACGATGACCTGGCTCGCAGCCAAGACGGGTAATCCTGGTCATCCCGAGACCTTCTCTGACTGCGGGGAGCGGAAAACAGTTCGGGGGACTGCTTTCCCGACGCGAGCGATCTGAACTTGCCTCACGCTGAAGGTATCGCTCGGCCTGCCGCCACGGCAGGGTTTGCCAGCTGGGCTCGGATTGCGGTGCGGATCTTCTACCGCCGCACCTGAGCCCCCTTGAACCTGCTGGTAGACAGCAGTGGCATCAAGAACCGGAAGCGGTGGGTCGGCCACCACGTGCGAATTCGGGTCGAGGCGCAAATGAATCGCCCCAGGCCCTGCGCCGAACGCATCGTCTCCCCTGCCCCGGATCGACACACCGCAGAGATCCAGATCCGCATCGCTAGCATGAACAGACACTACACACTTGGCGCCACCGACATCACCGCTGTGGGCTGAACACAGAGCGGGAAAGGGGGAGATCTGCCCTCAGGCAATTAGCGCAATACAGCCGGTCAACGACGTCGAGTAGCTGGTTGCGACGTGCGCGAGGCTCGCTGCGCGCGCCAAGGCGAACCTCGCAGAGTGAACCACTTACTACTGACGGGTACGCATTCGTTTTCAATTAGCTATCCGAGACCCTCGAGCCCGCTCATGGTCAAGGGATGCCTCGACACTCCGCTTCCGATCAAGGCGCAACGCCTGTGCCCCGGTCTGGCGGACGAACATGGATGCATTGTCGCGGGACGGCTGCGGCTGACCCTGCGCGCCGTCGAAGAACGCCACCTCCTGCAACACCTCTTCGACGCGCTGGTTGAGCGTGAGGATCGCGGCATTCGTCTCTTCGGCCATGGCGGCATTCTGCTGAGTGGTACGGTCCAGATCCGCGACGGCGTTGTTCATCTCCTTCACGCCATTGGCCTGTTCGGACGCCGCGGAAGAGATCGCCTCCATCTTTCCGGTCACGCTGTCGACCCGTTGCATGATGTTCTGGAGCGCGCCGCCCGCGCGATTGACCATCGTCACGCCTTCGGCCACCCGCTTCTCCGAGGCGACCAGAAGCCCGCTGATCTCACGCGCCGCCCCGGCCGAGTTCTGTGCCAGGGCCCGGACTTCGGAGGCGACAACCGCGAAGCCGCGACCGGCCTCGCCCGCGCGCGCAGCCTCGACCCCCGCGTTCAGTGCCAGAAGGTTCGTCTGGAAGGCGATGTCGTCGATCACGCCGGCGATCGACGAGATCTGCCGCGACGCCTCGGCGATGGCAGTCATTGCCTGCACGGTCTGGTCCACGATCTCGGCCGAGGTCTTCGCCTCGCGGGCCGTCTCCTCGATCTCGGCACGCGCCGAATGCGTGAGCTCGGTGGTGCCCGAGATCGAGCCGCTCAGTTCCTCCAGCGCCGCCGCACTCTGTTCGAGGGTGGCCGCCTGCATCTCGGTGCGGCGCGAAAGTTCGGTGCTGCCGGCGGCGATCGCCTGGGCTTCCTGGCCCAGATCGGAGGCATTCGCCGCGACGGAGCCGATGATGTCGCGCAGTTTGCTGATCGTGCCGTTGAAGGCGATGCGCAGCTTTTCCAGCGGCCCGAGATCCGTCGTGATCTCTGCCCGCAGATCGCCCTGCGAGACCCGATCGAGCGCCGCACCGACCTCGGTCAGGGCGGTCTGGAAGATCGTGGTGTCGACCGCGAACTTCACGACCTTCACGACACGTCCGGAGGCGTCGCGGATCGGATTGTAGCTGGCCTCGATGAACACCACCCTGCCGTTCTTGCCGATGCGCTTGAACTCGCGGGCCTGCGGCACCCCGGCGCGCAGATCCTCCCAGAATTTCGCGTAATCCGGACTTCTGGCGTAGGCCTCGTCGACGAACATCACATGCTGCTTGCCCAGGATCTCGGCCTCGGAATAGCCCATTGTCTGGCAGAACCGGTCGTTGGCCCGCAGGATCTTGCCTTGCGCGTCGAACTCGATCACCGCCTGGACCATCTCGATCGACGCGAGCTTCGCGTCGCATTCGGCCTCGCGGTTCTTGTTGGCGGTGATGTCGAAAGCGTATTTGACAACCTTGAAGGGACAGCCCTCGGGGTCGAGCAGCGTTTCATAGGTCGCCTCGAGCCAGCAGATCTCGCCAGACTTGGTCCTGCGCCGGACCTGGCCGCTGAAAGAGGCGCCGGCGCCGAGGTCATTCCAGAACTTTGCGTAGTCCGGGCGATCCGCTTCGCCCGGCGGCATGAACATTCGATGATGCTTGCCGACGATTTCATCGAGGCGATAACCGGTGGCGTCGAGGAAATGGCTGTTGGCCGCCAGAATGGTCCCCTTGAGGTCGAATTCGATCACAGCCATGGTGCGCGACAGCGCGTCCACCTTGGATCGGTTGTCGCGTCGGCGCAGATGCATCGCCGTGATGTCGCTGGCGACGACCAGGACCTGGTGGGGTTTGCCGCCGGCCTCCAGCACCGGCAGGTAGCTGACATCGAACCACCGCTCCTCACCGGCCTTGTTGAGCCGCGGGCGAATGAATTGCGTGCTCTGGCCCTTGGCCAGATCCGCCCAGACCTTCTGATAGTCGACGTCCTTCTGGTCCTGAGGGCGCACGAGCAGCATGTAATCCATGCCCTTGAGTTCCTCGCGGGAATAGCCTGCGGCGGCCAGGAACTGGTCGTTGGCCTCGACGATCTTCCGGTCGAGGGTCAACTTGCAACAGATGTAGTTCCGTTCGACGGCTGCGAACCAGTCCGCGGGGTGGGGTGAGGGTCTCTTTCCGTGTCGCAGCCTGAATTTCGGAAACACCGTCGCACCTTCATCGGTTCGGAGACATCTCCTGCAACAAAGACGGATAAGGCTTTACGGCTGGCTAAAGCGGTGCGCATCGCCACTATCTCCTGTCCGCGGATCGCCTGGTCGCGGGAGGCGTTATCATTCTCATCCCTTCCGGGCCATGCCGGGTTTGTGGCCAAGCGGGACCGGACTAGGCATCGCTGGCTCGGGTCAGGCGCGCGGAGGTGCCGCAACAGTTCGCCCCGATGACCTGCCCTCGGCAACGTCTATCGATCTAAACTAGAGTTTGCTTCATCACGAGGGCGTTGTTGCGCTAATGCGGCCGCTCGGACCGGATCGAGTTGAGGATCTGCTGCAGGCTGGCCCAGATCAACTGTTCCGGGGCGATCGAGGGGCTGCCTTCCCTCACATTACGTCGATCGAACGCGCCATCCAGCGAACGAAGCGCGTTCGTAACGACAGACCGGATCCTGCGCAGCGGATGCCGTGCCGGGACGCGCTCCTCTAGGCTCAGGACTCATAGCCAGAAGAGGACGGTTGCGGCGAGAGCGATGGCCGAGAGGAAGACCTTCGGGCATCTGTCGTAGCGCGTCGCAA
>NZ_JBAWKE010000013.1:0-69883 GCF_037095655.1 Frigidibacter sp. MR17.24
CACTCCCCGGCGATCAGGTGCTTTCCATGCGGCGTGAAGGTCATGATCCTTCCTCCGTTCTTTCGCATTGGCAAAAATATCCCCGCCGGAGGCATCCCCGGCCGGGCCTCGGCCTCAGCGCCCGGTCTTCGCGCGCCAGTCTTCGTATTTCTTCAGGTTCTCGTCCTTCGTCGCCGGGTAGAGCCCGATGATCGGCGCGCCGCCTTGGACCTGTTCCAGCACGAAATCCTCGAAGCTCTCCATCCCGGTGCATTCCGCCGCGATCTCGTCGGCCAGATGCGCCGGGATCACCATCACCCCGTCGCCGTCGCCGACCATCACGTCGCCCGGGAACACCGCCACGTCGCCGCACGAGATCGGCACGTTGATGTCCATCGCCTCGTGCAGGGTCAGGTTCGTCGGCGCCGAGGGCTTGGCGTAATAGGCGGGCATGTCCAGCCGGCCAATGCCCTCGGCATCGCGCATGCCGGCATCGGTCACCACGCCCGCCGCGCCGCGGATCGCGAGCCGGGTGATCAGGATCGACCCCGCCGTCGCCGCCCGCGCGTCCTTGCGCCCGTCCATCACCAGCACGTGGCCGGGGGGGCAGCTTTCGACCGCGACGCGCTGCGGATGCTCGGGGTTGCGGAACACGGTGATCGGGTTGCGGTCCTCGCGCGCGGGGATGTAGCGCAGGGTGAAGGCGGGGCCGACCATGTTGGCCCCCTTCGCCGCCACCGGCACCACGCCCTGCACGAACTGGTTGCGCAGGCCGCGCTTGAACAGCGCCGTCGCGATCGAGGCGGTCGAGACCTTCATCAGCTTCGCGCGGGTCTCGTCGGACAGCGCCGGGGTCTCGATCTGGCTTTGCATCGTCATGTCGGCCTCTCAGAAGATGTCGGGTTCGCCCGCGGCGCGGCCGAAGGAGGTTTCGAGGAAGTCGAAGTCGCAGCCCTTGTCGGCCTGGGTGACATGGGTCTGGAACATCCAGCCCCAGCCGCGTTCGAACCGCGGCTCGGGCGCGACCCAGGCCGCGCGGCGGCGCGCGATCTCGGCCTCGTCGACCAGCATGTCGAGCCGGCGCGCCGGCAGGTCCAGCCGCACGATGTCGCCGGTCTTCAGCAGCGCGAGCGGCCCGCCGACATAGGCTTCGGGCGCCACGTGCAGCACGCAGGCACCGTAGGACGTGCCCGACATCCGCGCGTCCGAGATCCGCAGCATGTCGCGGTGGCCCTGCTTGATCAGCGCCTTCGGGATCGGCAGCATGCCCCATTCCGGGAAGCCCGGGCCGCCGAGCGGCCCCGCGTTCCGCAGCACCATCACCGTGTCGGGCGTGACGTCGAGATCCTCGTCGTCGACGGCCTTCTTCATCTCGGGATAGCTGTCGAAGACCAGCGCCGGGCCCTCGTGCACGTGGTACTTCGGATCGCAGGCGGCGGGCTTGATCACCGCGCCGTCGGGGCAGAGGTTGCCGCGCAGCAGCGCAAGCGACCCCTCGTGATAGACCGGGTTCGACAGCGGCCGGATCACGTCGTCGTTGTAGACCTGCGCGCCCTGAAGGTTCTCGGCCATGGTCTTGCCGGTGACCGTCATCACCGAGGTGTCCAGCCGGTCCTCGATCTGCTTCATCAGCGCGCGCAGCCCGCCCGCGTAGAAGAAGTCCTCCATCAGGTAGTCCTTGCCCGAGGGGCGGACATTGGCGATCAGCGGCGTCTCGCGTCCCAGCGCGTCGAGATCGTCGAGCGTGAGCGAGCAGCCCGCGCGGCGGGCCATCGCGATCAGGTGCACGACCGCGTTGGTCGAGCAGCCGGTGGCCATGGCCACGATCGCGGCGTTGCGGCAGGCGGCGTCGGTGACGATGCGGTCGGGCGTCAGGTCCTCCCAGACCATCTCGACGATCCGCCGCCCGCAGCCCGCCGACATCCGCTGGTGGTTGGCATCCACCGCCGGGATCGACGAGGCGCCGGGCAGCGTCAGCCCCATCGCGTCGGCGATCGCGGTCATCGTGCTGGCGGTGCCCATCGTCATGCAGGTGCCGTGCGACCGGGCGATCCCGCCCTGCACGCCCAGCCATTCCTCGTCGCTGATGTTGCCCGCGCGGCGTTCGTCCCAGTATTTCCACGCGTCCGAGCCCGAGCCGAGGATCTTGCCCGCGTAATTGCCGCGCAGCATCGGCCCGGCCGGCAGGTAGATCATCGGCACACCCGCCGACAGCGCCCCCATCACCAGGCCCGGCGTGGTCTTGTCGCAGCCGCCCATCAGCACCACGCCGTCGAACGGGTGCGACCGGATCATCTCCTCGGTCTCCATCGCCAGCATGTTGCGATAGAGCATCGAGGTCGGCTTGGTGAAGCTCTCGTCGACCGACAGCGACGGCATTTCGACCGCGAAGCCGCCGGCCTGCGCCACGCCCCGCTTCACGTCGGCGGCGCGTTCGCGGAAGTGGCCGTGGCAGGAATTGATCTCGGACCAGGTGTTCAGGATGCCGATGAGCGGCTTGCCCAGGAACTCGTCCTCGGAATAGCCCAGCTGGTTCATCCGGCTGCGGTGGCCGAAACTGCGCAGGTCGTCGGGCGCGAACCATCGCGCGGACCGGAGCTCGCCGGCCGTCTTAACTGTCGCCATGTTCCTCTCCTTCGCATCGGAATCGGGATCGATGCGCTCCGCAGATACTAATATTTCAGTTACGCATGCATATCAATACCCCAATCGCTGTTGCCTGCGTCTCAGGCAGCGTCTAGATTTGTGGGCCATCAGGAGACGCGCATGACCACTGCCCTTGCCGAAAGCTTCGGACTGACGTCGCCGCTGGTGCAAAGCGGCACGACGGTGCAGCGCATCTATGGCGACCTGCGCCAGCGCATCATCACGCTCGACCTCGCGCCCGACACGACGCTGGCGCGCAACGAGCTGGCGGCAGGATACGGCGTCAGCCAGACCCCGGTGCGCGAGGCGTTGCAGCTGCTGCGCCAGGAGGGGCTGGTGTTCATCTTCCCGCAGTCGAAGACGGTGGTGACCCGGATCGACGTGCCCAAGGTCTACGAGGCGCATTTCCTGCGCCTTGCGCTCGAGACCGAGGTCTGCCGGCGGCTTGCCGTGGCCGACAACGGCGCGATCCTCGCCCGGGCGCGGTCGATCATCCGCATGCAGGAGGCGATCGCCGAGGACATGAGCCAGATCGCGCTGTTTCAGGAACTGGACGAGCTGTTCCATCAGACGCTGTTCGCCGGCGTCGGCCAGACCGGGCTGAACCACCTGTCGCGCGAACGCTCGGGCCATCTCGAACGGATCCGCCGGTTGCACCTGCCCGAGACGGGCAAGGTGCTGTCGATCCTGGCGGGGCACAACGACATCGTCGCGGGCATCGCCTCGGGCGATCCCGAACAGGCGATGCGCGCGGTGCGCGACCATCTCAGCCAGACCGTGGCCCGGGTCGAGATCCTGCGCCAGGAATTCCCGCAGTACTTCGCCTGACCCGCGCCCGGCGGGCCGGCCTCAGCCTCGGAACCGGTGCTCGAGATAGGCCTCGAGCGCGGCGCGCAGCGCGGCCTCGGACAGGCTGTCGGAAAATTCCAGCGTGACCGACCGGCCCTTGCGGCGCATGACCACGCCGCTTTCGTGCTGGCTGCGGCGGAACACCAGCCCGCGCACGCCCTTGTCGGGCTTGGGTCCCTTCCAGGCGCCGCGCAGCCGCGACAGCACCCGCGCGGTGTGCACCGCGTCGCCCTCGCCGCGGCGTGCGCGCTCCTGCTCGCGGGCGATGGCGCGGGCCTCGGCGATCACCTTGTGCTCGGCCTCGGCCAGCATCGGGCGCAGCGCGCGGGCATGCAGTTCCTTCAGCTCGCCGGCGCTGGCGAAGGCCTCGACGATCTCGGCCGGCAGCCGTGCCAGCTGCAGATAGCGCGACAGCCAAGCCTCCGACACCTCGAGCCGCTGCGCCATCGTGCGCTGCCGCCCGCCGTAATAAAGGTCGAGCGCGTCGGCATAGTCGCGCGCGCGTTCAAGGTCCGACAGGTCCTTGCGCTCGCGGTTCTCGATGTCGGCCAGGCGGAACGCCTCTTCGTCGGCCAGGCCGCGCTCCTCGACCAGGTACAGGAACCCCAGCCCCTGTGCCCGCAGCCAGCTGACGGCGAAATGCCGGCGCGCGCCGCAGATCACCTCGAACAGCGCGCCGCCGCGCGCGGCCGAGGCCTCGGGCGACAGCCGGCGCACGACGGCCGGGAATTCCTGCCGTCCCTGCGCGCGCATCGAATCGATCAGCTCGCGGCAGCTCTCCGGGGTCAGCTTGTCATAGGCGCGGTTGTGGCGGCCCCACATCACGCAGGTGGCGGGATCGACCCAGGACAGCCGCGCCGGCGCGCCCGCCGGGGCATCGCCGGCGGTCCCGTCGGGGCCGCCCTCCGGCGCGGTGCCAAGACCGCTCAGGATCTGGTCGAAGACGTCGTCATCGTCGCGGCTGGTCACGGCCATGTCCTTTCGCCTCGTCCTTCCACCTTGCCCGGCATCCTGGTCAACGCGATCCTAACAAATCCGCAGCAGGGCGCACGTCCCGCTTGCGCCGACGGCCCGCCCGCCCCGCCGGACCCTTGCGACCCGTTCCCGCACGGCATCCCCGCCCGGCCTGCTGCACGGCCTGCCCGCGCGGCACCCGGGGCGGGCGCGGCGCCGGTGCGGTGCTGCAAGGCCTTGCGCCCGAAGCGCAAAGCGGTGTTCCCTTGCCCGGCGACGGCCCGGGCACGTCCCGGACCCCCGGCCCGACCAGGAGACATGCGATGACCAGCCCGACCCCCTCCGCCGCCACGCCGCCGTGCATCATCTGCGTCGCGATCACCGGATCGCTGCCGACCAAGGACAACAACCCCGCGGTGCCGATCACGATCGCCGAACAGATCGAGTCGACGCACGAGGCCTTCGAGGCCGGCGCCACCATCGCCCACTGCCACGTGCGCGACGACGAGGGCAAGCCGACCTCGGACCCCGAGCGCTTCGCGCGGCTGAAAGAGGGGCTGGAGACGCACTGCCCCGGCCTGATCGTGCAGCTGTCGACCGGCGGGCGCTCGGGCGCGGGGCGGACGCGCGGCGGGATGCTGCCGCTCGGGCCAGACATGGCCTCGCTCTCGGTCGGCTCGAACAACTTCCCGACCCGGGTCTACGAGAACCCGCCCGATCTGGTCGACTGGCTGGCCGCCGAGATGCTCGCCCATGACATCAAGCCCGAGATCGAGGCCTTCGACCTGTCGCACATCGTGCAGGCCACGCGGATGCAGGCCGACGGCCGGCTGAAGGGCCCGCTCTACGTGCAGTTCGTGATGGGGGTGAAGAACGCGATGCCGCCCGACGAGCCGATCTTCGATTTCTACATCGAGACGCTGAAGCGGCTGGCGCCCGACGCGCAGTGGTGCGCCGCCGGCATCGGCCCGGCGCAGCTGACGATCAACGAATGGTCGATCGCCAAGGGCGGCCACACCCGCACCGGCATGGAGGACAACGTCCGCCTCGACCGCGAGCGGCTCGCGCCGTCGAACGCGGCGCTGGTGCGCCGGGCGGTGGATCTGTGCGCGAAATACGACCGGCCGGTCGCGACCTGGCAGCAGGCGCGCCAGATCCTCGGCCTGCGGATGCCCGTGGCGGGCTGATCGCCGCCGATTCGGACGATCGGCGGGACAGGCTTCGGCCCGTTCCGCCGGATGTCGAAGAAGCTTCGACGATCCGGCCTTGTCCGCGCAAGCCTGTCGCGCCGCAGCGGGCGGCGGCGGGCGCATTTGCCAAGATATTTCCCGCTCCTCGGATATCCTTTTGCCAACGCAACATCGGCATCGGATCGGGGATCATCGCCATGCGCATCGTGGTACTGGGGGCAGGGGTCATCGGCGTCACCACCGCGTGGGAGCTTGCACAGGCCGGCCACGAGGTCACCGTGATCGACCGCCAGCAGGGCCCCGCGCTCGAGACGAGCTTTGCCAACGCGGGCGAGGTCAGCCCCGGCTATTCCACCCCCTGGGCCGCGCCGGGCATCCCGCTGAAGGCGCTGAAGTGGATGTTCCAGAAGGACGCGCCGCTGATCCTGAACCTGGCGCCCGACCGGCTGAAGCTGACCTGGCTGGGCGAGATGCTGGGCAACTGCACCTCTGCCGCCTACGCGGTCAACAAGTCGCGCATGACCCGCCTTGCCGAATACAGCCGCGATCGGCTGGACAGCCTGCGCGCCGCCACCGGCATCACCTTCGACGACCGCCAGCAGGGCACGCTGCAGGTGTTCCGCTCCGAAAAGCAGATCGAGGCGGTGCAGAAGGACATCAAGGTCCTGAAAGAGGACGGCGTCGCCTTCGAGGAACTCGACCGCGCCGGCTGCCTCGCGGTCGAACCCGGCATGGCCGGCGCGGCGCATCTGATCGCGGGCGGGCTGCGGCTGCCCAACGACCAGACCGGCGACTGCTTCAAGTTCTCGAACCGCCTGGCCGAGATGGCGGCGGCGGCGGGCGTGGCATTCCGCTGGGGCGTCGGCATCCGCCGGCTGGTGGCGCGCGCGGGCCGGATCGACGCGGTCGAGACCGACCGCGGCCTGATCCACGCCGATGCCTTCGTGCTGGCGCTCGGGTCGCATTCGCCGGCGCTGACCGCGCCGCTGGGGTTCCGGCTGCCGATCTACCCGGTCAAGGGCTACTCGCTGACCGCGCCGATCCTTGATCCGTCGCGCGCCCCGGAATCGACGGTGATGGACGAGACGTTCAAGATCGCGATCACCCGGCTGGGCGAGCGGATCCGCATCGGCGGCCTGGCCGAGATCAACGGCTTCGACCAGTCGCTGAACCTCAAGCGCCGCGGCACGCTGGAACGCTCGGCCGGCAGCCTGTTCGTCGGCGGCGGCGACCTGAAGGCCGCCAGCTTCTGGACCGGCCTGCGCCCGATGACGCCCGACGGCACCCCGGTCGTCGGCCGCTCGCCGGTCGAGAACCTGTGGCTGAACACCGGCCATGGCACGCTGGGATGGACGATGTCGGCGGGCTCGGCCCGGGTGCTGGCGGACCTGATCTCGGGCCGCGCGACCGACATCGACGCAAGCGACCTGGGCTTTGCCCGCTACGTGAAGACCGCGGCCAGCCTTGCCCGGGCGCGCGGCATCGCACAGCCGGCCTAGGCGCGGCGCATCAGGTAGATGTCCATGATCCAGCCGTGGCGCGCCCGCGCCGCGGCCCGCGTCTGCAGGATGCGGTCCGACACCTCGGACAGCGGGCCCGAGATGCTGATCTCCTCGGTCATGCCGGCATAGGCCGACCACCAGATCTCCACCCCCGCGGGCGGCACGGCCGCGAAGGCGCCGCCCGCGTCCAGCATCACCACCACCGTGTCGACGCCAGCGGGCCAGCCCTCGTCGCGCAGCCGCCGCCCGGTGGTGACCACGAAGGGCTTGCCGACCTCGTTCAGCGGGATGCGGTGCGCGGCGCACAGCGCCTGGATCGAGGTCACGCCCGGGATCACGTCGACCGTCACCGGCCGCACCGCGGCCAGCCGCCCGGCGATGCGCAGGGTGCTGTCATACAGCGACGGATCGCCCCAGACCATCAGCGCCACCCTCGCCGGGCCGGGGCCGATCGCCCGGTCCCAGACCGCCGCGATGCGGTCGTGCCAGTCGGCGACGCGGGCCTCGTAGGCGGGGATCGCGGGATCGCGGACGGGCAGCGGGAACGGCCGCAGCCGGCCGGTGTCGCCGATCACCTCGGCCGCGATCGCGCGGCGCAGGTCGGCAAGGTCGGCCTTGTCCTCGCCCTTCTCGGGGATCAGCACGATGTCGGCCGCGCGCAGCGCCTCGGCCGCCTGGAAGGTCAGGTGCTTGGGGTGGCCGGTGCCGATGCCGACCAGCGAAAGATGGATCATGGGCCCCCCGGACATGGAACGGGCCCCGGGATCGATCCCCGGGGCCCGCAAGCGATAGACGGTTTCGCGCCAGCGCGAAAGATCAGGCGGCGTGATGCAGGCGCGGCGTCACGATGCCGGACTTCTCAAGCCCTTTCAGCGACTTGGCGCCGGCCAGCACGGCCAGGTCGACCAGCGGCTCCAGCAGCACGACCGACATGTAGGCCAGGCCGAACGACCCGATGGCGGCAAGGTTCGCGGCCTCGAAGCCCTGGCCGTAGACCGCCCAGAACCCGACCCAGGCGACGATCCCGCCCTGATAGGCGGTCGACAGCTTCAGCGCCTGGCCATAGCTCAGATCGACATAGGCGGTGCCGGGCGCGATGATCCGCGCGGCCAGCGCCCGCAGGCCGAACAGCGGCACCAGCAGCGTGGTGACGTTCATGCCGTATTGCGGCAGGTCGAAGGGCGCGAAGAACAGGCCCTGCAGCAGCAGGCCCATCGCCAGCCCGACCGCGGCCGGCGCGGCGCCGAACAGCAGGAACAGGGTCGAGCCCAGGATCAGGTGCACCTCCGAGATGCCGACGGGATGGTGCGGCAGCACTTGGAAGAAGGTGAAGACGGCGGCGGTCGCAAGGACCGAGCGCGCGGCGAGCGAGGGCAGCCCCTTCTCCAGCGCGGCCTCGGCCGTCATCTTCAGCGCGGTCGCGCCCGCGGCGGCGGCGGTGCCATAGCTCAGCAGCAGTTTCGCGCCGGTGACGACGCCATGTTCGATATGCATCAGGATCTCCTTGCCGTCACACCCGACGGCGGTCCGAGGGTCACCTCTCAGGCCGGTTTCCTGGCTCGCGGGTCGAGGGCGGACCTGCGGCCTTCCCGGGCTCCGGCGCCGAGGATCGGCGCGGCGGCTTGGCCCAGTGGCACGCGTGGCAGGCCCGCCTCACCGCATACAGTCGCGGGGGCGGCCGGGGCTTCGGGCGCCGCGATTGGGTCCGCCCTTCCCCGTTCCCGATGAAGCCCGACGCCTGGGGCGTGCTTGCGGGCACCAAAGAGATCTTCAGGTAACGCGCGCGTGAGGCGGCGGTCAAGTCCCTGCGCCGTCCTCGCCCGCGAGCGGGCCGTAAAGGATCAGCGCCGGCGCCGTGCCCGGCGCCTCGGACGCCAGCCGCGCCGCCAGCGTCGACAGCGTCATCCGCACCAGCCGCTGCTCGGGCTGGCCCACCGCCTCGGCCATCAGCGCGGGGGTGGCGGGCGACAGGCCGCGCGTCATCAGGAGCGCCGCGAAGGTCGGGAAGGTGCGCCGGCCCATGAAGACGACCGTGGTCGCCTCGGGATCGGCGAGCGCGGCCCAGTTCATCGCCTCGGGCAGGCCGCCGCTCACGTCGGCGCCGGTGATGAACTGCACCCGCCGCGCCGTCAGCCGCCGCGTCAGCGGGATCGCCGCCGCCGCCGCCGCCGCGCAGGCCGAGGGCACGCCGGGCACGATGTGAAAGCCGATGCCGGCGGCCTGCAGCGCGACGATCTCCTCCTCCAGCCGGCCGAAGATGCCGCTGTCGCCGGATTTCAGCCGCACCACCCGCAGCCCGGCCTGCGCCTGCTCGACGATCAGGCGGTTGACGTGGTCCTGCTTGGCCGAGGGCCGCCCGGCGCGCTTGCCGACGGCGATCAGCTCGGCCCCCGCGCGGGCATGGGACAGCACCGGCCCCGAGGCGAGATCGTCGAACAGCACCACGTCGGCCGCGGCCAGCCGCGCCACCGCCTTCAGCGTCAGAAGTTCGGGGTCGCCCGGGCCGGCCGAGACGAAGGCGACGGAGCCGGGAGGGAAGGGATCGGTCGTCATGTGGCCTCGGCGATCAGGTGGAAGAAGCTGCCGGTCGCGCGCCCGCCGCCGGGCAGGATGCGCGTCGATCCGGTCTCGGGCACCGCGGCGCCGGTCGCGTCGGTGACGCGCGCGAGCGGCGCATCAGGCTGCGACAGGATCGTGGCATAGTGGAATTCGTGCCCGCGCGCCCGGGCGGGCAGGCCGGGGGCGGGGGTGGCCAGCTCGGCCAGCCGATAGCCCAGGTGCATCCGGCGCCCGGCGAAGCTGGTCTCGAGCGCGAAGAGCCCGGCCATCTCGTGCCGGGTGCCGTCCTTGGCCACCAGCCCCGCCCCCATCGCCATGTAGCCCCCGCATTCGCCGTGCACGGGGCGCGTCTCGGCGAAGGCGCGCAGCCCCGCGCGGAAGCGCGCCGCGCCGGCCAGCCGTCCGGCATGCAGCTCGGGATAGCCGCCGGGCAGCCAGCAGGCGCCGGCCGAGGGATCGGGCGCCTCGTCGGCCAGCGGCGAGAACGGCAGGATCGTCGCGCCGGCCGCGCGCCAGCCCGCGACGAGATGCGGGTAGACGAAGCTGAAGGCCTCGTCGCGCGCCAGCGCGATGCGCCCGGCCGGCGGCGGCAGCGGCCGGTGGGCCGCGGCGCCCAGCGCACAGGCCCGCGCCGCGGCGCGGATCGCGTCCAGATCGCAATGCCCCGCCACCAGATCGGCCGCCGCGTCGAGGATCGCGTCGAGCCCCGCCTGCTCCTCGGCCTGCACGAGGCCGAGGTGACGCTCGGGCATCTCGATCGCGGCGAGCCGCGGCAGCGCGCCCAGCACCGCAAGCCCCGCGGCCCCGATCCCGGCGCGCAGCAGCGCCTCGTGGCGGGGCGAGGCCACGCGGTTCAGGATCACCCCCGCGATGCGGATGTCGGCGCGGAACGCGGCCAGCCCCAGCGCCACCGCACCCGCGGTCTGCGCCTGCCCCGAGGCGTCGATCACCACCACCACCGGCCAGCCGGTCAGCGCCGCAAGGTCGGCCGAGGAGCCGGTGCCGCTCTCGCCCGGGGCCGCGACCCCGTCGTGCAGGCCCATCGACCCCTCGGCGATCACCAGTTCGGCCGGCGTGTCGGCGCCGATTTCGGCCCCGGTTCCGGCGGCGATCAGCGCGCCGATCTGCCCCGCGCCCATAGCCCAGCTGTCAAGGTTGACCGAGGCCCGCCCCGTCGCCGCGCGGTGGAAGGCGGGATCGATGTAGTCCGGGCCGCTCTTGAACGCCTGCACCGCGACGCCCGCGCGGACGAAGGCGCGCGCAAGCCCCAGCGTGACCGTGGTCTTGCCGGTGCCCGAGGCGGGGGCCGAGATGATGAGGCCGGGCGCGGTCATGAGGCGTCGGGAAAGCGGGGATCGGTGCCGACGGGGCGATAGCGGCGGTCGTAGTCGCCCGCGTAAAGCCGGCTTTCGCCAAAGCCCTCGGCCGCGAGCGTCCGGCCCACGAGGATCAGCGCGGTGCGCCCCAGCGTGTCCTCGGCCGCGGCCTCGATGGTGGCGAGCGTCGCGCGCACCACGCGCTCGTCGGGCCAGCTGGCGCGCCAGACCACGGCGACCGGGCAGTCGGGGCCGTAATGCGGCGTCAGCTCCGCCACCACCTTCGGCAGCACGTGCACCGACAGGTGGATCGCCAGCACCGCGCCGGTCGCGGCGAAGTTGGCCAGCGTCTCGCCCTCGGGCATCGCGGTGGCGCGCCCCGAGGTGCGCGTCAGCACCACCGACTGCGCCTGCCCGGGCAGCGTCAGCTCGGCCCCCAGCGTGGCGGCGGCGGCGGCGAAGCTGGGCACGCCGGGGGTGACGTCATAGGGGATGCCCATCGCGCGCAGCCGGCGCAGCTGTTCGCCCATCGCCGACCAGACCGACAGGTCGCCCGAATGCAGCCGCGCGACATCCTGGCCCGCGGCATGGGCCGCGGCGATCTCGGCCATGATCTCGTCGAGGCTGAGGGGCGCGGTGTTGACGATCCGGGCGCCGGGCGGGCAATGCGCCAGCACCCCCTCGGGCACCAGCGAGCCCGCGTAAAGGCAGACCGGCGCCGCGGCGATCAGGTCGCGGCCCCGCAGCGTCAGAAGGTCGGCCGCGCCCGGTCCGGCGCCGATGAAATGCACAGTCATAGGTCTTCTCCCGGGCCAAGGGCGAGCGCCGCCGTGGCCTGTCCGTCATCCGAAATCGCCCGCGGCCCCGCCAGCCGCGCGCCCGGGCCCGCCGCCGCCAGCGCCGCCGCCTCGGCGACCGAGCCGGTGCCCTGCGCCGCCCGGCTTGCCGCGCTGTCCGTCAGCGTGCGCTGCGCGGCCAGCGCGGCGGGCGCGACGGCGATCACCGCGCGGCCCGTCAGCCGCTCCAGCGCCTCGGCCTTGGCCGCCGCCGTGGCCAGCGCCTGCGGCGCCCCGCCCGCCCGCGCCAGCGCCGAGGCGACCGAGGCCGCCGTCGCGCGCGAAGTGAAGCCCACCCCCGCCACGCTCATCCCAGCCGCCATTGCACGACCGGCCGCGCCCGGGACCAGCCGTGCAGCGGGCCCAGCGGCTCGGCCTGCGCGGTCTCGATCCGCAGCAGGCTGCCGCCGTGGCTGCCCTGCAGGTGCACCAGCAGCGCCTCGGTCTCGAGCGTGACCGCGTTCACCACGATCCGCGCCGCCGGCGCCGCCGCGCGCAGCGCCTCGAACAGCGCGAGCGAGAAGCCGCCGCCGACGAAGACCGCCTCGGGCGGCGGCAGGCCCGCCAGCGCCTCGGGCGCGCGGCCCTCGACGACGGCGATGCGGTGCGCCAGCCCGAAGGCCTCGGCATTGGCACGGATGTTCGCGGCGCGCGCGGGTTTGGCCTCGATCACCGTGGCCCGTCCCCCCGCCAGCCCCCATTCGACCGAGACCGACCCCGAGCCGCCGCCGACGTCCCACAGGTGCTCGCCCGGACGCGGCGCCAGCGCGGATAGGGTCACGGCGCGGATCGGCGCCTTGGTGATCTGGCCGTCATGGGCGAAGAGATCCTCGGGCAGGCCCGGCGCGCGCGGCAGGAACCCGGTGCCCGCGGCCTCGATCGCCATCAGGCAGGGCGCCGCGGCGGGGCTGGCGAAGGTCTCGGCGGTGGCGGCAAGGATCTCTTCGCGCGGGCCGCCAAGCGCCTGCATCACCCAGACGCGCGAGGGGCCGTGGCCGCGCGCGGTCAGCCAGCGGGCCAGCTCGGCCGGGGCCGCGCCGTCGCGCAGGGTGACGATGGCGCGCACCCCGGGCGCCAGCAGCGGGCGCAGACGTTCGAACGGCGCGGCATGCAGCCCGAGCGCGATGCAGTCCTCAAGCCGCCAGCCCAGCCGCGCGGCGGCGAGCGCGGGGGCCGAGGGCGCCGGGAAACAGCGCCATTCGCCGGGGGCGAGATCGGCGGCGAGCGTGCCGCCCGCGCCGTGCCAGAACGGGTCGCCCGAGGCCAGCACCGCGACGCGCGTGCCGCGCAGCGCCAGCACCGGCGCGGTGTCGAACGGCACCGGCCAGGGCCGCGCGCGGCCCGCGTCGATCCCGGCCAGCGCCAGGTGGCGCGGCCCGCCGAACACGGCTTCCGCCGCGTCGAGCGCGGCGCGGCTTGCCACCGACAGCCCCTCCGGGCCATCCTCGCCCAGACCGATGATCGTGACCCAGGGCTCAGCCACGATGCGCATCCTTCTTCTCGGCGGCACCACCGAGGCCAGCCGCATGGCCCGGGCGCTGGCCGATGCCCGGCGCCCCGCGATCTTCTCCTACGCCGGGCGCACCGAGGCGCCGGCGGCGCAGCCGATCCCGGTGCGCATCGGCGGCTTCGGCGGTCCCGAGGGGATGGCGGCCTACCTGCGCGACCACGCGATCAGCCACGTGATCGACGCGACCCACCCCTTCGCCGCGCGCATCAGCGCCAATGCCGTCGCCGCCTGCCGCGCCGCGGGCACGGCGCTGGTCGCGCTCGAACGCCCGGCCTGGGCGCCGGTGCCCGGCGACGACTGGACCCGCGTCCCCGATGCCGATGCCGCCGCGGCCGCGCTGCCCGAGACGCCGGCGGCGGTGTTCCTCGCGATCGGCCGCCAGTCGCTGCAGCCCTTCGCCGCGCGCGACCAGCACCGCTACCTGCTGCGCCTTGTCGACCTGCCCGAGGCGCTGCCGATCCCCAATGCCGAGGCCGTCATCGCCCGCGGCCCCTTCACGACCGAGGACGACCTCGCGCTGATGCGCGCGCATGGCATCACCCATGTCGTGGCCAAGAACGCGGGCGGCAGCGGGGCGCGCGCCAAGCTTGACGCCGCGCGGGCGCTGCGGCTGCCGGTGGTGATGATCGACCGCCCGGCGATCCCCGCGCGCCCCGTGCTCGGCACGGTCGAGGAGGTGACGCGCTGGCTGGCTCACGCGGGGGTCCCCGCCGGATCCGGACCTGCCGGCACCGAGCGCGGCGAATAGACGAAGCGCCCGGCGCGGCGGCCCAGGCTGTTGGTCACCAGCACCACGGTGCGCATGTCCGCCATCTCGGGCCGCGCCTCGGCCAGGGTCACGGTCACCAGCCGCTCGTCCGGGGTCGAGACGGCGCGGGCGAAGGTGATCAGCCGGTCCGGGCCGCAGGCATCGCGCAGGATCCCGAGCACCTTGGCAAAGCCCTCGGGGCGGGATTTCGAGCGGGGATTGTAGAAGGCCATCGCGAAATCGGCCTCGGCCGCCAGCCGCAGGCGCCGTTCGACCAGCGCCCAGGGCTTGAGGTTGTCCGACAGGTTGATCGCGCAGAAATCGTGCCCGAGCGGCGCCCCGGCGCGCGCCGCCGCGGCCAGCATCGCGGTGATGCCGGGCAGGACCTGCACGTCGAGCGTGTCATCCGCGGGCGTCAGCACCTCGAGCACCGCGGCCGCCATCGCGAAGACGCCGGGATCGCCCGAGGACACCACCACCACCCGCCGCCCGGCGCGGGCCATGTCCAGCGCGGCGCGCGCCCGCTCGGCCTCGACCCGGTTGTCGGAGGGGTGCAGCGTCAGGCCCGCGCGCGGCGCGACGCGGGCGACATAGGGAATGTAGCCGACGATGTCGGTGGCCGCATCCAGCGCCGCCGTCACCTCGGGCGTGACCATCGTCTCGGCTCCGGGGCCGAGGCCCACGACCTTGACCCAGCCGCTCATTCCGGCAGCTCCGGCCGGCGGCCGCGGCCATGCACCAGCACGATCGCGAAATAGGGGCAGTCGGCATCGGCGACCTCGGCCAGCCGCGCGACGCGCTGGCCCGGCATCGTGCCGCGCTCGACCAGCCAGGCATCGGCCAGCCGCCCGGCGGCGGCCAGCGCCCGGCGCACCTTGGGCAGGTTGCGCCCGGTCTTCATCACCACCAGCGCGTCGGCCCCGGCGGCATGGCGCGCCAGCTCGGCCTCGGGCAGGGTGCCCATCAGCACGGTCATCACGTCGTCGCCCCAGGTGATCGGCACGCCCGAGGCATGCCAGCAGCCGGCCATGCCGGGAATGCCCGGGATCACCTCGACCGGCACGCGGCCCTGCAGCCGCGAATGCAGGTGCATGAACGAGCCGTAGAAGAAGGGATCGCCCTCGCACAGCACCACGACCTCCTCGGTCGCGGCGAGGGTGGCGAGCCGCGCCGCCCAGTCGTCGTAGAACCGGGCGAGCGCGGTGACGTAGTCGGGATGATCGAAGGGGATCTCGGTCGTGACCGGGTATTCCATCGCGTATTCGATGGCTTGCGCGTCGATCATCCCCTCGACGATGCGGCGGGCCTGGCCGGCGCGGCCGGCCTTGCGGAAGAAGGCCACGTGGCGCGCGGCGCGGATCACCCGGTCGGCCTTGACCGACAGAAGGTCCGGGTCGCCGGGCCCGAGGCCCGCGCAGATCACGCGGCCGGTCACCTTGGCGACGGGCTCGTGCGGCTGGGCGGCGGGAGAGGGGGGCATCTTCACGGGCCTCACTCCTTGCGGCTGGCAAGCGCGTTGACCGCGGCCACGGTGATGGCCGAGCCGCCGAGCCGGCCCTCGACCACGACGGCGGGGCAGGGGGGCGCGGCGATCAGCGCGGCCTTCGATTCAGCGGCGCCGACGAAGCCCACCGGGCAGCCGATGATCGCGGCCGGGCGCGGGCAGGCCGGGTCTTCCAGCATGTTCAGCAGGTGGAACAGCGCCGTCGGCGCATTGCCGATCGCGACGACCGCGCCGGCCAGGTGCGGCCGCCACAGCTCCAGCGCCGCGGCCGAGCGGGTGTTGCCCATCGCCTTCGCCATCTCGGGCACCGCGGGATCGTGCAGCGTGCAGATCACCTGGTTGCCGGCGGGCAGGCGCGGGCGGGTGATGCCTTCGCTGACCATCCGCGCGTCGCACAGGATCGGCGCCCCGGCCTCGAGCGCCGCACGCGCCGCGATCGCCATGCCGGGGGTGAAGCGGACGTGGCGCTCCAGCCCGACCATGCCCGCGGCATGGATCATGCGCACCGCGACCACCTCCTCCTCGGGGGTGAACCGCGCGAGGTCGGCCTCGGCCCGGATCGTGGCGAAGCTTTCCAGGTAGATGGCGGCGCCGTCGGTTTCATAGGTATGGGGCATCGTCGTCTTCTCTGGCATGCGGTCGGGCGGTGAACAGGGCGGGGTCGGCGAGGGCCTCGGGGCCGATGTCGCGGATCTCGGGCGGGTCCGAGGCGCGGGCCTCGCGGGCGAAGTCGAAGCCGTGGGCGGTGGCGGTCAGCACGAAGGGCGCGGGGCCGGGATGGGCGCAGCCCTTGGCGCAGCCCGAGACATGCAGCAGCGCGCCCTCGGGCAGGTTGGCGGCCAGCGCCCGCCCCAGCGCCCGCGTCGGCGCCAGCGCCTGCGGGCAGCGCGGCGCGCCGGTGCAGGCGACGATGCGGCGCAGCGGATCGGCGGGATCGGTGACGACATGGGGCAGCGCGGGCAGCCGCTCGGCCCCCGCGATCAGGATCATCCGCCACGGCGTCAGCAGCAGGTCGTGGCCCATGCCCGCGATCGCCGACAGCGTCCGCGCCCGCATCTCGCCCATCGCGAAGCCGACCAGCGCGCCCTCGGGGCGCAGGCCCGGGCCCGGCGCGGGCGCGGCCTCGGCCGGCATGGCCGGGCCCGACAGCGCGGCCGGGATCCGGGCCCCGGCGGCAAGATGCGCGGCCATCCGGCCCCGGCCCTCGGGCGCGCCGCCGCTGTCGGCGAACCAGTGCGCCAGGGCGATCGCGCGGGCGGGCGCCTCGGCCTCGGTCACCGCCAGCCCGGTCTCGGCACCGTCGGCGCGCAGCAAAAGCCCGCCGTCGCGGCCACGCTCGATGCGGATGTCGGCGGCGGCCCCGGCCAGCCAGCGGCGTGCGCCGGTATCGAGCGCGAAGCCGAACTTGCCCGGCAGCGGCGGCGCGCCCGCCAGCGCGGCCTCGAGCGCGGCGGCCAGCGGCCGGGTCTCGGCGAAGGGGGTGCACAGGATGTTGCGCCGGGTCTCGGCGGCGATGTCGACATCGACCAGCCCCAGCGCGCGCAGCGCCTCGATCAGCGCCGGGTGGCTGTCGTCGGTGACGCCGCGGATCTGCAGGTTGGCGCGCGCCGACAGGTCCAGCAGGCCGTTGCCGTGGATCTCGGCGGCGCGGGCGATGCCGATGGCCTGGGCCGGGCTCAGCCGCCCGGCATGGGCGCGGATGCGCACGACCAGCCCGTCGCCCGACCGCATCGGGCGCAGCGCGCCGGGACACCAGCCCCTGATCTCGAACCCGGTCATTCCCCGCCCCCCGGCCCTGCACCCAGACCTGCCGCGATCGAGTTCGACCGGGTGTGCCACAGACCGGCCTCGGCCAAGCGGCGGAAAACGTCGCCGAGTGCGGCCAAAGCGGCGGGATTGGCGCTGGCCATGAAGGCCGTGACCTCGTCGCGGCCTAGCGTCGCCTGGTGATACAGGTCGAACAGGTGCGGCGGCACCGCCTGGGCGAGATGGGCGAAGGCGGCCATGTGCTCGGCCGTGGCCGCGATCTCGGCGGCGCCGCGGAAGCCGTGGCGCATCATCCCCTCGGCCCAGGCCGGGTTGGCGGCGCGGGCCCGGGTGACGCGGGCGATCTCCTCGGTCAGGCTGCGGGCGCGCGGGCTGTCGGGGTCGGTGTTGTCGAGGTGATAGAGGCTGGGCGCCGCGGCGCCCAGCCGGGCGGCGGCGGCGGCGAAGCCCGCCTCGTGCGCGGCATAGTCCGAGGCCAGCAGCAGGTCGGTCTCGGCCAGGTCCTGGGCATGGACGAAGGCATCGGCGCCGCGCACCCGGGTCTCGAGCGCGGCGCGCGCCTCGCGCGCTTCGCCGTCGGCGCCGATCGCCCAGGCCGAGGCGGCAAGCCAGGCCTCGCCCGCCGCCGCGCGCGCCTCGGGGGTGAAGGTGTCAAGCTCGGCGGCCATGGCGACGCCGTAAAGGCCGGGCCGGGGGCCGAAGACGCGCGCGATCCGGGCGAGATAGGGGTTGTCGGCGGGGTCCTCGTCGCGCGCGGCGAGGGCGGCGGTGCCGGTCTCGAACAGCTGCGCGAGCGTGGGGAAGATGTCGCGAAACAGCCCCGAGACCCGCAGCGTCACGTCGATGCGCGGCCGGTCCAGCAGCGCGAGCGGGATCACCTCGACCCCGGTGACGCGGCCGGTGCCGGCATCCCATGTCGGCGCCAGCCCCGCGAGGTGCAGCGCCATCGCGAAATCCTCGCCCGCGGTGCGCATCGTGGCCGAGCCCCAGAGGTCGACGACAAGCCCGCGCGGCCAGTCGCCGTGGTCCTGCAGGTGGCGCCGGACCAGCTCTTCGGCCAGCCGCACGCCCTGCGCCTGCGCGGCCTTCGACGGCACCGCGCGCGGGTCGACGGAATAGAGGTTGCGGCCCGTCGGCAGCACGTCGGTGCGCCCGCGCGCGGGCGAGCCCGAGGGCCCGGCCTCGACCCGGGCCCCGGCCAGCGCCGCGAGAAGCCCGTCGCGTTCCGCCGTGCCGCAGGCGCCCCGGCCGTAGACATGCAGCCCGTCGCCGAACCGGCTTTCCTTCAGGTCGCAGACGAAGCGGTCGATCTGCGGGATCGCCTCGGCGGCGCTGGCGGCGGCGGGGATGGCAAGGTCGGTCTCGACCCCGGCCGTCTGCGCCTCGGCGCGGATCGCGGCCACCAGCCGGTCGCGCCGCGCCGGGTCGAGGCCGTCGGCGGTGGAATATTCGTCGAGCAGCCGTTCGAGTTCGCGCAGCGCCGGCGGGGTCTGGGCGGCGACGAGCGGCGGCGGCAGGTGGCCGAGCGTCAGCGCGCCGATCCGGCGGCGGGCCTGCGCGGCCTCGCCGGGGTCGTTGACGATGAAGGGGTAGATCACCGGGATCGCGCCGGTCAGCGCCTCGGGCCAGCACTCGTCCGACAGCGCGACCGACTTGCCGGGCAGCCATTCCAGCGTGCCGTGCGCGCCCATGTGGATCAGCGCGTCGATGCCCTGCGCCTGCAGCCAGAGGTGGAAGGCGACATAGCCGTGGCGCGGGGTGCGGGCGAGATCGTGATAGCTGTCCTCGCGCGTGGCGATCTCGCCACGCTCGGGTTGCAGCGCGATGACGAGCCGGCCGCTGCGGACCGCCGGGAAGCGGAAGCTGGCGCCGTCGCACAGGGGATCGTCCTCGGGCGCGCCCCAGGCGGCGGCGAGCGCCGCGCGCAGGGACGCGGGCAGGTCGGCGAGGGCCGCGTGATATGCGGCGAGCGGCCAGTCGAGCGTCTCGTGCAGCAGCCGCCGGGCGAGGTCCTGCCCGGGTGCCGCCTCTTCACCCGCAGCCGGGCCCGCAGCCTGACCTGCAGCCTGGCCGCCCAGCTCGCCGATGTCATGCCCGGATGCTGCGAGATCGGCGATCAGCGCCTCGGCCGAGGCGAGCGCGTCGAGGCCGACGGCATGGGCGATCTGATGCGCGCGGCCGGGATAGGTCGACAGCACGAGGGCGATGCTTTTCTCATGCGCGGGAAGGGTTTGCAGCGATTGCCAATTGGCAATCCGCGCAACGGCGGCGTCGATGCGCCCGGGGTGGGCGCGGTGGGCGAAGCGCGACCACTCGAGATCGGGATCGCGGGGCGCGGGCTGCTTGAAGCTGATCACCCCGGCGCCGATGCGGCCGTCGACCTCGGGCAGGACCACATGCATCGCGAGGTCGGCGGGCGAGAGGCCGCGGTCGGACGCCGCCCAGTCGCGCGCGCGCGCCGTCGAGAGCGCGACCTGGAACACCGGCGCCGCGACCGCGTCGAACGGGGTGCGCCCCGCGCCGTCGCGGGCCGAGAAGGCGGTGGCGTTGATCACCACCGCGGGCGGGTGCGCGGCGAGGTGGGCGGCGAGCCAGGCCGCCGAGGCCGGGGCCTTCAGCGAGGGCACGAAGGCCGCATAGGCGGTGAAGCCGCGGGCCTCGAGCGCGCGGACCAGCGCCGCGACCGGGGCCATGTCGGCGGCGGTGAGATAGCTGCGGTAGACCGTGACGACCGCGGCGGGCGGGGGCGCTGCCCCCGCGCCTGCGGCGCTCCCCCGGGATATTTGGGCAAAGTCGACGAGGGGGCCGTGGTCGGGGTGCCAGAGGCCGTGATCGGGCAGGGTCTTGGCGCCGGGGGGCGGCGCGAGCCAGAGGCCGGCGGCGAGCGCGAGCTGCGAGAGCGCGGCCTCGGCCGCCAGCGCGCCGCCGGCATCGCAGAGCTGCTTGAGCCGCGAAAGCGTCGAGCCCGGCACGGTCGAGAGCGCGGCGAGGCGCGGGTCGTCCTGGCCGTCGGCGGGCAGCACCGCGAGGGCGATGCCGCGGCGGCGGGCGAGGTCCTGCAGGGTGGCGAGGCCGTAGGGCCAGTAGGCCTCGCCGCCGATCAGGCGCACGAGGATCGCCTTGGCGCCCTGCAGGGTGGTCTCGGCATAGGTGTCGGTGGAGACCGGGTGCCTGAGCGCCACGAGGTTGCACAGCCGCAGGCTGGGCACCGGGTCCGCCCCGTTTACCCCGTCTGTCCTGTCTTGTCGGTCCGCCGCGCGGGCGCGGGCCTGCCGCCAGCCCTCGGCGAAGGCGCCGAGGTCGCTGTCGGAGAAGGACAGCACCACCAGATCGCCGGGCGACTGCCCGGGATCGTAGGGGGTGGCCGTCTCGTCGAGGCCGTGGCTTTCGCGGAAGACGACGTGCATGGCGCGGCCGGGCTCAGGCCTCGACGGGGTCGAGCAGCACCGACCGGATCGCGGCGACGTCGACGTGGTCATGCTCGGCGATCACCACCAGCCGCGAGCTGCGCGGCCGCGCGCCCCAGGGCGCGTCGAACTGGTGGCGCACCCGCTCGCCCACCGCCTGCACCAGAAGCCGCATCGGCTTGCCGGTCACCGCGATCCAGCCCTTGACCCGCAGGATCTGCTGCTCGCGCGCCAGGCGCTGGATCCGGGCGGCGAGGTCGGCGGGATCGGCGATCTCGGGCAGGTCGATGACCACCGTGTCGAAATCGTCGTGCTCGTGGTCGTCATGGCCGTCGTGATGCGAGGGGCGGTTGGCGAGGTCGTCCTCGGCCGCGGCCGAGAGGCCGAGGATCAGGGCGGGGTCGATCGCGCCCTCGGTCACCGGGATCGTCGGCAGCGGGCGCGGCGCCTCGGCCGCGATCACGTCGCGGGCGGCGGCAAGGCCCGCCTCGCCGGCGAGATCGGCCTTGGTCAGAAGCACGATGTCGGCGCAGGCGATCTGGTCCTCGAACACCTCGGACAGCGGGGTTTCGTGGTCGATGCTGTCATCGGCCTCGCGCTGGGCGTTCACCGCATCCACGTCGGGGGCGAAGCGGCCGGCGGCCACGGCCTCGGCATCGGCAAGCGCGATCACGCCGTCGACGGTGATCCTCGAGCGGATCGCGGGCCAGTCGAAGGCCTTCAAGAGGGGCTTGGGCAGCGCGAGGCCCGAGGTCTCGATCAGGATGTGCTCGGGGCGCACCGGCTGGGCCAGCAGCTTCTCGATCGTCGGGATGAAGTCGTCGGCGACGGTGCAGCAGATGCAGCCGTTCGCCAGCTCCATGATGTTCTCTTCGGGGCAGTTCTCGTCGGCGCAGCCCTTCAGGATCTCGCCGTCGACGCCGACGGTGCCGAATTCGTTGACCAGCACCGCCAGGCGCCGGCCGCCGGGGTTCTGCAGCAGGTGGCGCACCAGCGTCGTCTTGCCCGAGCCGAGGAAGCCGGTGATCACGGTGACGGGGATCTTGGTCAGGTCTGACATCTCAGGCCTCCTGCGGGATGGGGGGGATGCGGGCGAGCGACTGCTTGCGGAAGATGACGGGCCGCTCGCGCCAGGGCACGAGCCCGTCGGCGGTGGCGGCATAGGCGGCGGCGCCGCGCAGGATCTCGGGCGCGTCCTCGGGCGTCATGCGGCCGTAGACATAGGACCAGCGCCCGGGGGCCGAGAGCGCGACGGCGCAGCCGGAATTGCAGGCCGAGAGGCATTCGACGGGCACCACGGTCACGCCCGCGGGCGCGGGGCCGTCGGCCAGGGCCGCGTGCAGGCGGGCGCCGGGACGCAGGCCGCCCTCGGGCACCTCTTCGGTGCCGCGGCAGGTGGTGCAGACATGCAGGACCGTCATCGCGCCGGCGCCTCCCTTCAGATGTGCGGGCGGGGGCCGAACGGGCGGAAAGACGGGTGCGCCCCGCCTTGCGCCGGTCGCGGATCACCCCGTCCGCCCGAAACTTCCTCGCGCCGGCAGGTCTCCCGGCTTGCGGATCCAGGGAAGCGGGCTTCCCAGCGGTCCGTCCCGCCTTCCCGGCTGAAGCCAGTGGCCTTGGGCGGACCTTTCCGGTCACGGTCGCGGGGGCGGCTGCGCTTGACCGGAGGACCCGGGCATCGCATTCCCTCTTCGCCTGCCCTATGGACAGGAACCAGCGCCCCGTCACCTGAGGCAGGAGGGGGGCGGTTGTCAAGCTGAGGAGACCCCGATGAGCGATGCGACCCAGGGTGAGGACGCGGCGGTGCCCGAGGGCGACGACGCCCGCCATGCCCGCAAGATGGCCAAGAAGAAGGCCGCGCGCGACCGGATGATGGCGACCAAGGAGGGCGAGAAGGGGCTGGTGATCGTCCATACCGGGGCGGGCAAGGGCAAGTCGTCCTCGGGCTTCGGGATGATCCTGCGCTGTGTCGCCCACGGCATGCCCTGCGCGGTGGTGCAGTTCATCAAGGGCGCCTGGGACACCGGCGAGCGGCGCCTGCTCACCACCCATTTCGGCGATCTGTGCCAGTTCCACGCCATGGGCGAGGGCTTCACCTGGGAGACGCAGGACCGCGCGCGCGACATCGCCGCGGCGCGGGCGGGCTGGGAGAAGGCCAAGGAGCTGATCCGCGACCCCGCCATCCGCATGGTGCTGCTGGACGAGATCAACATCGCGCTGCGCTACGACTATCTCGACATCGAAGAGGTGCTGGCCTTCCTGCGCGACGAGAAGCCGGCGATGACCCATGTCGTGCTGACCGGGCGCAACGCGAAGGAGGCGCTGATCGAGGCCGCCGACCTGGTGACCGAGATGACGCTGGTCAAGCATCCGTTCCGGTCGGGCGTCAAGGGACAGGCCGGGGTCGAGTTCTGACGCCGCGCGCCGCCGGCGCGATTTTTCGGGAACCCTGCGGCGCCGTCGGTGCTTAGGGCATCGAACGATTGCCCCGGGGCCGGCTTGCGACAGACGAGACCTTTCCTTCCCGCCCGCCTGCCGCAGGCCCTGTGGCTTGCGGTGGCGATCCTTGCCGGCTGTTCGGGACGGCAGTCGGCGCTGGCGCCGGCGGGCGAGGATGCGGCGCAGCTCAAGCTTCTGTTCATCGTGATGCTGTCGGGCGCGGCGGTGCTGTGGCTGGGGCTGAACGGGCTGTTCTGGTACGTCACCCGCCACCGCCCCGGCGCGATGCCGGTCGCGCGCGCCAATGCGGTGATCGTCGGCGGCGGCGTCGTGCTGCCCACGGTGCTGGTGGGGGCGCTGCTCGCCTGGGGGCTGTCGATCATGCCCGCCCAGCGCGCGCCCGGCGAGGGGCTGACGCTGCGCGTCACCGCCGAGGAATGGTGGTGGCGGGTCGAATACTGGCCCGAGGGTGCGACCGCCCCGATCGTCGCCGCCAACGAGATCCGCCTGCCCACCGGCACCCGGACCGAGCTGCGGCTGAACGCGAACCGCTTCATCCACTCGTTCTGGGTGCCGGCGCTTGGCGGCAAGATGGACATGATCCCGGGCCGCGAGACGGTGCTGACCCTGCGCCCCGACACCCCCGGCGGCTATCGCGGCCAGTGCGCCGAGTTCTGCGGCCCCTCGCATGCGCTGATGGCCTTCGAGGCGGTGATCCTGGCGCCCGGCGATTTCGACGCCTGGCTTGCCGCCGAGGCGCGCCCCGCCCGGCCCCCCGAGACGCCCGAGGAGATCCGCGGCGCCGAGGTGTTCCGCGACGAGGGCTGCGGCGCCTGCCACGCGATCCGCGGCACCGCGCATGCGGGCCTCGTCGGGCCCGACCTGACGCATTTGGGCGCGCGCGGGTCGGTCGGCGCCGGCACGCTTCCGATGGGCGCGCAGGCGTTGCAGGACTGGATCGCCCATGCCGGCGCGATCAAGCCCGGGGTCGCGATGCCGTCCTACGACTGGATCGCGGCCGCGGATCTCTCGGCGCTCGCCACCTACCTGGAAAGCCTGAAATGACCCAGCGCGCGCCCGAGGGCCTCTATCCCCCGACCGAGGAGATGCTGGCCGAGCCGGTCGCGCCCGAGGTTGCCGCGGCGCAGGAGCGCCGGCTGCGCGCGGTCTGGCAGACCAGGACCGGGCTTGGCTACTGGAGTTCGGTCAACAATTCCGAGATCGGCAAGTGGTATTCGCTGACCTGCTTCGCCTTCATGCTCTGCGCCGGGGTGCTGGCGCTGCTGATGCGGGTGCAGCTGGCCTGGCCGGGGATCCAGTTCCTGGATGCCGACCGGTTCAACCAGTTCTTCACGATGCACGGCTCGGCGATGATGTTCCTCTTCGCGGTGCCGCTGTTCGAGGCGATGGCGATCCTGCTGCTGCCCGCGTTCCTCGGCGCGCGCGACATGCCGTTCCCGCGGCTGTCGGCCTTCGGCTACTGGTGCTTCCTGATCGGCGGCATCTTCGTGCTGGGCTCGATCCTGTTCGATGCCGCGCCGAATTCGGGCTGGTTCATGTATCCCCCGCTCGCGACCGAGGCCGAGGGGCCGGGGTCGGACATCTGGCTGCTGGGGCTGTCCTTCATCGAGGTCGCCTCGATCGCGGCGGCGGTCGAGCTGATCGTGGGCGTGCTGAAGTGCCGCCCGCCGGGGATGCGCATCCACATGATGCCGCTCTACAGCTGGTACGTGCTGGTGGTCGGCGGCATGATCCTGTTCGCCTTCCCGCCGCTGATCGCGGGCGACCTGCTGTTCGAACTGGAACGCGCGCTCGACTGGCCGTTCTTCGACCATACCCGCGGCGGCGACCCGATCTTCTGGCAGCACCTGTTCTGGATCTTCGGCCACCCCGAGGTCTACATCGTCTTCCTGCCCTCGATCGCGATCGCGGCGATGGTGGTGCCCACCGTCGCGCAGCGCCCGATCCTGGGCTATTCCTGGATCGTGCTTTCGGCCGTCGGCACCGGGTTCCTCAGCTTCGGGCTGTGGGTGCACCACATGTTCACCACCGGGCTGCCGGCGATCTCGCTGGCGTTCTTCTCGGCCGCGTCCGAGGCGGTGGTGATCCCGACGGGGATCCAGATCTTCGTCTTCCTCGCCACGCTGATGGTCGGGCGGGTGACGATGAGCCTGCCGATGCTGTGGATCGCGGGCGGGCTTGCCGTCTTCACCGCCGGCGGGCTGACCGGGGTGATGCTGGCGATCGCGCCCTTCGACTGGCAGGTGCACGACACCTATTTCGTCGTGGCGCACCTGCACTACACGCTGTTTGGCGGCATGATCCTGCCGGTGATGGCGGGGGTCTACTATTTCTATCCGTTCTTCACCAAGCGGATGCTGTCCGAGCGGCTGGGCCGCTGGGCCTTCTGGCTGATCTTCGGCGGCTTCAACCTGTGCTTCCTGCCGATGCACCTGACGGGCCTGCTGGGCATGCCGCGGCGGGTGTTCAGCTATCCCGGCGACCTGGGGTGGAACTGGCTCAACCTGATCTCGACCGTCGGCGCCTTCGTCATCGCCGCGGGGTTCCTCATCTTCACCGTCGACCTGCTGCGCCCTGGCAAGCCGCGGCTGGCCAGCCGCAATCCGTGGAAGGCCGGCACGCTGGAATGGACCGACACGGTCGAGGGCGAGGACTGGGGCGTGCGCTCGATCCCCTACGTCACCTCGCGCTATCCGCTGTGGGACCAGCCGGAAATCGTCGCGCGGATGGACGCGGGCCGGTACTACCTGCCCGATGCCGAGGAGGGGCTGCGCGAGACCATCATCACCTCGGTCATCGACGCGCGGCCGGTGCAGGTGCAGCGGGTGACGGGCGACGCCTGGATCACGCTGGCGGCGGCGGCCTTCACTGGCGGGTGCTTCATCCTGCCGACCTTCCACCTCTACGGGCCCGCGGTGGTGGCCGGGCTGATCGCGGTCGGCTGCATCCTCTACTGGCTGTGGACCTCGACCGCGCGGGTGCCCGAGAAGCCGATGAAGGACGTGGGGCTGGGCCTGCGGCTGCCGACCTATGCGGCGGGGCCGGCGGCGGTGGGCTGGTGGGCGATGTGGATCACGATGCTGGGCGACGCCACCGCCTTCGCCTCGATCGTCTTCGGCTTCTTCTTCTACTGGACCGCGCGCGCCGATTTCCTGCCGCCGGGGGCCGAACATGCGGTGCCGGGGCTGGTCGCGCTGGCCGCGGCGGCGCTGGCGCTGGCCTGGGCGGCGACGCTGGGCGCGCGGCGGCTGAACCGGGCCGGGCGGCAGGGGCAGGCGGTGGGCGCGGTCATCGCCGGCATGGTGCTGGCGATCGGCGGCGGCGGGGCGCTGGCGCTGTCGGTGGCGGGGCTTGCGCCCGCGGCCCATGTCTATCCGGCGGTCGTCTGCGCGCTGGTGATCTGGACCGGCGCCCATGTCGCGGTGGGCGTGGTGATGCAGGCCTACTGCCTGGCCGGGCTGGTCTTCGGCAAGATCGACCGCGACCACGATGCCGATCTGTGGAACGTCACGCTCTACTGGCACTTCCACGTGCTGACCGTGCTGGTCACCGCCGCGGTGATCGGCGTGGCGCCGCATCTGCTGTGAGGGGGCGCGCATGAACCGGATCGAGACCCGCGACGACCGCGACGAGCTGCTGGACGAAAGCGCGACGCTGTGGCGCATCACCGCGGCGCCGGTGATCTGGGCGGGGCATTTCCTGCTGTGCTACGGCGGCGCCGCGATCTGGTGCGCCAAGCTTGGCGGCGGGATCGGCGGGCTGCGGCTGTCGATCCTGGGGCTGACGCTGGCGGCGCTGGCGGCGATCGCCTGGAACGGCTGGCGCGGCCTGCGCGCGAGCGAGGGCGTCGCCCCGCCCGAGCTGTCGCGCCCCGAGCACCGCCACCGCTTCCTCGGGCGCGCGGCCTTCCTGCTGTCGGTGATCTCGGCGGTGGGGGTGGCCTATGTCGCGCTGCCCGCCCTGTTCATCGCGAGCTGCCGGTGAGCGCGCCGGTGCGCCTGCGCGCCGCCTGCGCGCTGGCCGCCGCGGCGGTGCTGGCGGGGCTGTGGGCGCTGCCGCTCGATGCGCTGATGCCGCGCTTTGCCGCGCACATGCTGCGCCACATGGGGCTGGTGGCGGTGGCGGCGCCGCTGATCGTGCTGGCCGCCCCCGCGCTTGCCCGGGCGCTGGCGATGTCGCCGCTGGTCGCGGCGGGGGTCGAGTTCGTGCTGGTCTGGGCCTGGCACCTGCCGGGGCTGCACGGCGGCGCCTACCGGGTGGCGGGGCTGTTCGTGCTGGAACAGGCGATGTTCCTGGTGGCGGGGCTGCTGGTCTGGGCGGGCTGCCTGCAGGCCGCGCGCAGCGGTGCGGCGGGCGACGCGCTGGCGGGGGCGGGAGGGCTCTTGCTGACCTCGATGCACATGGTGCTGCTGGGCGCGGTGCTGACGCTGGCGCCGCGCGACGTCTATGCCGCCGCCTGCGGCACCGTTCCCGATCCCGCCGGCCAGGCGCTTGGCGGGATGCTGATGCTGGCGATCGGATCGCCGGTCTACCTGCTGGCCGGGGTGGCGCTGGCCGCCCGGGCCCTGCGCCTTGAGGAGGCCCGCGCATGATGACCCCGCTTCGCACCCTTGTCGCCACGCTGGCCGCGCTGGCGGTGCTGGGCGGGCTTGGCGGCGCGGCGACCGTCGCCTTCGGGCTGTTCGACACCTCGGCCCGCAACGGGCACTGGGCGGTGACCGACTGGGCGATGCACACCACGTTCGAGCGCCGGGTGGCGCGGCTCGCCCCGCCCGATCGCGCGGTGCCCGACGATCTCGACGACCCCGCGCTGATCGAGCTGGGCGCGCGGCATTACGACAGCGCCTGCGCGATGTGCCACGCGACGCCCGGGGCCGATGCCGGCGCCACGATCGCCGCCATGGTCCCGCATCCGCCGCAGCTTGAGACCGCGGTCGCGCCCTGGACCGAGGCCGAGATGCACTGGATCGTCGCCGAGGGCGTGAAGATGACCGGCATGCCCGCCTGGCCCGCCGCGGGCCGCGGCGACGAGGTCTGGGCGGTCGTGGCCTTCCTGCGCGCCGTGCAGCAGGGCATGGACGGCGCCGAATACGCGCGCATCACCGCGCCCGCGCCCGAAGGCTATTGCGCCGGCTGCCACGGCCCCGCCGGCACCGAGCGCGCGCCGCGGCTCGACATCCTGCAGCCCGGCTACATCGCCGAGGCGCTCGCCGCCTACCGCGAGGGCCGGCGCCCGAGCGGGATCATGGCCCATGCCGCCACCAAGGCCGACCCCGCGCGCGACGCGGCGCTGGCGCGCGATCTCGCGCGGCTGCCGGGGCCGCCGGCGCAGCCCGTCCGCGCCCAGACCGAAGCCGGCGCGGCGCTTGCCGCGCGCGGCAGCCGCGCGGTGCCGGCCTGCCTGTCGTGCCATGGCGCGCAGGACAACCCGATGATGCCCTCGATCGACGGGCAGGGCCGCGCCTACATCGCCGCGCAGCTGCGGCTGTGGCGCGATGGCGCGCGCGGCGGGGCCGAGCGCGCGCCGCTGATGGCCGCCGCGGCGCGGGATCTGGACGATGGCGAGATCGCCGCGCTGGCTGCGTATTTCGCGGCCCGGCCCGCCCCGGATGCACGCTAAGGGCGAGCACTCAAGCCGTTGAACAGGCACAGATTTAAATGATGCACATTTAAGTCGCCTTTGATCCCCAATTCGCGCGCTTTTGCCGGCCAGGATGCAGTGCAGCCGCGATACCGTGACTCGGTTCCGGGGCTGGAACAGACCTAACTGGGCCCGCCGGATTTTTCCGCCTC
This sequence comes from Frigidibacter sp. MR17.24, assembly GCF_037095655.1. NCBI lineage: Bacteria > Pseudomonadati > Pseudomonadota > Alphaproteobacteria > Rhodobacterales > Paracoccaceae > Frigidibacter > Frigidibacter sp. MR17.24. Next base: position 29,021 of record NZ_JBAWKE010000013.1, read on the forward strand.
CCCCGGGCCGGAGACAGACATGTATATCCATCCGGTCGCCGAGCCGAACGCCGAAAACGTCATCGATCTGGGGCTGCTGATGTCGGCGATCGACCGCGCGCAATCGGTGATCTGGTTCGACCTGGATGGCACGATCCTGAACGCCAACGACAACTTCCTGCGCGCCACCGGCTACGCGCTCGAAGAGGTCCGCGGCCGCCACCACCTGATGTTCGTCGACCGCACCTATGGCCGCTCGGCCGCCTATCACGGCTTCTGGGCCGCTCTGCGGCGCGGCGAGGCGCAGAAGGGCACGTTCCAGCGGCTGGGCAAGGGCGGGCGCCCGGTCTGGCTCGAGGCCAGCTACATCCCGCTGCCGGGGCCCGACGGGCTGCCCTGCAAGATCGCCAAGTTCGCCTATGACGTGACCGCGGCCAAGACCGCGGCCGCCGACCATGCCGGGCAGATCGCCGCGATCTCGCTGTCGCACGCGATCATCGAATTCGCGCTGGACGGCACGATCCTGGATGCCAACGACAACTTCCTGCGCGCCACCGGCTACCGGCTGGACGAGATCCGCGGCCGCCATCACCGGCTGTTCGTCAAGCCCGCCGAGGCCCAGAGCCACTTCTACGCCGCGTTCTGGGACCGCCTGCGCGAGGGCCACGCCGAGAGCGGCGAGTTCCACCGCCACGGCAAGGCGGGCCGCGAGGTCTGGTTCCAGGCCAGCTACAGCCCGGTGTTCGACAGCACCGGCGCGGTGGTGAAGATCGTGAAATACGCCACCGACGTGACCGAGGCCAAGCTGCGCGCGGTCGACCACAACGGTCAGCTGTCGGCGCTGTCGCGCGCCCAGGCGGTGATCGAGTTCGCGATGGACGGCACGGTGCTGACCGCCAACGACAACTTCCTGCACACCTTCGGCTACGAGCTGGCCGAGATCCAGGGCCAGCACCACCGCATGTTCGTGGCCCCCGGCGAGGCCGGCAGCCAGGCCTATGGCGAGTTCTGGCGCAAGCTTGCCACCGGCGAGTTCCAGGAGGCCGAGTATCGCCGCATCGGCAAGGGCGGCCGCGAGGTCTGGATCCAGGCCAGCTACAACCCGATCTTCGATCCCTACGGCAAGCCGTTCAAGGTGGTGAAGTTCGCCACCGACATCACCGACCGCAAGCGCGTGCTGGGCCAGATGTCCGAGGCCGACGAGTCCGTCGCGCGGGCCGCCGCCGAGGCGCTGGAGGCCGCCGAGGCGCAGTTCCGCACCACGATCGACCTCGCGCCCGTCGGCATGGCGCTGCTGGACGAGGACTGCCACCTGCTGCACGTGAACGAGGCGCTGTGCCGCTTCACCGGCTATCCCGCCGAGGAGCTGCTGGCGCTGCGGCTGTCGACGCTGATCCCGCCCAGCCGTCGCGTGATCTCGGAGCACGACCGCAAGCGGATGCGCTCGGGCGAGGTGCGGCTTCTGCAGCTGGAGCGGCGGATGATCCGCAAGGACGGCAGCGAGGCCTGGGCGTTGCTGCACATCTCGCAGCAGCGCTCGTCGCGCAGCGAGGCGGTCGAGTTCATCGTGCAGGTGCAAGACATCACCGAGCGGCGGCAGATGGAGCAGATGAAGTCGAACTTCGTCGCCACCGTCAGCCACGAGCTGCGCACGCCGCTGACCTCGATCAAGGGCGGGCTGTCGCTGGTGCTGGGCGCGATGAAGGCGACGCTCGACCCCAAGGCCGAGCGGCTTCTGTCGATCGCGCTGAAGAACTGCGAGCGGCTGACCATGCTCGTGAACGACATCCTCGACATGGAGAAGATCTCGTCCGGGCAGGCGCGGTTCCGCAACACCGACGCGGCGCTGGCGGGGCTTCTGGAACAGGCGGTGTCGATCAACCAGGCCTATGGCGTCGAACACGGCGTCAGCTTCGAGATGACGCCGCCGGTGACCGCGGCCTGGGTGCGCGTCGATGTCGACCGCTTCCAGCAGGTGATGTCGAACCTGATGTCGAACGCGGCCAAGTTCTCGCCCTCGGGCAGCACGGTGCGCATCGAGAGCCGCGCGGCGAACGGCCGGGTGCGGCTGAGCGTGATCGACTGCGGCCCCGGCGTGCCCGAGGAATTCGCCGAGCGGATCTTCACCCCGTTCAGCCAGGCCGACGGCTCTGCCACGCGCTCGAAGGGCGGCACCGGGCTGGGGCTGAACATCACCCGCCAGATCGTCGAGCGGATGGGTGGCGAGATCGGCTATACCAACCGGCCCGGCGGGGGCTGCGAGTTCTGGGTGATCCTGCCCGAGGTGACGCCGGTCGACAGCCGCGGGATGAACCTGCCGCGGCTGTCCACCGCGCCGCGCCGGCCGATGATCCTGCATGCCGAGCATGACCGCGACTTCGCCGAGGTGTTCCGCCACGCCTGCGCCGGCAGCGCCATCGTCACCCATGCCGTGACCATGGCCGAGGCCGCCTGGCACGTGCGCCAGAACCAGTACGACCTGGTGGTGGTGGACTGGGACAGCATGACCGAGGGCAGCGCCAGCCTTCTCGACACGATCGAGCGGTTGCAGCCCGAGGTGCCGATCCTGGGCCTGAGCGACCGCGACGGCCCGACCGATCCGCGGATCTGCAACAACCTGATCAAAAGCCGCGCCCGGCTCGAGGCGGTGGTGAAGGAACTGCTGGGCGACTGAGCCCCGCCCGCCGTTCCACCTCGCCCAGCGTCCGGCGCAGCGTCCGGCGTGCCGCGTTCGCCGCCCGCCCAAATATGTGGCGGGCGCGCGTCTTTTGCGGGCGTTGACGTCGCGGGGGCCGGGCGGGGCGCCGGCGGTGCGGGGCGCCCGGATTGACCGCGGGGGGCCGGGGGCGGGCAAGGTCGCGGATCGTCCGCTGCAGATTGGAGCCGCCCAGATGACCGTCTTCCGCCGCCAGGTCCTTGCCGCCACCGTGCTTGCCGCCGTCGCGGTCGCAGCCCCCGTCGCCGCCTTCGCGCAGGACGCGCTGGAAAAGATCACCTCGTCCGGCACGATCCGCATCGGCGTGCCGACCGACTATCCGCCCTACGGCTTCGTCGGCACCGACCTGCAGCCGCAGGGGCTGGACGTCGACATGGCCAAGCTGGTGGCCGAGAAGCTGGGCGCGACCCTGGAGATGGTGCCGGTGATCTCGGCCAACCGCATCCCCTACCTGCAGACCGGCCAGACCGAGCTGATCATCTCGACCCTGGGCAAGAACGAGGAGCGGATGAAGGTGATCGACTTCACCCATGCCTATTCGCCGTTCTTCCAGGCCGTCTATGGCCCGAAGTCTATGGAGATCGCCGATTTCGCCGATCTCGACGGCAAGAAGATCGCCGTCGCCAAGGGCGCGATGGAAGAGGTCGAGCTGACCAAGGTCGGCCCCGCCGGCATGGAGTTCATGCGCTATGACGACCAGGCGCAAAGCACCGCGGCCTTCGTCGCCGGCCAGACCGACGTGATCGCGACCTCGGTGTCGAACGCCACGCTGATGGCGCAGAAGAACCCGCAGCTGGATGCCGAGTTCAAGCTGCTGATCAAGGAAAGCCCGAACTACATCGGCGTCGCCAAGGGCCAGGACGCGCTGCGCGCCAAGGTCAACGAGATCATCCTGGCGGCCAAGGCCGACGGCACGCTGAACGCGATGGCCGAGAAGTGGCTGGGCCAGCCGATCGAGGGCGAGCTGCCGCTGTCGAACTGAGCGTCGGGACCCCGCGGCGGTGACCATCTCGCTTGATTTCCTGTCGGTGCTGGCGCAGTGGCCGCTGCTGGCCACCGGCGTCCTGTGGACGCTGTGGCTGACGGCGGTCGCGATGGTGTTCGGCCTGGTCGTGGCGGTGGCCTGCGCGCGGGCGCGCAACACCGGCCCGGCCTGGATCGCGATCCCGGTCGGCGCCTATGTCGAGCTGATCCGCAACACCCCGTTCATCGTGCAGCTGTTCTTCGTGTTCTTCGGCCTGCCCGCGATCGGGGTCCGGCTGTCGCCCGCGACCGCCTCGGTGATCGCGATGGTGCTGAACCTCGGCGCCTACGGCACCGAGATCATCCGCGCGGGGCTTCTCGCCACGCCGCGCGGCCAGATCGAGGCCGCGCGCTCGCTCGCCCTGACCGAGACGCAGGTCTTCACCCGGGTGGTGCTGCCGCCGGCCCTGAAGCGGGTCTGGCCGGCGCTCACCAGCCAGATCATCATCGTCATGCTCGGCTCGGCCGTCTGCGGCCAGATCGCGACCGAAGAGCTGAGCTATGCCGCGAACGTCATCTCGGCGATGAACTTCCGCACCTTCGAATCCTACATCGTCGCCACGCTGATCTACCTGCTGCTGGCGATCGGGCTCAGGCGCCTGCTGAACTGGGCGGGGCCGCGCTTCGTGTTCGGGAGCTGACGCGCGATGGTCGATTTCAGCCTGTGGGACATCCTGCGCAACCTGATCCTGTCCGCGCGCTGGACGCTGGTGCTGTCGCTGATCGCCTTCGTCGGCGGCGGCGTCGTGGGGGCGGCCTTCCTCGTGCTGCGGATCTGGCGCCCGGCCGTCTTCGACCGCCCCGTCGGCGCCTATGTCCAGCTGTTCCAGGGCACGCCGCTGCTGATGCAGATCTTCCTGAGCTATTTCGGGCTGCGGCTGTTCGGGGTGCAGGTCTCGGTCTGGGTCTCGGTCTCGCTGGCGCTGACGCTTTACACCTCGGCCTTCCTGACCGAGATCTGGCGCGGCTGCGTCGCGGCGATCCCGAAGGGGCAGTGGGAGGCGTCGACCTCGCTTGCGCTGTCCTTCGGCGAGCAGCTGCGCCACGTGATCCTGCCGCAGGCGCTGCGCATCGCCATCCCGCCGACCGTGGGCTTCGTGGTGCAGGTCATCAAGGGCACGGCGCTGGCCTCGGTCGTGGGCTTCGTGGAACTCACCCGCGCGGGCAACATGATCGCCAACGTCACCTACGCCCCCTTCACCGTCTTCGCCTGCGTCGCGCTGACCTATTTCATCATGTGCTATCCGATCAGCCTCTATGCCCGTCACCTCGAAAGGAAACTGCATGTCCGTGGCGGCTGACGCATCGCACCGCCCCCCGATCGTCGAGATCGCGGGCCTGCGCAAATCCTTCGGCGACAACGAGGTGCTGAAGGGCATCGACCTGAAGATCGCGCCCGGAGAGGTGGTGGCGATCATCGGCAAGTCGGGCTCGGGCAAGTCGACGCTTCTGCGCTGCATCAACGGGCTCGAGACATTCCAGTCGGGCGGGCTGACCGTCGACGGCAAGGCGCTCTTGCACGACAGCGCCGCCGCGATGCGGGCGCTGCGCCAGCGGGTGGGGATGATCTTCCAAAGCTTCAACCTGTTCCCGCACCTGACGGTCGGGCGCAACGTGATGCTGGCGCCGACGCTGGTGAAGAAGGCGGGCCGGGGCACGGCCGAGGCGCAGGCGCGCAGGCTGCTGGACCGCGTGGGCCTGGCCGAGAAGTTCGACGCGATGCCCGACCAGCTGTCGGGCGGCCAGCAGCAGCGCGTCGCGATCGCCCGCGCGCTGGCGATGGAGCCCGCGGTGCTGCTGTGCGACGAGATCACCTCGGCGCTCGATCCCGAGCTGGTGGGCGAGGTGCTGCGCGTGGTCGAGAGCCTCGCCGACGAGGGGATGACGCTGCTGATGGTCACGCACGAGATGGCTTTCGCGCGCAAGGTGTCGGACCGGGTGGTGTTCATGCACCAGGGCCGGGTGCACGAGATGGGCCCGCCCGAGGCGCTGTTCGGCGCGCCGCAGACGCCCGAGCTGCAGCAGTTCCTGTCCTCGCTGCACGACTGAGGCCCCGGTCCCGGCCAAGGCCCCCATCCCGGCCGCGTCCGGGCGCCGGGACAGGGACCGCCTCTGGCCGCCGTCAGGGCGCGAGCGCGACGGTTTCCGGCAGCGTCAGGGCCGGCTGGCGGAGATAGAGCTGCACCCCATCTGTCCCGTCGTGGGCGCTGGCCTCGGTGACGGGCAGCGTTCCCGGCCTGCCGGCGGGTGCGGCCCGGTTGAATGCTTGAGTTTTGAGTAGGCATTCGCGCGGGTCGACGATCGACCTGCTGCTGGCCGTGCTTGAACGGCACGACGACCGGGCGCGGGCTGGCACGAGGTGCTGCGCGCTGACGCGCGAGAGGATCGCCGACGCGCTGCGGGCGGCGATGGCGGCTTGAGCCGCCCCGGCCCGTCTCCTGCCCTCTCAGCCGGTGACGTCGATCACCACGCGGCCGCGGATCCGGCCGGCGACGATGTCCTCGGCCAGCTGCGGCAGGTCGGACATCGGCGCGACGCGGGTGATCGCCTCGAGATGCGCGGGATCGAGATCGCGGGCGAGCCGCGCCCAGGCGGCCAGGCGCCGCTCGCGCGGGGCCATCACCGAATCCACGCCGATCAGGGCGACGCTGCGCAGGATGTGCGGCAGCACCGTCGCCGGCAGGTCCGGCCCGCCCGCCAGCCCGCAGGCCGCGACCGCGCCGCCATAGACCGTCTGCGCCAGCGCATTGGCAAGCGTGGTCGAGCCCACGGTGTCGACGCCGCCGATCCAGCGCTCTTTCTGCAGCGGCCCGGCCTTGGCGGCGAGCTCTTCGCGCGCGACGAAGCCGGTGGCGCCAAGGCCCGCGAGGTAGTCGTGCGTTTCCGGCCGGCCGGTGGCGGCGGTGACGCTGTATCCCGCGCGCGACAGCAGGCTGATCGCGACCGAGCCGACGCCGCCGGCGGCGCCGGTGACCAGGACCTCGCCCGCGCCGGGCGCGATCCGGCCCCAGCGTTCAAGCGCGTCGACGCAGAGCGCCGCGGTATAGCCCGCGGTGCCGATCGCCATCGCCTGCAGCGGCGAGAACGCCGACGGCAGGGGGATCAGCCAGTCGGGCTTCAGCCGCTGGAAGCGGGTGTAGCCGCCCTGCTCGGTCTCCGACAGGCCCCAGCCGTTGACGATCACCCGGTCGCCCGGCGCCCAGTCGGGCGACCGGCTGTCGATGACCGTCCCGGCCAGGTCGATGCCGCCGATCATCGGCATCCGCCGCGCGATCCGGCCCTTGCCCGAGATCGCGAGCCCGTCCTTGTAGTTCAGCGTCGAGTGGCTGATCTCGACCAGCACCTCGTTGTCGGGCAGGTCGGCGAGGGTGAGGTCGCGCAAACCGGCCTTCGGCTTGCCCTCGACGGCGTCGATCACCATCGCCCGGAATGTCTCGGTCATGCGGTCGTCCTCGGTTGCGGGCGCGTCACGGGCCCCTGGGATGATCCTTGTCCGCGGCGCGGGCCTCGCGCGCGGCGAGCGCCGCGGCATGGGCGGCGCGCAGGTAGTCGAGCAGCGCGCCAAGCGCCGCCTCGGCCGCGGCGCCGTCGCGCGCCTCGACCGCCGCCACGATGCGGCGGTGGTACATCGCCACCTCGCGCCGGTCGCGCAGGCGGAAGGTGATCAGGTTGGTGATCGGGATGAAGGCCTCGATCACCGCGTGCATCATCAGCGACAGCGGGCCGTTGCGCCCGGCCTCGACCAGCGCGCGGTGGAACCGCACGTCCGAGGCGCAGAACGCCTCGTCCGACAGGCCGGTCGTCTCCTGCGTCGCGATCTCGGCCCGCATCCGGTCGAGATCCCCGGGCGTGCGATGCTGCGCGGCGAGGCGGCAGCAGATCGCCTCGGTCTCGCGCCGGGCGGTGACGATCTGGTCGATGTCGAAGGCGCCGAAGCCCACGAGCAGCGTGGCCGAGGTCGCGATGGTCTCGGCCAGGCCCGCGGGGTCGGGGCGGGCGACGAAGGTGCCGCCGGTGGGGCCGCGGCGCGACTGCACGAGGTTCTGCGCGGCCAGCCGCTTGAGCGCCTCGCGCACCGTCGGGCGCGAGATGCCGAAGCGGCGCGCCAGCTCCTCCTCGGTCGGCAGGCGTTCGTCGACCTTCAGCCGGCCGTCGAGGATCGCGGCGCGGATCGTGTCGGCGATCTGGCGGGCCAGCCCGCCGCGCACCACCTCGTCGTAGTTCAACACCATCCCGGGCCCCTCTCTGCCGCCCAGCATGGCACGCGCCGCGCGGCATTTCCATATTTTATTATTTGTTTGACAATTGGCGCGACGCTGCGGAACTCTGGCCGCGGTCCCGGGACGCGGGGCCGATGGGGGACTGCCCGCGATGCCGCCCGAGACCGACAGACTGGAGGCGCTGCTGGCGCGGCTGGCGCCGGCGCTGGACGCGGGCGCGGTACTGCGCGGCGACGCGGTCGGCCCGGCCTATGCCCGCGACGGAGAGCCCTTCGACGGCGCCCGCCCCGCGCTGGTGCTGCGCCCGCGCGACACCGCGCAGGTCGCGGCGATCCTGGCGGCGGCGACGGCGCTTGGCCAGCCCGTGGTGGTGCAGGGCGGTCGCACCGGGCTGACCGGCGGCGCGCGGCCGCGGCCGGGCGAGGTCGCGCTGGCGACCGAACGGATGGCCGCGATCGGCCGGCCCGACCCGCTGACGCAGACGATCACCGCGGGGGCGGGGGCGCCGCTCGAGGCGGTGCAGCAGGCGGCGCGGGCGGCGGGGATGATGCTGGGGGTCGACCTCGGCGCGCGCGGCTCGGCCACGATCGGCGGCAACATCGCGACGAATGCCGGCGGGATCCGGGTGCTGCGCTACGGCATGTTCCGCGAGCAGGTCGCCGGGCTTGAGGCGGTGCTGGCGGACGGGACGGTGGTGGGCGGGCTCGACCGGCCGCCGAAGGACAATGCCGGGCCCGACCTGCGCCAGCTGTTCATCGGCGCCGAGGGGGTGCTGGGCGTGGTAACGCGGGCGCGGCTGCGGCTGCATCCGGCGCCGGCGCACGAGGCGGTGGCGCTGGTGGCGCTGGCGTCGCTGGGGGCGGCGCTTGCGGTGCTGGCGCGGCTGCGCGCCGCGCTTCCGGGGCGGGTCTCGGCCTTCGAGGTCATCGACCCCGCGCTTTACGCCGCGACGCTTGCCCATCACGCGATCGCGCCGCCGCTGCCCGCCGGTGCCGGCTTCTACGCGCTGGTCGAGATCCAGTCCGACCGCGACGAGGCCGGGCCCTTCGAGACCGCGCTGATGGCGGCGATCGAGGACGGGCTGGCGCAGGATGCGGTGATCGCCGGGTCGGGGCGCGAGGTGGCGCAGCTGTGGCGGATCCGCGACGGGGTCAGCGAATACCTGTTTTCCCGGCCGGGGATGACGGGGCATGATGTGGGCCTGCCGCTCGCGCGGCTCGAGGAGGGGCTGGCCGCGATCCGCGCCGCGCTGGCCGCGGCCGATCCGCGGGCGGGGCTGATGGTCTTCGGCCATGCCGGCGACGGCAACCTGCACGTGATGGTGCAGACGGCCGACCCGGGCGCGACCGGTCCGGCGGTGCTGCGCGCGGTCGCGAAGGCGGGTGGCACGATCTCGGCCGAGCATGGTATCGGTACCGACAAGGCGCCTTGGCTGCATCTCGTGCGCAGCGCGGGCGAACTGGCTGCGATCGCGCGGCTGAAGGCGGCATTCGATCCGGCCGGCGTGCTGAACCCGGGCCGGATCCTGCAGGCCGACAGGACGACGGAAAAGACGACTGACAAGATGACGGACCAGACGGAGAGCGCCGGCAATGGCTGAGAAGATCATCATCGACACCGACCCCGGCCAGGACGACGCCTTCGCGATCCTGCTGGCGCTGGCCAGCCCCGAGATCGAGCTTCTGGGCATCACCACCGTCGCCGGCAACGTGCCGCTGAGCCGCACGACCGAGAACGCCCGCAAGATCTGCGAGCTGGCCGGGCGGACCGATGTGGCGATCCACCCGGGCTGCGACCGCCCGATGCGCGGCGCGCTGGTCACGGCCGAGCATGTGCACGGCAAGACCGGGCTTGACGGCTACGACCTTCCCGATCCGGCGATGCCGGTGTCGGACCTGCACGGCGTCGACTTCCTGATCGAGACCCTGCGGCGCGAGCCTGCGGGCACGGTGACGCTGTGCCCGCTGGGGCCGCTGACCAACATCGGCACCGCGCTGTCGCGCGCGCCCGACATCGCCGGGCGGATCAGGCGCATCGTGCTGATGGGCGGCGGCTTCTTCGAGGGCGGCAACATCACCCCGGCGGCCGAGTTCAACATCTTCGTCGATCCCGACGCGGCGACGCTGGTGCTGGGGGCGGGGATCGAGGTCACGATCCTGCCGCTCGACGTGACGCACAAGGTGCTGACCTCGCCGGAGCGGATCGCGGCGATCCGCGGCATCGGCACCCGGCTTGGACAGGCTGCGGCGGGCTGGCTCGAGTTCTTCGAGCGGTTCGACGTCGAGAAATACGGCAGCCAGGGCGGGCCGCTGCACGACCCCAACGTCATCGCCTGGCTGCTGAAGCCCAACCTCTACGACGGCCGGCTGTGCAACGTCGAGATCGAGGCGGACTCCGAGCTGACGCGCGGCATGACCGTCGTCGACTGGTGGGGCGTCACCCCGCGCGAGAAGAACGCGACCTGGATCCGCGACGTCGACGACGCGGGCTTCTTCGCGCTGCTGACCGAGCGGCTGGCGCGGCTGGGCTGACCGCGGCCGGGCTGACCGCGGCCGGGCTGACCGCGGCCGGGCTGACCGCGACCGGGCTGACCGCGACCGGGCTGACCGCGACCGGGCTGACTGCGACCGGGGGCCGCCGGGGCCCTCGCGATCAGGCCCGCAGGATCAGCGCGTCCAGCAGCCGCAGGCCGCGCCCCTCGGGCAGGACCGCGACGGGGTTGAGGTCGACGGCCTCGATCGCGGTGCCGTGGCGCATGCCGAAATCCGACAGCGCCACCATCGCCGCGACCAGCGCGGCGCGATCGGCGGGCGGCGCGCCGCGCTGACCCGCGAGCAGCGCGCCAAGCCGGGTGCGGTCGATCATCGCCCCGGCGCGCGCGGCATCGACGGGCAGCAGGTCGAAGGCGGCCTCGCCGACCAGCTCGGTCAGCGTGCCGCCGATCCCCGCCACCATGCCCAGCCCGAAGGGCGCGTGCTGCACCAGTCCCAGCAGCACCTCGACCCCGCCGGTCACCATCTCCTGCACCAGCACGCCGTCGATCCGCGCCGCGGGCGCATGGGCGCGGGCCGCGGCGGTGATGCGCCCGAACGCCGCCTCGACCGCCGCGCGGTCGGTCAGGTTCAGCGCGACGCCGCCGGCCTCGGTCTTGTGGGCGATGTCGGGCGAGGCGATCTTCATCACCACCGGGAAACCCAGCCGCTCGGCCAGCGCGCCCGCGGCGGCGGCCTCCGCGACGACCGCGCCGCGCGGGCCGCCGATGCCCTCGGCCTCGAAGATCGCGCGGGCCTGCGCCTCGCCGAGATCGCCGCAGGGCAGGGGCTGGGCGGGGGCGGCGCCGGTCCAGCTGATCCCGCGCGCCCCGCGCTGCAGCGCGGCGATGGCGGTGAGGGTCGCGCGGGTGCCGTGCAGGCGCGCGGCGGTGCCGAAGGCCGCCGCGACGCGCGGGTGATGCCCGGCCGACAGGTTCGCCATCGCCACCACCGGCGTCGCGCCGCCGTAGCCGCCGATCGCCCCGGCGATGCCGAGGTATTCCTCCGCGATCGCCTCGGACAGCCCCGGGGGCGCATCCTGCGCCGCGATGATCGCCGCGACCCCGGGATCGGCGTCGAGCGCCGCCAGCGCCTGCGCGTACACATCGGCATCGCCGAAGGCCGCCCCGGTCAGGTCGAGCGGGTTCTGCGGCGTCGCGAAGCCCGGCAGCAGCGCGCGCAGCCGGTCCACCGTCGCGGGCGCGAGCGTGGCGAGCGGCAGGCCGCAATCGCTGGCGATGTCGGAGACATGGGCGATGCCGCCGCCGCTGACGCCGACCACGGCGACCGGTCCGCGCGGCGGGCGCAGCCCGGCCTCGCACAGGGCCGCGGCCTCGGCGAAGCTGTCCATGTCGGGCAGATCGACGATCCCCAGCCGGTCGAGCAGCGCCGCCTGCGCCTCGGCCGCGCCGGCGAGCGCGCCGGTATGGGCCGCCGTCGCGCGCTGCCCCGCCGCCGTGCGCCCGACCCGCAGCGCGAGCGCGGTCTTGCCCGCGGCATGGATCGCGGCCATCCCGCGTGCCAGCCCCTCGGGGTCGCGGATGCCCTCGATCACCAGCCCGACGGTCCGGGTCTGGGGATCCTGGGCGAACCAGTCGAGGTAGTCGCCAAGGCCGGTCACGCTGGCATTGCCCATCGACACCACCGCCGAGACGCCGAAGCGCCCCGAATGGGCCAGCGCGATGGCGCTCGCGCCCGAGGCCGAGATCAGCGCCACGCCGCCGCGCCGCATCCCCGGCGCGAGGGTCGAGGAATACAGCGCCGCGCCGGGGGCGAGCGACACGAGGCCAAGGCAGTTCGGCCCGCACAGCGCCATGCCGTGCCGGCGCGCGATGGCCGCCATCTCGGCCTCGAGCGCGGCGCCCTCGGCCCCGGTCTCGCCGAAGCCCGAGGCGAGGACCACCGCGGCCTTCACGCCGCGCGCGCCGGCCTCGTCCAAGATCGCGGGGACATGGGGCGCGCCGATGCCGACGACGACGCAGTCGGGCGTGACCGTCAGCGCCGAGAGGCTGGGCGCGGCGGCATGGCCGAAGACCCGCGCCTCGCGCGGGTGGACGGGCAGGATCGCGCCGCCATAGCCCATCGCCGCGAGATTGCGCATCACGTAGCCGGCCGAGGCGCCCGGCCGCTCGGTCGCGCCGACGACGGCGACCGAGCCCGGCGCCATCAGCGCCGCGAGCGGATGCGCCATCAGACGTCGAGGCCCCGGAACGGGCCGTCGCGGAAGTCGAGGTATTCCTTCAGCGTCATCTTGCCCAGCATCTTCATCCACTCGTTGCCCTGCTTGGTGACGTGCAGGCCGGCGATGGCGGTGATGTTGTAGTCGAACGACGCCTTGATCCCGGCGATCATCTGCTGGTTGTTGATCGACTTCTTCGTGTATTTCAGCGCCGGCACCGGCATCCGCGCCAGCTTGCGCGCCAGCTTGCGCGCCAGCATCTTCGCCTTGTCCATCAGCGCGTCCGCCGGGACCACGCGGTTCACGAGATGCATCCGCAGCGCCTCGGCCGCGTCGACGGTGTCGCCGGTGTACATCAGCCAGCGCACGTCGCGGGTGGCCAGCAGCCAGGGCATCATCAGCGCCGGCGGGCCCGAGTTGTGGCGCACCTCGGGCTCGCCGAACTTGGCGGTGTCGGCGGCGATGGCGAGATCGCAGGCCATCACCAGTTCCAGCGCGCCGGCCAGCGCATAGCCGTTGACCGCGGCGATGACCGGGATCGGCGCGTCCCAGATGTTCATCAGCGCCTGCGCGTTCTCGGTCATGTCCTCGACCCAGAAGTCGAAATCGACGTCGAAATCGCCGCCCTGCAGGTCGTAGCCGGCCGAGAAGGCCCGCCCGGCCCCGGTGAGGATCAGCGCGTTCACCTCGGGGTCGGCGCCGGCCTCGGCCACGGCGGCGTCGATCTCGCGCACCACGGTCTTGTTCATGGCGTTGAGCTTGTCGGGCCGGTTGATCGTGATGGTGGCGAACTTGTCGTCCGGGTCTTTGTCGTAAAGGATCGTCTCGTAGGCCATCTTGGAATTCCCTGTCGGATCCGGGTCTGTGCCCGCTTATTTCACCAGTCCGCCGGCCACCTGCGCGGCAAGGCGGGCATTGTTCAGCACCAGCGCGATGTTGGCCGCCAGGCTGCGCCCCTCGGTCAGCCGGTTGATCCGCGCCAGCAGGAAGGGCGTCACCTCCTTGCCGCGGATGCCCTGCGCCGCGGCCTCGGCCACCGCCTCGGCGATGGTGCCGTCGATCTCGGCCGCGGGGATCGCGTCGGGCTCGGGCACGGGGTTGGCGATCAGCAGGCCGGTGCCGGTGCCCAGCGACAGGTGCGTCGCCACCGCCGCCGCGATCTCGGCCGCGGTGTCGAGCCGATGGGTCGCGGGCTCGCCCGACACGCGTGAGAAGAAGGCCGGGAAGTCGTCAGAGCCGTGCACGATCACCGGCACGCGCATCGTCTCGAGATGTTCGAGGGTCTTGGGGATGTCGAGGATCGACTTCACGCCCGCGCAGACCACGGCGACCTCGGTCATGCCCAGCTCGGTCAGGTCGGCCGAGATGTCGAACGTGTCCTCGGCGCCGCGGTGCACGCCGCCGATGCCGCCGGTGGCGAAGACGCGGATGCCCGCGCGCGCCGCGATCAGCATGGTCGAGGAGACGGTCGTGCCCGCCGACCGGCCGCGCACCATCGCCACCGCGAGGTCGCGCCCCGAGGCCTTGACGCAGTCGGGATCGGCGACGAGCGCGTCGAGATCCGCGTCGGACAGCCCGACCTTGATGCGGCCCTTCAGCAGCGCGATCGTCGCGGGCACCGCGCCCTCGGCCCGGATCGCGGCCTCGACCGCGCGGGCGGTCTCGACGTTCTGGGGATGGGGCATGCCGTGGGTGATGATGGTCGATTCCAGCGCCACGACGGCACGTCCCGCCTTCAGCGCCGCGGCGACCTCGGGGTGGATGTCGAGGGGAAGGTCGGTCATGGGCGTCTCCGGTCAGGCGGTGGCGGGTGTGGTCGGTGTGGTCGGTGTGGTCAGTTCAGGGGCGGGGGCGGCCGCGCTGGGCGCGGTCAGCCGGCTGCGGGCATGGGTTTCCAGCATCTCGCGCCCGAGGTCGGCGCGGACGGTTCCGGGCGTCTCGACCGTCAGCGCGCCCATCAGCGCGCCGGTGCGCGCCGCGGTGGGGAAGTCGTGGCCCGAGACGAGCGCGTGCAGCGTGCCCGCGACCATCGCGTCGCCCGCGCCGGTGATGTCGACGCTGGCGGCCGGGACGGCGGGGATCACCAGCTCGTAGCCGTCGCCGGCGATGGCAAGGCCCTGCGCCCCCATCGAGACCTGCGCCCGCTTGGCGCCGCGGGCCACGGCGGCGCGCGCGGCGTCGAGCGCCTCGGGCAGGTCGCGCGCGACCGGCAGATCAAGCAGCGCCGCCGCCTCGTCGGCGTTCATGAACAGAAGGTCGATGCCCGACAGGTCCGCCGGCAGCTTGCGGATCTTGTGGGTCGAGACGCCGTCGATCGTCAGCTGGTAACGCCCGCCCTCGTGGCGGCGGATCAGCGCGGCCAGCGTCTCGGCCGGCAGGTTCGCGTCGGCGAAGACCCAGGCCGCGCCCGCGACATGCGACCAGACCCGCGACAGCGCCGCGGGCGTCAGCCGGTCGAAGATCGCCATGTCGGCGATCCCGAGCGCAAGTTCGCCGGCCGGGGTCAGGATCGCGCCGTATTCGGCGGTGGTCGCGTCGGGGGCGATGATCACGCGGCTGACGTCGACGCCCTGGTCGCGCAGGTGACCCAGGATGTGATGGCCGGTCTGGTCGTCGCCCAGGATCGACACGAATCCCACCGGCTCGCCCAGCCGCGCGAGGTTCTCGACCACGTTGCGCGCGACGCCGCCGAAGCTGTGGAACGCCTCGACCGGGTTCGAGGTCTCGGCCACCAGCGGCTGCAGGGCGCGGTACTTGCGGTCGAAGACGGCACCGCCGATGCACAGCACCTGCCCCGAGGTCGGCAGCACGTAGCCGCGCCCGAGGATGTAGCCCTTCTTGATCAGCTGCACGACATGCGCAGCCACGGTCGAGCGCGCGATGCCCAGCGCATCGGCGATCTCCTGCTGCCCGGCGAAGGGATTGCGCGAAATCTGGTCAAGCACCGCCGCTTCCTGGGGGGCGAGGTCGTCCATGGTCACATCTTGTCTGCTGCGGATGTTTTTTTGAGTAGACGTCAACAGTTTTCGTTGTCAACAATTGTTTGTCGGCCGGTCGTGCGGCCGGTGAGTCAGCGGCCGCGCGGCCGCCCGACCCGTCCTGCGAAGGAGCTGCCCATGACCTCGACATCCGCCACCGCTACCTCGACCGCGATCCCGGTGATCGACATCGCCCCGTTCATCGCCGGCGGCCCCGGCGCCGACGAGGTGGTCGCCCGGGTCGAGGCGGCCTGCCGCAGCACCGGCTTCCTGCTGGTCACCGGCCACGGCGTGCCGGTCGCGGTGACGCGCGCGCTGTACGACGGGGCGCGGGCCTTCTTCGACGAGCCGCAGGCCTGGAAGGCGGCGCAGGGCCGCGGCACCGGGGTGATGGGCGGCGTCGCCTTCTCGCCGATCGCGGACGAGGCGCTGGCGGCGACGCTGGGGCTGAAGACCCCGGGCGATTTCAAGGAAAGCCTGAACTTCGGGCCACGGCTGCCGGGGGATGCCTGGCCGGACCGGCCGGCCGGGTTGCAGCAGGCCTTCGCCGACTATTTCGCGGCGATGGAGGTGCTGGCGGGGCACATGCGCCGGATCTTCTGCCAGGCGATCGGCCTTGCGCCCGACCATTTCGAGAAGGATTTCGAGGGCCACCTGTCGGCGCTGCGGGTGATCAACTACCCCGAGCAGCACGTCGCGCCCGAGCCGGGCCAGCTGCGCGCGGGCCAGCACACCGATTACGGCTTCATGACCATCCTGCGCTCCGAGGCCTCGCCGGGCGGGCTGCAGGTGCAGACGCGCGAGGGCGAATGGCTCGACGCGCCGTCGGTCGAGGGGGCCTATGTCATCAACATCGGCGACGCCTTCATGCGCTGGACCAACGACGAATGGGTCTCGACCCCGCATCGGGTGGCGAACCCGCCCTCGGGCTATGCGGGCCAGGCGCGGCGCCAGTCGATCCCGTTCTTCCTCAACCCCGGCGCCGGGACGGTGATCGACTGCCTGCCGGCCTATGCCGGGCAGGGCGCGAAATACCCGCCGATCACCTACGGCGACTACATCAGGCTGAAGACCTCGCAGGCCTTCCGGAAGGACTGACACCGCCCCCTATCCCTGGGAACGACCGGCGCGAATGACCGGCGACCCGCCAACATGGAGACGCAGATGACCATCACCAGACGGCAGGCGCTCGGCGGCCTGTCCGCGCTTGGCGCCGCCGGGCTTCTCGCCCGCCCCTCGCTCGCGCAGCAGAAGACCCTGATCGTGCCGACGCTCGGCGGGGTCTGGGAACAGTTCTGGCGCGACACCGTCGCCCCCGCCTTCACCGAGGCCTCGGGCGCGGCGGTCACGCTCGACGTCGGCAACGGCCGGGTGTTCGGCGCCAACCTGCGCGCCGCGGGCGTCGACAAGCCGCCCTATTCGATCGTCATGACCAACGAGGTCTTCGCGCAGGGCCTGCGCAAGGAGGGCTTCTTCGAGAAGCTCGACATGGCCAAGCTGCCGAACTACGCCGCGACCTATCCGATCGCGCAGGGCACCGACGGCTACGGCGTCGTCGCCTGCTATTCGCCGATCGGACTGGGCTATCGCACCGACATGGTCCAGACCCCGCCCAAGCGCTGGGCCGACCTGTGGGAGAACCCCGAGTTCGCCGGCCGCATCGGGCTTTACAACTTCGCCAACTCGGCCGGGAAGATGGAGCTGCTGCTGGCCTCGAAGCTGTTCGGCAAGGACCAGTACGACAGCGACGCGGGCTTCGACGCGCTGAAGAAGCTGGGCCAGGTGGTGCAGGTGGACTTCAACCTGTCGACGGCGCTCGCGGGCGGCGAGATCGTCGTGGCCCCGTTCGACTTCGCCGAGATCGCGCGGCTGAAGGCGCAGGGCCTGCCGGTGGACTACGTGATCCCGGAAGAGGGCGTGCTGGCCTTCGACCAGACGCTGAACATCCTGGCGAACGGTCCCGAGAAGGACCTGGCCTATCAATATGCCGACTTCATCCTGTCGGCCGCGATGCAGGAGCAGCTGATGAAGCAGTTCTTCGTCTCGCCCACCAACGCCTCGGTCACCGCGCCCGAGGAGCTGGCCTATGAGGTGCCGATCTCGGGCGAGGCGATGGGCGACATCCTGCAATGGGACTGGGGCTACGTGAACGACAACCAGGCCGCGCTGTCCGAACGCTGGGCCGCGACCGTCGGCTGATCGGCCACGACGCCCCGGCCCGCGCGCGCCTGCCCTCTCGGGCGCGCGCGGGACTTTGACGACCCGCGCACCACCCGGGTTCCGGACGGGCGCACCGGATCGGGGGCCTGCACCGGGACCTAGACCGGCCCCGCAGAAAAGTCCGCCGAAAAGCCTGCCGAAAAGCCCCGCCGAAAGCCCCCCGATGACCCGCGTCACCCTGACCCGCCTGACCAAGTCCTACGGCCCCGCCATCGCCCCGGCCGTCGATGCCATCTCGCTCGACATTCCCTCGGGCGAATTCGTGTCGCTGCTCGGGCCCTCGGGCTGCGGCAAGACCACCACGCTGAAGATGCTCGCCGGGTTCGAGGACCTGACCTCGGGCACCATCGCCTTCGACGGGCAGGACGTGGGCCATGTCCCGGCCGAGAAGCGCGACATCGGCATGGTGTTCCAGAACTACGCGCTGTTCCCGCACATGACGGTGCGCGGCAACCTCGCCTTCGGGCTCGAGATGCGCAAGGTCCCCAAGGCCGAGATGGCGCGGCGCATCGACGCCACGCTCGATCTGGTGCAGCTGACGGCGCTGGCCGACCGCTATCCGCGCCAGCTGTCGGGCGGGCAGCAGCAGCGGGTGGCGATCGGCCGTGCCCTGGTGATCGAGCCCCGGATCCTGCTGCTGGACGAGCCGCTGGCCAACCTTGACGCCAAGCTGCGCGAGGAGATGCGCGTGTTCATCCGCGACCTGCAGCGCCGCGTCGGCATCACCACGATCTACGTCACCCACGACCAGGCCGAGGCGATGACGATGTCGGACCGGGTGGTGGTGATGTTTCGCGGCCACATCGCCCAGGCGGGCCCGCCGGCCGAGATCTACCAGCGCCCCGCCAGCCGCAGCGTCGCGGGCTTCGTGGGCCAGGTGAACCTAGTCGAGGGCCGCGTCGCCGCGCCGGGCACGCTGGCCGAAAGCCGCTTCGGCACCACCGCGCTTGCCGCGCCGCGCGCGCCCGGCGCGCCGGTCACGCTGGCGCTGCGCCCCGAGGCGATCGACCTGCTGCCCGCCGATGCCGCGCAGGGCCTGCCCGCGCGGGTGATCGCGGGCTTCGACAGCGGGGCGATCGTGGACTATCGCCTGGCCTTCGACGACGGCTCGGAGATCGAGGTGAAGGCGATCAACCGCGGCCTGCACGTGCCGGGCACCGCCCTGCGCCTTGCCGTCGATCCCGCGCGGCTCTGGCCGCTGGAGGAGGACTGATGGCCGCCGCCGCCGCCGACCGGCGCCGCGCGGTGCTGCTGATCCTGCCGGCGGCGCTGCTGCTGGTGGTGTTTCTGGCGGTGCCCTACCTCAACATCCTTGCGATCAGCTTCCGCAACCCGGGGCAGGGCACGCCCTATGCGCCGGGCTGGACGCTGGCGAACTACGGCCGGTTCCTGACCAGCGACCTCTACCAGGGGCAGATGCTGAACACGCTGTGGATCGGGCTTGTCACGACCTTCGCGACGCTGGTCATCGGCCTGCCGGTGGCGTTCCAGCTGGCCCGGGCCGACCTGCGGCTGCGCGGCCTGTGCTATGGCATCGTGCTGTCGCCGCTTCTGGTCGGCATCGTGATCCGCTCCTACGGCTGGACGATCCTGCTGGGCAACAACGGCGTCATCAACCGCGGCCTGATCGGCGCCGGGCTGATCGAGCGGCCGCTGCCGCTGATGTACAACTCGCTTGGCATCATCATCGCGCTGACCCACGTGTTCCTGCCGTTCATGATCCTGCCGATCATGAGCGCGGTGCAGTCGATCGACCCGGCGCTGAGCGCGGCCGCGCGGTCGCTCGGGGCGGGGCGGGTGACGGTGATCCGCCGGGTGCTGCTGCCCTTGGCGATGCCGGGCATCCAGGCGGGCTGCATCCTCGTCTTCGTGCTGTCGTTGTCGTCCTACGTCACGCCGGCGCTGATCGGCGGGCTGCGGGTCAAGACGATGGCGGTGACGGTGGTCGACGCGCTTCTGGATACGTTCCAGTGGCCGCTCGGGGCGGCGCTGGCGCTGATCCTGTCGGCGGTGGGCGCGCTGATCGTGGTGATCTTCGCGCGGCTCACGCGCCTCAAGTGGAAGGGCTGAGCCCGTGGCACGCCAGGTCCTGAACCTGTATTCGCTGGTGATCTACGCCTTCCTGATGGCGCCGATCGTCGTGGTGATCGGCGCCTCGCTGAACGCGGGGGCCTTCCTGACCTTCCCGCCGCAGGGCCTGTCGCTGCGCTGGTACGCGGCCTTCCTGCACAACGAGGTCTTCCTGCGCGCGATCGGTACCTCGCTGTGGATCGCCGCGGTGGCGACGCTGGTGGCGGGGACGATCGGCACGATGGCGGCGGTCTACTACGTGCAGTTCGCCGGCCGGCGCAAGGAACAGCTGCGGGTGGCGCTGCTGTCGCCCCTGCTGCTGCCCGAGGTGCTGACCGCGATCTCGCTTCTGTTCTTCGTCTATGCCGTCGGCATCGGCACCACGACGATGTTCGGGCTGCTGGTGGGCCACGTGCTGATCTGCCTGCCCTTCGTGTTCATGAACGTCACCTCCAGCCTCGAGGGCTACGACCCCGACTGGACCATGGCCGCCCGGTCGCTTGGCGCCGGGCGCTGGACCCGGTTCCGCCGGGTGATGCTGCCGCTGATCAAGCCCGGCGTGTTCTCGGGCTGCCTCTTCGCCTTCGTGATCTCCTTCGACGTCTTCACCATCAGCTTCATGCTGAAATCCATCGGCAGCTCGACCCTGCCGATCCAGCTGTTCGACTACCTGAAGTCGAACTACACCCCCGAGGCCGCCGCCGTCGCCTCGTGCTCGATCTTCGTCACCGTCGCGGTGGTGGTCGTGTCCGAGAAGGTGCTGGGA
Organism: Frigidibacter sp. MR17.24; assembly: GCF_037095655.1. NCBI lineage: Bacteria > Pseudomonadati > Pseudomonadota > Alphaproteobacteria > Rhodobacterales > Paracoccaceae > Frigidibacter > Frigidibacter sp. MR17.24. The sequence goes on from NZ_JBAWKE010000013.1 coordinate 49,703, forward strand.
CTGCGGATTCACCGGTTCTGAGGCAAATGGAACGCAAAACCTTCGAACTGCTGGCCGAATGTCTGGCCGCGCACCGGGTCGAGCATCTGTTCGGACTGGTGGGCGATGCGAACCTCTACATGGTCGATGCCTGGGTGCGGGCCGGGCACGGCCGCTATACCGCGCTGACGCACGAGGCGAATGCGGTGCTGGCGGCGCTGGGATACGCGCAGGTCGCGGGGCGGGTCGGCGTGGCCACGATCACCCACGGGCCGGCGCTGACCAACGTCGTCACCGCCCTGGCCGAGGGCGCCAAGGGCGGGATCCCGGCGGTGGTGATGGCGGGCGACACCGCGCCCGGCGATCTCGAGCACCTGCAGAAGATCGACCAGCGCGAGATCGTGAAGGCCTCCGGCGCGGGCTTTGTCGAGCTGCGCGCGCCCGACACGGCGGCCGAGGATCTGGCGCGCGCCTTCCGCCGCGCGGCGCTCGAGCGTCGCCCGATCGTGTTCAACATGCGCGCCGACCTGATGTGGCAGCCGACCGCGGCCGCGCCGGTCGCCTGGCCGGTGCCGCAGGTGCGCGCCGCCGTGCCCGAGGGCGAGGCCTTCGACGAGGCCGCCGGCATGATCGCCTCGGCCCGCCGGCCGCTGATCCTGGCCGGGCGGGGCGCGGTGCAGGCGCGTGCCGCGCTCGAACGGCTGGCGGCGCGGCTGCAGGCGCCGGTGTCGACCACGCTCAAGGCTTCGGGCCTGTTTCAAGGCCATCCGCACGATCTGGGCGTCTTCGGCGGGCTGTCGGGGCCGGTGACGGTCGAGGCGATCCTGCAGTCGGACTGCATCATCGCCTTCGGGGCAAGCCTCAGCCGCCAGACCACCGAGGCGGGCAGCTATCTGCGCGGCCGCCGCGTGGTGCAGGTGCTGGCCGACCCGATGGAGAACGACCGCCGGACCGAGCCGACGGTGCTCTTGATCGGCGACATCGCCGCCACCGCCGCGCGGCTGGCCAAGATCATGGACGAGGCCGAGATCCCGCCCTCGGGCGCCGCCGATGCCGCGCTGGCCGCGCGGCTGGCCGGGCTGCGGGCCGCGCCGCCCGCGCCCTTCGCCGCCACCGCGCCCGGCACGATCGACGCGGGCCCGGCGCTGCAGCGGCTCGACGCGGCGCTGACGCCCGACCGCGTGCTGGTCGGCGACCTCGGGCGCTTCACCGTCACCGCCTGGGGCGTGCTGTCGGTGCGCGCGCCGGGCGCCTTCGTCTATTCCTGCAACTTCGGCGCCATCGGCTGCGGCATGGGCGAGGCCATCGGCGCCGCGCGCGCCGCGCCGGGGCGACGGACGGTGCTGCTGGCGGGGGATGGCGGGTTCCTGCTCGGCGGGCTGGCCGAGCTGTCGACGGCGGTGCGCGAGGGGCTCGACCTGGTCGTGCTGCTGCACAACGACGGTGCCTATGGCGCCGAGCACATCCAGTTCACCGCCAAGGGCATGGATCCGGGCCTGTCGCTGATCCACCCGCCGGACTTCGTGGCGCTTGCGCGGGCGATGGGGGCGCGGGCGCTGCGCATCGCCGCGCCCGGTGACATCGGGCCGGCGATCGCGGCGCTGGCGGACCGGCGGGGGCCGCTGCTGATCGACCTCGCGCTCGATCCCCACGCGATGCGGATGTGACCGTCGCGGCCGCGCCCGCGAGACTGCGCCGTGACGGCGCCGTGACGGCGCGGGGGCGGCACGGGGGCGGCGGCCCGGCCGCCACCGGCGGTCCGCCGCCGGGTTTTGCTGCCGCGGCGATTGACGCAGCGGGCGGCAACCCGCAGAACAACGGGGACAATCCGCCGGACCGGGTCCGGCCGCTGCTTATCGAGGGTCCTCATGCTGCGTCTTCCCAATGACGGTGCCGCCACCGGCACGCCGATCGACCAGGTCCTGACCGGCACGGGGCCGGCCGCGATCACGCTTGCCATCGCCAACGCGCTGCCGGCGCTGGCCGACCGCCTTGCCGCGGGCCGCCTGCACGGCGACCCCGAGGCGATCGTCGGCACCAACGACAGCGGCGACCAGCAGAAGGCGTTGGACGTCGGCGCGCACGAGCACATCCTGGCCGCCCTGCGCGGCACCGGCGTCGCCCGCGTGCTGTCCGAGGAGGCCGAGGAGATCTGCGTGCTCGATCCCGAGGGCGCCTGGGACGTGGCGATGGACCCGATCGACGGCTCGGGCAGCATCGGCATCGGCGCGCCGCTGGGGCTTCTGTACACGATCCTGCCCGCGGGCGGTCCCGACAGCTTCCTGCGCCCCTCCTCGGCGGTGGTCGCGGCCGGCTATGCCTCGTTCGGGCATTCGTGCGACTTCGGCTTCTCGCTGGGCGCGGGGCTGCACATCGCCACCCTCGACCGCGAGCTGGGCCAGTTCCGCATCGCGCGCGAAAACGTGACGATGAAGTCCGCCTCAAGCTCGGTCGCCTACAATGCCTCGAACGAGCGGCACTGGGGGCCGGGGCTGAAGGCCTGGGTCGCGGACATGCGCGCGGGCAAGGACGGCCCGATGGGCAAGAACTTCAACATGCGCTGGCTGGGCGCGGCGGTGGGCGATCTGCACCGGATCCTGCTGAAGGGCGGCGTGTTCCTGTATCCCGCCGACGGCCGCCCGGGCTATGAGCAGGGCCGGCTGCGGCTGCTGTACGAGGCCGCGCCGATGGCCTTCATCGTCGAGCAGGCGGGGGGCCGCGCCTCGGACGGCCACCGCCCGATCAGCGAGATCGTCCCCACCGCGCCGCACCAGCACTGCGCGCTGATCTTCGGCGCGGCCGACGAGGTGGCGCTGATCGAGAAATACATCGCCGAGGCCGGCTGACACCGCGGCGGGCGGCGCGGGCCGCGACGCCCCCGCCCCCGGGGGGGCGGTTGCGCCGCTGCGGCCCGGCCGGTAATCAGGGCGCACCGGGGACGGCCCCGGTGACCCCACGCCCCCGGCCGCCCGAGGACCGCATGACGCTTCCACAGGACCCCGTCGCCCGCGATCTGTTCCGCGAAGGCATGTCGCGTCTGGCGGGGGCGGTGAACATCATTACCACCGAGACCGCGACCGGGCTGGTCGGCTTCACCGCCTCGGCGGTCTGCTCGGTGTCGGACGCGCCGCCGACGCTGCTCGTCTGCGTCAACAACGGCAGCTCGGTCGCGGCGGCGTTCCGCGCGGCGACGGCGCTGTGCGTCAACACCGTCGGCCCGCGCCACGCCGAGCTTGCGCGCCTGTTCGGCGGCCGCACCCCGATGGAGGACCGCTTCGCCCGCGCGGTCTGGCACCGCGGCGCCACCGGCGCGCCGATGCTGGACGAGGCGCTGGTATCGTTCGACACCCGCGTCACCGAACGGGCCGAGGTCGCGACCCATTCGGTGCTGTTCTGCCAGGTGGTCGACGTGCGGATGGCCATCGACGACCTGCGCGGCAGCGTCTGGTTCGGGCGGCGGTTCCACGACCTCGGCTGACCCCGGCCGCGCGCCCCGCCTCCCGCGGGGCAACTCAGTCTCAGGCCTTGGCGGTCGCGGCCAGCATCGCCACCCGGCGCAGGCCGAACTGATAGCCCTGGGTGCCGCAGCCGGCGATTACGCCATCGGCGCGCAGGCTGACGTAGGAGTGGTGGCGGAAGCTTTCGCGCTTGTGCACGTTCGAGATGTGCACCTCGATCACCGCGCCCTCGAAGGCGTTCAGCGCGTCGAGGATCGCGACCGAGGTATGGGTGAAGGCGCCCGGGTTGATGACGATGCCGCAGGCGTCGGTGCGGGCCTCGTGGATCCAGTCGATGATCTGGCCCTCGTGGTTGGACTGCAGCAGCCGGATCTCCAGCCCCAGCTCGGCGGCAAGGCGGGCGCAGTCGGCCTCGATGTCGGCGAGCGTCTCGTGGCCGTAGATGTGCGGCTGGCGCTTGCCCAGAAGGTTCAGGTTCGGGCCGTTCAGGATGTAGACGAGATTGGACATGGCACGGGTTCCGGCAGTTTTGCCCGGCCCGGAACGGACAGGGCGGCGCCGGACCTTCGCCCAACGCCGCCCGAATGCCAACCCTCGCGGGGCCGCGGGTAATAACCCTCGGCGTCGCGATCAGCGCAGCGCGCCGACCGCCCCGCCCGCGACCGCACCCGCGGCGACGTTGTTGCTGGTCGCGGCCGCCAGACCGCCGCCGATCAGCGCGCCGGTGCCGATGCGGGTGCCCTTGGTGTCGCCGCAGGCCGCGACGCTCAGCGCCGACAGGCAGGCCAGGATCAGGATCGAGCGTTTCATCTGTGTCTCCTCCGAACGGGGTGCCCGGCCGCGACCGCGGGGCTGCGGTGCCCGGGCTCTGGCGCGACAACCGCCGCACCGCCGTTCGGTTCCGGCCGTGCGCGGGTTCCCGTGCGTTTCGGATCGGGCGCTTGGCAAGGCGCCGCGCCGGGCCTATAAGGGCGGCCTCCCGGTCGCAGCCTACCCGGGTATCAAAACAAGGACCCCGATGAAGACCCTCGTCATCTGCTCCGGCGGACTCGATTCCGTGTCGCTCGCCCATGTCGCGGCGGCCGAAGGCCACCTGTCGCGCCTGATCTCCTTCGACTACGGCCAGCGCCACCGCAAGGAAACGCTCTTTGCCTCGGCCTGCGCCGACCGGCTGGGCGTGCCGTTCCAACTGATCGACCTGCGCGCGATCGGCGCCGCGCTCACCGGTTCGGCGCTGACCGACGACGTCGACGTCCCCGACGGCCATTACGCCGAGGAGACGATGCGCATCACCGTCGTGCCGAACCGCAACGCGATCATGCTGAGCGTGGCCTTCGGCGTCGCCGCCGCGAACGGCGACACCGCCGTCGCCACCGCGGTTCACGGCGGCGACCATTTCATCTATCCCGACTGCCGCCCCGCCTTCACGCAGGCCTTCGACGCGATGCAGCGCGCCGCGCTCGACGGCTATGCCGAGGTGCGGCTTGTCACGCCCTTCGTGCACCGCACCAAGGCCGACATCGTCACCGCCGGCGCCGCGGCCGGCACGCCCTTCGCGCAGACCTGGTCGTGCTACAAGGGCGGCGCGCGCCACTGCGGCCGCTGCGGCACCTGCGTCGAGCGGCGCGAGGCGTTCCACCTGGCCGGCGTGCCCGACCCGACCGACTACGAAGACCCCGACTTCTGGGCCGGGGCCGTGGCGCGGAAGGCGGCACAGGATGTATAGGATCGCCAAGGAATTCGCCTTCTCGGCCTCGCACGTGCTCGAGGGGCTGGCCGCCGATCATCCCTGCGCGCGGCTGCACGGGCACAACTATGCCGTGGTGGTCGAACTCGCCTCGGCCGATCTCGACGCGGTGGGCTTCGTGCGCGACTACCGCGAGCTGTCGGCGCTGAAGCACTACATCGACGACAGCTTCGATCACCGCCACCTCAACGACGTGCTCGACGGCAATCCCACCGCCGAGCGGCTGGCGCGGCACTTCCACGACTGGGCCGTCGCCCGCTGGCCCGAGGTCGTCGCGGTGCGCGTCTCGGAAACCCCCAAGACCTGGTCGGAGTACCGCCCGTGACCGCCCGGCTGCGCATCGCCGAGATCTTCGGCCCCACGGTGCAGGGCGAGGGCGCGCTGATCGGCGAGCCCACGGTCTTCGTGCGCGCGGGGGGCTGCGACTATCGCTGTTCGTGGTGCGACAGCCTGCACGCGGTCGACAGCGCCTTCCGCGAGACCTGGGCGGCGATGACCCCCGCCGCGGTCTTCGACGAGGTCGAGCGCCTGTCGGGCGGCGAGCCGCTGACGGTCTCGATCTCGGGCGGCAACCCGGCGATCCAGGATTTCTCGGGGCTGATCGCGCTGGGCCGCGCGAAGGGCTACCGTTTCGCCTGCGAGACCCAGGGCTCGGTCGCGCGCGACTGGTTCGCCGATCTCGCGATGCTGGTGCTCAGCCCCAAGCCGCCCTCGAGCGGCGAGACCCCGGACTGGGCGGCGTTCGACGCCTGCCTCGCGGCCTCGGGCGCGGCGCCGAAGGCGCTGAAGATCGTGATCTTCGACGATCGCGACTTCGACTGGGCGCGCGACGTGGCGGGGCGCTATCCGCAGCTGCCGCTGTTCGTGCAGCCCGGCAATCCCGAGGTCGATCCCGACCTGCCGGTCGATCCGCAGCGGCTGGCCGACCGGCTGCTGTGGCTGGTCGAGAAGGTGACGGCGGCGCGGTGGTACCGGCCGCGGGTGCTGCCGCAGATGCACGTTCTGATCTGGGGCAACCGGCGCGGGGTGTGATCCCCCGCGCCGTGGCCGGCTCAGCGCCGGTCGTGCGCCATCGCCATCTCCTCGAGGCTGCGGCCCTTGGTCTCCTCGACCATCTTCCAGACGAAGAAGAACGACACCGCCGCGCTGATGGCGTAGATCGCATAGGCCAGGTCGAGCCCGACACCGGCGAGGATCGGGAAGGTGGTCGAGACGACGAAGTTCGCCAGCCACTGCGCCGCGCCCGCCAGGCCAAGGCCCATGCCGCGGATCCGGTTGGGGAACATCTCGCCCAGAAGCACCCAGACCGCCGGGCCCCAGCTGGCGCCGAAGCCGATGATGAACACGTTCGCCGCGACCAGCGCCACCGGGCCCCAGGGCGCGGGCAGGCTGACGGCGCCGTCGACGGTGGTGGCATAGCTGAACGACCACGCCATCGCGCCCAGCGACAGCGCCATCAGCGCCGAGCCCCACAGCAGCAGCTTCCGCCGCCCGACCGAGTCGATCAGCAGGATCGCGATCACCGTCGCGACCACGTTGGTGATCGACATGAAGACCGAGATCATGAAGCTGTCGCTCTCCTCGAACCCGACCGAGCGCCAGAGCGTCGTCGAATAGTAGAAGATGACGTTGATCCCGACGAGCTGCTGGAACACCGACAGGATGATCCCCAGCCAGACGATCGGCAGGAAATAGGCCCGCCCCCCGGTCAGGTCGCGAAAGCTCTTGCGGGCCTCGGCGCTGACGGTGCGGCGGATCTCCTCGATCTTGGCGGCGACGCGCTCGGGCCGGGTGATGCCGACGACCCGCGCCAGGATGTCGCGCGCCTCGTCGATGCGGTTCTTCTCGACCAGGTAGCGCGGGCTTTCGGGCAGGCCGAGCGCCAGCAGGCCGTAGGCCGCGGCCGGGATCAGCTCGGACAGGAACATCCAGCGCCAGGCGGTCATGCCCATCCACAGCTCGCCCGCCGCGCCGCCCGCGACCCGCGCCAGGATCGCGCTGATCAGCAGCGCGAGGAAGATCCCCAGCACGATCGCCATCTGCTGCAGCGTGCCCAGCCGGCCGCGGTTCTCCGAGGGGCTGACCTCGGCGATGTAGGCCGGCGCGATGATCGAGGCGAAGCCGACGCCGATGCCGCCGACGAAGCGCCACAGCACCAGGTCCCAGACCCCGAAGGCGATGCCCGACCCCAGCGCCGAGATCGCCAGCAGCACCGAGGCCACCACCATCGTGCGCACCCGCCCGATCCGCTCGGCGCAGACGCCCGCGTACCAGGCGCCGATCATCGCGCCCAGCAGCGCGCAGGAGACGGTGAAGCCGATCGCGGTCGCCGACAGGCCGAACTGCTCGCGCACGGCGTCGACCGTGCCGTTGATGATCGAGCTGTCGTAGCCGAACAGGAAGCCGCCCAGCGCGGCGGTCGCGGCGCTCAGCACCAGCTGGCGCGACAGGATGCCGTCGAGCCCGGTTTCGGGGGTTTGGTTGGGTCCTGACACGTCGACTCCTCATTCCTGCACCGGCGGAGGCAGCCTCCGCCCGCGCGGGTAGATGTCGCGGTTGCGCGCCCAGTCAATGGTTTGCCCGACGTCAGGGCCCGGCCGGCGCCGCAGCCGCGCCGGGGGGCGGATGGGGCCCGGCCAGCCTTCAGCCGGGCCGGTGCAGCACCGGCGCCGGATGCTCGAAGCTCGGGCGCCCGGCCTTCAGCCCCCAGAGCGGCCGCGCCACCGTCGCCACCGCCTCGGCGCCCGAGACCGCGGGCAAGAGCACGAGGTCGGCGGGCTGGCCGACCGCGATCGCCGGGTCGCGGCCCAGAAGCCGCGCGGGCGCGTCGCTGACCATCGCGAACACCCGGGCCAGATCGGCCTCGGCCCCCAGCTGGGCGACATTGGCATAAAGGTTCGCCATCCGCGTCAGCGACCCGTCGCCGAACGGGGTGAAGGGGTTCAGCACGTTGTTGGTCGCGATCGTCGCGCAGACGCCGCAGGCCTCGGCCCGGTGCGCCGGGGCGACGCCGCGCGGCACGGCGTGGTCGTGGTCGCGCCCGGTCATGAACAGGTCCGTCGACGGCAGCACCGTCAGCGCCACCCCGGCGTCGCGCATCAGCGCAAGGCTTTCCTCCAGCCGGCCGGGCGGCAGCATCGACAGCTTGGTCACATGCCCGACCGCCACGCGCCCCTGCCAGCCATGCGCGATCGCCTGCCGTGCCACCGCGTCGAGATGGCGCCACGACGGGTCGAGGTCGAAATCCAGGTGGAAGTCCAGGTCGATGTCGAAGTCGCGGGCGATGGCGAACAGCCGCGCGATCTGCCCCTCGGGGTCGGTGTCGGTATAGGGGCAGCCGCCCAGCAGGTCTGCGCCCTCCTGCAGCGCGCGGATCAGCAGCGCCTCGGTCCCGGGCAGGTTCAGCATCCCCTCCTGCGGGAAGACGCAGATCTGCAGGTCCAGCGCCCAGGCGTGATCCGCCTTCAGCTGCCGCACCGCCTCGAAGCCGGTCAGCCCGATCGCGGGGTCGATCTCGACCTGGCTGCGCACGAGGTTGGTGCCCTGGCCGATCGCCATCTCCAGCACCCGCGCGCCGCGGGCGAGGATGTCGTCATGGGTGAAGCCGCGCTTGGCCGCGCTGACCGCGGCGATCGCGCCCTTCAGCGTCCCCGAGGGGTTCGCCGCCCGGTCCATCAGGCAGGCCTTGTCCAGGTGCAGGTGGCTGTCGACCAGTCCCCGGATCACCCGGTTGCCGCCGGCCGCGCGGGCAGGGGCATCGGTCTCGATCCGCGGCGCGATCGCGGCCACGCGGCCCGCGGCGATGCCGATGTCGACCGGGGCGGCGCCGTCGGCAAGGCGGGCCTGGCGGATCACGAGGTCGAGGGTCATGGCGGCTCCTTCATCTGGCGCGCCGATCCTTGGCCGCGCCTGCCGAGGAAGTCGAGGGGGAGGGCGGCCGGCACGGCGCGCCCCGGATTCACCTCTGGCGCGAAAATACGCAGAATGTTCCGGTTTGCCGCCCCTGGCGGCAGTCCGGCGGCGCGGGCGGCGGCCGATGTCGCGATGGGTTCGAATGATCTTGCGCGGCGGCCTCCCGTTTCCTAGCAGGAAGTATCGACATGGGGTCCCGATGCGACCGCGGCCGCAACGGCGCGGCAATTTCCGTCAAAGACGCCCCTCGGGGCACCGGCAAAGAGGCCGGCAGGTCAGCCCGGGGATCCGGGTTCAAGCGATGGCGCGCCCGCGTCCCCGCCCGACAGAAATCGCCGCGGCGCCGGAGGATCCGGTCCCGCTCCAGTCCCGAGGGGAGCCGGCATGACCGCCTCACGTCACCGCCATCCCTGTCTGTCCGCCCCGTCCCCGGGACCGGGCGCGCCCGTCTTCGCCCAGGCCCTGCACGTCGCCTGAGCCCTGCACGTCGCCTGAGCCCTGCGCGTCGCAAAGGCCGCACACGACCGATCGAAACCACCGGCCAGACGCCGGCACAACACCACAGAGGGGAACCCAGATGTCCTACGTCACGCCCGGCGACTTCGCCAAGAAGATGGTCGATGCCGGAGAAGCCAAGGTCTTCATGTCCACGCGGGACACGGTGATCCGCGCCTACATGGCCGGCGCGATCCTGGCGCTCGCCGCCGCCTTCGCGATCTCGATCACCGTCAACACCGGCAACCCGCTGGTGGGCGCGCTGCTGTTCCCGGTCGGGTTCTGCATGCTCTACCTGCTGGGCTTCGACCTGCTGACCGGCGTCTTCACCCTGGTGCCGCTGGCGCTGTTCGACCGCCGCCCGGGCGTGACCGTCGGCGGCATGCTGCGCAACTGGGGCCTCGTGTTCCTGGGCAACTTCGCCGGCGCGATGACGGTCGCGGTGTTCATGGCGATCATCTTCACCTTCGGCTTCTCCGAGGCGCCGAACGCGATCGGCCAGAAGATCGGCACGATCGGCGAGGGCCGCACCGTCGGCTATGCCGCCCATGGCGCGGCGGGCCTGCTCACGCTGTTCGTGCGCGCGGTGATGTGCAACTGGATGGTCTCGACCGGGGTGGTCGCGGCGATGATGTCGACCTCGGTCTCGGGCAAGATCATGGCGATGTGGATGCCGATCCTGGTGTTCTTCTACATGGGGTTCGAGCATTCGATCGTGAACATGTTCCTGTTCCCCTCGGGCATCCTGCTGGGCGGCAACTTCACCTGGATGGACTATTTCCTGTGGAACGAGATCCCGACGGTGCTGGGCAACCTCGTCGGCGGGCTGACCTTCGTGGGCGCGATGATCTACTCGACCCACCTCAAGACCGGGCCCGAGCGCGGCCGCCCCGGCGCGCCCGCCCCGCGCGGCATGCCCGCCGAGTGAGCGGCGACGTGACGGGACGGCCGCGCGCGGCGCGCGCGGGCCGACCCGGCACGCGCCGACCCGAAACGGCGGGACCCTGCCCCGGCAGGGTCCCCGTCGCCTGACCCGGAGGGGCCGATGCCGAAGGATGCTGCCGCGACCGGCCTCGTGGTCGCGATCGGCCAGGCCTCGATGGCCGGGGCCAAGCCCGAGAACCAGGATTTCCACGGCGCGCTGGTGCCGCAGGGCGCGGACCTCGCGCTCAAGGGGGTGACGCTGGCGCTGGCCGACGGCATCTCCAGCTCGGACCACGGGCGCGAGGCGGCCGAGATGGCGGTCAAGGCGCTGTTGTCGGACTACTATGCCACGCCCGAGGGCTGGACGGTCGAGACCGCCGCGACCCGGGTCATCTGCGCGACCAACGGCTGGCTGTCGGGGCTGAACGCCGGGCGCGACGTGAACCGCGGCCACGTCTGCACCCTGGCCGCGCTGATCCTGAAGGGCCGGGTCGCCCATGTCCTGCACGTCGGCGACAGCCGGGTCTCGCGGCTGGCGGGCCGCAGCCTCGAGCCGCTGACCACCGACCACCGCGTGACCCTCGGGCCCGGCGACAGCCAGCTGTCGCGCGCGCTGGGGGCCGAGGACCGGGTGAGGGTCGACTATGCCCGCACCGCGCTCGCCCCCGGCGACGTCTTCGTGCTGAGCACCGACGGCGTGCACGAGCATGTCGACGGCCGGGTGATCCGCGACGCCATCGCCGCCGCGCCCGATCTCGATGCTGCGGCGCGGACGGTGCTCGCGGCGGCGCTGGCCGCGGGCAGCCGCGACAACCTCACGGTGCAGATCGCGCGGATCGACGCGCTTCCCGACCCGGGGCCCGACCTGGGTCCCAACGCGGGTCCCGACCTCGTTCACGGCGGGGCCGGCCTTGGCGCCGGGTCCGCCGACCTGCCGGTGCCGCCGCCGCCGCAGGCGGGCGCGGTCATCGACGGCTTCCGCATCGCGCACGAGATCCACGCGACCGCCCGCAGCCGCGTCTACCTCGCCACCGATCCGGCGGGGGCGCGCGTCGCGCTGAAGATCCCCGCGGCCGACACCGCCGCCGATCCCGCCTACCTGCGCCGCTTCCTGCTCGAGGAATGGGTGCTGGCACGCGTGTCCTCGCCGCATGTGCTGGCCGCCGCGCGGCGCCGGCAGCCGCGCAGCGCGCTTTACGTCGTGACCGACTTCGTCGAGGGCCGCACGCTGCGGCAATGGATGACCGACCACCCGCGCGCCGATCTGGACGCGGTGCGCGCCATCGCGCGCCAGCTGGTCGCGGGGCTGCGCGCGCTGCACCGGCGCGGCATGGTGCACCAGGACCTGCGCCCCGAGAACGTGATGATCGACACCGCCGGGACGGTGAAGATCATCGACCTCGGTTCGGCCTCGGTCGCCGGGGTCGAAGAGGCGGCGCCGGGCCTGCTGGGCCAGCAGCCGGGCACGTTCCAGTACACCGCGCCCGAGTATTTCTGCGGCGAGTGGATCGGCTGGCAGGCCGACCAGTACGCGCTGGCCGCGATCGTCTACGAGATGCTGACGGGGCGGCTGCCCTATGGCGCGCAGGTCGCCCGCATCCATTCGCGGCGCGACCGCGACCGGCTGGCCTATGCCCCGGCCCGGGCCGCGGACAATGCCGTGCCCGACTGGGTCGACGCCGCGCTGCGCCGGGCATGCCATCCCGATCCCGCCCGCCGCTACCCCGCGCTGGGCGAATTCCTGGCCGACCTCGCGCGTCCCGGCGACGTCTGGGAGCCGGGGCGCCACGTGCCGCTGGCCGAGCGCAACCCGGTCCGCTTCTGGCAGGGCGTCTCGGCGCTGCTGGCGCTGGCCTGCCTGATCCTCGCCGCCCGCCTCGCCGCCCATCTCGCCACGGGGGGCTGACCGTTCCAACCAAGGAGGAAGACCCGATGAAAGACCTCGTTCCCGCCGAGATGCTGACCAAGGAGGACGTCACCGCCCTGATCATCGCCGCCAAGAAGCGCAAGGGCCTGACCTGGGAAGGCATCGCCGAGGCGATCGCCATGTCGCCGGTCTGGACCCATTCGGCGGCCATGGGCATGAACGCGATGCCGCCCGCAAAGGCCGAGGCGCTGGCCGCCCTTCTCGACCTGCCCGAGGGCGCGGCCGCGGTGCTGGCCGAAAGCCCGACGAAGGTCTGGACCCAGGCGGTGCCGACCGATCCCTGCATCTACCGCTTCTACGAGATCGTCGGCGTCTACGGCCCGACGCTGAAGGCGCTGATCCAGGAGAAGTTCGGCGACGGCATCATGTCGGCGATCGACTTCGACATGCAGGTGACCCGGGTCCCGCACGAAAAGGGCGACCGGGTGAAGGTCGAGATGACCGGCAAGTACCTGGGCTACAACGCCTGGTGACCGGGCGGCCTGCCCCCCCGGCGCGGGGTGCGCAGGCCGCTTCCATCCCGTCCCGGTCCGCTCACCCCGCCTCGATGCGCACCGGCGTGCCCTTGTAGGCGGGGGTCTGCGAGCGTTCCTCGTGATAGCCGAGCGGCACCAGGGGGTTCAGCTCGGGGTAATAGCCCGCGACGCAGAAGGGCGGCAGGTCGTAGCCGGTGACGCGCAGCCGATCGACCCGCCGCTCGACCCCGTCGCTGACCGCGCAGACCAGGCTGACGCGCTGGCCCTCGGCCAGGCCCAGCCGGGCGATCTCGTCGCGGTTGATCAGCACCACGTCGCGCCCGCCCTCCAGCCCGCGCAGCCGGTCGGAAAAGCCGTAGATCGTGGTGTTGAACTGGTCGTTCGACCGCAGGGTGATCAGCGTCATCTCGTCCGCGCCCGGGTCCTGCCCCAGCGCCGACAGGGTCGTGGGCGGGGTGAACTGCGCCTTGCCCGACGGCGTCTTCCACACCCGGTCGCGCACCGGGTTGCCGCGATAGAAGCCGCCGGGCTGGAACAGCCGGTCGTTGAAGTCGTGGAACTGGTCGGGGAAGGTCCGGGCGATCAGGTCGCGCACGCGGTCGTAATCCGCGGTCCAGTCGGCCCAGGCCAGCCGCGGATCGGGGGGCAGCGTCGCCGCCGCGATCCCGGCCACGATCGCAAGTTCCGACATCACCCGCGGCCCCGGCGGCTCGGCCGTGCCGATCGAGCCGTAGATGTGCGACAGCGAATCCTCCATCGACACCGCCTGCGGCCCCGAGGCCTGGTCGTCGCGGTCGGTCCGGCCCAGGCAGGGCAGCAGATAGCTGACCTCGGCCGGCACGAGATGCGAGCGGTTGGGCTTGGTCGCGATCTGCACCGACAGCCGCAGCCGCGGCCAGGCGGCCTCGATCCGCGCGCGGTCGGGCAGGGCGCGCAGCAGGTTGCCCCCCAGCGACACGACCGCCCGCACCCGTCCCTCCAGCAGGCCCTGCATCGCATGGACGGCGTTCATCCCCTCCTCCTCGACCGGGGCGATGCCGAACAGCGCGTGCAACCTGTCGGCCGGCATGTGCGCCGACTTCTCGCCGATCCCGACGGTGCGCTGCCCCTGCACGTTCGAATGGCCCCGCACCGGCGAGATGCCGCAGCCCGGCCGCCCCATCATCCCGCGCATCATCAGCAGGTTGCACAGCATCCCCAGGTTCAGCCAGCCGTGGACATGCTGCGTCAGCCCCATGCCGTAGATCCCGATCGCGCGCGTCGCGCCGATGAAGACCCGCGCCGCCTGTTCGATCATCGCGCGCGTCAGGCCCGACTGCCGCTCGATCTCGTCCCAGCCGAAGCCCTCGACGGCGGCCACGGTGTCGGCATAGCCCTCGGTCTCGGCCTCGATGAAGGCGCGGTCGACGACGGTGCCGGGCGCCGCCGCCTCGGCCGCCAGCACGCATTTCATCAGCCCCGCGATCACCGCGATGTCGCCGCCCGGCCGGACCTGGTAATACTGCTCCGAGATCTCGGTCGCGCCGCCGGTCAGCATCTGCAGCGGGCTTTGCGGGTCGGCGAATTCGATCAGCCCGCGCTCGCGCAGCGGGTTGAAGGTCACGATCCGGCAGCCGCGCTTCACCGCGTCCTTCAGCTGGTGCAGGAAGCGCGGGCTGTTGGTGCCGGTGTTCTGCCCGAAGAACAGGATCGCGTCGCACTGGTCGAAATCCTCGAGCGTGCAGGTCCCGACCGGCGTGCCGATGAAGCTTTGCAGGTTCACCGAGGTCGTCTCGTGGCACATGTTGGACGACTGCGGCAGGTTCTGGTGCCCCATCGCGCGGGCAAACAGCGCGTAAAGATACGACGCCTCCAGCCCCGCGTGCCCCGAGGCGTAGAAGACCGCGGCCTTCGGGTCCATCGCCCGCAGCTCGGCCCCGATCTCGGCGAAGGCCTCGTCCCAGCCGACCGGCACGTAGCGGTCGCTGGCGGCGTCGTAGCGCATCGGCTCGGTCAGCCGTCCCGAGGCCTCGAGGTCGTGGTCGTGCAGCCCGCGCAGCTCGGCCAGCGTGTGGCTGGCGAAGAACGCCGCATCCGCGCGCCGTTCGTCCAGTTCCCACAGCGTCGCCTTGGCGCCGTTCTCGCAGAACTCGAAGGTGTGGGGCTTGGCGGGCTTGGCCCAGGCGCAAGAGGAACACATCACCCCGCCGGGCTTGTTCAGCTTCGCGAGGATCCCCAGCGCCCGCGTCGGCACCGGCGTGTCCTGCGCGATCCCCGCCACCCCCTTCAGCGATCCCCACCCGCCCGAGGGCGCGTCGTCATGGGGCACGCCCGGGTCCTGGCCGGTGGCGGTGTGCTGGTTGCGATCCTGTGCCATGGCATGCCTCCTCGCTGCGCTGGCCCAACCGGGACCGCGCGCCCGGGGTTCCGTCGCGATCGCGCGAGCGCCGAGGAAGGTTCACAATTTGTTCGTGCCTTGCTATCGTCGCCCCGACCGGCCGGGAACGGGCCGCAGCGGCAGGGGGCAGCAGCATGGGCACGGCCTATCTCGATCGTCTGAACGACCGCCAGCGCGCGGCGGCCACCTTCGGCGTGGCGCCGGGGCAGGTGGCGCCGCCGCTTCTGGTGATCGCGGGCGCGGGCTCGGGCAAGACCGCGACGCTGGCGAACCGGGTCGCGCATCTTCTGGTCAACGGCGCCGATCCGCGCCGGATCCTGCTGATGACCTTCTCGCGCCGCGCCGCCGGCGATCTGTCCCGCCGGGTCGAGCGTCTCGTCGCCGCCGCCACCGGGCGCGAGGCGCTGGCGGGCGCGCTCGAGTGGACCGGCACCTTCCATGCCATCGGCGCGCGGCTGCTGCGCGACCATGCCCCGGCCATCGGGCTCGACCCCGAGTTCACCATCCACGACCGCGAGGACAGCGCCGACCTGATGAACCTCGTGCGCCACGAGCTTGGCCTGTCGAAATCCGAAAGCCGCTTCCCGGCCAAGGGCACCTGCCTCGCGATCTATTCGCGCTGCGTGAACGCGGGCGACCCGATCGCCGAGGTGCTGCGCGGCCACTTCCCCTGGTGCGCCGCCTGGGAGGCCGAGCTGAAGCGGCTGTTCGCCGCCTATGTCGCCGCGAAGCAGGCGCAGAACGTGCTGGATTACGACGACCTGCTGCTGGCCTGGGCCCAGGTGATGGAGGATGCGGATTTCGCCGCGCATCTGGGCGCGCAATGGGACCACGTGCTGATCGACGAATACCAGGACACCAATCGGCTGCAGGCGCGGATCCTGATGGCGCTGAAGCCCGACGGGCGCGGCCTGACCGTGGTGGGCGACGACGCGCAGTCGATCTACGGCTTCCGCGCGGCCGAGGTGCGCAACATCCTCGACTTCCCCGCCGCCTTCGCGCCGCGGGCCGAGGTGGTGACGCTCGACCGCAACTATCGCTCGACGCAGCCGATCCTTGCCGCGGCGAACGCGGTGATCGGGCAGGCGCCCGAGCGCTTCACCAAGGACCTGTGGTCCGACCGCGCCTCGGCCCGCAAGCCGCGGCTGGTGACGATCGCGACCGAGGCCGACCAGGCGCGCTACGTCGTCGACCGCGTGCTGGAGAACCGCGAGGGCGGGCAGCGGCTGATGGATCAGGCGGTGCTGTTCCGCACCGCCAGCCATTCGGGCCAGCTCGAGGTCGAACTCACCCGCCGCAACGTGCCCTTCGTGAAGTTCGGCGGGCTGAAGTTCCTGGATTCCGCGCATGTGAAGGACGTGATGGCGCTGCTGCGCTTCGCGCAGAACCCGCGCGACCGGGTCGCGGGCTTCCGGGCGCTGCAGCTGGTCGAGGGCGTGGGCCCGGTCGCCGCCCGCAGGGTGATCGAGGCGATGGCGGCGGGGCCGGTGCCGCTGGCCGCGCTGCGCGAGCTGCCCGCGCCGCCGCGCAGCACCGGCTGGGCGGCGCTGGTCGCGGTGCTGACCGGCGACCCGGCCTGGCCCGGCGCGATGGCGCGGGCGCGCGACTGGTACGACGCGCAGATGGACCGGTTGCACGACGAGCCCGAGTTCCGCCGCGCCGACCTGCTGCAGCTCGAGCAGATCGCCGGCGGCTACCCGACGCTCGAGGGCTTCCTGACCGAGCTGACGCTCGATCCCCCCGACGCGACCAGCGGGCAGGCGGGGGTGCCGCTGAAGGATGACGACTACCTGATCCTGTCGACGATCCATTCCGCCAAGGGGCAGGAATGGCGTTCGGTCTTCGTGCTGAACGCGGTCGACGGCTGCATCCCCTCGGATCTCGGCACCGGAGCGAGCGCCGAGATCGAGGAGGAGCGGCGGCTTCTCTATGTCGCGATGACCCGCGCCCGGGACGCGCTGACGCTGGGCGTGCCGCTGAAATTCTACGTCACCCAGCAGACCCGGCGCGGGGACCGGCATCTTTACGCCAGCCGCACGCGCTTCATCCCGAAATCGATGCTCGACCTGTTCGAACCGGAATACTGGCAGCCCGCGCCGCATCCCGGCGCCGCCGCGGCGCCCGCCCCGCCGAAGATCGACGTCGCGGCGCGGATGCGCGGGATGTGGGCCTGACCACGCCGGTCCCCGCCGCGATCCAGCGGGGACCATGAGGGATCACTCGGGGATCATGCGGGCGGGCGCACCAGCGCCACCGCCCGGGCGACCGCGTCCAGCAGCTCGCGCTCGCCATAGGGTTTGACCAGCGTCACCGCGCGGTCGGCCGCGACCGCGTCGCCCGAGGCGAAGGCGACCGCGAGGTCGGGCGCCAGCGCCCGCAGTTCGGTCGCCAGCGCAAGGCCGGTGCGGTCGGGCAGGCCGTGGTCGGTCAGCAGCACGTCGACCGGCGTGCTGCGGAACAGGGCCACGGCATCGGCGGCGGTGCCGGCCTCGACCACCTCGTGGCCGTGGTCGCGCAGGGTCTCGGCCATGTCGAGCCGGATCAGCAGGTCGTCCTCGACCAGCAGGATCCTGAGCGGCGGCCCGGCGATGCCGGCGGCGGTGACCCCGGCCGGCGGCGGCGCGACCTGCGTGACCACCGGCGCGGCGGCGCGGCGGTTGGCGGCCAGCGCGCTGCGCAGCTTCCGCGCCAGATCCTCGCGCGTGTAGGGCTTCGACAGCAGGTCGACCCCGTTGTCCAGCCGCCCGGCATGAACGATCGAATTCTCGGTATAGCCCGAGGTGAAGACGACGGTCAGCCCCGGCAGCCGCTCGCGGGCCTTGCGCGCCATCTCGGGGCTTTTCAGCGGCCCCGGCATCACCACGTCGGTGAACAGCAGGTCGATCGCCGCGCCGCTCTCGATCACCGCCAGCCCGGACTGCGCGTCCACCGCCTTCAGCACCCGGTAGCCAAGGTCGCGCAGCAGGTCGACGACCGTGTCGCGCACGCCCTCGTCATCCTCGACCACAAGGATCGTCTCGTTGCCGCCCTCGGCCAGCTCGCGCGGGGCCACCACCTCGATGTCCTCGGCCTCGGCCGAGCGCGGCAGGTACAGCCGCACCGTCGTGCCGTGGCCGGGCTCGGAATAGATCTTCACGTGGCCGCCGGACTGCTTGACGAAGCCATAGACCATCGACAGCCCCAGCCCCGAACCCTTGCCCTCGGGCTTGGTCGAGAAGAACGGCTCGTAGGCGCGGGCGAGGGTCTCGTCCTCCATGCCGCAGCCGGTGTCGGTGACGGCGATCATCACGTACTGGCCGGGGGTCACGTCGGGTTCGGCGCGGGCATAGCTGTCGTCGAGGCTGGCATTGCCCATCTCGATCGTCAGCTTGCCTGCGCCCTCCATCGCGTCGCGCGCGTTGATCGCCAGGTTCAGCAGCGCGTTCTCGATCTGGGTCGGGTCGATGAAGGTGTTCCACAGCCCGCCGCCGGTGATGACCTCGACCTCGACCGCCTCGCCGATCGCGCGGCGCAGCAGGTCGTCCATCGCGCGCACGAACCGCGCGACGTTGACGACCTTGGGCTCCAGCGCCTGGCGCCGGCCGAAGGCGAGAAGCTGCGCGGCAAGCTTGGCGCCGCGCGCGACGCCGGCCATGGCATTGGTGATGCGCATCTCGGCGCGGTCGTTGCCCGCGACCTCGCGCGACAGCAGCTGCAGGTTGCCCGCGACCACCTGCAGCAGGTTGTTGAAGTCATGCGCGACGCCGCCGGTCAGCTTGCCGATCGTCTCAAGCTTCTGGGCCTGCGCCAGCGCCGCCTCGACCCGCCGGCGCGCCTCGATCTCGGCGGTGACGCGCGTCTCCAGCGTCTCGTTCAGCTGGCGCAGCTGCGCCTCGGCCCGCAGCCGCTGCGCCACCTGCTCCTCCAGCCGGTGGGCATGGGTCAGGATCAGCCGCTCGGCCTCGCGCTGCTCGGTGATGTCGGTGTGCACGCCGACCCATTCCTCGACCACGCCGTCCGGCCCGATCGCCGGCACCGCCCGGATCGAGAAGGTCCGCCAGGCGCCGTCGTGGCGGCGCACGCGATGTTCGTGGATGAAGGTGGTCTGCGTGTCGACCGAATGCTGCCAGGCCTCGACCGTCGCCGCCTGGTCGTCGGGATGCACGGCCCGCGACCAGCCATAGCCCTCGTACTCGGCCAGGCTCTGCCCGGTCAGCGCGGCCCAGCCGGGCTGCTCGCCGGTCATCCGCCCGTCGCCGTCATTGGTCCACAGCACGCCCTGCACCGCGTCGATCGCGCTGCGGAACCGCTGGTTCGACCGCAGCACCGCGCGTTCCGCCGCGGTCTTGGCCGTGGTCTCGAGCACGGTGCACATCACCCCGCCGACGGTGCCGTCGCTTTCGTGGATCGGGGTGTAGAACAGGTCGAACGTCACCTCCTCGGGCGCGCCGTAGCGGTTCAGCACCATGGTCTGGTCGCGATAGCTCAGCGCGCGGCCCTTGAACCCCTCCTGCAGGATCCGCCGGTTCCAGTCCCAGATCTCGGGCCAGATCCCGGGCACGGTGCCGCCCAGCGCGCGCGGGTGGTACGACCCGGCGATGGCGATGTAGCCGTCGTTGTAGACCATCGTGTGGTCCGGACCCCACATCAGCACCTTGGGGATCGGCGAATGCACCATCGTGTCGACGGTCGAGCGCAGCTGGGCGCTCCAGTCCGCGATCGCCCCGAGCGAGGTGCCCGACCAGTCCAGCGCCCGGATGCGGCGGGCACTTTCACTGTCCCCGCCCGGCCAGACCACATCGATGCCGTCGTCGCCCTGCCTGCCGTCCGTGGTCACAGTCCGTCCGTCCCCGATCGTCGCCCGGCCCGCTTCTGCGGAAGGGTCGCGCGCGCCAACGCGCGCGGGC
>NZ_JBAWKE010000013.1:69975-80960 GCF_037095655.1 Frigidibacter sp. MR17.24
TCCTTCGAATTGTACAAATGACGACGCGACGCGACGTCGTCACGGCGCCGGGGCGCGCCCGCTCTCAGCGCCCGCCTTCAGAGCCCGTCTGGTGCCGTCGCGTCGCGATAGAGACGCAGCGCCACCTCGCGCGCGTCGCGCAGGTGCTCGGACAGTTCGGCCCGCAGCCGCGCCACGTCGCGCGCCTCGAGCGCATCAATGATCGGCAGGTGCGACTCCGCGATCTCGGCGGGGTCCTGGTACATCTTGCCCACCAGCGCGATGCCCGCGCGCAGCTCGGCCGAAAGCTGGTCGAACACCCTCAGGATCCGGGCATTGCCGCCAAGCGCCAGCAACATGCGGTGGAAGGCGAAATCCTCGACGACGTGGTCCTGGCTGCGCCCCTCCAGCGCCATGCGGTGCAAGAGCGCGATCTGCGCGCGCAGCGCGGCCACCGCCTCGGGCGTGACCCGTGCCACCGCGGCCGCGGCCGAATGCAGCTCCAGGCATTCGCGCAGGTCATAGGCCGCCGCAAGCTCGGTCGCGTCATGGGCATGCACGAAGAAGCCGCGCCGGGGCTGGGCGATCACCAGCCCCTGGCTCTCCAGCAGCCGCAGCGCCTCGCGCACCGGCGCGCGCGAGGTCCCAAGCTCGCGCGCGAGCCGCGCCTCGGCGACCTTCTCGCCGGGGCGCAGGCGGCCGTCGCTGATCGCCTGCAGCACCTGGTCGGCGATGCGGCTGACAAGGTCCTTCGGCTCGAGCGCGGCGAACAGCGGCGCGGGCACGGGGTCGGCCGCCACCCGGGGCGAAGCGGCGAATGTCCTGCCTGTCGTGCTGTCGCTGTCCACGTCTGTTCCTTCCCAGCTCTGTGCCCCTAGTGACGCGGCGCCCGCTGCCGGGGTCAAGCGCGTCTTCGGTCGGTGCCCGAATTTTACGCGCCGGGGCGAACGTCGCGGCAATGTCGACTCTATCGTTCTTCTTTCGACTGTCGACAGTTGATTGTGACGACCGACTCGGTCCAGCCTTGACGGGTAAACAGCCTCCCAAGCCTTGCAAGGACCTGCCATGCCCGTCGACGCCACCACCCTGACGCCGCCGCCCGCGACCATCGCCCGTGAGCGGGTGGAACTTGCGGCGGCTTATCGGCTGATCGCGCATTTCGGCATGGATGACAGCATCTTCACCCATATCTCGGCCCGCGCGCCGGCGGACGAGGGCGATCATGCGTTCCTGATCAACCCCTATGGCCAGCGCTTCGAGGAGGTCACCGCCTCGGGCCTCGTGGCGGTGGATCTCGACGGGCGGGTGCTGAACGACAAGGGCGGCGCCGGGATCAACAAGGCGGGCTTCACCATCCACTCGGCGATCCACGCCGCGCGCCCCGACATCGCCTGCGTGATCCATACCCACACGCTGGCCGGCGTCACCGTCGCCTCGCTGGACGAGGGGCTGATGCCGCTGAACCAGTGGTCGGCGCCGTTCTTCAACCGCGTCGCGTACCACGGCTACGAGGGCATCGCGCTGAACCTCGAAGAGCGCGAGCGTCTGGTCGCCGACCTTGGCCAGCACAAGGTGATGATCCTGCGCAACCACGGTCTGCTGACCTGCGGCCGCAGCGTCGGCGAGGCGTTCCGCCTGATGATGGACCTCGAGCGGGCCTGCAAGGCGCAGGTCGCGATCCTGTCGACCGGCGCCCGGCCGCTGCTGCTGCCCGACGAGCTGGCCGAATTCACCGCCGAGCAGGAGGATGCCTGGGTCGCCGCCCATGCCGCCGCCGGCAAGCCCGACAGCGAATGGGCCGCCTACCAGCGCCTGTGCCGGCGCGTCAGCCCCGGCTTCGACGCCTGATCCCGCCGTTCCGCCCCGGAAAGACCCGGCCTCGCACGGACCTGGCCGCAGAAAGACAAGCAAGGACATCACGATGACCCAAGCGACGACGATCCTGACCAATGGCAAGATCTGGTGCGGGCTGGCCGAGGGCTTCGCCGAGGCGCTGGCGATCGCGGGCGACAAGGTGCTGGCCACCGGCACCGCGGCCGAGATCGCGGCCCTCGCCGGCCCCGGGACCGAGGTGATCGACCTCGGCGGGCGGCTGGCGACGCCGGGGCTGAACGATGCGCACATGCACCTGCACAACTACGGCCTGAACCTGCTGCATCTCGACCTGCGCGCGCGCAACGGCGTGACCTCGGTCCGCCGGCTGCTGGACATGGTGGCCGAGGCCGCGAAGGACGCGCCCAAGGGCGCCTGGATCCTCGGGCGCGGCTACGACCACGACAAGCTCGAGGAACTGCGCCACCCGACGCTGGCCGAGCTTGACGCCGTCGCCCCCGACAACCCGGTCTACCTGGTGCGCACCTGCGGCCATACCGGCGTCGCGAACGGGCTTGCGATGCAGGCGGGCGGCATCACCAAGGACAGCGAGGCGCCCTTCGGCGGCCGCATCGGCTATACCCACAACGGCGAGCTGAACGGGCTGCTGTACGAAAACGCCCGCGAGCCGGTGCAGAAGGCGCTGCCCGCGCTGACCCGTGCCGATTTCGTCGACGCGATCGAGCGCGGCGGGCGCAAGCTGGTCGAGCTTGGCGTGACCTCGGTGATGGAGGCCGCGATCGGCATCCAGGGGTACGGCATGGAAGAGCTGCGCGCCTATCAGGACGCGCTGGCGCAGGGCCGGCTGCCGGTGCGCGTGGCGGGCACGCTGATGGGCGACATGGACAAGAACCTGCTGGCCGAGGCCCATGCCGAGGGGCTGGTGACCGGCGCGGGCTGCGACATGTTCCGCATCGGCCCGGTCAAGTTCTTCACCGACGGCTCTGCCGGCGCCGGCACCGCCTGGATGACGCAGGAATACCACGAGCAGCCGGGCAACTACGGCGTGCCCTGCGTGACGCAGGAGCAGTGCGACGCGCTGACCCTCGCCGCGCACCGCATGGGCTACCAGATCGCGCCGCACGCGATCGGCGATGCCGCGATCGAGATGGTGCTGAACTCCTACGAGAAGGCCTATGCCGAGATGCCCGATCCCGACCGGCGCCACCGGATCGAGCATTGCGGCTGGCACCGGCCCGACCAGCTCGAGCGGATGAAGGCGATGGGCGTGATCCCGGCCGGGCAGCCCTCGTTCCTCTACTTCTTCGGCGACGGCTACTTCATGTGCCTGGGCGAAGAGCGGCCGCACCACTGCTATCCGTTCAAGACCTGGCTCGACAGCGGGCTGCACCCCTCGGCCTCGACCGACTGCCCGGTGACCGATCCCGATCCCTTCGCCTGCCTCTACGGCCTGATCGCGCGCCGCTCGCAGGGCGGCCGGGTGCTGGGCGAGGGCGAATGCATGTCGGTGGCCGAGGCGCTGCACTGCTACACCTACGAGGCCGCCTACGGCGTGCATGACGAGACCCGCAAGGGCCGGCTGGTCCCGGGCCAGCTTGCCGATGTCGCGGTCTTCGACACCGACTTCTTCAGCGTCGCGCCCGAACGGATCCTCGAGGCCGGCTGCGTGATGACGCTTCTGGGCGGCAAGGTCGTGCACGGCGCGGCACCGGTGGCGGAACCGGCCTGATGGGGCGCGCGATCCTCGACCGGCTGCTGCTGTCGATCCCGGTGCTGATCGGGGTGCTGCTGTTCGGCTTCCTGCTGCTGCAGCTGGTGCCGGGGGACCCGGCCCGGGTCATGGCCGGCCCCACCGCCACCCCCGAGGTGGTCGAGGCGATCCGGCGCGACATGGGCCTCGACCGGCCGGTGCTGGTGCAGTTCTGGGCCTATCTCGAGCGGATGCTGCACGGCGACATGGGCCGGTCGCTGATCTCGCAAAAGCAGGTGACCGAGGAGCTGGGCACCGCGATCGTGCCCACGGTCGAACTGATGCTGGCAAGCCTGATCTGGTCGGTGCCTCTCGGGATCGGCATGGGCACGCTGGCGGCGGTGCTGCGCGGCACCGTCGTCGACCGGGCGATCATGGCGATCTCGGTGGCGGGCGTGTCGCTGCCGATCTTCTTCATCTCGCTGCTGCTGATCCAGTACCTGGGCGTCTACTGGCCGCTCTTCACCTTCATCGGCCGCCCCGGCCCCTGGTACACGGCCGCCGGCATCAACGCGCTGTTCCTGCCGGCGCTGTCGCTGGGTCTGATCCTGATCGGCCCGGTCGCGCGGATGACGCGGTCCTCGGTGCTCGAGGTGCTCAAGCTCGATCACGTGCGCACCGCCCGCGCCAAGGGCATCTCGGAAACCCGGGTCGTGCTGAAGCACGGGCTGCGCAACGCGCTGATCCCGGTCGTGACGCTGATCGGCCTGCAGGCCGGCTACCTTCTGGGCGGCGCCGTGGTGACCGAGACGATCTTCAGCTGGCCCGGCGTCGGCCGGCTTGCCGTCGGCGCGATCCTGTCGTCGGATTTCACCGTGGCCCAGGGGGCGGTGCTGCTGTTCGCGCTCGGGTTCATCACCATCAACCTGATCGTCGACATCCTCTATGCGCTGCTCGATCCCAAGGTGAGGAAGTAAGATGGCGATGACCGAAACCGCCTCCGCACCCGCGACCGCCGCCGCGCCGACCCCGGCCGCCGCGCCGCCCGCGCGCGCCCACTGGTTCCGCCGCCTGCTGCGCGACCGCGCCGCGGCGCTGGCGCTGGTGGTGCTGGCCGCGCTGATCCTCGCCGCGGCCCTCGCGCCCTGGATCGCGCCGCACGACCCCTTCGCCAATTCGCGCAGCGTCATGACCCCGCCCGCCTTCATGGCCGGGGGCAATCCCGACCACTGGCTGGGCACCGACGGGCAGGGCAGGGACATCCTGTCGCGCCTGCTGTTCGGCACCCGGCTGACGCTGACCATCGGCTTCGTCGCGGTGGTGATCGGCGGCGGCCTCGGCTCGCTGATCGGGCTGCTGTCGGCCTTCTATCCCCGCCTCGACCCCTGGGTGATGCGCGGGGTCGACATCCTGCTGTCCTTCCCCGCGATCCTGCTCGGCCTCGCGCTGGTGGCGGTGATGGGGCAGGGGACGCTGCCGGTGATCCTCGCGCTTGCCGTGTCGTCGCTGCCCGACTGCGCCCGCATCGCCCGCGGCATCGCCATCGGCGTGATGAAGCAGGAATACATCGAGGCCGGCCGCGCCGTCGGCCTGTCGGACTTCACGCTGTTCCACCGCTACCTGCTGCGCAACTGCATCTCGTCGGTGATGATCTTCCTGTCGCTGCGCTTCGGACAGATCATCCTGATCGGGGCGACGCTGTCGTTCCTCGGGCTCGGGGCGCAGCCGCCGCAGGCGGAACTGGGGATGATGGCGGCGCAGGGGCGCGACTTCCTGCTGTTCGCCCCGCATATCGCGGTGATCCCCTCGCTTGTCATCTTCATCACGGTGCTGGCGGCCAACATGGCCGGCGACGCCCTGCGCGACGTGCTCGACCCGCGCTTCCAGGCCTGATCCCCCCAAGACCAATACCAAGACCGACGCCAAGACCGGCACCAAGACCGGCACCGGGATCGGGACCACCCCAACCAGAACCGAGCGACCCAACAGGAAGGCAACCCAGACATGACATCCAAGCTTCCTCCGACCCTGCTGCGCGCCGCCGGCGCCGCGGCGCTCGCCCTCGGCGTGGCGCTGCCCGCCGCCGCGCAGGAGATCACCATCATCCGCGAGATCGACAGCAACCACTACGATCCGCCGCGCACCGCAGCACTCGCCGGGTCCGAGGTGCTGTTCATGCTCACCGACAGCATGGTCGGCCTCGCCGAGGACATGAAGACGATCGAGCCGCTCATCGCGTCGAGCTGGGACATCTCGGACGACGGCCTGACCTACACCTTCCACATCCGCGACGATGTCGACTTCTGCTCGGGCAAGAAGATGACCGCCGAGGACGTGGCCTATTCGCTCAACCGCTGGAACGACCCGGCCACCAAGTCGCCGGTGCGCTGGCGGATGGGCGACGTGAAGTCGATCACCGCGCCCGACGCGACCACCGTGGTGTACGAGCTGAACGCGCCGCATTCGGAACTGCTCTACCAGCTGGCGCAGTCCTTCGGCGCGATCCTGAACAAGGACAAGGTCGAGGAACTGGGCGAGAACTTCGGCGTCACCGGCTTCGACGGCACCGGCCCGTTCTGCTGGGAAAGCTGGACCCCGCGCGACAAGCTGGTGATGACCCGGCACGAGGGCTATCACTGGGGCCCCGCCAACTATGAAAACCAGGGCCCGGCCCAGGTCGAGAAGCTGACCTGGCAGGTGGTGCCCGAGGCCGCGACCCGCACCGCGGCGCTGCTGACCGGCCAGGGCCAGGTCTCGCCCTACGTGCCCGACATCGGCTGGTCGCGCCTGCGCCAGATGCCCAACATCGAGGTCGTCCGCTCGGACGAGGCGTTCTGGACCGAGTTCATCGGCTTCAAGGTCGACAAGCCGATGGTCGAGGACGTGAAGGTCCGCGAGGCGATCAACCTCGCCGTGAACCAGGAAGCCATCACCCAGGACCTGTTCTTCAGCGAACGTGACCCGGCCTATTCCTACATCTCGTCCGGCGCGCTCGACTACAACCCGGCGATCGACGACGGGCTGCTGAAATACGATCCCGAAAAGGCGGCGCAGCTGCTGGACGAGGCCGGCTGGAAGCTGAACGCCGACGGCAAGCGCGAGAAGGACGGCAAGCTGCTGCAGCCGCTGCTCTACACCTTCACCGGCACCTGGCAGCAGGTGACCGAGGCGGTGCAGGCCGACCTGCTGAAGGTCGGGATCGAGCTGCAGATCCAGCCCTTCGACGCGACCGTCTACTGGGGCAAGGTCGCGACCCAGGAATTCGACATGTTCGTGATGGGCTATCCCTACATCTCGGCCGGGGACGCGCTGAACCTGTACTTCCTGTCGGCCAACATGCCCTCGCCGAACCGGATGAACTGGAACGACCCCGAAACCGACCAGCTGCTGAAGTCGGGCATGACCGCCGTCAGCGCCGACACCCGCGCCGAGGACTACGGCAAGGTGCTGGAAAAGGTCCATGACGCCGCCGTCTGGCTGCCGATCGACCAGAAGGCGATGCAGATCGCCTATCTCAAGACGCTCAAGCCGTTCAAGGCGCACAACATCTACGGCGCCGGCCTCTACAAGGGCCTGCAGCTCGGCTACGCCGAGTGATCGCCTCCCGGGGGCGGCGCCGCCGTCGCCCCCGGGCCCCCTCTGCCACCTGACCGGCCCCGGCCCCCGGGGCCGCCCGGACCCTGCCAGGACAGTCCCCGCATGACCGACCCCGCGCCTCCCGCCGCCACGCTTCCCGTCACCGTGATCCGCGACGCCGACTGGATCCTCGGCTGGAACGCCGCCGAAGGCCGCCACGGCCTGATCGAGCGCGGCGACCTCGCCTTCGCCGGCGACGAGATCGTGCAGGTCGGCGGCCGCTGGACCGGCCCCGTCGCCGAAGAGATCGACGGCCGTGGCCGGCTGGTCTGCCCCGGCCTCGTCGACATCCATTCCCACCCGAATTCCGAACCGCTGAACAAGGGCATGCTGGACGAACTCGGCTCGCCGGGGCTGCGGATGTCCTCGCTCTACGAATTCATGCCGCTCTTCCGCGCCGGGCCCGAGGGCCAGGTCGCCGCCGCCCAGGTCGCCTATGGCGAGCTGGCGCTGTCGGGGGTCACCACGCTCGTCGACCTCTCGGTGCCCTATCCGGGCTGGATCGAGACCCTCGCCGCCTCGGGGCTGCGCGGGATCGCGGCGCCGATGTACCGCTCGGCCCGCTGGTCGACGGCGAACGGCCACCGCGTCGACTACGACTGGTCCGAGGACGGCGGCCGTGCCGCGATGGCCGAGGCGATGGCGGTGATCGACGCGGCCGTCGCCCATCCCTCGGGCCGGCTCTCGGGCATGGTCGCGCCGGCGCAGATCGACACCTGCACGCCCGAGCTGATCCGCGACAGCCACGCCGCGGCGAAGGCGCGCGGGCTGAAGATGCAGATCCACGCCGCGCAGAGCATGGTCGAGTTCAACGAGATCACCGCCCGCCACGGCCGCACGCCGATCGAATGGCTCGACGATCTGGGGGTGCTGGACGCGACCACGATCATCGGCCACGCGATCTTCCTCAACGACCATCCCTGGGCGGTCTGGCCCGGCAGCCGCGATTTCGAGCGGCTTGCGCAGTCGGGCGCCGCGGTGGCGCATTGCCCCACCGTGTTCCAGCGCCGCGCCATCGCGATGCGCAGCTTCGGGCGCTACCTGCGCGCGGGCATCCCGATGGGCATCGGCACCGACACCTATCCCCACAACATGCTCGAAGAGATCCGCCACGCGCTGATCAACTCGCGCCTGATGTCGGGCGACGTCTACGACATCCGCACCCACCAGGCCTTCGACGCCGCCACCATCGGCGGCGCCGCCATCCTCGGGCGCCCCGACATCGGCCGGCTCGCGCCGGGGATGCGCGCCGACCTGTTCCTGGCTGACGTGACCCACCCGGCGATGCGCCCGGTGCGCGACCCGGTCGCCTCGCTGGTCTACGTCGCCGCCGAACGCGCGGTCACCGACACCTTCGCCTGCGGCCGCGCGCTCGTGCGCGACGGCAAGCCCCTCGCCTTCGACCATGCCGCCGCCCTCGACCGGCTGCAGGCCGCCCAGGACGAGGCCGCGGCGCGTTTTGTCGACATCGACCCCCGCGGCCGCACCGACCGGCAGGCCGCGCCCTTCGCCTATGCCCCCTTCACCGCCGCCCCCCCCGATGACCGGAGAGACGCCATGACCGACGCCCCCCTCCTCCAGGTCCGCGACCTCGCGGTCGACTTCCGCACCGAGGGCGGCTGGCAGCGCACCGTCGACGGCGTCAGCTTCGAGGTGCACCGCGGCCGCACCCTCGGCATCGTCGGCGAGTCGGGCTGCGGCAAGTCCGTCACCTCGCTCGGGATCATGGGCCTGATCCCGACGCCCCCCGGCCGCTACGCCGGCGGCGAGATCCTGTTCGAGGGCCGCGACCTGCTGCAGATGTCCGAAGCCGAGCGCCGGGCCCTGCGCGGCGGCCGCATGGGCATGATTTTCCAGGAACCGATGACCTCGCTGAACCCGGTCTACACGATCGGCGCCCAGATCATCGAATCCCTGCGCGCCCACGGCATGCGCAGCGCCCGCGCCGCCCGCGCCCGCGCGATCGAGCTTCTGGACCTCGTGCGCCTGCCCTCGCCCGAGACCCGCGTCGACGACTATCCCCACCAGCTGTCGGGCGGCCAGCGCCAGCGGGTGATGATCGCCCTCGCGCTCGCCAACGACCCCGAGCTTCTGATCGCCGACGAACCCACGACCGCGCTCGACGTCACGATCCAGGCGCAGATCCTCGACCTGATGAAGGATCTCTCGGCCCGCACCGGCGCCGCGATCGTGCTGATCACCCATGACCTCGGCGTCGTGGCCGAGACCTGCGACGACGTCGTGGTGATGTATGCCGGCCGCGTCGTCGAACGCGCGCCCGCCGCGACGCTCTTCGAAAGCGCCATGCACCCCTACACGCTGGGCCTGATGGCCGCCGTCCCGCGGATCGAGGGCGACAGCGACCGCCTCGCCACGATCCCGGGCGCGGTGCCGGCGCCTTGGGCGATGCCCGCCGGCTGCCGCTTCGCCTCGCGCTGCCCGCTCGCGACCGCGCAGTGCCATGCCGAGGCGCCGGCGCTGCGCGAGGTCGCCCCCGGCCAGCAGGTCGCCTGCTGGCGTGCCCCCATCGAGGAGATCGCCGCATGAGCGCACCGCTGCTGAAAGTCGAGAACCTCGGCAAGACCTTCGCGATCAAGGGCGGCTTTCTCGGCCGCGCGCGGGGTGGGGTGCAGGCGGTGGCCGACGTGTCCTTCAGCCTCGCGGCCGGCGAGACGCTGGCGATCGTGGGCGAGTCGGGCTGCGGCAAGTCCACCACCGGGCGCGCGCTGATGCGGCTGATCGAACCCTCGGCCGGGCAGGTCTGGCTCGATGGCGAAGAGATCACCGCGCTCGCCCCCGGCGCGCTGCAGGCGGCGCGGCGCAACATGCAGATGATCTTCCAGGACCCGTTCGGCTCGCTCAACCCGCGCATGACGGTGCGCGAGACGCTGATGGAGCCGCTGGCGCTGCACGGCCTGGCCCGGGGCGAGGCCGCCCGCGCCCGGATCGACGAGCTTCTGACGACGGTCGGCCTCGGGCCGCACCATGCCGACCGCTACCCGCACGAATTCTCGGGCGGCCAGCGCCAGCGGATCTGCATCGCGCGCGCGCTCGCGACCCGGCCGCGCCTGATCGTCTGCGACGAGGCGGTCTCGGCGCTCGACGTCTCGGTGCAGGCGCAGATCGTGAACCTGCTGCAGGACCTGCAGGCCGAACACGGGATGGCCTATGTCTTCATCAGCCATGACCTGTCGGTGGTGCGCCACATCTCGGACCGGGTGGCGGTGATGTATCTCGGGCGCATGGTCGAGGAGGCGCCGGTGGACGCGCTGTTCGCGCGGCCGCGCCATCCCTACACCCGGCTCCTGCTCGAGGCCGCGCCGCGCCCGGTGCCGGGCCTGCGCGCCGCGGCCGCGCCGATGAAGGGCGAGACGCCCTCGGCGCTGAAGCCGCCGCCCGGCTGCGCCTTCCATCCGCGCTGCCCGCTCGCGACCGACCGCTGCCGGACCGAGCGTCCGGCGCCGCGGCTGGTGGGTCCGACCCGCGTCGCCTGCCACCATGCCGAGACCGAGGTGCCGCTCGCGATCGGGGCCGCGCCGCCGGCCTCGGCGGCGATGGCGGCCCGCCAGCGCGTGCTCGCGACCGCGCGCGCCGGCGCCTGACCGGGGCCCCGGACCCGGCCCGGACCTCTCCTCAACCCGGCTCCGGGCCGGGGGCGAGTCCTAACGCTTCCCTGCGCGGCCGCCCGTTGGGGGTGTACGGGGGGTGCACAGGGGGTGCACGCCTGTCACCCCCTCCGGGCGTCCCTCGAGGGGGCGGTCGAAAGTTCTCCGTGGCGGGCTGACTCGCGCAAGGATCTGAGGGTGGGGGTGATCCCGTAGTGGTGGTGCTGGCTTCTGCCCCCATA
>NZ_JBAWKE010000014.1:0-58249 GCF_037095655.1 Frigidibacter sp. MR17.24
GCAGGGCGCGGTCTCGCGGGCATGCTCGAAGGATCTGCGCATCTCGCGCAGGAGGTCTCCGAGATGTCCGGCCGCCTGCCACTCGCCATAGGAAGCCTGGACGCAGCTGATCCCGGCGGCATTCGCCATGGCCTGCGCGAGCCATGTCTTGCCCGTCCCGGGCGGGCCGTAGAGGAGGAGCGAGCGGCTCAGCTCGGACCAGGCGACCTCGCCGCGCTGCCAGCCCTGCAGGTCGCTCACCATCCGCCGCGCGGTGGTCAGCGCCTGCGATGTGCCGGTCATGGCGTCGAGATCGGGCCCGGATCGCGGAGCGGTCGGCGCGGAGTTCCGCAGGAGCTGCGCGATGCGTTCGGCCACGGTGTGTGCGGTCTCGGCGCGCAGTGCGATCTGCAATGCGCCGGGCGTGAGAGTGCTGAGCGCGGCGTCATCGGGCAGGGCCGCACGCACCCTGGCCTCGTCGATGCGGCCCGTTGCGGAATGGGTGTGCCGGAGCAGCGTAATCAGGATATCGGTGTCGAGATCGGGAAGATCCTGAACCGGGGGGAGAAGCACTGCGACCTTGTTCGGGATCCTGTAGCCGGAGGGCAGGGTGATCAGCACCGGGCCGGCCTCTTCCAGCACGCGACCGATGGCGGCGGTGAAGCGGGCCTCTGCGGGAGTCGTCACGTGGCCCGTGCCCTGGACCTCGGGCGCGGCCACGAAGAGCGTCGGCTTCGTCGGATCGCCGTCGTCCTGATAGCGGCTCGCCCGCCAGGTCTCTGGCAGGAAGGCCTGGCGCAGCAGCTTCTTCAATGTGCCTGCGTCGTCGATCCCGGCGAGGATCGTCACCGCGCCCGGGGCGAGCCACCGAGCCAGATCCGCCTGACTGCCGATCAGCGCCGCGATCCGGATCGCGAGCAGCAGCCGGTGCGGATGCACCCAGACCGCCGGGCGATGCGCGCCCGAGGCGAGGTCCACCGCCTCGGGATCGGCCCCGCTCTTGCGCAGAGCCGCGCGGTCGTCTGGGTGATGGCGGTCGATGGCGCCGCTGGTCACAAGCATCTCGGTCAGCAGGCGGCCGCGGGGTGTCAGCTGGTAAGGCGGGCGGTCGCTTCCATCTTCATTGGCATCCTTGTCGTTATCCTTGTCGGTGCCGCGCAGCGGCTCGTGCCGGCGCAGGCGTGCGATGGCGCTTTCCGCGAGCGGCAGCCAGATCGGTGGGGGAAGGGAGGTTTGTTCGGGCATGGGCAGTCTCACTCTCTGTCTCGGGGCATCTTCTGAATTGTGGGGGCATCTGTTCCCGTCAGCGGGTGAGCCCGGAGCTCTCGAGGGCGTCCAGCATCTGCAGGATCACCGGGCCGAGGCGGGCGTCGTAGATTTCCGACCCGACGCGCAGGACGTCGCGGTAGCGCTCGGGCGCGACGACGGCCTCGGGCGAATGCTGGCGCAGCTTGCGGTGCATGCGCTTCTCGATCTGCAACGCCCGGTGGCCGGTGCGGACCGGGATCCGGCGCAGGATCTCGGCGTCGAGGTCGGGCCGGCGCTTCAGCTGGTAGTGCAGCCGCGAATGCGGATTGCGGCTGTAGCCGAGCTTCACGAACTCGGCCCCGTCCGGGTGGCGGATCCGCATCGCGTAGATCCAGCTTGGCGAGGCGGACCATCCGGTGCTGCAGGACGTGCACTGCACCCGCTGGGACTGCATGTTCGCGCGGGCGATCCGCTGGCGATGGCCGCAGCGTTCGGGGCCTTCTCCGACATGAGTGTAGATCCGGTAGTTCGGGTCCTTGTCAGGGTCCGCGCCGACCAGCTCCCAGCCATGCGCCTGCGCCTCGGCGGCCTCCTTGGCGTCGTGGCAGGTCTCGCATCTGAGGCCGGTTTCGCCGCGGGCGGCGCGGCCGACCAGCTCGAACTGTCGGCGGGCCGCGTGGCCGCAGGGCATGCGGTAATGGCCGTAGTGCCGGTCGTCGGGATCGCGGTGCAGCCAGGTCAGGCCCGCGGCTTCGGCCTCGGTCCGCCACGCGCTCTCGAGGCAGTTCGGGCAGAGCGGCTGGGCCGTCCGCAGCGTGAAGATCTTCGAGACGCTGAGGGCCGCGCAGGTGTGACAGCGCAAGGCAAGGTGGAAGCGGTCGCGGACCCGTGCGGTGATCTCGAACCCCTTGTCATGGGCGATGTCGATCCAGCTCGGGGTGAGCGGCATGTCGAGGATGGGGAGGATCTCGCCGTTGATGGTGAGCGTGTGGGGCAGGGGGATCTTGGTCATGGGCATAGGGCTCCTGGAAGAGGATGCGGGCGATCCGTTCAGGCATGGGGGTGCCGGCGCGCTGGCATGGGATGCGGGCGCGGTTCGGATGGCCGGGGTCTGGCTCCCGCGTGGGGACGCGGGGCAGGGACCGGTTCGGCGAGCTGTCAGGGAGGGGTCAGGCCGGCGTCACGCGCGCGGCAGCTTGGGCGCGCTGACCGTATCGGCCTCGAGCAGCCCGGTGATCGCCGGGGAGAGCGTGTCGGGCAGGTAGATGTCGAGCGAGGCCATCGTCTCGAGTCGCTGCGCCGCCGTCAGCAGCATCCGGTCGACGCGCAGCGCGGTGGCGGAGCCGCCCTCGCAGCGGAACAGGTGCTCGTAGTGGACGACCATCGGATGCAGACGCTGGTAGGTCCCGGGTTCTTCGGATCCGGTCATGCCCTCGATCAGCATCGCCATCCGCCGCAGGGGCTCGTCCTCGTCGCGGGTCTCCTCGGCATCGGTCAGCGCGAGGACCTGGCGCGACAGCCTGGTCTGGATCTCCTCGGCGTCGCGCAGCCAGTTGGCGAAGGCCGGGTCCCAGATGTCGACATCCTCGATGTCGCGCTCGGCCTCGATGTGCAGCGCAAGCGTGCCGAGCAGCGCCGAGAAGGCGATCGAGATCGGCGAGGGGACGTAGCGCCCTTCCGAGCCGGGCGTGATGGTGGTAGCGGTGAGCGTAGCCATTGGTCGATCTCCGTTGACGAGATGGGTCTTGGTCAGAACGAGGGCGAGGAGGTGAGATGCCTTGCTCTCGTTCGTTAATCATGTAATGCTGTAATCATAAAGTCAATCCATCGAATGGAAGATTCAGCATGGCAGAGAAGAAAAAGATGGGCCGCCCTCCGGCGGACACCGAGCCGGTCATGATACGCATGTCCCGCGATATGATCCGCGCACTCGATGAGGCTCGCCGCGACGTCGAGGATCTCCCGACGCGACCGGAGCTCGTTCGGCGGATCGTGTCGGAGTGGCTCGCTGAACGCGGCGTGCAGGTCTGAGATCAAGGCCGCCGATGATGGATGTCGGGCGTTCTCGGAGGAGACTGAGGGCCAGGCCTGGCAGGGTGGCTGTGGGGCGTTGGGGCTTCATCTAGAGGTCAGGTGATCTCATGGCCGATCAGGAGGACCGAACTTCCTTAAGTCGCCCACGCCCCAAGAAACGTTGACCTTTTCGCCTGTCGTCAGCTGCCCGATAAAATGGGCTGGGGTCACTCAGTCCATATTATCGGGCAGGTAGAGCGCGCAACGCCCGTCGGCCCGATAATATGGCAGGGGCGAGGGCCGATGCTGCGATCGGACCTCAGGCGGCGGACTGGCACGACGCTTTTGGCGTCTGGTGCATCCGGCAGGCCAGCCGCGAACCCGGCATGATTGGCGCGGCTCGCCCCGGCGGTGCTGGCAAGAGCCACGACCCGCCTGTCGCCCAAGACGTCAGCAACCCAGATGACCCGCCTGGCCGAGGGAACCGGCTCGGCACGCATGGGGGTGGCGCTGTCAGGCAGGCGGGGGCTCCCCGATGCCCGAGGCCTCTTCGACCTGCCCGGACCGAGGCGCATGCTTCCGTGCCGGGGCGAGGGATGCCGAGCCGACCGCAGGGCGCGGTTTCAGTGCGTCTGCGCGGTCCAAGGCTTGTCCGGACTGCTGCGCTCGCTGATCGGACCCTGCCGTGTCTGGTGGGAGGGCACGGTCGCGACCCGATCGCGCTGGCTCTCTGCGCCGACGCCACGAGGCCTGTCGATGAGCATTCCGCCGGCATGGTCCCGAGCAAAGAAGGGATCATCCGGTTCCTCTGTGCGGTCTGCGGCTTCATCCACCTGGCATGCCGCGGCCGTCGCCGCGGAGGTGCTCTGCGCAAGCGATGTCGCCGCCCCGGCATTGGTGGCAGAGCCGCCAGGGCGTTCGGGCCGAGCGTCGCCGGAGATCCCGCTCAGCTCGCGAGCCGCAGCCGGGGCACCCTCGCCGGGCTGCGGTTCGGAGAGCTCGTCGGCACTCGGCGCTTCCGGGCGCAGTCCTGCGTCCGTCTGCGAGCGGCCGCAGCCGCACGCGGGTGCAGTCGTCCCGTCACCCGCGCCGTCTGCGTCGAGCGCGTCCGGCACCGCCGCTTCGTGCATGCGGCCGGGGCGGCGCGCCAGCTTGCGGTCGCTCGTCTTCAACTCGCGCAGGTAGCTCGCCAGTGTTCCGGCGGTGATCTTCATGCCGCTGGTGGCGAGGCGCTCCGCGATGTCCGCGTGGCTGTAGCCGCGCCCGAGGGCGGTGCGGATGTCGTCCGCCAAGGTGTGCACCGTCTCGCGCGCGGTGAGGGCGGTTTTCGGCTTCGGCGGCAGTGCGGTCAGCATCTTGCGGATGGAGGTGACGGTCTCGCTCGAGACCTGCAGCGGCGGCGTCTTCATGTCGGCATTCCTTCTTTTGGGGCCGACAGTATTAATAATCACGTTTGCCCCGGGTGTCGCAGCAAGGTTCGCGTAATCCACATGTTTGGGTGGCCGGAGGTGTAGGGGCCCTCAGTGCAATGCGACGCGTTCGCTGGCGGCAGCTGTCGGCGATTGTGTTCGGGCTCGGCAGTCCGCGGCATCAAGCTTCGATCAGGATCATTCACTGGGCTGGTGCCTTGCTGGCCAATCATGCTGGGGGCCTACTGCCACGCTGTAGGTGCCTCGCATCCCATCAATAGCGAACCGGCTTCGCCCGTGGGGGCATGTTAGCGCGGGATGGCTCAGATGTAGACGCCGAACTCCATCCTCACGAGCAGGTCCGAGACCGTCTGGAATCCTTCGGCCGTCTCGAGAAAGGTCGCAGGACTGCGGCAGCCCAATGCCAGAGTGGGTTCTGCGAGCCACTCCTCGGCCGTCTGCGGCGATCCCAAGACCGCAGCCGCCTGCGCGCGAATGCATTCGATACTGATGTCCTGAGCATCGATCATGAACTCGAGACTGGACCCAACTTCGTGCGAAGTCAAAGGATGTCGCCTCAGGCGCGGAGGGGCGCCGTCGCGGCGATCGGATGCGTCGGCCCAAATCGACTTCGGACGGCGTGAACGTTTTTGTGTCTGACAGCTGTGGCGAATGACGTTCGCGCGGAGGGTCTCGGCTGAGGTCCGCCAGTCCAAGGATTTGCGGGATGCAGCGATCAGGCGGCGGCCCGATCATCTGGCAAGCTTTGTCGCGCCGCAATCCTCGCCGGAAAACGGTGGCCACCTATGCCAGCGCATCGGCCGTGGTGCCGTCCTATAGCAGAAACTAATGCCCTGAGCGCTCGATCTAAATTGAGATGCGGGCCAAGGCGGGCGATCTCTCGACGCAAGCTTTGCTCAGGAGGACACCGTGACACAATCCAAGACCGCCCTGGTCATCTCGGCCCATGCCGCCGATTTCGTCTGGCGCTGCGGTGGCGCGATCGCGCTGCATGCCTCGATGGGCTACAAGGTCACCGTGGCGTGCCTGTCCTTCGGTGAGCGCGGCGAGAGCGCGAAGCTTTGGAAACAGCCGGGCATGACGCTGCAGCAGGTCAAGGACGCCCGGCGGGCCGAGGCCGAACGGGCGGGCGAGGCGCTGGGGGTGCACGACCTCGTCTGTCTCGATCTCGGGGATTACCCGCTCGAACTGACGCGCGACGACAAGAACCGGCTGGTGGACGTGATCCGCGACGTGCAGCCCTCGTTCATGCTGTCGCATTCGCAGTACGACCCCTACAACACCGACCACATGTATGCGACCCAGGTCGCGCTGGAATGCCGGATGATCGCGCAGGCCTGGGGCCACAATCCGGGCCAGAAGGTGCTGGGGGCGCCGCAGCTCTACCTGTTCGAGCCGCACCAGACCGAGCAGATGGGCTGGAAGCCGGACACCTTCCTCGACATCACGCCGGTCTGGGAACGCAAGCGCGCCGCGATCGAATGCATGGAGGGCCAGGAGCACCTGTGGGAGTTCTACACCCGGGTCGCCATCAACCGCGCCAACCACTTCAAACGCAACTCGGGCGGCCAGTCCGGCGGCCGCGACTGCAGGTATGCCGAGGGCTTCCAGTCGATCTTCCCGCGCACCGTCGACGAGCTGTGAGCCGGCGGGGCAGGGCGGCCCCGTGCAGCTGAGGCCGCCCGCCCCGTCGCAGGCCTTCGACACCTACGAAATTCACGGCACCACGCCGGCACAGACACAGGAGCCGCCATGTCCGGTCCCAACCAGAACGTCGTCATCCGCAACATCGAGCGCGCCGAGCGGTCGGTGATCGAGGGGCTCGCCGCGGCCGGCGTCGCCACCGTGCACGAGGCGCAGGGTCGCATCGGCTGCCTGCACAGCCAGATGCGCCCGATCTACGCTGGTGCGCGGATCGCCGGTTCGGCCGTCACAATCTCGGCCGCGCCGGGCGACAACTGGATGCTTCATGTCGCGATCGAGCAACTGCAGGAAGGCGACGTTCTGGTGCTCGCACCGACCTCGCCTTGCGACAACGGCTATTTCGGCGATCTTTTGGCGACCTCGGCCATGGCGCGCGGCTGCCGCGGGCTGATCATCGACGCGGGCGTGCGCGACGTGCGCGACCTGACGCAGATGGGCTTCCCTGTCTGGTCCAAGGCGATCTCGGCCCAAGGCACCGTCAAGGAGACGCTCGGATCAGTCAACGTGCCGATCGTCTGTGCGGGTCAGAACATCGAGGCGGGCGACATCGTGGTCGCGGATGACGACGGCGTCTGTGTCGTGCGCCGTGCCGATGCGGCCGTGGTGCTGGCGGCGGCGCAGAAGCGCGAAGCCGGCGAGGAGGCCAAGCGCAAGCGCCTCGCGGCGGGCGAGCTCGGGCTCGACATCTACGACATGCGCCCGCGGCTTGCCGAGAAGGGTCTGGTCTACATCTGAGCGGGGAAGGGCAGGGCGCTGGCCCTGCGAATCTAGCGGGTCCGGGGGAGGGGCGCATGACGATTTCGAACGATGACGGGGGCATCGCCTGTCTGTGGATGCGGGGCGGCACCTCGAAGGGGGCGTATTTCCTGGCGTCGGACCTGCCCGGGGATCGGGCAGCGCTGGACCGGCTGCTGCTGGCGGTGATGGGCAGCCCAGACCCGCGCCAGATCGACGGGATCGGCGGGGCGGACCCGCTGACCTCGAAGGTCGCGGTGCTGTCGCCGTCGAGCCGGCCCGATGCGGATGTTGACTATCTGTTCCTGCAGGTCTTCGTCGATCAGGCGCTGGTGTCGGATGCGCAGGGCTGCGGCAACATCCTGGCCGGGGTCGGCCCCGCCGCGATCGAGCGCGGGCTGGTCGCGGCGCGGGGCGACGAGACCGAGGTGCGCATCCACATGCGCAACACCGGAGAGGTCGCGGTCGCGACGGTGCAGACGCCGGGCGGGCGGGTGAGCTACCGCGGCGAGACGCGGATCGATGGCGTTCCCGGCAGCCATGCCGCGGTGCCCCTGATGTTCACCAACACCGCCGGGTCGATGTGTGGCGCGCTTCTGCCCACGGGGCGCGCGGTGGACCGTGTGCAAGGCGTCGACGTCACGCTGATCGACAACGGCATGCCCTGCGCGATCCTGCGCGCCTCGGATTTCGGGCTGACAGGGCGCGAGACGCGCGAGGCGCTGGAAGCGGACGAGGCGCTCAAGGCGCGGATTGAGGCGATCCGGCTCGAGGTCGGGCCGATGATGAACCTTGGAGACGTGCGCGAGAAGTCGGTGCCGAAGATGACCCTGGTCTCGCCCCCCGGGGCGGGGGGAACGATCTCGACCCGCAGCTTCATTCCCCATCGCTGCCACGCCACGATCGGCGTCTTCGCCGCCGTCAGCGTCGCGACCGCCTGCACGCTGGAGGGATCGCCTGCCGCCGATCTGGCGCAACTGCCTGAAGACGGTCGCTTTCTTGTCGAGCATCCGACGGGTGCGGCCGAGGTCCTGATCCGCCTGGACGGGCACGGTGCCGTGGTCGGGGCCGGCACGATGCGCACGGCGCGCAAGCTTTTCGACGGTCTCGTCTTCCCCGCCGCGTGACACTTGGGGCCCATGTCAGATCATTTCGAACACCTGTCCGAAAAGGCTGTGCTACCGTCCTGATTCTTGGTAGTCTCGATCGGAGAGACAGGAGGACCCATGGCGCAGCAGACCAGCCACGACGAGATCCGCGTGTCGGAACGGTCCCGCGGTGGCGGCCCCCGGCAACGGGACCGCGCCGACCAGATCGTCGATGCGGCGATGAAGCTCTTCTCGGAGCAGGGATATGGCGCGGTGTCGCTGCGCGAGATCGCGCGCGAGAGCGGCGTTGCGGTCTCGACGGTGGCCTATCACCACGTCGACAAGCTGTCGCTTCTGGGTGAGATCTACGAGCGCTGCACCCGTCCGATGAACGCGCGGCGGTTGGAGCTGCTTGGAGAGGCGCAGCGGATCGACGAGGCATCCGCGCGGCTGACGGCGATCCTGCGGGCCTATCTGCTGCCGGCCTTCACCTCGTCCGACGACACGATCCACGGCGGCGCGCGCTTCACGCGCATGCGTGCCGTGCTGTCGGCCGAGGGCGATCCCGAGGCCCGCCGCATCATCGCCGAGGCCTTCGACGCGACGACGCGGCAGTTCATCGACGCGATCTGCGCCTGCCTGCCGGGCGCGTCGCGCGAAGCGGTGGTCTGGCAATGCCAGTTCCTGCTTGGCGCGCTCTACTACACGCTCATCAACCCCGACCGGATCGACCGCCTCTCGGACGGTCGGACCAGCGGGGCCGACCACGAAACGGCCATCGGCATGATCGTCAGATCGACCCATGCCAGCCTGATGGCCCTGATGCCGCCGCCAGAGGAAGCGGTGCTGCAGGGCTGAGCCCGAACACTAGGAATTTACGGGAGGATACCGTGAGAATTGGACTGATGCTTGCCGCGGCCGCTCTGGCCGGCGGCCTTGGAACCTGTGTCTCTGCAGAAGAGCGCATCTCGATCGGCACCGGCGGCACCGGCGGGCTGTTCTACGTCATCGGCGCGGGTGTCGCCGATGTCATCAACAAGCATGCCGAGGGCATGACCGCGCGGGCCGAGGTCACCGGCGCCTCGGTCGAGAACCTGCGCCGCGTGGCCGCAGGGCAGATGCAGATCGGCTTCTCCTCCTCCTCGACGCTCTACGAGGCGGCGACGGGGACGGGGGCCTTCGACGGCGACAAGCAGGCGGTGCAGGGCATCGCCTCGCTCTACCCGGCGGTGCTGCAGGTCGCGACGATCGCCGGCACCGGCATCGCCGGGTTCGAGGACCTGAAGGGCAAGCGCATCAACCTCGGCCCGCCCGGCTCGAACGCGGCGGTTCTGGCGCAGCGGCTGCTCGATGCCTACGGCGTCTTCGATCCGAGCAAGGCCCAGTTCCTGTCCTATACCGAGGGCGTCGCGGCGCTGGGGAACGGCACGCTGGACGCGACCGTGGTGCTGGCCGGGGCGCCGACCGCCTCGCTGATCGACCTCGCGACGCAGGAGGACATGGTGCTCCTGCCGATCGATCCCGACCGGTTGAGCGATCTGTTCGCAAACTATCCCTACTACCAGCCGGCAGAGATCCCGGCGGGCACATACAAGGGGCAGGACACGGCGGTGGCTGCGATCAACGATCCCGCGACCCTGTTCGCCGGCACCGAGGTCGATCCGGCGACGGTTCAGGCGATCGCCGCCGCGATCTTCGACCATCTCGACGAGCTGTCGGGGGTGCACCCGCAGGCCAAGGCGATTTCGGTCGAGAGCGCGACGCCGATGCCGGTCGAGCTGCATCCCGGTGCCAAGGCCTATTTCGACGGCAAGTCCTGAGACCCGGAGGCGAACCCGTGCTGAGCGACCTTTTCGACAGGCTGGCGCTTCCGGGCGCCCGCCGCGGCTCGGGCCCCGAGGCGACGCTCGTCGCGCTCTGGGTCGCGGTCCTTGCGGCGCTGGTGACCGCGCTGGTGATCTGGGGCGCCTACTTCGGCCTTGTCACCGCGCTGATCCTGCGTGCGCTCTTCTTCTCGATGATGGCCGCGGCCGGGCTCGCGATGGTGGGATACGCCACCGCGAACCCGGTGGGGCGGATCCTGTGCTACGCGCTGGCTGTCCTGGCGCTGGTGCCGGGGCTGCACATCCAGGCAAGCTACCTTGACATCGTGATGCGCGGGGCGATGGCGAAGCCTGCGGATCTTTGGGTCTTTGCCGTGCTGATGGCCGGGCTCTTCGTGCTGGTGCAGCGCCGTGTCGGCTGGGCGCTGATCGCGCTGATGGTGGCGGCGCTCCTCTATGCCTGGTTCGGCTACCTGATCCCGGGGCGCTATGGCCACGGCGGCTACGACCTGCGCCGGCTCGCCTCGACGCTGATGCTGTCGACCGAGGGCGTCTACGGCGTGCCGATGGGTGTGGCCGTGGAATACATCTTCCTCTTCTCGCTGCTCGGATCGCTGCTGATGCGCATCGGCACCGGCGAGGTCTTCGTCGATGTCGCGCGCGGGCTGACCGGGCGGATGCGCGGCGGCCCCGGGCTGTCGGCGGCGCTGTCCTCGGCGCTCCTGGGCACGATCAACGGCAGCGCGGTCGCCAATGTCGTCACCACCGGCACCTTCACGATCCCGCTGATGAAGCGCACCGGCTATTCCGCGACGCTTGCCGGCGCGATCGAGGCCGCGGCCTCTTCGGCCGGGCAGATCCTGCCGCCGGTGATGGGGGCGGCCGCCTTCCTGATGGCCGAGGTCATCGGGGTGCCATACGCGACGATCGCGCTTGCGGGGCTGGTGCCTGGGCTTCTCTACGTGCTGGCGCTGATGGCGGCGGTCTGGCTCGAGGCCGGCCGGCTGGGCCTTCAGCCCGACCGCGAGGCGGGGCTTGCGCTGTTGGGCCGGACGCTGCGCGAGCGGGGTTATCTGCTGTTGCCGCTGGCGCTTCTGGTTGGCTGCCTCGTCGCGGGCATGACGCCGGTCCGGGCGGCGGTCTGGGCGATCCTCGGGGCGCTCGCGCTGTCGCCCTGGCGGCGCGATACCCGCATCGGGCCCGTCGACCTTGTCCTCACCTGCCGCGAAACCCTGATCTCGGTCATGCCCATCGTCGCGGCGGTCGCGGCGGCGGGTGTGGTGATCGGGGTGCTGAACCTCACCGGTCTGGGGCTGATGCTGTCCGGGCTGATCCTCGATCTGGGGGGCGGCAACGTGATGGTGATCCTGCTGCTGACGGCGATCGTCTCGTTCCTGCTGGGTATGGGGCTGCCGACCTCTGCCGCGTATCTGCTGCTTGCGGTGCTGGTCGCGCCGGCGCTGACCAAGCTGGGCGTGCCGCCGATCGTCGCGCACATGTTCATCTTCTACTACGGTCTCGTCTCGGCGATCACGCCGCCCGTGGCGCTGGCGGCCTATGCCGCCGCCTCGATCTCGGGCGGTGATGCGAACCGCACCGCGTTCGAGGCGGTGCGGCTGGGCTTCGTCAAGCTGCTGGTACCGTTCCTCTTCGTGTCCATGCCGGGGCTGCTGATGGTGGGCTCGGGCGCGTCGATCGCGGTGTCGATCCTGCTGGCGGTGCCGGCCGTGCTGGGGCTGACCGTGGCCTTCGCCGGCTGGTGCCTCGTGCCGCTTTCGCCCCCGGTGCGTGGCGGTTTCGCGCTGGGTGCGCTGCTGCTCGCCTGGCCGACCGATGTGCTTTCGACCGATCCGCTGACGCTCGGCGCGCGGGGCCTCGGCCTCCTGCTCCTGATCCTGCTCTCGCTTCGCTGCGCCGCCGCGGCGCGGCCCGCCCCCCTTTCGACCTGAGGTCCGACATGCTCGACGAGAATCTGCCTTTTCACTCAAACCCTTCTACGCCGAAGCTCGTGCTGCCCGCGGGGGCCTGCGACGCGCATTGCCATGTCTTCGGTCCCGCCGCGCGCTTCCCCTTCGCGCCGGGGCGTACCTACACCCCCGTCGATGCCCCCTGGGAGACGCTGGTGGCCCTGCACGACAAGCTCGGCCTGTCGCGCACCGTGCTCGTCCAGGCCAGCTGCCACGGCACCGACAATGCCGCGATGCTGGACGCGATCGCCGCCTCGCAGGGCAGCTGCCGGGGCGTGGCCATGGTCGGCCCCGACGTGAGCGACGACGAGCTCGCACGGCTCGACCGCGGCGGCGTCAGGGGGTTGCGCTTCAACTTCGTCACCCATCTGGGCAAGGATGCCGACATCGGCGCTGTCCGGGCCCTTGCGGAACGGATCCGGCCGCTGGGCTGGCACGCGGTCGTGCATTTCGATGCCGACCGGCTCGATCGCCTGGCGCCGGAGCTGCAAAGCATCGACCTCACGCTGGTCATCGACCACATGGGCCGGGTCGATGCGTCGAAGGGGCTCGGCCAGCCGGCCTATGGCAAACTGCTGGCACTGATGGAGGATCCGCGGTTCTGGGTGAAGGTCTGCGGGGCCGAGCGGATCACCCGCGCCGGCCCCCCCTATGACGACGCGGTGCCCTTCGCCCGCGACCTCGTCGCCCGGTTCCCGGACCGGGTGCTCTGGGGCACGGACTGGCCGCATCCGAACATCAAGAAGGACATGCCCGACGATGGGGCGCTGGTCGACCTGCTGGCGCGGATCGCGCCCGGTCCGCAGGCCCTGCGCAAGCTTTTGGTCGACAACCCGACGCGGCTCTACTGGCCGGAGCTGGCCACGCAGGGCTGAGGGAGGATGCGGCTGGCGTGCCGCGCGCCGCCCGCTATGATCGCGCCCGGAGCCGCGAGTTCGGCTCTGGGGAAAGTGACATCGTGCAGACCGCCAGCATTCGCCATCTCAGGATGTTCCTTGCCGTCGCGCGGACCTGTTCGGTGACTCAGG
This sequence comes from Frigidibacter sp. MR17.24, assembly GCF_037095655.1. Classification (NCBI taxonomy): domain Bacteria; kingdom Pseudomonadati; phylum Pseudomonadota; class Alphaproteobacteria; order Rhodobacterales; family Paracoccaceae; genus Frigidibacter; species Frigidibacter sp. MR17.24. Next base: position 13,016 of record NZ_JBAWKE010000014.1, read on the forward strand.
CGGCAGAGCTGTCCCATGTCTCGCAGCCGGCCGTGACGCAGGCGATGGCCAAGCTTGCGACGCTGACCGGGCACCAGCTGTTCAACCGCAGTCCGCAGGGGCTGTTCGTGACCGAGGCGGGCGCGCTTCTGGCGCACCGCGCCGGCCGGGCGATCCAGCGGCTGGACGCGGCGATGCGGGACATGGGGCATGCGCTGCGGGTGCAGGCGACCTGGCAGCAGCTGAACGCGCTGGTCGCGGTGACAGAGACCGAGAACTTCACCCTGGCGGCCCATCGGCTGGGCCTTGCCCAGCCGACCGTGCACCGCTCGACCACGATGCTCGAGGCGGCGGCGGGAACGCTGCTGTTCCAGCGCACGCTGCACGGGCTGATCTCGACCCGCGCGGCACGCACGCTGGCTCAGGCGACGCGCCTTGCGCTGGCGGAACTGGCGCAGGCCGAATCCGACCTTGCCGCGCTTGACGGGCGCGAGGTCGGCAAGATCGTCGTCGGCGCGCTGCCGCTGTCGCGTTCGGGCTGGCTGCCCTCGGCGATGCTGGCTTTTCGCAAGAAGCGCCCGCATTTCCCCTTCGAGGTCATCGACGGGCGCTACGACGAACTTCTCGTCGGCTTGAGGCGGGGTGAGATCGACATGATGCTGGGCGCGCTGCGGCTGCCCAGCCCGATCCCCGATATCTCGCAGGAGCGGCTTTTCGACGACGAGGTGGTGGTGGTCGCGCGCCGGGACCATCCGCTGATCGGCGGGCCGGCCCCGGATTTCGCCGCGCTCTCGCGCTTGCCGTGGGTTTTGCCGCGCCGCTCGACCCCGCTGCGCGCTGTGCTGGACGCAGCCTTCGCCGATGGCCAGCCACCCGAGCTGATCGAGACGTCCTCGGTCATCATGCTGCGAGAGATCCTGCGTGGCAGCGACCATATCGGCGGGCTGTCGCGCATGCAGGCCGAGGTCGAGGCCGACACGCTGGCCATCGTGCCCGTGACCCTGCCGAACGCCATGCGGCCGATCGGGATCACCACGCGCGAGGACTGGCAGCCAACGCAGGCGCAGCGCGACTTCATCGCGCTGCTGCATTCCACGGCGGCCAGGCTGACCTGAGGGTCAGCCCCGGGTGCCGAGCCGGTCGAGGATCGCATCGGCCCGGTGGGAGAAGTCCGGCTCGCCCGCGGGCAGGACCATGTCGCCGATCAGCTGCTGCCAGTCGGCGGTCGCGCTGGCCAGCCCGTCGGGCAGTCCCAGCTCCTGCAGCGTGATCGCGACCTCGCGCATCTCGGCGGCGCGGCGGCGGCCATGGACCATCATCCGCTCGAGGTTGTAGGCCGCCTGCTTCGGCCAGTCGATCTCGGGGTTCGAGGTCGACAGCGATCCGAGGATCCGGTCCTCGATCCCGGCCCGCCGCGCCGCCAGCAGGCATTCCGCGGTCAAGGCCTCCATGCCCTTGATCATCACCGAGCGGATCATCTTGGTGGCCGAGGCCTCGCCGATCTCGGGCCCGGCGATCCTGGCCTGCATCCCCAGCTCGTTCAGCAGTTCGAGCGCGGCTTCGGCATGGGGCCCGGCGATCAGCAGCGGCGTCCGATGCATCTTGGGATAGACGGGGGCCATGATCGCCACGTCGACGTAGCGCCCGCCCGCCGCCTCGACGATCCCGGCCGCGCGCCGCTTCGCCCCGGGCGAGCAGCTGTTGCCGTCGAGCCAGAGCGCGCCGGGGGCAAGCACGGGCGCTGCCTGCGCCGCTGCGTCGACTGCGCGGTCGGCGGTCACGAGGCAGAAGACCGCGCCCGCGCCGTCGAGCGCCGCCGCGCGGGTTTCGTCAAGCGCGACGCCACTGGCCGCGGCACGCGCACGCGGTTGCGCGGCCGCATCGCCAGTCTTCTCGTCATAGGCGCGGGCACCCGCTGCGGTCTCGGGGCCCCATCCGGTCGCGAAGGCCTCTGCGGCCTCGCCGAAGCCGATGAAGGCGAGCGGGGTGGTGTTGCGGGCAAGGGTGTCCATCGGGGCCGTCCTTTGATGTCGCGGCAGGGATACGCGGCGCGGCGCGCCGGGCAGGGAGGTGGAGGCCCGGTCCGGAAGGCATCCGGGCCGGGCGCTTATGGCAGCGGAATGCCCAGAAGCCGGCCGAACAGCAGGAGCGCGATCGCCCAGAGCGCGACCCCGGTCAGACCGGCGCGCAGCAGCCGGTGCCGGCCGTCGAAGGCGAGGGTGGTCAGCCCGGCGACAGCGCCGATCGCGACCGCCAGGCCCAGCCACTGCACGGCCACGAGGCCTGCGACCAGCACCAGGCAGACCGAGAACGCGCGCGGAAAGCCCGTGAAGTCGACCCGCTCGTCGGCGAAGGCTCCCCGAAGCGTCAGCCCGATGTAGGCCAGCGACAGCAGCACCCCCGCGATGCCGATCCGGACGGGCAGCGCCGCCGGACCGACGTCACCCGTCGAATGCCCGGCGGGCAGTTGCCAGGCGAGGGCGAGAAACCCGCCGCTCGCCGCGAGGCAGAGGCCCGCCGCCACCAGGTTGCCCGCGCGGTTGGCGAGGCCCGGCGCCGGCCGCGGGTTGGCGGGCGCGTGCGTCATTGCACGAACCCGGCCGCCTTGAGGAACTCGCTCTGTTCCTCGAGGTCCTTCTTGACCTGCTTGGTGAATTCCTCCTCGGCCCAGTCCGGGCTGTCCTGGAACTGCTGCTCCTGGAAGGTCTTCCAGTCCTCCGAGGCGGTGACCTTGTCGATCGCGGTCTGGATCGAGGCGACCACGTCGTCGGGCGTTCCGGCCTTGACCGCGATGCCGCGCCAGATGGCCCCGGTCAGGTCGTAGCCCTGTTCCGCGAAGGTGGGCGCATCGGGAAGGAACGGGCTGCGCTCTTCGGTCGTGACGCCGAGAAGGCGGATCTCGCCGCTCTTGACCTGCGACAGGCCGGTCGAGGGGGTCATCATCGCCGCATCGAGGTGCTTGCCCAGCAGCGCGAGCGTCACCTTGCCCGAGGCGTCATGCGGCACCCAGCCGCTTTCGAAGCCGCCCTGCTTCATCAGCTGATAGAGCATGTACTGGTGAAAGCCGCCCGAGGAATGGCCGCCGACGCGCAGCTCGTTCGGATGCTCCTTCATGTAGCCCACGAAGTCGTCGACCGACTTGAAGGGACTGTCGGCCAGCACCGCGAGCGACGACGGCTCGGACTGCATGGCGCGCAGGAGCCGCAGGTCATCGACCTTGAAGGGGATGAGGCCCTGCGCGATGCCGAAGGTCAGCGTGCCGGTCAGCACGAGGATGTTGTAGCCGTCGGCAGGCTGGGTCGCGATCTGCGACATGCCGACCGCGCCGCTGCCGCCGGGACGGTTGTCGACCTTGACGGTCCAGCCCGCGTCCTTCTCCAGCAGTTCGGCAAGCTTGCGCCCATAGGTGTCCAGCGCTCCGCCCGCGCCGGACCACACGACCAGCGTCACCGGCTTTTCGGGGAACTCGGCCCGGGCGGGGCTGGCCGACATCGCGGTGGCGGCCGCGACGCCCGCGACGGCCAGGCAGGCGGCCGAGACCGCCCGGCGCATCCGCGCGCCGAATGTCCGGCCCATGGCGGCGTTGGTCGAAGACTGCATTCTCTCTCTCCCTGTGTGAATGCGGTGATAGGTGGATCTGGTGGCCGGACGACCATGGCCGTGCGGCACGGCCCTCAGGCCGAAACCCGCCGGGCGGTCCGGCCGCGGGGGCCCCAGGCGCGCCAGATCGGAACGAGGATGCTCGCAAGGCTCAGCAGCAGGAACAGCACGCTGATCGGATCGGTCACGAAGACCGTGTAGTCGCCGCGCGAAGAAACGAGGGCCGTGCGGTAGTTGCTCTCGATCAGGTAGCCCAGCACCATCGCGAGGATGACCGGGGCGACCGGGAAGGAGAATTTCTTCATCATGTAGCCCAGCACGCCGAAGCCCATCGTCAGCCAGACGTCGAACATCAGGTTGCGGATCGCATAGGCCCCGAGCACGGCGAAGCAGAGGATGCCGGCGGCGATCACCCCGTCGGGCAGCAGCACGGTGCGCGCGAGAACCGGCAGGAAGATCGAGCCGACGATGTACTGCACCACCGCCGCGAGGATGACACCCAGCAGGATCGCGTAGACCAGCGCCGGCTGCTCGGCGAACAGCTGCGGCCCCGGATGCAGCCCGTGCATGATCAGCGCCCCCATCATGATCGCGGTGGTGGGCGAGCCGGGCACGCCGAGCGCCAGCATCGGCACCAGCGCGCCGCCGACGGTCGCGTTGTTCGCCGCCTCGGGCGCGGCGACGCCGTTCGGCGCGCCCGCGCCGAAGGCCTCGCTCCCCTTGGAGCGGGCGCGGGCGTAGTCGCGCGCCACCCAGCAGGCGATGTTGCCGCCGACGCCCGGCAGGATGCCGAGCAGCGTGCCGATGACCGAGCCGGACAGCATCGAGCGCCATGTCTCGCGCCAGAGCCCCAGCGACATGAAGACATGGCCGACCCCGGACTTGTCCATGCCCTGTCCGCGGGCATGCTTCTCGGCCAGGGCGAAGGCCTCGGACACCGCGAAGAGGCCGATCAGGGCGGCGAGGAAGGGCACGCCCTCGTAGAGCTCGAAATGACCGAAGGTGAAGCGCGGGGTGCCGGCGATCGGGTCGATGCCGACGGTCGCGAGCGCGAGGCCGAGCGCGGCGCAGAGCAGCCCCTTGATCAGCGAGCCGCCGGACAGCGCCGCGACCGAGGTCAGGCCGAAGAGCCCGACCGCGAAGTAGCCCGCCGGACCGAAGCTCAGCGCAAGTGCCGCGAGCGGCATCGCCAACAGAAGAAGCGCGAGCCCGCCCAGGATCCCGCCGATGGTCGAGGCGGTGAGCGAGATCGAGATCGCCTCGTTCGCGCGGCCCTTCTGCGACATCGCGTAGCCATCGATCGCCGTTGCGGCGGCCGCCGCGGTTCCCGGCGTCGACAGAAGGATCGCGCTGATCGAGCCGCCGTATTCGGCCGAGACGTAGAGCGAGATCATCAGCAGCATGCTGAGCTCGGGCGACATCGAGTAGGTGAAGGGGATCAGCAGGCTCAGCCCGATCGAGGGGCCGAGCCCGGGAAGCGCGCCGACGACGATCCCCAGAAGCGCGCCGATGAACAGCACGCCCAGCCCCCCGAGACTGAAGATGATGCCCAGTGATTGCGCGATGCCGTCCATGCGATGCTCCTCCGCCTCGGGACGCGCCTCCTCCGGGCGTCCTGTCCGCGAGGGCCTTTATTGCGGGATCGGCCCGAGGAACCAATTCACAACCGGCCATCAATCCATAAGCGGACGCTATAGCGGCTTTCGAGAACCCTTTCGGAACTCGGCGAGGAAGCCGGCAAACGCCTGCGCCACATGCGAGCGCGCGCGCCGCGCCGGCTGCAGCAGATAGAGGCTGCGGTGAAGCGACAGGTCCGCGACGGGAACGAACCGGATGGCGGGGTCGCCGAACAGTCCCACGGCACGCTCGGGCAGCAGGGCCAGCCCCAGCCCGGCGCGGATCAGGCAAAGCTGCGCGACCGTCGAATGGCATTGCACGGCACCGCGCTTCAGCTCCCCGGGCACCGCGGGCTCCGACTCGATGAGCCGTCGCGTGCCGGTCTCGTCGTCGAGCGAGATCATCTGGTCGGGATCGATCTCTTCCAGACGCACCGACGCACGCGCGGCCAGCGGATGATCGGCATGACAGGCCAGGCCGATCGGGTCGGTCTCGATCAACTGCTGGCTCAGCTCCGCCGTGTCGCGGGCCGGTCCGGCGACCGCGAGATCGAGTGCGCCCTCGACGACCATGTCCGCGAGCCTCTGTCCCAGATCGTCGTGAAGGCGGCAGCGGATCGCCGGGTGAGCGGCGCGGAACCGTGCCAGCGTCGGACCCACCAGCCCGGAGATCGCCGAGGGGGCCGCCCCGATCGCCAGTTGCCCCACGCTCAACCCGCCTGCAGCCCGCGCGCGAACGACGGCCCGGTCGAGGCCGTCGAGCAGCGGCTGCGTCTCCTCAAGCAGCGACAGGCCGAGCGGCGTCGGCTGCGGCGGGCGAAGCGCGCGGTCGAAGAGCGGAGCGCCGAGGGCCAGCTCGATCTGGCGCACCGTCTCGGTCAGGGCCGAGGGCACGACGCCCAGCTCCGCCGCCGCGCGCGCAAAGTTGCCCTGCGCCGCGACCGCGTGGATCGCCCGCAGGTGACGCAGGTTTATGTTCAGGTTTTCCGAATTCAGCTTCATTTAATTCCGTTTCTACGAATGTCCGTTCCGTGGTTCAAGCGGGGTGAACGGACGGGAGGCGGATCATGGACGGATCGGGAAGGCGTTGTTGCACTTATCGGTGAGGCGGATTCAGGTCGTAAGTCCTGAGTGTTAGCCTCGGGCCATGCCGAAGCCTTCTTCCCCGCGCTACCGCACGACGAACTGGTCCGACTACAATGCAGCGCTGCGACGCCGCCGATCTCTCTCGATCTGGTTCGACCCGACGATGACTTGGCACGCGGCCAAGACGGGCAAGCGCGGTCACCCAGAGACCTTCTCGGAGGCCGCGATCCAAACTTGCCTCACGCTGAAGGTATTGCTCGGCCTGCCGCTACGGCAGACGGCTGGGCTGGTCGCCAGACTGATCGAGATGGCGGGGCCGGACTGGCCCGTGCCGGACTATTCCACGCTGTGCCGACGTCAGGCACGGATTGCGGTGCAGATCCCCTATCGCCGCCCGCACGGCCCCGTGACCTTGCTGGTGGACAGCACTGGCATCAAGTTCCGCGGTGATGGCGAGTGGCAGGCACGCAAGCATGGTAGGTCTCGCCGCAGGCAATGGCGCAAGGTCCATATCGGCATGGACGCGCAGACCGGCGATGTCCGAGCCGTCGAATTCACGTCCAGTCGGCAGGGCGACAGCCCGATGCTGCCAGATCTTCTGGCGCAACTTCCCGAGCATGAAGAGATCTGTTCGGTCGCGGCTGACGGCGCCTATGACACCAGGGGATGCCATGGGGCGATCGTCGCACGGGGAGCCAAAGCGCTCATACCGATCCGCAGGAATGGCCGTCCCTGGAAAGAGGATTGCCCGGCCCCTGCGCCCGAAACAACATCCTGCACGAGACGCGACGCCTGGGACGAGCCAACTGGAAACGTTCGGTCGGCTACCACGTCCGAAGTCGGGTCGAGGCACGTATGAATTGCCTGAAAGCCTTCGGCGAACGCATCGCCTCGCGTGACCCCGACCGGCAGACCGCAGAGATCCAGATCCGCATCGCCATCATGAACAGATACAACACCCTCGGCACCGCCGAGATCATTGCCGTGGGCTGAAGACAGAGCGGGAAAGGGGCAGATCGGCCTTCGGCCGATTAGCGCAACAACGCCTGTCCGAGGCGGTAAGGATTTCGGTCGCCGCACCTGCGAACGGCAGCTCCTCCCCAGTAGGCAGAACTTCAGGCGGTAGAATTTCTGCGCTTAGCGTCGAATGGCCGCTTCCGGGAACGCCGCCACGCAGCAACTGGACCCGACGACCGGCCGCTAAGGGCCGGACGCGTCCTGCAACGTCACTCGTCTGGACGACCAGGCATGCCGCGCTGCCGCAGGTCCGCTCCGAGCCCATATCAACCTGCGCGTGGTGCGAGAAAGATCACTGCGGCGCCGATCAGGCACAGGCAGGCCCCGACGATATCCCATACGTCAGGCCGCTGCCCCTCTGCGCTCCACATCCAGAAAAGCGACGCTGTGATATACACGCCGCCGTAAGCGGCAAAAGTCCGACCGGCGAAACCGGCCTCGACCTGCGCCAGAAGCCAGCCGAATAGCGCGAGGCTCACAATCCCGGGCAGCAGCCAGAGGATCGACGCGCCCCGCCACCAGGCCCAGATTGCAAAGCAGCCGGCGATTTCGGCCAGCGCAGCGAGCGGATAGATCAACACGGTCGGCATCAGGAGCCGGGCCGGTCGTGATCGGCGAGGCACTCTTCGTGGTCGCGTAGCACCTCAAGGATGCGGCAGTTGGCAACCCGATCGGCCCTGCACTCGCCGATCATCCGTTGCAATTCCATCCGAAGTGCCTCAAGCCGGGCGATGCGCGCCTCGACCTCGTGTAGCTGTTTCTGAGCGACCGCATCGACCTGCGCACAGGACCTTTCCGGGCTGTCCGAGAGTTCCAGGAGTTCTCGTATCGCCTCCAGCGAAAAGCCGAGTTGTCGAGAGTGCCGGATAAACGCGAGCCGGTCGAGTTCCGCTGCCCCGTATCGGCGCTGACCACCCTCGCTGCGCCCGGGCTCGGGCATTAAACCGATCTGTTCGTAATAGCGGATCGTTTGCACCTTGGTGCCTGTCCGCTTTGCCAGCGTCCCAATGGACAGCATAAGAATCTCCTTCGCTCGTTAGAGCATCGTGGCCCCCGTGGCCAAAGATACGGAAAACCTTCCTCGCGAGGCTTGAACCTACAGTGGCTGTAGATCGCATAGCTAAGTTCAACTGAGAATCACAACGGAGGTTCGGTATGGCCGATGGCAGCACACGACAACGCGAATGGCGCGTTACAGGCATGGATTGCGGGTCATGCGCTGCCAAGGTGCGCGGCGCGGTTGAGCGTCTACCTGGCGTCGAAGGTGTCGATGTCGCCCTGATGGCCGAGCGGTTGCGACTGACGCTCGATGAGACACAGACCCCGCCAGAGCACATCGAGAAGGCCGTGCGCGGCGTCGGCTTCGGGATCGCACCAAAGGGCGCGCGGCCAGAGAAGCCCAAGGGCGGTTTTGTCCTTCCGGAGGGCGCCTTTGCGGATGCGGCGGATGCCGTGGAGATCGACAGCGAGCCGGAGGAGATCACTGGGCCTGCCGATGACGCGCCGACCTCCTGGTTGAAGACATCCAAGGGTCGCCTCGTGCTCGGCACCGGCGTATTGCTCGCGGCGGCTTGGGCGTCAAGGCTCGTCCTGCCGGCTGAGATCGCGCATTGGGCGTTCGTGCTGGCGACACTCGTTGGGATTGTGCCCGTGGCGCAGCGCGCCTTCGCCATGACGCGGGCCGGCATGCCCTTCACCATCGAGATGCTGATGACTATCGCCGCCGGTGGCGCGCTGATCATCGGTGAGCCGGAAGAGGCGGCGCTCGTCGTTTTCCTCTTCGCCGTGGGCGAACTTCTGGAAGGAGTCTCTGCGAGCAAGGCGCGCGACAGTATTCGCGCCCTCTCGAAGCTCGTGCCGAAGACGGCACGGCTCGAAGTGGGAGGCAAGACACGGGAGGTCGTGGCCGAGAAGCTCCAGTTAGGTCAGGTCGTGCAAGTCCGGCCCGGTGACCGCGTGCCCTGCGACGGCGAGGTGATCGAGGGCACGTCGGGTGTCGACGAGAGCCCAGTGACCGGCGAGAGCGTCCCGAACCTTAAGGAGCCGGGCGCGGAGGTCTTCGCGGGGTCGATCAACACCGAAGCTCTGCTGCGCGTGCGGGTGCTGAGGTCGGCCGAGGACAACACCATCTCCCGCATTGTCCGCCTCGTGGAAGAGGCCGAGAGCGCCCGCGCACCCACCGAGCGCTTCATCGACAGGTTCAGCCGGGTCTACATGCCCGCTGTGGTCGGGGTCGCTGTTCTCGTCGCTATCGTTCCGCCGCTGGCCTTCGGGCTGGCTTGGGGTGAATGGATCTACCGGGCGCTTGCGCTGCTGCTGATCGGCTGCCCCTGTGCGCTGGTGATCTCGGTGCCAGCCTCGATTGCCTCGGCCCTGTCCACGGGAGCGCGCAATGGCCTGCTGATGAAGGGCGGCGCGGTGATCGAGGCGGCGGCCCGCACGACCCATGTCGCCTTCGATAAGACCGGGACGCTCACACATGGCAGGCCCCGCGTGACAGATGTCTCTGTGTTGAGTGGAAGCGGCGACGACCTCATGGCGCTTGCGGCCGGGGTCGAGAGCGGCGCGAGCCACCCGCTCGGACAGGCGATCTGCGCCGAGGCCGAGCGGCGAGGCGTGGGCGCGGCGACGGCCACCGGCTGCCGCGCGCTTCCCGGCAAGGGGGCGGAAGCCTTCATCGACGGCGTGACCGTCAGCGTGGGCTCCCCACGGCTGGCGAACGAGCGCGGCGCACTCACGGACGACCTGCGGATCCGCGTGGCGGCGCTGGAAGTTGAGGGCAAGACGGTGGTCATTGTGTTGCGCGAAGACGTGCCTCAGGGCCTCATCGCGCTCAGGGACGAGCCGCGCGCCGATGCGGCGAACGCTATCGCGCAACTTCGCGGGCTCGGCATATCTTCGGTCATGCTGACGGGGGACAACCCGCGCACGGCCCAAGCCATCGCTGAAGGGCTCGGGATCGAACATCGTTCGGAACTGATGCCGGAGGACAAGGTGACGGCGATCCGCGATCTGACGACGGAGGCCCGCGTGATGATGATCGGCGACGGGATCAACGATGCGCCGGCGCTCGCCGCCGCGCATGTTGGCGTTGCCATGGGCTCGGGCACCGACGTGGCGCTCGAGACGGCCGACGCGGCGATCCTGCGCAACCGCGTGACCGATGTGCCGGGCAAGATCCGCCTCTCCCGTGCGACCATGTCGAACATCCGCCAAAACATCGCGATTGCGCTCGGCCTCAAGGTGATATTCCTCGTGACTACCGTGCTCGGGATCACCGGCCTTTGGATCGCAATCCTCGCGGATACCGGCGCCACCGTGCTGGTGACGATGAACGCCCTGCGGCTGCTGTTCTTCCGTCCCACCGGCACAGCTGAACCTGCGGGGCACCTCGGTCTAACCTCGGAGACACGACCCGATCACGCAGCCGCAACGACCTGAAAGGAACCCTGATGACCCTCACCCGCCGCGCCGTGATGGCCTCCGCCGCTTGCTTCGTCGCGACTGCACCGACCGCCGGACTGTCTCAAAGCTCTCCCGCGATCCACGTTCTGAAAGATCCGAACTGTGGCTGCTGCACAGCTTGGATCGAGATCCTGAAAGAGAACGGATTTAAGGTCACCACCGAACGCAGTTTCGGCACCCTCCTGATCCGGCACAAGCTCGAGAACGGCATCCCCCAGAACATGACCTCCTGCCACACCGGCGAAATCGAGGGCTACATGATCGAAGGACACGTGCCTACGGCCGACATTCGACGGCTGCTATCCGAGCGCCCCGATGCCGTCGGTCTCGCCGTGCCCGGGATGCCTTACGGATCACCGGGCATGGGGCCAGAGGATGAGCGGGAAGCCTACGACGTGTTCCTGATCCTCGGAGATGGCAGGACGGAAATCTTCTCCAGTTACGAAGCTGCCTGACGGCGCCGATCTCAGGATCGCCGTGGGGCCACGGCACAAATCTCGCACCGCGCAGTCGCAGCGAAAGTCAGGAAAGTCCGCACAGCGTACCTTGGCCGCAGAAAAATGCTGCGCGACGCATGAACGACTGTTTCGGTGGATCTGCGCGGCAGCGAGGTCGTCCAGCCACAAGGTCGGGTTAGGGCCGCAAGCGTCGTGCAGCTCTGCCAAGCCAATCGTGCGACGCGCCGCAGCGCCGCATGACCGCTTCGGAGCCCTTAGCGGCTGCGCAATCAAGCATTCTCACCTCGTCTGAGGCGCGCCATGATCTTCTCCAGGTTTCTCGTGGCCTCTTCGCGTGAGACTTCGTAGCCGTAGGGCGCGCCGCCCTCGACGCCCCAGGGAACCAAGATATCGAACTCGATCTCCCGCAGCAGAGCGAGGCTGTCGAGGTAGGCGGAACGATCACTGGCCCCGAGCAGAACGGCCTTCCATTCGCCACCCTGCACCCAGAGGGAGTCTCCCGGAAAAAGCACGCGTTTGTCCCCGTTGTCCCATAGAAACATCGTGGTTCCGGGCGTGTGTCCGGGGGTTGGAATGAGTTCGAGATCGTCATCGATCATGTGCCGCTCGGAGAAGGTATCGCTGATAGGCATGTCTGCCATCGGGCGGTCCCTCTCGTGAATCCAGATTGGTGCTTCAAGGTCGGGCTTGCCGTACATCGCCTCATGGTGATGGTTGAGCAGAAGCATGTTCGGCCGCCCTAGCGCCGCGATTTCAGTCGCTGCCTCGCAGATGCCTGGAGCGTTGTAGACAATGACATTGCCCTGCGGGCGCTCCAGAACGAAGGCGCGCACGACGACGCCACTAAGGAACGGCAGCGGTGCGGTCGGTGTCCCGTAAAGTCCGCGGATCGAAGGTCCCCGAACCTCCGACTCCTTAGCGCAGTAGAGATCATCCAGCATCTGTAGGTCTCCTTTGGGGGTCATCATTGTCGAGGTGTGGCGCGGGCTTGAGAGGGGTGGCGGTCTCTGCAGTCGCAGGCTTGGAGGCAAGGTGTGCCTCGATGCGACCTAGGGCCTCCACCACTTCCTTTACGGTTGGCTGCTCCAGCGCCACTCCGCATAAAGCTTCGCTCCAGGCCTGCCGCATGCGCTGAGCATTCTCCCGCGACAGAGCGGTCGGGTGGAGCTGAACGACCCGCCTGTCTTCCTTGGCAGGTCGACGCTCCAGCAGGCCTTTCTGCACCAGCCCACCGAGCACTCGGCTGAAGTTGCTCGACGGCAGGCGACAGGCGTTGGCTGCCTCCCGGGCGGAGGTGCCAGGATTTCTGCCGACGAAACGCATGACACTGATCTCGACCGGGGTGCAAGGACCGGGTTCGAGGTTAGTCGGGGCAGGAAGGTGCCGCGCAATGGCGTGGACAAGGTCAGCAAGCTCGTAACGCTTGTCGGTATCATCTTCTTTCACGACATTACCTGATATCTATCACTCGATAACTATCATGTAATAGGAGGTTATCGAATTTCAATGAGGGTGATCCCGCATCAAGGGTCACTCTCATGAACGGCGGCTTCGTCCGCATAGCTGCCATTTGCTTCCGGCTCGAATATGGGCTTGTCCCTGCATGCTTCGGACGGAGGGACGGGGAGCTGACTTTCAGCTCGGTTTTGATGACAGGATGGACTGGCAGAAGCTGCAGAACATCGCCACGCGTCGAGGAACAGTCCCGGAGTAGGCATGTAATGCGGAGATCGGCAGTATGGGCAGTGAACGGTCCGCAAGCAGCACCCGAAGGCGTCCGTCCCGAAGATCCTCGGCGATGAACGGTTCCAGAAGCTGAGCTACGCCAAGGCCCGCAAGCGCCGCCGAGCGGATCGCCGCGCCGGTGTCGAACTGGAGCGCCGGCACAGGCTCGAGGCGGTCACCGCCAGCGAAGTCGACGGGTTGCAGTCGGCCGCGTCGACGGTAGCCGATGAACGGCAGTGCATCCAACTGCGCGATGTCTGTGATAGGCTCGGCCGTCGCGACCAGACTCGGTGCGGCGACCAGCCGTAGCGGCGCTTGGCCAAGCTGGCGGATCCGAAGCTCGGAATCCCGCACGGGCCCGATCCTGATGGCCAGGTCGTACCCTTCCCGAATGAGGTCGACCTGTCGATCCGTGGCGCTGAGATCGAGCCGGAGCCTGGGGTTGGGCACCAGGAGCGCCGGGCCCAGGTGCGGAAGCAGGAGACGCAATAACTCGCCAGGCAGGCTGACTTTCAGCGTGCCGGCGATACCTTCATTCGCGGGTTGCTGAGTGAGGACCGCGCCCAGATCCCGCAGGAGCGGCAAGACCTGCTCGTAAAGCTGCTGCCCGTCGTCGGTGATGCTGACAAACCGGCTCGATCGCTTGAAAAGCCGTTGGTCGAGACCCTGTTCCAGCCGCGCGATCGTGCGCGACACCGCCGAGGCACTCACCCCGAGGCGCAGCGCCGCTGCACTGAAGCCGCCGGTTTCGGCGACGGCAATGAAAGTGTCGAGGGCGGCGAAAGACGCCGGAGCCTTGGTCATCTGTGATCTCAGGTCAACGGTTCTCTGCCTGATGGTGCCATTTCAATGAGCTTTGTGCACGCTCAAATCGGCCCTGCATCATTGCAGGAGCGAGACGATGGATTTGAGAAACAAGGTTGCGGTCGTCACTGGTGGATCGAGCGGGATCGGCCTGGCCACGGCGGGCGCCTTCATCGCGGCCGGTGCCGAGGTCGTCATCACCGGGCGGCGGCAGGCGGCGCTCGACCGCGCGCTGAAGGGTCTCGGGCCGCTCGCTATGGCGGTGGCGTGCGACAGTGCCGATCCCGTTCAGGCCTGCGCCCTGGCCGATCGCGTCCGGGAGCGGTTCGGCGGTTGCGACATCTTCATGGCGAATGCCGGCGTCAACACGATCACGCCGTCGGACCGCGTGTCGCCGGCGGAGTATGATGCTCAGTTCGACGTGAACACGCGCGGCACGTTCTTCGGCCTGCAGGCGATGCGGCCGGTGCTGCGCGACGGCGCCTCGGTCATCTTGACCGGTTCGATCGCGGCAAGCAGGCGGCTCGACGGCCACGCCGTCTACGCGGCGTCGAAGGCGGCGCTGGCGGCATTCGTCGTCGCCTGGGTGGCGGAGCTTCGGGAGCGTCGGATCCGGGTGAACCTGCTGAGCCCCGGTCCCGTCGACACTGCGATCCTTGAGAAGCTGGGGCTGGCCGAGGCCGACCGGCCGGGGTTCGAGGCGGCGATGGCGGCCGCGATCCCGGCGGGACGGCTTGGCCGCCCCGAGGAGATCGCGCAGGCGGCGCTGTTTCTTGCCTCGGACGCATCCAGTTTCGTCAATGGTATAGAACTGCGCGTCGATGGCGGGATGAGCGCCGTCTAATCCGCGGCCGCCTGCCGTGTGGGGCCAATGCCGAAGGACTGGCGGTAGCTTGCGGGGGCCATGCCGGTGAGTTTCTGGAAGCTTTTCCGGAAGGCCGCGACGTCGCCGTAGCCAACATCCCAGGCGATGCGGTCGACCGGGGCATGGGTGCTTTCCAGCGCCTCGCGCGCCCGGGCGATGCGCACCTGCTGCAGGTAGTCGTTCGGACGGTGCCCCGTCGCGGCGGTAAAGCGGCGCAGGAAGGTGCGCTCGGTCATCCCCGCCACCGCTTGCAGGTCGCCGACCGCCAGGGCTTCGGCCGAATGGGCGTGCAGGTGATGCTGCGCGCGCCGGATCGGCTCGTCGCCATGGTCGAAGCGGGGGAGGAAGGGGGCGAAGGGCCGCTGGCTCGACCGCGGCGGCTCAATCAGCAGAAAGCGCGCGGTGGCGAGCATGGTCGAGGGGCCGAGCAGCCGCTCGACCAGCGTCAGGCCGAGGTCGGTCCAGGCGAGGATGCCGCCCGCGGTGACGATGTCGCCGTCGTCGATCACCATGTGCTCTTCGGCCAGCCGGATGCCGGGATGGCGGCGGGCGAGCGCCTCGGCAAAGGCCCAGTGGGTGGTGGCGCGGCGGCCCTCCATCAGCCCGGTCTCGGCCAGGACGAATGCACCGGCGCAGACTGAGCAGAGCGTCGCCCCCTCGGCATGGCGGGCGCGCAGCCATTTGGCGGTATCGGGCTGCGCGGGCATGCGCTCGGGCATCACGAGGCTTGGCGGCAGGATCACGTGGGACAGGCGGTGGTCGTCGGACGGGTGGCTGTCCCAGTCGGCGCGGATGCCCTCGCCGCCGACGCGCCAGTGCGAGACGCGGATCTCGCGCGCGGGCGCGCCCGACCATTCGCCGGCGATGCGGAAGAGGTCGGTCAGCCCGTAAACCGCCGAAAGCTGGCAGTCTGGATAGACCAGAAGGCCGATCTCGGCCACCGGCGCGGCGGGCGGTATCATTGGCGGTTTTTCCTCGTTCATTGTCGGATCTGCCACGCCTCATCCTCGGGGCAAAGGCATAGCTTTGTCCATGTCGAAACCGAGAGGACACGCGATGCACACCGATCTGACCCGGCGCGCGATGCTGATCACCGCGGCTGCTGCCGCCGCGATCGGCACGGCTCCGCGCCTTTCCACCGCCCAAAGCCTTCAAACCCTGCAAGCACAAGGAGACATCATCATGTCCACCATCACCACGAAAGACGGCGTCGAAATCTTCTACAAGGACTGGGGTCCGCGCGACGCGCAGCCCATCGTCTTCCACCACGGCTGGCCGCTCTCGGCCGACGACTGGGACGGGCAGATGCTGTTCTTCCTGTCCCATGGCTACCGGGTCATCGCCCATGACCGGCGCGGCCACGGCCGTTCGGCCCAGGTCTCGGAGGGCCACGACATGGACCATTACGCCGCCGACGTGGCGGCGCTGGCCGAGGCGCTGGACCTGCGCAATGCGATCCACATTGGCCACTCCACCGGCGGCGGCGAGGTCGCGCGCTATGTCGCCAAGTTCGGTCAGCCCGCCGGCCGGGTGGCCAAGGCCGTGCTGGTCTCGGCGGTGCCGCCGCTGATGGTGAAGACCGCGGCCAATCCCGAGGGCCTGCCGATCGAGGTCTTCGACGGCTTCCGCGCCGCGCTCGCCGCGAACCGGGCGCAGTTCTACCGCGACGTGCCCGCCGGCCCGTTCTACGGCTTCAACCGTGAGGGGGCCGAGGTCTTCGAAGGCGTGATCCAGAACTGGTGGCGCCAGGGGATGATGGGCTCGGCCAAGGCGCATTACGAGGGGATCAAGGCCTTTTCGGAAACCGACCAGACCGAGGATCTGAAAGCGATCACGGTGCCGACGCTGGTACTGCATGGCGAGGACGACCAGATCGTGCCGATCGCCGATGCGGCGCTGAAGTCGATCGGGTTGCTGCCGAACGGCACGCTGAAGACCTATCCCGGCCTTGGCCACGGCATGCTGACGATCAATGCCGATGTTCTGAACGCGGATCTTCTGGCCTTCGTGCAGGCCTGAGGCAGAGGGCGAAGGGGGCCGGCTGACCGGCCCCTTTCCGGCCGTGTGCCAGCCGGGACGGCCGGCGGCGGGGCTGCGTTGCGCCGGGCCGTCGCGATCCTTAAGGTGCCGCCTCGACCCCTTTCCGAATGTGCGGACGGGGCAGGGGAGAGAGACAGGTGACAACAGAAGTGCTCGAGATCCCGGCCGGGAACGAGATGTTCGACGGCTACCGCACGGCTTTCGAACGCTATGGCTTCTCGCCGGCGGTGAAGTCGAAGGGTTTCCTGTTCATCTCGGGTCAGGTCGGTGTCCGCCCTGATGGCCGCGCGGCCGAAGGTGTCGGAGACCAGACCATCTGGGCGCTGAAGCGCATCGAGGAGCTTTTGCGGATCGCCGGGTTGGAGATGACCGATCTCGTCGATGTCACCAGCTATCACGTGGATATCGAAACCACGATGCCGGCGTTTCTCGAGGCGAAGCGCGGCTTCATCGCAGCGCCTTTCCCGGCCTGGTCGATGATCGGGATCTCGGGCCTCAGTCGACCGGAACTCAAGATCGAGATCCGCGCCGTCGCCGCGCTGCGCGACTGACCGCGCCGGCCGGTGACGGCTGTCCCGCGCGTTGTCGCGGGGGGACGGGCCCGCCGTGTCCCGGATCTTGCCCGATGCGACAGGTTTATCGCGTCACCATGGGTGACATGGATTGACCTTGGTCGAAATTCGTGACACAAGATGTGCCACCAAATAGGGGGCACGGCGTGACGACGACCAGATCCTACACCAGCCCGCTGCGCGACGAGAAAGCGCGCGCCACGCGCGAGGCGATCCTGCAGGCGCTCTACGACCTCATGGCCGCTGCCGAGGGCGAGATCGGGATGGAGGCGATTGCGCAGCGGGCCGGGGTTCAGAAGCGGACGATCTTCCGTCACTTCTCGACCAAGGAGGAGCTTTTCGCCGCGTTCTGGCCGTGGCTGAATGCCCGGATCGGTGCCTCGGTGTCTCCGGCCACGACGCGCGATATCGTGGAGGGTCCGCGCCGGGCCTTCCCGCTGTTCGAGGAGCACGAGCCCGCCATGCGCGCCGCGCTGCACTCGCGCACCGGGCGCGAGATGCGCAATGGCACGGTCGAGGCGCGGCGCCAGCATTTCGCGGCCGCGCTTGCGCCCGTCTGCGCCGCGCTGGCGCCGGACGAGGCCCGCCGGGTCACGGCGCTGGCGCATTTGCTCTACTCGGCCTCCGCCTGGGAAGTGCTGAAGGATTACGGCGGTCTGTCCGGTGCCCAGGCCGGGGAGGCCGCCTCCTGGGCGCTTGGGGTGATCCTGTCCGCGGTCCCCACGGGCGAGGCTTCGGCGGACGTTGCATCGCAGCGAAAGGATGACCGCGATGACGCTTGACGTGAATGCTTCCAACGCCGCCGACACCCTTTGGGTCGTGGGCGACAGGATCCGGTTTCTTGGCGGGCTGCCGGCATCGGATGCCGAGCTGGTCGAGGTCGATGTGCCGCCGGGCTCGGGCACGCCGCCGCACAGCCACGCCTCGGCCGAGATGTTCTACATTCTCTCGGGTGCGCTGACGCTGCGCAGCTTTCCCGAAGCCGGGGGGCGGCCCGCAGAGGTGACGGCCACGGCCGGGGATGCAATCCGGATCGCCCCGGGCCTTCGGCACAACTACAGCAACGACAGCGACGGGCCGGTGAAGATGCTCGTCCTGCTCGCGCCGTCGATGGTCGCCTTCTTCCGCGAGGCGGGGACCCCCGAGCCGCAGGCGCTGCCCGATCTTGCCCGGCTGGGCGCGGCGATGGCGCGGCACGGCATCACCCTGTCCGGCATGGCAGCCTGAGCCACCTGTCGAAGCCGATCGGCCGGTGCGTGACCGCACCGGCCGATCGGTGGGCGGCGAGCGTGCACAGGCCGAGGCCGGCACGCATCGCCGCACCTAGATCGCGCGCGCTGCGCCGAACCGCGCATCCTGCGCGATCCGGCCCCGGGCGAGGGCCAAGCGTGCGGCGGCGCGCTCGGGATCGGCGAGGCCGTCGAGATAGGTGAAGGACAGGTCCCGGATCCCCATCGTCGCGAAGACATCGGTCAGGTAGCCGGTAAGGTGGTCGGGCTGCCGCGCCTCGGGGCCGAGCAGGCTGCCCGAGGCGACGACGACCGTCACCGGCCTGTCGGCCAGCAATCCGACCTTGCGACCATCGCTGATGCCGAAGCTGCGCCCGGCCCGCAGCACGAGGTCGATCCAGACCTTGAGCGCGGCCGGCACGGTGAAATTGTGCATGGGCGTCGCGAGGATGATGGCCTGCGCCGCCTCGATCTCGCGGATAAGTGTCTCGGAGAGGGCGAAGGCCGGGTGATCCGGCGGCGCGCGCCCGACGATCGCATCGGCATAGGCGCGGCTGATGTCGCCAAGCGCGAGCCGTGTTAGGTCGCGTTCGATCAGCCGCAAGTTGGGATCGCTGCCACGGAGGCGACGAACTGCAGCCAGTGCGGTGGCATGGCTTCGGGCATCGGCCCCCAGGGGGCTGGCCGACAGGAACAGGACGGATGTCATGGGAAACCTCGCAGGGGTTCGGGGCGGGCGCCGGCAGTGCCGGACCCGGTCATTGGGGCGGGAGCGGGGGCAGGTGTCAGTGCCGGAGCACGCCCGCCAGCTTGTCCGGGTTGCGTGTGACGTAGATCGCGACGATCCGGCCGCCTACGATCTCGAGCGCGGTGGTCTGCAGGTGGCCGTCGAACCGGGCGACGAAGCCCGGCAGGCCGTCGATCACCGTGGCCTCGAGAAACTCCATCGCTTCGCCGAACTTGCGGTGCAGGCCCAAGAACAGCCGCACGAGGTTCGGGGCGCCCTCGATGACGTTCGGATAGGACAGCACCTTGCCGCCGCCGTCCGAGCGCAGTGTCGCGCTCTCGGCCAGCATTGCGCCGAGCGCGGTCGCGTCGCCGGTGCTGCAGGCGGCGAAGAAGGCGCGCGCGATCTCGTCACCGGTTTCGCGCGGGATCTCGTAGCGCGGCTGGTCGAGCCGGACATGGGCCCGGGCGCGCGAGGCAAGCTGGCGCGTCGCCGCCGGGCTGCGCCCCACCGTCTCGGCGACCTCGTCCAGCGGCTGGCCGAAGACGTCGTGCAGCAGGAAGGCGGCGCGTTCCAGCGGCGAGAGACGCTCCAGCGCCAGCATCAGCGACAGCGTCAGATTGTCGGGGCGCAGCGCATCGTCCTCGGCCTCGATCAGCGGTTCGGGCAGCCAGGTGCCGGGATAGGTCTCGCGTCGCGACCGGGCGGATTTCATCCGGTCGAGGCAGAGCCGCGACACCGTGCGCGTCAGCCAGGCGGGGGCCGAGGCGATCTCGGCGCCCGTCTCCATCGTGCCGTGCCAGCGCAGGTAGGCGTCCTGCACCGCATCCTCGGCCTCGGCATGGCTGCCGAGCATCCGGTAGGCGAGGCGGAGCAGCCGGGGCCGCTCCGTCTCGAAGGTGGCCGCCGGATCAGGCCGCATCGGCCCGCGGTCCCGGCAGGGTGGTGGCATGGGGCACGCGCAGGCCGGCCTGCACCCGGTTCCACAGGTTGATCGCGCCGATGGCGATGGTCAGCCAGGCCCGTTCGTCGGTGTCGAAGGCGGCCTCGACTTCGGCCCAGTCGGCATCCGGCGCGCCGCTGTCGGGCAGGCGGGTCAGAGCCTCGGTCCAGGCCAGCGCCGCCCGCTCGCGCGGCGAATAGAGCGGGCTCTCGCGCCAGGCGGGCAGCATGTGCAGCCTGAGCGGCGTCTCGCCATCCTTCAGCGCCTCGGCGACGTGCATCTGGATGCAGAAGGCGCAGCCGTTGATCTGGCTGGCGCGCAGCTTCACGAGGTGCACCAGCAGCGGCTCGAGGCTGCTCGCCCGGATCGCGGCTTCCACCGCGTAGAGGGGCCGGAAGCCGGCATCGGCGCGTTTCATGTGGTCGGTCATGCGGGGGGTCATCAGGATCTCCTTTTCATCTGATACCGTGATGACGAGCCAGCCAAGCTCGGTGTGACATCGGGGCCGAAGTTTTTTCCGCCGGTCTCACAATTCCCCGAGGCCGAGCTCCGCCCGCATCATCGCGATGTAGCTGTCCTCGCCGGCCTCGCGCCGGGCCGCGACCCAGGGCTTGATCCCCTCGGTGGCGACGAGGCGCAGGCGGTCGCTCTCGTTCGAGGCGGCGCTCAGGATCGCGTCGGCGACCTCTTCGACCGTGCCATGGCTGCGGCTTGCGGCGATGCGGGCGAACAGCTCCGCGGCGCGGCGCGACAGGGGGGCGTAGTCCGGCACGTCCAGCGTCAATCCGGCCTCTGCCCGGGCCCGATCCCCGAAACCGGTCGTGGTGACGCCGCCCGGTTCGACCAGTTTCACGGCGATGCCGAAGGGGGCGACCTCGTGCATCAGCGATTCCGAAAAGCCCTCGACCGCGAATTTCGATGCCGCGTAGCACGACACCATCGGCAGGCCGAAGACGCCGGCGCCGGAGGTGACGTTGACGATGACCCCGCTGCGCTGCCGGCGCATGATGGGCAGGACGGCGCGCGTCAGGTCCATCAGTCCGAAGAGGTTGACCGCAAACTGCTCGGCGATCCGTTCGCGGGGGATCGTCTCGAAGAAGCCGTGCAGGCCGAAACCCGCATTGTTGACGAGCGCGTCGATGCGACCGAAGCGGCCGGTGGTTTCGGCGACGGCCGCCTCGATCGAGGCGGGGTCCTGCACATCGAGCGGCAGCACGGTCACGCCGTCTGGGAAGGCGGGTGCGGCCTCGGGGCGGCGCAGGGTCGCGACGACGGTCCAGCCGTCGCCTGCGAAGCGGTGAGCCGCGGCCGCGCCGAAGCCCGAGGAGCAGCCGGTGATGAGAACGGTCTTCATGTGTCTCTCCTGTGTGATGACCGGCAAGATGGGGAGGCGTGACAATCTTGTGCAGTCGCACAATGCTGGTTGAGCTGATGCAGGGAGTGCACCAATGCCCGACCTTTCGCTGTCGGAACTGCGCCTGGTCGCAGAGATCGTAGAGGGCGGCAGCTTCCGAGCGGCCTCGATCCGGCTCGACGTCCCGCCCTCGACCATCAGCCGGAGGGTGGCTACGCTGGAGGCGCGGCTGGACCTGCGGCTTTTCAACCGCACGACGCGAAGCCTTGCGCTGACCGAAGAGGGGCGGGCGTTTCTCGACCGGGCGCTGCCGGCGCTGGCCGAGCTGGAGGCGGCGCTGACCGAGGCCTCGGGCCGGCGCGCGGCGCCCGGCGGTCTCTTGCGGATCAACGGTTCGACCGGAGGGCTCGCGATCCTGCTGCCGCTGGTGCTTGCGTTCCGCAGGCTTCATCCCTCGGTCCGTTTCGACCTGGTCGAGGACGGGCAACTGTCGGACATCGTCGGACAGGGCTTCGACGCGGGGCTGCGGCTGGCCGAGGACGTTCCGGCCGACATGATCGCGGCACCGGTCGGCGGGCCGCAACGGTTCATCGTGGTGGCCACGCCCGCGCTGGTGGCAGAGGCGGGCCGGCCATCGCATCCCTCGGATCTCGATCCGGGGCGATGCCTTGGCGCGCGATTGCCGTCGGGCAGGATCATCGCGTGGGAGTTCGCGCGGCGCGAAAAGGCGGTGTCGGTGCACCCGGCGGGTCCGGTGACCCTCGGCGACACCGCGCTTGCCCTCGAGGCGGCGCGTGGGTCTGCGGGCTTCGCCTATGTCACCGAGCGCTTGGCGGCGGCGGATCTTAAAAGGGGGGCGCTGGTGACTGTTCTGGACGATTGGTGTCCGTCGCTCGAGGGCCTGCGTCTCTATTACCCGCGCCACCGCAACGGCTCGGTCACGCTGCGCGCCTTCGCCGAGTTCCTGCGCCGTCAGGCCGCGGCGGAGCGCTCTGCCGCCACCAGCGCGCGGGCGATGTAGAGGTCCTGGATCGAAAGGCCGGAACTGTCGAAGACGGTGACGGTATCCGCGGCCCACCCGCGCGCGCCCGGATCGTCGAGTGCCGCGCCGATGGCGCACAGCGGAGCCTCCGCGGGCGCATGCTGCATCTCGCCGATGCGTCGCGACTGCTCCGGGTCGTCACAATAAAGCCGGGCCCGGGCCAGCAGTGCCGGTGGCAGCTCCTGCTTGCCGGGTCCGTCCGCCCCCATCGCCGAGACATGGGTTCCGGGCCGCACCCAGTCCGCGTCGAACAGCGGCGCGCGCGAGGGCGTGGCCGTGACGATGATCTCGGCCGCCGCGCAGGCCTCGCGGGCCGCGGCGGGCTGGCCCGCAGGCAGGCCGGCGCGGGCAAGCCGGGCGCAGAAGGCGGCGGTGGCCTCGGGCGAACGCCCGACCACAAGCACCCGCCGGATCTGCCGCACCTCGGCCAGCGCCGCGACTTCGTGGAACGCCTGGTTGCCGGTTCCGAAGACCGCGAGAGTGGCCGCGTCCGGCCGGGCCAGGTGATCCACCGCCACGGCATCTGCGGCGGCGGTGCGATAGGCATTCACCAGCCCCGCCTCGATCACGGTGTCGATACGGCCGCGCTCCTGGTCGAAGAACAGGATGACCGAATTGTGCCGGGGCAGGCCTCGCGCGCTGTTGCCTGGCCAGTAAGAGCCGATCTTGACCCCCGCGAGCGTTCCGTCCGAGGCGGATTTGATGCTGAAACGGTTCTCGGGTGCGGTGCCGTGACCGAGGACGACCGGGAAGGTCGACACGGCTTGCGAGGCTGCCGCGACCAGCGCCGCGCGCGCGGCGTCGAAGGCGAGGGCCCGGGTGACGAGACGGGCCGAGGTCTCTTCGGAAATGAAGTGCATGGGGCGCTCCTCAGGCCGACAGGATGTCGGCGAATGTCAGGGGATCGACGTTGCCGCCGGACAGCACGAGGACGACCGGCCCGCGGGTCGGGGGCAGCTTCCCGGCAAGGAGCGCCGCGAGCGTGACCGCGCCCCCCGGCTCGACCACCAGCTTCAGAAGCCGGAAGGCGACGCGCATGGCGTGGCGCACCTCGTCGTCGGTGACGCTGAGCCCACTGTCGATCAGCCGGCGGTTCACCCGCCAGGTGAGCGTGCCGGGCTCGGGCGCGAGGAGAGCGTCGCAGATCGACCGCGCGCCTGCCGTCGCCGCCAGCCGTTCGCCGGCTGCGAGCGAGCGGGCCGTGTCTTCGAAGCCCTCCGGTTCGACGGTGTGCAACGTCACGCGGGGCAGCTTGCCGCGCAGCGCCGTGGCGGTTCCGGCGGTCAGCCCGCCGCCGCCGCAGCAGATCAGCACCCGCTCGGGCATCAGGCCGAGCGCCTTTGCCTGTTCGGCGATCTCGAGCCCGACGGTGCCCTGTCCGGCCATGATGTCGACGTCGTCGTAGGAGGGGACCAGGATCGATCCGCGCGCGGCGACAAGGGCACGGGCGATGTCCTCGCGCGATTCCGTCGCCCGGTCGTAGTAGCGGATCTCGGCCCCGGCGGCGCGCGTGTTCTCGATCTTCAACGCCGGCGCATCGGTCGGCATCACGATCGTCGCCGGAATGCCCAGCAGCCGCGCGGCGTCGGCCACGCCCTGCGCATGGTTGCCCGAGGACCAGGCGACGACGCCGCGCGGGCGTTCGGACTCGGGCACTTGCGACAGGCGGTTGTAGGCGCCGCGGAACTTGAACGAGCCGGTGCGCTGCAGCGTCTCGGCCTTCAGCAACACCGGGGCGCCGGCGAGGTCATCGAGAGTGTGGTTGCGCAACAGCGGCGTGCGAACCGCCGCGCCGCGGATGCGCTCGGCGGCGGCTTCGATGGCGGCGAGGTCGAGGGTCTTCGTCTTCGTGGCAGCGGTGTCCATGGAGCCTCCGGAAGATGATTCCATCTTGTATATACAGATCTGCGACAGTTCTGTATATACAGATTGACCGCACTCCCCAGCGCGCCCTATGGTCGCCTGCGATTGGGAAGCGAGGCGCGGTGATGGACAGCAAGCGGCAGCAGATCATCGGCAGCCTGTCGGAGCGCATCAATTCCGGCCGGTTGAAACCCGGCGAGCGGCTCGGCTCGGAATCCGAGCTGATGGCCGAGTTCGGCGTCAGCCGCATGACGGTCCACCACGCGATGCGCGAGCTGGAGGCGCGCGGGTTTCTCGAGCGGCGCAAGGGCAGCGGCAGTTACGTCGCGCCGGCCCGGCCCTATGTCGCGATCTATCCGCATCTCGACATCCGCGCCGAGATCGAGGCCGCGGGCGGCGTGCACCGCGCGCGGGTGCTGGTGCAGGCGCTGGAGCTGGCCGCGCCACCGCTTGCGCAGGGCTTCGGTCTGGGTGCCGACGCGCCGCTGTTCCATGCGGTGGTGCTGCACCTGTCAGGGGAGGTTCCGGTCGAGATCGAGGACCGCTGGCTCAACCCGGCGCTGCTGCCCGAGTGCATGAGCGTGGACCTGACGCGCGAGACCCTGTTCGGCCTGCTGATGGCGCGCCGGCCGTTCCGGGCGGGTGACGAGCGGATCCGGGCCTGCACGGCGAGTGACGAGGAGGCCGCGGTGCTGGGGCTGGAGCAGGGAGCCGTCTGTCTCGAAATCACGCGCAGGACCCGGAGCGACGAGGGCGTCGTGACGCAGGTCCGGCTTCTGCGGCCGGGCACCTCGCATCTCGAAGGCCGGATCGCCCCGGCGGCCCGCGACTGATCGCGCATAGGGTCGCGAGCGGGCCGGAGAGCGTCAGCCAAGGCTGTGAGCGCCGGAATTGCGCTGCCGGTCGGGGGCGGAGGACGACGGGGACCAAACTCCCTATCACGCTTCGATGGTCCGGAGCCGGGGCGGCAAGGCATCGTCCAGCTGGCCGATGAGGCTGCGGACGACCGGTGAGCGTTCATCCCGGCGCCAGATCGCGACGATGCCAGAGGGGATCTGCGGGCCGTCGATCTCGTAGAATTCGACCCCTTCGACCTGAAGCGCGTCGCGCAGCAGGTCGGGCACGATGGCTGCGGCAGAGGCGACGGCGACTTGCGTCAGGACCGCGACCAGCGATCCGGGCACCGCTATGACCCGGGGTGTGAAGCCACCGCGCCGCCCTACCTCTTCGGTGCCGAACCGCTGTTCGGGCAGGACGAAAGGCAGGTCGGCCAGATCCGCCGCCTTCAGCACGCCGTCACGTGCGGGCAGGCGATGGCGCGATGACAGGGCCGCGACGAAATGATCGTTCGTGACGTCTTTCTGGCGCAGCCCCCGGGCCGTGACGACGGGCCCCCGGACAAGCGCCAGGTCGACCACGTTGTCCGCGACCAGCCGGGGCAGGTCATCCATGACATGCTCTTGCGCCATCAAGGAGGCGTCGGGGCAGGCGCGCTCGAACCGCGCCATGACGCGCTGAAGGACGCCCGCATAGACTGCGGAGCCCACGTAGCCGATGCGGACCTCGCCGACCGTTCCGCGCGCCAGGTTGCGGCCGGTCGCCTCAGCCGTCTCCGCAGCCCGCAGCACGGCCTCGGCCGCCTGCAGGAAGGCTTCGCCCTCGCGGGTGACGGTGACCCGTCGGCTGGTGCGTTCGAAGATCCGCAGCCCGAGACGCTCCTCGACGTAACGGATATGCACCGAGAGCGTCGGCACCGAGACACCAAGACTGCGCGCCGCCTGCGCGAAGCTCAGATGCTGCCGAACCGCGGAGAGATATCGGTAATGTCGGAGTTCCATGATCGTTAATCAGAGCCTAACGATCGATGCAGGCACGGCGAATGACCGGCGAGCGGCCGCGCCTTAGGTGAGGGGCACAGGTCAAAAAGGTCCCGATGATGTCTTTCAAACACGCCGCAATCGCTTTTACGTTTCTGTCGTTGCCGGGTCTTCCGGCCTTTGCCGATGCCGCGCCGCAGCCCGTCCTGACGCTGACGGCGGCGCAAGAGGTCTTGCAGGCCGCTCTCGCCAAGGCCGATGGCGAAGCATGGCCCGGTGTCGTGGCGGTGACCGATGCCGGCGGTGCGCTCGTCGCCTTCGCGAGGATGGACGATGCCGCGGTGCCGGCGGGTGTCACGCTGGCACCCGGCAAGGCACGGACGGCGGCGCTGTTCGCGCGCCCGACCGCCGATCTGGAGGCCGCGATCAACGGTCCGCGGCCGGCCGTGGTGACGGCCGGGGACTTCGTGATGATGAAGGGCGGTCTGCCGCAGCGCGTCGACGGCCGGATCGTCGGCGCCATCGGGGTCTCGGCCGATACGCCGGACCATGACCAGGCGATCGCCGAAGCCGGGGTGGCGGCGCTGACGCGATAGCCGGGCGGCGGCACGGCATCGCTCGACCCTGCCGGTCGGGCGAGAGAGGGGCCGAGGGAGGGGAGATCCCCTTGGCTCCTCATTTCCGACCACCCGCGGGCCCTTCGGCGCAAGGATGAGACGTGGTCACGCGGCATGAAAGCGGCTGCGCATGAGGGCGAGCGGCCGGCCGTCCGGGCCTGCGAGCTGCGCGAGATGGCCGCCGCGCGCCGGGCGGAAGCCGATGCCCACCGTCTCGCCCGGATCGACATTGCCCATGTAGACGGTGCGTCGCTCCACGAGCAGCCGTTGGGCACTGGCGCCGCGCGCGAAATCCGCGCGCTCGACGAGGGCCGCGAAGCTCGGGAAATACAGAAGGCCCGCGGCGTTGAACTCGGTCGCGGGGCAGGGCAGCAGGTGGTGGGACGGTTCGATCCGGGGCGGTGCCGCGGCGATGCGGGCGGCCTGCCGCGCCAGAAGCGCCAGCGCGGCGGGAGCGGCGGGCGGCACCGCCATCACGCGCGGGGCCCGGCGCACGACGCTGCGGTTGCGCGCCGGGTCGTCATGGCCGACGAAGACCGAGACGAGCTCGATCCGGCCGATCTCGTCATCGCCGAGCCGCAGCGACTGGCGCGAGGCGAGCCGGCTCGCGCCGATGCGCGACAGCTCGCCCTCAAGGCGCAGCCGGTCGCCGAGCCGGGGCCGCCCGGGCTGGAACAGCCTGAGCCGGGTGGCGCAGAACGCGGCATAGAGCGGCCGGCCGTCGGCGCAGGCGAACTGCGCCCGGTCCTGGCCCATCGCCGCCGCGATCAGCCGCCAGTGCAGGTCGCCCGCCCGGCGCATCAGCCATTGCTCGGAGAGGCCGCGATAGCCCATCTCGGCCATGCCGAGGCGGTGATCCTCCCACAGGACGGGTGCCGCCGCCGCGACCCGCTCGGCCCGGCTCATGCGGCAAGCCCGGCGCGGGCGCGGTCGGTGATCCGCTCGGCCAGAAAGCGGCTGTCCTCGTCGATCGCGAGGAAGCGCCCCGATCCCCAGGTGTTCAGCCAGCCGAGGCCGATGAAGTAGAGCCCGGGCACTTCGGTCACGCCACGGTGGAACATGGGCTTGCCGCGGGCATCGAAGCAGGGCGCCTCGATCCAGGAATAGTCGGGGCGGAAGCCGATCGCCCAGAGGATCGAGGTGATGCCCTCGGCCGCCATGTCGATTTCGGTCGTCTCGCGCGCGGGGCGCCAGAGCTTCTCGAACGGCGGCTCCTCGGGCGCGTCGATGCCGCTGGCGGCGATATAGGCGTCGATCTGGGTGCGGATGCCCATGTAGCTGCGGTCGGCATCATCGAGGTTCTTCTCCAGATCCGGCATGAATTCGAGCCGCGTGCCCGCGCCGCCCGAGACCGAGCCGTAAAGCTTCACGCCCTCGAGCGCGTAGCGGCGCAGGTCGATCTCCTTTCCGCCGTCTCGGCCCGACATGTAGTGGTTGGTCTGGCTCAGGGCCTTCTGCGGATCGGGATGGCGGTCGATGGTCACCGCGTAATGGCCGGCTTCGTGCAGCCAGTCGGTCGCGTCGCGTCCTCGGTAGCGGCGCGGGCTGCGCGGGGCGGGACCGACGGCGAGGTGGACGGGGCGGCCCGCAAGGTGGAAATCGTCCATCAGCTGCACGCCGGACTGGCCGGTGCCGACGATCAGCGTGCCGCCTTCGGGCAGCTGCGACGGGCGGCGGTAGTCGCGCGAGTGCATCTGCACGATGCCGGGGTCGAGATCGCGGGCGAAGGCGGGCTCGATCGGCGTGTCGTAGCCGCCGGTCGCGATCACCACCTGGCCGGCGGTGAAGCGGCCGGTGCGGGTCTCGACGACATAGCCATCGTCGAGCCGCGCGACCCGAGTGACCTCGACCCCCTCGCGCAGCGGCGGATCGAAGCTGTCTGCGAAGCCGTCGAGATAGTCGACGATATCGTCCTTCAGCATGAAGCCGTCGGGGTCGCCTCCGCGATAGGGCCAGCCGGGCAGGCGGCACTGCCAGTTCGGGGTGACGAGGCAGAAGCTGTCCCAGCGGTTATGCCGCCAGCTCTCGAAGCGTTTCGCGCGTTCGAGCACCAGATGCTCGATCCCGGCGGCGCAGAGATACCAGCTGACGGACAGGCCGGCCTGGCCGCCGCCGATGATGATGACGGGGACATGGGGATCGCGGGCGGGGGTCATGCGGGGACCTTTCAGCTGAGGCGAAGGCAGGCGACCACGCCCCCGGGGGCTTGCATCGCGGCTTGGGTCTCGATCCGGGAGAGCTGGTCCATCGCGGCCGAGCAGGCGAAGCCGTATTTCGCGGCGACCCGGTCCGAGGCCTCGGTCAGCGCGGCGCGGGCACGGGCGAGGAAGTCGGGCAGCGGATAGCTGGTGCCGGCGCTCAGGTGCTGGTGGATCACGGTCGAGGGCGAATAGCAGACTTCCTCGGCCCCGTCGGGCCAGCGGATGGTGAAACGGACCTCAGGCATCGGCGGCCTCCGGGGCGAGGGACAGGTAGGGGACGTCAGCATGGTCCCAGAAGGGGACGCGCGCGCCGTCGCGGGCGAGGGTGACGCAGCTGCCGTCGGTCACGCGGCCGATGATGGCGGCGGTGATGTCGCGGGCGGCGAAGCGGGCGAGGATCCCGGGCGCGGCGGCGTCGGAGGCGGTGAGCAGGAAGCCGAAGCTCGGGAAGCTGACGAGCCAGCGCGCGAGCGGCACGCCCGCGGGCAGGGGGATGGTGTCGAGGTCGATCTCGATGCCGGTGCCCGAGCATTCGGCCAGCATCAGCGCGGTGCCGGCGATGCCGCCTTGGCTGATGTCCTTGCCGGCGGCGGTGAGGCCCTCTTCGGCCAGCGCGGGCAGAAGCGCGAGGTCGCCGCGCAGCCGGTCGTGGGGGGCCTCGAGTGCGGCACAGAAATTGTCGAAGCTGCGATAGGTGCCGCGGTGGTCGATGGCGGCGACAAGCTGCTCGCCGGGCCGGGCGGCGAAGGAGGAGATCAGCCGCTCCGCCCGGCCGGTGACGCTGACCGACAGGCCGAGCGCGGGGGCACGCAGGTTGGTATGGCCGCCGACGATCGGCACGCCGTAAGCGCGGGCGGCGTCCGACAGGCCCTTGAGCAGTGGCGCGGCGCTGTCGGCATCAGGGGCCCAAACGGCATCGAGAAGCGCGGTCGTGCGACCGCCCATCGCGGCGATGTCCGACAGATTGACTATCACCCCGCACCAGCCCGCGAACCACGGATCATGGGCGACGAAGCCAGGAATGAAGCCTTCGCCCGCCAGCAGGTCCCAGCCGCCCTCGGGCCGCGGGAGGGCCGCGGCGTCGTCGCCGGGCGCGCCGGGGGCCGAGCCGGTCAGACCCAGCGCGCGCGCCGCCGAGGCGATGTCGCGCTTGCCGGTGATCGAGGGATGGGCCGCGAGTTGCGCGGCGAGGGCTGCAAGATCCATCACCGCCTCCGCGCCGAGGCGCGCGCCGACCAGCCGATGGCCGGGTCGGGGATGGGCGGGTAGTGGGATAGGCTCGCCAGCATGTGGGCATGTGGCGCGTCGTGCAGCATCACCTCGTCGATCACCTGCCAATGCAGGCGGCGGAACAGAGGCACGTTCTGGATCTGCACGTGGGCATGGAATTCCCGCGCGCCGCGCCCGGTGGCGGTCGAGACCGCGAGGCGGATCAGCTCGGCCCCCAGCCGTCCGACCCGCCGGTGATCCTCGGCCACGGCGAGGCGCGAGCCCCACCAGATCCCGGGCGACGGCTCGTGGATGCGCACGGTGCCGACGACCTCGGCCGGTTCGGCGGCGAGCGTCGAGATCGCGACCAGCGGCAGGGCCAGCTGGTCGATCTCGTCGCGGTCGTGGCCGGTGAAGAGCCGCTGCTCTTCGACGAAGACGCGCCGGCGCAGGCTGGCGGCGCCGGTCAGCTCCCACCGCTCGGTCGCCGCGCGGATCAGGAATTCGGGGCTAACGAAGGCCGAGGGGGGCAGCCAGATCATGCGCGCACCTTCAGCTTCTCGTAGACCGACAGGGCCGAGCAGGCGCCGCATTTGCCGCATCCCGCCTTGATGTCGGCAGCACTCATCCCGGCACCGGTCACCATGCGCGACAGCGGTTCGAGGACCGAGGCCATGAAGGCCGCGTCGGGCGCGGGGTGGCTTTCGAGCGGCGTGCCCGAGATCGGCACGAAGGGCACGACGAAGGGGTAGACGCCGATCCCGACCAGCCGCTCGGACATCGCGAGGATCGCCTCGGCGGTGTCGCCGAGGCCGGCGAGGATGTAGGTCGAGACCTGCCCCCTGCCGAAGACCTTCACCGCCGCCTCGAAGCTCGAGAAATACTTCGACAGCGGCACCGAGGCCTTGCCCGGCATGATCCGCTCGCGGACCTCGGGCGTCACCGCCTCGAGATGCATGCCCAGCGCATCGGCACCGGCGTCCTTCATCCGCTGGTGCCAGGCGTCGTCCTCGGGCGGCTCGCATTGCACCTGGATCGGCAGGTCGACCGCGGCCTTCACGGCGGCAGCACTTTCGGCAAGGACCGCGGCGCCGCGGTCCTTGCCGGGCGGAGTTCCGGTGGTCATCACCATGTGCTTCACGCCGTCGAGCGCCACCGCCGCCTTCGCGACCTCGGCCAGCTGCGCGGGCGTCTTGTGCGCGACGGTGCGGCCCGCAGCGAGGCTTTGGCCGATGGCGCAGAACTGGCAGGTCTTCTTGCGGCTCTCGTAGCGGATGCAGGTCTGCAGGATCGTCGTCGCCAACACGTCGCGCGAATGCAGCACCGCGATGTGGTTGTAGGGCACGCCCTCGGCGGTCTTCAGGTCAAAGAAGCGGGGGCGGTTCGGGAAGCGCACGCGTGCGATCTCGGCGCCGTCGCGGCGCACGATCGCCTCGCCGCCCGGGTCCGGCGCCTCGACGACAAAGGGGCTGTCGAAGGCGGGCGCGGTGTGGACCGGGACCATCACCGTGGTGTCGCCGAAGCTCACCGCCTTGTGGTCCGAGGGGCCGGCGCCGCCGCGGCGGCTTTCGTGGCCGGCGCGCGGATCGACCAGCCGCATGCCGCGCGTCTGCAGCTCGTTGATCAGTGCCGCGTCGGGGGGCAGGGAAAGGTCACGCATCCTGGGCCTCGCTCGCTTCGGGGGTCGCTTCGGGAAGGATCTGTTCCAGCGGGCGCTGCGGCCGGGCGTCCTGCACGAGGCGCAGCAGCTCCGGCCGGGCGTAGTGGCCGACCGAGTCCATCATCCGCTTGCGCTTGGTGATCAGCGCCATGTCGAGATCGGCGATGACCATGCCCTCGCCCCCGGTCAGCGGCGGCGCGGCATGCCGGCCCTCGGGGGTGATGATGCAGGTCATGCAGCCGTCGCGCAGGCCCTTCTGCAGCTTGGGATCGGGGTGGATCGAGGCGATCTGCTCCTCGGTCAGCCAGCCGGTGGCGTTGACGACGAAGCAGCCGGATTCCAGCGCGTGGTGGCGCATCGTCACCTCGATCTGCTCGCCGAAGATCGGGCCGACGAGGCTGCCGGGGAAATGCGACGCGTGGATCTCTTCGTGCTGGGCCATCAGCGCGTAGCGGGCCAGCGGGTTGTAATGCTCCCAGCAGGCCAGCGCGCCCATGCGGCCCACTTTCGTCTCGACCACTTTCAGCCCCGCGCCGTCGCCTTGGCCCCAGATCATCCGCTCATGATAGGTCGGTGTGATCTTGCGCCGCTTGAGCTTCAGCGTGCCGTCGGCATCGAAGATCAGCTGCGTGTTGTAGAGCGAGCCGTGATCGCGCTCGTTGACGCCGAGCACCACCACCGCACCGCGCTTGCGCGCCGCCTCGGCCACGGCATGGGTCTCGGGCGAGGGGACGGTGACGGCCTCCTCGTAAAGCCGCAGGTGTTCCGGCCCCTGCTGCACGGGCGGCAGCACGAAGCTGAAATAGGGATACCAGGGCACGAAGGTCTCGGGGAAGACGATCAGCTCGGCCCCCTTGTCGGCAGCCTCGGCGATCGCGTTCAAGACCCGCTCGACCGTGCCCGCGCGCGAGGCGAGGTCGGGCGCGATCTGGATGGCGGCGGCGCGGACGGTTCGGGACATGTGGCTCTCCCTTCAAGGAAGGGGCGCCCGCGGACGGGCGCCCGGGGGCTGGCTCAGAGCGTCCAGGTGTCGACGATGACGGCGTTGGCCTTCTTGTGCAGCAGGATGCAGTCGAGCACGTCCTGCGGCTGGATCGGGGTGATCCCGGGGATCAGCGAGGGCTCGCCGTGCCCGTAAAGCGCCTGCAGCGCGAAGCGGCAGGCATAGACCTTGCCGCCCTCGGACATGAAGCGCTCGAGGTTCTTGTTGAAGTTCAGATGGCCCGGGAATGCCTCGTCCCCTAGCGTCGGGAAGCCGCGCTGGATGCCCAGCGTGACGCCCGGCCCGTAGAGCAGGATCGAGGTCTCGTAGCCCTTCCGCTGCAGCCGGATCGCGTTGAGGATGTTGACGAGCCCGATCGAGCCCTCGAAGGCGACGGTGTGGAAGGTGACGAGCGCTTTCTCGCCGGGATCGGCCTTCACATCCTCGAAGACCTTCGACTCGTAGTCGACGAAGTAATCGCCGTCCTTGTGGGCGGGGTGGGTGACTGCGGGCATCGGTCTCTCCTGTCCGTGGGGTGCAGGATCAGGATGATCGGCGTATTGAATGGATCAATCGGCAGTTCAATTGCCATACAATAAATGCCTCAAGTAAGAGTCATCTTGCGGAAACAATGGGCAGATGGCCGGGTTTCGTGCCTGGTTCGCGAGCATAGTCTGCGATGACTGCACCATGATATATGCGAATCGCTCGCCTACCGACCAAAGTTTCCGTCATCGGTTGCCAAGCGCCGGGTGCATCCATACAATCGGAAACAATGAACGGACGGATGCAGATGCTGACCTGGACGCCCTCGCTCGGAACTTCGGGCAAGCCCCGCTATCTGGAGATCGCCGACGCGATCGAGGCCGCGATCCGCGCCGGTGAATTCGCCACCGGCGACCGGCTGCCGCCGCAGCGCCGGATGGCCGAGCGGCTGGGGATCGATTTCACCACCGTCAGCCGCGCCTATGCCGAGGCGCAGGCGCGCGGGCTGGTCGACAGCCATGTCGGCCGCGGCACCTTCGTGAAGGCGGCCGCCACGCCGCAGGACGCGCCCGATCCGCGCCGCGCCCGCGAGGAAGACCTGTCGATGAACATGCCGCCCGAGCCGGAGGATCCCGAGCTGATCGCGCGCATGCGCGAGGGGTTGCAGGCGGTGTCGTCGAACCTTGTGGCGCTGCTGCGCTACCAGTCGGCCACGGGCGGCGAGCAGGATCGCGAGGCGGCCTCGTCCTGGCTGTCGATGCGCGGCATGGTGCCGAGGCTCGACCGGGTGGCGGTGACGCCGGGCGCGCATGTGACGATGACGGCGATCTTCTCGACGCTGGCGAAGCCCGGCGACCGGGTGCTGTGCGAGGCGGTGACCTATGCGGGGCTGCGGGGGATCGCGGCGCGGCTGGGGCTGGTGCTGGTCGGGCTGCCCTCGGATGGCGCGGGGATTCTGCCCGGGGCGTTGGACGAGGCGATCGCCCGGCACAAGCCCAAGGCGCTCTATCTCAACCCGACGCTGCACAATCCGACGACGCTGACCATTCCGCAGGAGCGGCGCATGGCGATCGCCGACGTCGTGATCGCCCATCGCCTGCCGCTGGTCGAGGATGACGCCTACGGTTTCATCCCGCCGAACGCGCCCACGCCCTTCGCCACGCTCGCGCCGGAGCTGACCTGGCACATCGGCGGTCTCGCGAAATGCATCGGGGCGGGGCTGCGGCTGGCCTACACGGTCGCCCCCGACGCCCGCGCCGCGCTGGCGCTCGGTCAGGCCCTGCGGGCGATTGCGGTGATGCCGGCGCCGCTGTCGATGGCGCTCGCCACCCGCTGGATCGAGGACGGCACCGCCGACAGCATCCGCCGCTTCGTGCGGGCCGAGGCGGCGGCGCGGCAGGAGATCGCGGCCGAGGTGCTGCAGGGGTTCGACTTCGCCGCCGATCGCCATGCCTTCAACATCTGGCTGAAACTGCCCGAGGGCGCGGGACGGGCCGAGCTGATGGGGCGGATGGCGGGGCGGCATGTCGGGCTGATGCCTTCGGACGCCTTCACCGTCGAGGGCGCGCCCGAAGAGCGGATGCGTGTCTGTCTAGGCGGTGCCATCGGCCGCGAGGATCTGCGCCGGGGTTTGTTCTCACTGGCGGGCCGACTGCAAGACGGGGGCTGGGTCGGTTGACCGCCGTTCGCGCATTCGGTTCCTGAAGGTCTGGTCTGATCCTGTCGCCGCCAACCTGTCAGCTCGATCCAATCCCTGCGGCTCAGAGAACCTTCTGGCCACGCCCCAAAGGAACGTCCGATCCAGACTCGAGATCGCCATGCGGCGGTGGGGCTGCCGTCGCAGTATGTCCCTCGGGGCTGGGATAGGCGCGCAGGGCGAGGGGCAACCGAAGCAAAGGGTCACGCCCCTGCGCAGCGACGCACCTGGCGCTGCCGATAAGGGCCGGTCGCTTCCCTCGGTGGCGATGAGACTTCGCTTGCACGAGCGGCGACTCCCTGCGCGGAGCGGCCGATCGAGGCTGTTATAGGGGATCATCAGCCCAAACGTGCTCGAGACAATTTGTGTCCAACTCGTGCTCCCGCAACCACCGAAATCTGCAAAGAAGCTCCCCAAAAGGGGAGCTTCTTTGCATTCAGGGGGTTCCATGGTGTCAAGCCACTGAAATGCGACGATAAAGCACCGTGGGCCCCTGTGGGGCTTTCGCTGTATTAGCCAGTGCCGAACGCTCTCCGCCCAGCCTCGACACCTGGCTCGGGCTAAGCGCGGAGAACTCGGTAGGGGAGGGGCCTTAGGCAGATCCGCAAGGTCAGGATGGGCTGAAACCACCACGGAGCTTCAGGCTCTTCGTTCCCAACCACCTTGGAGGGGCGGCTGCGGCGCCGTAGCCGCGANAGATCCGCAAGGTCAGGATGGGCTGAAACCACCACGGAGCTTCAGGCTCTTCGTTCCCAACCACCTTGGAGGGGCGGCTGCGGCGCCGTAGCCGCGAATGAACTTGCTGAGCTCTTGGGGCGGTCCCTCTGTCGACGCGCTCCGTGCGCCGCGGATAAAACGACCAGCCCCGCGGTGGCCCCATCCGTAAGGCAAATGCTGGTGAAGGAATGCTCACGAACAGGAGCTCCGAGGCGTCCGCTATGCGGACGAAGCTGCCGCTCACGGGCGCGCCGTCCTCGGTCGCCGTCTCTCGGTAACCCGACGTCCGGCAAGCGGCGCCCCACGACGCACGATCACGCCGTCTTCAGGACGATCTTGCCACGCGCACGCCCGGCTTCGGACAGGTCCAGGGCCTCCCTGACCTCGGTCAGGCCAAATGTCCGTTCGACATGCGGCGTGACCTTCCCGGCGCCCACAAGCGCGCAGATCCGGGCGAGGGTGTCCGCACTCGCGACCGTGTAGGCGCGCTTCACCGTGACGCCATGACGCTCCGCCTCGTCCCCGGTGGGGAAGGCGACCACCGTAACCATCGTGCCACCGCGGCGCAGCGTGGCAAGGGCGCGCTGGAATGTCTCGGCCCCGACGGTGTCGAGAACCACATCCATGTCGTGGACCGCTTCCTCGACCCGGCATTTGGTATAGTCGACGACCGCATCGGCCCCCAATCCCCGGACGAAGTCGATGTTGCGGGTGGAGCAAACGGCGGTGACATGCGCCCCGGCGGCCTTGGCAAGCTGGACCGCGAGCGACCCCACGCCGCCCGACGCACCGGTGATCAGCAGGCGCTGGCCCGCGGCGAGGCCGGCCTCATCGAACATCGCCTGCCAGGCCGTGGTGCCGGCAAGGGGAAGGGCTGCCGCCTCCTCGACGCTGAGCCCCTCCGGTGTGCCGGCGATATGCGCGGCGGGGACCGTGAGATACTCCGAGAAAGCGCCGGTCTTCACCATGCCGAAGACCGCGTCACCGGGGGTGAAGCCGGCGACATTCGTGCCGGTCCGTTCGACGACGCCGACGAACTCGCTTCCCAGCCGGATCGGAAGCGTCATCCCCATGCGGGCGCCGGCGCCGTTGCGGATCTTCCAGTCGACGGGGTTGACCCCTGCCGCGAGGACCCGGACGAGCACCTCGCCGGCTTGCGGAACCGGGATCTCCACCTCGGCGAGCTGAACCACAGTGTTAGAGCCATATTCTTCGATGAGTGTCGCAAGCATTTCTCGTGTCTTCCGTCTTGGGGTGCGCTGCCGGCAGTGCTATCAGGTTCGTTCATCGATATGTGGCCAACAAGTATCGCTGACATGCCAACCGCGACCGTGGACGTGACGCTGCACAGGGTTCTGAAACGGCGTGCGGAGGCACTGCCGGAGCATGCGCATGATCAGGCGCAGCTGACGTTCGTGACCTCCGGCATGGCCCAGTTGCGGACCGAGCGCGGCGTCTGGCTTCTGCCACCGCAACTGGCAGCCTGGGTGCCGCCGGGCATGCCGCATCGGCTGGAGATCCTGACCGATGCAGAGCTGCTCGTGGTGCTCTGGTCCCCCGCCGCCCTGCGCGCCGCAAAGCCGGACGACTTTCCCGAGGACGACTTCGTGTCGCCCGTGTCACCGCTGTTGCGCAGCCTGCTGGAGGCGCTTGCTGGAGCCGACCTGGCATCGGAGCGGGGCAGGATCATGCTCGGGTTGGTGTTGCATGAGCTTCGGTGTGTGGCGCAGGCCCCGACCTATCTGCCCATGCCCGCAAGCGAGATCGGGCTGCGGGTGGCAGAGATCGCCCTTGGCGACCACCGCAATCAACTGCCGCTCGAGACTCTGGCCTCTCGCGCCGCCACCTCCGTGCGCACGGCCAGCCGCCGGTTTCCGGAGGAGACCGGAATGACGTTGAAGGCCTGGCGGCAGCGCGCGCGCATCCTCTGGGCGGTGGCGGAGCTCGGGCGCGACAAGGCCATCTCGCAGGTCGCCCGAGAAACCGGCTTTGCAAGCACCGCGGCGTTCTCCCATGCGTTTCGGCAGGTCATGTTCCAAACGCCGAGCGAGTTTCTCGCATCATGTCAGCCGCACGAAAGTAGGTTGTGAAGGATCACTGATGCAGTGCGTCGGTGGGTTGGACGGGCGGATTCCGACCGCCCCGTCCGGCCTCAGTTCTCGGGTGTCAGCTCAGGTGAGCCTTGAACCAGTCGATCGTGCGCGACCAGGCGAGCTCGGCCGCCGCCTTGTCGTAGCGAGGCGTGGAGTCGTTGTGGAAGCCGTGGTTGGCGCCTTCGTAGATGTAGGCCTCGTAGGTCTTGCCCGCGGCGTCGAGCGCCTGTTTGTAGGCCGGCCAGCCCGCGTTGACCCGTTCGTCGAGCCCGCCGTAGTGCAGCAGGAGCGGCGCGTTGATCCGGGGGACGTCCTCGGCCGCGGGCTGGCGACCGTAGAAGGGGACCGCGGCCCCAAGCTCGGGATAGGCCACCGCCGCGGCATTCGCGACGCCACCGCCATAACAGAAGCCGGTGATGCCGACCTTGCCGGAAACCTCGTCCTGCGCCATCAGGAATTCGACCGCCGCGAAGAAGTCGTTCATCAGCTTGGTGCCGTCCACCTGCTGCTGCAGCGCACGGCCGGCCTCGTCATTGCCCGGATAGCCGCCCATGGGGGTCAGGCCGTCCGGAGCCATCGCGATGAAGCCCGCCTTGGCGAGCCTGCGCGCGACGTCCTGTATGTAAGGGTTCAGGCCGCGGTTCTCGTGCACGACCACGACGCCGGGGGCCGGAGAGGAGCCGGCGGGGCGGACGTAATAGGCCCGCATCTCGCCATGGCCGTTCGGCGAGGGGTAGGTGATCCAGGTCGCGGTGATGTCGGGGTCGTTGAAGCTGACCTGCTCGGCCAGCGCATAGTCCGGACTCATCATCGACAATATCGCCGCCGCCGTCAGACCGCCCACGGTGAAGCGCGCCGCGCGGTCGAGGAACTCGCGCTTGGTAATGATGCCGTGGGCATAGAAGTCGTAAAGCTCGAGCAGCTCGGGGCTGAAGTCCTTGGCTGTCAGTCGAGGCTTGGTGTCCATCAGGGCTCCTTCCAGAGTTCCGGGAGACGCGCGGCGCGTCGGTGGGCTGCCAGCTTCAGCAGATGATACAGAGGAAAATCTTGCCGTCAGCACTGACGCCAGGAAGAGATCACATCCGAGCGGGGAGCCGCTCGCCGAGCCGGTCCGTTTGCGCCCGGCTCAAAGAGGGCAACAGGCGTGCGTCGCCAGGCGAGGGCGCTACGGTCCTTAGGGATAGGCCCGGCGCCTCAAGCCAAGCCCTCTTCAGGTCCGGATCTGGGACCCCAACCTTACCCCGTCCACGGCGTCCGGCAGCGCGATCGAATAGATCGCAAAGGTCGGAGCGGCACCGTCCCGTGTATCCGCCAACGGCACCTTCACGGGCACGTAGAGCGTCCGACCTTTGATGAACCCGCCATCGGGACGGACAAGGCGCTCGTCTTCAAGGAGTGTGACGGTCTTGCCTTCGGGTGAGCGCACCTCCAGCCGGTTGGTGGTCGTCTCGCAGAAGTAGAAGTTCCCGAGGTCGTCCATCGCGGACCCGCCCGAGAAGGGCATCGCCCCCATGTTCTGCACATGCTCGGCCAGGGCCTCCTCGGAAAGCGAGACGTCGCGCAACGCCTCCGTGCGGACCCTCCAGAGCGGCCCCGTCGGCGAAGCCCAGTAGAGCCATCTGCCATCCGCGGTCAGCTCGATCAGATCGCTGTTCGGCGGATGGAAGGTGGCATCGCCCTTCACATGGGCCAGCACCGCGGGAATCTGCGCGTCGGGATCGGCCATGGTGACCTTGGCACCGCTCAGCCGACGCAGCGATTTCCCGGTCGCGAGGTCATGCACGATGATGCCGCCCAGCCCTGAATCCGCGATATAGAGGAGGTCGCCATGCAGCCGAAGGTCGTTCATCTGCCCGCCCGCCGGCAGGATCGTCTCGTCGAAGCGTAGGATGCGGAGAACCTTTCCTGACGGGTCGAGCTGAACGATCTTCTGCGCGCCCGGCTGGGGCACGGCAAGGTCCGGCCCGAAGACACCGGCACTCAGCGCGCCCTGGTCGACGCACCAAATCGTGTCGTCACCGAACACATGCACGGAGTTGAGGTAGACGAAGCGTTCGGCGCCGTCCTTGCCGGGGGCCCAGTCGTTCCAGTCATTGCCGGGGAACGGCCGAAGGGTGCCGTCAGCCTCGCGCTTGGCCAGGGCAGGGCTGGCCTTGTCCTTCGCGTAGCGTGGAAGCCCGAGGAAGAGTGTCCCGTCCGAGGTCACCGCGACCTGATTGGCCATCCACGGCGACCGCAGGGCGATATGTGCCTCGACTGGTTTGCCAGCCGCCGCTGCGCGCCCTGTCCCGACCCCGATCAAGGGAAGGAGCGCACCGGCCGAGGCCATCGCCGCCAGAAGCCGACGTCGTTTCATGGTCATTCCCTTGTCCCTCCGGAGAACCCGTTCCTTGTGCTGTCTTGCGCGTCCTGCACGCTTGCGATCCGGATCAGCGCCTTGCCGGAGAAGTCCCGATTCCGGAGAGCCCGCAGGTGGCTGGGCAGGTCTTCGAAGGCGCGGACCACGACGGGCTCCGCGACCAGGCGGCCACTCTCGAGGCCATCGAAGATCCCGGTCGCGGCCGATCGCAGCGCGCGCCAGTCCAGGGCGTCTCCATGGACATGCAGCGCCCCGAGGGCGACCTCGTGGAGCGAGATGCATCGCCCGAAGGCCTCACTGCCCCAGCCGGAAACGCGGCCCTGACTGCAGACGAGATGGCCGTTGGCACGCAGCTGTGGAAAGAGGCCCGCCGCGGCCTCCGGGCCGCGCAGGTCGATGGCCGCGGCAAAGGCCGCGGGCGGTAGCTCGGCGTTCCAGGGCAGGACCGCCGCACCATAGCCGGCCAGACGCTCGTGGTGACGGGGGTGGCATTGCGCAGTCACCTCCCAGCCAGCTTGCAAGGCCATCTGGACAAGATAGCCGCCCACGCCACCGCCGGCCCCGGCAATGAGCAGCGTGCCCTGGCGCACTGGCAGCTTCGACAGGGCGAGCCAGGCCGTCAGGGCCGGACAGGGCACCGTAGCGGCGGTCTCGAGATCGAGCGCGGCAGGCACAGGCAGCAGAGCCCGCGCCGCGACCGGAGTGACCTCGGCAAAACTGCCCGGACCACCCAGCCAGGTGTGATAGGCGACGCGCTGGCCGATCCAGGTCGTGGGCACCCCGGCACCGACAGCGATCACCCGGCCCGCGCCGTCACAGCCCGGCACTTTCCCCGGTTGCCACGAAGCGCTGCCCAGCACTTTCCAGTCGACGGGATTGAGGCCGATGACGTCGTTTCGCACCAGCACCTCGCCCGGACCGGGGCCCGCCACGGGACGCTCGGCCAGGACGAGGTCGAGGGGATCCTTGCCCTGCACCCATGTCCAGGCGCGATAGGGCTGCAGCGCGTCAGCCGTTTGCATCTTCGGCCCTCGCAGCCAGGAGCAGCGCCGCAACCTTGCGACCGGTGCTGGTGGCCGATTGCGGGTTCTGTCCCGTCACCAGCCGGCCATCGACGGCGGTGGTATCGGTCCAGTCCGGACCGGGTTGCATCTCGGCCCCCAGCTCGGCGAGGCGCGTGGACAGAAGGAACGGCACGACCGTCTCCAGCCCGACGGCGTGCTCTTCCGCATCGGTGAAGGCGGCGACCTTGCGGCCCTTCACCAGCGGCGCGCCATCCGACAGCGTGACATTGGTCAGCGCCGCGGGGCCGTGGCAGACGGCGCCGACCACGCCGCCCTGCTCCCAGATCGCGCGGGTCACCTCGTTGACGGCCTGCGATCCGGGGAAATCCCAGACCGCCCCGTGCCCCCCGGCGAAGAAGATCGCGCCGTAGGCGGCCGGATCGACATCGGCCAGCTTCTGCGTCGACCGGATCGCCGCGCGGAACAGCGGATCGGCCCAGAACTGCGCATTGACCGCATCCTCGAGGTCCAGCCCGTCGACCGGCGGTGCGCCGCCGTCGATCGAGGCGAAGGCCACCGGCAGATCCGCCGCCAGGAACTCCTTCAACGGATGGGTGACTTCCGACAGATAGAACCCCGTCGGCCCGTGCCCCGCCTTGTCGCCATGCGAGGTCATCACGATGAGGATCGGTTTCATGCGGCTGCTCCTTCCGGGGAGTAGCTGGGCCAGTCGATGTAGCCCCGCGCGTCACCGCCGTAATAGGCGTCGGGGTCGGCCGGGGTCAGTGGCCAGCCGTGGCGCATCCGCTCGACGAGATCGGGGTTCGAGGTGAAGGGTGCCCCGAAGGCTGCGATGTCGATCAGCCCGGCACCGATCATCTCGTTGGCGCGCGCCAGATCCATTCCACCTGCCAGGATCAGCACGCCGCCATAGCTCTCGCGGAACCTTTGCAGGAAGCCCGGCGGCATCGCCGGTGCCCCGCGGCTGGCCTGATCCATGATGTGGACGAAGGCCAGGCCGCGGCGGTCGAGCTCGGCGGCGAGGGTAAGGAAGGTGTCCTCCTCGCCTTCGAAGTCACCGAGTTCGTGCAGCCGGCCGAAGGGCGACAGGCGGATGCCCACCCGCTCCGCGCCGATCCGCGCGACGCAGGCATCCACCACTTCCAGGGCGAAGCGGATGCGGTTCTCGACCGACTGGCTGCCGTAGCGGTCGGTCCGGTCATTGACCGCACCATTGAGGAACTGCTCGATCAGATAGCCATTGGCTCCGTGGATCTCGACGCCGTCGAAGCCGGCCGCCACCGCGTTTTCGGCCGCCTGCGCGAAATCCCCGACGACGCGGGCGATTTCACCGGTCTCCAGCGGTCGCGGTTTCGAGGCGGTGACGAAGCCGGGCGTGCCGTCCTCGGTGAGGCCGAAGGCCGAGGAGTTCGCGGCCTGCCGGCCCGTCGCGCTGACCGGGGCCGCGCCACCGGGCTGCAACGAGACATGGCTCATCCGGCCCACATGCCAGATCTGGGTGAAGATCGCCGCCCCCTGGTCATGCACGGCCTCGGTCACGGGCCTCCAGGCCGCGACCTGCTCGTGCGACCACAGGCCGGGGCAATCGACGAAGCCCGAGCCTTCGGGCGAGATCACCGTGCCCTCGGTCACGATCAGCCCGGCGCCGGCCCGCTGCGCGTAATAGCGCGCGGTCTCGGCGGTGGGCAGGTTGCGGGGGCTGCGCGCGCGGGTCATCGGGGCCATCGCCGCGCGGTTTTTCAGGAGGCGCCCGCCAAGGCGCAGCGTGTCGAAGAGATCTGCCATGGGACCCTCAGTTGTAGGCGCCGGCCGAGTAGGTCAGCTCGTAGCTGTGCGAATAGAGCTCGAAGACGATGCCGAAGGGATCCTCGACATAGACCATGCGGTAGGGCTTCTCGTCGGGGAAATATTCGCGCACCGGCATCCGCTGCTTGCCGCCGGCGGCGATGATGCGGGCCAGCAGCCCCTCCAGGTCCGGGTCCTGGATCGCGAAGTGGAACAGGCCCACCTGGCGGTAGGGCAGGTTGTTGTCGGGCTTGTGGCTTTCGGGGAATTCGAACAGCTCGAAGCCGATGCGGTCGGCGGTCGAGAGATGGGCGATGCGGAACTTGCCCCAGCCCGGGCCGAAGACGTCGTCGCACATCACGCCGATGTCGCTGTCGTCCTGCGCGATCTCGGTCGGCTCCATGATGACATAGAAGCCCATGACATCGCGGTAGAAGGCAACGGCCGCATCGAGGTCGGGCACCGAGAGACCGATGTGGGAGAAGGTGCGCGGGGTGGTCTTGGTCATGGAATTCTCCTGTGGCGTTGCGGGAGATATGGATTGGCCAATCCTTGGCATCCAATTATCATTCGTGCTCATGTTGATAACGAAACGGATGCGCTGATGTTGAACGCGGCCTGGTTGGAGACCTTCGCCACGCTCTGCGACGTCGGGCATTTCACCCGAGCGGCAGCGGCGCTGAACATGACCCAGCCCG
Organism: Frigidibacter sp. MR17.24; assembly: GCF_037095655.1. NCBI lineage: Bacteria > Pseudomonadati > Pseudomonadota > Alphaproteobacteria > Rhodobacterales > Paracoccaceae > Frigidibacter > Frigidibacter sp. MR17.24. Next base: position 56,746 of record NZ_JBAWKE010000014.1, read on the forward strand.
GCGTCAGCCAACATGTGAAGAAGCTCGAGGCGCAGCTGGGCCAGCCGCTGCTCACGCGTGACGGCAAGAGCTTCCTGCTGACCCCGGCGGGCGAGTCCCTGCTGGCCATCGCGCGACGGCGACGTGCGGAGGAAAGCGCGCTCCGGGGCGAGCTGCAGCACGACGATCCGAGCTGCGGAGAGGTGTCGGTCGCCTGCTCCGGCTCGCTCGCGCTGCTGCTCTATCCGCGTTTCATGGAGCTGATGGCCACGGCCCCCGATCTGTCGATCCTGCTCGAGGCGATGCCGCAGCCGCGGGTGCTCGAAGGCGTTTTGGCGGGGCGCTTCGACCTCGGCATCGTCGACCACTCCCCGACCCACGCGCGGCTGGAGGGAGAAAGCGTGGGGGAGGACGAGCTGTGTCTGCTCTTGCCTGCGGACCGCGCCGTGCCCGCCAGTTTCGCGCAGCTCGATGCGCTCGGCTTCATCGCCCATCCCGACGGCTTCGCCTATGCGGACGAGCTTCTCGGCGCGAACTTCCCCGACGCACATCCTGGCGCCGACCGGCTGCGGCAACGCAGCTTCATCAACCAGATCGGCCAGATCCCCGAGCCCGTGCTGCGCGGCCTGGGCTATACGATCCTGCCTCGCAGCGGCCTTGACGCCCATCCCGGCCGGGACCGCCTGCAGGTGATGGCGCTTCCGGTCCCGATCAGGCATGCGCTCTGGCTGATCCAGCGGCGCAATCGCAGCCTCCCGGCGCGAACCCGGCGGCTGCGCGCCGAGATTGCAGAGGTCCTCGCCGCGCTCTGAAGCGGTCGGCGAGGACCGAGCCCGTCAGGCCTTTGCCGCCCGAACAGCCGCAACGAGGCCGATCAGCCAGTCCTGGTGACCGTTGATCATCGGGTTCGGCACGGCCTTTGCCAGCTCCTTCGCCGGCGCGCCGTTCTGCGTCTCCTGGGTCAGGATCCGCACCCGCCCCTCCGACAAATCCTCGATCAGCCAAGCGTGATGCACGTCCAGGCGGTCCGCAGCCCCCGGCTCGCCCGACCAGCCATGCCAGGCGATGCGCGCGGGCTGGCCCTTGACCGGCGGCACGCATTCGACAATGCGCGCCGGGACCGGAAATCCGAAGGTTCGGAAGAAGAAGCGGTCACCAAGGACCAGCTCGGGGCCCTTGCCGTCGTGGATCTCCACATCCGCCGCATTGGCGTAATACGCCGGCCAGCGGGATGGGATGGCGAGGAACGGCCAGATCTCGGCGGCGCTCAGCCCGGTGACGATCACCTCGTTGGAACAGAAATTGTCGGTGAAGCCGGGGACGAAGCCCTCGGGCCAGAGAATGTCGGACATGGGTCACTCCTGTGCGTGGAATGCTGGAGATCTGGCCGCCCGCCTGATATAAGTCCAATCGCCAATCCTGACATCAGATAGGCGTTGTTGCACTTATCAGTGAGGCGGATTCACGTCGTGAATCCTGCACGTTAGCTTCGGGCCATGCCGAAGCCCTCTTCCCCTCGCTATCG
>NZ_JBAWKE010000015.1:0-44324 GCF_037095655.1 Frigidibacter sp. MR17.24
TCTGTCAGCCAGAACAGGTTGCTCGTCATATCCGCCTCCTTGCGGAGCCGTGAATCACGACGAGCCAGGCAGATCAATGGGTCCTGAGCCTAGCGCGTCATTCGTGGCGGTGGGCCAGCTGAACGCCCGATCATCGAGGCGCTTCACGACCATCACCAAGCCGGACCCATCCCAAAAGATCAGCTTCAGACGGTCAGCACGGCGCGAGCGGAAGATGAACAGTGCACCGCTGAACGGCTTCAGCCCAAGCTGGGAGACGATCATCGAGACCAGACCGTTCATGCCTTTCCGGAAGTCGATGGGCTGGGTCCAGACGTAGATCTTCACGTTGCCGAGGCTGTTGATCATTGGGTGCCACCAAACGGCAGCGCCTGATGGGACGCGGTGCCCTGGTTAGGCGGCGAGCAGGACTCGCTGAGGGTGGCGCTAATGTTGGCCATGTCGGGCTCCTTCGTGAACCTCGACATGCTGCAACAGACCCCCGTCGGCCGGGAGGGGTTACTCAATACTTCGCTTACGTTTGATATGCATCGCGGACCGCCGTGGAAGCTTGAGGATCACGCAAGCCGGCACGGTGCGCGCTTCAGCCCGTCGGAATGGCCGAGTTCGTCTTCATCGGCATCATGACGCGGATCGCCCGCGACGCCGAGGTGAGCCTCGCCGCCGCCGGAACCGACGTCAGCATCCACGCGCTCGCTGTCGCATGGCCGCGCCGCTGCTGACCTGCCACAGCACTGCAGTTCGGCGCCGGGCTCGTCGGGCTCCGCTGGAATGCCACCGTGCGCAAAGCTCATGCGGACGGTGTTTGGGAAACATGGAGTGCGGCTGCCTCCGAGGCGGACTCGCAAGCCTCGCCGAGGGTTCGACCCGCTGCGATCGCCGCAGCAAGCGTTCCCGTGAAGCAATCCCCCGCGCCGTGTGTGCTGACGACACGCACCTTCATCGCGGGGACGACACCATTCGACGTCCCATCGGACCAGGCCAGACCCGCGCCACCAGCCGTCACCACGACCGCGGGAAAGCGTGCCGCGAGAGCGCCTCCGGCCGCCCGCGCACTGGCCAGATCCGTCACCGGAGCCGTGCCGAACATTTCGGCCTCGACCGCATTCACGACCAGCACGTCGATCAGTGCCGCCAACTCCGGCGAGAGCGCGCGGGCCGGGGCGGCGTTCAGGATCACCGTCGCGCCGTGCAACCGCGCGAGACGCGCGGCGGCAAGGTTCAACGCCTCGGTCACCTCACTTTGCAGGACAAGCACCTTGGCCGTCGCCCAGGGCAGGTCGCCGAGCCGCTTTTCGTCGATCAGGAGGTTCGCGCCCGACACGATGGTCGCGGCGTAGTCGCCATTGGCATCGGCGATCGCGACACTCATGCCTGACCCACCGGGCACGGTTTGGATGTGGGTCAGATCAACCCCCGCCGCATGCAGGACCGACCGCATGAAGCGCCCGAAGTCGTCCTCACCAAGCGCACCCGCCATCGTCACGGGGGTTCCCGCCTTGGCGACCGCCACAGCTTGGTTTCCACCCTTGCCGCCGAACTTCGGATACCAGCGGCGACCGACACCAGTCTCATCGCGCCGGGGCAAGTGATCGGCCTCGACCATGATGTCATAGTGAAGGCTGCCGACGACCACGACGGCGGAAGTTTCGTTCGACACTGGAGGCGATCTCACTGTTTGCGTTTGAATTGCACGGCGCGCATCGTGCGGGCGAGATTGGCGTCCGCCGTCGCCCTGTCGCGTTGGGCCACAGCGACGAACAGCGCGTCGAGGAGGTTGAGCTGCGCGATACGCGCGGTCGCGTTCTCGCCCAAAAGCGGCGAGTTCTCGGCGGTCGAACAAAGCACCACGTCCACCGACTTGGCGAGCGTGCTTTGAGAGTAGTTGGTGACGGCGATGGTCCGTGCCCCGTTCTTGCGGGCCAACTCGACCGCCTCGATGACCGCGGCGGTCTCCCCGGAGTGCGAGAAGGCGATGGCGCAGTCGTCATTGCCCAAAAGCGAGGCGGACATCATCATCATGTGGCTGTCATCGAAGACGGTCGCCCGGATGCCGATGCGCAGGAACTTGTGCGACACGTCCCGCGCGATCTGGGCCGAGCCACCGACCCCGTAGAAGTCGCGCTGTTTCGCCCGGTGCAGATAGGCGGCGGCGCGTTCGAACGCTTCGAGATCCAGGATCGCGAAGGTTTCCTCGAGCGCCTGCATGGCCGTCCGGAATACCTTCTGCACAACGGTTCCCGCCGTGTCCTCGGGCGAGATCTCGGTATGCAGGAGCGCGCTTTCAGACTGGTAGTAGTCGATCAGCCCCTGGCGGAATTCGCGGAAACCCGCGAAGCCCAGCTTCTTGGCAACCTTGACCACCATGGGTTCCGACACGCCGACGCTTTCGGCGATCTCCTTCAGCGGCGTCGCATCGGTGATGTCGCGACGCGCTAGGATGGCGGCGGCGACCTTGCCTTCGAGCGGTGTCAGGCTGGGGAGCCTGACACGGATCTGTGCCCCGACCGCTCTTGCGTCACCCATATTTTTATCCCTGCTTGCCGCTGGTCGCTCGGTCGATCAGCATCGCCACGATGATGATGATACCGGTCGCGAGGAGCTGGTAGAAGGCCTGCACGTTCATCAGCGTCAGTCCGTTGCGCAGCGCGCCCAGGATGACGCAGCCGACGATCGTGCCGAAGATCGACCCGCGCCCGCCCATCAGCGACGCTCCACCGATGGCGGCCGCAGCGATCGCGTCAAGCTCCCACAGGGTGCCAAGCGTCGGCTCTGCCGCACCAAGGCGGCCGATCAGGATCATGGAGGCAACCGAGGCCATCGCGCCCGAGATCATGTAGGCGGCGAACTTGGTCAGGGTTACCGGCACGCCGGCCACGCGCGCCGCCTCGGGATTGCCGCCGACGGCCATGAAATACTCGCCCAACGGCGTCTTGTTGAGGATGACCCAGGCCGCAAAGGCCAGCGCGGCGACGATCAGCACCGAGTTCGGGATGCCCGCGAGGTTGCCGTTGGTGAATGCCCGGAATTCCTTGGGCAGGCCGAAGATCGGCTGGCCGCCCGTGTAGATGAGGGCAAGCGCACGGTAGAGCGACAGCCCGCCCAGCGTCACGATGAAGGGCTGCAGGCCACCCCAGGTGATCAGCGCGCCGTTGATCGCCCCGCTGGCGACCCCGACGGCGATGGCCCCCAGGAGCGCGAGCGGCACCGGGACGCCAGCCGCCAGCATCGCCGCGCCAAGCACCGCGGAGAGTGCCGCCACCGGGCCCACCGACAGGTCGATGCCGCCCGCGATGATGACCAGCGTCATCCCGAGCGCGATGCAGGCGTTGATCGCGCTCTGCTGCAGGATGTTCATCAGGTTCGGAAGCGTGAGGAAGCTCGGGGTCAGCACGGCGAAGATCGCGCAGATCAGCAGCAGGCCGACGACGGTTCCGGCATCCCGAAAGCGGATGCGGCTCAGCAGCGGGAGGGGGGCGGTTGTGACAGTCGTCATGGGTTCCTCCGGGAAGTGTCAGTTGGCCGGGATGGCGGCGCGGGCGATGGACGCCTCGCTGATCTCGCCCTGGCCGAGTTCTGCTGATAGGGCGCCCTCGCGCATGACCAGAACCCGGTCCGACAGGCGGATCACCTCGGTCAGCTCGGATGAGACCACGATCACGCCGCGGCCCTCGGCCGCGAGCTTCTCGATCAGGTCGTAGATCTCGGCCTTGGCACCGACGTCGATGCCGCGGGTCGGCTCGTCGAAGAGCAGGATCCTGCTGTCGGCGGCGAGCCAGCGTCCGATGATCGCCTTCTGCTGGTTTCCGCCCGAGAAGCTGCCGATGGGCCGCGTCACGTCGAAGGGGCGCAGGTTCACCTCGCGCATCAGCTCTTCCGAGCGTCGACGCAGCGCAGCCCGGCGGATCATGCCGAAGCGGCTGAATCGGGGCATCGACGCAAGGCCGACATTGCTCGTGACGGGTCGGTGGCGGATGATGCCGTCGCGCTTGCGCTCTTCGGGCACCAGCCCGAGACCCGCAGCGATGCGGGCACGCGGAGAGCTGCCCGCGATCACCCGCCCCTCGATCTCGACCGTGCCGCCATCCGCCGCATCGACCGCGGCGAGAAGGCGCAGCAGTTCGGTCCGACCGGACCCCACGAGGCCGGCGATGCCCAGCACCTCGCCCTTGTGCAGGGTGAAGCTGACATCACGCACAGCGGTGCCGCGACCCAGTCCGCTGACCTTCATCATCGGCTCGGCCGTCGCGAAGCTGCGATGCTCGGCATGGGCCAATTCGCGCCCGACCATCGACTCGATGACCTTCTGGACAGGTGTCTCGGGCAGCGCGACGCGGGAGACGAAGCGACCGTCGCGCAGGATCGTGGCCGAACGGCAGAGGCGGAACACCTCATCCATCTTGTGCGACACGTAGATGATCGAGACGCCTTGCGCGGTGAGCCGCTCGATGACTTCACAAAGGCGGTCGAACTCGGAGGGCGTGAGGCTCGAGGTCGGTTCGTCCATGGCGATGAGCCGGGCGTTGGCTCTCAGCGCCTTGGCGATCTCGACGATCTGGCGTTGCGCCACGCGCAGGGTCTTGACCTTTGCCGTCACGTCGATGCCGGGGTCAAGCTCGGCCAGCAGGCGCCGCGCTTCGGCTTCCTGCGCGCGCCGGTCAACGAAGGCGCCGCCCGCACGGCGCAGCGAGGCCCCGAGGAAGATGTTCTGGGCGACGGTGAGTTCGGGAACCTGCTGAAGCTCCTGATGGATCATCGCGATGCCGGCGGCGGCGGCGTCGCGCGGCGTGGCGATGGTGACTTCGGTGCCGTCGACGGCGATCTGGCCGGCCGTCGCGCGCAGCACACCACACAGGATGTTCAGCATCGTCGACTTGCCCGCGCCGTTCTCGCCCAGAAGTCCATGAACCTCTCCGGGTTCGACGGTGAGCGAGACGCCGTGCAGCACCTTGAGCGGGCCGAAGGATTTCTCGATGTTGGATAGAGACAGGCGCGGAGTCATTGGGCGATTTCCGTCCGGGGCAAGGGAGCCCGCCACCGCGACACGTGCGGTGGCGGGCGGCAGGCGTCACTGCGAGGTCAGGACCTTGCGAAGCTCCTGCATGTCGGTCGTGGCGTAGGTTTCCACGTTGTCCTTGGTGATAAGGGCCTGGGGCGTGGCGACCACGCGCGGCAGATCCTGCCCCGCAGCAAGACGAAGGCCCACTTCCATCGCGATTTCCCCCGTCAGCACGGCGAAGCTGTCGACGGTCCCGGTCAGGTCGCCGTCGCGAACGGCATTGTAGGCATCCGAAGTGCCGTCGGTGCCGAAGACCGCGACCTGCTCGGCCTTGTCCGCGGCTTTCACCGCCTCGACCACGCCAAGCGCCATGCCGTCGTTGTTGGCATAGAAGCCGATCAGGTCGGGATGCTGCTGCAGGATCGTCGAGGCCGCGTTGAAGGCCAGCTCGCGGCTCCAGTCGGCGGGGACGGAGGCCACGATCTGGAACTTGTCGTTCGCCGCGATCGTCTCGGTGAAGCCCGCGGTGCGCTGCGTGGCGGCGAAGACGCCCGCCTGCCCCTCGACCACCGCGACCTTGCCGCCCTCGGGGTGGTTCTCGATGAACCACTGCGCGACCCGCACGCCGTTTTCCTTCTGCACGTTGCCGACGTAATGCGCGACCGTGGGAATGACCGCGTCGTTGACGTTGACGACGGGGATCCCCGCATCCGTCGCGCTTTCCAGCGCCGGCATCAGGTTGGCGTCAGTCTGAGGCGAGAAGAGAAGTGCGTCGAAGCCCTGGCTGATCAGGTTTTCGGCGATCGAGAGCTGACCGAGTTGATCGCCTTCGCTCTGGGCGGCCTGGTAGACGACCGTGACGCCATGGGCCTTGCCGAAGGTCTCGTAGCCCTGCCCGAGCGAACGCCAGTATTCGTTCGTCAGCGTCTTGGAGACACCGCCGACCTTGGTGCCGGCCGCGGGCTCCGGGAAGGCGCCGAACTTGGCCTCCAGCTCGGACCAGTCCGCGCGGTCCGGCTCGCTGTCCGAATTCAGCGGGGCAAGGTCCTGCGCCTGCGCGAGGCCGACGCTCAGGGCCAGCGCGCTGGCGGCCAGCGCCGCTTTCAGGATGTGTTGCATGTGGTCTCCTCCCAGGTTCAACACGTATAGGGGTCGGGGTCAGGCCGAAAGGCCGCGCCCCGGCATCGCAAGCTGCGCGATCTCCACCGCGATCACCGGATCCTGGGCGGCCTGCGCCTCGGACAGCCGGTTGTCGCCATCAAGGCGATCGATCGCATCGAGCATTCGCTTGACGGCGCGGATGTTGGCGGCGCATTCGGCGACCGGGTCCAGGCCGGAGGCGTCGGGGAAAGTGTCGAAGTAGATGGCGCCGCCGAAATTCCCGGCCTTTGCCGCGCGCAGCAGTTCCATCGTCTCCAGCGGGTGCACCGCCCCGACCATCAGGCCATCATCTCGCTTCGCATAGCCGTCGTTGAGATGCAGGCCGAGCAGCTTCGACCGGCGCAGGATGTGCGACGCGGCCAGCGCCGGCTGTTCGTTGGCATAGAGCGAGTGCGCGAAGTCGATGGTCACGCCCAGATTCGGCAGGCCGACCTCGTCGATCGCCATCAGCGTCGTCGCCGCGTCGGGAAGCAGGCTGAAGGACCGCGGCTCGTTGGGCTTGTACTCGATCGAGATCAGGCAGTCGGGATCGTGCGCCGCCACTTCGGCAATGCCCTCGATCTCGTCAGCCCAAAGCTTCTGATAATCGCATTGGAACGAGTAGTCCCAGCCGTCCTGCCCCAGCCAGAGGGTCATCATCGGCGCCCCCATCTCGCGCGCCGCATCGATGCCGCGCTTGGTCAGCTCGATCGCCTCGCGGCGAACGGCGGCATCGGGATTGGTGAAGGCGCCGCGCTTGAAGGCAGGGTTCGAATAATAGCGCATCGCCAACCCGTTCAGGGCAAGGCCGTTATCCCAAACGATCCGCCCGATCTCGGCCGCGTCACCCGAAGCATGGTCGGGATAGTTGAGGTCCAGCTCGGTCAGGCCCTCAACCGTCGCCGCGCGGGCGATCATCTGGGCCAGCGACGGTTTGCCCACCAGATCCGGCCAGTAGGTGTGGCTGGCCGACGCGAACGAATTGATGCGGGTGGCGAAGCTTTGTCCGAGCATGCGATTCTCCTCTTGCTTCACGACATAACGTTAAGTCGTGAAGTTCTGCAATGGGCGCATTCATCCTTCATGCCGGATCAGCGACAGTCCGCGCCTCGCGTGCTGGGTTTCACAAAATGAGATATGTGCGGGGAAACCACCGGACGTGCGCAGCCTTGGCCGATCCACGATGGAGGCGGCAACGTTTTCCGCCGAACCCGCTTGAAGCATTGGATAGCGGTCGCGCAGATCGCCGGAGACCTTCTCCGGGTGCGGAGCAACGTCGGCTGCCACCTCCGAAGTCAGGTAGAGGCGCGGATGACGCGGGTTCTCTGGAACCAGTGGCGTTCACCTGCTCGACCTCAGGGCCTCCGGCGCCCCGGATCGAGAGACCGCAGTGATACAGATCTGGATCATTCGCCATGGTCGCTCGAACCGATGGCGCACCACTCGCACCGCCGAGGACAATGGCGCAGCGACACCGAAATTCTGTATCGAGGCGCTGGAGGATCCCTCTCGGCGGCGCGGCAGGCTCGAGATCTTCAACATGGAACTGGGTCGCGCCATCGGTCAGAGCCTTCATCCGACGCGAGGCCAGCCAGTTTACCAGCCCCGGTGTACCCAGCTGCTGCTGGACGCCCCGTGCCGTCCGTCGAATGTGTGGCAGTCATGCCCTCGATCACCGAGCGGTCATGGCGGTCCCGGACATGCGAGCACGTCTGCCTCCTCGCCGTCGAGACCGGGTCGGTGGCGCGGGCCGCACACCGGCAGGCGGATCGGTTTTTGCACTACCAGGCGCCCGCAGTCCACGCGCGGGCAACTGCAATGGTCAACTCCACATCCGGGCCCGGACTTTCTAGACAGCCCGATAGGGGTTCGCGCAGGGCCGGATGTACGGATTGTCGGCGAAGCGGTCGAGCGTGGCGATCATGTCGCGGATCAGCCGGCGGACGGGCTCTGACAGGGGGATGTCCTGCGGGGTGATGATGTAGAGCGACCGCCAACCGGGCGGGTCGATCAGGGCGCGGAACACGAAGCCTTCGTCGCGTGTGCTTTCGGCGCTGATCGCGGCCACGATGGCGCTGCCGAAGCCGTTGCGGACAAGCACCTTCAGCCCCGAGGAGGACGAGGCATGGTGCGTCGCACGGTCCACCAGATAACCGAAGTTCGGGTCACGCTCGACCCGCGCCTTCAGCCCGGCACCGTCAAGAAACGACACGATCCGCTCGTTGCGCATCGCTTCCCAGGACAGCGGCTCGTTCGAACAGGCCAGCGGATTGCCCGGATGCATGAGCACGCCCAGCTGGTCTTCGACCAGCGGGAAGGCGTTCACCCCATCGATCTTCGTCCAGAGCGTGGTGACCCCGATGTCGTAGCGATGCTCGATCACGCCCTTGATGACGTCCTGCGTCGTGGATTCGCTCAGGTCCAACGCGATGTCGGGCTCGTCCTCGGCCCAGCCGCGCAGCGCGCGGCTCACCAGCAGGTTCATCACCGGCTCGGAGGCGGCGACGCGCATCACCTCGCGTTCGACCCGGTCGAAGGTCGCGACCTCGTCAATGGCGGTGACGAATTCGGTCATAAGCCGCTCGGCCAGCGGATAGAAATAGGAGCCCGCCTCGGTGAAGGCCACGGCGCGCGTGGTGCGCTCGAAAAGCTTGCGTCCGATGCTGCGTTCGAGGTCGCGGATCGTCAGCGACAGCGCCGAGGCGGAAACGCACAGGTCGTCGGCCGCCTTGGAGAAATTCCGTGTCGAGGCCACCGCAAGGAAGGCCCTGATCTGCTTGATCGAGACATTCTTCGAGCTGCCAAGCTTGTAGTCCATGTGATGCCACCGCCGAAGGTGCGGCCCGCCTCTGCGACCCGCAGGTTGCCTGTCCCCTCCGATCCCGAACCGACCTTATGCCGGGACGGTCCCCGACCGATACGCCGGGTCCGCCGGAACCGGGCGCTTGCATCCAGGGCACCGCACACTCTGCGGACGCAGAGGGCAAGCCATGGCGATCAGGCCTAAAATTCGGGCACCCTTCCGCCTCGACTCGGGTCGCCGCGCCGATTGTCCCGGTTCCGCGGACGTCCGTTCGGATCATTCTAATGGACGCGCCCCGGCCTCTCGGCGAGGCTGGCCGGGGCCTTGCGCCCCCGCGCGACTGCGCGCGACCGCATGTCCCCACCCGTCGAGACAACAGCAGGCCGCCCCCCGGGGCGCGGCCAACGGAGCAGACCCCATGTCGATCATCGAAACGATCCGCAGCTACCAGGATGAACTCGCCGCCTTCCGGCAGGACATCCACGCCCATCCCGAGCTTGGCCTCGAAGAGACGCGCACCGCGCAGAAAGTGGCCGAGAAGCTTGAGGAATACGGGATCGAGGTGCACCGCGGCGTGGGCCGGACCGGCGTCGTCGGCGTTCTGCGCGGCCGGCCGGGCAACCGCGCGATCGGACTGCGCGCCGACATGGACGCCCTGCCGATCGAAGAGGCCAACGACGTGCCCTACCGCAGCACCATCCCCGGCAAGATGCATGCCTGCGGGCACGACGGCCACACCACGATGCTGCTCGGCGCGGCGAAATACCTGGCCCAGACCCGCGACTTCGAAGGCACGGTCAACTTCATCTTCCAGCCCGGCGAGGAAGGCTGCGGCGGGGCGCTGGCGATGCTCGAGGACGATCTCTTCGGCCGCTTCCCCTGCGATCAGGTCTTCGGGATGCACAACCGCCCCGGCCTGCCGGTGGGCAGCTACGCGATCTGCGATGGCCCGGCCATGGCGGGCGGGGCATTCTTCGACATCACCGTCTCGGGCTACGGCACCCACGGCGCGCAGCCCCAGCAGGCCAAGGACCCGGTCATCGCCGCCTGCCACATCGCGACCGCGCTGCAGACGATCGTGGCGCGCAACGTGCTGCCCGCGCATCCGGCGGTGCTCAGCGTCACCAAGATCGCCGGCGGCGACGCCTACAACGTGATCCCGAACGAGGCCTCACTTGGCGGCACGGCGCGCTTCTACTCGCGCGAGGTCGGCGAACAGCTCGAGGCGCGGATGCGCAAGATCGCCGAGAGCGTGGCCGAGGGCCTCGGCTGCACCGCCACCGTCGACTGGCGGCTGATCTTCGCGCCGACGATCAACGCGCCCGAGCAGACCGCCACCGTGATCGCCGCCGCCTCCGACCTGATCGGTGCCGACAAGGTCAACGGCCAGCAGCCCCCGACCATGGGCTCCGAGGATTTCTCGTTCATGATGGAGAAGGTGCCGGGCGCCTACATGCTGGTCGGCAACGGCCCCGGGGCCAATGTCCACAACCCGACCTACATGTTCAACGACGAGGCCATTCCCTACGGCGCGGCGCTCTACGCCCGCGTGGTCGAGATGGCCTGACCGCCGCGACCAGCGGCCGAAACGAGGACGCGCCGCCCGCTGGCCCCGGGCGGCGCGTTCCCGTCTTGCGCGCCGTGCGCTCAGGCGGCGCGCTCGGCCTTGATCCGGTCCGCCAGCCATTCGCCGATCATCACGCAGGTCATGTGCGTGTTCGCCCGGCAGTCGAGTGGCATGATCGAGGCATCGGCCACCCGCAGCCCCGGCACGCCCTTGACCCGCAGGTCCGGATTCACCACCCCCACCGGATCGCGATAGGCGCTCATCCGGCAGGTGCCGGCGGCATGCTGGATGTCGCCCACCTGCTCGAGGATCAGCCGCTCGAGATCGGCCTGCGGCAACGCCAGCGCCGCATCGAGGGGGATGCCGCTCTCGGACAGAGTTACGCCGTCCGCGATCGTCTGGATCGCGCCATCCGCGACCAGCTTCTGCACTCGCTTCAGCGCATCGCACATCCGCAGCATGTCGCGCGGATCGGCGAGCATGTTCTCCTCGATGATCGGATCCGCGGCCGGGTCGGCGGACCGCAGCGACACCGACCCGCGCGAGAAGGCGTCATAAAGCCCGATGCCGATCGCGCCGCGGTTGTCGGGGCTGCCGTCGGCAGGGATGTTGCGATGGTTGAAGCCGATCAGGATCATGTCCCGCGTGCCGCCCTCACCCAGGCCCGAGGAATAGGTCACGCAGCAGTTGGTGTGGCGCTGGTCGGGGTCCGAGGTCGCGTGCTCGGGCTTCAGTGCCAGCGAGACGCGCAGCATCGGGTGGTCCATGAAGTGGCGCCCGACGTCGGGCATCTCGCGCACCACCTCGATGCCGTGGGCGCGCAGCTCCATGCTGGGGCCAAGGCCCGAGCGCATCAGGATCGCGGGCGAATGCACCGCCCCGGCCGAAAGCACGATCTCGGTCCCCGTGAACTCCTGCCAGCCATCGTTGACCCGCGCCCGCACGCCCACGGCGCGGCCGTCGCGGATGACCACCTTGTCGACCAGCGCGCCGCCGACGATCGTCAGGTTCTCGCGGCCGCGCGCCGGTTCCAGATAGCCGTCGTTCGTCGTCACCCGCTTCAGCGAGCGGCTGTTGATCGGGTAGCACGACACGCCCTCGCCCTCGGGCGCGTTCAGATCGGGGTTCCACGGATAGCCCCCCGCCAGCGCCGCGTCGCGCAGCCCCTTGTCGACCGGGCCCCAGGTCTCCTGCGGGGCGCGGTAGATCGGGATCGGGCCCTCCTGCCCGTGATGGTTGCGGTCGGCCATGTCCGGATCGCTTTCCATCTTCGCGAAGAACGGCAGCACGTCGCTCGCGCCCCAGCCTTCGCAGCCGAGACCTTCCCAGGCGTCGAAGGCCGCACCCACGCCCCAGATCGCGATCTGCGCGTTCACGAGCGAGCTGCCGCCGAGCCCCCTGCCCCGCCAATAGTGGCGCGGTTCCTGCACCGCGGTGCGCCGGCTCCAGACGCCGGGCCATTGCCAGGCGGCCTGATGTTCGGGCGCGAACATGAACGGCATGATGTTGGCGGAACGCGCGGCCTCGGGTGCCTCGTCCGAGCGCCAGTCGCGCCCCGCCTCGAGCAACAGGACCTTGCAGGTCGGATCTTCCGAAAGCCGCCCCGCAAGCGCCGCGCCGGCAGAGCCGCCGCCCACCACGATGACGTCGTAAGTCGTTGACATATCTAGTGCCTCCAAGTCTTCCAAGATGCGCCGCAGGGGCCGGGCGCGGTCAGTCGGCCAGCACCAGATGGCCGCCGCCAAGGTCTTTCATCCGCGCCGAGGCCGAGATCACCGGGCGTTCGAAACTGTCGGCGCGCCCGGCGGTGCTGAAGCGGCGTGCCGGATCGGGAACCGGAACCGCGCTCAGCAGCTGGCGGGTGTAGGGATGCGCGGGGCTGTCGAAGACCGCGGCCCGCGGCCCGATCTCGACCAGCCGGCCGAAGCACATCACCGCCACCCGGTGGCTCAGCCGCTCGACCACCGCCATGTCGTGGGCGATGAACAGCAGCGCCAGGTTGCGCCGTTCCTGCAGCTCCATCAGCAGGTTCAGCACCTGGGCCTGCACCGAGACATCCAGCGCCGAGACCGCCTCGTCCGCGACCACGACCTTGGGCTTGAGCGCGAGCGCGCGCGCGATGCAGATCCGCTGCCGCTGCCCGCCCGAAAACTCGTGCGGCAGCCGCGACAGCATTTCGGCCGACAGCCCCACCTCCTGCATCAGCCCGGCGGCGGTTTCGGCTGCCTCGGCCGGCGCGATGCCGTTCGCCGTCATCGGCTCGGTCAGTGATCGCAGGATGGTCAGGCGCGGGTTGAGACTGGCGAAGGGATCCTGGAACACCATCTGCAGCGCTTTCCGGCCGTCGGCACGCATCGCGGCGGGCGTGCGCCCGTCGATCGCGACAGAGCCCGCGTTGATCGGCTGCAGGCCCATGATGCCGCGCGCCAGCGTCGACTTCCCGCAGCCCGACTCGCCCACCACCGACAGCGTCTCGCCCGCGAAGAGGTCGAAGCTCACGTCGCGAACCGCATGCAGGTCGGTCTTGCGGAGCCGCCGCCTGTCATCGCGCACCCGGAAGGTGACCGACAGTCCGTGCACGCTCAGCACCTTGTGCGCGCTGTCACGCGTCACCAGGTGGCGGGTCTGCGGCCCGGCCGAGGGCGCCTCGGCCCCGACCGCGGCGAAGCGCTCGGGCCCCTCCCTGCCCCGCATGTCGCCGATGCGCGGCACCGCGCGCATCAGCTGGCGGGTGTAGGGATGGCTCGGCCGCGAGAAGATGTCGAAGCTCGAAGCATGCTCCACCACTTCGCCATCCCGCATCACCAGAACGTCGTCGGCGACCTCGGCCACCACGCCCATGTCATGGGTGATGAACATGATCGCGGTGCCGTCCTCGGCCTGGATCGCCTTGAGCAGGTCGATGATCCCGGACTGGGTCGTGACATCGAGCGCGGTGGTGGGCTCGTCGGCGATCAGCAGGTCCGGGCCGCAGGCCAGCGCCATCGCGATCATCACCCGCTGGCGCATCCCGCCCGACAGCTGGTGCGGATACTCGCCGCAGCGGCGCGCGGCATGGGGGATGCGCACCTTGTCCAGAAGCTCGACCGCGCGCCGGCGCGCCTCGGCCCCCTTCGCGACGGCGTGGCGCGCGAGCGCCTCCTCGATCTGCAGGCCCACCGGCAGCACCGGGTTCAGCGAGGTCATCGGCTCCTGGAAGATCATCCCGATCCGGTTGCCGCGGATGTCGGCCATCTGCCGGTCGCCCAGATCCGAGATGTCCTGTCCCTGAAGGCGCACCTTGCCCGCGATGCGCGCGCTGGGCGGCAACAGGCGCAGCAGCGACAGCGCCGTCACGCTCTTGCCCGAGCCGCTCTCGCCCACGATGCTGAGTGTCCGGCCCGGCTGGATGTCGAAGGACACGTTGCGGATCAGGCTTTTCTCGGTGCCCCGGCCGGCGATCGACGTCGACAGGCTCGACACCGACAGGACGGGGGCGGGGACGGCCTGATCGTCCCACAGAAGCTTGGCGCTGGTGAGGGTGCTGCTCATTGGTGCTTCATGCCCCGCTGGTCGAGTGCGTCGCGCAGCCCGTCGCCGAAGGTGTTGATGGCGAAGACGGCGAGCGACAGGAAGATGGCCGGGTAGAGGATGATGTGGAACTTGATCTGCCACACCGCCCGGCCCTCCGAGATGATGTTGCCCCAGGAGGGCGTCGTGGGCGGGATGCCCGCGCCGATGAAGGACAGGATCGCCTCGAGCAGCATCGCCGAGGCGAAGATGTAGGTGGCCTGGACGATCAGCGGCGCAAGCGTGTTGGGCAGGATGTGGCGCCAGATGATGCGCGGCTGCGAGACGCCGGCGAGGATCGCCGCCTCGACATACATCCGGCCGCGCAGCGACAGGACGAGCCCCCGGATCAGCCGGGCCACCCGCGGGATCTCGGCGATCGAGATCGCAACGATGACGGTGCCGAGCGAACCGCCGAGCAGCGCCGAGAAGGCGATGGCCAGAAGGATCGCGGGGATCGCCATCACCCCGTCCATGACGCGCATGACGATACCGTCGACCCGGCGGAAATAGCCGGCGAAGAGCCCGATCGCGAGGCCCGCGACGGTGGACAGGATCGCGACGGCGAAGCCGACCGCGAGCGAGGTGCGGCCACCGTAGAGCACGCGGGAATAGAGGTCTCGGCCGTAGGTGTCGGTGCCGAACCAGAAGTCGGCCGAGGGGGCCTTCATCCGGTTCAGCGGGCTCATCGCCATCGGGTCGACGGTGCCGAGGATCGGCGCGAACACGGCGGCAAGCGCGATCAGCACCACGATGCCGCCGCCGATCCAGGATGCGGACAGACGCGGCACGGGCAGGGAAAGGGCGGCGGGCTTCGTCATGGTCAGTACCGGATCCGGGGGTCGAAGAAGAGGTAGAGCACGTCGGCGAGGAGGTTGATCGCGATGTAGATCAGCGAGAACAGCAGCATCACGCCCTGGATCACCGGGTAGTCGCGGCGCAGGATCGCATCGACCGTCAGCCGCCCGATGCCGGGAATGTTGAACACGCTCTCGATCACCACCGCGCCGCCCAGCAGCAGCGCGATGCCGACGCAGACCACCGTCACGATCGGATTGGCGGCGTTCCGCAGCCCGTGCAGGAACAGGATCCGCCGGCCCAGCAGACCCTTGGCGCGCGCGGTGCGGATGTAGTCCTCGGACAGCACCTCGAGCATCGAGGCCCGCGTCACCCGGGCGATCAGCGCGATGTAGACAAGCCCCACCGAGACCGTCGGCAGCACCAGGTAGGACAGCCAGGGCCCGATGCCGTCGGAGATGCCGGCGTAACCCTGGATCGCCAGCCAGCG
Organism: Frigidibacter sp. MR17.24; assembly: GCF_037095655.1. Lineage (NCBI taxonomy): Bacteria > Pseudomonadati > Pseudomonadota > Alphaproteobacteria > Rhodobacterales > Paracoccaceae > Frigidibacter > Frigidibacter sp. MR17.24. The sequence goes on from NZ_JBAWKE010000015.1 coordinate 15,347, forward strand.
CATCTTGAAGGCGACGAAATAGTCCAGCACGTAGCCGATCATGAACACCGGGATCGAGAAGGCGGCGATCGAGAACAGCATCACCACGCGATCGGTCAGGCTGTTGACCCGCCAGGCGGCGATCACGCCGCAGGGCACGGCGACGAGGACGGCAAAGATCACCGTCAGCGCCATCACCGACAGCGTCGGCTCCATCCGCTGGCCGATCAGCTCGATCACGGTGCGGTCCATGAAGATCGACCGGCCCAGATCGCCGTGGAGCACGCCCCCCAGCCAGTCGAGATAGCGGTGCAGGAACGGCTCGTTCAGCCCCAGCGTCTCGCGGATGCGTGCCACGTCCTCCTCGGTCGCGGTGGTTCCCGCGATGATCCGCGCCGGGTCGCCGGGCGTGAGATAGAGCAGCGAGAAGATGATCAGCGAGACGACGAACATCACCGGGATCGTCGAGACCAGCCGGCCGATGATGGACTGGATCATGGGAAATTCCTTTGGGCGGCAGCGGCCCCGGACCGTGGACCGAAGGCGGGTCCGCGCGGCGCGGAGGGGGGTGGTGCGCCCCCCCCCGGGCGCGCCGGAAGGGGCCTTGTCTCACGCGCGCGGGCGCTGCGGCGCCCGCGCGGCGATCACTCGGGCAGCTTGACGTTCCAGAACACCGGGATCGCCGAGGGGATCATGTCGGTGACGCCGGCCTTCAGGCCCGCGGGCTGGGCGAACTGGCCCCACATCAGGCCGGTGTTGGCGGCATAGACCGCGCGCGAGACCTCGTCGGCGGCGGCCTTCTGCGCGTCCGCCCCGTCGGCGGTGCGGAAGCCGTCCAGCGCCTTGCCGATCGCGTCATCGCAGTACCAGCCGGGCATCGGCATGCAGTTGCGGGCGGTCATGAAGTTGGTCATCGGGTTGCCTAGGTCGACGCCCAGCGAGTGGATGCCATAGATGTGCCAGGCCTTCTCGTCCTTGCGGGTGCTCAGCAGCGAGGCCCAGTCCATCGCCTCGAGCTTCACGTTGAAGCCGACCTGGCGCATCCATTCGTACAGCACCGCCGAAGACACGCGCGCCGCCTCGAGGTCGGTCGCCTGAAGGATGACGATCTCCTCGCCCTTGTAGCCCGATGCGGCGAGCGCCTCCTTGCCGGCCTCGATCGAGACCTTCTCGGGGAAGAGCGAGCCGGCCGTCGTCTCGTAGGGCATGCCGCACATGAACCACGACTGGCAGTCGGGTACGGTGTACTGCTCGGACAGGCCCATCGCCGCGAGGACCGAGGTCTGGTCGACGAAACTGTAGAGGACCTGGCGGATCTTCGGATTGTCGAAGGGCGGGTTCCTGAAGTTGATGGGGTAGTAGCCCATGAACATGTTCCCGCCGTGGAAGTTCATCACCTCGACGTTGGGGTCGGCCTCCTCCATCGGCAGCATGTCGAAGGGCAGGTATTGCATGTAGTCGATGTCGCCCGCGTTGAGCGCCGAGGTCGCGGTCAGCGCGTCGGGGATGACATCGATCGTCAGCTCGTCGACATTGACCACCTTGCCGCCGGCCAGGAAGTCCGCAGGCTCGTCGCGCGGCACGTAGTCGGCGAACCTGGTCAGCGTCATCGAGGCCCCGGGCTGGTGCTTGGCGGGATCGTAGACGAAGGGACCCGAGCCCACGATCTCGGGCAGCGGCTGGCCGATCGGGGTGGCGGCGAGGCGCGCGGGCATGATGAAGGGCGAGGGCGAGCTGGTGTGGCCGAGCACGGTGGTCATCAGCGGGAAAGGCGTGGTGACGGTGATGGTGAAGGTGTTGCCATCGCCGCCCTCGACCACGCCGCCTGCTTCCTTCAGCAGCTTGCCCATCATCGACTGCGGCATCCAGCGGGTGATCGAGGCCGCGACATCGGCGCCGGAGACCGGGGCCCCGTCATGGAACTTCAGCCCGTCCCGCAGCGTGAAGGTCCAGGTCAGCCCGTCGTCCGAGGTCGTCCAGCTGTCGACCATCTGCGGCTTGATCTCGCCCTTGCTGTCCATGGCGAACAGCATGTCGAAGACCATGAAGCCGAAGGTGCGGGTGATGTAGGCGCCGGTGGCATGCGGATCGAGGGTGACGATCTCGGCTTCCAGCACGGCCTTCATGTCGGTGGCGGCGCGCGCGGGCGCGGCCGGGGCAAGGGCCGCCGGCACCGCCAGCGCGGCGGCGCAGGTCAGGGTGAGCAGGCAGGTTCTGAGGGTCATCCGGGTGTTCCTGTTGGGTTTTCGGGCGGGGTGCGGCCAGCGTTCGCCGTGGCTCGTTTACGGGCGCGGACATGATCGGAAGATCCGGCGCCTTGCGGCGCAGGGTCCGTCCTGTTCGGGGTTCATGGGACCGGGAGAGCGTCTCCGGCGGCGGGAGGGGCGCGCCGGGGGGAGCCGGACACGGACGGGCAGGTCTCTGCCTCGATCCGAGCCTGCGGTCCGGGGACCGCGAAGTCTATTTCAATGATCTGCAAGCTGGGTGAGCTGAGCCAAACAATCGCAGGATGTCCCGGTCTCAGCCGCCATCACGGTCCCGGTCTCAGCCGCGGTCCCGGTCGCGGGCCCGGCCACTGCCGCTGCGACCGGCGCGGCCCGCCGGCCTCAAAGCAGCGCGAGCCCCGCCAGCCAGAGTCCGAGGCCGAAGGACAGATGCGCGGAAAGCGTCTTCATCGCGCCGAACCCGGCCTTGGGCGCCTTCATCCCGAAGACCCCTGCCCCGGTCGCGGGCTTCATCAGCAGCATGGGCCCGACCAGCGAGACGATCCCGAAGCCGATCGCCGCGCCAAGCGAGGCGGACAGGCCAAGAAGCACGAGCCCCAGCGCATAGGCCAGCCCGTAGCCCGCCCCGACGACATAGTGGAAGGCCCAGCCCGCGGCCTCTTCGCCGCGCCGCGCGGGGCGGCTCTTCAGCGACAGGTCGACGAAGCGGCCCTCGGCAAAGCCCAGCACCCAGCGCCCGACCGATCCCCAGCGCGGCGCGGGCTCGCCAAGAAGCGCCATGAACAGCCGTTGCCACAGGTCGGACAGCGCCGTGGCGACAAGGCCTGCCGCGAGGCCGGATAGTGCGAGGATCACGGGGAAGTCTCCCTGAAAGCGGCAGGCCGGGATCAGACGCGCGAAAGCGCCCAGTCCCAGTCCGCGGACAGCATCTGGCGGCGGGCCCGCAGCAGCAGCAGACGCGAGTACTTGGCGAAGTCGAACGGCACGTCCGAATGGGCGCTCTGATAGACCGCCCAAAGTCCCCACCGCAACATCGCGAGCCCGACATAGAGATAGCCGCGCGCCACCTTGTCCTCGTGTGCCCGGCCCTCGTACATCTCGAGCAGCGCCGCCACGCCGCGCCGGTCGTCGAAGAAGCTTTCGACCCCGAACATGCCGATGTCCCAGTAGGCATCGTTGTCGGCGGCATATTCCCAGTCGATGATCCTGATCTCGCCCGCCGCGTTGCGCATGTAATTCGAGATGTAGCTGTCGTTGTAGCACCCCACGAGGTCGATCCCCGAGGCCCGGATCGCCGCGCCCGCCCGTCCGGCGTTCCACCGCAGCTGGTCGAGATCGCGCGGCGTGCGCCCGGACAGGTCGGATGTCTTGGCCACGAAATCGTCTAGCTGATCGAGCCCGGTGTTGGCCTTGCCCAGCCTCAGGCTGTCGTGGACGCCCTTGTAGGCGCGCATGATCCCCTCGCGCACGCGATCATCCTGCACGTCGTCGATGCCGCAGCTGCGAAAGCCGGTCAGGAATTCGTGCACCTCGACCCCGGTGCCCTCGTCGTAATGCAGCACCTGCGGCCCCACTCCGCGCTCGGCCGCGATCTCGGCCGCGACCAGCGCCGTGCGGCGGTCGATGAACTGCTCGGTCCCCGCGCCGTGCAGCTTGACGAAGAACGTCTCGCCCGCGGCCTCGTCGACGACGCGCCAGTTGATGTTGGTGATCCCGCCGTTGATCCGGAAGGCCTTCAGCTCGCGTCCGGCGAAGGCCGGCACGGTCGCGATCGCGCTGTCGATGTCCATCATCGGCTCACACCTCCCGCAGCAGTTTCGCCATGTCGAAGATCGACAGGTGCAGACGCAGCCGGACCAGCCGGTTGCAGGCATACTTGTAAAGCTCGGGGCCCCGTCGCTCGGGATCGGCCTCGCCGAGGATCGCCCAGACGGCCCAGATCGCATCGTCGAGCAGTGCGTAAAGCTTCAGCCGCGCCATCTGGTCGGCCGCCGGCGCATGACCCAGGTAGGCTTCAAGCAACGCCGCGCGATCGGTGTCGTCGACGCAGAACTCGACCGACAGCGCCCCGAGGTCCCAATAGGCGTCGCCCATCGCCGCACGGTCGAAATCCAGAAGCCGCAGCGCGCCGTCCGGCCCGCAGAGCACGTTCGACACCATGTTCTCGCCATGCAGCAGCACCGGGTCGCTGCCGGCGGCCTCGATCGCCCCGGCGATGCGCGCGACCCACTGGCCAAGCTCGGCCGGCGTCATCGCCACCGTCGCCGGCAAGGGAAGCGTGGCCTCGGCCGCGAGCCGCGCGGCGAGCGCGTCGAACACCGCGCGCGGGCTCGTCGCCGCGGCCACGCTTCCCGCCCCGTGCCAGCGCCGCTTCAGCGCCATCAGCGCCGCAAGCCGCTCGGGCTCGAGGAAGTCGGGGACCATCGCGGTCCGCCAGCCCCCGCCCGGATGCGCGCCGACCAGCGTCGCGGTCGCGGGATCGGCCGACAGNGCAAGCCGCTCGGGCTCGAGGAAGTCGGGGACCATCGCGGTCCGCCAGCCCCCGCCCGGATGCGCGCCGACCAGCGTCGCGGTCGCGGGATCGGCCGACAGCAGGTCCGGCCCGATGCCGATGCCGCCCGCCAGCGCCGCCGCCTCGGCCGCGCCGGCAAAGGCATAGGGGGCGAGCGCCGCGCGGTGGAAGGTCTTGACCACCCGCCCGGGGGCGTCCTCGGTGCCCGGCAGGATCGAGATCAACCCGTCGAGCCCGGAATGCGCGGGCATCGCCAGCGCCGGCACCGGGCTCGCGGTGCCGCCAAGCGCCGCCAGCGCCTGCGCATGCCGGTCGCGGACCGGCAGCTGGCCTTGGTCACTCATGGGCAGCCTCGGGCTGTGCGGCAAGATCGGGGAAGCCCGGCATCGCGGGGCGCGCGGACTCGTAGGCAAGACAGGCCGCCAGCAGCCCGGCATCCGCGCCGGGGGCCGCGATCAGCTGCAGGCCGACAGGCGAGGGGCCTGCGAAACCGCAAAGCACCGTCGCCGCCGGCTGGCCGGACTGGTTGATCAGCGCGGTGAAGCCGACGTGGTCATGCGGATGCTCGGGATCCGCGCCCACCGCCTCGGCGGCGTAGTTGGCCATCGGCATGGTCGGGGACAGCACGAAGTCGAAGGCCGCGCAGGCGCGGGCGAAGCTGCGCTGCGCCTTGTCGACCGTGCCTTGCGCCGCGGCATAGTCGCGCGCCGACAGCGCGTCGCCCGCATCGCAGCAGCGCGTCAGAACCGGCAGCATCTGCCCCCGACTCTCCGCCGGCAGCCCGGCCCGTTCCGATGCCGCCTTGACCGAGAAATAGGTGGTGAGCGCGCGCAGGAACGGGAAGCCCACGGGCGGTGCCATCTCGACGATCTCGGCCCCGAGGGCGGCGAAGGTGTCGGCCGCGGCGCGGATCAGGGCGGCGACCTCGGGCGCGACCGCGGGGCCGTCGCCCACCGACAGCATCAGCCCGATGCGCTTGCCCGCCATCGGCAGCGGCGCGAGGACGGGCGCGATCTCGGCCCCCGGTTCGTAGGCGCGCGGATCGGGCCGGCCCAGCACCGACATCATCAGGACCGCATCGGCGACGGTGCGGGTGATCGGCCCGGCCACACGGTCGCGGCTGTAGGGCAGGTGCGGGATCACGCCGGCGGTGGGCTTCAGCGCGAAGAGCCCGCAATGGCTGGCGGGCAGGCGCACCGAGCCGCCGACATCGCTGCCGATCGCCAGGGGCGAAAGCCCCGCCGCGACCGCCGCCGCGGATCCCGCCGACGAGCCGCCGGTGTTCAGCGACAGGTCCCAGGGGTTGCGGGTGACGCCATGGGCCGAGCTGACGCCCGCGCCCAGAAAGCCCATGTCGGGCATCGTCGACTTGGCGAAGAGGATCGCGCCGGCCTCGCGCAGACGCGCCGCGGGCGGCGAATCCTCGGCCCCCGCCGCGGCGTCGGAATGTGCCGCAAGCCCGCGCAGCATCCGCATTCCCGCGACCTCGATGCTGTCCTTGACCACGCAGGGCACGCCGTCGAGCGGCCCCATCGGCCGCCCTGCCGCCCAGCGCGCGGCCGAGGCTTCGGCCGCCGCCATCGCGCCCTCGGCGTCGATCTCGTAAAGCGCGTTGATGCGCGGGTTGATCCGTTCCGCGCGCTCGAGCAGCGCGCGCATCACCGCGACCGGCGACAGGGCCTTGCTGCGGTAGCCCTCCAGAAGCTCGGTCGCGCTCAGCGTCCAGATGTCTGTCATGATCCTCGTTCCTCTCGTTCAGGCGGGGGCTGCGCCCTTCGGTCCCGCGGGTGGCGGGCCGGGGCGCTCGGGCCCGGGCGGGGCGCTCTCAGCCCTCGCCGATCCGTCCGGTCTGTGTCCTGTCGTCCTTCAGCGCGACGCCCGTGGCCCCGATCTCGCGCGCGCGGCGGATCAGGAAGGCCAGCAGGTCGCTGGCCCGCGCATAGTCGAGCCCGCCGTTGGCATGAATGTTCGACACGCAGTTGCGGCCGCTGTCGGGCGTGCCCGGCTTCGGCCCCAGCGTCAGATAGGCGCCAAGGCTGTCCGACACCGACAGTCCGGGCCGCTCGCCGATCAGCACGAGGCAGAGCCCCGCCCCCATCGCGGCCCCGATCTCGTCGCCGATGGCGACCCGGCCCTCGCGCACCAGCGCGATCGGGCCGATGGTCAGGTCCGGCAAAGCCGCCGTCAGCGCCTTTACCATCGCCGCGGCATGGTTGCGCACCGCAAAGGCCGACAGCCCGTCGGCGATGACGATGGCGAGGTCCGGCGCGGTTCGCGGCACCCGAGCGAGGCTCTCGTCCGAAAGCCTGCGGCCGAGGTCGGGCCGGCGGATGTAGGTGTCGCGATCGGGGGCACGGCTCTGCAGCTCGATCAGCGCGCGGCCGTCGAGAGCGGCGCGCACGGCCTCCCAATCGACGGGCTGGCGGATCGCGTCGCGGGCGCGGGCGTGGCTCAGCTGGAAATCGAGCACCGATCCAAGCGGCTGGGCGCCGGTGCCGCCGTCAAGGCGCACCCGCGCCGGCGTCAGCGCACGCAGGCCATGAAGAAGCTTCGGCACATCCTTGTCCGTCATGCCGAAAGCCCCATCCGCCTAATAAGCCCGCCCAGATCGGGCAGCGCCCAGGGCCCCGTGGCACCAAGTGCGGGACCCAGTGCCATCCGCTCAAGCCAGTCCTCGAATTCCGGCGCCGGGCGCACGCCGAAGGTCCGGCGCAGGTAGGTCGCATCCTCGAAGGCGAGGCTCTGGTAGCTCAGCATGACATCGTCGGCCCCGGGCACGCAGATCACGAAGTTCACGCCGGCCGCGGTCAGCAGCGTCATCAGCGTGTCCATGTCGTCCTGATCGGCCTCGACATGGTTGGTGTAGCAGACGTCCACCCCCATCGGCAGGCCGAGGAGCTTGCCGCAGAAGTGGTCCTCGAGACCCGCGCGGATCACCTGCTTGCCGTCATAGAGGTATTCGGGCCCGATGAAGCCGACGACGGTATTGACGAGAAGTGGCTCGAACACCCGCGCGACACCATAGGCACGGCATTCCAGCGTCTGCTGGTCGACGCCGTGATGGGCGTCGGCCGACAGGGGCGCGCCCTGCCCGGTCTCGAAATACATCACGTTGTCGCCGACCGTGCCGCGGTTGAGGCTGCGGGCAGCCTCGTTGGCTTCCCTCAGGACGGCCAGATCGACGCCGAAGCCGCGGTTCGCGGCCTCGGTCCCGGCGATCGACTGGAACGGCAGGTCCACCGGGCCGCCGGCCTCGATGATGCGGATCGTGTTGGTGACATGGGTCAGCACGCAGCTTTGCGTGGGGATGCCGAAATCCTGCCGCAGCCCGTCGAGCGCCTGCAGGATGCGCGTGCAGTTCCCGATGTTGTCCGAGGCCGGGTTGATGCCGATCACCGCATCGCCCGCGCCCTGCAACAGACCGTCGAGCACCGCGACCGCGATGCCGCGCAGATCGTCGGCCGGATGGTTCGGCTGCAGCCGGGTCGAAAGCCGCCCCGCCCCGCCGATCGTGTTGCGAAAGCGCGAGATCACCTCGCATTTGCGCGCCACCGCGATCAGGTCCTGATTGCGCATCAGTTTCGACACCGCCGCCACCATCTCGGGCGTCAGGCCGCGCGACAGCCGCGCCAGCGTCACCGGCGTCGCCGCGTCGGACAGAAGCCAGTCGCGCAGATCGCCCACCGTCATCGCGGCCACCGGCGCGAAGGCCGCGCGGTCGTGCCCGTCGAGGATCAGCCGCGTGACCTCGTCCGTCTCGTAGGGGACGAGCGCCTCGGTGAGGAATTCCGCCAGCGGCAGCGCGGCCAGCGCATAGCGGGCGGCGACGCGCTGGGCCTCGGTCTCGGCCGCGATCCCGGCCAGCTGGTCGCCCGAGCGCGCGGGGGTCGCCGCGGCCAGAAGCCGGGCCAACCCGTCGAAGCGGAAGCTCTCGCCTCCGGCGATGGCGGTGTAGATCGGCATGGCGGTCTCCTCAGGCGTTGCGCAGATGCGTGGCCCAGGACGGATCGCCGACGATCGTCCGGAACCGCATCAGCTTCCACATCCCATACTTGTGGAAGTCGAAATCAAGATGCGACACCTTGAGCTGCACCATCGACCACGCGGCCCATTTCACGTCCGCCAGCGCCTTGTGGATGGTCACCCGCGCCACCAGCTGCGGGGTCACGCGGCCGAAATAGGCCTCGATCAGCTCGGCCTCCTGCTCGGCGGTGAAGAACATCTCGCCGAACCAGATGCCGAGATCGTAGCAACGGTCGTTCATCGAGGCGTATTCGTAGTCGATCAGCATGATCGAGCCGTCCTCGCCGATCATGAAGTTGCCCGGCATCGGATCGTTGAACGAGGGCACGAGATCGAGCCCCGAGGCCATCAGCGCCTGCCGCGCCATCCGGTCGTTCATCTCGATCCAGCCCGCGTCGCGGAAGGCGGGCGCGCCCAGCTCGGCCATCTGCACCCGATGTTCGTCGATCATGTCGAAGACGGTCTTCGTCAGCCCCAGCGCGGGCATCGCATGCATGCGCCGATAGGCCTCGATCGCGGCGACGCGGCGGTCGCGCTGCGCGAAATCGCTGTGCGTGCTGGGCCGGCGATCGGGGATGAAGTCGTTGATCTCGATCCCGCGGTGGGCGAGGTCGTCGTAGACCCGCGGCCCCAGCCCCGCGGCGGCCGCCTTGCGCGAGGCGTCGAGCGCGGCGACGCGGTCGATGAACATCTCGGTGCCGTTGCCGGGCAGCTTGACGAAATAGTCGCGCCCCGAGCTGAGACGCACCCGCCAGTTCGAGTTGCTGATCCCGCCCGACACCGGGGCGTAGCGCGCCCCGGCATCGGCGCTGAACAGCGCCGCCTCGCGCATCGCGGCCTCGAGCGCGTGCTCCTCGGCCCGGTCGGCCTGTCCCAGCACCTTCATGCCTGCCCCCCCACGGTGCGGATCTTCTCTTCGTAGCCGGGATGGCGCAGGCCGAGGCGCGCGCGCATCATCCGCCATTCGGAATATTTCAGCCATTCGATCGAGCCGCGGCACGACCCCGCGCCCGCGACCCGTGCCCAGACCGAATGCATCACGTCGTCGACGATCGACCACAGCCGCGCCCGGGCGAAGGCCGCGGCGTCGAACCGGCCCATGTAGATGCCCGCCGGCTCGACCATGTCGCTTTCGAAATCGGTCACCTCGGCCAGCAGGACGCCCAGATCGTACATCGGGTCGTTCATTCCCGCGCGGTCGTAGTCGACCAGCAGCACGTCGCGCGCGCCCGGCCCCCCCAGCAGGTTCGAGGCCGAACCGTCGTTGCGGCAGGGGGCCAGCGGCGCGGCCAGCAGCGGCGCACGCAGCGGCGCGATCATGTCGAGGATCCAGCCGATGTCCTGCACGAGCGCGATGGCGCCGCTATCGGCCTCGGCCACCAGCCGGTCGATCTCGGCGAAGGCGTCGAAGCGCGTGGCAAGGGCCGGCGTCGCGTGCAGGCGCACCATGCGGTCGAGGGTGGCGGCGACAAAGGCAGGATCCTGCAGGCGCGCCTGCCGGCATGCGGCCCAGCCGGGGCCGGGATCGCGCATCAGGATCGCGCCCGTCGCGGCGTCGGACCACAGCACCTCGGGGCCCGCGCCGACCCCGCCCGCGGCGGTCGCAAGCCGCATCGCCGAGGCCAGATCGCGCCCGGCCCGCATCTCGGGGTGCATCCGCTTGAAAAACAGCCCGCCCTCGGGCGCGGCGACATGGGCCGACCGGCTCTCGAGGCCCAGGTAGCTGGGCGAGGCCAGCGCGGCCGGGCCGGGGCGCAGTTCGGCCCCGGCGAGATCGGGGCGCGCCGCCGCCAGCGCGGCGGCGAGCGCGGCGTCGGAGACGAGCGCGCCCTCCATCAGCCGGCCACCGCGCGGTCGAGATCGGCCTTCGCCGCGTCGATGCGCCGGATCATCTCGACCAGCACCTCGCCGCCGGCGGCAAGATCCTCGGGCGAGGTGTATTCGTCGTGGCGGTGGATCACGCCGCCGACGCTGGGCACCGCGACGACGATCGCCGGACAGCGGGTCAGCACCGGGATCGCGTCATGGCCGCCGATCGTGTCGATGCGGATGCGCGGCAGGCCGAAGCCGTCCGCGGCCTCTTCCGCCAGCTGCACGAGGCGCGGATCGAACCGGCCTGCCGGACGGCGGTCGATCGAGACGATCTCGCCGGTGACGGCGGCCTTCTCCATCAGCCCCGGAAGGGCGGCCTTCAGCCCCGCCTCGGCCCAGTCGAGGGTCGCCGCCTCGGGCGCGCGCAGCTCGCCGAACAGGATCGCCTTGCCCGGCACGATGTTGGGCGAGTTCGGCGAGATGTCGACGCGCGCGACCGAGGTGAAGAGCGTGTCGGGCGCGGTATCGGCGAGGCGCTTGTACTCGGCGATGATGTAGGCCGCGCCCAGCACCGCGTCGTGGCGGTCCTCCATCGGCGTCGGGCCGGTGTGGTTCTGCTGGCCCGTCACCTCCATGCGCACCTTGAGCGCGCCCCAGTGGCGGATGAAGGGCGCGATGCGGGCCCCGGCCTTCTCCATCTTGTCGTCGCCCTCGATGTGGATCTCGAGGTAGACGTCGGGGATGCCCACCACGTCGGTGCCGTCGTAGCCGATGCGCTTGAGCTCGTCGCCGACGCTGCGGCCCTCGCGGTCCTTGCGGGCAAGCGCGAAGTCGAGCGTCAGCTGGCCCGCGAAGACCGAAGAGCCCAGAAGCGAGGGCTGGAAGCGCGCGCCCTCCTCGTTCATCCAGTCGGCGATGACGAAGGTGCAGCCCGGCGCGGTGCCGGAGGCGGCGCATTCGGCGCGGTAGCTCTCGATCGCGGCCAGCGCGGCCATCACGCCATAGGCGCCGTCGAACCGCCCGGCGAGCGGCTGGCTGTCGATATGCGAGCCGATCATCACGACCGGCGCGTCGGGCCCGGCCAGTTCGATCCGGCCGAAGAGGTTGCCGATCGCGTCCACGAGCACGCTGTAGCCGCGCGCGGCCATCTCGGCCTTGAACCAGTTGCGGGCGGCCGCGTGGTCATCGGTCAGCGCCATGCGGTCGACGCCGCCCATCGGCGTCGCGCCGAATTCCGAGACCTTGGTCATCAGCTCCTGGAACAGCGCGGCGTCGAAGCCGGCGCGGATCTGGGTGTCAGGCATGGATCGTCTCCGGCGTCGTCTGGGTGAGGCCCTTGAAATCGGGCTCGGGGATCAGGTGGCAGGCGGCAAGCGCGCGCCCGCCGCGGGTGGTCAGGCCGGGGTTCACGGTCTTGCACCGCGCGAAGGCCTGCGGGCAGCGGCTGGCGAAGGCGCAGCCCGGCGGCAGGTCGATCGGGCTGGGCGGTTCGCCTTCCAGCAGGCAGTCGGCCGGATCGTAGCGGCGCGGCTCCAGCGTCGGCGCCGCCGACAGGAGCGCACGGCTGTAGGGGTGGCCCGGGTCGAAGAACAGCCGTTCGTTCGGTGCGACCTCGACCGTCTCGCCCAGATACATCACCGCGATGCGCGAGCAGACGCGGCGCACCATCGCGAGGTCGTGCGAGATGAAGATGTAGGTGAAGCCGTGCTGGGCCTGCAGCCGTTCGAAGAGGTCGAGCATCTTGCCCTGCTCGGTCTGGTCCAGCGCCGAGAGCGTCTCGTCCATGATCAGCAGCCGCGGTTCGAGCGTCATGGCGCGGGCGACGTTCAGACGCTGGCGCTGGCCCGCCGACAGGCCGGTGGGCAGCTCGCCGTAGAGCGCATCGGGCAGGCCCACCTCGGACATGACCGCGCGGGCACGCTCGCGCCGCTCGGCGCGGTTGCCGATGCGGTGGATCTTCAGAGGTTCCTCGAGGATCGCGCCGATCGAGCTTTGCGGCGGCAGCGAGCCGTAGGGGTCCTGAAGCACCAGCTGGAACTTGCGGCGCAGCGCGCGCAGCCGCCCGGCCGAGGCGGTGCCGACATCCTCGCCCTCGAACAGGATCTTGCCCTCGTCGGGGCGTTCGAGCCCGGTCAGCAGCCGCATCAGCGAGGACTTGCCGCAGCCGGATTCACCCACGAGGCCGAAGTTGTCGCCCTCGAACACGTCGAAGGACACGTTGCGCACCGCCTGGACGACAGAGGTGCCGCCCTGCGCGCGGTTGCGCGCCGAATAGGACTTGGCGACGCCGCTCACCGACATGATCGGGCGCGGGGTTTCGCGTTCCTCGGGCCGCGCGGCGACCGAGGCGTCCCAAAGCTTCGGCAGCTCCTGGATCAGCTGCTGGGTGTAGGCATGGCGGGGGGCCGCGACCAGCGCCTTCGGCGTCTGGCGTTCCACCACCCGGCCGCGGTTCAGCACCAGCACCTCGTCCGAGGCGTCGCAGGCCACCGGCAGCGACGAGCAGATGAAGAGGACCGCGGTGTCGAAGCTTTCCGTCAGCTCGCGCATCAGCTTGAGGATCTGCGCGGCCACCGTCACGTCGAGCGGCTGGGTGATGTTGTCGGCGATCAGCAGCGCCGGGTCGGAGATCAGCGCATCGACGATCATCGCGCGCTGCATCATGCCGCCGGAATACTGGAACGGGTATTCGTGGAAACGGGTCTTGGCCGAGGGGATGCGCACCGCATCCAGAAGATCGACCGCCTTCTTGCGCGCCGCCTCGACCGAGGTTTCCGGGCGCACGGCGCGCAGCTTCTCGACCAGCTGGGCGCCCACGGTCATCGTGGGATCGAGCGCGCCCGCCGGGTTGCCGCCGACATAGGCGATCTCGCGCCCGGCGAGGGTGCGGGCATGGGCGCGGTCGGTCAGCAGGTTGCGGCCGCGGAAGGTGATGGTGCCGCCGCTCACTGCCAGAGGCGGTGCGATCCAGCTGGCCAGCGTGCGGGCGAGCACCGTCTTGCCCGCGCCGCTCTCGCCGATCACCGACAGGATCTGGCGGCTGTCGAGCGTGAAGGACACCTTGTCGAGGATGGTGCGGGTGGTTCCCGGCAGCTCTGCCACGACGCTGAGGTCGGCGACGTCGAGAAGCGGTCCCTTCGGAAGGATGCCGGTCATGTCATGCGCCTCCGTAGATGCTGTTGCGGGCCCGTTCGAGCGAGGCGCCCATCAGGTTGATGCTGGTGAGGGTGAGGAACAGGAACACCCCCGGCATGGTGGCGATCCACCAGGCGTTCAGCAGGTATTTGCGGCCGTCGGCGATGATGTTGCCGAAGGTCGGCGTCGGCGGCTGGACCCCGAGGCCGAGGAAGCCCAGCACCGCCTCGAAGATCATCATCCGCGCCACGTCGAGCACGGCGACGAAGGCCATCGGCGGCAGCACCAGCGGCAGCAGCAGCGTGAACATGATCCGCAGGTCGGTCGCCCCGAGAACCATCGCGCCGCGCACGTATTCCTTCTTGCGTTCGGCCATGATCGTCGAGCGCATGACCCGGGCGTAGACCGGCCAGCCGGCAAGCCCCAGCACCAGGATGATCGAGGGGATCGTCGGGCGCGAGACGCCGAGGATGGTGATCGCGAGGATGATCATCGGGATCGACAGCTGCGCATCGGTCAGGCGCATCAGCACCGTGTCGATCGACTTGCCGTAATAGCCCGCGACCAGGCCGATCAGCGCGCCCACCATCAGCATCAGCACCGTGGTGGTGAGCCCGATCAGGATCGAGTAGCGCAGGCCCACGAGGCTGCGCGCCAGCATGTCGCGGCCCAACTGGTCGGTGCCCAGCGGATGCGCCCAGGTCCAGCCCTCGCCCAGGAAGACCGGCGGGGTCATCTTGTCGCGGATGCTCATCTTCGTAGGGTCGATGCCGCTGATCTCGGGGTAGAGCAGCGCCGCGAGCAGCAGGACCACGAAGACCACGAGCCCGATGCGGAACTCGACCGAGGACAGCGCCAGCCGCCAGATGCGCGCCGCGATCGAGCGGGACTGGGCGCGGGTCGGCGCGGGGGCGAAGGTGTCTGCACTAGCCATCAGTATTCGAGCCTCGGGTCGATCATGGTGGACAGAAGATCAACGACGATGTTGATCAGCACGAAGGCGGCGGCGGTGACGATGGCGATGCCCTGGATCAGCGGGAAATCGCGCTGCATCACGGCGTTGATCGTCAGCAGGCCGAGCCCGGGGTAGTCGAAGATGAACTCGACCACGAGCACGCCGCCCAGCAGCATCGAGAACTGCACGCCAAGCAGGTTCAGCAGCGGCACCGCGGCGTTCTTGACCCCGTGGCGGAACACGATCTGGTTGCGCGACAGGCCGCGCACCCCGGCGATGGCGATGAAGTTCTGCCCCATGATCCCCGCGACCGAGACGGTGAGCGAGCGGATGACGAAGGGCGCGATCTCAAGCCCCAGCACGAAGGCGGGCAGGATCGTGTAGGAAAACCCGTCGTAGCCGATGGCGGGCAGCAGCTTCAGCTTCACCGACAGCAGCAGCGCCAGCATGATGCCGACCCAGAAGTTCGGCAGCGAGACGAAGACCGAGCTGCAGTAGAGCGCGATGCGGTCCGGCCATCCGCCCGGGTGCAGCCCGCCCCAGACCCCGATCGGGATCGCGATCAGAAGCGCGAACACCATGGCGAGGCAGGCGAGCTGGATGGTCTTGGGCGCGGTCTCGGCGATCAGGTCGATGACTTCGGCGCGGGCCGAGCGGGTGCTGTCGTCATAGCTTGCACCGCCGACCGCGGCGCCGTTGGCGGGCCGCACGAAGGACTGGCCGAAGTCGCCGTGGACGACGCCGCCCATGTACCGGCCGAACTGGACGTAGATCGGGTCGCGCAGGCCCATCTCGGTGGCGATCTGCTCGATCAGCGCCTCGGGCGCCATGCCGCCGGCCATCAGACGCACCGGGTCGCCGGGCACCACGCGCAGAAGCGTGAAGATCAGCGCCGAGACGAGGAAGATGATCAGCGCGCCCTGCATCAGGCGGCGGGCGAGGAATCTGGCAATGAACATGGCGGACCCTTCGGGTTGGCGGAACGGGGGCGGCGGCGGGTGCCGTCGCCGCCCCCGGAAGGGACGTCAGGCGGAGGTGACCTGCGAGGCGTCGAAGAGACCGTCCGAATAGATGAACAGCCCGTCATATTCCGCGCGCATGGCGTGGATCATCACCGAGGTGAACAGCGACAGCGCCGGGACCTTGTCGGCCAGCAGTGGCATGATGCCGGTCTGCAGCGCCTCCTTGCGGGCCTCGAGCGAGGGCGCGTTGCGCTCGGCGTCGAGCGCCGCGTCGATCTCGGGGTCGACGATGCCGCAGATCCGCTTCGACGACGAGTGGAAGTGCGTGCGCAGGATCAGGTCCGGCTCCGGCGAGCCCGAGGCCCAGCCGCAGTCGATCATGTGGCCCGGGCCGCCGCCGGGACGGTCATAGAGACGCTCGTTCCAGGCCGCGACCTCCATCACGTTCAGCGTGACCGGGAAGCCCTGCTCCTGCAGCAGCGCGGTGATCACCTCGCCGTATTCCTTGGTCTTCGGGTAGAAGCCGGTCGAGGTGATGTATTCCAGCTCGGGCAGGCCCTGGCCGCCGGGATAGCCCGCCTCGGCCAGCAGGCGCTGGCATTCCTCGGGATCGTACTTGGGATAGTTCTCGAGGTCGGTGTAGCCGAACTTGATCGGCGAGACATAGTTCGACGAGGCGTGACCGGCCGAGCCCATGACCTCCATGATCAGGTCACGGTCGATGGCATGGGCCGCGGCCTTGCGCACGAGCGGATTGTCGAAGGGGGCCTTCGAGCAGCGGAACCACAGGTACTTGTTCTCGACCGACAGCAGCTGCGAGATCTTGATGTCCTCGTTGCCCTCGAGCGTCTCGAGCTGCTCGGGCTCCAGGCGCTCGATGACGTCGGCCTGGCCGTTCATCAGCGACAGCATCCGCGTGGTCGCATCGCCGACGAAGGAGTAGACGACGCCCGGAACGGTCGGTGCGCCCTTGTAGTAGCCCGGGGAGGCCTCCATCACCGTGTCGTTGCCGCGCTGCTCGACGAACTTGAAGGGGCCGGTGCCGTTCAGGCGCTGGGTCAGCTTGCCCTTCGGACCGTCGGCCACGTCGGTCGCCGACATGATCGGCAGGTAGGCTGCGAGGAAGTAGAACATGTGGGCGCCGTAGCCGCCCTTGGTGGTGTCGACGATCACGGTGTAGTCGTCGGGGGTGGTCACCTCGAAGGTCTCGTTCGAGCCGGGATACCACTGCGCCGGGCGGTCGGGCTGGGCCCCGTATTCGAAGGTCGCCTTCACGTCCTCGGCCTTGAAGGGCTTGCCGTCATGGAAGGTCACGCCCTGGCGCAGCTTGATCTCCAGCCGGTGCGCGTCGAGCAGGTTCAGCTCGGTCGCGAGATCCATGTTCATCTTGGCCGGGTCGTCCTCGCGCATCGGCGCGCGGGTCAGATAGCCCATCACGAAGCCCTGGATCGTGCTTTGCGACAGGGTGGTGTGCGAGGTCGGATCCCAGTTGCCGGTGATGTTCTCGGCCGACAGGAAGGTCATCGGCTTGGTGATCGCGGCATTGGCGGGGCTGATGAAGAAGTCGGGGTTGATGCGCGGCAATGCAAGGCCGGCGCCGGCCACGGAGGCATAGCGCAGGAAGGACCGTCTGTTGAGCATGGCTGTCTCCTGTCGGATGGGTCTTTATGGTTGTTTTTGGTCTTGGTGGTCTGGCCCTCAGGCCGTCTTCTGCACCTGCAGCCCGTCAAGCAGGGCCAGCATCTGCGCGTGAAGTTCCGGTGTCGCCGAGGCGAGCACGTCGCCGCCCGAATTCAGGCCGAGCGCGCGGCCCGACCAGTCGGTGATGACGCCCCCTGCCCCCTCGATCACGCTGACGAGGGGAAGGTAGTCGTAGGGCTGGAGCCCGATCTCGAGCACGAGGTCGCAATGACCCGAGGCGAGAAGCCCGTAGTTGTAGCAGTCGCCCCCGAAGCGCAGCAGCCGCACCGCGCCGAACAGCGCATCGTATGCCCGGCGGTCCTCGTCCACGAACAGCATCGGGTCGGTGGTGTAGGCCAGCGCCGCCGACAGGTCGCGGCAGTCCGAGGTGCGGCAGGGCGCGCCGTTGAACAGCGTGGGCGCCCCCGAAACACCCTGCCACCGCTCGCCGAGCGCCGGCATCTCGATCTGGCCCAGGAACGGCCGGCCCTCGCGCAGCAGCGCCATCAGGTTGCCGAACAGCGGATGCCCGGTGACGAAGGATTTCGTGCCGTCGATCGGATCAACCACCCAGACGTCGGGACTGTCGAGGCGCTCGGGGTCCTGCTCCTCGCCGAAGACGCCGTGGGCGGGGAAGCTCTCGGCGATGCGGGCGCGCATGAAGGCCTCGATCTCGCGGTCGGCCACCGTCACCGGCGAGCGGTCCTCCTTGGCATCGACCTCGAGCGGCTTGCGGAAGTAGCTCAGTGCCATGGCGCGGGCACCGTCTGCCACATCGGCTGCGAATTCGGCTTCGGGGGGGCGTGTCATGATCTCTGGGGTCCTGCGCTTTTGTGCGACTATGTGGCGCCGCAGGGCAGGCGCACAGCGAAAGCACAGGCAAACGCAACCAAACGCATTTAAATACACACTCCGCCCAAAAATTACCCACTCGACACCCGGGTGTGATCGGATTTTCCGCGGCATCCGCGCCGACCTGCAGCCGAATCCACACGAACCAGACGTCAAACGCACGAATCCGCCCGTCCGATGTGGACTTGCGTGGCATCAGCAGGCAGAGAGCGGGGAATGAAGGAGGACCGACATGTGGTCACACGAGCGTCAGGCGCAGATCCTCGCCCTTCTGGGGCAGCACGGTAAGGTCTCGGCCAACGAACTGGCGACACGCTTCGCCGTCTCGCGCGAGACCGTGCGCCGCGACCTGCTCGAGATGGACGAGGCGGGGCTGCTCCAGCGGGTCCACGGCGGCGCGGTCGCCCTCGCGCATGTCGAACCCGAACCGACCTTCGCCACGCGCCTCGTGCAGTATTCGGCCCAGAAGCAGGCGATCGGTCAGCTGGCCTGCAGCCTGATCCCGACCGGTTCGACCTGCTTCATCGACGCCGGCACCACCACCCGCGCCTTCGCCGAGGCCCTCGCGGCACGCGGCCACATCCGGGTGATCACCAATTCGCTCGAGATCGCGACGGTGATGAGCGCGGGCAGCGATTGCGACATCCTGCTTCTTGGCGGCCGCCCGCATGCCGACGTGCCCGCGACTTTCGGCGAAATGACCCTGTCCGAGATCGACCGGTTCTGGGCCGATTTCGCGGTGATCTCGCCGGTGGCGCTTCACCGCGACCGCGGCGCCACGGATTACGAACTGCACGAGGCCGAGGTCGCGCGCGCCATGATCCGCCACTCGAACAGCTGCGTGATGCTGTGCCACTCGGCCAAGCTTGGCACCGAGAGCCGCGTGTCCATCTGCCGGCTCGACGAGATCGATCACCTTGTCACGGACGATCCCGAAGCCCTGTTCGAATTGCCGCGCGGCAGGACGCATTACGCGCGCGAGAGTGCGGCGACGCTGATGCCCCTCGTCTCGAGCCGCTGATTTCGCCGCCTACCGGCGACGGGACGGAACAGAGCTGGCTCTGGCAGGCGCCGAAAGAGCATCGCCTCGGCCGCGCTCACCTTCAGCGCCCGATGCGGACGTCGTTGCCGCACGGATCAGTGAGACGGTTTCACGCCGACATTCCTGCAAGTCGGCTTCGAGCCATGCCGAGCCGCCAGAACGGTCGCGCCGGGGGCCACGAGGATTGCTCAGCCACCCGCGACGTCGAGGGCAAACGCAAACAACCGGCGGGCTCCGGTCGCGACTGGATCTAGGCCCGGCGGCAGGTCAGTGGTCCTCGACCAATGCCCCGCGCTGCATGATGACCCGACGCGCCAAAGCATCGCCTGCCGCGGCCGCCACGCGCGGGCTGGCCCCTTGCAGCCGGGCTGACAGATACGCGCCATTGAAGCTGTCGCCGGCACCTGTCGTGTCGAGCGGCTTCACCGCCGGCCCAAGGGTGAAGCTTTCGATACCTTCCGCTGTTCCAAGCGCCACCTCGCCACCGCCGTTCTTGACCATCACCTCGGACGAGCCTCCGGCCAGATAGCGCTGCGCCGTCACAGTCGGATCGGCATCACCGAACCAGTGCGCCTCGTCTTCATAGCCGGGCAGCACGATATCGGCTGCGGCCGCCGCCTCGGTCAGACCCGCCCGCAGCGCGTCGGGCGAGGACCAAAGCCGGGGACGGATGTTCGGATCGAAGGCGACGGTCGCGCCCGCAGCGCGGGCACGGCCGACCGCCCGCAGAAAATCGCTGCGCTTGTCTCCGAGGATCGCCGCGGTGATGCCCGAGAAATAAACGAGGGTCGCGCCGTCGAGCGCGGCATCCAGAACCACGGGATCATCGGCCAGCGTGCGGGCGGCAGCGGTCTCGCGCCAATAGGTGAACGACCGCTCGCCATTCGTCAGAGTGACCATGTAGAGACCGGGCATCCGGGTCGGATGGCGACCGATAGTGGCCGTCTCGACGCCGGCGTCCGCGATGAACTGGACCATGCCGTCGGACAGCGGATCGGTACCGACAACGGTGTGATAGGCGACGCTCCACTCGGTCGGCAGCGCGCGGCGCGCATACCATGCAGTGTTGAACGTGTCGCCCGCGAAGCCCGATTTCCAGGTGTTGGGCGCGCCGGTGCCGGTCAGCTCCAGCATGCATTCTCCGACAGAGACGAAACGCATCATTTGGCTCCAAGTGCAGCGATGAAGGCGCGGGCGCGGGTGCCCACTTCCGCCGGGGGCGTGCCGGGGGCATAGAGCGCGGAGCCGAGGCCGAAGCCTGCGGCTCCGGCAGCGCGGTAGGGCTCCATCGTCTCAGGGGTGATGCCGCCGACGGGCAGCAGCTTCACACCCTTCGGCAGAACCGCAAGCATCGCCTTGACGACTTTCGGCGCGACGAGTTCGGCGGGGAAGATCTTCAGCGCATCGGCCCCGGCCGCGAGTGCCGCGAAGGCTTCGGTCGGCGTGGCGATGCCGGGGACGCAGGCCGCGCCAAGCGCCTTCGCGCGGGCGATGACGGCGGTGTCGGCATGGGGCATGACGATCAGTTCGCCACCCGCCGCGACGACCTCTTCGGCGGCGGTGGCGGTCAGAACGGTGCCGGCGCCGACGATGGCGCGGCCCTTCAGATGGCGCGACAGCGCCGCGATGCTTTCCAGCGGGCGCGGGGAGTTCAGCGGCACCTCGAGGATGGTGAAGCCCGCATCGACCAGCGCCTCGCCCACGGCGATCGCCTCTTCGGGCGTCAGGCCGCGCAGGATGGCGACCAGCGGACAGGCGGCAAAGGCGGTTTCGAGGTTCATGGCCGGGCTCCGGGAATGTCTGAGGCGCCGGGCGATGAACCCGCCCGGCGTGAAGGCTCAGTTGGTGATCAGCTGCTTCAGACCCAGCGAGATGCCGGGAATGTAGGTGATCATCAACAGCATCGCGACCATGACCAGCACGAAGGGAACGATCCCGCGCACGACGGTCGAGAGGCTGGCATTGCCCACCCGTGTCGCGACGAAGAGATTGATCCCCAGCGGAGGCGTGATGAAACCGATGGCAAGGTTGACGACCATGATGATCCCGAAGTGGATCGGATCGACGCCAACGGCGGTCGCGACCGGGAACAGGATCGGCGCCAGCACGAGGATGGCGGGCGTCGTGTCCATCACGCAGCCGACGAGCATGAGCAGGATGTTGATGATCAGCAGGATCAGGATCGGGTTCGAGGACAGCTGCACCAGCGCATCCGCCACCATGCCCGGCACCTGTTCCACCGTCAGGATCCGCGCAAAGGCCGAAGCGCACCCGAGGATCACCATCGTGGTGCCGGTGGTCGAGCACGAGCCCGCGACGACCTTGAACAGATCCTTCGGCGACAGTTCGCGGTGGATGAAGACGCCGCAGACGAAGGCATAGACGGCAGCGACGGCGGCGGCCTCGGTCGGCGTGAAGACGCCCGAATAGATGCCGCCAAGGATGATGAACGGGTTCAGAAGCGCCCATTTCGCATCCCAGATCGCCGAGAAGGCGCGGGAATTGGAATAGGGCACGCCATCCCCGGCCCAGCCCATCTTCTTCGAATGCAGGTAGCAATAGGTGATGAGGCCGAGACCGATCAGCAAGCCCGGGCCGAAGCCCGCAAGGAACAGGTCGGAAATCGACTGTCCGGTCGAGACGCCGAAGATCACCATCGGGATCGACGGCGGGATGATGACGCCGATGCTGCCCGCGGTGGCGATCAGCGCCAGCGTGAACGATTTCGAATAGCCCGCCCGCAGCATTGTCGGCACCACCATCGAGCCCACGGCCGCCACGGTGGCAGGGCCCGAGCCGGACACGGCCGCGAAGAACATGCAGACGACGACGGTGACGATGGCCAGACCGCCGGTGATGCGGCCGAAGAAGACGTTGGCCACGTCGAGGATCCGGCGCGACACCCCGCCCGCGCCCATCAGGTCGCCGGCAAGGATGAAGAGCGGGATCGCCATGATCGGGAAGCTGTCGGTCGAGGAGACGAGCGTCTGGGCGACATAGCCCATCGACAGCCCGCCGCCGGTGACGATCGCCGCGACCGAAGCCAGGCCGATGGCGATGCCCACGGGCACGTTCAGGATCAGGAAGACCGCGAGCGAGAGGAAGAGAACGGCAGCGACCATGGTCTCAGACTTCCTCGCTGATGTATTTGTCGGGGTTCCGGGCGCGCCAGATCAGCGTCTGCACCTGCCGGATCGCGGTCAGGGCAAAGCCCACCAGCGGCGCCGAATAGACGAACCACATCGGGATCTGCATCGCGGTCGAGGTCTGGCCCAGCATCATCTGACGCTGCACCACGGTCCACGAGGTCCAGACGATGAAGAGGGCGAAGCCAAGAAACAGCATATCGCCGAGGAACACGACCCAGGGGCGCAGCTTCAGCGGGAACAGTCCCAGTGCCGCATCGACCTTGATATGGGTCATCTGGCGGGCCGAATAGCTGATGCCGAGGTAGATCAGCCAGATGAAGATGTAACGCGCGAGCTCTTCGGACCAATAGAGCGAGGCCCCCATCACATAGCGCATGAAGACCTGGATCGCGAGGATGATGGTCATCGAAGACATCAGTGCCACGCCGATCGAGATCTCGAAATATCTGTCCAGCCAGCGCAGGACGCTCATGTCGTTCTCTCCTCCAGAGATGACCCGCGGGCGTGACAGGCGTCGGCTGCGGGAAAGGACCCCGCCGCGGCCCTGCCGGACCGCGGCGGAGGATGTCGGCCGGGCCGGTTACTCGGCGGCCAGAACCTCATCGAGCAGCTCGGGATGCTGCATCTTCGATTTCACGAGGTCGTAGATCTTGGCGTCGTTGACGGCCTTCTGCCACACGGCCTTCTCGTCCGCGGTCAGCTCGGTCACGGTGACGCCATGGTCGGCGAAGCGGGCAAGGATGTCCTTCTCGATCGCCTGCGACCGCTCGCGCTGGAAGGCCATGGCCTCGGCCGCCGAGTCGGTGATCGCCTTCTGCTCATCGGCCGAGAGACCGTTGAACTTGTCGAGGTTCATGAAGAACATGTAGGGCGTGTAGACGTGCTGGGTCAGCGAGACGTGGTTCTGCACTTCCTGGAAGCGGTTGCCGTCGATGATGCCCAGCGGGTTTTCCTGCGCGTCCACGGTGCCCTGCTGCAGCGCGGTGAAGAGTTCGGTGAAGGCCATCGGCGTCGGGTTCGCGCCGAAGGCACGCCAGGCGCTCAGGTGCACCTCGTTCTCCATCGTGCGGACCTTCATACCCGCCAGATCGGACGGCAGCTTCACGACCACATCGTTGTCGGTGAAGTTGCGGAAGCCGTTCTCCCAGAAGCCGAGGCCTTTCAGGCCCTTGCTTTCCAGCGTGGCGAGGATGGTCTGGCCGACTTCGCCGTCGAGCTGGGCATAGGTCTCTTCCGGCGACAGGAACAGGAACGGCGCGTCGAAGAGGTAGAGGTCGGGGAACAGGCTTGCCAGCGGGCTGGTCGAGGACAGGCCGATGTCGATGTCACCGAAGATGGTGCTTTCGGTGGCGACGCGGTCGTCACCCAGCTGGTTGTCCATGAACACGTTCACGGTCAGCTCGCCATTGGTCTTTTCCTTGACCAGTTCGGCGAACTTGGTGCTGGCCTCCTTGGCCGAGACCGAGGTGACGCTGGCAAAGCGCAGCGACTCGGCCTGGGCCGGAAGGGTGGTCGCAGCGATCAGGGCCGCTGCGGCGAGTTTGGCGAAATGCTTCAAGTCATGCCTCCTACATGCAGTGAAATCAGGGGAAGTGGTCAGAGCTTGTTGACCGGCCAGTTGACGGCCTGGCCGCGGGCGAAGCGGACGGCTTCCTCTGCGACCTTGCGTTTGAGTTCCCGCGCGGCATCCTCGGAATACCAAGCCATGTGCGGGGTGATCAGGCAGCTTTCGATGCCGCGCAGCGGGCTCTCCATCGGCAGCGGCTCGATTTCCGTGGTGTCGAGGCCCGCGCCCGAAACCTTGCCGGACGTCAGCGCCGCGGCGAGCGCGTCTTCGTCGATGATCCCGCCGCGCGAGGTGTTCACGATGACGACGCCATCCTTCATCCGGGCGAAGGCATCTGCGTCGAGCATGTGCTTCGTGTCCGGGGTCAGCGGGCAGAAGGTCGCGATGATGTCGGCGCCGAGGATGATCTCATCGACGCTGGCGGCGGTGATGTAGTCGGTGCCGTCGGCGGCCGAGGGAACGTAGAACAGATCCTGCCCCAGCACCTTGAAGCCGAGCGCGTTCATCTTCTTGGCGTAAAGCCTTCCGATGCGGCCCAGACCGATGACGCCCACGGTCATTTCCGACTGGCGGCGGATCGGCTTGGCGATCGCATAGTCCCAGGTGCCGGATTTGGTCGAGGCGTTCATCGGAACGATCTTGCGCACCACGGCCAGCGTCATCGCCAGCGCATGGTCCGACACTTCGTTCATGCCGTAATCGGGCACGTTGCAGACCTGCACGCCCGCCTTGGTCGCGGCGGCCAGATCGACATTGTTCACGCCGACGCCGTAACGGATGATCTGCTTGACCTCGGGCAGCGCCGCGAAGACGCGCTCGGTGAACGGCGCGTACTGGTTGATGACGATGTTCGCACCCTTGGCCTGCGCGATCAGGTCGTCCTCGGTCTTGCACTGCAGCAGGTCGAAATCGAACCCTGCCGCGCCGAGAACGTCCTTCTCGATCTGGTGCGAGTCGTGGTCGAGGTCGGAGATGATGATCTTCATGGAGCCAAATCCTTGGGTCAGCGCGTCAGCGGCCGAGATAGCCACCGTCCACCGGCAGCACGACGCCGTGGACGTAGTCGGAGGCGGGGGAGGCGAGGAACACGGTCGGGCCCTTCATGTCGGCCCCCGTGCCCCAGCGGCGGGCGGGGATGCGCGCCGTGATTTCGGCGTTGCGGCCCGCATCGGCGAGGATCGCGGTGTTCATCTCGGTCGCCATGTAGCCCGGCGCGATGGCGTTCACGTTGACGCCGCGATGGGCCCATTCGTTCGACAGGGCCTTGGTCAGCTGCATCACGCCGCCCTTGCTGGCCGCGTAGGCCGGGACGGTCAGCCCGCCGAAGAACGACAGGAGCGAGGCCACGTTGACGATCTTGCCATGGCCCTGCTCCAGCATGATCCGGCCTGCCAGCTGGCAGAAGTCGAAGACGGCGGTCAGGTTGACCTCCAGCACATCCGCGAAGTCCGACAGCGGGAAATCCTCGGCCTTGTGGCGCTTCTGGATGCCGGCCGCATTCACGAGGATGTCGAGCTTGCCGCCCAACTGCGCCAGCGCCGCGTCGAAGCCTGCGCGGCGGCCTTCGGCTTCGGACAGGTCGCAGACGGTGCCCTGCACCTTCAAGCCCTTCGCGGTCAGGTCGGCCGCGACATCATGCACCTTGGCCGAAGTGCCGAAGATCACCACTTCGGCGCCCGCTTCCGCCAGCGCCTCGGCCATGCCGAGGCCAAGGCCGCGGGTGCCGCCGGTCACCATGGCCTTGCGGCCGGTCAGGTCGAAACTGGTCATCTGGTCTTCCTCAGGCTTGGCAATCGACGAGGATCTTCACGGCGTTGACCGACGGGTCGGCGATCATGTCGAAGACCGAGGCGGCATCCGACAGCGGCACGACCTGCGTGATCAGCTTCGACAGGTCGTCGGCGATCCGGCCTGCGAAGGCGACCGAGTCCCCGAATTCCTGCAGGGTGTAGACGCGGGTGCCGACCAGCCGCTGTTCCTTGAAGTTGATGTCGATCAGCGCCACCGCATGCGGCACCTTGTGGGTCGCGGTGATGCAGAGCATGCCGCCGACGCGCGCGAGCTTGGTCATGTCGAGCGCGGCACTTTCGACGCCCGAGCATTCGAAGACGATATCGACGCCCGTGCCCTCGGTGACGGCGTTCACATGCTCGATCAGGTTCGTCTCGCGCACGTTCACCGCGTCGAAGCCGAAGTCGCGGCACATCGCGAGGCGCGCCTCGTCGATGTCGGAGATGATGATCTTCGACGCGCCCGCATGTTTCAGCACGATCGCGGTCAGGATGCCGATCGGGCCCGCGCCCATGACGACGCAGGAGTCCAGCGCCTGGAACTGCGCTTGATGCAGCGACCGGACGACGACCGCCAGCGGCTCGACCAGCGACGCGACTTCATCCGACACGCCGTCGGGCACCTTGAACAGCACGTCTTCCTTGACCCACAGGTGATCGGCCATGCCGCCGTCGCGGTCGATGCCGATAAGGCGCAGCGTCTGGCAGACATGCGGCGTGCCGGTGCGGCAGGGGCGGCATTCCCCGCAGGAGATCAGCGGATAGGCGACGACGCGGTCCCCCACGGCGAAGCGGCTGCCCGCAGGCGCTTCGGATACTGCGCCCACGAATTCATGGCCCAACACCAGCGGCGCCTTGGCGCGCGGATGCCTGCCGGAAAAGATGCCGATATCGGTGCCGCAGACGCCGCAGAAGCGCATCTTGACCTTGACCGCCCCGGCGACGGGCGCGGGGGTCGCGACCTCGCGGACTTCGACGCTTTTCGGGCCGGTATAGACCAGAGCTTTCATGCTACTCTTCCTCGATCTCAGGCCAGCGACGGCTGGCTTGCCGGGGCCACGAGCCCCCTCGTTTCCGCAAAGCGCCACAGTCCCTGCGGCGCGGTGTTGCCAAGCTGGGCGGTGACGGTCAGCCCGAACATCGCCATCGCGTCGCGGTAGCGGTCGCAAAGCCTGCCCTCGCCGATCATCAGGATCGCGGCGGCGGCCCGACCTTCCAGCGCCCGGGCGGCCGACAGGATCTCGTTCCCGATCAGCAGGCCCGAGAGGTAGTCGCGCAATGCGTTGTTCGGCAGCCGCTTGGTCAGGCCCATGGTCCGGGTCGAGAACAGCTGATGGCCCAGATCCCCGGCGCCACCGGCCCGCGCGACCTCGATCCCCTTGGCAAAGGCGTCGGCGGCCACGTCGGCCGCGGGCGCGTCATCGGTCATCAGGCGGCCCAGGATCGAATGGTCGGCCATCACCGCGAAGATCTCGCCGGTCATGTAGGTCGAGAAGGTCTCGATCACGCTGTCGCGCACCGTGACCCATTTCGAATGCGTCCCCGGCATCACGAAAAGTGCGGCCCGTGCCCAGTCGGGCCGATCGGCCAGCGCGCCCGCGATCTGGATCTCTTCGCCCCGGATCACGTCCGGCGGCAGCGCAGGATCGTCAAGCAGCACGCCCGGCACGATGTGCAGCTGACCGCCCTGCGGCGTGTCGACCAGACCTTCGGATCTGACCAGATCGGTGACGGCGGCGGGGCAGCGCACATACGGCGCCTCGATCCAGCCCTGCTGCGAGCCGACCATGCCGCCTGCGACCGCAGGCAGACCAAGCGCGGCCCAGTCGCCGCAGATCTGGGTGAAGGCCGCGCGATACCCTTCTTCACCGCCCGGTTCGGGCAGCTTCTGGATGCCATGTGGGCTCGACCGCTCCTCGACGACCTGTGCATCGCGCATCAGGAAAGCGCGCAGGCTCGAGGTGCCCCAGTCGAGGGCGATAAGGTCGGTCATTGGTCTGCTCTCCATCCGAGGCTTTCGGAAATTTCGCGGGCGATGCGCGCGACGGTCGGACCAAGCCGCTCCATGCGGTCCTCGGGCATGAAGGTGATGGCGCTGGCAACGCTGACCGCTGCGATCGCCTGACCGCTCGCGTCGCGAACGGGGGCGCCGATGCAGCGAATGCCCCATTCGTTCTCTTCCAGGTCGTAGGTCCAGCCTCGCGCCGCCGCTTCTGTCAGATCGGCGCACAAGGCGTCGAAGCTGCACAGCGGCGGCCGATCCGGTTGGGTCGCCGCGAAGGTCCAGGCATCTTGGTAGAATGCCTGCCACTCCCGCTTCGGACGCGCCATCATCATCGACTTGCCAAGACCGGTCGATGCGACAGGCATCCGCGAGCCGACGCGTGAGCGCATTTCCAGCCCGCGCGTTCCCGACAGTTTTTCGAGGTAGAGTACTTCGCCCCGGTCCAGCACACCGAAATGCACCGTATCGCGGGTCTCCTGGGCCAGCGCCTCGAGAAACGGATGAGCTATTGAGACGAGCGGCCGCTGCTCGGTCGCGCGCTGCCCCAGCAGGATGAGCTTGGGTCCGAGCGTGTAGCCGCGATAGGGGATGTGATGAAGATAGCCCTCGGCCACGAGGTTCGAGAGCATCCGTGCCGCCGTGCTCCGCGGGATGTCGAGCCGCTCGGCAATCCCACGCACGTCACTGAGCCCCTCGCCCACCAGCTCGAGCAAGGCCAAGCCTCGGGACAGCGTCTGCGTCCCGGGCACGAGTTTTTTCTCTGATTTGCTTTCAGCGCCCATCGTCGCCCTCCCTGGCGCGGCGCACTCGTACCACATACTGCGAGACGGCGTCAAATAGTTGGTCAGCAATCCAAATAATGAGACACTTTCTACTGGCGATTGCGCTTCCGCTTCAACCTTGGTGCGTCAATCGAACGACAGGACGCCTTGCCCCTTTCCCCGCAGGCCTCGCGCAATGGCCTCGGCTTCAGCCCCTCCAAGGGCCGAGCAGCGGTTCACGATGGCAGTTCGGATCTGGATGAGGGCAGCAGGACGGCCGGCGTCTCGCGACATGATCCGTTCGCCGAAGAGCTTGAGGCGGTTCATCTGGGCCTCGACGCGGCTTCGGGCGTGGCAGCCTGTCCATTCCGTCCGGAAGCCCTACCGAGGTATCGAGTTGCGCGCAGAACCTCGTTTCGCGCACCGGGGCGCGGTTGCACTAGGCTCAGGACCCATTGATCTGCCTGGCTCGTCGTGATTCACGGCTCCGCAAGGAGGCGGATATGACGAGCAACCTGTTCTGGCTGAC
>NZ_JBAWKE010000016.1:0-40162 GCF_037095655.1 Frigidibacter sp. MR17.24
AACCGGATCGAGATCATGTTCGGCAGGCTGAAGGACTGGAGGCGTGTTGCGACGCGCTACGACAGATGCCCGAAGGTCTTCCTCTCGGCCATCACTCTCGCCGCAACCGTCCTCTTCTGGCTATGAGTCCTGAGCCTAGTCTCGCTGCCGGTGGCCGGCATGGCTGCGAATGCACTCGCTCATCCCCAGTCCAGTTCGTCTCCACGCCGCCCCGATGGGAGCAGGTACCGCGCTATCCAGCTCAGGGAAGCACCGCAGATGAAACAACAAGCCCCGCGGTCTCCCGCGGGGCTTTGTCTGTTTGATGAGGATGCCCGTCGATCAGGCGAGCTGGATGTCGAGTGCGAGGCCGCCGCTGCCGTCTGGTGTGAGCACGACCTGGCGGATGATCCCCTTGAGGAGCTGATTGGCTTCGATCCGGGTTCCGCTTACCCCCGCAGAGAGCAACTCGCCCAAGCGGCCGATCTGTTTGCGGTAGGCCGCAGCGAGTTCGGCAGGGGAGGGGAGTGACACTGCTTGGTCTTGTTGAGGCAGGGTTTCCAGCGTGGCGATCATCCGATCCCGCTCGACTTCCCTCTCCTTCAGCCGCTCGACCAGCGCGGCGGAACCGCCGTCCTCGAGCAGGCCGACCAGACGCGCGATCGCGGTCTCGGTGTCCTTCAGCTTGCGCTCCAGTGCCGCACGCTCACCGCCGGCCTGCACGGCGTAGTCGCTGAAGGTTCGTTGTGCTTCCTGCGCGAAGGCCGTCGCAAGCTCGGTGTCATCGAGCGGCGCGCGAAGAACGGAGAGCACTTCGGCTTCAAGCTCGGGCCGTCCGATCTTGCGATTGTTCTCGCACATCGTGGCACCCCGGCTCTTGCGGTTGAAGCAGCCGTAGCGCCGATCGACCATCGAGAACGGCCCGCCGCAGCAGCCGCAGGTGAGGAGGCCGGCGAGCAGGTACTTCGGCCGATGCGTGTCGTTCAGCTGCGCGCCGTCGCGGGCGTAGCGCTTGCGCGTCTCTTCGAGCCGGGTGTGCACGCGGTTCCAGAGTGCATCGGGGATGATCTGCAGCTCCGGCACATCGCACTCGATGAGGTGTTCGCGGTCCGCCGGTCGTGAGACCCGCTTGCCATTCTCGTCGCGGTACCACTGGTTCTGGCCATAGCGAACGATCCCGACGTAGGCGACGTTCCTCAGGATGCCGCTATCCTTCTTGGCATCGCCGCGGATGGTGCTGTCGCACCAGGTGCGGCCCGAAGGGGAGGGGATGCCCTCTGCATTCAGCGCGGCGGCGATCTTGTAGGGCGACTGGCCGGCGGCGTAGTCGCGGAAGATCCGCTGCACGATGGCCGCGGCATCCTCGGCGATCTCGCGATTGCACTCGATCTTGGATCTGTGGACCACCCGGTAGCCGAACCCAAGGCCGGCGGCGACCCGCCCGCGGCTGGTGGTGCCAACGCCGCCGCGATAGGTCTTGATGCCGATCTCGCGGCTCTGGAACTCGGCGATTGCTGCCAGGAACGGCACCAGCTTCCAGTCGAAGAGGCCGCCTGGGCTGTAGAGGCGAAGACCCATGCCTTCCAGGCGTGCGCAGACGGTCGTGACATCGCCGGCGCGGCGGCCGATCCGCTCAAGGCCTTCAACGAAGATGGCGGCGATGTCGCCCCGCGCGACCCGTTCCAGCAGGGCCATGATGCCGGGTCGGCTGCGCAGGAGGGTGCGCCCGGTCATTGCGTGATCGGAGAACTCCGCTGCGAGCTGGTAGCCGGCACGTTCGGCCGCCAGCCGGTTCAAGGCATGCTGGTCTTCGCAGGATTGGTCGTTCTGCTGGGAGTCCGAATAGCGCGCGTAGCTGATCGCCAGCGGCACGGCGGGCTTCGTGTCGGCGTCGGCGCGGAAATGTGCCGTGCGAAGAAGATTGCGGGTGGTGGCGGTCATTGGTTGGCGGCCTTCTGGGAGAGTTCGGCGACATAGGCGCGCGCCATCAGCTGCGCGAGCGGGCGCAGCAGATGCGTGGCGGTGGTGGGCTGGACGGGATTGCCGTTGGCTGCGGTGAGCGTGAGCGGGAGGGAGTTGGACATGGACGTGCCTTCGCGGGTTGCTGGCGGTGTCCAGTCCAAGTGAAACCGTCTCCCGAAGTGCAGAAACGCCGGGAGACAGATTTTTTAGAGCCGCGCAGATGTGCTGGCCTTGGGTTGACTTACGCGGCCAGCCGCGCCGATCTGCCGTAGATCAGTTGGTGCAGCCGGTCGGGGTCGTCTCTCGCGATCACCATCGCAGCGCCAGATAACGTCATCGGCTTGCCATTGATCAGCTGCCTCTCGCCCGGCATGCCGGTGAGCATGCAGCGATCGTGCGTGCTGAGCCCGAACCACTTGGCGATGCCCTCGGCGCGGGCGCGCCCGGCACCCGCGCCGCTGGCGACGAGCAGCAGGTTTGGCTCGTACTGCGTGATCAGTAGCGCGAGTATCTGCGGGCGGAGTGGCTTGTCCTCGGCGGTCAGGCTCGCGAAGCCGGTGACGGCAGCGAGCAGCGGGCTGAGCCAGCCGAGCGGGCAAACCTCGAGGTGCTTGCCGCCGCCGATGCCGACCACGCGACAGATGTCGGCGATCGTCATGCGGATGGCTTCTCCGGCTTCGACTGAGATCGGGCGGTTGCCGACAGGGAACGGCCGCAGGGCGTAAGGTGGATGGGGCGTTGCGATCCAGCTGCCGCCGAGCTGCGCAAGCCGCTCTTCGACGACATCGTCGCGGACCTTCTAGGTGGGCGCGATGACGTCGATCCGCTCGAACCCGCCGGTGACAGAGTTCGCCAGGACGGCCGGCCATTTGATCGCGAAGCGATCGTACTTTTGCATTTTGAAGATGTCCTTGGGGAGAAGGGCACGGGCGTTGCCGCCCGTGCATGCCGATCAGGCCTCGGAGGCCTGGTTGGTCTGGCCGGGCTTCGGCAGGCGGTCGGCGATCTCGCACTCGGCGGCGATCAGGTAAGCCACGCGGTTGGCGAGGCGCCGCGCCTCGCGCGCCAACTCCAGCATCCTCTGGAGCGGGCGATCCTCGGCCTCGGGCACGCCGATCCGGACGATCAGCTCGTCGAGTTCGGTGAAGACCTCCTCGTCGAGGAGCGTCTTCGCGTCGAGCTGGGCGTGCAGCCTCATTGCCGGTCCCGCGAGCGAGGTCTGCTGCCGGCCGGCGAGATCGGCGAAGGCGAGGAGGATGGTGTCCAGCGCCTCGAGACCATCCGCGTAGAGATCGCAAATGCGGCTCTGGTCGGAGGGCCGCGGCACGTTGGTGATCACCAGGTGCCGGTGCGTGTTCGCGCCGCTGAAGCTGTTCGGCAGATACTCGAAGAGCGTGCGGTCGCTGCTCATGCCCGCACCTCCGACGGCATCGCGAGGGTCGGCCTGGGCGGCGTCATCCTCAGGCGCTCGCCCTTGCGGCGGTGGACGACCTCGACCTTGCGGCCGGCGACGACGATCTCCTTCAGGCGCTCGGCCCGGCGCCAGGCGGCGATGTCACGCTCGGCGATGATCCGGGCGAGGACCGAGAGGAACCGCTCGCGGGTGCGGGCACCGAGCGTGCCGATCACCGGCGTGCCGCGCTTCGAGGGCGCGAAGCGAGGATCGTCGAGCGAGACGGTGATCCGCCGCTCGCAGGCGAAGCCGGTCGCGCGATGCAGGTTGGCGGCCTCGATCTCCGCGATGGACCAGACGCCGACGCCGTAGCGGCGGTCGTAGGGGTAGTCGTGGAAGCGGAACGCGCCGCGCGTGGTGCCGAAGGCGAGCGTGACCGTCGCGCCGTCGGCGGTCTTGTCGCGCAGCATCACGAGCGCCGGGCGGACCTTCGGCAGCGCCTCGGGATCGAGAGCATCTTCGACGGGGAAGCGGAAAGCGACAATATCGCCGGGCTTCAGCGCCGCGCGCCAGTCCGGCGCGGCATCGGCATTGGTGTCGGGGGTTGTAACTTGAGTCGAGACCGCGTCGGCGGTCGGGGTGAATGCGTCAAACATCGACGAACTCCATGAGTGTGGGAATGTGTCGACGCGCGCCTTCTCTCTCCATTTTTGGATCAGGGCTTCGGCTGCGCGTCACCAAGACCGCGCAGCTGAAACCCTGATCCTTTTGTTTCTTCGGGACGGAGGGGTTCGGGGAGGTGTCCAACGCTCCCCGGGCGCTGGTGGGGGGCCGGGGGGAGAGTGCAGAACGCCTCCCCCCGGTCCGTCGGAAGGACGCCGGAGAGGGTGTCGGGACAGGCGGCGAGCGGTCCCGACCCGGGGAGGCCGGAGGGGTGGCACGCCCTCCCGGTCCGTCGGACAGACGCCAGGGGTGCAGGGGGCGGCGAGCAATCCCTGCCCGGGGGTGAGGGGGATGGCGTTCCCCTCGGGCCCGCCGCCAGGCGGGACCAGGGTCCAGGGGCCGTGCCTCTGGCGAACGCTGCAAGTGGGCTGTCGGGAACCGACTGCGCCACTTGTTTAATGAGTACTTTCCCCGCGCAAATCTTTGATCCGCGCGTTTCCGGACCGGGCGCGACGATCCGACTTCCCTGCCGACCTCTCCACGGCCGGGACCCTCGCCATGTCTTCCTCCTCCGCCAGCGCCGCTTCCCGCTATCGCATCGTCATGCGCATGGCGGGGCTCTTTCCGCAGCTTCTCGGCCGCTACGAGAGCCATCGCCTGAGGGTCCAGAAGGAGCGCGAGCATTGCAATCCGACCCCCGAGCGGCCGAACCGCCTGCTGATCGGCGAGCCCGACTGGGCCATCGCCCTGCGGCAGCGCGTCGAGAAGATGCGCCGCCGCAACCTCGCGGCGGAGGTCAATGCCCTGCATGCCCGCCGCCGCAACACCGAGGCGCATCTTCGCGAGGCTGACGGCCCGAAGGACCCGTGGCGGACCTCGAAAGACGGGCCGCTGCGCGAGATCATCCTGACGGCGCATCATGAATGGTTCGACGCGGCGGGCGACGCGGCCGTGGAGGCTGCGATCCGGGATGCGCCCAGCCTGGATCGTCTGGACCTGCATGTCCTGCGCCGGCAAGCCATCGCGGCGCGCGAGGACGCCTTCATCACCCGGGCGACGACCTGGCTGCAGGACACCTTCGGCGCGGCCTGCGTCCACGCCCGCGTGGATCACGACGAGAGCGCCTGCCACATCCATGCCGTCGTCATGGTCACCACCGAGAAGACCTCCGTTCGGCGCGGGCGGCAGGAGATGATCCAGCCCTCCGCCCATGCCTTCATCAAGTCCTACGAGGCCGGGCAGGACAGCGTGGGCGAGGCCTTTGCCGCGCTGGGGCTCGAGCGCGGCGAGCCGCGTGCCGCCGCACGCAGGGAGATGATCGCCGAAGAGGACGCCGTGAGCGCGGCCGAAGGTCGGGCATTCGACGTGACGAAGATCCCCCCGAAGCGCGGCTATGTGAAACCGGCCAAGTGGCGGGCGGAGGAAAAGCGCGCGCTGGCCAGGATGCGGAAACTGGCCGCCGAGGAAGCTGCTGACGTGCTTGCCGCGGCCAAATCGGACCGCGTGCTCGCGGCCAAGAGCAGGGCGACCGTGGAAGCCGAGGTTGCAGCTGCGAGCGCCGAGCGGAGCGCGGCTGCCGCCGACAGGGCCAAGGCCCGATCGAGCGTCAGCGAAGCCGAGGCGGATCGCCGAGCGGCCGCCAGGGAGAGATCCGCCGCGGCGGAGAAGCTCGCATCGGCCAAGCGCACATACGGGGCCATGCGCGCCGCAGAGCAGCTGCTTGGAGACGGCGAGCGTTTTGGCTGGCAGGTCCCAGACCCAGAGGAAATGCCGAAGGACGCGCCCCAGGACGACCGCAAGGCTGTCGCGGCACTCGGGGCGTCGCCGGGGGCGCTCCGCGTCCTGACCGATGTCTGGTCGGCGATCCGGCGAAAACAGGACCAACTGGCAAAGCATCGCAAGCAGATCGCTCAGGAGCGGGCAGAGCTGGAACGCGAGCGCACCACGCTGCGCGATGCCGCGACGTCCTTCGCCGAATGGCGGCGCGAAACCGCGGAGCAGCTCCGGGAGTGGCTCAAGCCCATCTTCTGGCGGATCGGACAGGCACGCGGGGCAGAGGTCGAGAAGAAGCTCGATCGGGCGCTCAACCCGAGACGTGGGGACGAGGATCGTTCCTGACGTCATTGAGAACGCCGAGCGCTACCAGCTCCTACGCGCAGCGCCCTGTCCGCGGCAGCAGGGTGCGGATCCAGGGGGCAGAAGAAATCTGAGAAAACTGTCTTCGGCGATTTCTGCGGCCTCGCGACCGGTCTCACTTCCCCTCTGCCACAGCGAAACGCCCCGGTTGCCGGGGCCGCGACGGCCGCCGCGGTTCACTTCCGGACCGTAGCGAACCCTCGGAAGGAGGACCTCCGATGACGAAGAAAAAGATCTTCGTTCCCAAACCCAACGATGCCCTGATGGCCCAGCTTCAGGGTGTCGTCAGCAGGGCTCAGCAAGGTGCCGAGCGTGACGCCGGCAACTGGGCCAAGGCCCGTGCCGCCTATGGTCAGCTTGTGTGCCAGATCTTGGACGAATTGAGCCAGGACACCCGCAGCGAGCTCTGCGGGGCGCTGGCAACGGCGGCGACCGCGAGCCAGCGGCGCCTGCTCAGCCTCCACACCTCTTGGGTCGAGCCGGTGGTGGCTTCGGCCGATGCGCAAGGCGCTTCGCCAGGCGTCAATAGCGTCGCGACGAAGGGTGAGACGCAATGATGTCGACGGCGGCAAAGATCGTCAGCGACATGCTGGCGGAAAGGGCAGGTGCCCGAGCCCGCAGGGAAGCACACCTTCGCGGCGCGCTGCTGGAGGCCGCGGCCTTGGACCTGTTGATGAAGACGCGCGCCGCGCTCAAGGAGGTTGCCCGGTTTGGCCATCGCCGCACGCGTCAGCGAGGGACTGGGGGGCGGTAGGTCCCCAAAAGCCTATTTGCTCGAAAGGGCCGCGCATCGCGCGGCCCTTTTCTATTCCCAAAAGCTTGGGTAGCTGCCTCGACCGCCGGGTCTGCTTCGCGCAGGAAGCGGTCCGATGGCAGCGCGGCAAAGCACCCGCAGCATACCCGGGAAAGCGGACGTCCGTGCGCGGAACAGCATTTATCGCCCCACCGGGCGCGAGAGCGGACCTCTCGGCGCAGACAGCGGACGCCGTCCTTGGCGCGGGCGCCAGCACATCTATCGACGCTAGCGGCCCATAGCGGACGGTCGACTGCCGCGATCGCTGCACGCGCAAATTCCTGTTAGTGGACGTTGGACCCGCCGCGCAGCATGATCGCCGCAGCATCGGGCGATGGGTGAGGCATAGCGCGCTTTGCGCCTGAATTGGCGCACCTCGTTTCCAGGAGTTGAGTGGCCGACCGGCTACAGAAGACAACTTGCAGCAAGAACTGCCTTCTTGGCGGTTGACGTGATCCACTGATTCAGCTGCGTTCGGCTCGTGACAAGCTAAGGGTTTTCTATGTCTTTCTACCGATCGTTAAGGCTCGGCCTAAGCTTTGCCTTTGCCGCTCACGCCGCTCTCGCCCTTACGCCCGATGAGCTCAAGAAGCAGATCGATAGCCGCACCTCCGGCTTATCGGGCTATCTGGAGCTGCTGGACGATCCGGACCCCAGCCGTTCGCAGGCGGCGATCGAATTGATGTTGGCTTCCGGCGATGTTGAGCTCGAAAAGATGGCGATGCGCTTCGCGTTGGGGAGTCCGGAGGCGGCGGTGCGGTGGATCGCGATCCGGCACCATTTTGCGGCAATGCGCCCCTCGGTTATTGAAATGGACGCGTCGAACCTTCCGGATGAACAGATGAGGCTCCTCATCTTGCTGATGCAGCAGCTGCGTGGAAGCGTGGCGCCGGACAAGAAAGTTTCGCTCAGCCTGCAGCCTGGTCCATATAACGAGAAAATGGGCTGTTACGTTCAGATCGACAAGGACGAACGTTGCGCCTTTCGCATAAACGAAGAAGCGATAAGTATTTATCTCGAGTCAAACAGCATGCCGGGTCGGTGGGTAAGCCTCCGCGCAGACGAGACCGGTACGTTAGTCGGAGGCGCCAATCTGGAATACAGTAACAACTCCGCTGGCATTTTGCCTATGAGCATCCGTATCCTGCCCTAGTCGAGTTGAATCCGATCAACGCGCACGGGATCATTCCCGCGCGCGCCGATCAGGGTGATCACCAGTTCCGACCCGGCCTTTGGCTGGAACGCGCCGGTGTCGAAGGCACCATCGGGCGGAAAAAGGAAACTTCGCCAGAATTCGGGCTTTGCGCCCTCGCGCGCGGCGAAAGAGATCAGCACTCGCTCGGGCTGAGTGAACCCGTCCGTGGCCCGGCTTTCGATCCGTATCCGCGCTATCCGCTTTTTTCCCTCCGCTAGATTGCGCAAGAGGATCGTGGCGTCCTGCCCAGCTGGATAGGCAAAGAAACCGGAGCCGTCCTGCATCGCCTCGATCACATGCGTGCCGTCAATTGCGGGTGGAATGGCGGAAATTACTTCGTAGCGCAGTCCGGCACCTGCAACTTCTGCCGGTTCTGGCGCGGAGGGTGCGAGCGCGGAGCGCTCCATCCAGCGGCGCAGGTTCATCACGATCTCTGCCATCTGAATGAATTGGATGGAGCCTCCTTTCGCCGTCGTGAAGGCCATACCCACAGGTACTTCGCCAAGAAGCGCGAACCCGCCCGACATGCCCTGACGCCCGAATAGGGCCGGATCCTCGAAAGCCGCATCGAAGACCAAATAATCGGAACTGGTCACTGACAGCGCCAGATTGTCGACACCCCCAGGCCCCACGAGCGGCAGGGTAACTTTTGCGCCCGACAGCGCCCGACGTGCGCCCGCATCCAGATCGTCCAGCGTCGCCGTGCAGTCACCAGGCTCAAGCCGCCGAACCTGACCGACATCGAGGTCGAAGCCTGCCCAGAAGGGACGGGCCATCGTCGCCACACCCTCGCGCCCACTCTGCGCCAGAACTTGCAGTCGCCGCATCCCGTCCGTCACATGGGCCGCAGTCAGTAGGAAGCAGAACCCCTCATCGGAAAACAGGAAACCCTGACCCTGTTCAGCTCCACTTACTTGAACCGATTGTGCAAGACCGGCTTGCCCGCCGAGCAACAACAGATTTAAGCTCGTAACGGAAAGAATTCCTATCGAGATGTGTTTGATGCTCACTAGGCTGCTCGTTTTTTCAGCGACGTTCTTTGCTATTTGCGGTGAGGCTAGCGCAGAAGCTCCGCGCCTTACAACCGCCCCCTTCACCGAGAAGGTCTTTGAGAGGTCCGAGATTTCTGGTACGCTCGTCGTCGGAATTTCGCAGGTTGCGGGCAACCTGTCCGAAGATCTGAGGATCAGCGCCGAAATTCCCGCTGGATGGTCCAATCTGTGCCTGAGCGTTAGGACGGTCGACGGACTTTATGAATCGCGTAACCACTACGAGCTGCCCGCAGATTGGGCGGGGGGCAATGTAATCTTCGACTATCCCACCGCCCATACGCAACTCTTGTTGACCACGGATGCAGACAGGATCGGAACGCTTGTTTCCGCAGGTAGCTGTGACCGGCAGGGTAGCGATATCGCCCTGTCCGGATGGCGTGTGTCCGAGCGGATGGAGGGAGTGGTACGGATCTTCGTTAACTCGTTTCAAGCCGACGAAGTAATTGCATACGCGGGCGATGCGCCTGAGGTCACCTGCCTGCCTTTGACAGAAGGTAGCCGGACCGCCTTCGACATGGTCTGTGATCTGGAACTGCCCGCCGGACTCGAAAGCCCGATCGAAGTGGAATTGATTCGCGTCCGTTCGGGCAAGACCGAGGATGCCTCGCTCGTTTCGCTCTCATGGTAGGCGGCGCATGCTAGGCGGATCTAGACACCGCGTTGTTAACCTCTGGCGGGCGCTCCGACAGGAGCTGGGATCGGGGCGACCGGTGAAGCTAGTCTTGCTGCTGACTATTGCGGCGTTTATTGCGCTTGCGCTCTTGCTAGACCTGAGGCTACCAGTCGCACGCACCGCAGTGGTTATGGCCGATACGACCTCAATAAAGGTGACTTTCAACAAGTCGCAGGAATGGTGGATCGAACAGGGGATGGTGCTCTGCCGTCCGAACCCGGACCGGCGCGCATCGGCGCGTCGAGATGACGCAAGCTGCGCTCAGTTCTTGCCCAGTGAGGGCTTCTACCACCTCAGTATCGGTGCAGGAGACAGTGTCGAGATCCGGCTCGAGCCAAGGGAAAAGGATGCTCGGCTCCTGATCCGCTTCCTGCCCTGCGTAGAAAAAAATTGCAGCGTACTTGAAGCAATGCCAGGACAGATCAGCCCGCGTGAGGTGCCGAACGGGTTCGTAGTGATTTCAGAGACGGCACTACGTGCCGCGGGACCGCTATCGATGTCGGGCCGGATCACTCTCGGTCGAGAGCTGTCGGTGGGAGGGCGGCCCGATTTTTTGCTTGGGGGTAGCTATGAGATCCGTGAGCAGAACCCGCTAACACGGGCCTTCGGTCGCCGGTCTGTTGTCGTGGAGCAGGGCGAATTGATCCCGGGAGCAGCGGTGGAACTCTTCTCCCGTGGCCAGCCTTCAGAACGCAGTACCGGACATTTTTTTCTGGCAGAGGCAAATGGGTATCCGTCTCTGAGAGCGATTGCGCTGTCCGGGGCGGGCGGCGGAGCACTGCGTATGTCGGTTGAAGGGGCTGAGCCCTTCACCATTGACCCAGACTGGATCGACAGCGTGATTGCCAATCCTGTCTTTATATGCCTCGCATTGTTGCTGGGGCTGCTGCTCAACGCGGCGCAACTCATCGCCCCCTTGATGAAGATAAGAGTGCGTGGATAGGGGAGCGATGCGGCTGCGGGCAGGTGTAATGACCCACTGAAAATCTGCTCATGCTACAAGGAGATATGTAGCCATGAGTGTGAGTATGGACGAGGGAATCAAGCGGTGGACGGCGAAGCGCAAATCGGCGCTGGTCGTCGAGATCATCCAAGGCAAGACCACGGTCGCGGAGGCCAGCAGGGCCTACGACCTGTCGCCGTCTGAGATCGAGGGTTGGGTCGATGACGCAAAGCGGGGGATGGAGAACGCGCTGCGTGCCAACCCTCTCGACATCCGCGAGCAATACAAGAGGCAGCTGAAGGACCTTCAGGAGGCCTACGGCGAGGCCATGCTGGAGCTGCGCGCTCGAAAAAAGCTTCAGGCCTTGCTGGATGCGCAGGACGACAGATGATCCTGGGTGTCCAGCAGGGCCTTCTCGATGACGGATTTTCAGTGCCGCTGACCAAGCTCTGTGCCTGGTTCGGCGTTCCTCGACGCACGGTCTATTACCGGCCCACGAAGGGCGCGCCGAAAATTGCGGTCCGCTTCGCCGAACCGATCAAGGCGATGATCGAGGCCAACCCGTCCTTCGGCTACCGCACCGTGGCCTGGCTCTTGGGCTTCAACAAGAACACTGTTCAGCGAATTTTCCAGCTCAAGGGCTGGCAGGTCCGCAAACGGGCGCTTGGCATGCGGCCGAGGATCGAGGCCGTGCCCTCGGTCGCCACCGCGCCCAACGAGCGCTGGTCGACGGACATGTGCCGGGTCTGGGCTGGGCGTGACGGCTGGACCACCCTGGCACTGGTCATCGACTGCCACACCAGGGAGCTCCTGGGCTGGCACCTGTCCCGTTCGGGCAAGGCCAAAACGGCCGCCAGCGCGCTGGAGCACGCCTTGATCACCAGGTTCGGCACTCTTGGACGAGTGCCGAAGGAATTCCTTCTGCGGTCCGACAACGGGCTGGTATTTACCAGCCGCAAGTTCACGGCCCTCGTGCGCAGCTATGGACTGAAGCAGGAGTTCATCACCCCGCATTGCCCGCAGCAGAATGGCATGGTTGAGCGCGTGATCCGGACGCTGAAAGAGCAATGCGTCCATCGTCAGCGCTTCGACAGCATCCAGCACGCAGCTCGAGCCATCAGCGACTGGATCGGCTTCTACAACCATCGGCGACCACATCAGGCGCTGAAGATGAAAACGCCAGCACAGGCATTCGCCTTGGCGGCTTAGGCTCAGGACTCATAGCCAGAAGAGGACGGTTGCGGCGAGAGCGATGGCCGAGAGGAAGACCTTCGGGCATCTGTCGTAGCGCGTCGCAACACGCCTCCAGTCCTTCAGCCTGCCGAACATGATCTCGATCCGGTTGCGGCGCTTGTAGCGTCGCCGATCGTATTGGACTGGAGTCTTTCGACCCTTCCGTCCCGGGATGCACACCCGCAAGCCCTTGTCTTGCAGGCCTTCTCTGAACCAGTCGGCATCATAGCCGCGATCGCCAAGCAGCCATTTCGCAGGTGGCAGGTCGCGCAGCATGGCCCGTGCGCCGGTGTACGGGGCCATGTGCGCCGCAGAGAAGCTGATTGGAGACGGCGAGCGTTTTGGCTGGCAGGTGCCGGACCCAGAGGAAATGCCGAAAGACGCGCCCCAGGACGACCGCAAGGCTGTCGCGGCACTCGGGGCGTCGCGGGGGGCGCTCCGCGTCCTGACCAACGTCTGGTCGGCGATCCGGCGAAAGCAGGACCAACTGGCGAAGCATCGCAAACAGATCGCTTAGGAGCGAGCGGAGCTGGAACGTGAGCGCAACACGCTGCGCGAGGCCGCGACGGCCTTCGCCGAGTGGCGGCGCGACACTGCGGAGGAGCTCAGGGAGTGGCTCAAGCCCATCTTCTCGCGCATTGGACAGGCACGCGGGGCAGAGGTCGAAAAGAAGCTTGATCGGGCGCTCAACCCGAGACGTGGGGACGAGGATCGTTCCTGACGTCATCGAGAACGCCGAGCACTACCAGCTCTTTTGCGCAGCGCCCTGCGCTACGCGGTGTTCCGGTGCACGTCTCGTCAGCCTCGCGAGGACGAGATGGTCCATGGAGGTGAGGCGCGGCTGTGGACGTGGGCAGATGGTGGGCCGGGCTGATTGCGTTAGGAAGGCGGACATTGACGCGTGGAACCGGCCATTGCCGTCTTGCGAGCCATAC
Organism: Frigidibacter sp. MR17.24; assembly: GCF_037095655.1. Classification (NCBI taxonomy): domain Bacteria; kingdom Pseudomonadati; phylum Pseudomonadota; class Alphaproteobacteria; order Rhodobacterales; family Paracoccaceae; genus Frigidibacter; species Frigidibacter sp. MR17.24. The sequence goes on from NZ_JBAWKE010000016.1 coordinate 12,958, forward strand.
TTTCTCTGGGTCTGGGTCTGGGTCTGGGTCTGGGTCTGGGTCTGGGTCTGCACGGTGGGATTGTACAGACTTCGGTTTTCTCCTGCTCCCGCAACCATAAACTCTACAAGTTGATCAGCCTCCTCTCGCAGGAGGCTTTTTGCTTTCCCAGTTCACGCTCACCCACCACCGCCAGTTCGAGGATATCGATCAGCGAGCCCTGCAGGTCGATGCGCGGCAGCCGGCGTTTGCCGGGACCCGGGATGGGCGTGACCGTGATCCGGTCGATCAGTCCGCGCAGCAGCTCCTTCGCTTCACCCTCGTGCTCGGGTTCCGACAGTGCCGCGACCAGCGCAGTGACCCGCTGATGGTAGGTCTTGGCAATGCCGGGGTGGAGCAGGGTAGGGGTGTTCTTCTTCCGCTTCGCGATCTCGGCCAGCTCGGCCTCGAGCAGGGTCTTCCGCGCCTCGAGCTGCTCCAGTCGGGCATTCAGCGGACCCGCCGTCATGCCGTTGAGGAGAGCCGTCACCAGCTTGTCCTGGTCGCGCTTGATCTTGTTCAGTTCGCGCTGCTTGCCAGCGCCATCGTCGACGCAGGTCGACGCGAGACGATTGCGTTCCGCGATGTATTCCTCGACGAAGGCGCGCGTGAGGTCAGGATCGATCAGCTGGTTGGACAGCGCGTTCGGGATGCGGCCATCCATGTCCTGCCGTGTCACGGTGACCGTGTTGTCGCAATAGGATTTGCCCTTGTTGCGGGCGCTGCTGCAGCCGAAGCGATCCGTGCCGACCGTCGAGAAGCCGCCGCCGCAGTTGCCGCACTTCATGAGGCCTGTGGGCAGGAAGCGCGGTTTGCGACGTTCCCAGGCTTCGACCATGGTGTGCTTGATCTTCCGGCCGTCCTGGCGGTCCTTCACCTGCTGCCAGAGTGCCTCCGAAATGATCCGCAGCTCCGGGACCTCTCTGATCACCCATTCCGACCCGGGGATGTGTCTTGCCGGCCGACGGCCGGTCCGGGGATCGGTCTCGAATGTCTGGCGGTTCCAGATCAGCCGGCCGATGTAGAGTTCGGTGCTGGGGACCCTGGTGCCCCGCTTCGGAGTGCTGCGGATCGCGGAGGCGCCGGGCCCCGACCGACAGACGCAACCTTCGCGGTTCGCATGGCGGCCGAGGCGAAGACCGGGGGCAGTCCGGGTCCCCTCGACCGCCCTGCGTGTCAGTGGTTGTTCCTCGGCAGGCTCGCGCGGGCGATGTCGTGATAGGCATCGGCACCGTCGAGGACCATCCCGCTGTCGAGCTGGCCGGCGAGGGAGCGGAAGATCCCCTGCCAGGGCGTCTGGCTCGGCGGCACCGGGTAGCCGCCCTCGGCCTGCAACGCCGCGCGGCGCGTGGCCAGTTCGTCCGCAGGCAGCAACACGTCGACACGGGCCTTGCGCAGGTCGATCCGCAGCCGGTCGCCGTTGCGCAGCAGCGCAAGGCCTCCGCCCGCCGCCGCCTCGGGGGAGGCGTTCAGGATCGAGGGCGAGCCCGAGGTGCCCGACTGGCGGCCGTCGCCGATGCAGGGCAGGGCGGCGATGCCGCGCTTGAGCAGATGGGCGGGGGGGCGCATGTTCACCACCTCGGCCGCGCCGGGATAGCCCAGGGGACCGGCGCCGCGCATGACCAGCACCGCATCCTCGTCGATCCCCAGCGCGGGATCGTCGATGACGGCATGGAAATGCTCGGGCCCGTCGAAGACGAAGACCGTGCCCTCGAACGCCTCGGGATCGTCGGGGTTCGACAGGTAGCGGGCGCGGAAATCCTCGGAGATCACGCTGGTCTTCATGATCGCGCTGTCGAAGAGATTGCCCGAAAGGTTCATGAACCCGGCCTCGGCCTTCAGCGGCCGGGCCACGGGCAGGATTACCTCTGGCGACAGGCTGCGGATCGCGCCCGCGCCCAGGGGGGCACCGGCGACGGTGGGCGCGTCGGGATGGGGCAGCAGGTCCGCCGCGATCAGCTCGCCCAGCACCGCGGGCACCCCGCCCGCACGGTGGAAATCCTCGCCCAGATAGGTGCCCGCGGGCTGCAGGTTCACCAGCAGCGGCACCCGGTGGCCGAGCCGCTGCCAGTCGTCATTGCCAAGCGGCACCCCGGCGTGGCGGGCGACCGCGTTCAGGTGGATCGGCGCGTTGGTCGATCCGCCGAAGGCCGAACAGGCGACGACCGCATTCTCGAAGGCCGCGCGGGTCAGGATGTCGGAGGGGCGCAGATCCTCCCACACCATCTCGACGATCCGGCGGCCGGTGGCATGGCCCATCTGGCCGCGCTCGCGGTAGGGGGCGGGGATCGCGGCGGACCCGGGCAGCTGCATCCCCAGCACCTCGGCCAGCGAATTCATCGTCGAGGCGGTGCCCATCGTGTTGCAATAGCCGACCGAGGGGGCGGAGGAGGCGACGAGCTCATAGAAGCCCTCTTCGTCGATCTCGCCGCGCGCCAGCAGCTCGCGCGCCTTCCAGACCACGGTGCCCGACCCGGCCCGTTCCCCCCGGTGCCAGCCGTTCAGCATCGGCCCGACCGAATAGGCGATGGCGGGGATGTTGACGGTCGCCGCCGCCATCAGAAGCGCGGGCGTCGTCTTGTCGCAGCCGATCGTCAGCACCACCCCGTCGATCGGGTAGCCGTGCAGCGCCTCGACGAGGCCCAGGTAGGCGAGGTTGCGGTCGAGGCTGGCGGTGGGGCGCTTGCCGGTCTCCTGGATCGGGTGGACCGGGATCTCCATCGGGATGCCGCCCGCGGCGGTGATGCCGTCGCGCACGCGCTTGGCAAGTTCGACATGGTGGCGGTTGCAGGGCGACAGGTCGCTGCCGGTCTGCGCGATGCCGATGATCGGGCGGCCCCCCTGAAGCTCCGCCCGCGTCAGCCCGTAGTTCAGGTAGCGCTCGAGGTAGAGCGCCGTCATCTCGGGATCATCGGGGTTGTTGAACCACAGACGCGAGCGAAGCTGGTCGGGGGTGATCCGGGGGCGTTGGGTCATGTCGGGTCCCTGTTCATGGGCGGTGGTGGGACGAGGGAGGGCGAGGCCGTCGCCCCGCCCCCCGTATCAGTACATCGCGATGCCGGGGAAGAGGATCATCACCGCAAGGCCGAGGATCTGCAGCGCGATGAAGGGCAGCAGCGCCTTGAAGATGTCGCCGAGCGAGATCTCGGGCGGGGCGACCGACTTCAGGTAGAAGGCGGCCGGGCCGAAGGGCGGCGACAGGAAGCTGACCTGCATGTTCATACAGAACAGCACCCCGAACCAAACCGGGTCGAGCCCCAGCGACTTCACGATCGGCACGAAGATCGGCATCGTCAGCAGCGCGATCCCCACCCAGTCGAGGAAGGCCCCCAGCACGAAGAGGATCGCCATCATCAGCAGGATGATCACGGTCGGGTTGTCCGACACGCCGGTGATCAGGCCCGAGACGAAGCTGATGCCGCCCATCAGGTTGTAGACGCCGACGATCGCGGTGGCGCCGATGCCGATCCAGACGATCATCCCCACGGTCGAGAGCGTCTGCATCGCGCTGTCGCGCAGGAAGGCCCAGGTGAATTCGCCCCGCAGCAGCGCCGACAGCGCGACGCCGCCCACACCCACGGCCGAGGCCTCGGTCACCGAGGCGATGCCGCCGTAGATCGACCCCAGCACGAAGACCACCACCATGATCGGCAGGAACAGGCCCTTCAGCAGGCGCAGCTTCTCGGCCGTGGGGATCTTCTCGTTCGTGGGTGGGGGGGCGGTGCCGGGCACGAAATAGGACATGACCAGCACGTAGACGACGTAGAAGCCCGCCAGCATCGCGCCGGGGATGAAGGCCGCCGAGAAGAGCGATCCGATCGAGACGTTGGCGGTCAGCCCGTACATGATCAGCACGATCGAGGGCGGGATCATCGCGCCCAGCGAGCCGCCGGCGCAGACCACGCCGATGGCGAGGTTCTTGTTGTAGCCCAGCCGCAGCATCTGCGGCAGCGCAAGCAGGCCCAGAAGCACGATCTCGCCGCCGATGATGCCCGACATCGCGGCCAGGATGACCGAGACGAAGATCGTCTGCACCGCGACGCCGCCGCGGATGCGCCCGCCGATCAGCTTCATCGCGTCGAAGAGGTCGCGCGCCACGCCGGACCGGTCGAGCATCGCCGCCATCAGCACGAACATCGGCACCGAGACGAAGATGAAGTTGTTGACGAAGGTGTAGATGCGGCTGGTGATGATGCCGACGGCCATGGGGCCGAAGCCTAGAAGCGCGAAGATCAGCGCCACCAGCAGCGTGACGAAGGCCAGCGGCATGCCGCTGAGCAACAGCGCCACCATGGTGCCGAACATCAGCAGCGTCGAGGGGCCGATGCCCAGCGCGGCGAGATCGATGATCGCGTTCATGCCTCACCCCCGGTCCGCGCGGCCCCGGTCTGTGCGACGGGCCGGCGCAGGTGGTTCCAGGCGAAGACGGCGAACTGCAGGGTCATGACGATGAGCACCACGAAGAGGAAGATCTTGGTCCAGGCCGGGATCGCCGGGTTCCAGGCGCTGCCCGAGCGTTCGAAGCGGACCTCGCCGCTGGGCGCCCAGACCGATTTCGCCACCATCATCCAGGCCGCCCAGGCGAAGAAGGCCGAGGCCAGCGCCGAGGAGGCGGCGATGAAGATGTCGAGCCCGCGGCGCGCGGCCGGCGGCAGCATCTCGTAGATCAGCACGACACGGATGTGCGTGTCGCGCGCGGCGACGTAGAGCCCGCCGTAAAGGAACGCCAGCGCGCAGAGGAAGGTCGAGGTCTCGTGCGCCCAGATCGTCGGGCGGTTGAGCACGTAGCGCAGGAAGACCTCCATCAGCAGCATGACCGCGGCGACGACGATGCCGGCGGCGAAGATGAAGCCGAAACGCTCGATCACCCGGCCAAGCGCGCCCGCGGCGCGCGGCACGCCCAGCGGGCTTTCGACCGGCAGGACCGAATGGTCCTCGGCGGGGGGAATATGTGGATCTGACATGGGGTCTCCTCCGCGGGGCAGGCGCGCGGCCCGCCGGAAACGGCGGCCCCGGTGCACGCCTGCGCCGGGGCCGCCATCGCGTCACTTCGCCATCAGGCCCTTGTCGGTCAGATAGGCGACCAGCGTGTCGTAGACCTTCTGCGACATCTCCGACTTGGTCGCGACCTTTTCCCATTCGCCGCGGGCGATGCCACGGAACTTGGCGCGTTCCTCGTCCGACCAGTTGTGCACGGTGATCTTGCCGCCGGCCTTCGCCGCCTCGACCGCCTTCAGGTCGCGCTCGTGCAGCGTGTCGATCTGGGTCTGCTGGAAGATCTTCTCGGCTTCCTTGATCTTCTCCTGCAGGTCGGGCGACAGCGCGTCCCACTTCGCCTTGTTCATCGACACCTCGATGAGCGGCAGCGAGTGGAAGCCCGGATAGACCGGGTTCGTCGCGATGTCGTTCATCCCGGTGTCCTGGTTGACCGAGAAGACCGAGTAGTCGGCGGCGTCGATCACGCCCTTGTCGAGCGAGGTGTAGACCTCGGACGAGGGCAGGTTGACCGGGTTCGCGCCGGCGGCGGCGAAGACGTTGGCGATCAGCCCCTCGGGCGAGCGGATCTTGACGCCCTTCAGGTCGTCGACCTTGTCGAGCGGCACCTTCGACACGAACGCCTCGAGCCCCGGGGTCGAGACGCCGATGAATTCGAGCCCGTAGGGGTTGATCAGCTCGTTCATCAGCTCCTTGCCGCCGCCGTTCTCGACGAAGTCGATCATCTGCGCGGGATCGGCCCAGGCGCCGACCGGGTTCGCGATCAGGCCGAAGGCCGGGTCACGGCCGGCGAAATACGAGGTGTCGGTGATGTGGCCATCAAGAAGCCCGGCCTGGATCGCGTCGGGCGTCTCCTTGTAGTCGACGATGGTGCCCACCGGCATCAGCTCGATCGTGACCTCGCCGTTCGTCAGCTCTTTCACCTTGTCGACGAAGACGTGCTGCAGTTCGAAGTTGGGGTTGCCCGCCGGGTCCGAGGACTGGAAGCGGAAATGCTGCTCTGCCAGCGCGGCCGAGCCGGCACCGAGGGTGGCGATCAGCGCCACGGCGGTCGTCGTCAGGTAATTCATCAGGTCTCCTCCCTTACTGAATACGTCGTTGGTCGGCGGCCCGCCCCCTCAGGGGGACGGGAAGGCGATCTGTACCTTCATCGCGCGCGCCTTGTCCGAGGCGAGGGTGAAGGCGTCGGTGGCCTCTGCCACGGGCAGGACCCGGGTCAGCAGCGGCGATACGTCGATGCGGCCTGCCGCGATGGCGCGCGCGGCGGTGGCGAATTCCGCGTCGAAGCGGAAGCTGCCCTGCAGGCGGATCTCGCGCGCGACGAGCGCGGCGACGGGCAGCGTCACCTCGGGGCCGAGGCCCACGGCGACCAGGAGGCCCTGCGGACGCAGCACCGTCAGCGCGGCCAGCACAGCGGGCGGCGCGCCCGAGCATTCGAAGGCCACGTCGATCCGGCCCTTGGCTTCGCCGTAGGGCGCAAGCGCGTCCGGCGCGGCGGCGAGGTCGAGCACCGTGTCGGCCCCGACCGCGCGGGCGCCGGCCAGCGCCGGTGCGGCGATGTCGGTGGCGATGATCTCCTCGGCGCCGGCGGCGCGGGCGGCAAGGATCGTCAGGCAGCCGATCGGGCCGCAGCCCGACACCAGCACCCGCTTGCCCACAAGGCTTCCGGCACCCGCCACGGCATGCAGGCAGACCGCGAGCGGTTCCGACATCGCGGCCAGCGCCAGGTCGGTGCCCGCGGGCAGGCGCACCGCCTGGGCCGCAGGCAGGGTGACGGCGGCGCGGAACAGGCCCTGTTCGTGCGGAAACCGCATCGCCGAGCCGTTGAAGCGCATGTCGAGGCAGTGTTGCGCCAGACCCTTGCGGCAGTATTCGCACTGCCCGCAGGGCCGCGAGGGGTTCACCGCGACCAGGTCGCCCTCGGCCAGGCCAGTGACCCCGGCGCCCAGCGCGGTGATCGTGCCCGAGACTTCATGGCCAAGCGCCATGGGCTCGCGCACACGCACGGTGCCGAAGCCGCCGTGGTGGTAGTAATGCAGGTCGGACCCGCAGATGCCGCCATGGCTGACGGCGATCTGCACCTCGCCCGGCCCGGGGGCGGGCGCGGCCTCGATCTCGTCAAGGCGCAGATCGTGCGGGGCGTGAAGGACGACGGCCTTCATCACAGCACCGAAATCATGCCGCCATCGGCATAGATGATCTGGCCCGACACGTAGTTCGACGCGTCCGAGGCGAGGTAGATCGCGGTGCCGGCCAGTTCCTCGGGCAGGCCCCAGCGGCGCATCGGCGTGCGGCCCTTGACCCAGCCATCGAACTCGGGGTTCGACAGCAGCGCCTCGTTCATGTCGGTGACCATGTAGCCCGGGCCGATGGCATTGGCCTGGATGCCCTTTTCGCCCCATTCTGCGGCCATGGCCTTGGTCAGCATCTTGATGCCGCCCTTGGCGACCGTGTAGGGCGCGACCGTCGCGCGGGCGAGTTCCGAGGTCAGCGAGCCGATGTTGATGATCTTGCCGCGCCCGCGCGCCGCCATCCGCTTCGCCGCCTCACGGCCGATGACGAAGGACGCGGTCAGGTTGATGTCGATCACCCGCTGCCAGTCGGCGGTGTCGAGTTCGAGCATCGGCTTGCGGAACTGGATCCCCGCGTTGTTCATCAGGATGTCGACCTCGATCCCCGCGGCGTCGAGTTTCTCGAAGGCGGCGATGATCGCGGCCTCGTCGGCCACGTCGAAGGCCGAGGTCAGCACGTCATGGCCGGCGGCACGCATCTCTTGCGCAGCTTCTTCCAGCCGGGCGGTGTTTACGCCGTTGAGGATCACGCGGGCGCCGGCGGCGGCCATGCCCTCGGCGAAGGCGCGGCCCAGACCGCGGGACGAGCCGGTGATCAGCGCGGTGCGCCCGGTCAGATCGAAGAGTTTCAGCGACATCACGCGGCCTCGGACAGACGGGTGGACAGGTCGGAGCGTTCGAAGAACTGCGGCACCAGTTCGGTTCCCAGACCGGGGCCCTCCATCGGATAGACATAGCCGCCCTCGATGCGCGGCACTTCGGTGACCAGTTCGCGGTACCAGCCCTTGTAGAAGGCGCGCACCGACTCCTGGATCAGGGTGTTGGGCTGGCTGATCGACATATGGATCGCGGCGGCGAAGCCCACCGGGCCGATGCAGTCATGCGGCGCGAACGGCCGGTGATAGGTGTCGGCCATCGCGGCGATCTTGCGCCCCTCGGTCAGCCCGCCGGTCCAGCACAGGTCGGCCATCACCACATGCGTGGCGTCGCGGTCGAGGTATTCCTTGTAGGCGAAGCGCGAGCCCAGCGTTTCGGACGCGCAGGTCCAGGTCGTGGTCGAGCGCGCGAATTCCGCCAGCGCCTGCGGCGAGTTCATTCGGATCGCATCCTCGTACCAGCGCGGCTGATAGGGTTCGAGAGCGCGGGCGATGTCCATGGCGACCGGCAGGTTCCACAGGCTGTGCATCTCGACCATGATTTCCATCTTGTCGCCGACGGCCTTGCGGATCAGCTCGAAGGGCTTGATCGCGGTCTTCATCTGCTCGGCGGTGATGAACATGCCCTTGTTCTCGATCGCGGCCGGATCGAAGGGCCAGATCTTCATCGCGGTGATGCCGTTCGACAGCAGGTCCTCGGCCAGCTCGCCCGCGCGGGTCATGAAGGCGTCGAGATCCTCGTAGGGCGAGGGGGCGTCCGCGCCCTTGCCGCCGAGGTTCCAGGTATCGACCGGCTTGATCTTGTTGGTGCGCACGTAACGGGTGCCGGCGCAGGTGTTGTAGATCCGCATCCGGTCCCAGCTCTGCCCGCCCAGCATCATGTGCACCGGCTGGCCGGCGACCTTGCCGAAGATGTCCCACAGCGCGATGTCCACGGCCGAGGCGGCGCGGTATTCGACCCCGGTCGAGGCCTGCGCGTTCGGCAGCGACACCATCTCCTTGTGCAGAAGCTCGATGTTCAGCGGGTTCTGGCCCAGCAGGCGCACGGCGAGGGTGTTGTGGATATGCGCCTCGCAGGCCTCGGCGCCGTAGAAGGTCTCGCCCAGACCGGTGATGCCCGCGTCGGTCTCGACATGGACCCACAGCACGTTGGCGAATTCCTCGACCCGATAGGTCCTGATCGCGGTGATCTTCATCCGTCCTCCTCCGCGGCGGCGCACCGGCCGCCCGCCCTGCCGCGGTGATGCCGCGGTCCTGCCCCTGCGCCCCGAAGGACCACGCCTCCCTGCGCTGTCCTCTTCACCTAGGCCGGGGGTCGAAATCAGTCAACCCGAATCTACAATTCAAACACACCAAAGACAGAAACCTGTCTTACAATAATGACCCGGCCGTCGCGCGGGGATCGATGGCGCGGGCCTGTTCGACGGCGTCTCCCGTGGCCTGCATCAGTTCGATCTCCAACCCGTCGGGCATGCGCAGCCAGTTGCGCCCGGCGGGCAGCGTCACGCCGCCATGCGCCAGCGCCCCCTCGATCGCGGCGTCGAGATCGGCGACCATCAGGCCCAGGTGCAGGCAGCGCCCCTCGGGCCCGGCGAACCCGTCGCGGCGCACCAGCTGCAGCCCGCCGTCGAGCCAGACCGAACTCGGCGCGTCCTCGGGCCCGGCGATGCGGTTGATGCCCATGCCCAGCACCTCGCCGAAGAAGGCGATGTGCGGCGCATAGTCGGCGACGATCAGCGCCATGTGTTCCAGATAGCCTCGGGTCTTCATTCTGATCCTCACCATTCGGCCACCGACCCGTCGGCATGCCGCCACAGCGGATTGCGCCAGCGGTGGCCCTGTTCCGCCGCGCGGATGACCGCCGCCTCGTCGATCTCGATCCCCAGGCCGGGGCCGGCCGGGATCTCGACCGCGCCATCCGCGTAGCGGAACACCGACGGGTCGACGAGATAGTCCAAGAGGTCGCTGCCGGTGTTGTAGTGGATGCCCAGGCTCTGTTCCTGGATGAAGGCGTTGTGCGACACCGCATCCACCTGCAGGCAGGCCGCCAGCGCGATCGGGCCCAGCGGGCAGTGGAAGGCCACGGCGATGTCGTAGGCCTCGGCCATGGCGGCGATCTTGCGGCATTCGGTGATGCCGCCGGCATGGCTGAGGTCGGGCTGGATGATGTCGACGCAGCGCGTCTCGAACACCCGCTTGAAGTCCCAGCGCGAATAGAGCCGTTCGCCCAGCGCGATCGGGGTCGCGCTGCCGCGGGTGATCTCGGGCAGCGCCTCGAGGTTCTCGGACAGCACCGGTTCCTCGATGAACATCAGCCGGAACGGCTCCAGCTCGCGGATCAGCACCTTGGCCATCGGCTTGTGCACCCGGCCGTGAAAATCGACGGCGATGCCGACATGGGGGCCGACGGCGTCGCGCACCGTGCCTATCGTCTCGAGGATGCGGTCGACCTTGTCGTGCCCGTCGACGATCTGCAGCTCTTCGGCACCGTTGAGCTTGAGCGCGGTGAAACCGCGCGCCACGGCGTCGCGCGCGCCCTGCGCCACCTCGTCGGGGCGGTCGCCGCCGATCCAGGAATAGACCCGGATGCTGTCCCGACAGGCGCCGCCCAGCATCTGGTGGACGGGCAGGCCCGCCGCGCGGCCCTTGATGTCCCACAGCGCCTGGTCGATGCCGGCCAGCGCGCTCATCAGCACCGGTCCGCCGCGGTAGAAGCCGCCGCGATAGAGCGCCTGCCAGTGATCCTCGATGCGCAGGGGATCCTTGCCGATCAGGTGGTCGGCCATCTCCTGCACCGCCGCCTCGACCGTCAGGGCCTTGCCCTCGACCACCGGCTCGCCCCAGCCCGAGATCCCGGCATCGGTCTCGATCTTCAGGAACAGCCAGCGCGGCGGCACCAGATAGGTCTTGAGCGCGGTGATCTTCATCTGGTCAGGCGTCCCGGGTCCGAAAGGGCGATGGCTTGGGACCATGATTAGTAGTATTATTCGAGTCGGTAAATAGGATTAAATCGCTCCGCAACGCTCTTCTCGGCGCGGCGGCTTTCGGATAGGGATCGCGCATGTCCGCATCTCCCGCGTCACCACCCGCCCGTCCTGCCGCCGGTTCGAAGGGCGCGGGCCAGCTTGTCGCGCGCGAGCGCGATCTGCCGGCGGGGCGGGTGATGCGCGAGGTGCTGCTGCAGTTCGTGGACGCGATCGTCTCGGGCCAGTTCGTCCCGGACACGCCGCTGCCCGGCGAGGCCGAACTGATGCGCCAGTTCGGCGCAAGCCGCACCACTCTGCGCGAGACGATGCAGCGGCTGACCGCGCTGGGCATGCTGCGCGCCCGGCCACGGTCGGGCACCATGGTGCTGCCGCGCGCCCGCTGGAACATGCTGGACCCGGTGGTTCTGGATGCCGCGCTGCGCCAGGAGCCCGACATCGAGTTCTTCACCGCGCTGCTCGACATCCGCGCGCTGATCGAGCCCGCGGCGGCCGCCGCGGCGGCGCAGGCCGGCAACCTGCCGGCCTTGATGGCGATCGGCGAGGCGCTCGACCGGATGGCGGCCGCCTCGGGCCGGGATGCCGAGGCCTGGAGCCTTGCCGATCTCGATTTTCACAGCGCGATCATCGAGAGCAGCGGCAACTGGGTCTATGCCCAGCTGATCTCGGCGGTGCGCGCGGCGCTGCTGGCGATCTTCCGGCTGACGAACCGCGGCAGCCAGTCGCATGAAGAGGCGATCGCGATGCATCGCGCCGTGCTCGAGGCGATCCGCCTGCGCGACCCCGCGGCGGCCCATGCCGCGATGCTGGCGGTGGTGGCGCGGGGCAGGGTCGATCTTGAACGGGCGCTGCGCGCGGCGGCGGCGGGACCGGCGCCCGGCATCTGAGCGCGGCGTCGAAGGCGTCGAAGGCACTGAAGGCGCTGACAAGGCGCCGATCCTCGGATATACCGCCCAGAAGCCGTGCTTTGTAGGGCGCCATGAGCGATATTGTCAGACAGGATGAAGAGGGGCCGCGCATCGGCCTTGTCGAACGCACGATGGAGGGTCTGCGCAGGCTGATCCGCCAGCGCGGGCTGCGGCCGTCCGACGCGATGCCGTCCGAGACGGTGATCGCCGAGATGCTGTCGGTCTCGCGCCCCGTCGCGCGCGAAGCCCTGCGCGGCCTCGCGACGCTCGGCATCCTCGAGGTCGGCAACGGGCGCAAGGCGCGGGTGGCGATGCCGGACGCGCGGGCGCTGAGCCTGATCCTCGATCACACGACCTGGACCGGGCAGCTGACCATCCAGCAGGTGCTCGACGTGCGCCGGACGCTCGAGATGCGGACGACCGCGCTGGCCGCGATGCGCCGCAGCGACGCGATCGCGGCCGAGCTGCTCGAGATCGTGGCGCAGATGTTCTCTGGACTCGACGGGCCGCCGGAGGCGCTGATGGAGCTTGACATCCGGTTCCACGAGCTGATCGCGAAGGCCTCGGGCAACCTGCTCTACGAGATCCTGATCCAGAGCTTCGGCGTCACCACGCGCCAGACCTGGTCGATCGGCTGGCGGTCGCGCGGCACCCGCGAGAACCGGCTCGAGAACATGCGCTGCCACGAGCGCATCGCGACGGCGATCCTCGCGCAGGACGCGGCGCGGGCCGAGGCCGCGATCTCGGAACATTTCGACAGTGCGGTGACCGTGCTGCTGCGGGCCGGCGTCACCTGATCATCCGCCGGTGTCCGGATCGGGCCACCCGCACACCGCGCCGCGCGGCGGCGGACCAAGGCGTCGGGACAGGACGGTGAGGGTGCCGGCCATGCGCAGGACCGTGGCATGACCGACGGGCCCGAGAGCGGCCCTGCGAACGCGCCGTTAATCGTCGTGGGGGATGCCGTCAGTGGCGAGCGCACCTTGCGCATCCTCGTTCGCGACCCGGATCTGAGCCGCTTCGTCTGCCGAAGCGCGCGTTGCGCCATGATATGACGCCGACCGCGATCGCCGACCGGCCGTCTCGACCAGCGCGTCGCCCTGATGGCGCGCCTGCGCGAGGTTGCGGAACAGCGCCTCACTCAAGAACTCGTCCCGCATCCTCTAGGTTAAGCTTTCCACAAACACGTGTCTTGCATCGGCTTGCTCGGCGCGATGTCGTGCCGCTCGACCTCGTGCTCGGCGAACCACCCGGGGATGATGGAGGGGATAGCGGTAGGAGTCAGGGTGGTCATTCATCCTCGACCTGCGCGGGGCGCAGCGAAGTGCTCGAACTGCGCCGCCACCGGTCCGCTAGCTGCGCGCTGCGCCGCACGCCGAGCGGAGATGACCCTCCGGGCGAGCCTCGCTATGGCCACTGACCGGATGCGGGCCTGCCGCTGGGTCTCGTCCGCGCGGCCGGCTCAGTCCCGCGGTGTGAGGCGACCGAAGTCGACGGGCGCCTCGGGCACCAGCCCGCGGCGATTCAGAAGGTGCGTCAGGCGCAGCTGAACGTACCGCGCATGGTCGAGGAGCAGCTCGGTCAGCCGCGCGCGGTCGCGATCAGCCAGCGCGCGCAGGATGTCGTCGTGCTGGGCAAGGTTCAGGCGGAACTGCTCGTCCTGATGGGACAGCTCCGGCAGCTCGTTCTGGTAGGTGAAGTTCAGGACCCTCGCGACGTGGCGCTGGATCTTGAGTGCGTAGGTCTCGATGAAGGCGTTGTTCAGCGTCGCGTAGAAACGCATGTGGAAGGCCATGTTGATCTGCGTGATGCGCAAAAAGTCGCGGGCGTTCACCGCTTCGACATAGCTGGCCTGGATCCGCAGCAGGTCGTCGAGCAGGCCGGGATGGTCCATCGCGATGCGGTGGCACAGCATCGCCTCGCAGAACTGGTGCGCCTCGATCATCTGGGCGAAGTCCTCGAAGCCCAGCGGCGCCACGAAGGCGCCGCCGCGGTTCGGGCGCAGGTCGACGAAATCCTCGGCCGACAGCCGGTTCATCGCCTCGCGCGCCGGCGTGCGGCCGAGGCCGAACCGCTCTGTCAGGAGCCGTTCGTCGATGCGGCTGCCGGGTTCCAGCGTCAGGTCCATGATCCGGTCCCTGAGCAGTGCCACCGCGGCTTCGACCTGCGAGACCTCCATCAGTAGAGCCGTCCGCGCGCCGTCACCGGCCAGACCGTCTCGACCGCGCCGCCACGGATGCCGACATACCAGTCGTGCAGGTTGACGGTCGGATCGCAATGGCCCGGGATCAGCCAGACCCGGTCGTCGAGGCCAAGCCGCGCCTCGGGATCGTCGAGCGTGCCGTGTTCGTCCGACAGGCCGCGCAGGGTGATGCCCTCGGGCGATGCGACCTGCGGCAGTCCGCTGTCGGGGGAACTCGCCTTGAGCCCCGCGTCGCAGACCGCGCGGCCGGGACCGGTGCTGATCACCGTGGCCAGAACGTAGAGCGATTGGGTGAAGCCGCCGGGCGCGCCGTTGCCGTCGCGCACGCGGTTGTAATCGGCGTCCATGAAGACGTAGCTGCCGGCCTGGATCTCGGTATAGACGCCCGAGGCACCCTCGATCCCGAAGGTGCCGGTCCCGGCGCCGGTGACGCGGTCGCAGGCGATGCCCTCGGCCCGGATCGCGTCGCGCACGCGGGCGGTCAGCGCGATCGAGACCTCGAGCGCGCGGGCGCGCTCGTCAGGGTCGTAGATGTGCTGGGCGCGTCCATAGTAGCTTTGCAGCCCGCCGAAGCGCAGGCCGGGCGCGTCCTCGATCATCCGCGCCAGCGCCACCGCGCCTTCGGGCGTGGTGCCGCAGCGGTTCGACCCGCAGTCGAGCTCGACCAGCACCTCGATCTCGGCGCCCGCGGCGACCAGCGCGGCGACCTGCCCCGGATGATCGACGCAGACCGCGATGCGGGCGCGCCGCGACAGCGCGACCAGCCGTTCGATCCGCGCCGCCCCCACCACCTGGTTCGCGATCAGGATGTCGTCGAGGCCCTCGTCGACCAGCGCCTCGGCCTCCGACAGCTTCTGGCAGCACAGGCCCACCGCGCCGGCCGCGACCTGCGCCCGGCCGATGTCGGCCGACTTGTGGGTCTTGGCATGGGCGCGCAGCGCGACGCCCAGCCGGTCGGCATGCGCGGCCATGCGCGCGACATTGGCCTCGAACAGGTCGAGGTCGACGACCAGCGCCGGTGTCCGGATCGCGGCGATCGGGTCGCCGGGGCGGGCAGGGGCTTCAGGCGGGTTCGACATGGCGCAGCGCGGGTCCCTTGGCAGGCTGGGGCAGGGTGATCTCGATCCCGCCCAGCGGTGTGCGCAGGGCGGTGGCACCCGGCGGCACCAGCGTCGTTGCATCGGGATCGGTGATGATGCAAGGCCCCGTCGCCCGATCGAGCGCGGTGCGCGGGATCACCGGCGCATCGAGCCAGCCGTGGCTGCCGAACCAGGCGCGCTGCGTGCTGGCCTGCCCTTCGGTCGGCAGGCGCCGCCGGGACAGGTCGAGCCGGCCCACCGGGATCGCATAGGCGACCTCGATCGCGGTGAAGCGGACGGGTTCGTCATCGGGCGCGGTGAACTTGAAGACCCGGTCGTGTTCGGCGACGAAGGCCGCGCGCACCGCGTCCGGATCCAGCCGCGCGGGATCGCCGAGGCTCACCTGCAGGTCCGAGGACTGGCCCGCGTAGCGCATGCGCGCGGTGACGCTGACACGGCCGCCGGGCTGGGCGGCCTCGGCCTCGGCCAGCGCGGCCATCTCGGCCAGCATCGCCTGCGCCTGCGCCACGCTGTCCGGGCCCACGATCGCGCGGAAGCTGCGCGACTTGTGGATCTCGACCTCGGCGCAGAGAAGCCCGAGGGCCGAGAAGACGCCCGGCGCCGGCGGCACGATCACCTTGGGGCAGCCCAAGGTCTGGGCGATGCCCGCGGCGAAGAGGGGGCCGTTGCCGCCGAAGGCGAAGACCGCGAAGTCGCGCGGGTCCTGACCGCGTTCGGTGGTGACCGCGCGGATCGCTTGGATCATCGTCACGCAGGACAGCGTGAAGACGCCGTGCACCGCCTCTTCGACCGGCAGGCCGATCGGATCGGCCAGCTGTTCGGTCGCCACCTTCACCGCCGCGTCGCGCGACAGCACCATCTCGCCGCCGGCGATGGAGCTTTCGTTCAGATAGCCCAGCGTCAGGTTGCAGTCGGTCACCGTCAGTTCGGTCCCGCCGCGGCCGTAGCAGGCGGGCCCGGGGTTCGATCCGGCCGAGCGCGGCCCCACCTGCGGCACGCCCGCGGCATCGAGCGCGATGATCGACCCGCCGCCCGCGCCGACCTCGGCCAGGTCGATGGCGGGCACGCGCAGGGTGAAGCCGCCGCCCGACAGCAGCCGCTCGACCTGCAGCACGTGGCCGCCGACCTGGAATTCGGTGGCCTTGCCGGGGGTGCCGTTCTCGACCAGCGCGGCCTTGGCGGTGGTGCCGCCGATGTCGAGCGTGATGACCGTGGGCGATCCGGTCTGGCTGCCGATGATCGAGGCGCCGACGACGCCTGCGGCCGGGCCGCTTTCGATGATGTGGATCGGCTGTTCGGCGGCGATCCGCGCGGGCGTCAGCCCGCCGTTCGACTGCATGAAGAACAGGGGCGCCGCGATCCCGCGACCCTCCATCATCGCCAGCAGACGGGCGACGTAGTCCTTGATGACCGGCTGGACATAGGCGTTGATGACGGTGGTCGAGGTGCGGGGATATTCGCCCTCTTCCGGCAGCAGCACGTGGCTCAGCGACAGGTGCACCTCGGGCCAGATCTCGCGCAGGATCTCGGCCACGCGGATCTCGTGGGCGGGGTTGGCATGGGCGTTGATCAGGCAGACCGCGACCGAGGTGACGCCCTCGGCGCGCAGCATCTCGACCGCGGCGCGCACGTCGGCCTCGTTCAGCGGGGTCATCTCGGTGCCGTCGGCGAGGATGCGGCCCTCTACCACGCGGCGGTAGCGGCGGCGCACCAGCGGTTCGGGTTTTTCCCAGGTCTGGTCGTAAAGCCGCGGCATGCGCAGGTCGCGGATCTCCAGCACGTCGCGGAAGCCAGTGGTGGTGATCAACCCCGTCTTCGCGCCCGAGCGTTCCAGCAGCGTGTTCGACCCCAGCGTCGTCGCGTGCAGCACCTGGCCGATTTCACCCGCGGTGATCCCGGTGCGCGCCAGCAGCCGGTCGATGCCTTCGCCGATGGCGACCGTGTAGTCGTCATGCGTCGTCAGGGTCTTGAACGTGTGCAGGTCGCCCGCGCCATCCTCGAGGATGAAGTCGGTGAAGGTGCCGCCGATGTCGATGGCGAAGCGGGCCTGTTTCAGGACGGGGGTCATTTGGCCTCCTTGCGCAGCTCGGCGCGGCGGGCTTCGGTGGCGGCGGTGTCGACGGTGCCTTGGGCCGTCAGGATCACGCCGTAGATGTCGCGGGCGGTCGCGGTCGAGACGAAGTCGTCCAGCCAGTCCTCGGCCACGGCGGCCGGGTCGCGGTCGAGCGGATCGCCATAGCCGCCGCCCGAGGGCAGCGTGTGGCTGAGCACGTCGCCCTTGCGCATCGACATGGTGAACTTGGACGACAGCGGCCGGCCGTTCATCAGCGAGATGCCGGCCGCGCCGTCATGGCCGCCTTCCAGCCCGTAGGGCCGGTGCGACTGGCGGTCGGCGCGCACCGACAGCACGGCCTCGTCCTCGGTCAGCATGTAGTCGCGCCGCATCGCGGCCCCGCCGCGGAATTTGCCCGCGCCCGCGCTGTCGTCGGCGAATTCGTTGACGGTGATGACGATGCCGTTCTCGCCCTCGACCGTTTCGGTCGAATAGCTGGCCATGTTGGCGAACATCGTGGTGTTGCCCTCGTGCCCGTCGGCCCAGGGGCGCGCGCCCCAGGCGGCCGAGAAGAAATCGACGAAGATGTAGGGCTTGCGCTCGGCGGTCCAGCCGCCGATCGAGACGTTGGTGTTGCCGCCGTCGCCGCAGGCGAAGACCTGCCCGGGCGCGAGCTTGGCCATCGCGCCGAAGGCGCAGTCGGCCATGCGGAACCCGGTCAGGCCGCGGGCGGCGCAGGCGGCGGGCATCACGGCATTCGCGATGGTGCCCGGCGGCGCGATCACCTCGACCGCGCGGAACACGCCGTCGTTGTTGGGTGCCCCGTCCGCCAGCACGGTCTTGACCGCGGTGTAGGAGGCGGCGGCGGTGTAAGAGAAGGTGTTGTTGATCGCCCCCTTCACCTGCGGCGCGGTGCCGGTCCAGTCGACCACCAGCCGCTCGCCCGATTTGCGGATCGAACAGACCAGCTTGATCGGCTGGCCCACGTCGATGCCGTCGTCGTCGATGTAGTCGGTGAAGGTCACCTCGCCGTCGGGCAGGCGCTTGATCGCCTCGCGGGTCAGGATCTCGGAATAGTCGAGAAGCCCCTCGACAAGGCCGACGAAGGCCTCGCGGCCGCGCGACAGGGCCAGCGCCTGGATGCCCTGTTCGGCGATCCGGCAGGCCGCGATCTGGCCGCGCAGGTCGCCGTCGAAGCGTTCGGGCATGCGCACGTTCGAGCGCATCATCGCCATGAAGGTTTCATTCACCACGCCGCGACGGTGCAGCTTCAGCGGCGGGATGCGGATGCCTTCCTGATAGATTTCGGTCGAATCCGAGGCGTTCGATCCCGCGACCCGGCCGCCGACGTCGGTGTGGTGGCACACGGCGCAGGCCCAGGCGACGATCTCGCCCTCGACGAAGACCGGCTTGAAGGTGAAGATGTCGGGCAAGTGCATGCCGCCCGAATAGGGGTCGTTCATCACGAGGATGTCGCCCTCCTCGATCGGGTCCTTCATCGCCGCGATCGAGGCCTTGAGCGCGACGGGGATCGAGCAGAGATGCCCGGGCAGCGACAGGCCCTGCGCGGCCAGCCGGCCCTCGCGGTCGCAGATGGCGGTCGAGTAGTCCATGATGTTCTTCAGCACGCCCGAATAGGCGGTGCGGAAGATCGTCAGCGCCATCTCGTTCGCGATGCCGGTGATCGCGTGGCGGAACAGCTGGAAGGCGATGGGATCGGCGATGGCGCCGGCGGGTTCGGGGACCGGCGCGCGCGCGGTGGAGGCGGTGGAAACGCTCATGGGGCGATCTCCTTCGGGGTGAGAATGAGCCGTCCGGCCACGATCAGCGCCGAGAGGCCGAGCGAGGGCAGGAGGGCGGCAAGGGTGGCGGCGGTGCCGCCGATGCGCGGGGTCAGGATCGCGACCGCCGCGAGGTAGGTGAACAGCGCCGGCACGCCGAGCCGCGCCGACTGGTAGGTGGCCTGGGCATTGCGGCTGCCCGAGCGTTTCATGCCCAGCGTGACGAAGGTCAGCGCCATCGGTGCGGCGGCGATCCAGGCGCTGAAGACCGGTCCGACCCGGCCCGAGATCGCCGAGAGCACCAGCACCATCGACACCGCCTGCAGCGCCGGGATCCAGGCGCGCCGCCGCGCCGCCGCCGCGGCCCGCGCGGTGAAGGCCACCCGGATCGGCAGCACCAGGTGTGACAAGACCACCGCCGCGGTGATCGCGGTCAGGCTCTGGACCAGCGTCCAGGGACCGGTCGCGGTGATGGCGGCGATCACCGCGAGCCAGGCCAGCAGGCTCGCGCCCAGCAGCCGCGACGCGGCCAGCCGGTCGAACAGCCGGGCCGCGACGATGACGAAGGTCAGCATCGCGGGCAGCGACATCGCGGCGCCGCGGGCGGCGGTCAGCACGAAGCCGTCGTCCTGCGTGCCCGCGATCGCGAGCAGGCCCGCCGCCATCGTCATCGGCAGCGCGATGATCCAGGCCGCAACCGGCGGCGGCGCGCCGTCGATCGCGCGGATCATCAGCCAGACGACCGCGCCGCAGCAGAGCGCCCGGGCAAGGATGACGGCGGCGTCCATCACTTCATCCAGTTCGGCAGCACGAGCGCGATCTGCGGGAAAATCACGATCAGCACGATCGCCAGCAGCAGCGTGCCCAGGAACGGCAGCACCCCGCGCGCCACGTCGCTCAGCGATCCGCGCCCGCGCACGCCCTGCACCACGAAGAGGTTGACCCCCACCGGCGGCGTGATCATCGCCGTCTCGATCAGCAGGATCACGAGGATCCCGAACCAGACCGGATCATAGCCGAGGCCGGTCACGATGGGCGTGAAGATCGGCACGGTCGCGACCATCAGCGACAGCGTTTCCATGAACAGGCCGAGCACGAGGTAGAACAGGATGATCACCATCAGCGTGCCCAGCGGCCCGAGGTTCAGGTCGTTGAAGAAGCTGGTGACGTTGCGGGTCAGGCCGATGTTGCCGAAGACGAAGTTCAGGAAATAGGCGGCGGTGGTGATCGCCAGCAGCATGCCCGTGGTGCGGATCGTGCCGGCGAAGGCCGCGTGCAGCATCGTGCGGGTGAGGCTGCGCCCCAGCGCCGCGATGGCGAGCGAGCCCAGCACGCCGAGCGCCGCCGCCTCGGTCGGGGTGGCCCAGCCGGCATAGATCGAGCCCACGACCAGAAGGAAGATGAACAGCGGCGGGATCAGGTGCGGCAGGCCGCGCAGCCGCGCGTCCCAGCCCGCCTCGATCCGCCGGCCGCCCCAATCGGGGCGCAGCCGGCAGGCCAGCCAGACGGTGACGGAAAACATCACTGCCAGCCCCAGCCCCGGGATGATCCCGGCAAGGTAGAGCCCGGGGATCGAGGTGTTGGTCATCGCGCCATAAAGGATCAGGTTGATCGAGGGCGGGATCAGGATCCCGAGCGTGCCCGAGGCCGCGATCGATCCCAGGAACAGCCGTTCGTGATAGCCGTGGCGGCGGATCTCGGGAATGGCGGTGGTGCCCACGGTGGCCGCGGTCGCGACGGAACTGCCCGAGGTCGCGGCGAAGAGTGTCGATGTGGCGATGTTGGCATGCATCAGCCCGCCGGGCAGCCAGACCAGCCAGCCCGACAGCGCCGCATACATCCGCGCAGCGACGCCCGAGCGCAGCAGGATCTCGCCCATCAGCACGAACAGCGGCACCGCGACCAGCACCGCGTCGTTCATCGCCTGCCAGCCGATGGTGGCGATGCCGCGGGTGGCGGGGATGAAGGAATAGATTTCGGACAGGATGACCCCGGTCAGGCCCAGGACCGCCGCGACCGGCAGCGACAGCAGCAGAAGCCCGAACAGCGAGACGAGCGTGACGGCGATCATGCGCGCACCTCGCCGGCGGCCATGTCGTTCAGCGCCTTCTCCTCGGCCAGATCGTCATCGGCACTGCGCGCGCCGATCAGCGCCTGCACCGTGGCCGCGTCGCCCGCCGCCAGCGCGACCAGCGCGCGCAGGAACAGCACGGCACCGGTGACGACGAAAAGCGCGATGCCCGCGAACCACAGCGACTGCGGCACCCATTGCAGCACCGCGAGCGGCGTCATCGACCGCGTACCCATGGTAACGGACCGCGTCAGAAGCGTGGCTGCGTAATTCAGCAAGAGGCCGTAGAAGCCGATCATCCCCGCGAGCGCCAGAAGGTCGAAGGCGGCCTGGCCCAGCCGCGGCAACCGCGCCTGCACCAGGTCGATGCGGATGTGGCCGCGGTTCAGAAGCGTCTCGGTGAAGGCGATGGCCGCGACGAAGGCCAGCAGGTAGCCGCCGATTTCGTCCAGCCCGCCGAAGCTGTGCCCCGCGAAGCGGCGCATCAGCACCTCGACGCCGACGGCACCGCAATAGAGGGTAAGCAGACCCCCGCCCAGCCAGACGCCGCCCGCCGAGAGGCGACGCAGGCCGGACAGGGTGCTGTCCAGCCCGCGCGTGATCATGGCAGGGGGGCCTCCTTGCCGATCGCCTTGCCGACGGTCGCGTTCCATTCGGCCGTGCAGTCGGCACCGCAGCGCTTGGCCCAGTTCGGCAGCACGGCGCTGTCGACGATCTCGGCGCTTTTCGCGCGGTCGGCCTCGGTCAGCTCGACCAGCTTGATCGAGGCGGGCAGGCCCAGCTTGCATTCGCCGCCGGTGGAGCAGGCGAGCGCGTCGGTGTCCTGTTCGATCTGCGCCTGCCAGGCCTCGGCCTCGAGCTTGCCGTACTGCTCGGTCAGCAGGGTCTGGACCTCGGGCGACCAGCTGTCCCAGGCATCCTTGTTCGCGGCCCAGAACACCATCGACCAGCCGACATTCATCGGGAAGATCGATTTCGTGACCTCGAACCAGCGGGCGGTGTTGCCCGACGAGGTGCCGGTCACGGCGCAGTCCGCCACGCCGCGCTGCAGCGCGGGGATCACGTCCACGAAGGGCATGGTGACGGTGGTGCCGCCCAGAGCGCCGACGAAGTCCGAGAGCGTCGCGTTGAAGACGCGGATCTTCTTGCCCGACAGGTCCGACAGGCCCGAGATCTCGTCGCGGCACCAGAAGACCTGGCTCGGCAGCGGCGCGAGGCCCAGCAGATGGGTGTTGAACTTCTCTTCCAGCACCTTGGCCAGCACCGGGCGGTAGGCGTCGGTGGCCTTCTTGGCCTCGGCATTGGTCAGCGTCACGCCCGACAGGTCGAGCGCCTCGAAGCGCGGATCCTCGCCGGCCATGTAGCTGATGTTCTGCACCGCCAGCTGCAGCGTGCCGTCCTGCAGCAGCGACAGCACCTCGGGACCTTTCAGGCCGGCGATGTCATGGGGCACCGCCTCGACCGAGACGAGATCGCCCGCGGCCTCCTTGAAGGGGCCGGAGTAGAAGGCCTCCTCCATCTTCCAGAGGTAAAGGTTCGAGGTGTAGCCGATGGCGCGGATGTCGACATCCGCGGCTTGGGCGGTGGTGGCGGCGAGTGCGGCGCAGAGCGCCGGTGCCAGCAGGGGGCGGGCAATCTTTCCAAGACGCATTCCGGGTGGTCCTCTCTGTTGGGATGTGCGGGCGTTGCCGCGATCTGCCGTTCGGCATGGAGATATACGTGAAGTATATGTGAGCGGGGGCGCATCGTCCTGCCAACACCTTCCTTCGGATGACGCGAAGAAGCCCCGGCGATGGACGGATCGCGGGCAGGGCCGGGCGGCCTTGCTGAAGAAAGAAGCGCCGGGTGATCCGCCGGGGGCGGGCCCTGTCGATTGGGGGGACATTGGCGCGCCAGTCGGACGGCAGGCCAAACTGCCCTTCATCCCATCGGCCTCATGCCACGGCTTTGATCTCGGCCAGTCCAAGGGTCGAGCGGCGATTCATGATGCCGATCAGGACAGGCGCAAGTGGCACCTGTTCCGGCCGGGCGCGGATCGTTTTACGGACGAATGGGATGTCGCCCTGTCCGATCGAGGTGCATTCGACTGCGCGGATGTGACCATGGCCGAATGCACCGTCCGCCACTCGCGTCTGCGCGTCGTGCCAAGCTTGCGCGCCAGTCCTCCACCATCGCCGCGGAAACGGATGCTCTTGCCAACGATCAACAGGTTCAGCGGCGCACCGGAGCGCGGCTACGGGATCCGCACCGGGTCCGGGCCTGACGCCGACACAGCGTCGAGCAGTCGGGCACGGGCCAATCCCGCCCGGCCATCCTGATCAGGCTGGCGACCAGACCGTTCGCCTGTGGGCTCGGACCAAGGCCGCCTTACCAGCTGACTTTGACGCAGCGGCAGGCCGAACAGCACTTTCAGAGTCAGGCAGGTCTGAATGGCCTGCGTCGGGACAACGGCTCTCCGGACCGCTTTCCGTTCCTCCGGAGTCGGGGACGGTCTCGGGATGGCCGGGCGTGCCACCGCGCGCGGCCTGCCAAGACATTTCCGGATCGAACCGGACGGACAATGATCCCCGCCGCTTCAGTGATGCATCATGGTCGGACCAGTTCGCCGTGCGGTCACGGGTGTCGGCAGGCTTTGACATGCCAACCATCTGACGATCAGGAGTCCCGAGGTGACTCGCTCTCACTGACAGGTGCGCCAAACCCGAGCTGACCGAGAAAGCCCCCAGCGCGCCGCCGGCTCCGGGGGCTTTCACATCACCACTTACCTGAGGGGCTGGGGTGCAGCCTGTCCAGGCTCCCCCACCAATGCCATGGTTCGGAGGGGGGATGCCGTCCGGATTTGATCAGCTCAGTCCACGGGTGATCACGACCAGCGCAAGCTGACCGGGATCTGGCAGCCCGATGGACTTTTCGGAGAAGATGCGGGCGCGACCTGCGCGGTTGGGTTGCGATCTGAATGTCTCCACGACGGCTTCCGCCGCCGAGAGCGCGCTCGAGAGGTGGTCTCCCGGTGCGGCACGGGCAAGCGCGGTGGCCTGTGCGTCAAGGCCGTCCAGCACCGTCTTTTCACCAAGCGATGCCTTGCCGCGCGCCATCATCGCGTCACGCGCCTGGGCCACGAGAGCCGGGATCTGATCCGGTGCGAGTGCGGTCTCACCCTTGAGCGCCTTTGCCGCCGTCATCATCCCCGTGGCGACGAGCGTGCCGAACGAGGAAGAGGATGCCATCTGGAATGCCTTCGCCATGTCGAAGAAGGCGCGCCCCACATCTTCGGGCAGGTCCAGCGCCGCGCAGGCCGCGAAGCCTTCGGCAACGGTGATGCCGAGATCGCCATCTCCAAGCTGGGCATCGGCGGCACACAGATCGGCACGGCTCGCTTCGGCCTCACGGGCGATGCGTTGCAGGGCGGCGGAGAGGTCGGCGGATGTGATCCCCATATCAAACCCTCCAGAAGGCACAATTGGCAGGCGCATGAAGAAGCGTCTCAAGCTCTGCATCGAGCTTCAGGATGCTGAGCGTGGCGCCGGTCATCTCCATTGACGTGGCGTAGCGACCCACGAGCGGCATCACGATGTCCACCCCAAGTTCCGACAACCGCTGCGCCAAGCGGCGATACAGGATGTAGAGCTCCTCGAGCGGGGTCGCGCCCAAGGAATTCACGAGGACCGACACCCGGTCGCCAGCTGACAGTGGGCGATCCGCCACCGGGGGAGGCTGGGCTCGATCTGTGACGGGAGGTGAAGCACTGTGGCCGTCCCGTCAGCCGAAGCGCGGTGCCGCGCCCAGAGCGGCGACATGGGCGGGGGCGAGGGGGGGCGGCTCGCTGTCGAACAGCGCCGCGAGCACGGCGCCCGTCGTGGGACCCAGGGTGAAGCCCTGATGGCCATGGCCGAAGTTGACCCACAGGCCCGCGTGCCGCGGTGCCCGGCCGATCAGCGGCAGCATCTCGGGCAGGCAGGGGCGGTGCCCGTGCCAGACTTGGCCGGGCATCGCCTCGCCGATCTCGAACAGCTCGCGTGCGCCCGCGAGGCCCCGGTGCAGCTGGCGCAGATCAACGGGCGCGTCCCGGGCGACGAAGGCCGCGCCGGTGGTGATCCGCAAGCCCGCCGCCATCGAGCTCAGCACAACCCCGTGGTCGGTGTCGAGCGTCGGGCGGTGGATCGGCAGCGGCGTCCGGAAATGCGCGTGATAGCCGCGCTTCCACAGCATCGGGATCCTGTAGCCGAAACGCCGCATCAGCGCCGGCGACCATGGTCCCAGCGCGACGACCGCGGCCTCGGCGTCGATCCCCGCGCCGGGCAGGTGCCACCCGCCGCCGCGCGATTGCAGCGCCATGGCGTCGGCGGTCACGATCCGCCCGCCGCGGCGTTCGAAGAGTGCACCGTAGCCCGCGCCAAGGGCCCCCGGATCGCTGACCGACCACGGATCGCGCCACAGGATCGCCCCCGCCACCGCCCGGCGCAGCGCGGGCTCGGCACGGGCGGTGGCGGGGCCGTCCAGCGCCTCGAACACGGTGCCGTAGGTGCGGGCCATCCGCTCCGCCGCGCGCTGCGCCGCCTGAAGCCGCCCGGGATCGCGGTAGATCTCGATCAGGCCGGTCCGGCGGACCAGGTTGTCCAGTCCGGCGGCCGCGATCAGCGGCGCATGATCCGCCACCGCCCGCGTGGTCAGCGCGGCATAGGCCGGCCCGATCCGCGCGACATTGCCGGGGGCGGAGGCGCGCCAGTAGCGCCAGAGCGCCGGCGCGATCGCCGGCAGGTCGCGCCAGCGAAAGCTGACGTCATTGGATCGGCCGAGCGCATGGCCCGTCAGCGTGGCCAGGTCCCGCGGCATCGCGTAGGGTTCGGCCGCCTCGACCTGGATCGCGCCGGCATTGCCGTGGCTGGTCTCTGCCCCCGGCGGCCCGCGGTCGACCAGCGTCACCGCGTGCCCCCGCGCCTGAAGCGCCAGCGCCGTGCCAAGCCCCACCATCCCGGCGCCCAGAACCATGATCTCGGCCATCGGCGACCTCCCGTCTCGTGCTCAGCCTTCGGCGATGGCGGTGATCTCGAGCTTTGCCGCGATCATCAGCCCCGCGGCATAGGTGGTGCGCACGGGGCGCGGCTCGGGGAAATAGCTGGCATAGACCGCGTTGAACGCCGCGAAGTCGTCCGGGTCGGTCAGGATGCAGCTGGTCGAGACGACGTCCGAAAGGCTCAGCCCCTCCGTCGCAAGGGTCCGGGCGATGTTTTGCAGGCAGGCGTGGGTCTGGGCCTCGATCCCGTCCGGAATGGCGCCATCGGCATCGAAGCCAAGCTCGCCCGACAGGTAGACCGTGCTGCCCAGGCGGCGCAGTTTCGAGAGCGGCGGCGCGGGGCGGGGGGGCTGGTTGCTCATGGATCGGTTCCTTTCGGTTGTCACGCCTTGGGCGCGGTGATCGCGGCGTAATCGCCGGGTTCGCGGTGCTGGGCGAAGTTGAAGATGTTCTGACGGATCTCCGCGCAGCGGTCGAGATCGACCTCGGCGGTGATGACCTCGTCGCCATCTGTCAGCGTGCGCGCCGCGATCTCGCCGGTCGGGGCGACGATGACGCTGCCTGCGATCAGCCGCGATCCCTCTTCCAGCCCGGCCTTGGCCACCGCCACCGCCCAGAGGCCGTTCTGGTAGCAGCCGGCCTGCACCGACAGCTCGTTGTGGAAGTTCTGCAGGTGGTCATGCTCCGGTGCCGGCGGGAAATGTGCGGGCGTGTTGTAGCCCAGCGTCACCAGCTCGGCCCCGCCAAGCCCCAGCACGCGCCAGGTCTCGGGCCAGCGGCGGTCGTTGCAGATGCACATCGCGGCCTTGCCGAAGGGGCCGTCGAAGACCGGGAAGCCCAGGTCGCCCTTCTCGAAATAGTACTTCTCGAGATGCTGAAACGGGCGCCACGGCTCGTTCTCGGCATGGCCGGGCAGGTGGATCTTGCGGTACTTGCCCAGGATCGTGCCATCGGGCCCGACGAGGATCGAGGTGTTGAAATGGCGCCCCTCGGGCGTCAGCTCGGCGAAGCCGAGGGTGAAGCCCACCCCGAGCGCCCGCGCTAGGCTCAGGACTCATAGCCAGAAGAGGACGGTTGCGGCGAGAGCGATGGCCGAGAGGAAGACCTTCGGGCATCTGTCGTAGCGCGTCG
>NZ_JBAWKE010000017.1:0-37373 GCF_037095655.1 Frigidibacter sp. MR17.24
GGCCCCGCCCCGGATCAGGTCGTCGCCGCCGGCCCCGACGATCGTGTCGTCGCCGCTGCCGCCGGTGACGGTCTCGTCGCCGTAGTAATTGCCTTGGTAGCTGATCCGGGACGACCCGGCGAAGCTGGCGGCGGAGAAGTCGGCGGTGAACGCCTCGCCATCCGCGAAATCGTAGGCCCAGACGTTGAGCACCTGCGCATCGGCGAGCGCGAGCGCGCCGAAATCTGCGGAATCGCCGTCTTCGCTGTAGAGTTCGATGTTCGCGTAGACATAGGTGCCGCTGTTCCAGCCGACCGGATCGATTGTGATGGTGCCGAGGTCGTCGATGGTTTCGGCGTCGAGGGTATTGCCATAGCGCAGCGCCGTCGCCTCGATCCCCGAGACCGCGGTGCCGCGCAGGTCGGCGCTTTGCAGCAGCATCGTGTCGATGCCGGCGCCGCCGGAGAGCGTCGAATCTCGGAACGTGCTCGAGATCTCGATGCGGTCGTCGCCGTCGCCGCCATCGGCGAGGCTGCCGGCGCTGGCATAGTTGAAGTCGATCAGGTCGTCGCCGGTGCCGCCGTGCAGCGAGTCGCGCCCCGAACCCGAGGTGAGGCTGTCGTTCCCGGCGCCGCCGAACAGCGCGTCGTCGCCGCTGCTCGCGTCCATGACGTCATTGCCGGTGCCGCCGGTGACGGTCTCGTCGGCGTAATAGTTGCCGGCGTAGGTGATGAAGGCCGAGCCGGTGAAGCTGCCGCCCGAGAAGTCGGCCGTGAACGCCTCGCCGTCGGCAAAGCCGTCGGCGGAGACATAGAGACGCTGACCATCCGCGAGCACCAGGTCGCTGAAGTCGGCGGTGTCGCCATTCGCGCCGTGGACATAGAGGTTGGCATAGACATAGGTGCCGTCGAAATGGGTGGCGGGGTCGAGGGTGATGGTGCCGAGGTCGTCGATGGTTTCGGCGTCGAGGGTATTGCCATAGCGCAGCGCCGTCGCCTCGATCCCCGAGACCGCGGTGCCGCGCAGGTCGGCGCTTTGCAGCAGCATCGTGTCGATGCCGGCGCCGCCGGAGATCGTCGAGTCTCGGAACGTGCTCGAGATCTCGATGCGGTCGTCGCCGTCGCCGCCATTGGCGAGGCTGCCGGCGGTGGCATAGTTGAAGTCGATCAGGTCGTCGCCGATGCCGCCGTGCAGCGAGTCGCGCCCCGAACCCGAGGTGAGGCTGTCGTTCCCGGCGCCGCCGAACAGCGCGTCGTCGCCGCTGCTCGCGTCCATGACGTCATTGCCGGTGCCGCCGGTGACGGTCTCGTCGGCGTAATAGTTGCCGGCGTAGGTGATGAAGGCCGAGCCGGTGAAGCTGCCGCCCGAGAAGTCGGCCGTGAACGCCTCGCCGTCGGCAAAGCCGTCGGCGGAGACATAGAGACGCTGACCATCCGCGAGCACCAGGTCGCTGAAGTCGGCGGTGTCGCCATTCGCGCCGTGGACATAGAGGTTGGCATAGACATAGGTGCCGTCGAAATGGGTGGCGGGGTCGAGGGTGATGGTGCCGAGGTCGTCGATGGTTTCGGCGTCGAGGGTATTGCCATAGCGCAGCGCCGTCGCCTCGATCCCCGAGACCGCGGTGCCGCGCAGGTCGGCGCTTTGCAGCAGCAGCGTGTCGATGCCGGCGCCGCCGGAGATCGTCGAGTCTCGGAACGTGCTCGAGATCTCGATGCGGTCGTCGCCGTCGCCGCCATTGGCGAGGCTGCCGGCGGTGGCATAGTTGAAGTCGATCAGGTCGTCGCCGATGCCGCCGTGCAGCGAGTCGCGCCCCGAACCCGAGGTGAGGCTGTCGTTCCCGGCGCCGCCGAACAGCGCGTCGTCGCCGCTGCTCGCGTCCATGATGTCATCGCCGGTGCCGCCGGTGACGGTCTCGTCGGCGTAATAGTTTCCGGCGTAGGTGATGAAGGCCGAGCCGGTGAAGCTGCCGCCCGAGAAGTCGACCGTGACCGCGTCGCCGTCCGTGAATCCGTTGGCGGAGACATACAGCCGCTCGCCATCCCCGAGCACGAGCCCGCCGAAATCGGCGGTGTCGCCGTCGTCGCCCGAAAGATAGACGTTGGCGTATCGATAGGTGCCGTCGAAGTAGGTGGCGGGGTCGAGGGTGATGGTGCCAAGGTCGTCGATGGTTTCGGCATCGATGCTGGCGCCGTACCGCAGCCTGGTCGCCTCGATCCCGGTGACCGCGGTGCTGCGGATGTTGGCGTTCTGCAGGTTCAGCACGTCGGTGCCGCCGCCGCCGCTGATCAGGCCCGAGGTCGTTCCCATCAGCAGGAAGGTCGAGCTGAGCGTGATCGTGTCGGCGCCGGCCGTACCGACGATCTGGGTCACGCCCCCGACCGCCGAGCGCGAGGCATTGTCAAAATTCGCCATCGAAATGTACCCGTCTGAACACAGCAACTGAACTGCGCCGACTGTGCTGATCGGCCGCCGATTCGTACTCTGGTGGATAAAATTCTCTGGATACGGCAGGCGCTTGCGGCGCTCAGAGGGCCGCGAGCAGCGCCGCGGTCGCGGGCATCCGGTCGAGGCTCGCCGCGATGCGCTCGCGCCAGCGCGGGCCGCGCGCCAGCGCGTCCTCGTGGGCCTCGCGCAGCTCGTCGGGGCGGTCGGCGGCCAGGGCCTCGATCAGCAGCGCCGCCTGGCCGCGATCCTTGCGCGCCTTGGCCTGGTCGGGGCCGCCGCGGCGGCGGTCGGCGACGATCAGCTTGTGGATCGCGAAGCGTTCGGGGCGCGGCACCTGCACCAGCACGCCCGACCGGTAGAGCGCCACTGCCGGGATCGGCTCGGCGATCAGGTAGTTGAGGTAGTTCAGGCCCTGCGCCGAGACCCCGAGCGCCGGCAGCGGCTTGACGCTCTCGTCACCGAAGGCGGGGGTCAGGAACTCGACCATCGCCGGGCCGTGGCTCTGGCGCCATTTCCAGACCTGGCGATCCTCGACCCCCGGCACCGCCTCGAAGCGCATCGTGCGCAGGATCTCTCCGGGCTCTTCCTCGACCCGGTCGCCAAGGCTCAGCGACAGCCGCTCGAAGCTTGCGAAATCGATGTCGCCGGTCTGGGCCAGGTCGTCGATCCCCAGCCGCAGGCCCAGCTCGCCCTGGTAGAGCACGAAGGCGCCGGTGCCGACCACGGTGCCGCCAAGCCGGAACACGCCCGCACGCGCGAAGGCCGTCAGCAGCGAGCCGGTCTCGCGGTCCGTGGTCACCATGCCCTCGGCGCGCAGGATCCGCGCCAGCCGCGTCATTGCCTCCCGCCGCGTGCCGGCCGCCGCCTTCAGCTCGCCCGCCCGCGCCAGCCGCGCGCGCCGCTCTGGCGTGCCCTCGCCCAGATAGCGGGTCTTCATCTCGGTCCCGATGCGGAACTTGTCGTAGAGATAGACCCGCCCGTTGCGGTGCCGCTCCTCGATGCTGCCCAGGACCTCCGAGGCGCTGTCCTCGAGCTGCAGGCGCAGCAGGTCCTGATAGGCCGCCTGGGCGGTGCGCGACAGCGAGAGAGCGGGCATGGCAGGATCCGGGCGATTGTGTGCAGCAAATATATTACCGCTGCAGACAGGTGCAAGTGTGCATCGGCCGCGCGTTTGCTGCACACGGATCGTCGGGCGCGGGCGTCAGGCGGCGACGCCGATCCTGCCCCGGGGAGCCTCCTCGAGGGTGAAGCCTGACACGCCCTTGAACAGGTCGTGGGCCTGGCCCTGCAGGCTCGCCACGGCCTGGTTGGTCTCGGTGAAGACCCGGACGTTCTGCTGGGTGCTGCGGTCAAGCTCGTTCGTCGCGCGCGAGATCTCGGCGATGCCATGCGCCGTGTCCGAGGTCGAGCGCGCGATCTCGCCGATCATGCGCCCGGTGTCGGTGATGCCCTCGGCGATCTCGCGCAGGGCGGCGCCGGTCTCGTCCACCAGCGTGACGCCGCGCTGCACGTTGCTTTCGGCGCTGCCGATCAGCGCGCTGATGTCGCGCGCGGCATCCGACGAGCGCTGCGCCAGCGCCCGCACCTCGGAGGCGACGACCGCGAAGCCGCGGCCGGACTCGCCCGCGCGCGCGGCCTCGACGCCCGCGTTCAGGGCCAGCAGGTTGGTCTGGAAGGCGATGTCGTCGATCACCTTGAGGATGCGCGAGATCTCCTGCGACGAGCCCGCGATCTCGCGCATGGCCAGCACCGCGCGCGCCACGACCTCGTTGCCGGCGCCGGCGCTGCGCCCGATCGCGGTGATCGCGGCCTGCGCCTCGCCCGCGGCCCCGGCCGAGCTGCGCACCGAGGCCGACATCTGCTCGAGCGCGGCGGCGGTCTCTTCCAGCACGCTCGCGGTCTGTTCCGACCGGCGGGTGAGGTCGGTCATCGACTCGCCGATGGTGCGGGCCGAGCGGTCGACGGCGCGGGCCGCGCCCCGGATCCCGCCAAGCGCCGCCGAAAGCGCGGCGCAGCTGTCGTTCAGCCGCCCGGCGATCTGGGCGAAGACGCCGCGGAACTCGCCGGTCATGCGGTGGGTCAGGTCGCGCCGGGCGAGGTGGTCGAGCGTCGTCGAGACGGCGCCGAAGCCGCGGTCGGCCGCCTCGCCCACCATGTTCATGCCGTTGCACAGCTCGGCGAAGACGCCGGTGCGCTGCCCGACCGCGATGCGCTGGCTGAAATCGCCCCCGGCGCAGGCGGCGGCGATGGCGGCGATCTCGGCGGCGGTCGCGGCATCCGCGCGGTGGCGCTCGGCCTCGGCCCGCCGGTCGGCCTCGGCGGCGGCGGTGCGGCGGCGCTGATCCTCGGTCTCCGCCAGCAGCGTGCGGGCGCGGTCGGCCTCGGCCTGCTCGGCGGCCAGCCGGGCGGCCTGCGCCAGCCGGTCACGGTCCTGCAGGCCGTCGCGGAAGGCGACCAGCGCGTCGCGCAGGGCCCCGATTTCATTGCGCGACTGCCAGCCCGGCACGGGGACCGCCAGCTCGCCCCGGGCGAGCGCCGACATCGCGGCGGACACCTCCTGCAGGCGCATCACCACCCCACGCCGCAGCAGCCGCTGGCCCAGCAGGCAAAGCCCGATCAGCAGCGCCACCGCCCCGCTGACCAGTGCGAGCGACACCGTGCGCGCCCGCCCGAGCCCCGCCATCCCCGCGAGGATCTCGTCCTGCAGCAGGCCCGCCGTCCGGTCGACCTGGCCGGCGAAGGCGTCATAGGTCGCGCGGTATTCGGCGGCCGAGCTGCGGGCGGCGGCCTCGACCGTGGCGGCCTCGTCGATCCGTTGCGCCGCAAGCCCGGCCAGGGTCGCGATCTGACGGTCGAGCCCGGCCAGCGCCGGGGTCGTGGCGACCGGCGGCGGCAGGTCGGCCAGCCGCGCCCGCGCCTCGGCCCAGCCCGCCTGCACGCCGGCGGCGGTCTCGGTGGTGTCGCCGCCCAGCAGCTCCTCGAGCGAGAGATGGGTGCGGGTGATGCCATAGCGCATCTGGCCAAGGATGCGCAGCGCCGCGGGATCGACGAGGGCGGGATCCTCGCCGGCCGCGCCGATCGCGTCGGCGATGGTCGTGTATAGCGCGTCGAACTGCGCGTCGGCGGGCGATCCGGCGGTCTGGCCGTCGGCCAGCGCGTCAAGCCGCGCGCGGCTCGACAGCCGCAACCGCTCGAGCGTGGCGAGGCTGGCCTGCGCGAGATCGCGCACCGGCGGCGATCCGCCCGGGACACGGCCGTTGCCCGGCAGATCGCCCCCCTCGGCGATCACCCGCAGCAGCGTCTCCGCCTGCCCGAAGCGGGCGAAGATCGTGTCGCCGTCGATGGCATTGTCCCCGGCGATGCGGCCCGTCAGCGCGAGATAGCCCGCCGTCGCCTCCTGCTTGGCCAGCAGCACCGCATTGCCCAGCGGCGCCAGCTCCTGCCCGACGCGGGTGCCCGCGGCGGCGAGATAGCGGGTCGAGCCGATGCTGACGCCCCCCGCCATCAGCAGAAGCCCCAGCATGAGCAGGATCGCCCACCGCATCTGGCGCATGATCGTCTGCGGGCCCATCGGATCCCCTCGCGTGAAGCCGGGCCGGCGGCGCCGTCCCCGCGCCTGAATCGCATGGGAAGATTACTTAACTCTTTAAGCGTTTCCCGCGCGGCGGGCGGGCTTGCGCCTGTCGCGGATGCAACCTGTGGTGTAGCGTCATTGACAGAAGTTGTAGGGGCAAGACGTTGTTTCGATTTCTCGGTTTCGTGCCTGTCCTGATCGCCTGCGCCGCGCTGCCCGCCTGCGCGAGCCTGCCGCGCGGGGCCGGCAGCCCGGCGATGATCCTGGAGACGGCGCGCGCGCAGGGGTCGGGCATCAGCGTGATCCCGGTGACCCGCCGCAATGTCGCGCAGCTGAACGGCCGCGCGGGCGGCGGCAGGCTCGCGCATGGCTGGCTGGCCGGGGGGGCGCCCGACCCCGCCGGGACGATCCGCCCCGGCGACCGGCTGAACGTCGCGATCTGGGACACCGCCACCGACACGCTGCTGACCGAGACCGGGGCCAAGTCGGCGCTGCTTACGGGGCTCGAGGTCGATGCCGGCGGGCGGATCGCGGTGCCCTATGCCGGCCGGATCGGCGTCGGCGGCGACAGCGTGGAGCGGGCGCGCGCCACGATCCTCGAAAGCCTCGCGCCGTCGATGCCGACGGCCGAGGTGCAGCTGCAGCGGCTGCCGGGGCGGCTGACCTCGGTCAGCCTCGTCAGCGGCGTGCCGCAGCCCGGGTCGGTCCCGCTCGAGGCGGCGGGGCTGTCGACGCTGGGGCTGATCAGCCAGGGCGGCGGGATCAGCACGGGCCTGCGCCACCCGGTGGTGCGGGTGATGCGCGGCGACGGCGTCTACGAGACCTGGGCCGAGGACCTGCTGGCCGGACGCAGCGCCGATGCCTGGCTGCGCGGCGGCGACCGGGTGATGGTGGTCGAGGACGAGCGCAGCTTCACCGCGATCGGCGCGACGGGGACGGAGCAGGTCGTGCCCTTCGACGAAAGCGAGATCACCGCGATGACCGCGCTGGCCATGGCGGGCGGGCTGAACGAAAGCCGGGCGGACCTGAAGGGCATCCTCGTGCTGCGCGGCGCGCCTGCGGCCGCCCCGGGACAGGGAGAGGGCGACGCGATCTACGTGCTGGACCTGACCGGGGCCGACGGGCTTTTCGCGGCGCGCGCCTTCGGCATCCGCCCGGGCGACACGGTGATGGCCACGGAATCGCCCGTCGTCTCGGCGCAGACGGTGCTCGGGCTCGCGGGGCTGCTGCTGCGCACCGGCACTGCCGCGGGCGTCTCGCCATGACCCGGGCCCGAGGACGGCGGCCCCGATGAAGGAGCAGCGGATCCAGCCGCCGGCCGAGCCGGCCCCTGCCCCGCGCGCGCCCCCGGTGTCGGCGCCGGCCGTGCCGCCGCGCCCGGCCGGCAGCCTGTCGCGGCTGCGCCACCGCATCGTCGCGCTGTCCTTCGCGCTGGTCGTCGTGATCCCGGGGCTGGCCTGCACGCTGTATCTGACGCTCTGGGCGGCCGAGCAGTACCATGCCGAGGCCGCCTTCTCGGTCCGCTCGACCGAAAGCGGCAGCGCCTTTTCGGCGCTTGCGGCCTTCACCCATCTCTCGGGCTCGTCGGTGCCCGACGGCGCGGTGCTTTACGACTACATCCGCTCGGCCGAGCTGATGCGCGAGGTCGATGCCGAGATCGGCCTCGACACCGTCTTCAACCGGGCGCCGCGCGACATCGTCTTCTCGCTGCGCCGCGACCGCTCGCTCGAGGACAAGCTCGACTACTGGAACCGCATGGTCCGGGTCGATCTGGATACCACCACCAACATCCTCTACCTGCGGGTGCTGAGCTTCGCGCCCGAGGACAGCGTCGCCATCGCCCGCTCGGTGATCCGCCACAGCGACGCTTTGGTGAACCACCTCAACGTGCAGATGCAGATGGACGCCACGGTCTATGCCGAGCAGGACTTGCGCGACGCCGAAGAGGCGCTGGACCGGCTGCGGGTGACGATCCAGGCCTTCCGCGACGACAACCGCATCATCGACCCGGAATCGACGGTGGCAAGCCAGATCGGCGTGCTGTCGGCGCTGCAGGCCGAACTGGCGCAGGCGCTGGTGGACAAGGCGACGATCACCCCCACCGTCACCGGCGCCACCGACCCGCGGCTTGAGAACATCGACCGCCGCGCCGCCGCGATCCGCCAGCAGATCGACCAGGAGCAGGCGCGCGTGAACTCGCCCACCGGCGGCGCGCCGCCGCTGTCGCGGGTGATGGGCCGCTACGAGGAACTGCGCGTCGACCTGAACTTCGCCCAGCAGGCCTATACCACGGCGATGGCGCAGCTGCAGGTCGCGCGGGCCGAGGCCCGGCGCCAGACCCGCTATCTCGCGACCCATGTCCGCCCGAGCCTGGCGCAGGATGGTCTCTATCCCGGGCGTTTCCTGCTTTCGGCGGTCTGCGTGCTGGGCCTGTTCGCGGTCTGGGCGGTGGCGGTGCTGGTCTTCTACAACATCCGCGACCGGCGCTAGGCCGGCGGGGGAGGCGACGGATGATCGACTTCCAGAACGTGACCAAGACCTACCGGCTTAAGGGCGGCGTGCGCACGATCGTGCGCGACCTGTCGCTGTCGGTGCCGCGCGACCGCAACCTTGCGCTGATCGGGCGCAACGGCGCGGGCAAGTCGACGATGCTGCGGATGATCGCGGGCAGCCAGGCCCCCGACCGCGGCCGGATCCTGCGCCATGGCCGGATGAGCTGGCCGATGGGCTTCTCGGGCGGGATGCACCCGGCGCTGACGGGGCGGCAGAATGCGCGCTTCATCGCCCGCGTGACCGGCATCGACACCGACGAGATGGCCGGGTTCGTCGCCGATTTCTCGGAACTCGGCAGCTTCCTCGACATGCCGGTCAGCACCTATTCCTCGGGGATGCGGGCGCGGCTGGCCTTCGGCATCTCGCTTGCCGCGAAATTCGACTGCTACCTGATCGACGAGCTGACCGAGGTCGGCGATGCCGCCTTCAAGAAGAAGTGCCGCGACGCCTTCCGCGCGCGGCTGGAGAACGCCCGCGTCATCGTCGCCGCCCATTCCGAGGCGACGCTGCGGTCGCTGTGCAACGCGGCGCTGTTCCTCAACCAGGGCACGGTGCGGTATTTCGAGGACCTGGAAGAGGCGCTGGCGGCCTACCGCCGGTCGCTTGGCGTATGAAGCCCGCGCTCGCCCTGCCCGCGCCCGGCCGCCCGCTTCTGCGGCCCGATCGGCTGGCGGCGCTGGCGCGGCGGATCGTCTCGCCGGGCTCGGCGACGGCCGACCTGTACCTGGGCTTCGCCTGCGCCGACGCGATCGCCGCCGGCCGGATCGAGCGTCACGCCCCCACCGTCTTCCGCGCCGGGCGCACGCTGATCGTGGCGCGCCACGACAGCGGGCTCGCGCGGCTGCCCGACCACGACCGGCTGGTCTACATCATCGACGACGACTGGCGCGCCGGGATCGCCGATCCGCGGCTGCCGGCCTGGTACCGGCTGAAGCTCGCCGCGATCGAGGGGCGCGCCGCGCGGCGGCTGGAGCGGGCGGCGGGCGTGATCCTGACCGGCAGCCCGCGGCTCGCCGCCCTCTACCGCCGCCGCGGCCTCGGCGGGCGGGTGCGCCGGATCGAGCCCGCCTGGCCCGCCCCCGCCGCCGCGCTGCCGCCGCCCGCGGGCTGCGCCACGCGGCTCGCCTATCTTGGCGCGGCGACCCACCAGGATGACGCGCGCTGGCTGGCGCAGGTGCTGGGGCCGCTGCTCGCGGGCGGCGCGGCCCTGCGGCTGCTGTGGTCGGGCAACCATCCGCTGCCCCGGGCTTGGGAGGGCGATGCCCGCGTCACCCGGCTGCCGGCGATGGGCTGGCAGGGCTATCGCGACTGGATGGCGGGCGAGCGGTTCGACATCGGCCTCTACCCGCTGCGGCCCGGGGGCTTCAACGCCGCGCGCTCGGTCAACAAGCTGGGCGAATACGACCAGTTCGGCGCCGCTGTGCTGGCCTCGGCGCGCTGGAGCGCGGCCCGCGGGGCGGCGGCGCGCGGCGCCTGCGTGCTTGCGCCCGACGATCCGCGCCGCTGGCGCTACGAACTTGCGCGGATGCTGGAAGAGCCCGGCCGCGCCCATGCCACCGCCCGCGCGAACCGGGCGCTGCAGGCCGCGGGTGGTCTCGCGGCGCAGCGCAGGCTCTGGTCCGGGCTGCTGCCCGGTGTCCTTCCCGGCGTCCTGCCCGCGATGCCGGCCGGGGAGGACGCGCGATGAGGACCGAAGCCCTCGCCGGCCTGTACCGCTTCGCGGTGCTGCGCGTGCTGGGCGCGCTGATGATCCGCGAGATGATCACCCGCTACGGCCGGTCCTGGGGCGGCTATGTCTGGGCGATCGTCGAGCCGCTGGGCATCATCACCGTGCTGTCGATCGGGCTGTCGCAGCTGCTGGCGGCGCCCGCGCTGGGCAAGAGCTTTTTGCTGTTCTACGCCACCGGCTACCTGCCGTTCTACTTCTTCTCGAACTGCGCCGAACAGGCGGGCAGCGCCGTCGCCGTCAACCGCGAGCTGATGCAGCTGCCCGGCGTCACGCCGCTGGCCGCGATTCTGGCGCGCTTCTTCCTGACGCTGCTGACGCTGGCCGTGGTCGGCACCATCATCCTGGCCGTCGTGGCGCTGACCCTGCGCGAGGGTCTGCGCTTCGACATCGCCCGCGCGCTGCAGGGCCTGGGCTGCGCGGCGCTGCTCGGCCTCGGGATGGGCGTGATGAACGCGGTCACCTTCCCCTTCGTGCCGATCTGGCGCCAGCTCTGGGGTCTGATCCGGGTGCCGCTGATGCTGACCTCGGGGATCTTCTACACCTTCGGCACCCTGCCCGCGCATGTTCAGGCGATCCTGTGGTGGAACCCGGTGCTGCACTGCATCGGCGCGATGCGCGGCGCCTTCTACATCGGCTATCGCGACGACTATGTCGCGCTGGGCTACGTGGTGGCGGTGGCGCTGTCGCTGCTGATCCTGGGCCTGGCGCTT
The DNA here is from genome assembly GCF_037095655.1 of Frigidibacter sp. MR17.24. Classification (NCBI taxonomy): domain Bacteria; kingdom Pseudomonadati; phylum Pseudomonadota; class Alphaproteobacteria; order Rhodobacterales; family Paracoccaceae; genus Frigidibacter; species Frigidibacter sp. MR17.24. The sequence continues at coordinate 10,991 of NZ_JBAWKE010000017.1, forward strand.
CTAGGGCGGCACCAGCATGCCATCATCGAAAGCCAGTAGCCTGTCAGATCGGCCGCCGCGCCGGGTCGGTCAGGCGCCGCACCATCTCGGCCACCGCCACCCGGCGGCCCTCGGGGGCGAAGAACGACCCCTTGACCTGGATCGAGCCCAGGACCCGGCGAAAGGCCGCGAACAGCGCGGCATCGACCGGCGCCGGCGCGGTCCAGAACCCGTCGAGCCCGCTTTCATGCGTCAGCCCCGGCACCCGGAACACCGCCGAGCCGCGCGCGCAGACCGGCACCCCCAGCCGCAGCGCGTGCAACCCGACGGTCGAGTTCACCATCACCACGCCGCGGGAATGGGTCAGCAGCGCCTGCAGGTCGCCGCCGCGGATCACCTGCACCCGCCCCCTCAGCCCGGCCTCGGCCGCCAGCCGCGGGATCCGCGTGCCCCAGCGCGGCAGGTCGCTTTCCAGCGGGTGCAGCTTGATCACCAGCTGCCGCCCGGCCGGGGCATGGCGCGCGAACGAGCCCATGACCTCGCGCAGGAACTCGGTCAGGTCGCGATAGGGCGAGCTTTCGCGGATCTGGTAATCGCCCTGCATCTGCATCGCGACGAGGTTGTAGTCGAACCCGCCCCCCCGCGCCCGCGCCTCGAGAGCCGCGGCGGCCCGCGCCTCGCGCCCGGCGCGCAGCAGGACCGGGATCCAGCCAAGGTATTCCGCCACCGGCCAATAGCGCTTGTCGGCGCGGTAGAACGGGAAGGCCGGCCGGCCGAAGACCATCGCCAGGTTGAACCCGACCTCGAGCGCGGCCTCCTGCGCGAAGCCGTGGCGGTGGCGCACCTTCATGTCCGGCTCGGGCCAGAGCCGGGCCATCGCCCGCAACAGCGCGGGGTCGCGCGGGAAATGCGAGCGTGCGCCCATCCCGTCACGCTCCAGCGTCAGCCAGTCGGGGCGCAGGTATCCGAACTCGATCGCCCAGCAGTCGATGCCCCGGCGCGCGCCCTCGGCCTGCGCGGCGGCGTGATAGGGCAGCCGGTCCGCGAAATACAGCATGTCGGTCACGCCCTCGCGCGCGCAAAGATCGCCGACGAAGCCCGGCCAGTCGCGCAGCCGCCCGCGAAAGCTGATCCCGGCGCGGCGGCCCCAGAACAGCGGGTCGGCCGCGCACAGGTGCACCTTGACCACCCGCGCCCCCGCCGCCGCCAGCCCATCCGCCAGCTCGCCCCAGAACGGCGAGGGATGGCCCTGCAGCATCAGGAACACCCGCTCCTCCCCCGCCCGCGGCGCGCGGGGAAGGCGGAAGGCGATTCCTGCATCTGCCCGCGTCTGGGAAATCAGCATGTCTGAGAACAGCTTGCCCGAAAAAGGATCTTCTCTTTCTGGGCGGCGCATCCTGTTCCTGCAAGGACCGTCCTCGCCGTTCTTCGCTGCCGCGGCACAATTTTGCGTTGCATTTGGTGCATATGTTACGCGCCTCGGCGTCTCCCCCGCCGATCGCCTGTATTGGCGGCGGGCCGGGCCCTATCTGCCGTTTCGCGCGCCGCCCGAGACCTTCGCCGAGATCTTCGCCGACCTCCTGCACCGCCTGGCGCCGACCGACCTGGTCATGCTGGGCGACGGGCGCTTCCACCATGCCGTGGCGCTGTCGGTGCTGCGCGCGACCGGCCATCCCGCGACGCCCTGGATCGTCGAACACGGCTACCTGCGCCCGGACCTGATCGCGGTCGAGACCTGGGGCATGGGCGGGCGATCGGGCATCCCCGCCGCCTGGGCCGCGCGGCGCGACGAGGCCGCGCCGATGGCCACCCCCGCCCTGCCCCGCGCCTCGTTCCTGCGCTACGCGGCTCTCGACCTCGGCTACCACGCGACGAACCTCGCGCTCGCGCCGCTGCGCTATCCGCATTACCGGCCCCATGCGCTCGACGGGCCGGTGGCCGAATACGCGGGCTGGATCGGCAAGGGGCTGCGCCGGCCCGCCCGCCGCGCCGGGCGCCGCCGGGCCGAGACGCGCATCGCCGCCGGCGACGGCCCGCTGTTCCTGTTCCCGCTGCAGCTGGCCACCGACTACCAGATCCGCACTCACGGCACCGGCCAGCCGCTGGCCGCGATCCTGGCCGAGGTGGTGGCCTGCTTCGCCCGCCACGCCCCGCCCGCGGCGCGGCTGGTGGTGAAGGGCCATCCGCTCGACAACGGCCGCGCCCGCTGGGACCGGCAGCTGGCCGGGCTGGCCGGGACCCTCGGCGAGCGGGTGATCTGGCTTGATGGCGGCGACCTGCCGGCGCTGATCGCCCGCGCCGCCGGCGTCGTCACCGTCAACAGCACCGTCGGGCTCACGGCGCTGGCGGCAGGGCGGCCGGTGAAGACCCTCGGCCGGGCGATCTACGACCTGCCGCGGCTGACCGACCCGCAGCCGCTCGCCTGCTTCTGGCAGGCGCCGCGCGCGCCCGACCCGGTCGAGACCGCGGCCTTCCTGCGCTTCCTGCGCCGCGACTACCACGTGCCCGGCGGCTTCGACGGACCCGCCGCGCGGATCGGCGCGCGCGCCCTGGCCGAGCGCCTCGCCGCCCCGCCGCCCCCCGCCCCGCCCTGGGTCGCCACCGGAACAGAGGCATGAGCTTGCGCACCATCGTCCTCACCGGGGCCAGCGGCGGGCTCGGCCGCGCGCTCGCCGCCGAGCTGGCGGCACCGGGGCGCCGGCTGCTTCTGTGCGGCCGCGACCCGGACCGGCTCGCCGCCGCCGCGGCGGCCGCCCGCGCCCGCGGCGCCGAGGTCGACCTGCTCACGCTGCCGCTGACCGCGCCCGCCGCCGTGGCCGCGGCGCTGGTCGCCTATGACCGACGCCACCCGATCGACCTCCTGATCGCCAATGCGGGCGTGAAGACCGGGCAAGAGCATGGCTGCGAGCCGATCGGCGAGTCCGAGAGAGTGATCGCGGTCAATCTGACGGCGAACCTGCATATCGTGCAGGCGGTCGTGCCGGGCATGCGCACGCGCGGCCGGGGCCGGATCGCCCTGGTTTCGTCTCTGGCGGCGCTGTCGCCGCATGCCGACCTGCTGAGCTATTCGGCCACGAAGGCGGGCCTTCGCGCCTATGGCATCGCGCTGCGCCGGGCGCTGCGTGGCAGTGGCGTCGGGGTCAGCGTGATCACCCCGGGCTTCATCGACACGCCGATGACCGACCGCCACCTCGGCCCGCGCCCGCTGACGCTGCCGCCCGAGACGGCCGCGCGGATCATCGCGCGCGGCCTCGCGCGCGGGCGGGCGCAGATCGCCTTCCCGGCGCTGCTCGTGGCGCTCGTGCGGCTGGAGGACCTGCTGCCGCGCCCCCTCGGCGACTGGATCGACAGCTTCACCCGCGCCCGCACCCTGCCCGACGCCGATGAAGAGGCCCGGCGCTAGAACCGCAGCGCCCGGGCGGCGTCGGTCACCGCGACGATGGCGCCGACCAGCGCCTCGACATGGTCGGGCAGGTGGTCGGCGTTGAGGAAGATGCGCAGCCGCGCCGCCTTGTCGGGCACCGCCGGCGCGATGATCGGCAGCACGTTGAAGCCGCGCTCGAGCAGCCGGGCCGAGGCCCAGACCGCGCGGGCGCTGTCGCCGATCAGCACCGGCACGATCGCGTGACCCTCGGCCGGCCCGCAATCGAGCCCGGCCGCGCGCGCCGTCGCGTTCAGATGGCTGCCAAGCGCCTGCAGCCGCCGCACCCGCCCCGGCTCGGCCCGCAGCGCCGCCAGCGCCGCCGTCGCCGCCGCGGCGCTCGGGGCCGGAAGGCCCACCGAATACAGGAACCCCGGCGCGGTGTGCATCAGCTCGATCAGCGGCAAGGGCCCGGCGACGAAGCCGCCGGCAGCGCAAAAGGCCTTGGACAGCGTCCCCATCGTCACGTCGATCTCGCCGGGGGCGATGCCCTGCGCCTCGGCCAGACCGCGGCCGGTGGCGCCCAGCACGCCGATCGAATGCGCCTCGTCGATCATCAGCCAGCCGTCGTGCCGGCGCTTGACCTCGACGAAGCGGGCCAGATCGGGGGTGTCGCCATCCATGGAATAGAGACCCTCGATCACGATCAGCAGCCGGCCGTGGCGGTCGCGCGCGGTGTCGAGATGGCGGTCGAGCCAGGCCCAGTCGTTGTGCGGAAAGCTCACGTGCGACGCGCCCGAGACCCGGATCCCCTCGAAGACCGAATTGTGGGCCAGCGCGTCCACCGCCACCAGATCGCCGGGGCCGACCATCATCCGCAGGATCGCCTGGTTCGTCGCATGGCCCGACACCATGGCCAGCGCCGCCGGCTGCCCCAGAAACTCCGCCAGCCCGCGTTCCAGCGACAGGTGATAGGGATAGTCGCCCCCCACCAGCCGCGAGGCGGTGCTCGACACGCCCCAGTCGGCCACCGCCCGCGCCACCGCCTCGCGCACCGGGGCCGAGCGGTTCAGCGACAGGTAGTCGTACGAGGCGAAGTTGCGCCGCCAGCTGCCGCCGATGCGGACCTCGGTGCCGCGCACGGCCTCGATCTCGCGGAAGAACGGGTTCGGCAGCGCCAGCGCCTCGGCGCCCATCCGGGCCATCTGCACCTGACGGTAGCCGGGCAGCGTGGTCAGGTCGGTGCGCGACGGGTCGCGCCCGGTGCGCGGCGGTGCCGCGGCGACGGGGCCCGCATGGCGCGCGCGCAGCGCCGCCATCATCTGGCTGCGCCCGCTCATGTCCCGGTCCTGCGGTCGACCTGCGCCACGATCCGCGCCCGGGTCTCGTGCGAGACGGTCTCGCCGGTCAGGTGCCGCTCGGCCAGCTCCTCGGCCGCGCTCGCCGCGCCGCCCCGGTCGAGCGCGTCGAACAGCTGCTGCACCAGCGCGCCGATCCCCAGATCCTCGGTCAGGCCGCGCAGCGGCACCTCGCGGCCCAGCCGCTCCTCGGCCGCCATCTTCAGGTTCATCGCCATCAGGCTGTCGAAACCCATGTCGACGAAGGGCCGCGCGGGGTCGATCTCGGACGGGGCGGCGCGCATGATCCGCGCGACCTCGGCCACCAGGATCTCGGTCACCTCGCGCCGCGCGACCGCGATCCCCCGCCGCGCGACCAGCTCGGACAGGTCGAAGGCGGCATCCGTGCGCCCGCCGCTCAGGTCCACCGCCGCGAACAGCGGGCCCCGGATCACCGGCAGGTCGCGCGCGAGCCGGGCCCAGTCGACGGGCGCGATCGTCACCACGGGCGGCGGCGCCCCGGCGCCGATCACCTCGCCCAGCGCGGCCAGCGCCTCGTCCGCGGTCAGAAGCCGGCCCAGCTGCCGCGCGAGCACGGCGCCAAGCGCCGGGTCGCGCGCGACCATGCCCGCGTCCGCGACCGGACCCCAGGCGATCGCGAGGCCGCAAAGCCCCTCGGCCCGGCGCGCCGCGGCCAGCGCCTCGAGCGCGTGGCTCGCGGCGACATAGGCCGCTTGCCCCGGGTTGCCGAACCGGGCCGAAACCGAGGAATAGAGCCAGAAGTGGCGCGGCCCGAGCGGCCGGGTCAGCCGGTCGAGCAGCCGCGCCCCGTCCACCTTCGGCGCCAGCACCGCCGCGAGCGTCGCGTCCGCCGCCTGCTGGAACAGGCCGTCGTCCAGCACCGCCGCCGCATGGACCACCCCGGCAAGCGGCCCGCCCTGCCCGATCCGGTCGATCAGCGCGGCCATGGCCCGTTCGTTGGTCACATCGACCGCGACAGGCTCTACGCGCGCGCCGATCGCCTCGATCGCGGCCCGGTCTTCGGGCGGAATACTGCCGCTGCGGCTGGCCAGCCACAGCTCTGTCGCGCCCTGCCACGCAAGCCAGCGCGCGGTCGCAAGCCCGAAGCCGCCGGTGCCGCCGGTGATCAGCCAGCGCCCCGAGAGATCGGGTACCCCGGCCTCGCGCCGCGGCACCAGATGCGGGTCCGGCGCGCGCAGCACGATCTTGCCAAGATGGCCCGAGCGCTGCATCAGCCCGAACGCCTCGGCCACCTCCGCGGCCGCGAAGATCCTGACCGGCGGCAGCCGCAGCCGGCCCTCGGCCAGCCCCGCGGCCACCCGCGCCATCACCCGCGCGGCGACCCCAGGGCGATGCGCCACCAGCTGGTCGACATCGACCGCCATCAGCGAGACATTGTCGCGCAGCGCCCTGAGCGCGATCAGGTTGTTGGCATAGATGTCGCGCTTGCCCAGCTCGACGAAGCGGCCGAAGGGGGCAAGCGCGGCGATCCCGCGCTCCATCGCCTCGCCGGCCTGCGCGTTCAGCACCACGTCGACGCCGCGCCCGCCGGTCAGCGCCCGGGCCCGGTCGCCGAAATCGGCGCTGCGGCTGTCGAGCACGGCCTCGAGCCCCAGCGCCTGCAGGAAGCGGCGTTTCTCGGGGCTGCCGGCGGTGGCGATGATGCGGGCACCGATCGCCTGTGCGACCTGCACCGCCGCCAGGCCCACGCCACTTGCCGCGCCATGGATCAGCACCGTCTCGTCGGGCTGCAGCCGCGCAAGCTCGCCCAGCGCGTAATCGGCTGTCAGGTAGATCACCGGCACCGAGGCCGCGATTTCGGGCGTGATGCCGGGCGGCAGCGCCATCACCGCCGAGGCGGCGACGGTCACGTGGCTGGCGAAGGCCTGCGGGGCGAAGGCGATCACCGGCTCGCCCGGCGCAAAGCCCGCCCCCGGCCCGGCGCGCAGGATGCGCCCCGCGCATTCCATGCCGAAGCCCTGCCCGGCAAAGCCCGCCTCGATCGCCTCGGGCGGGACCAGCCCCTGCCCCCACATCAGGTCGCGGAAGTTCAGCGCCGTCGCCTCGACCGCGATTTCGACCTCTCCGGGGCCGGGGGCGCGGCGGGGCGCGGCGACCCAGCCCAGATCCTCGAGCGTGGCGCTGCGGCGCGGGCTGTGCAGGATCACCCGGTCGTCGGGCCCCGGGGGCACGGCGCGCGGATCGCAGGGCAGCAGGCGGGGGCCTGCGATGCCCTCCGGGCCCGCGACCAGCTCGTGCTCGTCGCTCGTCGCCAGCTGCACGGCCAGCAGCCCGAGGTCCGCCCCCGGCGCGACGGTGGCGCAGCGCAGGTCGCGCCCGGTCTCGTTGGCCAGCACCCGGCGCCAGCCCGGCAGCGTCTCCGCCGCGGCGACCAGCCACAGCGGCTGCCCGGGCGGCAGGTCGCGCAGCGCGGCCGGTTCGACCCGGTCGAGCGCCAGAACCGCAGGCCCGCCCTCATCCGCCGGCGCGGTGCAGCAGGCCCGCAGCGCCGCGGCCAGCGCGCCCGTGCCCTGCACAGCCAATGCCGGGAGGGCCGGCTCCGGCGTGGCTGCCCGCGCGGTCAGCAGCCGCAGGTGTTCGCCCGCGGCGGCGGCGGCCAGCTCCGGCGCGATCCCGGCCCCGGCCAGGATCGCGGCCAGCCGGTCGAGCGCGCCGGGCGTGCCCGACCGGCCGGTGAGCCGGGCGAACAGGTCGATCTCTTCCTCGATCAGCAGCACCGCGCCGCCCGGGGCGACAAGGCCCGGCACGCGGTGCCAGTCGGCCGCCGGCAGCGTCTCGGCGACATTGGCGCCGACGACGAGGTCGAAGCGCTCGCCGGGCCCGGGATCGTCGAGGGCGGCAAAGCGCAGGCCCGGGCGGTCATAATGCAGCCGCTCGGCCGCCAGCGCCTCGGGGTCGAGGCCGATGCGCGTCACGATGCGGCCCGGGCCGGCCAGCGCCGCCAGAAGCGCGCCATCGACCGCGCCCAGCACCGCGACATGGCCGCGGATCGCCCCCGCCTCGGCCGCGAGCGCACCCGCAAGCGCCCGGCGCGCCCGGGCCGCGGGCGGCTCGCGCGGCGGCGGGCGCCCGCAATCCGCGGCCAGCACCGCCTGAAGCTCGGCCTGCACGTCCTCGGGCGCTTCGGACAGCGCGGCGATCAGCGGGTCGAGCGCGGGCCAGGGGCAGTCGGCCTCGTCGGCCTGCGGATCGGCGTGGAAATCCAGAACCCCCTGCCCCACCAGCCAGTCGAGCGCCGGGGCCAGCCGGTCGTCGGTGCGCCCCGACATCACCAGGTCCCAGGCAAGCCGCCCCGCGATCGCGCCGCGCAGCACGTCGGCATCCGACGGCGGGGCCCCCGGCGCGCGCGCCAGCGCCGTGGCCAGCGCCGGCAGCGGCACCCGGCCGGTGCCGGCGACCGGCACCAGCGTCTCGGTCCAGAACAGCGTCTCGCGCGGGCGCGGCAGCGGCATCGCCCGCAGCCGCAGCCCCTCGATCCGCGCGACCTCGCGCCCCGCGTCGTCCAGCAGCCGCAGGTCGGCCTCGGCGCCCTCGTCGCCGGCGTGGCGCAGGCTCAGCACCCCGCCCGCGACCCGTCCCGGCGCCAGCCGCCGCAGCCGCCCGACCCGTCCCGGCACCAGCGGCCCCGCCCCGGGCGCGCGGCGAAGCGGCGCGAAGGCCGCCAGCCCATGCATCACCGCGTCAAGCGCGGTCGGGTCGATCAGCATCCCGTCCAGCCCCGCGCCGCCAAGGCGCAGCCGCAGCTCCGCCCCGGCCCAGCCAAGCGCCTCGGCCCGGGCGAAGGCTGGGCCGTAGGCCAGCCCCGCCCCGGCGAGACCGGCGTAAAGCGACCCTGTTTCGGCCCAATCCACCGCTTCGGGCGCGGCCGGCAGGGGCGCGGCCGGCACCGCGGCGAAGACCCGCGCGACCGCCACCGGCAGCCATCCCGCCGCCCCGCCCTGCTCGATCACCATCCGGCGCGCCGACGGCTCCCAGGTGGTGCGCAGGGGGATCTCGGCCGCCTCGGGCAGCTCGACCGCGCGCAGGATCTCGACATCGCGCAGCTCCCAGCCGAAGGCGCCGAATTCCTCCTCGGCGGCGGCGGCCAGCATCTCGAGCATCGCGGCGGCGGGCAGGATCACCCGCCCGCCGACCCGGTGATCGGCCAGCCACGGCAGCCGCGCGACCGAGACCGAGCCGCGCCAGGCCGGCAGGTCGGGCGCGACCCGCCCGCCCAGCAGCGGGTGCTGCGGGCGACGGCCGAACAGGTCGGGCCCGCGCGCGGCCTCGAGCCGCAGGGTCTTGCGCTCGAACGCCGCCGCGGGCGGGGCCGAGCGGTAGGGCCGCGCCGGGCCCAGCACGCGGGTCTCGTCCAGCGCCGCGCCCGCGGCCAGGGCCCGGCGGGCCAGCGCCGGGGCCTGGCGCAGCGCGGCCCGCGCGGGGTCGAGCGTGTCGAGCACGACGGCCCCCGCCCCCGCCGTCTCGAGCGTTTCGGCGACATAGCCGCGCAGGACCGCCCGCGGCGAGATCTCAACGATCATGCGAAAGCCGTCGCGGGCCAGCGCCTCGATCCCCTGGCGGAAGGCGACGGGGCGGCGGGCGTTGCGCCACCAGTAGTCGCCGTCGGGCGCGATGTCGTCGGCGCGCCGGCCCGAGAATCCCGCGTAGAACGCCGTGCCCGTGCCCATGCCGCCGGTGCCCGTGCGCCCGCCGATGCCGGCCAGCGCGGCGCGCATCTCGCGTTCCAGCGTGTCGACGGCGCGGCCGTGATAGGGATAGGCTACGGCCAGCACCTTGCCCGCGATCCGGGCCGCGCGCGCGGCCCGGACCAGCGCGGTCAGGGCCGGGCCCGGGCCGCTGACGGTGACGCTGGCGGGGCTGTTCTCGGCCGCGATGTCGAGCGGCAGGCCCGCCGCGGCGATCAGCGCCTCGGCCTCGGCCCGGCCGGTGGCGAGCGCGGCCATGCCGCCGGTCTCGAACAGCGGCTGAAAGCTTTTCGCCCGCGCCAGCACCACCCGCACCGCGTCCGCCCGCGACAGCCGCCCGGCGGCGACATTGGCCGCGACCTCGCCCAGCGAATGGCCAAGGCAGGCCGCGGGGCGCAGCCCGGCCGCGGCCAGCGCGTCGACGATGGCGAGCTGCACGGCCAGGTGCAGCGGCTGCGCGATGCCCGCGGGGCGCAGCGCCGCCTCGGGCTGGTCGTCGAGCAGAAGCGGCAGCAGCGCCGGCCCGCCCGCCGCCGCGACCAGCGCCGCCGTCGCGTCGAAACTGTCGCGAAACGCCGGGTCGCCGGCATGGTTCGCGCGGGCCATCCCGCTCCAGATCGCGCCGTTGCCCGAGAAGACGAAGGCCACCGGCAGCGCCCGGCGCGGGCTGCGCGGCGGGGCGGCCTGCAGGTGCTCGCCCGCGCGCCAGGCCGCGATCTCGGCCTCGAGCGTCGCGATCGTCCCGGCGCCAAGGCACAGCCGGTGGCGCAGCCGCGCGCGGTTGTGGTTGGCATTGGCGATCTGCAGCGCGAGGTCCGCGGGGCGCGCCGCGACCAGCGCCTGCCAGCGCGCGACCAGCGCGTCCAGCGCGGCGGGGCTCTGCGCGCTCAGCATCAGCGCGGGCGGCAGGGCGGGCGGCGCGGCGCCGACCTCGGCCAGCACCACCTCGGCCAGCATCGGCTCTGGCTCGACCGAGGCCAGCACCGCATGGGCATTGGCGCCGCCGAAGCCAAAGGAATTCACCGCCGCCAGCGCCCCCGGCCCGGTCAAGTCGAGCGGTCGCGCATCGCGGGCGAGCGTGAGGTTCAGCGCCTCGAAATCGATCTCGGGGTTCGGCTCCTCGGCATGGAGCGAGGCCGGAATCAGACCCTTTTCCAGCACGAATTGCGCCTTCAGCAGCCCGACGAGGCCCGAGGCGGGCTCGAGATGGCCGAAGTTCGTCTTGGCCGAGCCGATCGGCAGCGGCCGCGCCCGGCCGGCGCCATAGACCGCGCCGATCGCGCGCGCCTCGCGCGGGTCGCCGACCGGGGTGCCGGTGCCATGCGCCTCGACATAGGCCATGCGCGCGGGGTCGAGGCCGAAGCGGTCGCAGACCTCCGAGATCAGGCGGGCCTGCTGCGCCTCGGAGGGGATGGTGATCGCGGTGGTGCGCCCGGCGGTGTTGACCCCGGTCCCGACCAGGCGCGAGCGGATGCGCGCGCCCGCGGCCCGCGCCACCTCCTCGGCCTGCAGCACGAAGACCACCGCGCCCTCGGCCCGGACATAGCCGTCGGCGCCCTTGCCGAAGGCGGCGCAGCGGCCGTTCGGCGACAGCATCGTCGCATGGCTGAAGCCGACGAAGGGCACCGGCGACAGCAGCAGGTTGACGCCGCCGACGATGGCGGTGTCGATCTCGCGCGCCGCCAGCGCCCGCCGCGCCTGATCAAGCGCCACCAGCGACGAGGAACAGGCGGTGTCGACGGTCAGCGACGGCCCGCGCAGGTCCCAGGTGTACGAGATCCGGTTGGCCAGGATCGACAGCGTGTTGCCCAGCATGAACTGCGCCCCGACAACGCCCGGGTCATGCTGTCCGACCACCGAGTGGTCCACGCCCGAGGCGCCGACGAAGACCCCGGCGCGGTCGCGGTCCAGCCGGTCGGGATCGAGGCCGGCATGGGCCATCGCCTCGGCCGCAAGCTCCAGCAGCAGGCGCTGCTGCGGGTCCATCTGCTCGGCCTCGGCGGGGGCGATGCCGAAATAGTTCGCGTCGAAGTCGAAGGCGGTGTCGAGCACGCCCGCGGCGCGGGTCAGGCTGCGCCCCGCCTCGATCCGCCCGGGCGCGAGGAAATGCATCGAGGCCCAGCGATCCTCGGGGATCTCGGTGACCGCGCTGCGCCCGCCGGCCATCACCCCCCAGGCCTCGTCGGCGCTCGGGGCTCCGGGCAGGCGGGCGGCGTAACCGATGATGGCGATTGGGCGCATGGTTTCAACTCGTTATGCCGCGCCCGACCGGGGACGCCCCCCAAGGATTTCCCGGCAACGGATCGAAGTCGAAGCTTAGATGACTACAACTTTAGGCAGCACTGCAGCCGCAGCATCCGCGGCACCGCCCGGCACCCCGCACGGCCACGGACCGAGTCGCCCGCGCCGCGCAGGACCACGAAATGAGGGTCGCGGCTGCAGATGGCGCCGTCGCGTGGCCGAAAGACACCACATGTTGATTGTCGCGGATTCCCAAGACCTTGGTCGCGGCGCGACCTGACAATCGCCCCGGCGCTAAGCCCCGAGAAAATAGATCAAATACAAGAAACCCTTGCGTGGCCGGGAATCTCGCCCATAAAGGAACGCAAATAAGAGATCTGGCGCAAAAAAGCGTTCCGGACAGGGCAGCCCGGCAAGAGACCGGACCAAGGCAGGCGGACAGCGACGTGACAAGCCAGATCAGGATTGACCAGCGGGTCCGGGCGAATGCCGAGAACCTCGCGCAGGCGCTGCAGAACCACATGCTGAAGGTCTATGCGCCGGATGCAAGCAAGATCCTGCGCCGCTTCTCGGCCGGCGAGACCGCCGAGCTGCTGGGCATCTCGGCCAGCCACCTGCGCAAGCTTCATTTCGAGGAGCGCATCCCCGAGGTCGAGACCTCGGCCGGCGGCCGGCGCAGCTATGCGCTGGCCGACATCAACGCGATCCGCGACGCGCTCGAGACGGCGGCGCGGGCCGCGGGCAAGCCCACGGGCCAGTTCCGCCCCGGCCGCCGGCCCGGCGACCCGCTGCAGGTGCTGTCGTTCCTGAACTTCAAGGGCGGCTCGGGCAAGACCACCAGCTCGATCCACGTCGCGCAGCGCCTCGCGCTCAAGGGCTACCGGGTGCTGGCGGTCGACATCGACCCGCAGGCCTCGCTGACCACGCTGTTCGGCTATCGCCCGGAATACGATTTCCTCGACAGCGGCACGATCTACGACGCGCTGCGCTATGACGAGCCGGTGCCGATCGCCCAAGTGATCCGCAAGACCTATTTCGACGGGCTCGACCTCGCCCCCGGCGGGCTGATCCTGCAGGAGTTCGAGCACGAGACCCCGCAGGCGCTGATCGCGCAGGTCACGCCGCCGTTCTTCGCGCGGATGGCCGCCGTGCTGGCCGAGGTCGAGGCCGAGTATGACGTCGTCGTCATCGATTGCCCGCCGCAGCTGGGCTACATGACGATGTCGGCGCTCTGCGCCTCGACCGGGGTGCTGGTCACGGTGGTGCCGAACATGCTCGACATCGCCTCGATGTCGCAGTTCCTGCAGATGACCTCGTCCCTGCTCGAGGTGGTCTCGGGCGCGGGGGCGAGCATGGAATTCGACTTCCTGCGGTTCCTGATCAACCGGTACGAGCCGCACGACGGGCCGCAGCAGCAGATGGTGGCCTTCCTGCGCCAGCTGTTCGGCGACGAGGTGATGGTCACGACGATGCTGAAATCGACCGCGATCTCGGATGCCGGGCTGACGCAGCAGACGCTGTACGAGATCGAGCGCGCGCAGTTCCACCGCACCACCTATGACCGCGCGGTCGAGTCACTGAACCTTGTCAACGATGAGGTCGAGTCGCTCATAGCAAAGGCATGGGGGCGCTGAGATGGCACGCAAGGGACTGTTCACACCCGACATCCTGCCGGCGGCGGACACGCCCGCCCCGGCTTCGGCGCCCAAGCTGATGCCGCGCGGGGCCGTGGGGGCGCTGCAGTCGTCGCTGTCGCGGATGCAGACCAACGCGGTGCAGGAAATCGCGCCCGAGCTGATCGAGGATGCCGGGGTCGAGGACCGGCTGGGCATCGATCCCGAGGCCGACGCGCAGCTTGTCGCGTCGATGCGGGCCTATGGCCAGCAGGTGCCGGTGCTGCTGCGCCCGCACCCGTCGAAAGAGGGGCGCTATCAGATCGTCTACGGCCGCCGCCGCCTGCGCGCGCTGCGCGAGATCGGCCAGCCTGTGAAGGCGATGGTGCGCCAGCTTGACGACGGCGCGCTGGTGATGGCGCAGGGGCAGGAGAACACCGCCCGCCAGGACCTGAGCTTCATCGAGAAGGCCAGCTTCGCGGCGCAGCTCTCGGCGCTCGGCTACGACCGGCAGACGACCTGCGACGCGCTCAGCATCGACCAGCCGATGCTGAGCCGGATGCTGAAGGTCGGGCAGGCCTTCGCCATCGACTTCCTGCGCCAGATCGGCCCCGCGCCCGCGATCGGCCGCGACCGCTGGCGCGACCTTGTCGCCGCGCTCGAGGCACCGGGCGCGCGCGAGCGGGTGCATGCCTTCATGCGCGGCCCCGATTTCGTCCGGCTGGCAAGCGATGCCCGGTTCGAGGCGGTGCTGGCGCGCGCCCGCGCCAAGGGCCGGGCCGCCGCCGTGGCGCCCGAGGCGCGCACCCTGCGCGGCGACGACGGCCGCGCGCTGGCCGAGCTGCGCCAGGGCGCGCGCGGCGTCACGCTGAACGTCCCCGCGCGCGGGGCCGAAGGATTCGACCGGTGGCTGGGCGAGCATGCCGAGGCGCTGGTCCGCGAACTTCACGACCGTTTCCGGGCCGAAGGCCCCGGCGACGCATAAGGTCGGAAGCCGGCGCAGGCCGGAAGACCGGGGGCCCGCCGGGCACCCGTGAGGCAGAGGCACCAGACAGGAGGCACGAGCAGAAGGCAAAAGAAAAGCCCCCCAGGATCAGATCCCGGAAGGCCTATCTCACGTGTAGCAACCCGAGATAAGCGCCCTTTCCCCTGACTGTCAACATCGCCGATTCGGTGGTGCGGGGAGATTTTGTCTTTCGTGAACGGATGACATGAAGCACTTCTCCCGGATGCGCTCCGGGGGGCTGGATCAGGCGTGCCCGGTCCCTGCCCCCTCGGCCGCGCTCGACAAGTGGCAGCTGCTGGCCGCGCTGGAAGACTGCGGCCAGGACTACGGCCTCGGCTACCGCGAGCTTGGGGTGCTGCGCGCGCTCGTCTCGCTCTTTGCCGAACGCGACCTGTCGCGACTGGACCAGAGCGTGGTCTTCCCCTCGAACGAGACGCTGGCCCAGCGGCTGGACGGGATGCCGGTCTCGACGATGCGGCGCCACCTGTCGCGGCTCGTGGCCTCGGGGCTTGTCGGCCGCCGGCTCAGCCCGAACGGCAAGCGCTATGCCCGGCGCGACCGCACCGGCACCGTGATCCGCGCCTTTGGCTTCGACCTCGCGCCGCTGGTCGCGGCCGCGCCCGGGATCCTCGCCCGGGCCGAGGACGCGCGCGACCTTGCCTGCACCCTCGCCGCCCGGCGCGAGACGCTCTCGCTCCTGCGCCGCGATCTCGAGTGCGATCCCACCGAGGCGGGGCTGGAGCTGGCCGCGCGGATCCGCCAGCTTCTGCGCCGCCGCCTGCGGGGCCCGGCCGCCCTTGCCGCCGTCGAGGCCCTGATCACCGAGGCCGTCGCGATGCCCGGTCCCTGTGGACAGCCCGTCGCGCCGACGCCGGAACTGAGCACCACCGCGCGCGAAATCGAGCAGCACCACCAGAAGTCACAAGAAGACATTATTTTTGAAAAGACCGCGGAGAACGCCGAGCCATCGGGGCCGTCCACGCGATGCCCCATGCCCTGCCCTGCGCCCGGCTCCGAGGTCGGCCCCATGCAGAGAGCCGCTGCGCGCAGGGACCCGGTGCTGACGCCGGCCTCGATCGTCGGGATCTGCACCGAGGCGCTGAGCTTCTATCCCGATGCCGGCGACAGCTGGCGGGCGCTGGAGACGCGGGCCGGGCAGATTGCGGCGATGATCGGGCTCAGTCCGCAGCTGCTGGCGGCCGGCCGCGCCGAGATGGGGCGAGAGGTTCTGGCGACGACGGTGCTGTGCCTGCTGCAGTGCCATGCCCGGATCCGCAATCCCGGCGGCTACCTGTCGCGGCTCATCGCCGAGGCCCGGGCCGGCACCTATCGCTGCGACGGGTTCCTGGCCAGCCTCGCCGCGCAGGCGGGCGGGGCGCGGGCCGCCTGACAGCCGCCCCGCCCGCGGGGGAAAACGCCGCTTTCCAATGCCTTGTCCGCAGCACGGGCCGGCTTTTTAATGAAAATTGTCAGCTGACAACGGTCAAATACGCGTGGTTTCAATGGGTTGGCGAAACCGCCCCCGGCGGCGGCGCCGCGTGGCGCATTGTCAGCCCTGCCCCCCGGCGCTAGCCCGAAGGGACAAGGTTGCCAGTGACGGTCCCGATGCCCAGCACGCCGCGCCTGATCGCCGCCCGACGGGTGCTCGATCACTTCTACTGGACGAAGATGCGGGCGCGCCGCGGCCCGGTGGCCGTCGACGTGCCCGGCGGCCCGCGGATCGAGATCCTGTCGCTGGTCGCGCGCGATGCCCGGATGCGGATCGCGGCGCGGGCCGCGGGGCCGGTCCGGCTGACATCGGATGCCGGCATGGCGCTCGCCCGCCCCGACGCCGGCGGCCGGATCGAGGTCGAGCTGGCGGCGATGCGCCACCTCGTCTGGCACGACGACGCCCGCGGCCTCAGCCGGCCGCTGCCGGTCTACCGCCGCCGCGACCACCTGCGCGCCGCGCTGGCCGCGGCGCTGGACCTCGCGACCTTCCCGCTGCGCCACGGCGCCGACATCTGGGCCTATTTCCGCCATGGCGACAGCGCCGCCGGCGACCGGATGGAGCGGGCGCTGCTGCCGCTGCTGGTCGCGCCCGAGACGCTGGCGCAGGCGACCGACGGCTTCTTCGGCGCGGCGCCGATGCCGGTGGTGAGCGACGCCGTCACCATCGTGCTGCCGGTCTACGACGCGGCCGAGGTGCTGGCCGAATGCCTTGCGAACCTCGCCGCCCATACGCCCGAGCCGCACCGGGTGGTGATCGTCAACGACGCCTCGCCCGATCCGCGGATCGCGCCGATGCTTGCCGGCTTTGCCAGCCGTCATCCGGGCGCGACGGTGCTGACCAACCCCGGCAACATCGGCTTCATCGGCTCGGTCAACCGCGGCCTCGCCTCGGCGCGGGGGCATGTGGTGCTGCTGAATTCCGACGCGCTGGTGCCGCCCGGCTGGCTCACCCGGCTGATGGCGCCGCTGCTGGCGGATGCCGGCATCGCCTCGGTCACGCCGCTGTCGAACGATGCCGAGATCTTCGGCGCCCCGGTCGAATGCCGGCCCCGCGTGCTGTCGGCCGGCGAGGCCGAGGGCGCGGACCGGGCGGCGGCGCGGCTCGACTGGCGGGTGGCGCGGGCCGAGGCGCCGACCGGCGTCGGCTTCTGCATGGCGATGGCGCGGCCCTGGCTGGACCGGATCCCCGCCTTCGACACCGCCTTCGGCCGCGGCTATGGCGAAGAGGTCGACTGGTGCCGCAAGACCGCCGCGCTCGGCGCCCGCCACCTTGGCCTTGCCACGCTGTTCGTCGAACATCGCGCGGGCAGCTCGTTCGGTGCCGAGAAGGCGGCGCGGGTGGCGGCGAACAACCGGCTGGTCGCCGCGCGCTATCCGACCTACGACCTGTCGGTCGCGCGCTGGCGCGAGGCCGATCCGCTGCTGGGGCCGCGGATCGCGGTCGGGCTGGGGCTGATCGCGGGCGGGCTCGGCGGCGCGGCGCTGCCGGTCTATCTGGCGCACCGGCTGGGCGGCGGCGCCGAGCACTGGCTGCGGGACCGGATCGCCGAACACGTGGGGCAGGGCGGCGGCGCGCTGGTCCTGCGCGACGACCCCGACAGCGGCCGCGTGCTGGCCGAGCTGCACTGCGCGCAGGGGGTGACCCGCGGCCTGCTCGCGCCCGGCGACGCGCAGGCGCTGCTCGCCATCCCGCCGCGGATCGAGCTGATCTATTCCTGCCTTGTCGAGGCCGCCGATCCGCTGGGCTTCGCCACCGGCTTCGCCGACCGGCTTCGCCCCGGGGACGGGCTGGCGCTGCTGTTTCACGACTTCCTGCCGCTCTGCCCCTCGTACTGCCTCGTGTCGGCGGCGGGGCGGTCCTGCGGCCTGCCCGGTCCCGCGGCCTGCCAGGCCTGCTATGGCGCGCTGCCGGTGACCTCGGGCGCGCGGCCGGCGACGATCGCGGCCTGGCGCGCCGGCTGGCGGGCGCTGGCCGAACGGGCCGGGCGGCTTGTGGTCTTCTCGCAGGACAGCCGCCGGCAGGTGCTGCGCGTCTGGCCCGAGATGGCCGCGAAGATCGCCGTGGTGCCGCATCGCATCGGCCACCTGCCGCGCACCGTCCGCCCGGCCGGGCCCCGCACGGCAGTTGGAACGGTGCTCGGCGTGCTGGGCGGCATCGGCCGGCAGAAGGGGGCCGGGGTGCTGCGCGACCTTGCCGACCGGGCCGATCCCGGGCTGCGGATCGTGGTCATCGGCCAGATCGACCCGGCCTATGCCCATCCCGGCATCACCGTGCACGGCGCCTATGACCGCGACGAGATCGCCGCGCTGGCCGAGCGTCATGGCATCGACTGCTGGCTGATCCCGTCGATCTGGCCCGAAACCTTCTGCTACACGGTGCACGAGGCGCTGGCGACCGGCCTGCCGGTCTTCGCCTTCGACATCGGTGCGCAGGGCGACGCCGTCCGCGCCGCGCCGAACGGGCGGCTGCTGCCGCTCGGGCGGGGGCTGTCGGCTGCCGATTTCCGGCCGCTCGTCGCGGCGGCGGAATAGGAGTTGCAACGCGCATGTGCAACCGTAGATTGAACTTCAAGGCCCTTGGCGGCGGGCAAGGGCGGCGGGCGGTACCGGGTGAATGGGTGTGTGGATGCAGGTGAGAGTGGACCGCGACGTGGCCAAGCCGGACATGGCGCCGCCGACCCGGACCGAGGAGCGCGAGGCGCTGGAACGCGCCTTCGACGCCCGGTTCTACCTGTGGCAGCTTGGCGGCATGGTGCCGGCCTCGGGGCTGGAGCACTACCTGCGCGAGGGATGGAAGCTCGGGCTCGACCCCGCGCCGAACTTCTGCACCCGGTCCTATCTTGCGATGAACGACGACGTGCGCGACGCCGGCAAGAACCCGTTCGAGCACTGGGTGCTGTTCGGCCGGGCCGAGAAGCGGGCGCGCAGACCGTCGTCGCGGCTCGATCCCGCGGTGCGGATGCTGGCGGGGCAGGGAGAGCTGGATTTCGAGACCGCGCAGCTGGTCGCCCGCGGCTACCGGGCGGTGCGGCCGGCGCACGGGGCGCCGACGCGGCGGGGGCCGGCGCTGAAGGATTATCTGGGCGGCGCGTGGCGGGCGCGGGTGGCGCTGCCCGGTGCCGCGATCGGCGAGAGCGGCCCCGGCCCGGACGGCGCGGCAAGCTATGACGCGGCCGAGCGCGCGGCGCTGCTGGCGGCGATGCACCGGCGCGGCCACGGGCCCGAGCGGGTGGCGCTGATCGGCGAGCTTGCAGATCCCGACTGGTATGCCGGGCGCTGCGCCGCGATCGGCCTGCCGGGTCCGGCGGCGCTTGGCTGCGACATCGCCAGCCACTACCTCGCGCTCGGGCGCTATTTCGCGCTGTCGGTCACGCCGCTTTTCGACCCGGGCGCCTATCTCGACGCCGCGCTCGCGCGCGGGCTCGACCGGATCTGGCCCTGCGACGCGCTGATCCACTATCTCGAGATCGGCGAGGCGCTGGGGCTGCGGCCCTGCTGCTTCTTCAATCCCGCGCAGTACCGTGCGCGCCACATGTCCGCGCCCGGCTCGGCGCTGCGGCACTACGTGCGCGAAGGGGCGGCGGCCGGGTACGACCCCTCGCCGGCCTTTCCCGCCGCGTGGTACCGCCGAACCCACGGCGTCTCGGCGCCCGATGCGCTCGCGCATTTCTGCACGCTCGGCATGGCCGAGGGGCGGGCGCCGCACCCGCTGCTGGATGTCGACTGGTACCGCGCGCGCCACCGGCTGGCGACGGCGGCCGATGCCGTGCGCCACTATGTCTCGAAGGGCTTCGCGCAGGATCTCGACCCGCATCCGCTGGTCTCGACCCGGTTCATCGCGGCGCAGCTGCCCGCCGGCCGCACCGGCGACACGGCGGTCGAGCGGTATTTCGACCGGGCCGCGACGGTCGATCCGCACCCGCTGTTCAGCAGCGCCTACTACCTGTCCCAGGGCGCGGCCGTGGCGCAGCCGCTGGTCGACTACCTCGGGTCCGCGGGCCGGGAAGGGGGCGCGCGCCGCCCGCGGCCGAACCCCTATTTCGACGATGACAGCTATTACGCCGCCCGCCCCGACGTGCGCGGCTCGGCGATCCCGCCGCTCTATCACTATGCCGTCGCGGGCGGGTTCGAGAAGAACATCGCCGTGCATCCGCTGATCGATCACCGGGTGCTGATGGACAGCCTGGGCGAGCTGCGCGGGCGCACCCCGCTCGAGCTTCTGATGACCGGCGAGGCGGGCGCGCGGGCGCGGGTCCGCCGGCTGTCGGCCGAGTGCGACACCCAGAACCGCTCGCGCTGGCAGCCCGTCGCGCTGGAAATCGACGCCGCCGCGCCGGCGCTGCCGCCGCTGCCGCCCGAGGGGCCGGCGGTCGCGGTGCTGGCGCATGTCTTCTACACCGACCTGCTGCCCGAGGTGATCGCGCTGATGGCCAACATGCCCGGCCGGTGCCGGCTGCTGGTCTCGACCGACACCGCCGGCAAGCGCCACGAGATCCTGGCGGCGCTGGCCCGTGCCGGGATCGCCGATGCCGAGGTCCGGGTGTTCGAGAACCGCGGCCGCGACATCGCGCCCTCGCTTCTGGGCTTTCTCGACCGGCTGGAGGGGGTCGACTACGCGCTGCATGTCCACACCAAGCGCTCGCGCCACTACGGGCAGTCCTTCGACCGCTGGCGGCGCTACCTGTTCGAGGAGAATGCGGGCTCGCCCGCCCGGGTCGACGCGATCCTGCGCCAGTTCCAGGCCGAGCCCGCGCTGGGGGCGCTGGCGCCGGTGGATTTCGGCCCGATCCGCAAGCTGATCAGCTGGGGCCACGACCGCGCCATGGTCGAGGGGCTGATGACGCTGGCCGGGCGGCCCGGCAGCCTGCGCGAGGTCTCGCTGGAATTTCCCAGCGGCTCGATGTTCTGGTTCCGGGTCGCGGCGCTTGGCGCGCTGGCGCGGGCGGGGCTGCGGCACCACCATTTCGACCCCGAGGAGGGGCAGGTCGACGGCACGCTCGCCCATGCGATCGAGCGGGCGCTGTTCCTGCTGGCCGAGGTCGAGGGGTTCGACTGGGCGCGGTTCTGCTCGGGCGAGCGGCTGGGCGGCTACGCCGTCACCCGCGAGCTGCGGTTCGCGCGCTCGCGGCTGCTGTCGCCGCAGGCCGCGGCCGAGCCGGTGGCGGCCAGCCTGCCCGAGACGCGGCCGTTCTTCTGCCGCGCCGTCGACAATCCGCGCCCGCGGCTGAACCTGCTGATCCCGACCGCGGACCTGCAGCGCGGCTATGCCGGCGTGTCCGAGGCGATCCGCCAGTTCCGCGCGATCGGTGCGCGGCTCGGGGCAGGGGGCGACCTGCGGATCATCGCGACCGACGTGCCCTTCACCAACATGACCCTCTCGCCCGAGGGGTTCGCGACCGTCGACAGCCTGGCCGACGAGGGCGACATGATCGTCGCCCCCGGCTTCCTGCGCGACACCCAGCCGCTGAGCCTGCGCCGCGGCGACCGTTTCGTCGCCTCGGCCTGGTGGACGGCGCGGCAGGGCTTCGCGCTGCTCGACGAACAGGCGCGGCTGTTCGGCGGCGACGACCGGCGCCGGCTGGTCTACCTGATCCAGGATTTCGAGCCCGGCTTCTACGCCTGGTCCACCCGCTATGCCCTGGCCGAGAGCACCTATCGCCACCCCGATCGCACGATCGCGGTGTTCAACACCCCGCTGCTGGCCGGGTTCATGCAGGCCCGCTACGCCTTCCCGGCCGCCGCGACCTATCGCCCGATGATCAACGAGGCGCTGCTGATCCCCGGGGCCGCGCGCCTGCCGCCTGCCGCGCGCGAGCGGATCGTGCTGCTCTATGCCCGGCCGCATGCCGAGCGCAACTGCCTCGAGATGATCGACGCGATCGTCTTCGCCTGCCGCCGGCAGGACCCGGCGTTCTGGGCCGATTGGCGGTTCTGCGCGATCGGCGAGGATTTCCTGCCCGGCGCGATGCGCAGCGACGCCGAGATCCTCGGGCGGCTGTCGCTCGGGGCGTATCGCGACCTGCTGGGGCGGGCGCGGCTGGGGATCAGCATCATGGTCTCGCCGCACCCGAGCTATCCGCCGCTCGAGATGGCGGCGAACGGGGTGCGGGTGCTGACCAACCGCTACGAGGGCAAGGACCTGTCGACGCTGCACGGCAACATCGAGAGCTTCGACCTCTACGATCCCGCCGCGCTGGCCGACCGGCTGCGCGCCATGGCCACGGCCGGGGGCGAGGCGGGACGGCCGAAGGTCGACTGGTTCTTCGAGGGCGGCAACAACCTCGACGAGGTCGCGCGGCAGGTCGCGGCCGCGCTGGCGGCCGATCCGGTCCTGCCGCCGGCTGACAGGTGAAAGAGGCAGTCATGGGCAAGCGGATCATCCTGCATGTCGGCGCGCCGAAATGCGGGTCGACCTATCTGCAGCGCGTGCTGCTGAACAATGCCGAGGCGCTGGCCGCGCTGCACTGCGCCTATCCGCACGACGGCTCGCCGCATCCCGGCAACGCGGCCGAGCTGGGCCGCTTCACCCCGGACTGGATGCACGAGGCCTTCCGGCCCGGCGTGGACACGCTGCTGCTGAGCCACGAGGATCTTCTCTACGACCCGCGCGGGCGCCAGGCCTTCGCCGAGGCCAGCGCCCGGGCCGGGGTCAGGGTGTCGGTCGTCGCCTTCTGCCGGCCGTTCAACGAGATCGTCTTCGGCGACTATTCGCAGCACATGAAGCAGTTCTTCGACAGATATCTCGCGCAGCGCAGCGCCTATGACGGCGCGTCGTTCGAAAGCTTCGCCGATCGTCGGATCGCGCTGCAGAGCCCGAGCGCGAGCCTCGAGGCCTGGCAGCGTGCCTTCCCCGGAGGCGTCACCCTGCGGCCCAGCCGCGAGATCCGGCCGCTGTACGAACAGCTGGTCGGCACCGGGCTGAACTGGCAGGTCAGCGCGCACCAGTCGAACCGCTCGCTGCGGACCGAGGATTGCGAGCGGATCGCGGCGGCCATCGCCGACCTGTCGCTGCCCGAGGCCGCGGTGCGCGAGCTGTATCGCGCCGCGTTCCACCGGGCAGGGGAGGGCGACGGCGGCCGGACGCCCGAACGGATCCGCCACATCGAGGACCGGCTGCGTGACGAGAACGAAAGGCTGCTGCAACGCTTCGGCGTCGACAACCGCGCCGCGATCCTGCAGCCATGATCTTTGTGTCCCGGACCGCATCCGCCATCCGCTGCCGCCGCGGCCCGCCCGACCGGGGCCGCCGATGACCGGGCCGCACCAGATCGCGTGGCTGCGCGCCCGCGGGGTCGAGGTCCTGCCGCGCGACGCCACCAAGACCGTGACCCTGCCGCGGCACACCGTGCTCGAGGCGCCGTGCAGCCTGAAATGGACCCAGTACGAATATCTGATCGAACTGGGGGCGTTCTCCTACCAGGTCTCGGGCTACTGCTTCGGGGCGAAGATCGGCCGCTACTGCTCGTTCGGCGAGGAGGTTCAGATCGGGCGGCAGAACCACCCGCTGACCTGGGCCTCGACCAGCCCGGCCTTCTACCTTGGCGACAGGCTCTTCGATCTTGGCGAGGGCTTCGCGGGGGCCGAGGGCTATCACGGCTACAGCTTCGACACGGCGGGGCCGGCGACGAAGGCGAAGATCACCACGATCGGCAACGACGTCTGGATCGGGCATGGCGCGCAGGTCATGGCGGGGGTGACGATCGGCGACGGGGCGGTCGTGGCGGCCGGGGCGGTGGTGGCCAAGGACGTGCCGCCCTATGCGGTGGTCGCGGGCAATCCGGCGGTGATCCGCAAGATGCGCCTGCCGCCGCACCTGGTCTCGCCCTTCCTGCGCCTGCGCTGGTGGCGGTTCGCGCCGTGGCAGCTTGCGGGGCTCGACCCGTCGCGACCGCAGGATTTCATCAACGGCGTCAACAAGATGACCGATGTCGCGCCCTTCGCACCGGACGTGGTCGACCTGAGGAAATCCTGATGACGGCCCCGCGCATCGTCTTCCTGCACATCCCCAAGACCGCCGGCCAGACGATCCATTTCGCGCTCGCGCGGGCCTGCGGCGCGCAGGCGGTCTCGCCGGTGCGCGTGCACAGCCAGGCCGCGCCGGGGCCCGCGCAGCTGCCGCCCGGATACCGGGTCTATTCCGGGCATCTCGACTGGGAGGCGCTCGACACCGTGCCCGCGCCGCGCTTCGTCTTCACCGTGCTGCGCGATCCGCTCGAGCGTATCGCCTCGTTCTATTTCTACCTGCGGCGCGAGGCCGCGAAGCTTTCGCCCGAGGAGCTGGCGCGGCCCGAGCGCACCGGGATGCGGATGGTGCGCGACTGCAGCGTCGACGCGTATTTCACCGGCGGCGATCCGGGCTGGCAGGCCTTCGTGCGCGACCACTACCAGCGGACCTACTGCACCTATCTCGTCACCCGGCGGATGCGCGGTCACCGCGCGGTGGCGGGGCTGTCCGACGACGCGCTGCTGGCGCAGGCGGTCACGGCCGCCCGTGCGCTCGACGGGATCTATGCCGTCACGGACCTCGGCGCGCTCGAGCGCGACCTTGCGGCCCGGGCCGGGATCCGCGCGGCGCTGGCCGGCACCTTCGCCAATGCCGCCGACGCGGGGCAGGGGGAGAGCCGCTGGCAGAAGCTCTCGGCGCTGATCGAGCGCGACGAGACCCGCGCCCGTCTCGAGGACTTCGCGCGCTGCGACCGCCGGCTGATGCAGGCGCTGGGGCTGGGCTAGGCGGTCGCGCCGCCCGGAACAGAGAGCCACCCGTCGGTGCGCCGGTGCCGTCCTATCGCATTCCCTGTCGCTCTGGGTCCCTCTGCCTGGCCTGGCCGCCCGCGCGGGGCGCTGAGCCCCGGGTCCCGCCGATTTTTTGCGGATTTTCGGTTTGAACACCGCGCTCGACGACAGAGCGGCGATGCGGCTGCACCAGGCGCCGCGGATGCTCTCAGATCCATAATGCGCTCAGATCCATCCGGCGAAGATGCGCGAGACTGCGAAATGCTCTCAGATCCATAATGCGCTCAGATCCATCCGGCGAAGATGCGCTCAGATCCATTTTGCGTTTAAATCAATCCAATAGGTCCGATTCGGACCCATCTCGCTGACCGTTTTCGAAATTTTTTCGCCGTTTGCGTTCAACTTTCGGCGTTTTACCCTGTGACAGAGCCAAACCTGTGACAAAAGCTGTGACAGCTAACTAACTGGAATTTATTACTTATTTACCTACTGTCACAAGTGTCACAGGTGTCACAGGGTATTTCGCAACTCATTCGCGCGCACGCGCTCGGGCGCGCACACGCACGCACGCGCGCACGCACGCGCAGAAATACGATTCCGAAAATAGCCTGTGACACCTGTGACACCTGTGACAGTGCCGATTAAGGAAGCAATTTCAGTTAGTTAGCTGTCACAGCTTTTTGTTGAATACAAGGTCCAAACCTGTGACACCTGTGACACCCCTGGGCCGAAGATGCGCTCAGATCCATAATGCGCTCAGATCCATCCGGCGAAGATGCGCTCAGATCCATAACGCGCTCAGATCCATCGGACGAAGATGCGCTCAGATCCATAATGCGCTCAGATCCATCGGACGAAGATGCGCTCAGATCCATTCGGCGTGGTCAGGGTGGTCAGGGTGGGGCGACCGTCCCGCAAAACGAAGAACCCGCCTCGCGGCGGGTCCAACTAGTTCCGCAGAGGAACAGGTTCACAGATCGTCAGGTTCGTCGTCCTCGGGTGGCGGTGCCAGGAGGGCCGGCCAGCCGTTCGTCCGCTTCATCGCCTTGTCATAATGCCCGCGGCACTCCTTGAGTGGCGGAACGATGTAGTACCACTTTCGCGCGCCGCTCCCCACCGCGCGTCGTTGCTTTGTGTCCAGGCCCTCGCAAATGCGTTTGAGCCGCGTCGTGAAAGCGGAGTCGCTGACAACCCCGCCGTCGAAGCGCCGATCGCGCATCCAGATGGAATAGGCGCCGCGCAGAGCGGCTTTGCTGACCACGAGCGGCCCGGCATGCCAGTCGCCCAGATCGTGCCCCTCGTTGTCACCCTCGAGATGGCCAAGTTCGCCGGTCTGCAGGGCATCCAGCCACCACGCTTCGACGTCCTTCACCGTGGCGTCCTTCTGGGCGCTCAGGGGCTCCGTCTGGGGCACCTTGCGCACCTCGAAGCGGCGTTGTTGCACTAATCAGCTGAAGGCCGATCTAGCCCTGTCCCGCTCTGTGTTCAGCCCACGGCGATGATCTCGGCGGTGCCGAGGGTGTTGTATCTGTTCATGATGGCGATCCGGATCTGGATCTCGGCGGTCTGCCTATCAGGGTCGCGTGAGGCGATGCGCTCGCCGAAGGACTTGAGGCAATTCATCCGTGCCTCGACCCGACTTCGGACGTGGTAGCCGACCGACCGCTTCCAGTTGGCTCGTCCCAGGCGTCGGGTCTCGTGCAGGATGCCGTTTCGGGCACGGGCAGCCGGGCAGTCCTCTTTCCAGGGGCGGCCGTTCCGGCGGATGGGAGTGAGGGCATGACCGCCATCGGTCCGAGGGTATGCCCGAACGCCTCAGCTCCCCGCCCGACGATCGCGCCATGACATCGTCTGGTGTCATAGGCACCGTCGGCTGTGACCGAGCCGATCTCTTC
>NZ_JBAWKE010000018.1:0-21885 GCF_037095655.1 Frigidibacter sp. MR17.24
AACACCCTCGGCACCGCCGAGATCACTGCCGTGAGCTGAAGACCGAGCGGGAAAGGGACAGATCGGCCTTCAGCCGATTAGAGCAACAACGCCACAGAAGAAGAACGAGTGAAGTTTCTGCGAGAGAAGCAAGCACTTCTGGTTGAAGCTGCCGGTGCTATCGGTGGACGCGCAGAAGCGTTTCGCGCAGAAAACTGCTTGCGGGCTTTCCGCACAGAAGGTGCGTCGGCACGGGTCGTCGACGAACTCGTGCGCCTGGGCCGTGTCCTCCATCTCGACATCGAAATGGCTGACCCGCGTTGGCTCACGCTCCATCCTGACAGCACGATCGTCTGGCGCTGCTGCCGCGCCGCAGATGCCTTGGACGCACTGCTCGGACGCCTGGTCGACATTCGCGGCCATGAGGCCGACGTCAACGCCGCATGAGAAACATCTGCCAGCCGATTTCGACCGGCTGGCGACTTGATCGCGCGGCACCTCAGAAGGTGTCTCCCACGGATGCGCGTTCGGTCCCTCGGGCCCCGTTCTCCGAAGCAAGGAGTTCGAAATGAACACTCCGACCGATATGGCTGCACATGATCCAATTGCGAGCGCTTTCGCCGAGCTTGCAGTGTTCAACGCCGATGTCATCCCGGCCCTGCGAAAGCTGGCGAGCTACGTGCCGGCGATTGAGCGTGTCGCTCGCTACATCATCAATGCCTTCGATGAGCTGCACGCAGACACTGACACGGAAATCGCGACGCTTGAGCTTGCGGACGCGCTCCTGTCTGTCCTCATCGAAAATCTCGAGGCACTGCCGTCGGCTGCCCGGGTCGTCATCCCTCCCAGCGGAGATGAAGGTGCGATCGTTCACGCCGACGCGGCCGTGCGATGGGTCGGGAGCCGCACCGAGACTGCGCGAAACACCGTTTGGCGGGCACTGACGATTGCCGGCCGTCGCGGGAGTTGACCTGCCCGTGTCAATGGAAATTGCCCGGGTGCCCGGGCGATTTCCACATCCGTCGTCCCAGCCAAACTTAACAAACATCAGGAAACAAACCGAAAGAAACACTATGGCCCGACCGAGCGATATCTCCGACGATGAACTGCTTGCTGCGGCGAGCGAGCTTCGAGCCTGCTCACGATCTGTGACGGGCAGCGGCCTTCGCGAAAAGCTCGGCCGTGGCGCGCCGACGTCATTGGTCCGAAGGTGGGCAGAACTTTCTGGCGCGGTGCAGCCAACCACGACAGTCGCAGCACAACTCCCTGCTGGGCTTGCCGCAAGCATTGACGAGGCCATGACGCGGATCCGCGAAGGCGTCGTCACATGCATACAGCAGCGGTCAGACGAACAGCGACAAGATCAGGCCCGTGCAGACGCACTGCATCGCGAACGAATCGATGCTGCCGAAAAGGAGAACGAGGCACTGTCAGCACTGCTCATCGAGGCGGACATGCGCATCGCCGCGAGCGACGCCGAACTCGCGGTCGCGACGGTCGAGCTGGAAAACCGACTGACGCGGTGGACAGCTCTGCAAGATCAGCTCGACGCGCGGACCTCCGAGCTTGCTCAATGTCAAGCGGACTCGATCGCACTCGAGCACAGCTCGCTACCCTCGAGCCAAGATTCAACATGATGCTGCAAGAGCTCTTGGACAGATCAGGCCGCACCCCTACGCCTTGTTCGCGGGGCACCTGGAATGACACTGTTGGCGGGCCGGACTGATCCCAAGGCATTTGGTGGCATCCACATGCAGCCGATCCTGGCTGGGATGATGAGGCTGGCAGGCACGTTGGATGCGGTGGAGGTTCAGACCAGCAGGCAGGGTGACGGTGCGGGGCGGCGTGAGTGCCGCGGTCGGGACCGGCGGGGTCAACCGACGACTGTCGCCGACCTGCGGGCAAGGTCTATCACCTCTTCGACACGGCTCGGGTCGAGGATCGCGTCTTGAGGCGCGCATCCGAGGCGCTGGCTGCCGCTCGCGAACCAAAATGCGGCTCCCCAGCTGGAGCGCTTCGCGTTGGGCAGCTCTGCAAGAACGCGCGCAATTTCGGGCCGCGGCTTGCATTCGCTGATCTGGAAGATAGGGATGCCGACTTGATGAGCATTGCGGACCGAGAAGATCCGCCCTTCGCGCGTCCAGCCCGAAGCAGTCTCCGCGGCGTTCTTGGCCTCGTGCCCTGCGAGCTTGTGCAGCTCCGCGGCGGTGCACGTCGGGACCGTCTTCAGGTACTCACTGCGCAGAGCTGCCGTCTGGGCGAGGAACTCGATGTCACTCTCCGAGGTCTCCAAGGACGCGATCGCCTCCGCGAGGCGCTGGATCCTTTCGTCGGTGAGTTTCTCGGTCGTACGGCCGAGGATGCGCACAAACGTCCTGATCGCTCGCGCGAGTTCAGGATTGTCCACCTGCATGAACGAGACCCTGGAAGGAACCATTCCGTCGTCGGTCGTCAGCCTGCGTCCGACTTGGCTCGGTTCCAGATCGTGGATTTGGTCTGCGAAATACGGATGCAAGACGACCTCCCACTCGCGTGATGCGCGTGTTTGAAATTACAGTTCATGCATATCACTTCAAGGTTTGGCGCTCAGGGCTTCACCGCATATGACCTAATTGGGGCGGGTTCTGCGCATGGGCGAGCCCCTAAGGTAAATATTGCTGTGGAAACCCCGGAGCCAGATGCGCGTCGGGGGCTTTCTTCCCCAGCCCCGTGGCCGCTGCGAGCCCAAAGCGGAACCACACAGCTCCCCGAGGCAGTCAGATCAGCGACGGACCAAACTACCGTAGCCGAGACTTTCCGCAGTCAGTGGCTCGATCCCGCAGCGCAGGACCGAGCCGTATTGTCGTCAGGCTGCTTCGGCAGAGGCGGTGCCTTCTTCACCGAGATGCTTCCTGAAGAACGGACTGATCTTCTGCATCGCCAGGCTGACCGGCTCTTCCCGGTCGTAGAGGTCGTAGTGGGACCAATCCTGCAGTTCGACCAGTTGCCGGTCCTCTGAGGCCATCGCGCGGCCGTAGATTTCCATGCCGTCCCGATAGGCCCCGAAGGCGCCGACTTTCTGGCCGATGACCACCATCATCGGCTGGGTCATCAGCGTCTCGGCGAAGGCGAAGGCATCCCATGACAGGGTCTGCTGGGCATGGCTGAAGACCATGCGTGTCGCGCCGCCAGGCGCCTGGCCGCGCGGCGTCTTGTAGTAGTCAGTCGCCTCGAAGACGTCGCGCTCGGTCATCCCCGCCTCGTGCGCCACCTCGGGGCTGGTGGGCAGCAGCTCATTGACCTGCAGCTCTGCGCCGCGCGCCTCGGCACTGCGCTGCGCGGCCATGGCGGTCAGCGCGGCGACCGGATCGAAGCCGCTGAAACCCTCGCGGAAAAGGCGGCCGAGGTTCACCGGGGTGATCCCGACCACCGCCTTGATCCGCTTCTCGGTCAGCGCGGCATTCAGGGCGTAGCCACCACCGCCGCAGACGCCGATGACCCCGATCCGCTCCGCATCGACGAAAGGCAGCGTCACCGCGTGGTCGATCACGTGGCTGACGTCCTCGACCCGCTGGCTCGGGCGCTCGGTCCAGCGGGGCCTGCCGCCGGACGCGCCCTGATAGCTCGCGTCGAAGGCGATGACGACGTAGTCCTGCGCGGCGAGCGCCTTGCCGTAGACGCTGCCCGAGGTCTGCTCCTTGCAGCTTCCGAAGGGGTGGATGCTGACGATCGTCGGGTAGCGCCTGCCCGCATCGAAGGCCGGCGGCAAGTGAATGTCCGCCGCAATGTGCCAGGCCATGTCGGGGTTCTGGAATGTCACGCTTTCCATGGTTTGATCTCCCTGGGCGTTGAATTGCCAAAGGCTGGCCCGCCCGCGATCCGGGCGGGGCACATGTCGTCCGCGCCGGATCAGGCGCCGAGCTTTTCCCGGAAGAAGGGCGCCAGCACGCCAACCGCCTCGTCGACGAACTTGGCACCGTCGTAGAGGTCCATGTGGTTGGCCCCCTCGACGATGTGGAACGCCTTGTCGCCACTGGCGGCGCGGGCGTAGAGGTCGTCGCTCATCCACTTGCTGCCCGCGGCGCTGCCTGCGACGATCTGCAGCGGCTGGGTCAGGAACGCCTCGGCGAAGTTGTAAGCGTCATAGCTGATCAGCTGGGTGAGGCTGCGCGCGAGCCCGTAGCCCGGGGCGGTGGCACATTGCGCACGCTGGGTGTGGTAATATTCCCAAGCCTGACGCAGCTCCTCATTGGGGGCATCCTCCTCCTTCAGCGGGGCCATCGGGATCTGCGCCAGATCACCGCCGGTCGCGAGGGACTGCGCATCCGCGGTGCGGGCGGCGGCACCGGCCTCGAGGAAGGGCAGCGCGTCGGCATCAGCCACGTCATTGTTCCAGCCGTTGCGGAACATCGCCCCAATGTTGACCGCGCTGACCGTGCCGACGGCCTTGATCCGATGGTCGTTGATCGCGGCATTGGCGGTATAGCCCGCGCCCGCGCAGATCCCCATCGCGCCGATCCGGTCGGCGTCGACGTAGGCCAGCGTGGTCAGGTGGTCGATCACCGCGCTGACATCCTCGGTGCGGATGTAGGGGTTTTCCAGCTGGCGCAGGCTGCCGCCGGACTCGCCCTGGTAGGAGGCGTCATAGGCGATGGTCACGAACCCTTGCCGGGCCAGTTCCGCGGCATAGGTGCCGGCGGTCTGTTCCTTCACCCCGCCGCCGGGGTGCGACACTACGATGGCCGGGTATCTGGTGCCCTCTTCGTAGCCCTCGGGCAGGTTGATGATGGCCGACATCTCGATGGTCGGGTTGTTGGTGTTGGCGAAAGTGATCTTGGTCATGGTCGTCTCCTTGGGTTGGGATCGAACCGATCCGCTGCCGATGGAGCCAATATGCCGCTTGAGCCGCTCAGTGATTAGGCGGTAAGTTCTTCTGGAACCTATAAGCAAGGTGATGAATGCGGCGCGAGGATATCGCCGATCTGACGGCCTTCGTGACGGTGGCCGAAGAGGGAAGCTTCACCAGGGCCGCGACCCGTCTGGGCCTCTCGCAATCGGCGCTGAGCCAGATCGTCCGCCGTCTCGAAGATCGCCTGGGGCTGCGGCTTCTGGCGCGCACGACACGCAGCGTCGCGCCCACGCCCGCAGGCGAGCGGCTGGTCCGCAGGCTCGGGCCCCTGCTGCGGGAGATCGACAGCGATCTGGCCGAGCTGAGCGAGTTCCGCGACACGCCGGCGGGCCATATCCGCATCACCTCGGTCGAACATGCGGCAAAGACCATCCTCGTTCCGGCGCTGGCGGAGCTGCTGCCCGGCTATCCCGACGTGAAGGTCGAGGTCATCGTCGACTACGGTCTCGTCGATGTCGTGGCCGAGCGCTTCGACGCGGGCGTCCGGCTGGGCGAGCAGGTGGCGAAGGACATGATCTCGGTGCGCATCAGCCCGGACGTGCCGATGGCGATCGTCGGCTCTCCCGCCTATCTCGCGCAGCAGTCCGTGCCGAGGTCGCCCGAAGACCTCGTCGAGCACCGGGCGATCAACCTGCGCCTGCCCTCGTCGGACACGATCAATGCCTGGCGGCTGGCAAAGGACGGTGCGGAGAAGCGGGTGCGGGTCGAGGGCGCGCTCAGCTTCAACACGGTCGAGCTGATCCGCAAAAGCGCGCTTCTCGGGCAAGGTCTGGCCTACCTGCCGCGGGACGAGGTCGAGGACGACCTGGCACAGGGCGCGCTGAGCCAGGTGCTGGCGGACTGGACGCCGCCGCTGCCGGGATATCACCTCTACTACCCGAACCGGCGGCACAGCTCTCCGGCCTTCCGGGTGGTTGTGGAGGCGTTGAAAGCCCGGCTTCGCAGGCTCGACTGAGCCAACGCCTGCCATCTCGCATCAGTCGGAGGCATGATCGCGGCTGACGATGGTGGCGCCGTCCGCGCTGGTCAACCTCGAGTTGGTGAATAATGCTGGGCATTGCGCGTGGAGCCGGTTCGGGGCAGCCGAAATGCCGTGAGGGCCAGACTATCGTCTGTCGGTGAGGGCCAGTCGCGTCATGCGACCCAGCAGGAGCGATCACGCCACGGCACTGTATGACCAATTCGAGCCCTTAGCGGACGGCCGACATCGTGTTCAGGTTTCCGCGATCGCCTGGTTGACCGTTGCGCCGTGACGTGTCTTTCGAGCCTTTTGCCCCGCGGTCGCCGCGATATTGCTCTCCGACATCCGCGCTACCGGGCCGGTGGCTCATCGATCTGCCGCAGCAGGTCGGCCACGGCGGCCTCCAGCTGGGCGTCGTGTCCGGCGGCCAGGCTCTCGGGGTCGTTGCGCACCAGAAGGTCGGGGACGACCTCGGTGTTCTCGAACCAGGTCTCGTCGATCAGCTGGAAGCCCAGCTCGGGCACGCGGTAGCTGAGCCCCGCCTCCAGCTGCGGCACGGCGCTTACGGCGGTCCCGGTGCCCGGCGTGCGGTCGCCGACGATCCGGCCCACGCCCTTGGCCCGGTAGAGCATCGGGAAGACCGAGGCATCGGAATAGCTGCCCGCGTTCTGGATCAGCACGCTGGGCTTCGTCCAGCGCCCGATCGGGATCCTGGTCACCACATGGCCGTCGCGCGCCCGGTTCACCGCGTCGGTGGAGCCGGTCAGCATCACGATCAGCTGGTCGTGCAGATTGCCGCCGCCATTGGCGCGGATGTCGACGACGACACCCTCGGTTTCGGCATACCGCCCGAACAGCTCGCCATAGGCGGTGCGGTAGGGATCGGCGGTCATGCCGCGGATGTGGATGTAGCCGAGCCGGCCGTCCGACAGCGCGGCCACCATCGCGCGGCGCTTTTCGACCCAGCGCTGATAGACCAGCTCGCCCTCGGCCCCGAGGCTGATCGGCGTGGCGATCTGGTCGGCCGGGGCGCCGCCGCCGGGGGGCGCGACGCTCAGGCGCAGTTCGCGCCCCGCGCTGCGGTTCAGCGCGGCGTGCAGGCTTGCCCCGGCCGCGATCTCGCGCCCGTCGACGGCGAGGATCGTGGCGCCGGGCCGCAGCAGGCTGCCCGCCCGGTCGGCGGGGCCGCCGTCCAGAACCTCGGCGATCCGCATCCCCGGCCCGGTATGGCCGTGGTCGTAGTAGAGGCCGAGCGATCCACTCGCATCGGCCAGCGGATCGGCATGGTGGTAGCTTGGCAGCTGGTGCGAGGCGTTCAGCTCTCCCACCATTTCGCCCAGCAGGTCCGCCAGATCCTCCCAGTGCTGGATGTGCGGCGCGAAGCGCAGGTAGTGGTCGCGCACGCCCTGCCAGTCCACGCCCTGCATGTCGGCGCGGTAGAAGGTCTCGGCCGTGGCGTGCCAGTTCGAGCGGATGATCGCGGCGACCTCGTCGCGGATGTCGCGCGCGACTTCCGCATGGACCGGCACCGCAGCGGACTGACCGGTGGCGAGGTCGTAGCGGGTGATCCGGCCCGGGGTCATGACGAAGACCGCCGTGAGTTCGGGGTTGGTCCCGAGAGCCAGCACCGTCTGCGCCGGCAGGCTGAAGAGCGCACGCTCGCTGCCGGCGGTCAGGTCGCGGACCGAGGCCTCGAGCTTCAGGTCCGGAGTGACGAGGGCGGTGAAGAGGTTCCGCCCATCGGCCATCAGGCCGAAGGCCGCGTATTGCGCCGAACGAGGGCTGAGCCGGGCGGTCCGCCGCTCGATGCCGTCGAACTCGGGTGTGCCGGGTGTGGGGGCGTCGCCGGCGCGGGCGCGCTCGGGCCGGGTCATACCGAAGCGCTCGGCGGCAGCGCGGGTCAGGTGGGCCGCCATGACGTCGACCTCCTCCGCCCCGCCATCTGTCGCACGCAAGCCGTAGCGGTCCGACAGCCACAGGATCGCGCTGCCATCGGCCGAGAACCGGGCCTTGAGATCGGAAAACCCGTTGCGGCTGATGTTGTGGCTTTCCGACCCGTCGGCCGCGATCAGCGCGACATCCGGCGTGCTGAAACCCAGCCGGGTCAGCAGCCAGTCGCCGCTCGGGCTCCAGTCTACCGCGAGGTCGCCGTCCTTGTAGGAATAGCTCCGGTCCCCCGGCTGCACGACGGTCGAGGTCCCGGCAGACAGGTCCTGCACCCGGATCTCGGCCCGGTCGCGGATATAGGCGAGCCGCGTGCCCGCGGGATCGTATTTCGGCCCGAATAGATCCGCGGCGTCGTCGATCAGCCGCCGTTCGGTCAGCGCCACCGGGTCCGAAAACCGCGCGCCCTCGGGCACCGCGCTTTCATAGATGTCCCAATCGCCTTCCCGCTCGCTGGCATAGGCCAGCCGAAGCCCGTCGGCCGAAAAAGCGGGATCGGCTTCCTTGTCGACCGTGTCGGTGACGCGGCGGGTGACCTGGCTCTCCCAGCCGGTGACGAAGACCTCGCCGCGGGCGACGAAGGCGATCTCGGCCCCGCCGGGCGAGACCGCCATCTGCGAGACCTCCCCCGTGACGTCGCGGGTCGAGACGGTGTCGATCAGGCTGCCCTGTGGCAAGGTGACCCGCAGCCGCTCCGGCGCCTCGGCCCCGGGATCGAGCCGCCAGAGGCCGCCGTCCCAAGCATAGGCCAGCGTGCCATCGTCGGCGGCGGAGATGAACCGCACCGGCCAGCGCTCGTGGAAGGTCAGCTGTTCGGCCTCGCCCCCGTCGATCGCGCGCCGCCAGACATTGAAACTGCCGCCTTGCTCGCTCAGCCAGATCAGGTCGCGCCCATCGGGGCCGAAGCTTGGGTCGCGATCCTCGCCGCGGAACTCGGTCAGCTGGCGATGGCTGCCGGTGGCCGGGTCATGCAGCCAGATGTCGCGCGCCGCGTCCGACACCTGATGCTTGCGCCAGCGGTTCTCTATGACCGAGCGGTTGTCCTCGTAGAGGATCCGGCCCTCGGGCCCGAAATCGATGTTCAGCGCTAGCGTCGGCAGCAGCGGCTGCGGCCGGCCGCCGGTCACCGGCACGGTCCAGGGCCGCTCGTAGAGCCCGGCGAGGCCGTTGATCGCATCCATCGCATCGGCCGTCGGATCGCCGAGGCGCTGCGAGGTGAAGACGACGGCCATGCCGTCCGGGGTGAAGGCCATGGGGCGATCGGGGCCGGATTGGTGGGTCAGCCGGGTGACCGCGCCGCCTTCCGCAGGCATGGCGAAGACGTCGTCCTGGCCATGGCGGTCGGCGGCGAAGGCGATGCTGCGCCCGTCGGGCGACCAGACCGGGTGGGTCGCGCGCCAGAGGCCGGCAGTCAGTGCGGTGGCCTGTCCGCCAGTCGCGGGCACGGTCCATATCTGGCCGCCATGAGCAAAGGCGATGCGGCTGCCGTCCGGCGCGATCGCCGCGTCGCGCAGCCAAAGCGCCTCGGGCACCTGCGCCGTCGCTAGCGCCGGTGCGCAGGCCAGCACCGCCGCGCTCAGTGCTCGTGTCAGACGTTTCCGCATCGATCGTCTCCACTTTCACTCCACCCATGGGTGAGCATGAGAGGCTGACACGGTCTGTCAACGGTGCTGTCGGGGGACAGGCGAAGCCGGCCCTGCTTGCGCCGACAGCGGCGGTCTGCCAGCCTTCGTCGCAAGCTCAGCGTGATAAGGAAGGTGCCGCATGACCAAAACGGCGACCGGACGGTGGACGACCGCGACGGCTTTGATGGCCCTCGGTGCGCTCCTGTTCCTGCACGGGGCGGCACGCGCAGCCTCCGTGGCGGAGATCCTCGCGGAGGCGGCCGAGAGCTGCGCGGCTTCGGGCGGCACGGCCTTCGAGCACGGCGATGCGGTGGCGGAGGTCGATCTCGACGGCGTCGCGCCTTCCGACCGTCTGGTCGACACTGGCCGCTTCACATGCGCGGGCGCGCCGTCCGGTTACTGCGGTTCGGGCGGCTGCACCTTGCTCGCCGTTGTAGGCGAGGAAAGCTGGAGGTTCCAAGCCGAGGACTGGCGGATGATTGACTGGGACGGGCGGCCGGTGCTGCTGATCGCCCGCGACGGAGGCTGGTGTGGCGGTGCGGGATCGCAGCAATGCGTCGAGGCGGTCGTCTGGAGCGCTGGACAGCCTTTGTCAGTCAAGACCGCTCGGTAGCTGCGCCCGCAGTTCGCCGAAGCTGTCACCCGAAGTCTCGCGCTTGTGCGATGTCGCTTTGAACGTGGATCGCCGTCAGGTGGTCTGCAGGCCATTCCTCACCGGCAGCTTTGTCCGCATAGCCGCCCTCCTGGAGATTTCTTCGAGACCGAGCGACGGTCGAGTTGGATAATTTGAGCTGTCCGCAACGCTGCCCCGCCGGGGCAGCGTTGCGAGCCTATCAAGTGGCTGGTGTGCATGGGGTCATTTCTTCATCCGTACGCCCGCTTGGCGCATCGATGGACTGGGGCGAGCGCGACGCCATGGGGCACCTGCGACGTTGCCTCCAGTCTGTTCTATCTGTTTTTCCGGTGCTGGGCCCTGATAGCCGCCCGTCTACGCTGATATGGGCAATGGGCGGAGTGCACCTTTCACTCTGCTCAGCGGGCCGAAGCTTGGTCACGACGAAGGGGCCGTGCTCCGGTGGGGTCGCTCCGGATCGGGGTGTGCTGCGCCTCATGGCTTGGCACGCGGCTGTTGACCGAGATTTTCGGGCCTCATGCCGACTTTTTGCGGCCTCTATCCCGACAAAAGCAGGCCTGGGCCCCGACAAAATCCGTCTTTAGGCCGACAAAAGACGGCCCTGAAGCCGACAAATTCCGTCCAGCGTCTCGATTTTCTGTTATATTTCAGTATTTTGTCAGCGCCTGAAATAAGAGAAACTTAGAAAGTTTGAAAGTAAGTAGAAAGCCCGATGCCGGCTGGAGGAGGGCGCTGACCGGCCCCCCGGAATGTCCCTCCATCATAACGAGAGTCTGCCGGTTTTGATGTGCTACCCGACGCGCCCTCGGCCGCCCTTAGAGTTTCGGCGCTTGCATCAGGCTCACGGGCTGGTGTCGTGAGCTGATTTGATCAGGTCTGCCGGGACCTTGTTGCCGATGGCCCCGTGCGGTCTTTCTTCGTTGTAGTCTCTACGCCAAGCCTCCAGCTTTTCGGCGACATCTTCAAGGTTCATGAACCAGTGGCTGTTCAGGCATTCCGCCCGGAAGCGCCCGTTGAACGCCTCGATGAAGGCGTTGTCCGTGGGTTTCCCGGGGCGAGAGAAGTCCAGCGTCACACCCTTGGCGTAGGCCCATATGTCCATGTCCTTCGAGATGAACTCGCTGCCCTGATCAATGCGGATTGTGGCTGGATAGCCGCTTCGTTTGCACACTCGCTCCAGGGTCGCGACCACATCCTCGCCGCGATAGGTGAAGCGCGCGTCGAGCACCGGCACGTAACGCGAGAAGGTGTCCACCACCGTGAGCACGCGAAGCTTGCGCCCCGTCGCGAGCTGATCATGGACGAAGTCCATAGCCCAGATATCGTTGGGCCCGGCGGCCTCCTTCCGGTCGTCGCGGAGCTTGGCCTTTACCCGCCGCTTCGGTGTCTTGTTCCGCAATTGCATGCCCAACTCCTTGTAAAGTCGATAGGTCTTCTTCGCGTTGACCTCCCAGCCCTCGCGGCGCAACAGCACATGCACCCGCCTGTAACCGAAGCGGACACGGGTCTGGCAAATCTCTCGGATCCGCTGTTCCAAAGCGGCCTGCCCAGGTCGGCGAGACTTGTAGCGATAGGTCCTTGGATCGAACCGGATCACCTCGCAGGCGCGGCGGATCGACACCTGCCAATCCGCCCGCATCTCGTCGACCAGCGTCCTTTTCCGGGCGGGCCTCAAAGCTTTCGCTTGATGACGTCCTGCAACATCTCCTTGTCCAGCGCGAGATCGGCGACGATCTTCTTCAACCGCGCGTTCTCCTGCTCGAGCTCCCGCAGCCGCTTCATCTCGGACGGCATCAATCCCGCGTACTTCTTCTTCCAATTGAAGAAGGTCGCCGTGCTGATCCCCGCCTTGCGGCAGACCTCCACGACAGGCGTGCCATCCTCCGACTGCTTGATGATGAACGCCTTCTGCGCGTCCGTGAACTTCGACGCCTTCATCCGTTTCCGCTCCTCTCCCAGCCAAGGATTCCGTCCGGAAAACTCTAAGCTCGAACGGGGACATTCGCGGAGATCACATCACTGATCCTGCTCAAGTGTAGCGGCCCCACGCAATCCGCTCACGTGTCGCTTACAGGTTGCGGATGGATGGGGGCAGCTCGCGCAGTGCCGCCCTCAGCAGTTCGACGAGGTGAGCGCGACCCGGGTCTCGCGACCAGACCACCACAATCTCGCGCTGCGGTGCATTCGGAAGCTGTATCCTCGCGACCGATGCGCCAAGCGGCCAAGGCTGCAGCGCGTCGGGTATCAATGAGACGCCGAGACCTCGCGTCACCAGAAGCACGATGAGGTCGAGTGCGTTGGCCTCGAACCGCAGGCGAGGACGGATCGTGTGCTCGGCCA
Organism: Frigidibacter sp. MR17.24; assembly: GCF_037095655.1. NCBI lineage: Bacteria > Pseudomonadati > Pseudomonadota > Alphaproteobacteria > Rhodobacterales > Paracoccaceae > Frigidibacter > Frigidibacter sp. MR17.24. Next base: position 12,372 of record NZ_JBAWKE010000018.1, read on the forward strand.
TGTAGGCCTCGGCCTGCGACCCCATCCAGCGCGTGCGGTCGGCCCGGATGAAAGGTTCGCGCCGTAGCAGCTCCAGCGGATCCGCGCCGACATGGTCGGGGCCCGCGACGGCGATCAGCGCCTCGCGCCGCAATCGCTCGATCCCGCAGCTCGGCGCGATCTCGAAGGGCGGCCGGACGATGATCGCCGCGTCCAGCGTGCCGTTCAGCACAAGCGAATAGAGCTCGCCCGAAAAGCCCGGCTGCACCGCGTGATCCACGTCCGGCGCGGCCTGCGTCATATGCTCCATCAGGGCGGGGACCATGCCGGTCATCACCGTCGCCACCGCGCCGAGGCGCAGCTGCCCCGTCAGCCTCTGGCCAGACGCGAGGCTGTGCAGCTCGTCCACGTCGCGCAGAATGCCGCGGCTGCGCGCCAGGATGCCCAACGCGGCGGCGGTCGGGCGCACGACGCGCCCCGATCGCTCGATCAGGCGGTGTCCGATCTGGTTCTCGAGAACCCGGATGCGCTGGGCCACGCTCGCGGGCGTCAACCGCTCCAGCCGTGCGGCTTCGGCGATCGAGCCGCTGTCGACGACCATCAGCAGGGTGCGCAGGAAGTTCGTGTCCATGGGAAGATGTTAATTCCATCTTCTGAACCAGAAACAACTGGTATTTTATTAATTTCCAGGCCGGGTCACGGTGTCTGCGAAGGTTGCGGATCTGGGAGGGTGCCTTGGACCTGGGAGTAAAAGACAGGGTTGCGCTCGTCTTCGGGGCGGGTGGCGGGTTGGGGGGCGCGGTGGCCGAGGCTCTGGCAGGCGAAGGAGCCAGGGTCATCGCCGCCGACCTCGATCTCGACGCCGCCGAGGCGACGGTCGGGCGGATCACGGCCGCGGGCGGCAGCGCTCGGGCGATGGCCTGGAACCTTTCGGACCGCACGGTGATCGAGGCGAGGCTTCAGGACATCGAGGCGACGGAGGGGCCAGTGTCGATCCTGGTGAACAACACGGGCGGACCGCCGCCGACGCCGGTCTCGGGCCAGTCGCCGGCCGACTGGCTGCGATATTTCGAGATGATGGCCCTTTCCGTCATCGCGATCACTGACAGGGTGTTGCCGGGGATGAAGGCCGCGGGCTGGGGACGGATCGTCACATCGACCTCGTCGGGGATTGTCGCGCCGATTCCCAACCTCGGCCTTTCGAACGCCCTGCGCATGACGCTTCTGGGCTGGTCCAAGACACTGGCGCGCGAGGTCGGACGCGACGGGATCACCGCCAACGTGATCCTGCCGGGACGCGTCGCGACGGGTCGCATCCTGTTCCTGGACGAGCAGAAGGCCAAGCGCGAAGAGCGCAGCACGGCCGAGGTCACCGCGGAAAGCACGGGATCGATCCCGCTCGGTCGCTATGGCCGACCCGAGGAATACGGTCGCGTGGCGACCTTTCTTGCAAGCGACGCCGCCTCCTACGTCACCGGCTCGGTGATCCGCGTGGATGGCGGCCTGATCCCCAGCGTCTGAACGAAGGGTGAGAAGATGCAAAGCATCCCCGTCCACGACCCTGCGGCGATCGCCGCGCTCGAGCGCTCCAGCACGGCGACGGTGACGACGCTTCTGCTCAAGCGCGGGCTGCGCAACGTCTGGATGCGTGGCACCCGTCCCCTGGCCGGGGCCGGCCGGACGCCCTGCCGCGCCGGTCCCGCCTTCACCTTGCGCTTCGTGCCCATGCGCGAGGACCTGGCGACGCCCGAAAGCTGGGCCTCCGGCGGCTCGACCCGGGCCGCGGTCGAGGCGATGGGCCGTGGCGACATCGCCGTGGTCGACAGCGGCGGACAGAGGGATGCGGGCATCTTCGGCGACATCCTGTGTCGGAGGATGCTTGCCCGGGGTGTGGCGGGGCTGGTGACCGACGGGGCTCTGCGCGACCAGCGCGGTACCCTTGCGACGGGTCTGCCGGTCTGGGCGGCCGGCGTCGCAGCCCCGCCCGCGATCGGCGCGATGACCTTTGCCGGCTGGGGCGACCTGATCGGGTGCGGCGGTGTCGCCGTGCGCCCGGGCGACATGATCGTCGCGGATGACGACGGGGCCGTGGTCATCCCGGCCGGGCTCGTCCCCGAGGTGGCCGAGGCCGCCGCGCGACAGGATGACGAGGAAAGCTGGGTGCTGGCCGAGGTCGCGGGCGGCGCGGCGCTGCCCGGGCTCTACCCGATGAACGACGCGACCCGGTCGCGATACGAGCGCGCGCGCGCCGCGTGCAAAACCCATGGCAAGGAGCCTGCCCAATGAAGGACCACCCGCTGCAGTCCGCCTCGCGGATCGCCAACATCACCGCCAGCCTGCATCGGCACGAGATCAGCCTTCCCGACATCGGCGACAGCGTCGAGACGCGGATGTTCGTCTTCTGCGAGGTCGAGCTGGAGGACGGGCGCAAGGGCTTCGGCGTGACCGGGCAGTTCCTGCCCTGGCCGATCATTTCCTGCATCAAGGATCACATCGCGCCGACGATCATCGGCATGGACCCGTTCCATACCGAGGCGATCGCCGATCGCATCTGGGCGCGGCTGAACAACCGCGCCTATACCGGGGTGGTCTCGCACGCGATCTCGGCCGTCGACATCGCGCTGTGGGATCTCAAGGGCAAGGAGGTCGGCCGGACCGTGGCCGAGATGGTCGGCGGCTATTCGGACACCCGTCCGACCTATTCCACCTTCGGCTACCCGTTCTTCGACGAGCATCAGATCCACGACTACGCCAAGAAGTTCATCGCCGACGGCCACAAGATGCTGAAGATGGTGGTCGGGGCCGAGCCGAAGCGCACCTGGCGCGATGACGTGCGCCGGGTTCAGGCGGCACGCGACGCGGCCGGTCCCGACGTGCCGCTGATGATCGACGCGAACTGCTGGTTCAACCCGCATGACGCCCTGCAGCTTGCCCGCGCGATCGAGGACTGCAACGTCCACTGGTTCGAAGAGCCGGTGCAGCAGAACGACCCGCGCACATTGGCCGACCTGCGCCGCCAGGTCCGGGTTCCGATCAGCTCGGGCCAGAACAACGGGCACCGATTCAGCCATCGTGACCTCATCACCCACCAGTCGGTCGACGTGATCCAGCCCAACGTTCTCTATTGCGGCGGCTTCACCGAGGCGGTGAAGGTCGCGCATATGGCCCAGGCTTTCAATCTTACCATGTCGAACGGCGGCGGATGGCCGATCTTCAATGCCCACCTGCTCTGCGGTCTCGCCAATGGCGGGCCGGTCGAGTTCCATTACGGCATGTGGCAGACGGGCAAGCGCTTCTTCAAGGGCACGCCCGACCCCGAGAATGGCCGCATGACTCTCTCCAAGAAGCCGGGGCTCGGATACGAGCCCGACTATGACCAACTGCGCGACGCCCAGGTCCGCTCCGCAGAGGAGATGGTGCTGAGCGGACCGCGCGATGCGCATGGGTATCTCATCCGCTGAGGCGAGAGAACGACGGAAAGATCAACCATCATGGAAGGGAGGAGACCATGATACAGACCCTGAAGGGCCGCCTTGGCGCGGCGAGTATCGGCCTTGCCGTCACGGCGGCTCTGGCCGCCCCGGCAGCGCTGGCCCAGGACTATCCGGCCGAGAACGTGCAGTACATCGTCCAGTCCGGCGTCGGTGGCGGCAGCGACATCCTGGCGCGCACGCTGGCGAAGGTTCTCGAGGAGGAGAAGCTTCTGCCGGTCAAGATGCTGGTAGAAAACCGCCCCGGCGGCGCGGGTGCCATCGCCTACAGCTACATCTCCGGGCAGGAAGGCAACCCATACTTGCTGGGCGGGGTCGGTGTGAGCTTCTTCACCACGCCGATCCTCGGCAACTCGCCGGTCGACTACAGGAGCTTCACGCCGCTCGCGGCCATCGCGCGCTCGCCCTACATCCTGGCCAGCAAGGCTGGGTCGGACATCACCTCACTTGATTTTATCAAGGAGCATGGCGGGCTGCGCGCCGGGACGGCGGCGGCGGTCTCTGACCCGACGCTGCTGTCGGCGCGGGTCGCCGAGGCGCTGGGAACCGAAATCCGGGTCGTGCCCTTCGATGGTGAGGGCGAGGTGCTGGCCGCGCTGCTTGGCGGACATATCGACCTGATCTTCGGTAATCCGAACGAGATCATCGAACAGATCGACGCCGGTGCGCTGCAGCCGATCGCCGTCAGCTCAGCCGAGCGGATGGAGAGCCTGCCCGATGTCCCCACCTTCACCGAACAGGGGATCGACATCGTCCATACCCAGCTGCGCGGCGTCATCATGCCGCCGGGCCAGACGCCCGAGATCGTCGCCTTCTGGGAGGATACGCTGCGCAAGGTCGCCGAAAGCGATGCCTGGCGCGAGCATTATGTCGACCGGTTCAGCGAGGTGCCGGCCTATCTCGATTCCAAGGGCTTCGCGGCCGAGATGGAGACCACCAACGCCATGTACGACAAGATGATGCACGACCTCGGCATGGTGAACTGAACCGGAGCCCCCGACCGGAGGAGGGCCGGGGGCTCCGTCATGGGAGGAGAATGACATGATACCGTCACGCGTGGCCGACCTCGTGTTTTCCGCGATGCTCGCGGTGCTCGGGGGATACATCTGTCTCGGGGCCTACGGGCTGGGATATCTCGCCAACGACGCGCCCGGGCCCGGTTTCTTTCCGCTCTGGGTCGGGCTCGCGATCCTGGGGCTGTCCATCGCGAGCGTGACGCGCAGCCTGCGCGGCATTCTTGCACCGCCCGACATCCCGGTGGTCGACGCGCTCTACGTGCTTTTCGCCTCGGGCCTGACGCTCGGTTTCATCGCGCTGTCCTACGTGATCGGCATGCTGGGCGCGGCTTTTCTGCTGATGCTCGGGATCGGGCTCCTGTTCGGGACCCGCGAGCCGCGGTTCATCATCGCGCTTGTGGTACTGGCCTGCGCGATGACCGCTGGTCTTCACCTGCTGTTCGACCGCCTGCTCGGCGTGCCGGCGCTGGTCTGAGGGGGCGAAGATGTTCGACAGCTTGTCCCTTCTGGCCCACGGGATTTCCAATGCCGCCACGCCGGCAATCCTGATGGCCGTCGCCTTCGGGGCGCTGGTCGGCCTGTTCATCGGTGCGCTGCCGGGGCTCGGCCCCACCGCGGGCGTCGCCATCCTGCTGCCGGTCGCCGTCAGCTTCGACGGCACCGCGGCCATCGCCGCATTGGGCGCGGTCTATTACGGCGCGCAATACGGCGGTGCGGTCACCGCGATCCTGCTGGGCATCCCGGGCGATGCGGCGGCGACCATGACGGCGATCGATGGCCATCAGCTTGCGCGCAAGGGCAAGGCGGGTGCCGCGCTCAGCATGGCGATCGCCGCCTCGTTCCTGGGCGGGCTGATCGGCCTGATCCTGCTGACGCTCTTCGCCACCTCGATCGCCTCCTATGCCATCGCCTTCGGTCCGGTCGAGATGACGGCGCTGATGGTCTTTTCGCTGGCACTGGTTTCGGTTCTGGGCGGTCGCGATCCGTTCAAGAGCTTCACCGCGCTCTTCCTCGGGGTCTGGCTGGGGACCATCGGCCTCGACCCGATCCTCGGCATGCAGCGTTTCACCTTTGGTGACGTAAGGCTCTTCGAGGGGGTCGACTTCTCGATCGTCGCCGTAGGGCTCTTCGGGCTGGCCGAGATGTTCTCGTCACCGAATGCAACGGCTGAGAGCCGAGACCGCATGGCGCGTTTCCGGCTGCGCGAGCTGATGCCCGACTTCCGCGCGATGTGGCAATGTCGAAAGCCGTTGTCGATGGGGGCCGTGCTCGGCTTCTTCGTCGGCGTTCTGCCCGGTGCGGGCGCGACGGCGGCGACGATGCTGGCATATGCCACGGCAAAGCGCAGCTCGCGCACGCCAGAGGCCTATGGCCAAGGCGCGATCGAGGGTGTTGCCGCACCCGAGGCCGCGAACAACGCTGCCTCCTACGGCAGCATGATCCCCATGTTCGCGCTGGGCATTCCCGGCTCGGGCACGACGGCGGTGCTGATGGGCGGGCTGTTGATGATCGGTCTTCAGCCCGGTCCCATGCTCTTCGCCACGCAGCAGGATTTTGTCTGGACGATCTTCGGCAGCTTCTACATCGGCAACCTGGCGTTGGTCGCGATCACGCTGCTGGCGCTGCCGCTGTTGGCCGCCTGCGCCTTTCTCAAGCCCGGCTATCTCTATCCGGCGGTGATCGCGATCGTTGTCTATGGTGTCTATTCGATCAACTACTCAATGTTCGAGGTGGCGCTGACGGTGGGCTTCGGGCTTCTGGGCTTCGCACTGACGCGCTTGGGCTACCCGCTGGTACCGCTGGTGCTGGGGATGATCCTCGGGCCGCTGCTCGAGCGCGGGGTGCGGCGCACGCTCGTCTCGTCGGGGGGCGATCCGCGCGTGTTCTTCGAAAGCCCGATCGCTCTGACGCTCTTTGCGCTGACGATCCTTCTGATCGCCCTTCCGCCCCTGATGCGCCGCCGCGACGCGCTGCGCGCGGCACGGGCCCGCCGGCGCGTGGCCGGTGAACAGCTGCCCCCGGATCGGCTTGTCGAGGACAATTGAACGCGCAGGGCGGGCACCCGCACCCGGTGGCCTTCCACCAAAGTAAAAAGGGATGAAACGATGAAGATCGACTGGAACAGCCTTCCGACCGTCGCCGGCATGCGGTCGGGGTCTGCGCGCAAGGGCGTCTGTGGAAACCTCATTTCGGCGGTGCGGGTGGAGACCGCGCCGGACGCCGATTTTGACGGCAAGACGCACTGGCACGACAACGAGCAGATGCTGATCATGGTCTCCGGCACCTGCCGTCTGGTGATCGATGAAGTCGAGACCACGGCCGGCCCGGGCGACCTGGTCTTCTTCCCCGCAGGCTCGCGCCATGCGGCGATCGGCTGTGGCGCGGAGGGTTGCGTCTACTACGAACTCTTCGCTCCGGCACGCCCCGATCAGCTGCCTGGCTGGATCGGGGCTTCGATCCTGCGGTTCTGAACCCGCATCCGAAATGCCAGCGCAAGCTACCGAGACCCAACGTCCGATCCAGACCGGCGATCTCGCGTCAGTCGAGCCGGTCGAGAACTTTCCGGAGCTGCTCAATATCGCCCTCGTCGGGATAGAAGTGCGGCGAGATGCGCAGCAGGTTGCCGCGCAGCGACACCACTACATCCTCGTCCTTCAGGGCGCGATGCACCTCCGCCGGGTCGCGGCCCGGGATCTGGAAGGACACGGCCCCAGACCAGTCCTCGCCCGCACGGCTGGACGGGAGCCTCGCCCCTCGGCTGCGCAGGCCCTCGACATCGAGGTCGGTGAGCTCGCGGATCCGTTCGCTGACGGCCGTCATGCCAACGCGCTCGAACAGGTCGATCGCCGCCGTCAGTCCGACAAGGCCGGTGTAGTTCAGGATCCCGGGCTCGAACCGGCGGGCGTCGGCCCAGAGCGGAAGCTCGAAGTTCAAATAGTCGAGGGCACGGAATCAGTCGAAGCTGCTCTGTCCCAGGTAGCTCACCGCGAGGCGTTTGATCAGGTCCTCGCGCAGGTACATCCATCCGACGTCGGTGGGGGCCAGCAGCCACTTGTGCGATGATGTCGCCGTGATGTCGATGCCGGTTTCGGGCAGGTCGAGCGGCAGTGCGCCGACGCCCTGGATGCCGTCGACACAGAACAGCGTGCCCCGTGCATGGCAGGCCTCGGCGATCAGCTTCAGTTCGTCGCGGAAGCCCAAGCTGAACTCCACCCAAGAAATTCTTACCAGTCGCGTCCGGGGGCCGATCGCCGCGATCACGCGCTCCAGCGGCACCCTGTTCTCCGCATTCTCGACCTTGCGCACCCGGACCCCGCGTGCGGCGAGGTCGAGGCAGGGGAAGGCGTTGGCGGGGAATTCCTGATCGACGATGACAATCTCGTCACCCTCGCGCCAGTCGAGCCCCTGGGCCACGATGTTGAGCGCGTCGGCTACGTTTTTGCTGAAGGCGATCTCACCGGGACGGGCGTTAACGAAGCGGGCCGCTGCCTCGCGCGCTTGGGCCACCAGCTCGAGGTCCTGCTCGATGCCGATTTCGCCCTCGGCGTGGCGGCGCAGATAGGCCGCGAGCGCTGCGGAGACCGCGTCGCTCAGCGTGCCCATAGCCTTCGTCCGGGTCACCGGGAAGAGGCCGCGTGCCTGTGCGATCGAAAGCGGGGCCGTGTCGGTCGTCGTCAGAGGCATTCGGGGTACTCGCAGGCGATCTTGTTGAGGATCTCCTTGCCGGTTTCGGTGATCAGGACCGTATGGCCCAGCATCATCGCGTCGCCGGTGTCCGCATCAGAGAAGACGGCATGCAGGAAGAATGTCATGCCCGGCTCGGCGATCATCAGGTTGTCGGCGTAGAGCAGGGGCGGTGCGTCAGGTAGCGCCTTGGGGGGGAAGGCCGCGCCGACCGAATATCCGGCTGTCGACCGGCGCTGCGTTTCGTAGCCATGCGCATCGAAGACGTGGCGATGCTCGCGGTCGATGTTGCCGATCGGCTCGTCCGGACGGGCGGCCAGCGTCATTGCGTCGAGCGGCTCGTGGGTCACGGCAAACAAGTCAAGGTGGCGCTGGCTTGCCGGGGCGATCGAATAGGTCCGGAAGATCCCCGCGTGATAGCGCCGGTAGATGCCGGCCCATTCGCAAGTGAGCTGGTCGCCGGGCTGAAGCGTGCGGAAGCCGCAGGCGACGCGGGTCAGCATGGCGTGAGGACCCCAGGACAATATGACCTTGGCCAGCGGGATCTCTCCGCCCCGGCTCAGCGCCGCAGACGAGGCAGCCAGTTCGACAATGTTCTCGTCAACGCCGGGGGCTGCGGCCTCGGCCACGGCCAGGGCGGCGGCATCGGCCATTTCGCCGGCGCGGCGCATGTAGACAACCTTGGCCGGCGACTTGACCATTCGCTGCAGTCCGACGAGGTCGGAGGCGTCGACGAGGGTGACCATCACTGATCCGGAGCGGCTGATTGCCGAGATCGAGGTTTCGCGCCGCGATGGCTTCGCCCATGCCTGCGAGGAAACGCTTTTGGGGGTGAACTCCGTCGGCGCGCCGGTGCGCGACGCGCGCAATCAGATCATCGCATCCCTGAGCGCGGCTTTCCCGATGCACGCCCGCCCAGATCCGCGATCGAGTCCGTGGCCCCGATCGTGATCGAGGCCGTGCGAAACGTGTCGATGGCGATGGCATCTCCGGGGCACTGAGATCCCGGCTGGGCGCAAAGGACGGGGTTGGGTGATCGGGGGGCAGAGGCGCGTGAACAAGGGCCGATCTGGCCTGAATTATTGAATCTTGTGGAAGAATGCATGCCGAGCGGTCGCAGGGCCGCCGCGGTGAAGCTTGTCGTGGATATCTGTTAGGGCGATTTGAACTGCTGGCCACAGCGTGTTTCACGAAGAAATTTCTACGACAGCGCGCTTGACCAAATATCCTTTTGTTGTTCCGTATGTACTTGGCGTTGTTGCACTTATCAGTGAGGCGGATTCACGTCGTGAATCCTGCAGGTTAGCTTCGGGCCATGCCGAAGCCCTCTTCCCCTCGCTATCG
>NZ_JBAWKE010000019.1:0-20162 GCF_037095655.1 Frigidibacter sp. MR17.24
ACACCCTCGGCACCGCCGAGATCACTGCCGTGAGCTGAAGACCGAGCGGGAAAGGGACAGATCGGCCTTCAGCCGATTAGAGCAACAACGCCCGCTGTCGGCTTAGTTCCGCCGTCCATAAGAATTTCCACCCCACAATTTGACCCACATTTTGATCCGTCGAACCTGACAGCGTTGGCGATAAATGTCGAACAAAATCAACGGAAAGGCAGGCGCCTTGCCAGTTGTGGATGCTGATTTGTGAGGAAATGGCGGACAGAGAGGGATTCGAACCCTCGAGACGGTTCCCCGCCTACACACTTTCCAGGCGTGCGCCTTCGACCACTCGGCCACCTGTCCGTTGGCGAGCCTTGTACTCGGCTGGACAGGGCTCAGCAAGATGGAACCGGCATGATTGAAAGCCTTTAGGTCACCATCGGGCAGTGTTGCCGAAGTCAGGCATTTGCCGGCCGCGCCGCTTTCCGCTTTGACTTCATGCCATGCGCTCGATTTCGGTGAGGCCGAGTGCAGTGAAGCGTTTCTTTAGGGCAACGCGGATCTGGACTTCGGCGGTCTGGCGCTCGGGATCGCGTGAGGCGATGCACTCCCCAAACGCTTTCAGGCACTTTGTCTTTGCTTCGATCCAACATGGGGCGTGGCGTTCTGACCAGCGTGTCCAGGCGGCCCTTCCCAAGCATTGTGTGGCCTTGGACATCTCGTTGCGCGCCTTTGGCGGAGGGACAGGTCTCGCGATAGCGCAACAGCATCGTCCTGCGCCAAAGGCGCCGTCTCCGATCACGGTGCCGATCTGCTCGTCCGTGAATCTCGTTCGGTTCACTGTCCGTCCTCGAGTTGGCGAGGCCTCCAATCGCTGGCGGAGGAAAATAATCGTGGCAGGTCACTCGGTATCGCCACAGCCAGACATTCGAACGGCCTCGGGTACTCTCCGAGGCCGTTTTTCTATCTTCTCAGTCAAAATGACCGTGTGAGACGGTTAGCTCATGTCGCGTGGCACGCCACACAACGTCGTGCGCGCGCCGGTCAGCCGCATTTCGAGAAGCCGCAGTCCGCGCAGGTCATGCAGCCCTCGATCTTGCGCATCGCGTATTGACCGCAGGAGGGGCAGGCCTTGCCCTTGGGCGCGCCGGACACCGCCTCGCCCGCGCCGGCCAGCTGCATCGCGTCCGAAGGCGCACCGGCCGAGGCGCCGGCCGCGCCGCCGCCGCCGGTGCCGCCCCAGGCCGCCATCTCGACCGCCTTCGGATCCGCCTTCAGCCCCTGGCCCTCGCCGGCAAGGAAGCCCGTCGCCACCATGTGGCGCTCGATCACGCCACCGATCGCCGCCAGCATCGAGGGCACGTAGCGCCCCTGCATCCAGGCACCGCCGCGGGGGTCGAAGACCGCCTTCAGCTCCTCGACCACGAAGCTCACGTCGCCGCCACGGCGGAACACGGCCGAGATCATCCGCGTGAGCGCGACGGTCCAGGCGTAGTGCTCCATGTTCTTCGAGTTGATGAAGACCTCGAAGGGCCGGCGATGGCCGCCATGCACGATGTCGTTGATGGTGATGTAGATCGCGTGCTCGCTGTCGGGCCACTTGACCTTGTAGGTCGAGCCCTCGAGCGCCGCCGGACGGTCCAGCGGCTCGGTCAGGTAGACGACCTCGGCGCCGGTATCGACCTCGGGCGCCTTCTCCTCGGTCGAGGAGACCGAGAGGACCGAGCCGGTGACGTCGTTCGGGCGGTAGGTGGTGCAGCCCTTGCAGCCCTGGTCCCAAGCCGCCATGTAGACGTCCTTGAACGCCTCGAAGCCGATGTCCTCGGGGCAGTTGATCGTCTTCGAGATCGAGCTGTCGATCCATTTCTGCGCCGCCGCCTGCATCCGCACATGGTCGAGCGGCGGCAGGGTCTGGGCGTTGACGAAATAGTCGGGCAGGGGGGCGTCGCCCTTGAGGTCGCGCCACATCTGCACGGCGTAGTCGACGACTTCCTCTTCGGTGCGCGAGCCGTCCTTCTGCAGCACCTTGCGGGTGTAGGCATAGGCGAACACGGGCTCGATCCCCGAGGACACGTTGCCCGCATAGAGCGAGATGGTGCCGGTGGGCGCGATCGAGGTCAGCAGCGCGTTGCGGATGCCGTGCGTGCGGATCGCCTCGCGCACGTCATCGTCCATCTGCAGCATGTTGCCTGAGGCCAGGTATTTCTCGGCATCGAACAGCGGGAAGGCGCCCTTTTCCTTGGCCAGTTCGACCGAGGCGAGATAGGAGGCGCGCGCGATGCGCTTCATCCAGTCCTCGGTCTTCAGCGCGGCCTCTTCCGAACCGTAGCGCAGCCCCAGCATCAGCAGCGCGTCGGCAAGGCCGGTGACGCCCAGGCCGATGCGGCGCTTGTTCTGCGCCTCGAGCGCCTGCTGCGGCAGCGGGAAGCGCGAGGCGTCGACGACGTTGTCCATCATCCGCACCGCCAGCGCGACCAGCTCATCGAGCTTCTCGTCCGAGATCTCGGCCGCGTCGGTGAAGGGCTCGGTCACGAGCCGGGCGAGGTTGATCGAGCCCAGCAGGCAGGCGCCGTAGGGCGGCAGCGGCTGCTCGCCACAGGGGTTCGTCGCCGCGATCTGCTCGACATAGTTGAGGTTGTTCATCTTGTTGATGCGGTCGATGAAGATCACGCCCGGCTCGGCAAAGTCGTAGGTCGCCTGCATGATCTTGTTCCACAGGTCGCGCGCGTTGACCGTGTGATAGACGCGGCCATCGAACTTCAGATCCCACGGGCCGTCGGCCTTGACCGCTTCCATGAAGGGATCGGTGACGAGGACCGAGAGGTTGAACATCCGCAGCCGGGCCGAATCCTGCTTGGCGGCGATGAAATTCTCGATGTCGGGGTGATCGCAGCGCATCGTCGCCATCATCGCGCCGCGGCGCGAGCCGGCGGACATGATCGTGCGGCACATCGCGTCCCAGACGTCCATGAACGACAGCGGGCCCGAGGCGTCGGCGGCCACGCCCTTCACCTCGGCCCCGCGCGGGCGGATGGTCGAGAAGTCATAGCCGATGCCGCCGCCCTGCTGCATGGTCAGCGCGGCTTCCTTCAGCATGTCGAAGATGCCCGACATGCTGTCGGGGATCGTGCCCATGACGAAGCAGTTGAACAGCGTCACGGTGCGGCCGGTGCCGGCGCCGGCGACGATGCGGCCGGCGGGCAGGTATTTGAAGTCCTCGAGCGCGCCGTAGAACTTCTCTTCCCAGCCGGCGGTGTCCTTCTCGACCGACGCGAGCGAGCGCGCGATTCGGCGCCAGGTATCCTCGACCGTGAGGTCCAGAGCCGTGCCGTCAGCCTCCTTGAGGCGGTACTTCATGTCCCAGATCTGTTCAGAAATCGCGGCAGGAAAACGGGTCATGCGGTCCTCGACGGCTATCGGATTCGGAAGGGGGGAGACCCCCGATCTGGGGGATGTCACAGGGCCGAGAGACTAGCGGTTGTGGCTCCTCCCGGCAACCGGAGTCGTCACCTTCGGCGCGCGTTCCTGTGGACACGCTGCAGGCGCACCGCCGCGGCGCAGCACTAAAGATGAATATTGGATTAACAACTCGCCTAAAAATTGTCCCATTCGGACTCATCATTAACCACGGAGGAGCGGTGCGGCGGCGCCCGAACAGGGGGTCGCGGCCGGCAGTGGAGGAATGATGAATGGGAACGTCCGACGTCACCGTCTACGCCTATGGCGGCGACCTTGCGTCGCTGGGCCTGGGCGGGACGACAAACCTCAACGTGCTCAACGACATCGGTCCGGGGCAGACCGGGACGGTCACCGATGACGACGGCACCCTGCAGCAGGGCGACGGCGCGACCTTCAGCGGATCGACCTCGGGCGAGATCTCCTACATCGGCAGCGGCACGGTGTCTTTGCTGGGGCTCGACGTCTTCGGCAACACGGTCACGATCGACGCCCGCGACATCTCGATCTTCAGCGTCGACGGCCAGATCTTCTTCCTGTTGCCCGAGGGGCTGCCGACCGGGGCCGGGGTCAACCTGACCTTCGACATCGATCCCGCGGTGGGGACGGAGCTGCCGAACTTCGTGCCCTGCTTCGTCGCCGGCACCATGATCCTGACGCCGCGGGGCGACCGCGCGGTCGAGACCCTGCGCCCCGGGGACGAAGTGCTGGACATCGACGGCCGCGTGCGGCGCGTCACCTGGACCGGCCGGCGCACCATCGTCTTCGACCATTTCGCCTCGGCGACGGCGCAGGACCTGCACCCGGTGGTGATCCCCGCGCATTGCTTCGGGCGCGACCTGCCGCGGTGCGAGCTGCGGCTGTCGCCCCAGCACCGGGTGATGGTCGACTGGCCCGAGGTCGAGCTGCTGTACGGGGCCGAGCAGATGCTGGCACCGGTGGGATCGCTGGCCGGGGACCGGATCTGGATCGACCGGCAGTGCGGCGAGGTCACCTATTGCCACTTCATGTGCGACGGCCACGCGGTGGTCATCGCCAACGGCCTGCCGGCCGAAAGCCTGCTGCCGGGTCCGCAGCTGCGCAGCGGCATGTCGCCCGCCGCCTGGGCCGAGATCCGCCAGATCTTCCCCGAGCTTGCCGAGGGCGACATGCCCGCGGTGCTGCCGCTGCTGACCGGCCGCGAGACGCGGCTTCTGGCGATGGAATGCCGGTTCTGCTGACCGCGCCGCCGCCTTGCACCGGCGCCGCGTTCGGCTAGATTGCGGTGCCTCGGGACAGGGGTCCGGGCACGGAACCGGGCAAGGGGCGCAGCATGGCACATGTCAATCTTCTGAAACTCTGCGTCGGGGCCGAGGCGGTCGAGGATCTCATCGCCTGGCAGCAGAGCCGCTATGGCGACGGCACCGCGATGCATGTCACCCGGATGTGGCCCAAGCGCGCCGACGAGGTGCTGGCGGGCGGATCGCTCTACTGGGTGTTCAAGGGGCTGGTGCTGGCGCGCCAGCGCATCGTCGGGCTGGAGCCGCGCGAGGGGCAGGACGGCATCTCGCGCTGCGCGATCCTGCTTGACCGCGACGTGGTCCGCACCGAGCCGATGCCGCGCCGGCCGTTCCAGGGCTGGCGCTACCTTGCCGCCGAAGAGGCGCCGCAGGACCTGGTGCCGGGCCGCGAACGCGAGGAGCCGCTGCCGCGCGAACTGCTCGAGGCGCTGTCGCAGATCGGCCTGCGCTGACAGGTCCCGGCCCCGCGGGGCAGGGGGCAGCGGGCTCGTCGGAAGGCGGCCCGGTGCAGCCTCAGGCCGCCTCAGGCCGCCGCGTCCGCCTGGACCGCGGCCAGCTCGGGCAGGCGCACGAAGAAGGTGGTGCCCTGGCCCAGCGTGCTCGTGACCGAGATCTGGCCGCCGTGATCCTCGACGATGCGCTTGGTGATGCTCAGGCCCAGGCCGGTGCCGCCGGCCGAGCGGGTATCCGAGCTGTCTTCCTGGGTGAACTTCTCGAACACCTGCGGCAGGAACTGCTCGGAAATGCCGATGCCGTCGTCGCGCACCGCGATCTCGATATGGCCCTCGTGGCGTCGGGCGGCGACCGTCACCGTGCCCTCGGGGTTCGAGAACTTGATCGCGTTCGAGATCAGGTTCGACATCACCTGCATCATGCGCCCGTCGTCGCCGCGCACCAGCAGGTCGTGCCCCTCGATCTGGGCCGCCAGCTTCACCTTGCGCTCGGCCTTGTAGCCGCGGCAGGCCTCGATCGCGCGTTCGACCAGCTGGCCCGCGTCCAGCGCCGCGAAGCGATAGGACAGCACGCCGGTCTCGGACTTCTCGAGGTCGAGGATGTCGTTGATCAGCAGCACCAGCCGCTCGGTGTTGTCATAGGCCGTGTGCACGAGCTTTTGCGCCCGGGGCGCGGTCTCGCCCAGCACGCCGCTCTTGAGGATCCCGAGCGAGCCCTTGATCGAGGTCAGCGGCGTGCGCAGCTCGTGGCTGACGGTCGACAGGAACTGCGACTTGGCCTTGTAGGCGGCGCGCGACGCCTCGAGCAGGCCCGCGTTCTGCGCCGAGACCTGCTGGTGGCGGCGGCTGTCGATGAAGAACATCGCCACCACGATCAGCGAGGCGACACCGACGAGGAAGCTCAGGAACACCATGATGCGCGAGATCAGCAGAAGCTGGTCGCGGCTGAGGGCGTCCAGATCGGACTGCTCGTTCTTGGCGGCGAGCAGGTAGTCGTGGATCGGGCCGCTGAAGCCGCGGATGCCGTCGAGGATGCTGCGCGCCGCGGCGGTGTCGCCGGCTTGGAGGTCGCCGATGGCGGCCTCCTGCTGCTGCAGCGCGTCGCCCAGCTCGGCCAGGGTCGCGACCGCGTCGGGGCTCGAGACGGTGAGGCGGCCGTCGGTGCCGCTGGCCGCGATCGAGTTGCGGCTCCACAGGATGTCGAAGCGCAGCCGCACCTCGTCGGGCGTGATCTCGCCGCCCGCGCCGGTGAAGTCCAGCAGCGCGCGTTCCAGCCGCAGGAATTCCAGTTCCAGCTGCATCGCGGCCCAGAGCGCGCCGCCGCGGCGGCTGTCGGACAGTTGGTCGAGGCTGGACTGGATGCGGTACAGCCCGATCCCGTTCAGGATCAGCGCCAGCAGGACGATCGCAACGCCCAGCCAACGGACCGCTGTGAACCGCAGGATCATTTCGCCGGCACCAGCTCCGCCTTGGACAGCTGCCAGATCAGCCGGTCGTTGTAGACCGGTGCCCGCAGGTCGGGATGCTCGCTCATCGGGTAGATCACCCAGATCGGGCCCTTGTCGCGCACCGACATCCGCTTGCCGTCCTGGGTCGTCGCCAGGATCACCGCATAGTCGAGCGCGTCGTCGGCCGGCAAGGTCACCGCGTAGTCGTTCAGCGCGGTCAGGCGGATCTCGTCGCCCTCCTTCACCTTGCCCTCGCCGAAGATCTCGCTCAGCCGGGGACCGGTGAAGGTGTGGATGCCGTCGACGTAGTCATTGGTCGTCTTGACCGTCGTGGCGGGCAACGCGTCAAGCGCCGCCCAGTCCAGTTCGGTTTTGCCTTCCGGGGTGATCACGGTCAGCACCGTCTCCGCAAAGGCGGGGATGGCTGTCGCGCAGATCATGATCACGGATGCCAGCAGCACCTTCATGGCCGCCCGCTCCTCTGCATTCCTGGGTTGAAGCCGGTGTAACGGCTGCGAAGAGAACTCTATACGCAACCGTTAAGTCATCACAGCGGAAATGGAACCCTTCCGCGAAGGCACGAGCGATCGCGCCGAGAGGTGTGACAACTCCGTACCAGGAGTGCGCGGCCTCAGCCGGCGTGCAGCAGGGTGGCGAACAGTTTCGGATCAAGGCTTTCCGCGGCGAAGGTCGCGCCCTCGGTCAGCAGGCTGACGGCATCGTGGCTGTGCAGGCTTTCCTGGTGGCTGGCGATCACCCGGAAGTCGCCGATGCGCGGATCGGCCAGCAACTGCGCCGCGAACAACCTTACGGCGTCCTCGACGAAGATCGGGTTCGCGGCGTTCAGCTCGGCGAAGGCCTGTTCGTCCTCGCGCTTGACCATCACCTGCGTCTCGGTCGGCACCGCGGCGCGGGCCAGTTCGACCAGGTCCTCGAACCACAGCGTGTCGGTCCCCTCGATCACCTCGACCGAGATGCGCGCGACCGAGCGCTGCGAATGCGGGGTGGCCAGCTGGTTGCGCATCTGCCGGGCGTGTTCCGACAGTTCGAGCGAGCAGGGGCAGGTCGACGAGTAGACGTAGTCGAGATGCATGATCTTCTTGCGCAGCCCGGCCGCGTCGACCAGCTCCAGCGCGAAGTTGTAGTACTGGAAGCCCGACAGCCCCGAGCGCAGCGACTTCACCCGCATCGGGAACGAGAACCGCATCTGGATCCGCGCGTCGAAGCTTTCCAGGTCGGTCTTGTAGTCGTCGAGCGCGCCCTCGATCGTCTCGAAGCTGAAGCTGCGTTCGGCATGGGCATAGAACGAGCGCATGATGCGGCTCATGTTGATGCCCTTCTTGTCCGCCTCGAGGCTGACCGAGCCGGTCACCGCGGTCTCGAGCGTCAGGTCGCCCGCGTCGCGGGTGTGGAAGCGGATCGGCAGACGGAAGTTCGAGATGCCGACGTGCTGGATCTGGCGCGCGGCGCCGCGGATCAGGCTGGCGGGGCCGTTCTGAAGGTCGGGCAGGGTGGCGCGATAGCCGGCGTCGGGGCGGAAACCCTCGGGATAGTCGCGGCTGAACTGCGGGTAGTTCGCCCGCGGCGCGGCCAGCGGCGCCGGCAGCTCTGCCAGCAGCCGGGCCATGTCCTCGTGGCTCGCCTCGGCGGCGAATTCGCGCAGCACCTCCAGCGCATCGCTCAGCGCGCGATCGGTGGTGCGACGGCTCAGGGTGGGGGCGGGAAGGTTCATTCGACGTCCTCGTCAGGATCCGCGTCGCCGCGGGCATTTCTTGCAGGGCTGCGGGCGACGGCTTTTGCCGGGTCCGCGGGTGCCGATCGACAGACAAACACGCTTACGCATCACCGGCGTGACCGGTTCACTCGTATTATGCGACAGGGGCGACGCCGTCGGCGCCGATGGTCGCATCGTCACCCGCGGCCGCTTCGGCCAGGTGGAAACGCCGGTCGGCCGGCGCCCCCTCGGCCTGCGGGAACGCCTTCCATTCCTGCGCCAGCGCCAGCCGCTCCTCGGGCAGCAGCTGGTCAAGGCCCTCAATCCGCTCGGCCGCGCCGCGCAGGTGCTGCACCAGCCGGTGCGAATGCAGGATCGTCGGGCGCGCGTCCAGCGGCTCCCAGGCGTCCAGCATCGTCACCCGGCGCAGGTTGAACTCCGGCGGCAGCACATAGAAGCGCAGGTCCGAGGCCCAGAGCTGGTCCCGGAAGGTGATCTGGTCACGCTTGCGGCCCGCGGCAAGATAGCGCCGCTGCCAGTCGGCGAGGAAATGGCTCACCGCCGGCGAGCGGCGGTACAGAAGCACGCCGCAGTTCATCTGCGGGAAGGCATAGGGCGGCCGCTCGGCATGGCCTTCGCGGATCAGGGCCGAGGTGCGGCGCATGTCATGCGCGACCGCCAGCTCGAACCGGTCGAGCAGCGCGAAGATGTCGCCCAGCGGCGCCAGCGCCAGCGTGTCGCAATCCAGGTACAGTGTGCGCTCGAACCGGCTTTCGGGCAGCGAGGCCAGCTTGGCGGTGGCGCCGGCCGGGATGGGCTCGACCCGGTCGAACAGGCCGGGCTCGGGCGTGCCGTCGGTGAAGATGTCGATCGCCAGACCGGGGTTCAGCGCGCGGAAACTGCGCGCCGAACGCTCGGCAAGGTCGAGGTAGTCGGGCCCGGCGGCCACGTAGAGAATGCCGTCGCGCATGGGGGGAGCCTTCTGCCTTCCGATCGCGTGTCGGGCGATCTCATATCAGATCGGAAAGCTCAGGTCGACGCTGGTTCCAGTGTTGTCGGAACGAATTTCGACAGTCCCTTCAAGGCGCTCTGCCATCGCGGCGACCAGCTTCCGGCCCAGCCCGGTGCCCTTGGTCTCGTCCGGGGACAAGCCGACGCCATCGTCGCTGACCGCGAGTTTCGCCTGTCCGGGCGCGGTTTCGGCGATGCGGATCGTCAATCGGCCATCGCGCCCGTCGGGCCAGGCGTATTTCGCGGCATTGGTCGCAAGCTCGGATACGAGGATCCCGAGGTTCACCGCCCGGTCGGCCGAGATGCGGAGCGGCTGCGCCGCGATGTCCATGTGCACGTTGCCGGGCAGGGTGCGGGCGAAATCACGCAGCAGCGAATCAAGATAGGCATCCACAAGGATCGTCTGCACGTCCTCGCCCAGGTACAGGCCCCGGTGCACGCCGGCGACGGCGGCGATGCGGTTCTGCGCCTCGGCCAGGGCCGACTTCACCTCGGGCGAGCCGCTGGCCGAGGCCTGCAGCCGCAGCAGCGAGGTCACCATGGCCAGCGAGTTGGCGACGCGGTGATGCACCTCGGCCAGCAGCATCTCGGCGCGTTCGCGCGCGGCGCGCGTCTCGGCGTCGGCGCGGGCGCGGGCCTCGCGCAGCTCGGCCTTCTCGATCGCGGCGCCGATGGCGCGCTGCAGAAGCGCGACGAAATCGTCGGCGGCCGACTTGATGACGTATTCGTCCGCCCCGGCCTTCAGCGCATCGACGGCGACGGTCGCCTCGCTCGAGCCGGTGACGTAGATCGCCGGGATCTCGGAGCCCTGGGCGCGCAGCCGCCTCAGGATCTCCAGCCCGGTGCCGCGCACGAGGTAGTGGTCCAGCACGACGGCCCCGATGCCGCCCTGCGCCAGCGCAAGTTCGGCCGCATCGGCGTCGGTGACGTGGTGCAGCGCGTATCCCTCGCGCGACAGCCGCTTCTCGACCAGGCGGGCGAGGATCGGGTCGTCGTCGACGTAGAGGACACGTGTCGCCACCCGGCCCGCCACCTTGTCAGGGCACCTGCATGACCGAGAAGAACAGCCCGAGCTGGCGGATCGCGTTCGCGAAGCTCTCGTATTCGACCGGCTTGGTGATGTAGACGTTCGCGCCCAGATCGTAGCAGCGCTTGATCTCGACCTCGTCGTCGGTCGTCGTCAGGATCACGACCGGCAGGTGCCTGGTGTTCTCGTTGCCCTTGACCTTCTCGAGGATGTCGATCCCGGTCATGTCGGGCAGGTTGAGATCCAGCAGGATCAGAAGGTAGCGGTTCTTGGACACCTCGCCCGAACGGTCGGGGCCAAGGATGTAGTCCAGCGCCGCGGTGCCGTGGTCGAAGGGCACGATCTCGTTGTTGACGCCCGCGCGGCGGATGTTCTTCTCGATCAGGCGGGCGTGGCCCTCGTCGTCTTCGACCATCACGATGGTGACTTCACGGCCCAGCGCTTTCATGACTTCACCTTTTCCATGACCCGACGCAGGTCGGTCGGCACGTGCAGCACGAAGGTCGATCCCTCGCCCGCGGTCGAACTGACGGTAATTTCGCCGCCGAGGTTTCGCACGAGGCTGCGAACATGCGCAAGGCCGATTCCCTCGCCGGGCTTGTCCTGCCGGCCGGACCTGCGGAACAGCTCGAACACCCGCTCGTGGTCGGATTTCTCGATGCCGCGGCCGTTGTCCTGCACCTCGATCCGCACCATCTGGCGGCCCTCGGGACGGGCGCGGATCGACAGCCGCAGCGGCCGGTCGGGGCTTGCGTACTTGACCGCGTTGTCGACGAGATTGCCCAGCGCCTGTTCGATCGACATGCGGTCCGTGACCGGGTTGGGCGCCTTGATGTCGATCTCGACCTCGCCGCCCATGTCCATCACCTGGTGCGCCACGCTGTCCGCAGCGGTCCCGACCAGCGCGGCGAGATCCAGCGTCTCGGGGCGAAGCTCGCGCCGGCCATCGCGCGAGATCTTCAGGATCGCGTTGATCAGCCCGTCCATCTTCCGGGTCGAGGCGCGGATGAAGCCGATCGCCTCGGGCAGGTCCTCGGAGGCGGCGAGCCGCGCGTCCTGGATGTCGTCGGGCGAGATCGTCTCGCCATCGGCGAGGATGTAGTTCTGCAGCGGCTTCAGCGAGGCTTCCAGTTCCGAGGTGAAGCCCATGATGTTGACCAGCGGCGCGCGCAGGTCATGGGTGACGATGTAGGCGAAGCGCTGCACTTCCTGGTTGGCGCGGATCAGGTCCTCGGTGCGCTGGGCGACGCGTTCCTCAAGCCCGGCGTTCAGGCGCTGCAGCTCGATCTCGGCGGCGCGCAGCGCCTTGAGCTGGCGCATCATCACCCGGAAGGCCATGCCCACCAGCGCCATCAGCGCCAGCGTGCCGATCGCGGTGAAGATCTTCATCCATCCCGACAGCCGCAGCTGGCGCGCGACCGCGCCGTCGATGCGCGCGTCGCCGCGGGCGATGATCTCGCCCAGGCGGAAGCGCAGCTCGTCCATCACCTCCTTGCCCTCGCCGCCGGCGACCTGCGCCCGCGCGCCCGGAAGGTCGCCCGCCCGCGCGAGGTCAAGCGCACGCCCCGCCACCGCGAGACGCTCGGTGATCAGCGCGTCGATCAGCTCGGACTGCTCGGGATTGGGGCTGTTGGTCTCGACCAGTTCGCCCAGCCGCTCGCGCAGCGCGGGCATCCGCGCGAGGCCCGAGTTGTAGGGCTGCAGGAAGGCCGGATCACCGGTGATGATGAAGCCGCGCTGCCCGGTCTCGATGTCCTGCAGCGACGAGAACAGGTCTCCGGCCACCTGACGGACCTCGCGGTCGCGCACGATGGTGTCGAAGGTGCTTTCGGAGCGGAAGCTGATGAGGGTCGAGGCTGACGCGAGCGACAGCAGGATCAGGGCGCCCGCCGAGAGCAGGATCGCCGTGCCGCGCGTCTGGCGCTGCAGCTTCTTCATGGATGCCGTCTTCCCCTCGTCCGGTCACGGTGTCCGCCGTCCCCGCCGGGGACGCCGGCGCTTAGCGTCCCGCGGCCGCCTGGCGCGGTTCGTCCACGCCCAGCGCCGCGCGCAGCGCGCGTTCCAGCACCTGCGAAGACAGGGGCTTTTCGATCACCATCGCGTCGAGGTCGCCGGGAAGCGAGCTGGCCGAATAGCCGGTCGCGTAGACCACCGGGACGCCCTTCTCGACCAGCGAGCGGCCGAGGTCGAACGAGGTGCGTCCGTGCCCGAGGTTGATGTCCAGAAGCGCCACGTCCGGCGCGTCGTCGCCGAGCGCCTTGGTCACGCCGTCGAGAGAATAGGCCACGCGGACGTCAACGAACCCGATGTCGCGCAGGATGTCCGCGGTCTCGAGCGCGATGATCGCCTCATCTTCCAGGTAAAGGATCCGCATGTCCGAGAGGATCCGCATCGCTGTCATAGTCCACTTCCGTTGCCACGTCCCATGCGACTTCGATAACCGCGCCGAGCCCCTCGGGTTCCCACTCGGTGCGCAGATTTCCGCCGAGGGATCCGGTGATCATCGATTCCACCAGCTGCGAGCCGAAGCCGCGCCGGTCCGGTTCGGTCACGGCGGGCCCGCCGCGCTCGGTCCAGCGCAGCACGAACATCTCGCCGTCGCCATCGTCGACCCGGCTCCAGCGCACCGAGACGCGGCCCTCGGGGCGCGAGAGCGCGCCGTATTTCGCGGCATTGGTCGACAGCTCGTGCAGCACCATGCCGATCGCCAGCGTCGCGCGCGCGTTCAGCCGGATCGGCGGGCCGCGCAGCTCCAGCCGCTCGCGGCCGTAGACGCGGATCAGCTCCATGTCGATCAGGTCGGCGAGCGCGGTCGAACTCCAGTTCTCGGCGGTCAGCAGTCGGTGGGTGTTCGCCAGCGCGAGGATGCGGGCCGTCAGCGTGTCGAAGATCTGTTTCGCGTCGCCCTCTTCGCGGCCGGCGCGCTTCACCAGCGCGATGACGTTCGACAGCATGTTCTTCACGCGGTGCTGCAGCTCGCGCATGATCCGGCGCAGGTCGGCCTGCAGCTCCAGCAGCTGGGTCACGTCGGTGACGTTGAAGCCCACCGCCTGCCGGCCGGCCTGCCGCACGGGATAGACGTCGACCTGCCAGCTGCGCCGCACCCCCTCGGCCGGGATCGGCCCGTGCACCAGCAGGCCCAGTCGCGGCTCGCCCTTGGCCATGACCTGGCGCAGCACCGGCGCAAGCTCGGCCAGCGCCGGCGCGACCTCGGGCAGGGGCGTGCCCAGGTGGCGCTCGGCCGCGACCCCGGTGATTGCGCCCAGCTGCGGGTTGGCGCGCAGGAACTGCAGGTCCTCGTCCACCAGACCCATCGCCGCCGGGCTGGTGCGATACAGCCCCTCGACCTCGTCGGCGCTCTCGCGCGCTTCGGTCAGCGCGGTCGCGGCTTCGCGGGCATAGCGCGCGACCTTGCTCACGTCGAAGATCGAGAACACCACCCCGCCGGCGCCACGCCCTTCCGAGCGGTAGGGAGCGACGCGCACCGACAGGTCGGCCCCGTCGGCCGAGGTGACGTCAAGTTCCTGCGGTTGGCCGGTGGCCCCGACCTGCCGGCAGGCCGCGACGATGCGGTCGATGTCCAGCCGCGCCCCGATGTCGGCGATGTCGCGGCCCCGGTCCTGCTCGGCGAAGCGGAAATAGCTCGTCGCCTCGGGGGTGTAGTTGCGCAGCCGCATCTCGCGGTCGAGGAAGACCGTCGCGATCTGGGTCGACTCCATGAAGTTGGCGAGGTCGGCGTTGACCTCGGCCAGCTCCTTGAGCTTGCTCTGCAGTTCGTCGTTGGTGGTCGACAGCTCCTCGTTCGCGGATTGCAGCTCCTCGTTCATCGACATCATCTCTTCGTTGGAGCTTTTCAGCTCCTCGTTCGATGTCTCGAGCTCCTCGACCGTGGTGCGGATCGTGTGGCGGGCGTTCTCCAGCTCGTCTTCCAGCTGGCTGACATAGGTCTCGTCGACCGAGATCCGCGCGGTGCCGTCCTCGGCCGGGGCGACGACGGTGCCCTCGTGCGCGGGGGCGACGGTGACGAAGGTGATCACCCGCTCGCCGGTCGGCAGCACCTCGGCGCCGATCTCCAGCCGTTCGCCGGGGCCGCCGTGGCCCGGCAGCTCGACCTCGATCTTGCGGTAGGGCGCGCCCGACAGCGACAGCCCGGTCAGCAGACGCTTCAGCGCGGGTTCGAGATCGGGCAGGATCAGCGACCGCGCGCCCAGGCTGGGGCGGCCGGTCTGCATCCGCACGAAGCGCTCTGCGCCCGGGCCCACCAGTTCGATGTCGTCGTCGCGCAGCACCATGTAGGGCGGGGCATGGCGCGACAGCAGCGCCTGCGCGACCGGCACCGGCATCGGCAGTGTGTTCTCGGCGTCGTCCTTCTTGCGCCGGCCGTCGCGGGCGGGGCGGAAGCTGCGCGGCAGGTCGAGCGGGCGCGCGGGCGCGGCGGTGCGCCGGTAGATCCGGTGCTCGGACGAGATCGGCGTGAACCCGTCGCCGTCGATCGGCGCGGCCTCGCTCGATCCCAGCATCAGGTAGCTGCCGGGCGTCAGCGCGTACTGGAACACCCGCATCGACAGGTCCTGCAGATCGCTGTCGAAATAGATCAGCAGGTTGCGACAGGTGACCAGGTCGAGCTTCGAGAAGGGCGGATCCTTGATCAGGCTCTGGACCGAGAAGCGGACCATGTCGCGGATCTCGGAGCGCAGGTCATAGCCCGCCCGGGTCGCGGTGAAATAGCGGTCGAGCCAGGGCTGCGGCACCTCGCCGGCGATGGCATTCGGGAAATGGCCGCGGCGGGCCTGCGCGATGGCCTCGTCGTCGATGTCGGTGCCGAAGATCGACACCTGCGGCTTGGCATCCGACCGCGCCATCTCCTCCGAGAACAGGATCGCCAGCGTGTAGGCCTCCTGTCCGGTCGAGCAGCCGGGAACCCAGATCCGGACCTCGTCATCCGGGTTCTTGCCTTCCAGAAGCGGCCGGATCACCTGGTCGCGCAGCGCCTCGAAGCTGTCGAGATCGCGGAAGAAGCTGGTGACGTTGATCAGCAGGTCGCGAAACAGCCGCGCGGCCTCGTCGCGGTTCTGCACCAGTTCGCGCAGGTATTCGGCCGGGGCGGTCAGGCCCAGCACCGACATCCGCAGCGTGATGCGGCGCAGCAGCGTGCCGTTCTTGTAGCCCGAGAAATCGTGCCCGGTGCGATAGCGCACGTTGCGCACCACCTTGCCGATGAACTCGGCATCGCTTTCCAGCGCGGGCACGAGGCCGGTCTGGCGGCTGTGGAAATCGCGCAGCACCGACATCATCTCGCCCGCCGGCAGCACCATGTCGGTGGCCGAGGTGGCGATCGCGGCGCGCGGCATGCCGTCGTACTTGGCGTCCTGCGGCGCCTGCGCGAAGACGAGCCCGCCCCCCTCCTTGACCGCGCGCACGCCCTGGCTGCCGTCGCTGCCGGTGCCCGACAGCACGATCGCGGCAGAGTTCATGCCCTGGTCGGCGGCGAGGCTTTCGAAGAACAGGTCGATGGGCCGGCGCTGGCCGCGCGGCGCCTCGAACGGGATCAGCCGCAGCCGGCCGTCCTCGATCTGCAGGGCGACGCCGGGCGGGATCAGGTAGACGTTGGCGGCCTCGACCTCCATGCCGTCGGTGATCGCCTGGACCGGCAACTGGGTGCGCTTGCTCAGAAGCTCGGGCAGCAGGCTGTCGTGCTCGGGGTCGAGATGCTGCACCAGGATCAGCGCGAAATCGTCGGTCGGGCGCAGCGTCGCAAGAAGGGTCTGAAAGGCTTCCAGTCCCCCGGCCGAGGCACCCACGCCCACGATGACAGGCCGGTCCGTGCGGGGGCCGGCGGCCTGAAGCTCCTCGGGCGTGGACATTTCAACCTTTCTCGCACGGCTCGTGCGCGCTAACCTAACCTGCTGCCCGAGGGCGTCAACCTAAGGAACATAGCGAATATGCCTATCGAGAACGCCGGGTTCCTCAAGGCCCGCGGGATCATCGAGCGTTCGGCCGTCGCGCTGACGCTGGCCGACCTTGATGCGCCCGATGCGCCGCTGCTGCTGGCCAATGCGAAGTTCGAGGCGCTGACCGGCTTTGCGCTGTCGCAGGTCCAGGGGCGCAACTGCCGGTTCCTTCAATCGGGCGACCTGCCGGCGAACGCGCAGGCGCGCGCCGACATCCGCCACGCGATCGAGCACCGCGAGGAATTGCAGGTGGTGCTGAAGAACCATCGCAGGGACGGGCGGGCCTTCGACAACCTGCTGTTCCTGAACCCGGTCCGGCTGGACGGTCGCGACTACATGCTCGGCTCGCAGTTCGAGCTGGCCGAGCTGTCGCGCGCGGTCTCGGGCGCGCCGGTGCACGCGGCCAAGCTGTCCGACGACCTGTCGCGGATCGCCGAGAAGGCGGACCGGATCCAGATGTCGCACCGCCGCCACTTGGCCGATACCGCGGCCTTTCTCGTCAGCCGCTGGGCGCGCTGACGGCAGGGACAGGGGGCGCCGCCCCCGCGCGCGCGCCCTCATGGACAGTCGGGCCGAGGTGACAGCCGGCAGGCGCCGCCGCCGGCTTTCGCCTCAGGCCGTGGCGAGCGGCGGCAGCCCGGCCTCGCGGTGGATTTCGCTCACCTCGGCCTCGCGCAGCTGCAGGCCGCGGGCAAGCGCCCGCAGGTACGAAATCTCGGCCGGGTGGTCGACGTCGATCGCCATCAGCGCCGCGGCATAGACCTCGGGCTCGAGCCCGGCGGGGGTGGCGGCGACCAGCCCCTCGACATCGATCGGCGCCTCCATCTCGCGCATCAGGAAGTCCATCTCCTCGCGGCTGGCGTCGTCGAGTTCGGACAGGATGCGGGCCCGCTCCTCGCCGTCGATGCGGCCGTCGGATTTCGCGGCTTGGATCATCGCGCGCAGCAGGAGCGCGGCGACGGCCTCCTCCTCGGGGGTGGGGGCATGTTCGGGCTCGCCGCCGTGGCGCTGGGCCTGGTCGAGCTTGGCGGCAAAGCCGCCGGCCCGCGCCTGGCCGCCGCCACCCAGCAGCCCGCCGAGGCCGGCGCCGGCCAGGATGCCGCCCAGCCCGCCGGCACCGCCCGCCTTCGCGATCAGCTGGTCGAGCCCGCCGCCGCGCTGGCCGACGCGGTCGAGCAACCCGCCGAGGCCGGTCTGGCGCGACTGGATGCGGCCGCGGCTCTGGTCATAGGGCTGGCGGCGCTGGTCCATCATCGTCTTCACGCCCTTCGCGGCGGCAACACCGATCGCGACTTTGGCGAGGGTCTTCAACAGGCTCATCTCGGGTCTCCGGAAACTGGAACGGTCTTCACCCCTCTAGATTTGCATCGAAGCGCCGCGACGTGAGGGGCACCCCGGCCCGAGGGCGGATTTCCGCCGAGCGGCCCCGCGTCAGGCGGGCTCGACCGACAGCCAGACCCCGCCCTCGGGGCGCAGCGTCAGGATCAGCACCGGCTTCGGCGCGCGGTGCGGGACGGTGGCGAAGCGCAGCCGGGCCAGCAGGGTGGCGAGGATGATCACCGCCTCCTGCACCGCGAAGCTTGCCCCGATGCAGACCCGCGGCCCGTCGCCGAAGGGCAGGAAGGCGAAGCGGTCGTGGGCCGGCGCGTCGAACCGATCGGGGCGGAAGGCATGGGGATCGTCCCACAGCAGGTGGTGGCGGTGCAGCGCGTAGATCGGCAGGATCACCGTGTCGCCCGGCCGCACCTCGCGCCCGCAGAGCCTGTCGTGGGCCCTGGCGGTGCGCGACAGGAACGCGGCGGGCGGATAGAGCCGCAGCGCCTCGTCGACGATGCGCCGGATCAGCGGCAGCGCGGGCAGGTCCGCGGCGGTGGCCGCGCGGCTGCCCAGCACCGCCTGCGCCTCGGACCGGGCGGCATCCTGCACGCCGGGGTCGAAGGCGCACAGGTAAAGCGCCCAGGCCAGGGTCAGCGCCGTCGTCTCGTGCCCGGCGACGATGAAGGTCAGCAGGTTGTCGCGCAGCTCGGGCGTGCTCATCCGGCGGCCGGTCTCGCTGTCCTGCCCCTCGCGCAGCAGGTCGAGCAGGTCGGGCAGTGGCCGCGGCCCCGAGCGGACCCGCGCCTCGATCGTCGCGTCGGCCATCGCCCGCATCGACCGCGTGGCGGTCGAGGCGAACATCCGCGACGGGCGCGGCACCCAGGGCGGCGCACCGAGGATGTCGAGCAGCGAGGTCTTGGCGGTCTGGCCCATGTAGGCCTCGATCCCCTTGTGCACCGCGTCGCGGTCGAAGGCGCCCCCGGTCTCGGCGCCCGAGCCCGAGAGCGTCACGTCGGCGATCACCTCGAACGTGGCCGAGACCATCTCGTCGAAGACGTTCGCCGCGCGGCCAGACTGCGCCGCAAGCCGTTCGGCGGCGTGTTCGGCGGCGCGGGTCATGACCGGGCCCAGCGCGGTGACGTTGCGATGCGAAAAGGCCGGCGCGGCGGCGCGGCGCTGCCAGCGCCAGTGCGCGCCCTCGGCCACGAACAGGCTCTCGCCGATCGCGGGGCCGAGGATCAGCTTGGTCACGTCCGATTTCGGATAGTCCTCGATCCGGTCCTTCAGGATCCGGCGCAGCGCGCCCGGGTCCATCACCATGTGCCACCGCTTGCCGGTCCGCCCCGAGACCATCGGCTGGCGCGTCGCGATCTCGGGGATCAGTTCGATCAGGTTGCGCCGCGCGACCTTGAGCGAGCCGAGGATGCCCAGCGGCCGGGTCGCCAGCGGCACGCGCGCCGGGTAGCCGTCGCCGTCGGCGGCAGAGGCGGCGGCGGAAGAGGCAGGGGAGGGGGCGGCGATGTCCATGCGCGGGGCTCCTTCTCGGGTCACGATATAGCGGGCAGGGACCCCATCCCAAGGCCCGGCGTTGCGAGCGGGGCCCATCGCCGCTATGGCTGGACCGTCAAGGGAGACCAAGCCGCGCATGATCCGACCGTTTTGCCGCCGCCCGAAGCTGTTCCTCGCCGCCTGCCTGCTGCTGCTGGCCGCCTGCTCGGGCGAGGACCTGACGAAACCGCCAGAGCGGTTCGGGGACTTCCAGCTGGGCTACACGATCATCGTGACCTCGAAGATGCAGAAGGTCGGACCCTCGCGCGAGGCGACCGGCGAGGACTGGGAAGCGCTGCTGAAGTCCGAGATCGCCAAGCGCACCGGGCAGTACGACGGCAACAAGCTCTATCACCTCGGCATCAACGTCGACGGCTATGCGCTGGCCTATCCGGGGATCCCGCTTCTGGTGAACCCGAAGTCGGTGCTGGCGCTGTCGGTCAACGTCTGGGACGACACCGCGCAGCGGCGCATCAACGCCGAGCCCAAGCGCATCACCGTCTTCGAGCCCTTCACCGGGCGCACGATCATCGGCTCGGGCCTGACGCAGGGCCGCGACCAGCAGATGGAGAACCTCGCGGCCTCGGCGGCGCGGCAGATCAACGACTGGCTGGTCGAGAACCGCGCCTGGTTCACCCCCGAGGCCGTCGCCGCCCGCGCGCTGCTGCCGCGGCAGGGCGGTGCCAGCGCGGCCGTGCCCGCGGCCAGCGCCCAGGCGACCGCGCAGGCCGCCGCCATCGCGCAAAGCCCGGCCGCGAGCACCGCCAAGGCGACCGCGGCGGCCCCCGCCGCGACAACCGCCACCACGACGGCTGCCACCACGGCCGAGACGTCCCCGGCGACGACGACCGCCCCGGCCCGGACGCGCAGCACGACGCGCACCACGACCTCCTCGGGCAGCGCGATCCCCGGCATCGACCGGTCGATCCGCAACTCGGTCACCACGATCCCGCAGGCGACCTACCCCTAGCGGCGGGGGGGG
>NZ_JBAWKE010000020.1:0-11243 GCF_037095655.1 Frigidibacter sp. MR17.24
CACCCTCGGCACCGCCGAGATCACTGCCGTGAGCTGAAGACCGAGCGGGAAAGGGACAGATCGGCCTTCAGCCGATTAGAGCAACAACGCCGATGCTCGCCGAGACGAGGCCGGAGAAGAGCTCTGGGACGTGCAGGCGGCGTGGCACCGGCTCGACCGCCTGCTGACGGGTGCCGAGGCCGTCTATGTGACGATGCATGGCTGGGCTGATCTAGGTGATACGGCGCGGATCCTCGAGAAGCCGCTCGCCGAAATCTTGGAGATGGTCTTGGACAGCCGTCTGGGGCGCGTCGGCAAGCATGCACTGAGGCAGGGCTTCGCCTCGATCCTCGTCAATCTTTCGGGCCAAGCGCCGGGGCACGAGATGACGACGCCCGGCATTCTCGCAGCCGGCAAGGGTCTTGAGGTCAACGAGGTCGAGGTTCTGCTGAAGCGTGGACTGTCACCCAGCTCCTCTGGGACGGGACGGCGCGCCGGGCGCGCCATCGTCTCGCTTTCGGCGCAGGATCTCGCCGCCTTCGAAGCGCGCTTCATCAGCTTCCGCGAACTGGCCCTTGCCCTGCGCCTCTCGTGGGATGGCCTTGATGAGCGCCTCGCCGAACACGGCATCGAGCCCTTCAGCGACGGGAGGCGACGCTTCCGCAAGATCTACGAGCGTGCAGCCGTCGGGCCTCTGCTCCGAGGTTGATCGACCGGCGTCGGTTCTGGCGCACGATCGCACCGCAGGATCGAGAAATCGCGTCAGCTCCCATATAACACATTGAAATAAAATAGTTAGACGCCGCTCAGGCTGAGCCGCAGCCCCCCTGTCAGGCAGGGTTTGCGTATGCTTCTATCGTCTTTTGCGCACACTACTGATGTCTCTGGCTCCGCCGCACGGCCCCGTCAGACCCGGCGCACCCCGCCGACCCAGACGCCCGCGATCGCGCGGTCGTCGCCCATCATGATCGTCGGGAAGATCGCCTCCCAGGGCGTCTCCGCCCGCGCCGCGCGCTGCGCGATCGCCGGGGTCGAGGCGAGGTCGACCGCGATCAGGTCGGCCTCCATCCCCACCGCCAGCCGCCCGATGCGTCCCTCGGCCCGCAAGGCCCGGGCCGAGCCGCAGGTCGCCAGCCACCACAGCTCGGCCGGATGCAGCGGCCGGCCGCGCAGCTGCCCCACCTCGTAGGCCGCCGCCATCGTGCGCAGCATCGAGAAGGACGAGCCGCCCCCGGTATCGGTCGCCAGCCCCACCAGCTGCCCCTCGGCCTTCAGCCCGCCCATGTCGAACAGCCCCGAGCCGATGAAAGTGTTCGAGGTCGGGCAATGCACCAGCGCCGCCCCCGCCTCGCGCAGCCGCGCCCGCTCGCGCCCGTTCAGGTGGATCGCGTGGCCGAAGACCGCGCCCTCGCCCAGAAGCCCCTGCGCCTCGTAGGTGTCGAGATAGTCGCGCGCCTGCGGGAACAGCCCGCGCACCCACTCGATCTCGTCGGTCTGCTCGCTCAGATGCGTCTGCATCAGGCAGTCCGGGTGCTCGCGCCACAGCTGCCCCAGCACCATCAGCTGCTCGGGCGTCGAGGTCGGCGAGAACCGCGGCGTGATCACGTAGGACAGCCGGTCGACCCCGTGCCAGCGCTCCAGCAGCGCCCGGCTCTGGTCATAGGCAAGCGCGGGGGTGTCGCGCAGCCCCTCGGGCGCGTTGCGGTCCATGCAGGTCTTGCCGGCATAGACCCGCATCCCGCGCGCCTGCGCCGCGGCGAAGATCGCATCGACGCTGCCGGGATGGATCGTGGCATAGCTGCACACCGTGGTGGTGCCATTGGCCAGCACGAGGTCGAGATACCGCGCCGCCACCCCGGCGGCATAGTCCGGCGCGCCAAAGCGCATCTCCTCGGGGAAGGTATAGGCGTTCAGCCAGTCGATCAGCCGCTTGCCCCAGCTCGCGATGATCGCGGTCTGGGCGTAGTGCACATGGGCGTCGACGAAGCCGGGCGAGATCAGCCGGTCGCCCAGGTCGGTGACCGCCGCCGCCGGATGCGCCGCCGCCAGCGCCGCGCCCTCGCCCAGCGCCGCGATGCGCCCGCCCTCGATCAGCACCCCGCCGCGCGTGGTGATCCGCGCCGCCTCCGGCCCCTCGAAGAACGGGTCGCCGGTGAATTCCAGGGTGGTTCCGACCAGGATCTCGGCCATGCTGCGCGCCTCCGGCAAGCTCTTCGACTTTGCGGCAAATATCCCCGGGGGGCGGCTCCGGTGCAAGCCGGAGACGGGGGGCGGGCAGCCCCCCTTGCCGGAGCGTTGTTTGAAGTGCTCGCGCGGCTTGGAGGGGCGGTTCTGCACTCAGTCCTCAGAGGCGTGCGCGCCGCGGTAAACATTGCAGTACGGCCGTGCCGCAGGGCTCTCAGAGCCAGTGCCTGCGGGCGTTCCAAGGTGTTGAGCCGATCCTTCGAGCACCGTTGCACCCAGGCCGTGACCCTGTCCGCAATCAGGCCCTCGAGAGCCGGCGGTGTCTCGGTTCCCGCGCTTCCGGTAGCGGAGCGGCCATCTCTTCGTCGTGCAGCGTCCGCAAAAGAAAACTGCCGAGATCCACTTGGATCTCGGCAGCCAGGCCGTGCGGTGCGGTATCGGAAGGTGTCAGGCGTATTCGCTGCAGGATCTGTTTCAGGATCCTGTTCGCCTGATCGACATGGGCTGGGTCGCTCAGGATCTCCTCGAGGCCGGCGACCATCTCGGCGTAGAGCTGGTCCGGCGATGGCGCCGGCTCCTGCACCTGCGTCCGCCGTCGGCGCAGCTTGGTGAGCTGTTCGCTCACCGCCTGCAGCTGGCGTTCGATCGCCTCGGCCTCGTCCCGGACCATCCCATAGGGCGCGCCGTCGCGGATCGCCTGCATCATCCGCGTCCTGCCCAACTTGAGCTTCGTGAGCTGGGCCTCGGCCGCGCGCCGCTCGACCTCCGGGTCGCTTCTGCGCTGACGTGCCCGTTCGGCCTTGAGCTCATCGGCAAAGGCGCGGCGCAGGTCGGCGCTGTCGAACAGGGCGCGCAGGCGGGAGAAGACGCGCGCCTCGATGCGGCGGCGGGAGATCGGGCGGGTGTTCTCGCAAAGCTTCTTGCGGCCGCGGCGGCACTTGTAGCTCGTGGCACTGTCCATGATGAAGGGCTCGCCGCAGCAGCCGCAGATCAGAAGGCCCGACAACAGGGTCCGCGACTGATGCGCCGCGCGCGGATTGCCGCGGGCCGCGACCGCATCCTCGCGCCGCTTCAGCTCGGCTGCGGCCGCGTTCCAGACTTCCTGGGGCACGATCCGCAGTTCGGGGAAGGTGCGCGTCAGCGCCTCTTGCGGCGTCGGGTCGATCCGGCGCTGCTGCGTTCTCGGATGCAGGCTACGCTTGCGACGGTTGACGCTCGCCTCGCCGATATAGAGGCGGTTGCGCAGGATCCCTTCCTCGCGCTCGCGGTCGCCGCGGATGGTCCGGGCGTCCCAGAACGAGCCGCCAGGGCTCGGGATACCCTCGTCGTTCAGCGCCTGCGCGATCGCCTGCGCGGACTGGCCGCCGGCGAAGTCGCTGAAGATGCGGCGGATGACCGCCGCCTCGGCCTCGTTGATCCGACGGTTCACGGTCGGGGTCTGCCCATCCAGGCCAGGCACAGGCTCGACCCGGTCATAGCCGTAGGCACTGGTGTGCAGGATGCCGCGCGTCAGAGCATAACCCATTCCGCGACGCGTGTACTGGCCGATGCTCGCCGCATGCTGCTGGGCGCCGAGCAGGTTCAGGATCACGTTGAGGAAGTTCTGCCGGCCCTCGCGCAGCGAATAGAGCTCCACATGCTGGTGGGCCATGATGTTGTACACGGTCAGCCCATCGACGACGTCACGCGAGAAACGGGCGACGGCCTCGATGATGACCACGTCGACTTCGTTGCGTTCGACAGCCGCGATCATCTCCAGAAAGCCATCGCGCCCGACCATCCGGCGGCCGGAGGCTTCGGCATCGGCGAAGCGGGCGACGACGGTCCAGCCCTCGCGGTCGCAGAACCGTTCGGCTTCCGCGATCTGGTCTTCGATGGAGGTCTGCTTCTGCAGCTTGGAGGAGTAGCGGGCGTAGATCGCGGCGCGGCGGGGGATCATGGTCAGGTTCCGATCAGATCTGCGACGGGGCGCGGTTGTCGTTGGCGGGTGTCTGCGCGGCCCGGCGGACGGCGGCCTGGGCAAGAAGCTGGACGAGCGGGCGCAGCAGCAGGCTGGCGGCGATCGGGTCGCAGCCGTTGTGATTGGCGGCGACGAGATCGAGAGGGACGGTCTCGTAGGAAACGGCGTTCGGGGCGAGAGGCAGGGACATGGGCGGTCTTCCAGTCGGTTGTGGTGGCGGTATGATTTCCAAGTGCGACCGTCTCCCGGCGCGCGGAAACGCCGGGCGACAGATTTTTCGGGATTTTTGATTTTTCTGGTTCGGGCGACCGTCAGGGCCTCTCGCGACCACCGGCTTTCTGCGGACAGCGCTCGGAATGTCAGGCACGCAAACGCATGGGACTGCTGTCCGCCCGCCGCTTCAGGCGGCCAGCCGCGCCGACCTGCCGTAGATCAGTTGGTGCAGCCGGTCGGGTTCGTTCTTGGCGAGCACCATCGCAGCGCCAGACAGGGTCATCGGCTTTCCTTTGATCAGCTGCCTCTCGCCCGGCATGCCCGTCAGCATGCAGCGATCTTGCGTGCTGAGGCCGAACCATTTTGCGATGCCCTCGGCGCGGGCGCGCCCGGCACCCGGGCCGCTGGCGACGAGGAGCAGGTTCGGCTCGTACTGCGTGATCAGCAGCGCGAGAATCTGTGGGCGGAGAGGCTTGTCTTCTGCCGTCAGGCTCGCGAAGCCCGTGACGGCTGCGATGAGCGGGCTGAGCCAGCCGAGCGGGCAAACCTCGAGGTGCTTGCCGCCGCCGATGCCAACGACGCGACAGATGTCGGCAATCGTGGCGCGGATGGCCTCTCCGGCTTCGACCGAGATCGGGCGATTGCCGAGGGGGAACGGCCGCAGCGCGTAAGGCGGATGGGGCGTCGCGATCCAGCTGCCGCCGAGCTTCGCCAAGCGTTCTGCGACGACATCGTCGCGGACCTTTGAGGTAGGGGCGATGACGTCGACCCGCTCGAACCCGCCGGTGACCGAGTTCGCCAGAACGGCCGGCCACCGGATCGCGAAGCGATCGTGCTTTTGCATTTGAGGATGTCCTTGAGGAGATGGGCACGGGCGTTGCCGCCCGTGCGCGCCGATCAGGCTTGGCCGGGCTTCGGCAAGCGGGTGGCGATCTCGCACTCGGCGGCGATCAGGTAGGCCACGCGGTTCGCGAGGCGCCGGGCCTCGCGCGCCAACTCCAGCATCCTCTGGAGCGGGCGGTCCTCGGCTTCGGGCACCCCAATCCGGGCGATCAGCTCGTCGAGCTCGGTGAAGACCTCCTCGTCGAGGAGCGTCTTCGCGTCGAGCTGGGCGTGCAGCCTCGTTGCAGGTCCCGCGAGCGAGGTCTGCTGTTGTCCCGTGAGATCGGCGAAGGCGAGGAGGATGGTGTCCAAGGCCTCCAGACCATCCGCGTAGAGATCGCAAATGCGACTCTGGTCGGAGGGCCGGGGCACGTTGGTGATCACCAGGTGCCGATGCGTGTTCGCGCCACTGAAGCTGTTCGGAAGGTACTCGAAAAGCGTGCGATCGCTGCTCATGCGCGCACCTCCGACGGCATCGCGAGGGTCGGCATGGGCGGCGTCATTCTCATGCGCTCGCCTTTGCGGCGGTGGACGACCTCGACCCGGCGACCGGCGACGACGATCTCCTTCAGGCGCTCGGCCCGGTGCCAGGCGGCGATGTCGCGCTCGGCGATGATGCGGGCGAGGACCGACAGGAAGCGTTCGCGGGTGCGGGCACCGAGCGTGCCGATCACCGGCGTGCCGCGCTTCGAAGCGGCAAAGCGGGGATCGTCGAGCGAAACGGTGATCCGCCGCTCGCAGGCGAAGCCGGTGGCGCGGTGCAGGTTCGCGGCCTCGATCTCGGCGACCGACCAGACACCGACGCCATAGCGGCGGTCATACGGGTAGTCTTGGAAGCGGAATGCGCCGCGCGTGGTGCCGAAGGCCAGCGTGACGGTCGCGCCGTCGGCGGTCTTGTCGCGGAGCATGACGAGCGCCGGGCGGACCTTGGGCTGCGCCTCGGGGTCGGGCGCGTCCTGATCGGGGAAGCGGAAAGCGACGATGTCGCCGGGCTTCAATGCCGCGCGCCAGTTCGGCGCGGCATCTTCGGTCGCGGCCGGAATGGCAACTTGGGTCGAGACCGTCTCGGCGGTCGGGGTGAATGCGTCAAACATCGACGAACTCCATGTGAGGGGGATGGGTCGACGCGCGCTTCTTCTATCCGTTTTGGGATCAGGGCTTCGGCTGCGCGTCACCAAGACCGCGCAGCTGAAACCCTGATCCTTTTGCGTCTTCGGGACGGAGGGGTTCGGGGAGGTGTCCAACGCTCCCCGGGCGCAAGCGGGGGGCCAGCGAAGCGGTTGGGGGGAGAGTGCAGAACGTCTTCCCCCGGTCCGTCGGAAGGACGCCGGAAAGGGTGTCGGGACAGGCGGCGAGCGGTCCCGACCCGGGGTGGCCGGAGGGGTGGCACGCCCTCCCGGTCCGTCGGAAGGACGCCATGGGGTGCAGGGCGCGGCGAGCGACACCCTGCCCGGGGGTGAGGGGGATGGCGTTCCCCTCGGGCCCGCCGCCAGGCGGGACCAGGGTCCAGGGGCCGTGCCCCTGGCGAGCGTCTTTCCGAACGGAGGGCCCCAAGGCCCGGAGTGCGGAAAGACTAGTGAGTAAACCCCCTCCATCCCTTCCCGGACTCTGAAGTCTCGCGCGGTGCCTCATCTGACGGGCGAAGAAATGCGGCCCGCGCGTTTCCGCGCCCGGGCGAACGACCGGACCTCCCGACCTCCCAGCCGAGACAGGGAGTGTCGCCTTGGCCCGTTCCGCCCCCGCCCGCTATCCCGTGGTCCTGCGCTTCGCCGCGATCAGCGCCGCGAAGCTCAGCCGCTACCGCCTGCACGAGGAACGCCTCGGGCGCGGCAGCCTGCATTGCGACCCCACGCGGACCCATCTGAACCGGCGCCTGATCGGCCCGGCCGACTGGATCGGGCCGCTCCTGACCGAGATCGACGTGGTGCGCGGCGAGAACCTCGTGGCCGAGATCGAGGCGCTGAAGGCCCAGAAGCGCAAGAGCGCGGCCCAGCGGCGCTATCGCGAAGGCCCGGCGGATCCATGGCGCGCCGACTGCGAGGGCGGCCCGATGCGGGAGGTGATCCTCACCGTCAACCACCGCTGGTTCGAGGGATCGGACCGGCCGGATGACGAGAAGGTCGACCTGACGGTCAAGGCGCAGCGAGAGGCGGCCTTCGCCGCGCGGGCGACCGACTGGCTGACGCGGCGCTTTGGCGCATGCGTGGTGACGGCCCGCGTCGATCACGACGAGACAGCCGCGCATATCCATGCGGTGATCGTGCCCTGGACCGAGAAGA
Source organism: Frigidibacter sp. MR17.24 (assembly GCF_037095655.1). Lineage (NCBI taxonomy): Bacteria > Pseudomonadati > Pseudomonadota > Alphaproteobacteria > Rhodobacterales > Paracoccaceae > Frigidibacter > Frigidibacter sp. MR17.24. The sequence continues at coordinate 7,498 of NZ_JBAWKE010000020.1, forward strand.
CCACCGGCACCCGCGGCCGGCAGCGGCTGATCCAGCCGACCTCGCATCCGCTGCTCGCCTCCTACGAGAAGGCGCAGGATGACGTGGGCAAGTTCTTTGAAGCGCTCGGCCTGACCCGTGGCGAGCCCTGGATCAAGGCGGTTGCGGAAGCCGAGGCAAGGGGCGCGGACGCGCCAAACACGCCGCAGCATGTGCCACCGCATGTCTGGCGACGGCAGGAGGAGCTGCGGCAGAAGAAGAAGGCCGCGGAACTGGTCGAGCGCGAGAAGGCCGCGGCCGAGAAGGAAGTGGCTTTGCGTCAAGCCCTTAGCGAGCAAAGGGAACGGGCGCAGCGGCAGCAACTCATCGACGAGACGTGGCGCAAGGCGAAGGCGAAACGCGAGGCGGAGGTCGCCGCACGGGAACGTCAGGTCCGGGCGGCAGAGACGGTGATCGAGGTGGTTCTCGGCCGACCGGATGTGGCGAGCCTCGAGGCGAAGCCATTGGCGCAGGCCATCGTCGAGAGATCTCCGGACGTGAGGCAAGAGTTCAAGGACCAGCAGGCGCTCCCCATTCGCCTCTATCAGCGGATGCTGGCGCTCGCACAACGCTTGCGCGCCGATGCCACCGCACGGGCGGAAAGGGCGCAGAAGATCGAGACCGCCGCCAGCCGCGTGCTCACCGAAGTCGCCCGGCTGAAGGAGGCCCTCTTCGCGCAGCTTCCCCCACCCTTGCGAGAAAAGCTGAAGACGGCCGTCGCCACCGAACACCGTGCGGTCACCTCCGCGGAGACCGATCTTCAGGTCGCGCTCGGGCTGAAACCCGCGTCCGAGCCCGCGACGGACCGGCCCGAAGCGCCCCTCGCGAAAAATCCTGCACCGGGTCGTTTCCGGAAACCGGGCGACGACCGGACATGATCCTCGTGGTTCGGGGCATCATGTCCCACGGAGTATCCCATGACATCATTCGACACGCTTGAACAACGACGCGAAGCCGGCCGCCTGAAGCAGGAGAAGCTGGATCGCGATTACATCACCGCCGTCATCGGCCAGCAGGAACTGGCCGAGCGCGCCCTGGGCGCGGCGACCCTCGACGGCTTCCACGACTTTCCCGGAGAGATGCGCCATGAACTGCTGGTCAGGGCGGTTCCGAAAATCAGCAAGAAGGCGGAAGCCGCGCTGATCCAGCTGAAATGCGTGACACGGGCCGAGTTCGACACGGCCCGCACCGAGGCGCAACGGCGCGCGGCCGCGGCGGCTGCCGCGCTCGAGGCCACCACTTTGGCGCAGCAGGCGAACAAGCGCCCGGTCCGCGCCCCATCCGAAACCGACAGCGCGCAGAGCGCCTGATCACCCAAGAGCTTCCGAACCACACACGAAACGGCCGGTGCATCCCTGCACCGGCCGTTGTCGTTGGTGCTCTCGCCAAAGCGTGATGCCAAACCCTGCGGGCGCGCGATGCTCCGCCACGGCAAAAGATGAAGTGGATGGGCCCAGCACAAAAGTCGGTTCTCGAAGCATCGCGAGCACGCCTGCGCCCTACCCAAGTGTTCCCCGACCCGCGGACGGCTTCCGCATTCACGGAGCTCAGACGAAGATCGGGCCAAGTGAGGTCCGGCTACAAGGAGCGCTCATCCTTGGCGTAATAAGTCCAAGCCAGAAATCGACTTTCCTTCTGGCCCTGAGCCATCTCGACGATCCGGGTCTCGGCGACCCGCGCCCTGGCCAGCAACCGCGTGAGAGGTTTGAGGCTGTCCTTCCTGGACACCAGAGAGGTGAACCACAGGCACTGGTCTGCGAAGTCGACGCTCTGTTCGATCATCCGGGCGATGAAGCCGATCTCGCCGCCCGGGCACCACAGCTCGGCATTCTGGCCGCCGAAGTTCAGCATGCCGGTGTTGCCCTTCCCGAGGTTGCGCCACTTGCGACGGCTGCCTGCGTCCGCCTTCTCGGGCGAGGCGTGGAACGGCGGGTTGCAGAGGGTGACGTGGAAGATGTCGTCGCGCCCGATCACGCCGTGGAAGATGTTCATCGGATCGGTTTGGCGCCTGAGCGTGATGTCGAGCGCGTTCTCCGTCACGATCCGCCGTGCCGATGCGATCGAGACCGGGTCGATGTCGACGCCCGTGAAATCCCAGCCATATGCATGCCGCCCGATCAGCGGATAGACGAGGCTCGCGCCCGTCCCGATGTCCAGCGCCCTGATCCGGGGGCCCTGCGGTATCCGCCCACCATCCGCCTCGGCCAGCAGATCCGCGAGGTGGTGGATGTAATCGACCCGGCCGGGGATCGGGGGGCAGAGGTAGCTCGGCGGAATGTCCCAGAAGCCCACGCCGTAGTGGGTGCGCAGGAGCGCACGGTTCAGAATGCGAACAGCCTCCGGGTCAGAAAAATCGATTGTCATCCGACCGCGCGGGTTTCGCGCCGTGAAGGCCGCCAGTTCGGGGGATGCCGCCAGCAGGCTCTCGAAGTCATAACCCTGTTGGTGCTGATTGCGTGGATGCAGCTTGGGCTGGGCGGCCATAGAAAACCTTCGTGCTGTCTGGTGCCGTCGACGCGCTCTTCCGCTTGGCGGGCCGCGGCCTTCGTGGCCGTATGCGGCATAGAGGAACCGGCCCGGCGCGTCACGCAGCAAACAGGACCAGAACAACCGCCCCAATGTTTCGGGAGGTCAAGCAGTGGCCAAGCAACAAGCGCGTGGAGCGCGGCAGACTCAGGGCAGCCCGGGTCTTCTTCGCGTCACAGGCGCATTGGACCGCTGCCAGCCCATAGCTGCCGGTGGGCAGGCGCGTTCGCTGCGAGGCCGCATTCACGGAAGCGGCCACTCGATCACGCGCGCAGCATAGCGTCGGCCGTCAGATGTTGCGGTGTGCCGAAAGCAGACTTTGTTCTTGGCTCTCGGCCAGCGCCTCAATCCGCACGATCGGCCCAGAGCGGGCCTTCGCTGTCCTGGTGGGCGCCGCACCGCGGCTTCACCGAAGCGGCCGTTCGGGCCTTGCCGCGGCGCTTCCAACGATTCAAGGTCGGCAGCGCGGACGAAGCTGACAGGCTCTATGCGCTCAGCTCCGTGGCTGTATCCGTAACGCAAGCGAAGTCAGCCGCAAGATGGGCCATCGTTACGTCGAAAATAACGCGAGCTGATTGCTTTGCGCTCGGCAGATCAAATCCGATCACGGCATCCTCGACGACAGTCATATTGAATCCCAGATCAGCCCCGGCGCGAACGGTCGAATTGATACAAAATCCAGCCACGGCACCCACTACGATCAATTCCGTGATACCTCGTCCACGAAGGTAATTGGCCAGATCGGTCGAGGCAAAAGCCGACGACGTATGCTTCACGAAAACCGGCTCACCATCCAATGCTTCCGCGCAAGGCAACGGCGGATAACCTGCGGCATCGGCGTGGAAAATGGATGCTCTGTCCTTGTCTCTGTGGCGGACATGGATAACGGGCAGACCCTTCTGGCGGAACGCTTCGACAAGTGAGCCAACACGCGCAGGCGCTTCGGGATTGACGCAATCCCTCCCCTCCGCAATCCGGATCTGCATCCCCATCTGCATATCGACGATAGCCAAGGCTTTCACGGTGCCGCTCCCAGTGAGTCTGCCATTTGACAAGACATCGTTTGGCAAGTGACCGCAATGGGCTAGAAGCGGTCATGCGGCGGCGCAGCGCTAGGCTCAGGACTCATAGCCAGAAGAGGACGGTTGCGGCGAGAGCGATGGCCGAGAGGAAGACCTTCGGGCATCTGTCGTAGCGCGTCG
>NZ_JBAWKE010000021.1:0-11069 GCF_037095655.1 Frigidibacter sp. MR17.24
GAAGAGATCGGCTCGGTCACAGCCGACGGTGCCTATGACACCAGACGATGTCATGGCGCGATCGTCGGGCGGGGAGCTGAGGCGTTCGGGCATGCCCTCGGACCGGTGGCGGGCATGCCCTCACTCCCATCCGCCGGAACGGCCGCCCGGGGACAAGAGGACTGCCCGGCTGCCCGTGCCCGAAACGGCATCCTTCACGAGACACGACGCCTGGGACGAGCCAACTGGAAGCGGTCGGTCGGCTACCACGTCCGAAGTCGGGTCGAGGCACGGATGAATTGCCTCAAGTCCTTCGGCGAGCGCATCGCCTCACGCGACCCTGATAGGCAGACCGCCGAGATCCAGATCCGGATCGCCATCATGAACAGATACAACACCCTCGGCACCGCCGAGATCATCGCCGTGGGCTGAACACAGAGCGGGACAGGGCTAGATCGGCCTTCAGCTGATTAGTGCAACAACGCCCAAGGACCCTGAACACTGCAATCGCCCGCCCCACTGCGCGGATGGAGACCTCCGCCNCAAGGACCCTGAACACTGCAATCGCCCGCCCCACTGCGCGGATGGAGACCTCCGCCAGCCAGACGATTGCTTTTACATCTAAGACACGCACAAATGACCACCGGACTCCGGTCGTAACTGGATGAATGACCGGTGGCAGGTCATCCCTGGCGCAACCCTCGAACGGAGAATGCCGCGGGAGAGGCCACCCACCCAGTCAGCTCACCCAGCGATCATGGGGTCTAGCGGAACCAAACCGATCAACATCCATCCCAAAATCTCAAAAACGGAACGGGTTGGTAGCGAATGGTCACAGCATTCGTGCCCGGAGGAAGCTCTAAACTGCGAAGGACACCCAAAAACGGTTCTACCGGGGCAGAACGCTCACCAACGCAGGCAGTCCATCCGGGCGCGAAACTATCGCCCGTGATAAATAGAGCTGCTTTGTCCGACGAGCATTCGTAGCGAGAATATCCCGGCGCACGAACCAACACCCTGCACTGGCCGACCGATGGCGACCGTTCATCTCCGGTCCCCACAAGTAGCGTTCCTTCCGGATAAGTGGCAGGAACTTCGTATATTCGATAAGTACCGCCTCCTTGAATCTCTGCCCCTCCTCCCGAAACAATCATGTCACGAAGTCCAACCACCGCAGCACCGAACGCGCCGAAATCTGAGGGGTTATCTAAGATGTAACCATGAAGTAAGTAGTATCTGACTCCAAGCCAACGATGTGGCTCCGAGTATGGTGAAGCGGCTAGTGCCGTGAAGGTCTTCGGCTCATAGCCGAGATGTTGCGCACCAAAGACATCAGCATACCGCTTTAGGACGAGCGGATTATAGCCCTGGGACATAGCTAGACCCAATGCCATCGGCGCATTCATGGCGGACCCGCCAACGACCTCAACTCGCTCCCCTGCCCGCATCAGCCTCTTAATCTGCTTCAGGCTCTCTGCTTCTCGTTGCCACTCAAACTGATCCCAGCCGGCAAGGATCCTATAGGCCTCGGCCAATTCGTACCGCTCATAGCGTTCAGAAAAACTGGTTATCCGACCCGCTGTCGTTAGGTCAACAAGCGTCAGTCCCAAACCGAGAAAGCCCATGAGCGGGCCGCGAACGGCACGGCCCGTAAGGAAATATGCACCGCCAATCAAAACAGAGGCGAGCGCGGCTCGCAGAAGCCAGTTGCTAAAATCGTCTTGAAGCAGTGATAGCCGCGACTTCTCCGCAGCAAAGCGTATCAAGCTCGCCGCACCGACAGCAGAGAGTACGACGAGTAGGCAGGGTAGCGCGAGCCGCTCAATCCATCCGCGATCTCGGCTGCTGCCAGGCAGTGATGCAAACGCCACTGCCAAGGAGGCGTAAAGCATCAAGAAATAAACGCCATCCGAAGGCCGACGAAATAAGGAGAAGCCAGGCACCCTCTCATAAAGGAGGGGAAAAAGCGGTCCCTTCGTTCCCATTGCAAAAAGGAAGGACAGGAGCGCCATACCCCATGCCAATCCAAGCAAACGGGACGGTGCCTGCCGCCGCGACATACTCAAAAGGACGACACCTAGCGGAATAATTCCAACATACAAATAGCCCTCGGTGGCATCGACAGGTCCCCAATGTTCGCTGTGCCCGAGACGAGCACCGAAAGCCCCCGGAAGAATGGAAGACCACGCCGAGAAGCCAGGGAGCGAGGCGGGGGCATTGCTACTCAGGTCCAACCGCGTCCGCGTCGAGAGTTCTACCGTCTCGAGAATGGCGGACAATGAAGGGGCCGCAATCAACGACACCAGAACAAACGAGATCAGCAACCCCACCAAGGCCGGTTGAATACGCTGACTACCTTTGACCTCAGCAACCAACAGCGGCATTAAGAAAAATGGTGAAAGAAATACGACTTGGTTCGGATTGAGTGCCAACAGAGCGCCAACAGCGCTTAGGCAAAGAACGGTGCCCACATTAGGCGTACGCACGCAATGCCGGAAGCTCAGCAGCAGGACAGGCAAAAGAGCAAATGAGATGATCTGAGGCACATGCTGCAATCGACTCGATCCGTAGCCGCCCAGCATGAAAACAATCGCGCCGATCGCCGCCAAGCTCGGCAAAGAACCGCGATGCAGCGTATACTTATATAGGCAAAGCGATCCGACAAGCATGCACAACAATGTAGTTGCATCAAATATCCAAAGGCCGAAAGCCGGGCCGCTAAGAAATCCGACCAACGTGTGGGGTGTGAATAGCATGCCTTGCGGGTCTCCGAGAACTGGAAGACCCCCGAAGGCTAAAGGATTCCAGAAAGGTAGATGTCCCTCGCCAAGGGCCCGCAGTATGAACGCCACCTGCGGGAAGAATGCATCAATGCTGTCCCATGGAACGAACCTACTCCCGGAGAGCCACGGCCAAGATGCGATGAGCCAAGCAAAAACAATCCAGAGCGGATAAAGACGACACCAATCTTTTCGCATCTATGTGATCCCTTCCTACCCGCTTTTCTTCGCCATCGCAGGCATGTTTCGGCACAGGTCGTTGCCTCAACTGCGATGTAGCCCTGTGCCGAAGTCGTGAAGCATCGTTAGAATCATTCACGCTCTGATCACTTAATATTCGGAGCGATGGTGCGACGCTAACTGTAGTTTCCCACATCGAACTAAAGCGGCCGGTGCAGGCGCTCGACAACCTTCATCCGAAGTCGGGAAAATCCTCCCCAAGCAAATAGTGTCACGGCGTTCCATGTATACCGCAGCGACAGCACTTAGCTTGTCCAGGTGCCCACATACATTCGCTCCGAAATTTCCCGGACTTAGATTTTTGTCTTTCCTCGACCAGGCGAAAGTATGGGGTCTCCCCCAACCGGAGCATGGTCCTTCTCCAGTACCACCTGCCACTTCTGGAAGAACTTCTCCCCGTTCTCCTGCTGAAGCTGCTTGGGCTTGCTGTCGAGCTGATCTCCGTAAGAGGCGTGCTCGAAGTGAACGACTTCAGAGCCAGGCACGTAAATGACCGACAAACCGGTATTGCGCGCCTGCATCGCGAGGTCGGAGTCCTCGCAATAGGCATTCCCATATAGCTCGTCGAAGCCGCCTGAAGACTTCCAGAAGCTGCCGCGGACAAGGATCGACGCACCCGAGATGTAGTCGACTTCGCGCTGGAAGGTCCACATCCGGTCGAAGCGCCCCCGACTGCGGCCCAGGTTCCAGCCTGAGCCGTTCTTGAACAACGCCCCGCCGGCCTCTTGGATGGTCGCATCCGGATAGAGCAGCTTTGAGCCCACGATACCAGCCTGCGGCTCGGCGACCATGGTGCGGTAAAGCTCCTCAAGCCACCCCGGAAGCACGATGGTGTCATTGTTGAGGAACAGCAGATGCTCGCCCTTCGCCTGCGCGGCGGCATTGTTGCAGTTGCGTAGGAAGCCGAGATTGGTGGGCGCGCGCACGACCCGTAGACCGGGGAAGAGGTCCGCTGCCTGCAGAGTCTCGTCGCTCGAGCCGTCATCTGCAAGGATCACCTCGTAGGTGATGCCGGTCGAACGGCAGACGGTTGCGACCGAGACGAGGCAGTCCCTGGTCAGCTCCCACTTATTGTAGACCGGGATGATGATCGACACGTCAATCGCCTGTGCCGGATCATAGACCGGGAAGCATTGGTCTGGGGCGGTAGCGCAGTAGCGCATGAACGATTGCTGCGGTAGCGCGCGGGCGCGATTCAGCATTGCCAGGAACGAGGCGCGGTTAGCCGCGTCGCCGAAGCTGTCCTCGACCAGCCGCGCGCCGTTGACGGCGAGCCGGTCCCATAGACCGCGATCGCGATACAGCGTGACGATGGCCCGCGCCTGCTCGGCAGGGTCATCTCGGACCAGCGCGTGAATGCCGTCGACAATGCCCATGCCCTCGGCCGCGATCGTCGTGCAGACCGTCGGCATGCCGGCGCCCATCATCGCGCCGACCTTGCCCTTGATCCCTGCCCCGTAGAGCAGCGGCGCGACGCCGACGCGGTATTTCGCAAGCTCCGGCTCCAGCTCGGCCACGTAGCCGACATAGCGGATGCCGGGCCGCTCTCCGAGAGCGATGACCTCGGGCGGCGCTTCCGCCCCGATAATGTGGAATTCCGCCTCGGGGGCCTCGGCATGCACGGCGGGCCAGACGTTGTCGGCGAACCAGATCACCGAGTCGACGTTCGGCGTGTGCTTGAAGCCGCCAATGAAGAACACGTGATCGCGGGCATGGTAGCCCGCAGGCGCCGCAACGACATCGCTGTAGAGCGCCGGGAAGACCGAGATCTGCTGTGCGGGCATTTCGGCGCGCAAATAGGGGACCTCAGCCGGGCTCACCACCACGACATGATCCGCGGCGCGCATGACCGCCAGCTCGCGCTGCTTGGTGTGGCGCGCGCTCTCGGTCTGGGACGGATCTCCGCTCAGCTCGGCCGCACGCTCTTCACGCAAGTAATGCAGGTCCGGCGCGTGGAAAAGGATCGGCGCGGTGGGTGCCCGATCGCGCGCGGTGGCCAGCATCTGTTCCGCCACCTCGATACGGATCAAATAGAAGGCATCGAACTCGTGCCCGTGCGACATCAGGTAATTGCGGCCCCAATCATACCCGCTTTCGCGCGTGATCACCTCGACCCCGAGCTTGGCGAGATTGGCCGCATAGGGCTCGACCAGCTTCATGTCGGCCGGCAGGAACACCACGTCATAGCCGACCGCGCAAAGGTCCGCGATCAGCCCGAAGGTCGCCTGCTCGCCGGCCGACAGGTCCGGGCGCGGCAGGCGGTAGTCTGACACGAAGATCCGCGGCCGGCGCTGCAGCTTGTGCAGGTCGCTTTCCGCTGTGCTGGGGCGCGGCGGCTGCAGGGCGGCTTCCTGATGAGCGAGCGCCGCCTTGCGCGCCGTCCAGTCTTTGAGGATCGTCGCGGGCTTGCGCTTCTTGACCAGCTTGCGGAACTTCTCGCGCCTGCGCTTCGACATCATCGGCGACAGCGCCAGCAGAGCCTTCACCGCACTGCGCTCCAGCGCCTTGCCAAGCGGCAGCAGCGGCTTGCGATACGCGGAATAGAGCCGCTGCGCGACCTCGTCCGCCGCGCGCTGAAGGGCCGCATATTGCGCCTTGGTCCCGGCGGCGCGGGCCTCGGCCTGCGTCAGGTGATCGCGCGTTTCGGACAGGATCGCCTCTGTGCGGCCAAGCTTGCCATCGACCTCCCTGGACGTGGCCTCTGCCGCCGCCAGTTGCGCCTGCAGGGCGGCGCGATCATCCTGATGTAGCTTGGCGGTCGCGCGGTTGGCCGCGAGCATGCTGCCGACAAGCTCGTCCATAGCCCGCAACAATACGGACATCTGCTGCCGGTCGCCGCGGAAGGCCGCCGTCGCTTCGGCAAGTGCCGCCTCGGCGCTCAGGCCGCGCGAGTCGATCTCGTGGCGCAGGATCTTCAGCAGCGCTTCGCTGCGCAGGGGGAAGGGTGCGACGGCAAGATAGTCCCAGCACCGCGGCAGACCCAGCACCGGCGCGATCTGCGTATCGTGGAAGGCGCGCGCCTCGTCGGCGCGGGTGAAGAACGCGGCGGGGAAACCGCAGGAGGCCGCGAAATCCTGCCACTTGAAAGGCAGATCGATCATGCCGCTGTCGAAGAAGCCGAAGGGCTTGCCATAGGCCGCCGCCATGATCGCCCCGTGCAGCGACCCGCAGAGGACGAACTCGGCCGAATAGATCGCGTCGATGAACCGCTCGAGTTCGTAGAAGGACTTGGCGATGCGGGCGCTCAGAATGCCGTCGGCGCCGGTGATTGCGAGCAGTTCGGCGTCAGAGCGCGTGTCGTTGAAATGCGGCAGGCAAAGGATCTTGCCCGTGGTCTCGGGCGCGGGGTTCGGACGGTAGAGCGCCGGCATCAGCAGCCCCGGATCGCCAAGTGGCACCACCCCGTCCAGACCCAGCTCGCGCGAGGTCAGCGGCCCGCGGACCGACCGGATCTCGACATGGCGCAGCAACTCGCGGCTCAGGCAGCCCGGTTCGCGCAACCCGCCGCCCCAGGCCACCAGCGCGATGCCGTCCCCGGCACCGGGATGGCTGTCCTGGGCGTCGCGGACCATGAAATCGCTCAGGTAGCTGCCGACAAGACGCACATCCTGCGGCGGTCGCGGCGTGCGCAGGAACAGATGCTCGAGCAGGTAGGCGCTCAGGAAGTCTCCGAAGTTCTGGATCTCGTCGTCCTCGCGCCAGTAGGGAACCGTCTCGCGGCCGGGCGTGGGGGGGATCATGTCCGACATGGCTGCTTCCTTGACGTTCAGGCGCGTGCCCCGGTCCGGGGCCGGAGCGATAAGGGGGACAAATTTCGGTTCAGTCGATCCGCGACACGGACGAGCCGTCCGAAACCATCTTGATCGGCACCACCCGCTCGGCGCCGAAGCGCTCGACGAAGGCAGGGTGCAGGGCGGGATCGGCCATGAACATCACAAAGCCGCCGCCCCCTGCCCCAAGCAGCTTGCCGCCCCAAGCGCCCAGTTCGCGCCCCTGAAGGTAGATCTCGTCGATGGTCGAATTGGACACTGTTCCCAGCTGGCGTTTGAGTTGCCAGCCGTGGTTCAGCAGATCCCCGAACCGCACGAGTGCCGCCGGGTCGTCCCCCTCTTCCTCGAGGATCGACGCACCGATCTTGGTCATCTCGTACATCTCCTTGAGGTATGCCTCGTTGGAGCCGGACTTGGTGCGTGTCTCTTGCGAGGCCAGCACCGCCGAGGCGCTGCGCTCTTGCCCGGTGTAGACCAGCATCATCGAGTCGTTCATTAGCTTCAGGCGGCTGGTCGCCAGCCGCAACGGCTCGATCGAGATCTGCTCGCCAGAAAACTCGTAGCGCGCCAGACCGCCGAAGGCCGCATGGACCTGGTCCTGAACGCCGACGTTTTCCTGAAGGATCGTCTGCTCCATGTGGATCGCGCGTCGAGCCAATTCGTAGCGCGTCAGCGATACGCCCCGCATTTGGTTGAGAAGGTTTATGAATCCAACCGTGAAGGCCGAAGAGCTGCCCAACCCCGTCCCGCCGGGAAGATCGGACATCGTCGCGATATTCAGTGGCGTATCCCAGTTGTAGTGCTTCAGGCTCTCGCGGATCACCGGGTGCTGGATATCCTCAATCCGGTCGACGCTTTCGGTCTGCCGGTAGGTCACACGGTATTTCTGCGCCGAGAACGGCGCCAGCGGCAGCACCTGGATATAGACCGACTTGTCGATCGTTCCGCCAAGGACGGCACCGCGCTCGCGGTGGAAATACGACGGGTAATCGGTGCCGCCGCCAAGAAAGCTGACCCGCAGCGGCGTCTTGCTGATCCACATGTCAGTTCTCCATCTCTGTCAGCTGCGCTGCAACCAGCGCGTCGAGCGATCCGCCCTCGTAACGCAGGCCGCGAAGGCCTGCCGCCTCGGCCGCTGCGACATCGGTCACGGCGTCGCCCACCAGGAAGCTGCGCTCTGCCGCGACGGGCCATTGCGCCAGCAGATCGGTGATCATTCCCGGATTAGGCTTGCGACGGTGACAGGCGCGCGCATAGCCCTCGACCACGCCGTCCGGGTGATGCGGGCACCATTCGATCGCATCGATATGGGCCCCCAGGGCCGCCAAGTCGCATTGCATCGCGCGATGGAAGCCAAGCACCGCGGCCTCTGGATAATACCCGCGCGCCACACCGGCCTGATTTGTGACGACGAAAACGTAATAGCCGGCCGCATTCGCCCGTGCGATCGCCTCGCGCGCGCCCGGCATCCACTCCAGCGTCTCGGGCCGCCAAGTATAGCCGACATCGCGATTCAGCGTGCCGTCGCGGTCCAGGAACAGCGCCGGTTTGCGGCGGTGCCGCGGAAGCTCGGTCTGCGCACGCTCGAAGGTTTCGGGCAGGCCGATGTCGATGAAATAGCTGCCCTCGCGCGCATGCTCGGCACGCACTGTGCCCTCGGCCACCTGCGCAGGCAGCAAATCGGCCTCGAGCGAGAGCACGGCCCCGGGCTCGAGACCGGCAACGATCTCGCGACGCAGGATGTAGATGCCGCTGTTGATCCAGCCCGGCCGACCGGCGAAGGAAGGGTCCTTTTCGCGGAAGGCCGTCACGCGGGGGCCATCGGTATCGACCACCCCATAGCGCGCGACATCCGGCATGTGCTGCAGCAGCATCTGCGCGGTCCACCCCTGCCCCGCGCTCGCGGCCCATGCCGCCGCATGGCGCGCCAGATCGGTGTCGAGCCAGGAGTCGCCGTTGGTCAGCAGGAACTCGCCCTGCAGCTGTTCGAGCGCGAACCGCAGCGCTCCGCCGGTGCCAAGCGGCGCGGGTTCGACCAGCACCTTCAGCTTCGCACCCCAGCGGGTGGTCCCGTCATAGCGCGCGACGATCTGCTCGCCGAAGCGGCCGGCCAGCAGAACGATTTCCTCGAAGCCGTAGCGGGCAGTCTCCTGGATGATGATGTCCAGGAATGGCGCGCCTGCGACCGGCAGCATCGGCTTGGGGGTCTGGCTGGTCAGATGGCCGAGCCGGGTCCCGAGCCCGCCGCAGAGGATTACGGCTTGGGTGAGCACAGCGTCGCCTCGGTGATCGCGCAGATCAGATGCCCGATCGCGATATGGGCTTCCTGGATGTGGTTGGTCTTGCCATGCGGCACCGCGATCAGCAGATCGCTGCCCTCTCCCATCTTGCCGCCGCCCTCGCCGGTCAGCGCGATGGTTTTTACGCCCAGCTCACGCGCGATCGAGAAGGCATCGAGAACGTTGGCACTGTTGCCGCTGGTCGACATGCCCAACAGGACGTCGCCCGGCTTCGCGATGCCGCGCAGCTGGCGCGAGAAGACCTTGTCATAGCCGTAGTCATTGCCGATCGCGGTGAGCGCCGAGGTGTCCACGGTCAGCGACATGGCCGGCAGCGGGTTGCGGTCGATCAGGAAGCGCCCCATCAGCTCGGCCGCGAGGTGCTGGGCATCGGCCGCAGAACCGCCGTTCCCGCAGAAGATCACCTTGTTTCCTGCGGCCAGCGCGTCGATCCACATCTGCGCGGCGGCTTCGATCTGGGGCGCGAGCACTTTTAGATCATCGATGAGCCTCGCGGTTTCGCCGAGGTATTCCGCGATATAACCTTGATGATCCATGATCTCTACTCCTGCGCGATACCGGCGCTTTCAACATGGCGCTGCGGTCAATGTCAATCTACCGCACCCTGTGGCGTGGAGGCTTCGCGCCGGCTGCGTCGCAGGTGCTTGCCCGCCTTGCGGGCCGCGCGCGCGTGCAGTCGCAGGAAGATCCCCGCCGCGCCCCGCCGCGCCAGACGTTTGAACAAGTCGGCGCGGACAAAGAGCCGCGCCGCCCGGTCTGCCTCCGACCGATCCGGTGCCGGGATCGGCATCGCCCGCGCATAGTCGAGATGCACGGTGCGAAACCCCCCGGTCTGCAAGAGCCAGCAGACCAGCCGCTCCTGCACGAAGGTCTTGAGACGGTAATCCGCAGGCCCGTCGTGGTGCGTAGGGCTGTCATCCCTTCGCGGCGGGTCGGCGAGATCGACGTAGTCCACATACTGCCGCGCGAGCGCCTGCCAGGCCCGCCAGAAGCGCGGCTTGGCGATGATGTAATTCGAGTGCACCGAGGTCGTGAAGTCCCCTATCATGGCGGCAAGGTCGGTGGGTTTGCCGATCGAGGCGAGAAAGGCCTCGGCGCAGTCGATAAGGCCCGGATGATACCGGTCTCCCGACAGCCACACGTTTCGCCATTTCGCCAGCGAAACCCAGTTGTAACTGCAAAGCGCCACTTCGGCCGTGGGATGATCGGCTATCAGCGCCTCGATGCTTTCGAGGCGCACCCCCAGCTTCTCTGGAAATTTCGGCGAGACGAAGCCATACCAATGATCTTCCTCAAGGCTGTGGGTCTCGAGGTAATGCAGGATAGGCCAGAGCTCGAACCAGCCTGGTGGCCCGTCGCCGTTATCGAGCGGCACATACGGCGGTTCGATCGTGGTCTGCGACCGCTCGTCATAAAAGATCTTGTGTAGGGTTAGATCGGGCATCTGGACTTTCAGCGCGACAATATCGCAAGGACAGGCGGTGCAGTACGGCTTCCTGCCTGTCGGTTATAGGGAAGCGCGAGCCATAGGGTAAGTCTCCGGAGGGAAGTTGACAGCTGTCAACTCACGCGGCCCTTCGGTTCTCGGCTCGCAGAAGCGCCATGACCATCGGGCCTGTCGAGAAGCTCCCGTTCGCGGCGCGGGTGCTCAAGGCGCGGAGGTAGCCTCCGGGGCGGGCGATGGTCTCGGCGCGTTGCAGGAGGCACGCGATCACGACCGCCGCGTGCCCTGCCCCGAGGATCCGGCAGGCTTCCTCCCAGGCGTCGGGGCTGATGCCCATGTAGCCGCGCACTGTCGCCGCCGTCGCCACCAGCTCGTGCCAGTGACGGATGCCGTGCGGGGCGTGGTCGAGCATGTCGGGACAGGCGCGCAGCACCAGATGCAGCGGCAGGCCGGGGTCGGGAGCCTCTGCAGGGGCGTTGTTGCACTTATCGGTGAGGCGGATTCAGGTTGTGAGTCCTGAGTGTTAGCGTCGAGCCATGCCGAAGCCTTCTTCCCC
>NZ_JBAWKE010000022.1:0-10212 GCF_037095655.1 Frigidibacter sp. MR17.24
TCATTCGGCCGCCCGCGCCGCCACCGGCGGCCGGCTCTCGCCGGTCTCGCGCCGCGGGTCGGGCGCGCCGAGGCCCAGCGTCTCCTGCACCAGATAGATCGGGCGCTGCTTGGTCTCGATGTAGAGCCGACCGAGATACTCGCCGATCACCCCGAGCGAGATCAGCTGCACCGCGCCGAGCAGCAGCACCACCACCATCAGCGAGGCATAGCCGGGCACGTCGGTGCCGAAGATCATCGTGCGCACCATGATGATCAGCGTGTAGGTCACCGCGATCGCCGCGACCAGGCCGCCGACATAGGTCCAGACCCGGAGCGGCACGGTCGAGAAGCTGGTCAGCCCGTCGATGGCGAAGTTCCACANCCGTGCGCACCATGATGATCAGCGTGTAGGCCACCGCGATCGCCGCGACCAGGCCGCCGACATAGGTCCAGATCCGCAGCGGCACGGTCGAGAAGCTGGTCAGCCCGTCGATCGCGAAGTTCCACAGCTTCCAGTAGTTGAACTTGGTGGTGCCGACGGCCCGCGGCGGGCGGGTGTAGGGCACGGTGGCGGTGCGGAAGCCCACCCAGGCGAAGAGGCCCTTCATGAAGCGGTTGCGTTCGCGCAGGCGTAGCGTGGCCTCGACTGCGGCGCGGCTCATCAGCCGGAAATCGCCCACGTTCGGCTCGATCTGCAGCGAGGAGACGCGGTTGAAGACCCGATAGAACAGGCCCGCGGTGGCGCGCTTGGTGCCGGTGTCGGCATCGCGGCTGACCCGCTTGCCGCAAACCACGTCGAAACCTTCGTCACGCCAGAGCCGGACGAAGTCGGCGATCAGCTCGGGCGGGTCCTGCAGGTCGACATCCATCGGGATCACCGCGGCGCCGGTCGTGGCCTCGAGCCCGGCGGTCATCGCCGCCTCCTTGCCGAAGTTGCGGCTGAGCCGCACCAGGCGCACGGCGGGATCGGTGGCATGGGCCTCGGCCACCACCGCGCAGGTGCGGTCCCTCGAGCCGTCGTCGACGAAGACGATCTCGTAGGGCAGGCCCAGGTCGGAGAGGATCGGGGTCATCCGTTCCAGGAAGAGCGGGATCGCCTCTTCCTCGTTGAGGACGGGGACGACGATGGAAAGCCCGGACATGGGGTGTCCTTAGAAACAGAGAAATGGAGAGGCTATGTAACCTGATGGTGTTTACCGGTGGTGATAACTCATGTGATTTCCGAAGCAAACTGCCCTGTGGTTTCACGCTGAAGGGCGACTTTGTCGCTGATGAAGTTAGGGCAGGGCGCTGTCGCCTTCCATGAGCTTGTCGCGGAAGACTTCGGCGGGCGTTCGATAGCCGAGGCACTTCCGCGGTGTCGAATTCAGTTGCTGGCAAATCGCTTTGATCTGCCGGGTGGTGAGCGTCTTCGGGTCGACCTCGCGCGGCAGCCAGCGGCGGACCCGGCCATTTGTGTTCTCGACCGTGCCTTTCTGCCAAGGCGCCTGCGGGTCACAGAACCAGGTCGCCACACCGAGCCCGGCCTGCAGATAGGGCCAGGCCAGGAACTCCAGCCCGCGGTCGAAGGTGATCGAGCGGCGGGCATGGGCCGGCAGCGGCGAGAGGCTGCCGATCAACCCATCCATCACCGGGCGCCAGCGGCGGTCGGCATTCTTCATCAGCACGGTGAAGCGGCTGACACGCTCGACCAGCGAGGTCAGGTTGGTGCCGCCGAACTCCTTGCGGAACTGGATCAGATCGCATTCCCATGATCCGAAGACAGTCCGAGCCGCCACGTCGGCCGGGCGGTGCCGGATCGAGATTTCGTCAGCAAACCTCGCGTGTTGCGGCTTGCGCCGACCGCGGCCGCGGCGCTTGCGGCGATGGTCGGGGAGGTGGCGCCAGAGATCGATCGAATGACCATCCTTCGAATAGACATATTGATAGATCGTCTCATGGCTGACGCTGGTTGTGGCGCGCTCCACCTTCAGCCGCCCCGAGATCTGCTCGGGCGTCCAACCCGCCTGCAACCTGTCGACCACCGCAGCCCGCAGCGCCGGATGCCGCACCAGCTTACTGAGATTGGAGCGCCGGGCCTCGGACATCGCCTGAGCGTTGGCGGCATAGTAACCGGAGATGTTGCGCAGCTCGGCATCGTGAAAATGGTTGCGCGCAATTCTCGGAAGATCGTCGAACGGTGCCGACCGAGCTTCGCGGCGATCTCTGTCGCGGGCACCTTCGCTTCGCGCCAGCGCGCGATCTTGCGACGCTCCTCGTAGTTCAGATGCAGATAGGGTGCGGCCATGCGAACAGCTCCTTGTGGCAAGACATTGATCTTACGCCAAAGTCGCAGTTCCAACTAGAATCCACCCGTTCCCTCGGATTGGACCGCCAAGCCGAATTATGTACATTTTTGGCGCGCGCCCTGTGCTGCCCGCGCGCGATCGCTTACCGATCCCGCAGGGCATAGGCGGCATAGTCCGTGAGCGGTTTGAGCAGGAAGCTCGCCGGGGTGCGCAGGCCGGTCTGGATGAAGGCCTCGATCGGCATGCCCGGCTGCAGCGCCGCCGTGTCGATCCGGCGGCGGCTGTCCTCGGTCAGGGTCAGCTCGGCGGTGTAATAGGGCTGGTGCGTGACCGGGTCGGTGACCGTGTCCGCCGCCACCGTGCGCAGCGTCGCGAACAGGTCGGGCGTCGTGCGGCTGTCGAAGTTCGGAAACCGCATCAGCGCTGGCTGGCCAAGCTGCAACCGGTCGATCTGGCGCGGATCGATGCGCACCGCGAGGATACGCGGCGTGTCCTCGGGCACGATCGAGACCACGTCGCCGGTGGGCGCGATCACGCCCCCCACCGTGTGCGCGCGCAGGTCGAGCACCCGGCCCGCCATCGGCGCGCGCAGCACCAGGCGACCGAGGCGGCTGTCCACCACCCGCAGCGTCTCGCGCAGTTCGGTCTCCTGCGGGGCGAGCTGGCGCAGCTGGTCCTGCGCCTCTTCGCGCCGCGCCGCCGCGAGGCGCAGCTTCTCGATCCGGTCGCCGGCCTGGGCCGAGCGCGCCTCGGCGATCGCGGCCTGCAGGCGGCCGATCTCGCCCGACAGCTCGGCCTCCTCGCGCCGCAGCGCCGAGACCCGCGCCGCCTGCGTGAGGCCGCGGTCGAGAAGGCTCTGCTGGTCGGCAAGCTCGCCGTGGATCAGCGAAAGCTGGGTCGCGCCGGCCTCGATCTGGCGCTGGTGGCCGTCGATCACCGCGCCGGTCTGCACCAGCCGCTCGTCAAGCTGGGCGAGCATCTGGCCAAGCGTCGCCGCGCGCGAGGCGAACAGCATCGCCTCGTCCTCGAGCACGCGCGCGATCTCGGGCCCGGCGGCGGCCAGCAGCAGCTCGGGCCGCCAGGCGGGGGCGGCATCCCCGCGCACCTCGGCGCGCAGCCGGTCGGTGCGGGCCAGCGTCTCCCACAGGTTGCGGGTCAGCAGCGCCTGCTGCGCGCGCAGCTCGGTCCCGTCGAGCACCAGGAGCGGCGCGCCCGCGGCCACGCTGTCGCCGTCGCGCACGAGGATCTCGGCCACGACGCCGCCATCGGGATGCTGCAGCGTCTGGCGCCGGGCCTCGACCTCGACCCGGCCGGGGGCGATCACGGCGCCGTTGATCTCGGTCGCGACGGCCCAGAGGGTGAAGCCGCCAAGCCCGAGCCCGAGGGTGAGCGCGCCCAGAATCGCGTGGCGTGCCATCGGCCAGGCGGTCATCGGCATCCTCCTATCCCTTGGCGGCGGCGGGCATCACCGCCGCGGCATTGCGCAGGAAGCGGCCGAGGATCTCGTCGCGCGGCCCGAAGGCGCGCATGGTGCCGCCCTCGATGATCATCACCTTGGCAGACTCGGCCAGCGCCGAGGGGCGGTGCGACATCACGAAGACGATGCGCCCGGCCGCCCGCGCGCTGGCGATGGCGCGGTTGAGCGCCAGCAGGCCGGGCTCGTCGAGGCTCGAGTTCGGCTCGTCCAGCACCAGCAGCACCGGGTCGCCGTAAAAGGCCCGGGCGAGGCCGATGCGCTGGCGCTGCCCGCCCGAAAGCGCGCCGCCGCCATCTGACAGGCGGGTGTCATAACCCTGCGGCAGCGACAGGATCAGCTCGTGCGCCGAGGCGGCGCGCGCGGCGGCGACCACGTCCTCGTCCCGGGCGCCGGGCTGGAAGCGGGCGATGTTCTGGGCCACCGTGCCCTCGAACAGCGCGACCTGCTGCGGCAGGTAGCCCAGAAGCCGCCCCAGCCGGTCGCGGTCGTACTGCCCAAGCGTGGCGCCGCCCAGCCGGATCTCGCCCCGCGCGGGGGGCAGCAGGCCGGTGATCAGCCGCGCCAGCGTCGACTTGCCCGAGGCCGAGGGGCCGATCACCGCGATCACGTCGCCCGGCCCGGCGCTGAAGCTGATGCCCGACAGCGTCGGCTCGGCCGCGCCGGGCAGCCGGAACGCGAGGTCGCGCACCACGAGCTGCGCGCCGGGCGCGGGCAGCGCGAGCGGCGGCGGGGGCGGCGGTGCGCCCAGCCGGCGCGAGAGCGCCCGGGCCGAGGCGAGGCCGCGTTGCAGCACCATCCCCTGCCCCAGCACCTGCTCGACCGGGGCGAGCATCCGCCCCAGCAGGATCGATCCCGCGACCATCGCGCCGCCGGTCAGCGCGCCGCGCAGCACCAGCCAGGCGCCAAGCGCGAGGATGGCCGACTGCAGCGCCAGCCGCACCGCGCGGGTGGCCGCGGCCACCGCACCGCCGCGTCCGGCCGCGCCCATGCCCGCCGCCAGCGCCTCGCCGCGCGCGGTCTCCCAGCGGATGGTCAGCGCCTCGCGCATCCCCAGCCCCTCGACGGTCTCGATCTCGGCCGCCATCGCGCGCGCGTGTCGCTCGGCCCGGGTCGCGGCGGCCTGGGCGCGGGCCTGCGCGCCGCGGGTCACCGCCTGGCCCGTCGCGGCCAGCGCGAGGATCAGCGCCGCGGCGGCCAGCGCGAACAGGCCCATCCACGCGTGGAAGGCGAACAGCACCGCGAGGAACAGCGGGATGAACGGCAGGTCGAACAGCGCGCCCAGCACCGGCGAGGCGAACAGCATCTGCACCTGCGCCACGTCGCGCAGCGGATCGTCCTGCGGCTGGTCCGGCTGCGGGCGCCGCGCCAGCTGCGCCTGCAGCGCCCGCCGGTCGAGCCGCGCCTGATACCGCGCCCCGATCGTGGCCAGCATCCGGCCGCGCACGTGGTCGAGGATCGCCATCAGCGCGAAGAGGTACAGCACGATCAGCGAGAGCGCGGCCAGCGTGCTGGTCGAGCGCCCGCCCAGCACCCGGTCGTAGACCTGCAGCATGAACAGCGGCCCGGTCAGCATCAGCAGGTTGAGCGCCGCGCTGAACAGGGCGATCCCGATCAGGGGCGCGCGCGCGCCGGCAAGGATGCCGGCGTCGGCGCCGGCCTCCGGGAAAGGCTGACGGATCATGATCGTGCGAGCCGGGTCGCGCTCAGCCCCGGCGACGGCGCAGCAGGCCAAGGCCCGCGACGCCGCCGATCAGCAGCAGGCCGGTCGCGGGCAGCGGGACCGAGGCGTTGGGGATCGGCACCAGCGAGGTGATCACCAGCTGCGCCGTCTGGTCGTAGATCACGCCGGAAAGGCCCGCGGCCTCGGTGATCTCGGTCGACATCAGCCGGACCAGGGCGGCGCCGCCGTTCAGCGCGGCGAAGGGCCCGGTTCCGACGATGCCCTCGAACAGCCATTCGAACAGGCCATCGGCGACGCCGAAGGCGGTGGCGCCGTTGCCCGCGAGGTTGGCCCCGGGCGTCAGCGGATCGACAAGGCCGAAGGCGGCCGCGCCGGTCGGATCGGCGAGGTCGGTGACGCTGACACCCGACACTCCGAACGGGAAATCGGCCGCGAACAGGTAGGCCGTGGTGTAGCCGCCGCCGTCGAACAGGTCCAGCTCGACCCCGCCGGCATGGGTGATCGGCCCGGCGGTGTAGCCGAGTGCCGCAAGGTCGAGCGTCGCCGCCGCCGCCGGCAGCGGTGCGATCGCGCAAAGGGCCAGAACGCAGATCGTCTTGAGGAAGCTCATCGGGAAACTCCGATCTCAGGGTACGGGAACAAGGGCGCGGGCCGGCACATCGGCCGGCGCGGGATCAGGCGAGGTAGTCGGGGTGGAAGTCCCGCACGCCGGACAGAAGGATCATGTCCATGTCGTGATCGAGATAGAGATAGGTGCCGGCCGAAACCGTCCGCGTGCCGGTGATCGCGGCCTCGCCGAGGTCGATCAGATCCTCGCCGGCGGTGAAGTCGAGGATCGTGCGCGTCTCGCGCTGGCCGTTCGCGACCGAGCTTGCGAAGCTGAACACGTCCGCCCCGCCGCCGCCCGCCATCACGTCCAGCCGGCCGCCGAGCGGATCGATGATCTCGTCCGCGTCGGTGCCGATCAGGCGGTCGTTGCCCATGGTTCCGGTCAGGGTCAGCACCGGGGGCGCCGTGACCTCGATGGTGATGGTCGCGCTGCCGGTCAGGGCGCCGTCGGTCACCTGATAGGCGATGGTTTCGGTCCCGGCGAAGCCCGCGTCGGCGACATAGCGCAGCGCGCCATCGGCCCCCAGCGTCAGCGTGCCATGCGCCGCCGCCCCGAAGCCCGCGACCGACAGCGGGTCGCCGTCGGGGTCGCTGTCATTGGCCAGAACGCCGGGCCCCGCGATCTCGAGCACCGCGCCCGCAACGACGCTGTAGCTGTCGTTGCCCGCGACGGGGGCGGCATTGTCCGGCGCGCCGACCGACAGGGTGACGGTCGCGGTGTCGGTGATGGTGCCGTCCGACAGGATGTAGCTGAAGCTGTCCGAGCCGACGAAATCGGCATCGGGCGTGTAGGTGAAGCTGCCGTCGGACCCGAGCGACAGCGTGCCGTGGCTGACGTCGGTGCCAAGGCTGACCGACAGCGCGTCGCCGTCGACATCGCCGTCATTGGCCAGCACCCCGGCGCCGGCGGCGATGGTCAGGGGCGTTTCATGGGCGGTGGCATAGCTGTCGGCGACCGCGGTCGGCGCGTCGTTCACCGCGCCGATCTGCAGCGCGACGCTGACGAGCGTGCTGTCGGCCTGGCCGTCCGAGGCGCGGTAGGTGAAGCCGTCGGTGCCGTTGAAGTCGGCCTCGGGCGTGTAGATGAACGAGCCGTCGCCATTCAGGGTCAGCGTGCCGTGCGCCGGGCCGGTCCCGACGATCGCGGTCAGCGGGTCGCCGTCGACATCGCTGTCATTGGCCAGCACGCCCGGCCCCGGGATCACCAGCGCGGTGTCCTCGGTGCCGGCGAAGCTGTCGCCCGCTGCCCGCGGCGCATCGTTGACGGCGGTGACGGTCAGCGTCGCGGTGGCCGTGGCGACGCCGCCGCGCCCGTCGCTGACGCTGTAGGTGAAGCTGTCGGTGCCGTTGAAATCGGCGACCGGCTTGTAGGTGAACGAGCCGTTGGCGTTCAGCGACAGCGTGCCGTGCGCGGGCCCCGTCAGCGGCGAGGCCACCAGCGGATCGCCGTCGGGATCGCTGTCGTTGGCCAGCACGCCGGCAGCGGCGGCGATGCTCAAGCTGCCGTCCTCGGCGAGGGTGTAGCTGTCGGCGACGGCGGTGGGCAGGCGGTTGGCGGGTTGCGCCACGGCGATGGTGACGGTGCCGCCGGTGCTGTTGCCCTGCCCGTCCGCGGCGGCATAGGCGAAGCTGTCGCTGCCCGAGAAGCCGGCCTCGGGCGTGTAGGTGAAGCTGCCGTCGGTGTTGAGCGTCAGCGCGCCATGCGCCGGGTTCGAGACGACGGTCGCGCTCAGCGGATCGCCGTCGGCGTCGCTGTCGTTCGACAGCACGCCCGCCGCGGCGCTGATGACGAGCGCGGTGCCGTGGCCGGTCGCGTAGCTGTCGTTGATCACCACCGGGGCCGAATTCGCGTCGTCGTTGACGATCGTGTGGGTGACGCTGGCGGCGCCGGCCGCGATGGCGTGGTCGGCGCGGCTGAGCGCGGTGACGGTGAGCCCCAGCGTCTCGTCCGCCTCCTCGAGCGTGTCGCCGAGGATCGCGACGGTGAAGCTGGCGCTGGCCGCGCCGGCGGCGATGGTCAGCGTGGCCGGGATCGACCCGCTGTAGTCGCTGCCCGCCGTGGCGGTGCCCGAGGCCAGCAGCGTGGCGGTCACCGCATCGGTCGTCGCGCCGGCACGCGTGAGGGTGAAGGTCACCAGATGCGTGCCGCTGTCGCCCTCGGCGGTCGCGACGGCCGAGACCGAGGCCGAGACCAGCGTCGTGCCGGTGACGGCGATCCGTGCCGCCTGGGTCGCGGTCAGCAGACCGTCGCTGGCCGAGACCTCGACATCGTAGAGGTTGTCGCCATCGGCATCGCCCGGGGCCGAGAAGACCGGCGCCGCGCGGAAGGCCAGCGCGCCGGTGGCGCTGTCGATCTCGAACAGGGCGGCATCGGCGCCGCCGCTGATCGCGTAGGTGATCGTGTCGCCCAGGTCCGGGTCGGTCGCGGTGACGGTGAGCGCGTCGGTCGTGCCTTCGGCTACCGTGGCCGTCGCGGCCGAGGTGATCACCGGCGCGTCGTTCGCGCCGGACATCGCGATCGAGATCGTGTGGCGGCCGGTGGCGCCGTGGCTGTCGGTCACGTCGACGACGACGACCGCCGTCGGCGTGTGGAACCGGCCCGCGGACTGGAAGGCGTCCTGCGGGTCGAAGGTCAGGATCGTTCCCGCGATGCCCGCGCTGGTCCCCGCGGGGGCCGAGACCAGCGTGTAGGTCAGGCTTGCCCCGTCGTCGTCGTTGTCGGGATCGGCGCCGAAGCTTGCGAGGTCGATGGTGATCGCGGCGCCGTCCTCGGCCGCGGCGGCGGTCGGGACGTAAAGCGTCGGCCTGTCGTTCACGCCGGTCACCTCGACCGTGACCGTCGCGGTGTCGGTGTCCTCGCCGTCCGAGACGGTGTAGGTGAAGGTTTCGGTCGCGACCTCGCCCTCGGACAGCGCGGCGAGGTTGCCCGCCTGGTAGCGCACCGCGGTGCCCTCGATCCAGGCAGAGCCGTGGGCGGGCTGGGTCACGGCGCTGACGGACAGGGTGTTGCCCTCGGCATCGGTGTCGTTGGCCAGCACCTGGATCAGCACGCTCTCGCCGGCGGTGACGGCGGCGCTGTCGTCGACCGCGACGGGCGGGGCATTGTCGTCGTTCAGGATGGTGCCGGTGGCGCTGGTGGTGTTCAGCGCGGCACCCGTCGGGTTCGACAGGGTGACGGTGAAGGTCTCGTCCTCCTCCTGCACCGTGTCGCCGCTGACCTGCAGCGTGATGGTCCTGACGGTCTGGCCCGCCGCGAAGGTGACCGTGCCCGAGGGCAGGCTGCCGCCGAAGTCGGCCGCGTTGGCGGTGCCGCCGGTGACGGCCCAGGCGACGCTGCTGACCCCGGTGGTGATGCCCGAACGGGTGAGGGTGAAGCTGAAGGCGGTGGTGCCGCTGTCGCCCTCGCTCACCGCCGGTGCGCCCGAGATGCCGATCAGCGTGGCCGGCCCGCCGATCTGTACGTCCTGGTCGGCAAAGCGCAGCACCTCGACGTTCAGCACGCTGTCGGTGCCGTCGGCCGCGGCGCCGGTGCGGCTGTCGGCGACGGTGGTGATGTTGCCGGCGGTGCTGATCACGTAGCTTGCGCGGTTGCCCGAGAACACGACGACATCGTCACCGCCCTGCCCGTCGAAGACGTTGTTGCCCGCGCCGCTGGTGAAGACGTCATTGCCCTGCGAGCCGATCGCGTTCTCGAAACTCTCGATCGTGTCGCCCTCGGCATCGCCGCCGCCCACCGTCTGGCTGCGCAGGTCGATCGTCACGCCCGAGGTCGAATTCTGGTACGAGATCGTGTCGGCATAGCCGTTCGACGGCCCGCTGCCATGGAGAGCCTCGGTCAGCGCGCCGCCGATCACCGTCTCGGAGACGTAGTATTGGCCCTGGTAGCTGATCCGGCCCGCCCCGCTGGCGCCCGAGAAGTCGAGGGTGAAGCCTTCGCCGGTGTCCAGCCCCAGGGACTGGATGTTGAGCACCTGCCCCTCGCCGATCTCGAGCCCGCCGAAATCGACGCTGTCGCCATCCTCGCCGTAGACATAAAGGGTGCTGTAGGTCTCGACGCCGTTGTACCAGCCGGTCGGGTCGATGGTGATGGTGCCAAGGTCGTCGATGGTTTCGGCGTCGATCGAGCTGCCATAGCGCAGCGCCGTCGCCTCGATCCCCGAGACCGCGGTGCCGCGC
>NZ_JBAWKE010000023.1:0-8427 GCF_037095655.1 Frigidibacter sp. MR17.24
ACACCCTCGGCACCGCCGAGATCACTGCCGTGAGCTGAAGACCGAGCGGGAAAGGGACAGATCGGCCTTCAGCCGATTAGAGCAACAACGCCCCTGGGCTGCGAAGAGATGGCGGTAGGTCCGGTCGGCGAGGATCGTGAGCATCAGGGCCTCGGGCGGTGGCGGGTCCGCGGCGCCGGTCGCCCCGGGTCTGATGGCGGTGTCCGGCCCATCATCACGACGATGTGGCGCGGGGGCAAGGCACGGCGGCGGCCCCGCGGTGCGGGACCCGTCACCGCTTGCGGTCTTGACGGCCAGTCTTGACGGCGCCGGGCCGGTGGCGGAATTCGTCCCGAGGACGGCAACCGGGTGCGACGGCGCGGACAGTTCGGAGCCGGCGGTCCCGACGGGCGACGGTTCCATTTCCCGCGCCGAGTGGTATGATGAATTTCAGACAGGTCACGACGAGTGCTTCGGGCGGGCGTCGCGCGGAAAGGGAAATCGACAGTGAACACTCCGGCCCCCTCCCAGAGCGGACCCCAAAGCGGACCCCAGGGCCGCCCCCGCAGCGGCACGCTCGTCGCCCGGGTCGCCGCCGCGCTACGGGCCGACATCGTCGCCGGCACGGTGCAGCCCGGCGACAGGCTGCCGAGCGAGGGCCAGCTGACCCAGGCCCATGGCGTGAGCCGCACCGTCGTGCGCGAGGCGATCGCGGCCCTGCGCTCGGAGGGGCTGGTCGAGGCACGGCAGGGTGCCGGGGTCTTCGTGCTTGCCCCCGAACCGCAGGCGCCGCCGCCGTTCCGCAACCTCGATCCGCAGAGGATCTCATCGACGATCGAGCTGCTGGAGCTGCGCACGGCCGTCGAGGTCGAGGCCGCGGGGCTGGCGGCGCAGCGCCACACGCCGGCCGGGGACGAGGCCATCCTGCAGGCCAACGCGCGATTCCAGGCCTGCGTGGCCGACGGTGAGCCGACGGGGGACGCGGATTACCACCTGCACCTGGTCATCGCCGAGATGACCGGCAACCCGCGGTTCGGCGAGTTCCTGCAGGTGATCGGTCCCGGCATCATCCCCCGTCGCGCCCTGCGCCCGGACGAGGCCGCCGACCCGGCACCGAAGGGCTATCTCGAGCAGATCCGCGCCGAGCACGACCGCATCGTCGCCGCGATCCTCGACAGCGACGAGATCGCGGCGCGCGAGGCGATGCGCGTGCATCTGAAGGGCAGCCAGACCCGGTATCGCAGCCTGCTGCGGCAGTGATCGGCGGGGTCGCAAAATTCATCATACAAGTTGTTGACAGTCGTAGGGTGGGTCGTCTAGATCATCACATGGTTTAGGAGGAGGAGGCCGCCATGGACCCGCAATCGCTGAAGTCCGCCCTTGGTTCGGGGCTGCTGTCGTTCCCGGTCACCCATTTCGACGCCGAGGGCCGCTTCGCCCCCGAAAGCTACAAGGCGCATGTCGACTGGCTGTCGGGCTATGACGCGCCGGTCCTGTTCGCGGCCGGCGGCACCGGCGAATTCTTCTCGCTCACCCCCGCCGAGATCCCGGCGATCGTCGCCGCCGCACTGGACGCCGCGGACGGGCGCACCGCCATCGTGTCGGGCTGCGGCTATGGCACGGAGATGGCCAAGGACATCGCGCGCTCGGTCGAGAAGGTCGGCGCCACCGGCATCCTGCTGCTGCCGCACTACCTGATCGACGCCCCGCAGGAGGGGCTCTATGCCCACGTCAAGGCGGTCTGCGACGCGACCGGCATGGGCGTGATGGTCTACAACCGCGACAACGCTGTGCTGCAGGCCGACACGCTGGCGCGGCTCTGCGATGCCTGCCCGAACCTGATCGGCTTCAAGGACGGCACCGGCGACATCGGCCTCGTGCGCCAGATCACCGCCAAGATGGGCGACCGGCTGATCTACCTGGGCGGGATGCCGACGGCGGAGCTGTTCGCCGAGGCCTACCTGGGCGCGGGCTTCACCACCTATTCCTCGGCGGTGTTCAACTTCGTCCCGGGCCTTGCGGTCGAGTTCTACCGCGCGCTGCGCGCCGGCGAGCGGGCGACCTGCGAGCGGATCCTGAACGAGTTCTTCTATCCGTTCATGGCGATCCGCAACCGCGCGAAGGGCTATGCGGTCTCGGCGATCAAGGCGGGCGTGCGGGCGCAGGGCTTCAATGCCGGGCCGGTGCGGGCGCCGCTGAAGGATCTGGACGCCGAGGAGATGGCGATGATGGAAGCGCTGATCGCGCCCTATCGCCGGAAGATGGCGGCCTGAGACGTGACGGGCGGGGAGGGGGCTCTGCCCCCGTCCCTGCGGGACTCCCCCGGGATATTTTCGGCAAAGTCGAGAACCGGGGACGGGAGGAAGACCGATGAAGATCGCGGCCGTGCGCACTCATCTGCTGGACCATCGGCTGGAGACGGCCTTCGAGAGCGCCTCGATGCGCTTCGACCGGCGCAGCCATGTGCTGGTGGAGATCGAATGCGACGACGGCACCGTGGGCTGGGGGGAATGCCTGGGGCCGGCGCGGGCCAATGCCGCGGTGGTCGCGACCTATGCGCAGTGGCTGGTGGGGCAGGATCCGCTGGAGACGACGAAGATCTGGGCCACGCTGTACAACGCGCTGCGCGACCAGGGGCAGCGCGGGCTGACGGTCACCGCGCTGTCGGGCATCGACATCGCGCTGTGGGACATCAAGGGCAAGCATTTCGGGGTGCCGGTCTCGGTCCTGCTGGGCGGGCGGTTCCGCGAGCAGATCCGCGCCTATGCCACCGGGTCGTTCAAGCGCGACGGCGTCGACCGCGTCGAGGACAACGCCGCCGAGATGGCGGCGCGGGCGGCCGAGGGCTTCCATGCCTGCAAGATCAAGATCGGCTTCGGCGTCGCGGAGGACCTGCGCGTGATCCGTGCCGTCCGCGAGGCGATCGGGCCGGAGATGCGGCTGATGATCGATGCCAACCACGGCTATGACGTGATCGAGGCGGTGCGGCTGGGACAGGCGGCCGCGGAATGCGGCATCGACTGGTTCGAGGAGCCGGTGGTGCCCGAGCAGCTGGCCGCCTATCGCGAGGTGCGCGTGCGCCAGCCGATCCCGGTCGCGGGCGGCGAGACCTGGCACACCGCCTGGGGCTTCCGCGAGCCGCTGGAGACGCGCGCGGTGGATATCGCGCAGCCCGACCTTGCCGGCTGCGGCGGCTTCACCGAGGCGCGGCGCATCGCCGATCTCGCGGCCCTGCACGGCGTGCGGGTGGTGCCGCATGTCTGGGGCACCGCGGTGCATATCGCCGCCGCCCTGCAGTTCATGGCGGCGATGGTGCCCTCGCCGGTGCGGGTGAACCCGGTCGAGCCGATCATGGAATTCGACCGCACCCACAACCCGTTCCGCCAGGCGATCGTGACGACGCCGATCGAGCATGTCGCCGGCATGGTCGCGATCCCCGACGGCCCGGGCCTGGGGATCGAGATCGACCGCGCCGCGCTGGCCGAATTCGCGCCGAAGGAGTGAGGCGATGATGATCCGCAAGCTGTCGGGCGAACCGCCGAAGCTGGTCCTGCCCAAGGGCACGATCGACACGCAGATGCACATGTACCTGCCGGGGCACCCGGCGCGGCCCGGCGGCCCCGGGCTGCCGCCCGATCCGCTGCCCGATGCCGAGGCCTATCGCCAGGTCATGGCCTGGCTCGGGATCGACCGCGTGGTGATCACCCAGGGCAATGCGCACCAGGCCGACAATGCCAATCTTCTCGCCTGCCTGGCCGAGATGGGCGCTGTGGCGCGCGGCGTGGCGGTGATCACGGACGCGACCCCGGCCGCCGAGATGACGCGGCTGGCGGATGCCGGCGTGGTCGGCGCGCGGATCATGGACCTGCCGGGCGGGGCGCTGGGGCTGTCGGGGCTGGAGACGGTCGACGCGATGGCTGCCGATGCCGGCTGGATGATGGCGGTGCAGTTCGACGGCAACCGCATCCTCGAGCTGGAGCCGCGGCTGGCGGCGCTGAAGTCGCGCTGGGTCTTCGACCATCACGGCAAGTTCTTCGCCGGCGCCGGTCCGGCCGAGGTCGCCGCGGTGAAGCGGCTGGTCGACGCCGGGCGGTGCTGGTTCAAGTTCGCGGGCGTCTACGAGAGTTCGCGCCTTGGCGGGCCGGAGTATGCCGACGTGGCCGAGGTCGCGCGCGAGATGGCGGCCCACGCGCCCGAGCGCATCGTCTGGGGCACGAACTGGCCGCACAACCTTGCGAGGACCGCCGCGGACTATCCCTGCGACGCGGCGCTGGCCGACACGGTGCTGGGCTGGCTGCCCGGTGATCGGGCGCGCCGGCTGGCGCTGGTCGACAACCCGCAGGAGCTGTTCGGATTTCCGCCGGTCGGCTGACCGGGGAGAGGTGACGCCGGGCAGGTCCCGGCGGCTGCGAGTGGCGGTATCCGGGGGGGAGACATGTCCGGCAAGGACATGCCCCGGAGGCCGCGACGTGACGGGAGAGGGACGCGCCCCGACGGGTCGCGCGGCCCTGGGACGGTCCGGCGCGCCCCCGCGCGGCCGGACGAACGCGGCCCCGGACGGGCCGAACGGGAGGACGACATGAAAGCTTACCTGACAACCGTCGCGGCGCTGGCCGCGTCCACGCTGATCGCGGGGGCCGCGGGCGCCTGCGAGACCACGCTGCGCTCGGCCGACACGCATCCCGACGGCTATCCGACCGTCGAGGCGGTCAAGCAGATGGGCAAGATGCTGGAAGAGCGCACCGATGGCCGGCTGTGCATCGAGGTCTTCCCCGCGTCGCAGCTGGGCGAGGAGAAGGACTCGATCGAGCAGACCCAGTTCGGCGTGATCGACATGGTCCGCGCCAGCTTCGGGCCGTTCAACAACATCATTCCCGAGACGCAGATCGTCTCGCTGCCCTACATCTTCCGCTCGGAAGACCACATGCACCACGTGATGGACGGGCCGATCGGCGACGAGATCATGAAGGCCTTCGAGGCGCATGACCTGGTGGGCCTGGCCTTCTACGACGGCGGCTCGCGCAGCTTCTACAACTCGCAAAAGCCGATCAAGACCATCGACGACCTCAAGGGCATGAAGTTCCGCGTCATGCAGAGCGACGTCTTCGTCGACATGATGGACGCGCTGGGCGCCAACGCGACGCCGATGCCCTACGGCGAGGTCTATTCCTCGATCCAGACCGGGGTCATCGACGGGGCCGAGAACAACTTCCCCAGCTACGACAGCTCGGGCCATGCCGAGGTCGCGAAGTACTATACCAACGACCAGCACCTGATCATGCCCGAGATCCTCGCGATGTCGAAATCGAGCTGGGACAAGCTGACCCCCGAGGACCAGGAGGCCGTGCGCCAGGCCGCGAAGGACTCGGTCCCGGTGATGCGCGAGCTGTGGAACGCCCAGGTCAAGGCGTCCGAGGAGAAGGTCGTGGCCGGCGGCGCCGAGGTGATCATGGATGTCGACAAGCAGCCCTTCATCGACGCGATGAAGCCGGTCTACGACAAGTACGTGACCACGCCCGAGCTGCAGGACCTGGTCAAGCGCATCCAGGACACCCAGTGATGAATGCGCGCCCGCACATGTCCGGGGATGCCGCCCCCGGTTTCGGCGGCGACCCGCGCGCGCGGGCCGCAAACCCCTTCCGCCAGGCGATGGAGCGCCTGGCGGTCTTCACCGGCTGGCTGGCCACGGTCGCGCTCTGGGTCGCGGGCGTCGGGCTGGTGCTGATGACCGGCTTCGTCTTCGGCCAGGTCGTGTTCCGCTACGTGCTGAACTCGTCGCTGCAGTGGGCCGAGCCGGGATCGGTGCTGATCATGGGCTGGTTCATCTTCCTCGGTGCCGCCGTCGGCATCCGCGAGGGCTATCACCTGTCCTTCGACGTGCTGCTCTATGTGCTGCCGAACTGGCTCAAGCCGGTGCTGCACACTGTGTCCGACGCGGTGGTGGGCGCCTTCGGCTGGGGCATGGTCTGGTTCGGCCTGCAGCTGTCCGAGAAGGCGGCATCGAACGTGATCCCGGGGCTCGGGGTCAGCCGCGCCTGGGATTTCGCGCCGATCGTCGGCGGGGGCGCGCTTTTGCTGCTGTTCTCGGTCGAGCGGATCCTGCGCCGCTTCGCCGGGCTGACCACCGTGCGCTTCGGCGACGACGCGATCGAGGAGTGAGCGCATGGAACTCGTGGTCCTGTTCGGAAGCTTCGTCTTCCTTCTGCTGATCGGCACGCCGGTCGCCTTCTGCCTTGGCGTGTCGAGCTTCGCCACCGTGCTCTACCTCGGGCTGCCGCCGGTGGTGGTGTTCCAGCGCCTGAACTCGGGCGTCTCGGTCTATGCGCTGATGGCGATCCCCTTCTTCATCTACGCGGGCGACCTGATGGTGCGCGGCGACATCGCGCGCAGGCTGGTCGCCTTCGCCGCGGCGCTGGTCGGGCACATGAAGGGGGGCCTTGGCCAGGTCAACATCGCGGCCTCGCTGATGTTCGGCGGCGTCTCGGGCTCGGCCACGGCCGATGCCTCGGCCGTGGGCGGGCTGATGGTGCCGCAGATGAAGGCGCGCGGCTACGGCGTCGACTATGCCGTCAACATCACGGTCGTCTCGTCGATCATCGCGCTGATGATCCCGCCCTCGCACAACATGATCATCTACTCGATCTCGGCCGGGGGGCGGATCTCGATCGCCGACCTCTTCACCGCGGGGATCGTGCCGGGCTTCATCCTCGCGCTCTCGCTGATGGCGGCGGCCTGGATGGTCGCGCGGCGCCGCGGCTACCCGACCGAGGCCTTCCCGGGCTTCGCGATGCTCGGCACGCTGTTCCTGTCGGCCGTGCCCGGGCTGATCCTGATCGCGATCATCTTCGGCGGCGTGCGCTCGGGCGTGTTCACCGCCTCGGAAAGCTCGAACATCGCGGTGATCTACGCGCTGGGGGTGACGCTTCTGGTCTACCGCAGCCTGTCGTGGTTCGACTTCAAGGAGGCGACGCTGGCTGCGGTGCGCACCACGGCGATGGTGCTGATGGTGATCGGCTCGGCCGCCTGCTTCGGCTGGCTGCTGGCCTATCTGAAGGTGCCGACGCAGATGGTCGAGTTCCTGCAGGGCTTCTCGGACAACCCGATCGTGATCCTGCTTCTGATCAACGTCATGCTGCTGATCCTGGGCACGTTCATGGACATGTCGCCGCTGATCGTGATCACCACGCCGATCTTCCTGCCGGTGGCGCAGGCCTTCGGGGTCGATCCGGTCCACTTCGGGGTGATCCTGATCCTGAACCTCGGGATCGGGCTCTGCACGCCGCCGGTGGGATCGGTGCTCTTCGTCGGCTGCGCCGTCGGGCGCATCGGCATCGGCCAGGTGCTGACCTCGATCTGGCCCTTCTATCTCGCGGCCTTCGCCACGCTGATGCTGGTGACCTACATCCCGGCGCTCTCGCTCTGGCTGCCCGGCGTCTTCCGCTGAGCCGACCGCAATTCCCGCCGGGCCCCCCGCAGATCCCTGCGACGGGTCCGGCGGTCCGACTTCGGAGAACCCAATGCTGAAGAAACTCCTGATCACCGGCGCCGCCGGCGGCCTTGGCCGCGCGATGCGCACGCGGCTGGGCGGCGTGGCCGAAACGCTGCGCCTCGCCGACATCGTCCCCGTCGAGGACCCCGGCCCGACCGAAGAGGTCGTGACCTGCGACCTCGCCGATGCCGCCGCCGTGCGCGCGATGGTCGCGGGCTGCGACGGCATCGTGCATTTCGGCGGCAAGTCGGTCGAGGGCGACTTCGGCACGATCCTGAACGCCAACATCCTCGGGCTCTACAACCTCTACGAGGCCGCCCGGGCCGAGGGGGTGGGCCGCGTGCTCTTCGCCTCGTCCAACCACACGATCGGCTTCTACCGGCAGGACGAGTGGCTGAAGACGACCGACCCGATGCGGCCCGACGGGCTTTACGGCGTCTCGAAATGCTTCGGCGAGGCGCTGGCCTCGATGTATCACGACAAGTTCGGGATCGAGACGGCGATCGTGCGGATCGGGTCGTGCTTCGAGGAGCCCGCGAACCACCGGATGCTGGCGACCTGGATGTCCTTCGACGATTGCGCGGCGCTGATCGGCTGCGTCTTCCGCGCGCCGCGGCTGGGCTGCCCGGTGATCTGGGGCGTGTCCGACAACGACCAGAAATGGTGGGACACCGCCTCGGCCGCCGCGATCGGCTGGCGGCCGCAGGACAATTCGGAACGGTTCCGCGCCGCGCTCGATGCGCGGATGGAACGGCCGGCCAAGGATCATCCGAACGCCGTCTACCAGGGCGGCATGTTCACCCAAGAGCCGATCCACGGGGCCTGAACGCCTGCCACGCCGCCCCCCGCGGGCGGTGCCGCCGGACGCCTCCGGCGGGGATATTTTTGCCAATGCGAAAGAACGGAGGAAGGATCATGACCTTCACGCCGCATGGAAAGCACCTGATCGCCGGGGAGTG
>NZ_JBAWKE010000024.1:2500-5383 GCF_037095655.1 Frigidibacter sp. MR17.24
GTGGCGAGCGAACGCGGACCAGCCGAGCCTTGAGAGTGAGCAGAATGGTCTGGAAAGGCCAGCGATATGGGTGACAGCCCCGTATGCGAAGCTCGATGGGACGTATTAAGTAGGGCGGGACACGTGAAATCCTGTCTGAAGATCGGGGGACCACCCTCGAAGGCTAAGTACTCCTTACTGACCGATAGCGAACCAGTACCGTGAGGGAAAGGTGAAAAGCACCCCGACGAGGGGAGTGAAACAGTCCCTGAAACCGAACGCCTACAAGCAGTCGGAGGGTCCATGAGGCCTGACGGCGTACCTTTTGTATAATGGGTCAACGACTTGGTCTGTCGAGCAAGCTTAAGCCGTTAGGTGTAGGCGCAGCGAAAGCGAGTCTTAAAAGGGCGCATGAGTTCGACGGATCAGACCCGAAACCGAGTGATCTAGCCATGGCCAGGATGAAGGTGCGGTAACACGCACTGGAGGTCCGAACCGACACCCGTTGAAAAGGGTCCGGATGAGCTGTGGCTAGGGGTGAAAGGCCAATCAAACTCGGAGATAGCTGGTTCTCCGCGAAAGCTATTTAGGTAGCGCCTCGGACGAATACCCTGGGGGGTAGAGCACTGGATGGGTGATGGGGTCCCACAGACTTACTGAGCCTAACCAAACTCCGAATACCCAGGAGTACTATCCGGGAGACACACGGCGGGTGCTAACGTCCGTCGTGGAGAGGGAAACAACCCTGACCAACAGCTAAGGCCCCCAATTCGTGGCTAAGTGGGAAAGCATGTGGGACGACCAAAACAACCAGGAGGTTGGCTTAGAAGCAGCCATCCTTTAAAGATAGCGTAACAGCTCACTGGTCTAGACAAGTTGTCCTGCGGCGAAGATGTAACGGGGCTCAAGCCACGAGCCGAAGCTTTGGATGCACCTTATGGTGCGTGGTAGCGGAGCGTTCCGTGATATAACGCCTTGCCTCTTTTGCGACTTCGGTCGCAACGGAGGCAGTGGCGTTGACTGTGAAGCCGGGCCGTGAGGCATCCGGTGGAGTGATCGGAAGCGAGAATGTTGACATGAGTAGCGACAAACAGGGTGAGAGACCCTGTCGCCGAAAGTCCAAGGGTTCCTGCTTAAAGCTAATCTGAGCAGGGTAAGCCGGCCCCTAAGGCGAGGCCGAAAGGCGTAGTCGATGGGAACCAGGTTAATATTCCTGGGCCAGGAGGATGTGACGGATCCCGAGGGTAGTTCGTTCTTATCGGATTGAACGGGCTGCTTAGGGGTTCCTGGAAATAGCCCTCCATGAGACCGTACCCTAAACCGACACAGGTGGACTGGTAGAGAATACCAAGGCGCTTGAGAGAACCACGTTAAAGGAACTCGGCAAAATGCCTCCGTAAGTTCGCGAGAAGGAGGCCCCGTCTGTACGCAAGTATGGGCGGGGGGCACAAACTAGGGGGTGGCGACTGTTTACTTAAAACACAGGGCTCTGCGAAGCCGTAAGGCGACGTATAGGGTCTGACGCCTGCCCGGTGCTGGAAGGTTAAAAGGAGGGGTGCAAGCTCCGAATTGAAGCCCCAGTAAACGGCGGCCGTAACTATAACGGTCCTAAGGTAGCGAAATTCCTTGTCGGGTAAGTTCCGACCTGCACGAATGGCGTAACGACCTCCCCGCTGTCTCTAACGTGGACTCAGCGAAATTGAACTGTGTGTCAAGATGCACACTACCCGCGGTTAGACGGAAAGACCCCATGAACCTTTACTCTAGCTTCGCACTGGCATCAGGATTGCGATGTGCAGGATAGGTGGTAGGCTTTGAAACCGGGACGCCAGTTCCGGTGGAGCCATCCTTGAGATACCACCCTTCGCCATCTTGATGTCTAACCGCGGCCCGTCATCCGGGTCCGGGACCATGCGTGGTGGGGAGTTTGACTGGGGCGGTCGCCTCCCAAATCGTAACGGAGGCGCGCGAAGGTTGGCTCAGAGCGGTCGGAAATCGCTCGTTGAGTGCAATGGCAGAAGCCAGCCTGACTGCAAGACTGACAAGTCGAGCAGAGTCGAAAGACGGCCATAGTGATCCGGTGGTCCCAAGTGGGAGGGCCATCGCTCAACGGATAAAAGGTACTCTGGGGATAACAGGCTGATGATGCCCAAGAGTCCATATCGACGGCATCGTTTGGCACCTCGATGTCGGCTCATCTCATCCTGGGGCTGGAGCAGGTCCCAAGGGTATGGCTGTTCGCCATTTAAAGAGGTACGTGAGCTGGGTTTAGAACGTCGTGAGACAGTTCGGTCCCTATCTGCCGTGGGTGTAGGAGACTTGCGAAGAGTTGCCCCTAGTACGAGAGGACCGGGGTGAACGATCCACTGGTGGACCAGTTGTCGTGCCAACGGCAGTGCTGGGTAGCTATGATCGGACAGGATAACCGCTGAAGGCATCTAAGCGGGAAGCCCCCTTCAAAACTAGGTCTCCCTTGAGGGCCGTGGAAGACCACCACGTCGATAGGCCAGAGATGTAAGTGCGGTAACGCATTCAGTTGACTGGTACTAATTGCCCGATTGGCTTGATCTGATCCAGAAACAGCAAGGCTGTGAAACTGGTCGCAAGCATAAACTTGACGAAAACGACAACGCCGCGAAAGCGGTGCCGATGTTCTGGTTCTTCCTTGGTTTGGTGGTCATAGCACGAGCGAAACACCCGGCTCCATTCCGAACCCGGCCGTTAAGCGCCGTCGCGCCAATGGTACTGCGTCTCAAGACGTGGGAGAGTAGGTCACCGCCAAACCTAGAAAGAACCAGAATACTCTCGTACGACATCACTCCCCTGGCGCGGGATGGAGCAGCCCGGTAGCTCGTCAGGCTCATAACCTGAAGGTCGCAGGTTCAAATCCTGCTCCCGCAACCA
>NZ_JBAWKE010000025.1:0-3052 GCF_037095655.1 Frigidibacter sp. MR17.24
TGCCACCTCGCGATGTGCCAGGATCGCGGCCATGACCTTGCGCGAAATATCCGTCGTCAGCAGCCGGTCGCGGTTCTTCGTGAACACGGTCGGCCTGCGGCCCGGGGCTTCGCCCGTTCAGGGCTGAATTGGTCCACTGGACCAATTCCGGGACGCCCTTCACCCCAGACCGCGTCGTCGATCCCCAAGCCCACGAACCAGCGGAAAAGCAGATTGTAATCCATCTGCTCCGTGAGCTGCCGCTCGGACCGGATCGAGTAGAGGATCTGCAGCAGGCTTGCTCGGATCAATCGTTCCGGCGCGATCGAGGGGCGGCCCTCCCCGGCGTAGAGGCGATCGAAGTCGGCATTCAGCGAACGAAGCGCATCGTTGACGACAGCGCGGATCTTGCGCAGAGGATGCCGTGCCGGGACGCGTTCCTCAAGGTCGACGTAGCTGAACAGCGATCCCGTCGCCTCGTCCGATCCACGCATCGCCATCTCCACATATGCCGTGATGTCGGTGAATCATGTTCCTCCAACGGCGTCGAGGCAGGNCCGTGATGTCGGTGAATCATGTTCCTCCAACGGCGTCGAGGCAGGTTTTTTTCAGCGGCCTGTTAAGGGTCTTTGATCGTAGAATTTTCTCGCGTCGCAAGCCGAGGAGATTCGGATGAGGAAGAGCCGTTTCACTGAGCCGCAGATCATGGCGGTCCTGGGCCAGGCTGAGAACGGGGTGGCTGTGCCCCAGCTGTGCCGCGAGCACGGGATCAGCACGGCCAGTTTCTACAAGTGGCGGTCCAAGTATGGCGGCCTGGACGGGCGTTGTTGCAGAACGGCGGGCTGAGGTATGAGTGGCCCTTTCCCGTCGGTGCTCAGGCCACGCGGACAACCTCGGCGGTACCGAGCGCGTTGAAGCGATTGATGAGGGCGACCTGGATGTGGATTTCGGCGGCTTGGCGATCGGGATCCTGCGCAGCGATGCGCTTACCAAAAGCCTTCAGGCACCGCATCTTGGCTTCCATGCGGCTGCGGGCGTGATATCCGGTCCACCGCTTCCAGAATGCCCGACCGTAATAGCGCGTGGCGCGCAGGGTTTCGTTGCGCGCCTTGGCAGCCGGGCAGTCCTCTTTCTAAGCCCGACCGTTCCTTCGGATCGGTATGATTGCCGTGCCGCCACGCGCGATGACGGCGCTGTGGCAGCGGCGGGTATCGTAGGCACCATCTGCGGTCACGGTGCCAATGTCCTCGTCCTGCCTGATCTGACCAAGCAGGTCCGGCAGGACGGGGCGCTCGCCTTCCCGGCTCGGGGTGAACTCGACCACGCGGATGTCGGATGTGGTAGTGTCCATCGCCAGATGCACCTTGCGCCATTGGCGACGACCCTGAACGCCATGTTTGCAGGCCTGCCATTCGCCGTCGCCAAGAAACTTGATGCCGGTGCTGTCCACCAGCAGGTTAAGCGGTCCGCCAGCACGGCGATAAGGGATCTGCACCTTCAGGGTCTTCTGCCTGCGGCACAGCATCGAGTAGTTCGGAACAGGCCAATCCAGCCCAGCAACGCGCAGGAGGCTCGCCACCATCCCGGCTGCCTGCCTGAGAGGCAGCTTGAACAGAACCTTGATTGATAGGCAAAACTGGATCGCGGCGTTCGAAAAGACCGGCCGGCGCCCCGCGCGTCCCTCATGCGGCGCGTGCCAGGTCATCTCCTTGTCCAGCCAGATCAGCAGCGACCCGCGCTTCCTGAGCGCATCGTTATAGGTGGACCAGTTCGAGGTGTGGTAGCGGGCGGGCTTCGGCTTGCTCATGGCGTTCGTCTAACCGCATGGATTCCCGATATGAATCCTTCACCAGCCGAGTTCTGCAACAACGCCGCGCAAAGCTTTCGCTGATCGGCTCCGCAAAGCTGGAAAGCCGCACAAGGTCATCGTGACAGCAGTCGCACGAAAGCTCGTCATCCTAGCCAATTCTTTATGCAAAAAAACGACGAGAGTGGAAGCCCCGCCACATCTGACAGATACAGTTGCTAGGGCGTAACTCACGATGCACTAGACTAACGTGAACGTTCGGAGGTATCGTCCAGGCGGACGTTCATCGGCGAAGTCATATCCAATCTATCAAAGTGAGCAAACTAACTCTCTTGTCTAGGATTGTGCGCGCCAGAATATAATTGAGGGAAAATGGCTTCGTTTAAAGGCGTGATGAACTCAACGGTTAATCTTGGGTGTGCGGCTATTGTGGCAATCTGCACTTTTGGGGGAACGCCAAGTAATGCTGCGACATATGGATGCAATGCGGCTGGCGGCTTCTGCGGATACGAACTCGAAGACCTTAGCCTTGTAATGACAAGCGAGCCGCTGTTCTTTGTTGCGCCAGGAACAAGTTGGAGTGATGGCTATCAGGTTACGGCGAGGCTGACAAACTATGGAAGTTCTGACTTCATTGCCAGATACCATGGCGGCACTTCTGATTACATGCAGGGAAACGTGGGGATTTTGTGGGGCGGAGGAAACGCTCCTGGATTATTTGAACTCTCCCCAGGAGCAGATGTGGAGTTTGTTATATCCACTGTGTCTGGACTTAAGAATGTTGGGTCGCCGGTAAGCTATGAACTGGCACCGGCAGAGGCCGGAGATCAGTTCATCATACCAAGAATGTCAATGATGTTCTCTCTGGGTAAAGATCAAGATCCTACTCAGGTAGTTCCACAGTATTATGTGACGATGGGTGGGTATCAGGC
Organism: Frigidibacter sp. MR17.24; assembly: GCF_037095655.1. NCBI lineage: Bacteria > Pseudomonadati > Pseudomonadota > Alphaproteobacteria > Rhodobacterales > Paracoccaceae > Frigidibacter > Frigidibacter sp. MR17.24. The sequence continues at coordinate 2,719 of NZ_JBAWKE010000025.1, forward strand.
AGTTTTTGATGAGAGTCTATTGCCCAGCGTGCCACTTCCAGCATCACTACCACTGATGGCCGCAGGAATGGGCGCACTACTGGTCATGCGGAAACGACGCCAGAACGCGTGAGATCTTCATGCAATCTGGCAGGTTCAGCTAGGCTCAAGACTGACCCGAGACCCGACTCTCCTCCGAATTTCCGGAGAGTCCGCAGGTTGATTTCTGGGGCTATGCGGCACGCATTTCCAGCCTGATCTTCTCTGCAGGGGCGTTGTTGCACTTATCGGTGAGGCGGATTCAGGTTGTGAGTCCTGAGTGTTAGCGTCGAGCCATGCCGAAGCCTTCTTCCCC
>NZ_JBAWKE010000026.1:0-2661 GCF_037095655.1 Frigidibacter sp. MR17.24
CCATCCGGCCGCTTCTTCTATCTTCCGGTATTGGAGGAAGAATGCAGACTGCCGCCTTCCGGCGGCTCTTTCGATATTTTTGTCTTCGAGAAGGGACATGTGGCACCGCCGGGGGCGGCGCTATTGGGGGATATTTCGGTATCTATCCTGCCGCTGTAGCGGCGTTTTCCAGACCTTGGCTCTCTCTCTCTCTCTCTCTCTCTCTCTGAAGCCTTTCTCTCCTCCTGAAGAGCTGGTCGCCCAACCTCGCACCTGACCGCCGCGGCGCCGGTGACGGCAAAAATCCGGATAATTCACTGTCTGTGATGAACGGGTCCGCGTGGGGTCGGCGGCACCGGCGCCGCGGGAGGCCTGGCGAAGTGACGGGCGCGCTTCCAAGACCGGGTTTTTCCACATTTTCGGGCGTTTCGCGGCCCGTGGGGCCAGTTTTCGCGCCGCGACGTCTCCCCCCAGCCAATCCCGATGAGGTATGATGGTCATGAGCAGCACCGGACCCAACCCGGACAATTTCAGAGCGACATCACCCGCGGCGAGANTTCGCGCCGCGACGTCTCCCCCCAGCCAATCCCGATGAGGTATGATGGTCATGAGCAGCACCGGACCCAACCCGGACAATTTCAGAGCGACATCACCCGCGGCGAGACCCTCGCGCGCGGGCACGGGAGAGGCATGTCATGGCGGCCAGGCGGGCACAGATCGCGGGATCGGAGGCGACGACGTCGCCCTCCGCCGCCGTCGCGCCCGTATCGTCGGCTGCATCCTCGCTTGCAGATCCCCGCATCCTGAACGAGCATCGGGCCAAGCTCATCGCCTTCATCCGCGCCATGGCCCGGGACACTGCACGTGCCGACCACGCCGCCGAGTTCGGAGAGGTATAGCCGCACGCGACAACGTCCGAGGATGCCGACATGCCTGATGCCCTTCGCGCCGTGATCTACGCGCGCTTCTCCACGGACATGCAGCGCGACGCCTCCATCGACGACCAGATCCGTGCCTGCACCGAATATGCCCACCGCCAGGGCCTCGAGATCGTCGACACCTATGTCGATCGGGCGATCTCCGGCGCAAGCCTCATGCGCAGCGGCATCCAGAAGCTGATGCGCGACGCAGAGGCAAGGCGCTTCGATGTCGTCATCGCCCATGCCCTCGACCGTCTCAGCCGCAACCAGGCCGATATCGCCGGCCTCTTCCAGCGGCTCCGCTTCGCCGACATCATGATCGAGACCGTCGAGGATGGTTCCGTCGGCGAGATGGCCATCGCGTTGCGCGGCACCATGAACGCCATGCAACTGGCCGCCATCGCGGCGAAGACCCGCGAGGGCCTCCGCGGCCGCGCCATCGCCGGCAAGTCGGCGGGCGGGATCAGCTACGGCTACGACGTCGTGCGCCAGTTCGACGAACGAGGGGAACCCCTGCGCGGCGATCGCACGATCAATGCCGAAGAGGCAGAAGTCGTCCGCCGGATCTTCAGCGACTACACGCGGGGAAGCTCGCCGAAGAAGATCGCCGAACAGCTCAACAAGGAAGGCGTCCCCGGCCCGCAGGGCGGCAAATGGGGCGCCTCCACGATCCACGGCAACCGCGAGCGCGGCACGGGCATCCTCAACAACGAGCTCTACGCCGGCCGCCTGGTCTGGAACCGGCAGAGATATGTGAAGGACCCCGACACCGGCCGCCGCGTCTCGCGCCCGAACCCGGAAGAGCAATGGCAGATCACCGAGGTCCCGGAGCTGCGGATCGTCCACGAGGATCTCTGGACGGCCGCCCGCGAACGCCAGGGCGTGCTGAAGTCCAAGGGCACCGACACGCCGGTCTGGGACCGGCGTCGGCCGAAGTTCCTGCTCTCGAAGCTGATGGCCTGCGGCTGCTGTGGTGGTGGCTTCGCGAAGGTGTCGAAGGATGCCTTCGGCTGCTCGACGGCGCGCAACAAGGGCTCCGCCGTCTGCACGAACATGCTGACCATCAAGCGCGAGGATCTCGAAGCGCGGGTCCTCGACGCCCTCGAGCACAACCTCATGGACCCCGAGCTGGTCGAGGCCTTCTGCGAAGCCTACACCGAGGAGCGCAATCGGCTGCTCGCCACCGCATCGGCCGGGCGCTCCGAGCTCGAGAAAGAGCTTGCAAAGGTCAAGCGTGATCACGACCGCCTCGTGGATGCGATCGTCAACGGCATTCCGGCCGAGCAGGTGAAGGACCGGATGCTCGCACTCGACCAGCGCAAGAAGGCGATCGAGGCACAGCTCAGCCAGGAGCCGGCAGCCTCGCCGCTGCGCATCCACCCGTCGATGGCCGCGACCTACCGCAAGCGGATCGGCGCGCTGATCCGCGGCCTTGGCGATGCCGAACACATGCCGGAGGCGAAGGAAGCGGTGCGGGCGCTGATCGACCGGATCGTGCTCACCCCTACCCCGGCGCGGGACGGTCTGGTGATCGATCTCGAGGGCACGCTGGCGGCGCTTTTGTGCCTGGCGACCGGTCGCCCGCTGAAGGAAGTGAACGCGGCGGCAAACACGAAGAAAGCCCCGGGCGGTGTGCACGGGGCTTTGGCGATGTCTGACGAATTAGTGTTGGTTGCGGGAGCAGGATTTGAACCTGCGACCTTCAGGTTATGAGCCTGACGAGCTACCGGGCTGCTCCATCCCGCGCCAGGGGAGTGATGTC
>NZ_JBAWKE010000027.1:0-2621 GCF_037095655.1 Frigidibacter sp. MR17.24
CAACGCCGAAGTCGACTTCCGCGGCGAGCGGCGTTCCAACGCGACCCATGCCTCGACGACCGATCCGGAGGCGCGGCTGTTCAAGAAGTCACCCGGCACCGGAGCGATGCTGTGCTTCATGGGGCATAGCCTGATGGAGAACGGCTCCGGCCTCATCGTGCAGGCCGACCTGACCACTGCAGACGGCCGAGCAGAACGAAAGGCCGCCGTCGAGATGCTTCACCGCCATTCGCCCGGATCGACCCGGCGCCTGACGCTGGCGGCAGACCGCGGTTACGACAGCGCGGACTTCGTCGCCGAGCTGCGCCAGATGGTCGTCACGCCGCACGTTGCCAAGAAGTCTCGGCACTCCGCCATCGACGGCCGAACCACCCGGCACCCCGGCTACGCCAAGTCGCAGCGACGCAGGAAGAAGATCGAGGAACCCTTCGGCTGGGTGAAGACGGTCGGCGGCATGGCGCAAACCCTGTATCGCGGCATCGAGCGCGTCCGTGCCCGCTTCACCCTGGCGATGGCGGCCTGCAATCTGGCCAGACTACCAAAACTGCTCGCAGCCTGNTTGGCGGCATCAACCCGGATCGAGGGAAACCGTTCTACACGGCAGACTTTTTCAGCGGCCTGTTAACCGTGGGGATGATTACCATATCGGCCTCCTTGCGGAGCCGTGAATCACGACGAGCTCAACAGATCAATGGGTCCTGAGCCTAGTAACGAAACAATTGTCTTCCAGCGCGCAGGGCGCGCGAAAATAATATTAATCGTTGCAGAAGAAGGTGCATAGCCGGTAGGGCCCAAGCGGAGATCGTCGCGTACTATTCGGCCAACAAATCCAATCTGAGACATTTGCTTTATAAGTTCAAGGACTGAGGATCCTCCTGCGGCAAGCAGACGAGGATTGGATTCGACAATTACTACGATGTTCTCTGAACCCTCGAGAGTAGATTTGGCACCACGCAACGCGTTCGGTTCCGCTCCTTCTATGTCGAGTTTGAGGAAGTCGACCCGACTCAAGCCATGATCTGCAGCCAACTTATCGATTGTAGTAACACTCACCGGGATGCGTCGTTGAGACATGCCGGCAGCTTCCCAGATAGTGCTGGAGCTATGACCATTTCCTTGAAACAGGTCAAGTTCTCCATCTTCATCCGACAGAGCGACCTGCGCGCAAGTGACGGTCTCTCCAGGCAAGTTTTTGCAAAGGACATTAAAGTTATCCGGGTGGGGCTCAATTGCAAGAATTCGTCCAGAGGATAGTAATTCAGACATGATTATTGAGAAGTACCCGGCGTTTGCCCCGCCATCGATAAATACAGAATCGGGTGAGGATAGGCGGCGAAACAGTATCGAAGTGGGGCGCTCTAGCATTCCACTTGCAAATTCGTACCGCCAAACCCATCCATTGATTGTATCGGTAATCATGTCTGGGTAGGTGAACTTCCCTGACATGGCCAAGATGTTATCCTTAAATATACTGTAAGAGACGTCATCCATCTCTAGCCGTGATAACAAATCTTTTCTGGTGGCCTTGTGAGCAATCCACGCAGCATGCTCGGCAGCCTCACTTTGGGACTTGGGAGCTATCGAAACTTCGTTCCCTGTTTCAAACAACCCCTCATCGAGCGCTGAACGCAATCTGTTCGTATAGTGTCTAAAAAAGGCTGAGGATGCCTTCTCAGGGAGGGTGCAGTTCCATTCATTGGATAGTATTCCCCTCTCGGTTACGAAAGAATCTAGCTGCAACGCTTCGATGATGTGCCCATTCTCTCCATCAGTTGTGACAAAATTCTCAGGATTGACTGGCTTGTCTTTGTTAGCTAAACATGTTTCCAGGAACTCGATGGCTCGAGTGCCACGCAGCATCATCACTCCCGAGTTTGCACGTCCTGATATTCCGTTTGCGATAAAGATGCTTCTGTCCTCATCGAGCATTGCGGCAGAGAAGTGAGGCGTGTCTCTTGTTATTTGCACGTCCGCATCTACAACCAAAACAGTATGGCCGGATTTGAGGAGATCGGCGGCCTCCCTTAGTTTGATCCACTTGCCATTTAGTTGGTCAGAAACGCCTCTAACGAGTCTGTACTCGATGCCGTGTTTTGCGCAGTAATCTGATTGACTTTGCAAGCAAAAGTCCCAAATCAGATCATATCCATCCGTCGCAACGCAAAGGGCGACGAATGTTTCCGCCTTGCTCTCAGCATCGCGCTGAGTTCGCGCTCCCACCATTCTTTTCAGCCAGCCCATCGTTAATACCGATCTCCATAATTGGAAAGTCAATCTCACGACTTCCACAGGCACAGGTCGCTCTGCGCGTGGATACTTCATACTAGCAAATTATGCTCACGCAAGTGACCGCCCCCCGGAAGGTCCCTCGGTTTGATGTGGAATTTTCTTCACCACGAAGGAGGAGAGTAAGCGCTCTCGGCAGCCCAACTTCCAGTCGCTGAGCTTCCCGGGTAGACCTCTCACAGGTCAACCGAGTTTATCAACGCCCAGCGCTTCTGAAGACCCAAAACTTGTTCAAGAAGTAGCTCGCCACCGGCACCAGCACGAGCCCCGAGACGAAGCCCGCCTGATAGGGCAGCCCCAGCACCCGGGTGCAGAGCGCCATGATCGCCATGTTG
>NZ_JBAWKE010000028.1:0-2425 GCF_037095655.1 Frigidibacter sp. MR17.24
ACCATAAACTCTACAAGTTGATCAGCCTCCTCTCGCAGGAGGCTTTTTGCTTTCCCAGTTCACGCTCACCCACCACCGCCAGTTCGAGGATATGGATCAGCGAGCCCTGCAGGTCGATGCGCGGCAGCCGTCGTTTGCCGGGACCCGGGATGGGCGTGACCGTGATCCGATCGATCAGTCCGCGCAGCAACTCCTTCGCTTCACCCTCGTGCTCGGGTTCCGACAGTGCCGCGACCAGCGCAGTGACCCGCTGATGGTAGGTCTTGGCAATGCCGGGGTGGAGCAGGGTAGGGGAGCTCTTCTTTCGCCTGGCGATCTCGGCCAGCTCGGCTTCGAGAAGGGCCTTCCGCGCCTCGAGCTGCTCCAGCCGGACATTCAGCGGGCCCGCTGTCATGCCGTTGAGAAGAGCCGTCACCAGCTTGTCCTGGTCGCGCATGATCTTGTTCAGTTCGCGCTGCTTGCCAGCGCCATCGTCGACGCAGGTCGACGCGAGACGATTGCGTTCAGCGATGTATTCCTCGACGAAGACGCGCGTGAGGTCGGGATCGACCAGTCGGTTGGACAGCGCGTTCAGGATGCGGCCATCCATGTCCTGCCGCGTCACGGTGACCGTGTTGTCGCAATAGGATTTGCCCTTGTTGCGGGCGTTGCTGCAGCCGAAGCGATCCGTGCCGACCGTCGAGAAGCCGCCGCCGCAGTTGCCGCACTTCATGAGGCCTGTGAGCAGGAAGCGCGGTTTGCGGCGTTCCCAGGCTTCGACCATGGTGTGCTTGATCTTGCGGCCGTCCTGGCGGTCCTTCACCTGCTGCCAGAGTGCCTCCGAGATGATCCGCAGCTCGGGGACCTCTCTGATGACCCATTCAGACTCCGGGTTGGGTCTTGCCTGCCGACGGCCGGTCTGGGGATCGGTCACGAACGTCTGGCGGTTCCAGATCAGCCGGCCGATGTAGAGTTCGTTGTTGAGGATCCCGGTGCCGCGCTTCGGATTGCCGTGGATCGCGGACTTGTCCCAGGCCCCACCCCGCGGACCGATCGTGCCTTCCGCATTCAGCATGTCGGCGATCTTGTTCGGCGATTGGCCCGAGAGGTAGCTCTCGAAGATCCGGCGGACCACGGGAGCCTCGTCTTCGTCGATCTCCCGCTCGCCGCGGCGGATCTCGCCATCCTCGCCGATCTCCCGCAGGACGCGATAGCCGAAGGCATTGCCGCCGCCCGACTTCCCGCGCTCGACACGGCCACGGAGGCCGCGATGGGTCTTCGCCGCGAGGTCCTTGATGAACAGGTGGTTCATCGTGCCCCGCAAACCGATGTCCAACTCGTCGACCGCGCCTTCGGACAGCGTCACGATCGAGACGCCCGCGAAGTTCAGATCCCGGAAGACGGCGGCGGTGTCGGCGAGGTTGCGGCTCAGGCGATCGAGGCCTTCGACGATGATGACGTCGAACCTGCGGCTGCGCGCATCGGCGATGAGGTTCTGCATGCCCGGCCGCAGCAGGGTCTTCCCGGAGACGGCGCGATCCTCGTAGGTGCCGACGATCTGATAGCCTTCGCGGTCGGCGCGCTCGCGACAAAGCCGGAACTGGTCTTCGATCGATGCGGGGCGCTGCATGTCCGAGGAGTAGCGCGCGTAGAGTGCGGCACGGAGGGCGGGCTTCGTCATGGTCATCTCCTGTGCGGTGCGTGGGGCGCGCTCAGGCGGCCTCGGACGCATGGTCGGTGCGGGCGGCGTCGCGCGCGAGCGCGCGAACCAGGGCGATCAGAGTGTCACGGCGGTCTGCATGGCCGCGCGGATCCGCAAGCGACGATGCGGGTGAGATGGCGGAGGAGGGCGACGTCGTCGCCTCCGATCCCGCGATCTGTGCCCGCCTGGCCGCCATGACATGCCTCTCCCGTGCCCACGCGCGAGGCTCTCGCCGCGGGTGATGTCGCTCTGAAATTGTCCGGGTTGGGTCCGGTGCTGCTCATGACCATCATACCTCATCGGGATTGGCTGGGGGGAGACGTCGCGGCGCGAAAACCACTCTCACAGGCCGCGAAGCGCTAGAAAATGTGGAAAAACCCGGTCTTGGAAACGCGCCAGCCCCATCGCGGGCCTCTCCGCGACATCGGAGCCGCCGGCCCCGCGCGGAACCGTTCTTCACAGACAGAGAATTATCCGGATTTTTGCCGCCGACCGCGCGGCGGCGATCAGGTGCGTGGTTGGGCGACCAGCTCCGCTGGAGGAGAAAAAGGCTTCAGAGCGAGAGCCAGGATCTGGAAAACGCCGCGGCAGCGGCAGGATAGATACCGAAATATCCCCCAATAGCGCCGCCACCGGCGGTGCCACATGTCTCTTCTCGAAGACAAAAATATCGAAAGAGCCGCCGGAAGGCGGCAGTCTGCATTCTTCCTCCAATACCGGAAGATAGAAGAAGCGGCCGGATGG
>NZ_JBAWKE010000029.1:0-1868 GCF_037095655.1 Frigidibacter sp. MR17.24
CTTCTCGAAGACAAAAATATCGAAAGAGCCGCCGGAAGGCGGCAGTCTGCATTCTTCCTCCAATACCGGAAGATAGAAGAAGCGGCCGGATGGCCGCCGAACGACTGCCAAGACAGAAAGCGCCGCCGAAGGCGGCTCTCGTTGAAGATTGCCTTGATCGGTCCAGAAGCTCGAATTGCAGAGATGGATATCCCCCATTCAGGAAAGCCTCTTCCGCGATCGTCATGCCGCCCGCCGTCAGGAGATCCCGGTGTCGGTCGCGAGCGTCCGTAACTGCGCCGCATGGACTGCCAAAAGCTCGCGCAGAACAGCGTGATCCGTGATCGGCGTGTATCCGGGATACTCGTAGTTGTAGGTGCCGGGCGCGACCTCGGCCTGCGCTGGATCCCGATTGACGCCATGCCTTGCCGCTTCCTCCAGAGATCGGCCCAGCCGGTAGTATCGATTGAGGGTCCGGGCCCACCCTGCGTCCCGATCGATCGCGATCAGCCATGACGTGCGGACGGTCTGTGTTCCGAGGTTCGGGTGTCCGCTCGCATAGCCGTAGAGAACCGGTGCGCCGCGCGGGTTCAGCAGCACTTGCCACAGCTCGATGAGCGGGGCGTCGGCGAGGTCGGTGGGGGTCGGTCCGGCCTCGGCGGCGGCAAGGGCGCGCAAGGCGAGGCGCATGATATGTTGTTCTTGATTGGTCATGGTTGTCCTCGGGGCCTGGGAAAGGGCGGCTCGCGGATCACGGCGAAGCCGCATCGGCTGATGCCTGACGATCGGCGGTGGGGGCCGTCAGGTGGTCTGCCGAGAGATGCGCTGCACAGGCCCCAGGAGGTCGTCGAGATCGGATCCGGATAGCCTTCGCCGTTTGAACAGGTGCTCTGACAGGTCATTCAGGACGTCCTGCTCGGTCTCGAGGATCTTTCCAGCCCGATCTTCCGCATCGATCAGCATCTGGCGCACGCGGTCGTGGATCTGCGGATCGCGCAGCGCGAGCTCGATCGGTGCCTCGGACCAGACGGGGCCTCGGACCAGACGGGGCCGCGCCAGCCGAGGCCGAGGCGCATGTGGAACGCGACCGCAAGCTCGGTCGCGATCGCCAGGTCCGATCCCGAGCCGCCGCCGGCTCCGGCGGAGATGCTGCCGTAGACCAGACGCTCGGCGGCTCGACCGGCGAGATGGGTGGCGAGCTCGTCGTGGATGTCGTCCCACGTGCCGATCCGGTCCGCCTGTCGCCGGACGGTCTCGCCGCCGTCGCGCAGGAGCGTCATCCGCACCACCCGGCTCGCGCCGAGCGCGGTCGCCACGATCGCGTGGCCGGCCTCGTGCGCCGCTACCCTGCGCGTCACCGCCGGGTCGGTGTCGTCGAGTTCGAGATGGCGGGCGATGTCCGCGAGGGTCGGGGCGCGCCGCTCCTGCCGCGCGGCGCTCTTCGCGGTGCGGATGCCCGCGTCGAGTTCGGCAGGCGTGTGGCCGACGGCCCGCCGCGCCAGATCTGCAAGGGCGAGGTGATCTTCTCCGGGCAGGTGCTCCTGCAGAATTTGTGCGAGCATCGTCTCATCGGGCAGGGGCATCTCGACATGCAGGTCCAGTCGTCCGGGTCGCAGGATCGCGGGATCGAGCCGGTCGCGGTGGTTGCAGGTGCCGATCAGGATCACCCCTTCCTCGCGTCCGAGCGTGTCGAGTTCGGTGAGTAGCCCGGCGATCGCCTGGCTGCGATAGCTGCGGCCATGGCCGTCGTCGCCGGCGCGCGAGCCCAGCGCGTCGATCTCGTCGATCACCAGGATGCAGGGCGCGGTCTCGCGGGCATGCTCGAAGGATCTGCGCATCTCGCGCAGGAGGTCTCCGAGATGTCCGGCCGCCTGCCACTCGCCATAGGA
>NZ_JBAWKE010000030.1:0-1350 GCF_037095655.1 Frigidibacter sp. MR17.24
GCCTCCGGCGGGGATATTTTTGCCAATGCGAAAGAACGGAGGAAGGATCATGACCTTCACGCCGCATGGAAAGCACCTGATCGCCGGGGAGTGGGTCGGGACCGGGGCGCGCTTCGCCTCGGACCCGGCGCAGGGGCCGGTGCACGAATTCTCGGTCGGATCGCCCGAGCTGGTGGCGCGGGCCTGCGCCGCCGCCGAGGATGCCTTCTGGTCCTACGGCTATTCGACCCGGGCCGAGCGCGCGGCCTTCCTCGAGGCGATCGCCGACGAGATCGAGGCCCGCGCCGCGGCCATCACCGAGATCGGCAGCCAGGAGACCGGCCTGCCCGAGGCGCGGCTGCAGGGCGAGCGCGGGCGCACCACCGGGCAGCTGCGGCTGTTCGCCTCCCACATCCGCGACGGCGGCTATCTCGACCGGCGCACCGACGCGGCCCTGCCCGACCGCCAGCCCGCCGCGCGCCCCGAGATCCGCATGGTCCAGCGCCCGATCGGCCCGGTCGCGGTCTTCGGCGCCTCGAACTTCCCGCTCGCCTTCTCGACCGCCGGCGGCGACACCGCCGCAGCGCTCGCCGCCGGCTGCCCGGTGGTGGTCAAGGGCCATTCCGCCCATCCCGGCACCGCCGAGATCGTCGCCGAGGCCGTGGCCGCCGCCATCGCCGCCTGCGGCCTGCACCCGGGCGTCTTCAGCCTGATCCAGGGCGGCAACCGCGCCGTCGGCGAGGCGCTGGTCACCGACCCCCGCATCAAGGCGGTGGGCTTCACCGGCTCGCTCGGCGGCGGGCGCGCGCTCTTCGATCTCTGCGCGGCGCGGCCCGAGCCGATCCCGTTCTTCGGCGAGCTGGGATCGGTGAACCCGATGTTCGTGCTGCCTGCGGCGCTGGCCGCGCGCGGGGCCGCGCTGGGCGCGGGCTGGGCCGGGTCGCTGACCATGGGCGCGGGGCAGTTCTGCACCAATCCGGGCATCGCCGTGGTGCCCGCGGGCCCCGAGGGCGACGCCTTCGTCGCCGCCACCGCCGCGGCGCTGGCCAAGGTCGGCCCGCAGGCGATGCTGACACAGGGCATCGCCCGCGCCTATCGCGAGGGGACGGCGCGGCTCGATGCGCGCAATTCGGTGCGGCCGGTCTTCACCAGCGAGAGCGAGGGGCGGATGGCCCTGCCCAATCTCTACGAGGTGTCGTCGGAGGCCTTCCTTGAGGACCACGCCCTGTCCGAGGAGGTGTTCGGGCCGCTGGGGCTGGTGGTGCGGGTGCCGGGGGCCGAGGCGATGGTCGCGCTGGCCAAGGGTTTCGAGGGGCAGCTGACGGCGACACTGCTGATGGACGAGGCCGATGCCCCCGTCGCGCGGGCGCT
>NZ_JBAWKE010000031.1:0-1113 GCF_037095655.1 Frigidibacter sp. MR17.24
ATCAGACCTTCTGGGTCAGTTCCGGGACGAGCTGGAAGAGGTCGCCGACCAGGCCGTAATCGGCGACCTGGAAGATCGGGGCTTCCTCGTCCTTGTTGATCGCGACGATGACCTTGCTGTCCTTCATCCCCGCAAGGTGCTGGATCGCGCCCGAGATGCCGCAGGCGACGTAAAGCTCGGGGGCCACGACCTTGCCGGTCTGCCCGACCTGCCAGTCGTTCGGCGCATAGCCCGAATCGACCGCCGCGCGCGAGGCGCCGACCGCCGCGCCCAGCTTGTCCGCCAGCGCCGCGATGATCGCGAAGTTCTCTTCCGACCCGACGCCGCGCCCGCCCGAGACCACGATCTTCGCGCTCGTCAGCTCGGGGCGGTCCGAGGCCGCCACCTTGTCCTCGACCCAGGCCGACAGGCCCGGATCGGCGGCCGCGCCCACGGTCTCGACCGGCGCCGAACCGCCCTGGCCCGCGGCCGAGAAGTTGGCGGTGCGGATCGTGAAGACCTTGGTCGCGTCGCCCGACTTCACCGTCTGGATCGCGTTGCCGGCATAGACCGGGCGCTCGAACGTGTCGGCATCGACCACGGCCGAGACATCCGACAGCACCATCACGTCCAGAAGCGCGGCCACCCGCGGCAGCACGTTCTTCGCGTCCGAGGTCGAGGGCGCGCAGATGTGGCTGTAATCGCCCGCGAGCGACACGATCAGCGCCGCGGTCGGCTCGGCCAGGCGGTGGCCCAGCGTCGCGTCCTCGGCCACCAGCACCTTCGCGACGCCCTCGATCTTGGCGGCCTCCGCACCGGCGGCGGCGGCCGAGGCGCCGGCCACCAGCACGGTGACGGGGCCGAGCGCGGTCACGGCGGCGACGGCCTTGGCGGTCGCGTCGACCGACAGCGTGCCGTCGGTCACTTCACCCAGGATCAGCACGGCCATCAGAGCACCCCCGCTTCGTCTTTGAGTTTGGCGATCAGCTCGTCGACCGAGGCGACCTTGACCCCGGCCTTGCGGCCCGCGGGCTCGGTGGTCTTGACGATGGTCAGCCGCGGCGAGACATCGACGCCGTAATCGGCGGCGGTCTTCTCCTCGAGCGGCTTCTTCTTCGCCTTCATGATGTTCGG
>NZ_JBAWKE010000032.1:0-791 GCF_037095655.1 Frigidibacter sp. MR17.24
GATGGCCGAGAGGAAGACCTTCGGGCATCTGTCGTAGCGCGTCGCAACACGCCTCCAGTCCTTCAGCCTGCCGAACATGATCTCGATCCGGTTCCGGCGCTTGTAGCGTCGCCGATCGTATCGGACCGGGATCCTCCGCCCCTTCCGTCCCGGGATGCAGACCCGCAAGCCTTTGTCTTTCAATCCGTCTCTGAACCAATCGGCATCATAGCCGCGATCGCCGAGCAACCATTTTGCAGGTGGTAATTCGCGCAGCATGGCCCGTGCGCCGGTGTAGTCGCTCAGTTGGCCCGCGGTCATGAAGAGCCGCAGTGGGCGGCCCTCACCGTCAGTGACCGCGTGAAGTTTGGTGTTCATCCCGCCTTTCGTGCGGCCGATGAGGCGTCCACGCCCCCCTTTTTCGCCCGCAGGCTGGATGCCGTGCGATGGGCCTTCAGGTAGGTCGCATCGATCATGATAGTCGCAGGATCGGGGGCCTCCGCGGCCAGCCCTTCGAAGATCCTGGCAAAGACGCCAAGCTCGCTCCATCGCTTCCAGCGATTGTAGAGCGTCTTCGGCGGTCCATACTCCGAAGGCGCATCCCGCCACCTCAAGCCGTTACGATTGATGAAGATAATACCGCTTAGGACGCGGCGGTCATCGACGCGAGGGCGCCCGTGGCTCTTCGGGAAGAAGGGCCGAAGGCGCTCCATCTGGGTCTCTGTCAGCCAGAACAGGTTGCTCGTCATATCCGCCTCCTTGCGGAGCCGTGAATCACGACGAGCCAGGCAGATCAATGGGTCCTGAGCCTA
>NZ_JBAWKE010000033.1:0-213 GCF_037095655.1 Frigidibacter sp. MR17.24
ATCCGTGTCGCTCGGGTCGAGATCACCGCCACCCGAGCCGCCGATCGCCAGATCGACGTCGCCGATCAGCGCCTCCGCCGCGTCGAGCGAAACATCGGCCTCCACCGGGCCAAGGTCCACCGCCAGGTCGGTATCCGCCGGCGCGTCGTCGCCGACAGGGGTGCCCAGCCCGAGGTCGACATCGCCGAGCAGGCCTTCCGCGAGGTCGAGCGG
>NZ_JBAWKE010000033.1:239-666 GCF_037095655.1 Frigidibacter sp. MR17.24
AGGTCCACCGCCAGGTCGGTATCCGCCGGCGCGTCGTCGCCGACAGGGGTGCCCAGCCCGAGGTCGACATCGCCGAGCAGGCCTTCCGCGAGGTCGAGCGGAACCTCGGCGTCGATCGGTCCCAGATCCAGCGCAAGATCCGTGTCGCTCGGGTCGAGATCACCGCCACCCGAGCCGCCGATCGGCAGATCGACGTCGCCGATCAGCGCCTCGGCCGCGTCGAGCGAAACGTCGGCATCCACCGGGCCGAGGTCGACGGACAGGTCGGTATCCGCCGGCGCGTCGTCGCCGAGAGGGGTGCCCAGGCCGAGGTCGACATCGCCGAGCAGGTCTTCCGCGAGGTCGAGCGGCACGTCTGCCTCCACGGGACCGAGATCCAGCGCGAGATCCGTGTCGCTCGGGTCGAGATCACCGCCACCCGAGCCGC